>WTGX01000009.1 GCA_011523385.1 Nitrospira sp. | reverse complement strand
GCGTGTCGGTGTAGGCGCCCCGGCCCGCGCTGTGCAGCAGCGCCACGCCGACCAGGCCCCGGCCGCGCGCATAATCCGCCCCCAGCAGGCCGGTGGTTACGTCCCCGTCGAGCGAGAAGGTGCCTTCCCGGCCGTCGAAGGTCGCCAGGGCCGTCCGGCCCCAGAGCGCCATGCTGCCGCCCGTGGCGTCCGGCTGCCCCGTGAGGGTAAACCGGCTCCCCCGCAGGGCCTCCCGCACTGTCATCGACTGCCCCGGGCCGGTCACCGGGGACTGCGAGAGGGGCCGGCCCGGGCCGTCGCTCGCCGGCCCCAGACCCGAGCCGACGTCACGGTCGGCGTGCCCGCCGAAGCGCTGCGCGAGGGTGGCCAGCGTCAGCGCCACTTGCCCGTTGGGCACGCTCGCCCCGGCCCCCGGTCCGGGGTCGGTGCCCCCCGCACCGCCGAAGGTGAACGCCTGTCCCGCCAGCGTGCCCTGCGCCCCGGGGGTCCGCGGGGCCGCCAAGCGGCCGGCCAGGCCGTCCAGCGCCTGCTGCGCCACCGTCCGTCCGAAGCGCCCAAGCCACGCCTTGGGCATCGGGTCGTCGTTCACGATGGTGCCGATAGCCACGCCGTCGGCGATCCGCGCGCCCCGGGCGTTGTACAGGGCGATCTCGAAGGTCTCCGCGCCCTCGTCGTGGGAGTCGTTGAAGATGCCGACCCAGAACCGCTTCTCGGTCTCGCCCGGACGGAAGTGGAGAGACCACTCGGCCCGCAGGAAGTCCTGGCCCTGCCGCGCCGACACCGGGTTCGACTCCCGGGCGCGGTAGGACACCGAGACCGGACGGTCCGCCGCCAGGGAAAGCCGGACCGTGAACCACATCAGCCCGACGTTCTCCTTCGCCGTGACATCCGCCACCGAGAACTCCGGCACCGGAACCGGCTCGTCGTCGTCGGACACCGCCACCGAGGCCGCGTCCCCGGGCGAGGCCGCCGCCACGTAGCCACTACCCTCCGCGATCCGCACGGTGAGCGTCCCGTCCGGCTCGTCCGCCGCGTCGTCCGTCGTCGCCACGGTCAGGGACGCCTCCGTCTTGCCCTTGAATATGGTCACCGTGACCGCGCCCTCATCGTCGGCAGCCACGAAGTCACCGCCTGTCTCCGACACCGCGAGCTTGACCGCGAGGTCCCTATCCGGCGCCGGGTCCGATGTCACCGTGAACACCGCCTCGCCGCCCTCCGTCATCGACGCGGTCTCCGCCGCGATGGCGATCTCGACCAGCGGCTCCAGGATGGTGAAGGACTGCCGGCCGGTGCCAGCCGGCCCGCCGTCCAGCGCCGTGCGCCGCCCGATCTCCACCGTCACCGTCTCGCCCACGCCCTCGTCCACCTCGTCGGACTCCGCGTACAGCATCAGCGTCGCCGAGCGCGGATTGGCACCCGTGGACTGCGCCGGGGGGCCGTTGAAGGTCAGCGTCGGCGTGCCCTCGCCCGCGAGGTTGGCATAGTCCACCCCCACCGGGCGTATGGTGGCGCTCAGCACATAGTCTTGGCCCCGCGTCGCCGTGCCGCCGAAGACCAGCGGAACCGCGACCCTCTCGCCGTGCTCGAGCGCCCGGTCGAGCGTGACGCGAAGCTGCTTGAACCCGCCCTTCTCGGCGATGTCGCCGGACGGCGTCGCCGACAGCGTCGCCCGCACCGGCACCGGCGCCCGGCCCGCCAGCATCGCGTTCACCGCATCCAGCACCCGCTGCCAGCGCTTCCCCGGCGTGCCCGAAAGCCGCGCCACCTGCGCCTCCAGCTCCGCCACCGTGAACCCGCCCGGCTCCCGCCTCAGCGTCTTCAGCGCCTTCTCCCACTTGGCCAGCGCACCGGTGTTGCCGGTCACGTCGCGGTGGCGCACGATCATGTCCTCGACCATCTGCACCACTCCCGGATCGGCCCCGACCGGACCCGGACCCCCGTCCACCTCGTCCGACGAGCCCTGGGACAGCCTTCCCCGCTCCAAGGTCTGCTGAACCGTCACCTCGAAGTCCGCGCCGCCCGCCAGATTGTGCAACAGTTGCGTCATTCCGGCGCCGTCGACGTATTTGGGGGTCACCAGCACCCTGACCGTCATGCTCTCGCTCGCACCATGATCCAGCGTGACCGAGGTGCCGGTCACATGGCCCGCGGCCGTATAGAAGTACGACAGCGCCGTGGCGCCCTGGCCCTGCATCTCCACCCGGTAGCCCGCCGCGTGCGGAACCGCGTCCCAGTGCACCGTCGCGCTCATCGGCGTCACCCCCGTGACCCGCACGTTCCGCACCTTCGTGTCGGGCACGGCGGGCGCGGTCGGCGCCCCCAAGGCCCGCGGCCCCCCGTCGTTGTCCTCCACCACCCGGTAGTCCTCCGAGCCCAGCTGATACGTGGAGCTGTCGGCGAAGGTGACGGTGTTCCCCACCAGGTAGCCGCTGCCCGGGGTGACCCGCACCGTCACCCGCGCGCCCGCCTCGGCGGTCCCGTCGTCCACCGTCGCCAGGGTCAGGTGGTGGCGAACCGTCTCCCAACGCTCGCCGGCCGGGATGGTCACCGTCTTTGTACCCTCGTCGGCGGCCGCCAGGAAGTCGCCGCCGTCAATCACCGTGATGTTGACCGTGAGCGGATTGGTCGGCGCCGGCTCCGCGATCAGCGAGAAGACGGCATCCTCGCCCTCGGTCATCCGGTCGTTGCCGCCGTAGCGGTGCGCCAGGACCGTGATCACGGGCATCGTCGCCGGCGCCGTGTCGGCGCCGTCCCTCACCGTGACCGTCGCCGAGTTGGAGTTCGCGAATCCGTAGCGGCCGTCGGGCATCACCATCGCGTGCACCTTCGTGTCGCGGTCGCCGATCGCGGTCGTGGTCACGGTGGGCACGCTGTAGACCACTGACCCGCTCGCCGGGATCTTGACGGTGGCGGGGGTGGGCGACGGAATCGTGGCGTGGCCGACATAGCGGTGGTCCCTGACACGGTACACCTGCCCCTCTTCGCCGACCCAGAGCTTGACCGGAAAGAACGAAGACGGCGCCGGGTCCATGCCGATGCGGAACCGCACCGGACTCCCCTCCGTCACCTCGCCATTGTCCAGCGCCTCGATCGAGACCAAAGGCGGCACGTTCACGATGGTGAGGGTGAAGGCGAGGCGCCTGCTGGACGAATGGGAGTCGCGCAGCTCCACCGTGAAGGTCTCGTCGCCTTCGGGATCGCTGTTCTCATGCGCCCGCAGTTCGAACGTGAAGACCCGGGCGGTACTGTCCCACGTCTCCCTGCCGCCGGCGGCACAGACGTCCCAATTGGGAATGATTTCAGTCGCGGCGCAATCGGTAACGGTGCTTACCAGCGGGCCACCAGACATCCTCAAACGCGGCGTTCCCGTCCAGGTGGCCGGGATGTCGATGACGGTGAAGGTGACCGTCCGGCCCTCGGTGATCCGCGCCGGCGAGATGGACGCGGGCGCCGGCTCATCGTTCTTTATGGTGTAGGTCGCCGTTGGGTACGACGTGGAGATAATCCAGCCGCTCGGTGCGGATCCGGAGAACTGCAGGGTCAGGATCACCTGTTCGTCGGCTTCCAGGCTCGTGTCCCCCAGCACCCGGAGCGTTCTGGTCTCCGTGTTTGCGGACGTCGAGAGCGGCACGGCAAAACAGCCGCTGCCGTCGACCCCGATACGGGCACTGCCATTGAAAAACTGGTAGTCCCCGCCATGGCTCGCCGAACCCGTGGCGCAAATGCGAACAGAAAACGCAGCGGACGGGGCTGTGGATTTGGCGATCCGGATGTCGATATCGGTGTGCCCGGAATCGCCTTCCTCGCCCGAGGTGCTTGCCAGCTTCAGTGAAAGAACATTAGGGACGCCGTCGTCGTTCCGGATGGTGTGGGTCACCGTGGACCCGAGTGCCAGGGTCGCTCCCGCCGGAGGGGAGCCGGCAAAGGACAGCGTCGCGATCACCGTCTCGTCCAGCTCGGCGTCGGTGTCGCCCTTCACCTTGATTGTTACATGTCGAGTTTGCGCGATGGCACTGGAAGAGAAGGTACCGCTGACGCAGGGCGGATTGCCGGTTGCAGCGGACTGTTGATAGTCGGCGCCGGTGGGAATCGCGCCACTACCCGTGTGGATGGTCGCCGTGCCGGCGAAGCAGACCTTGTAGTTGACATTGCCCGGTATGCCCCGGGACGTCCGCACCGTGAAGTTGAGGTCTCTCGTGCCCGAGTCGCCCTCGTTCGCGTCCGCAGGCGCTTCGATCGACAGTTCGGCCGGCGTGGTCGCGTCGTTGACCTGGAGGTTGAAGCTGTTGACGGTGCCGTGCGGGTCCGCGCCGCCGCCGACGTCGGTGGAGTGGCCCGGATAGTCGAAAGAGCCGTACGTGGCCGAGCCGTCCGGGCCGAGCGCGACGGTGAAGGTCTCCGAGCCGCCCTCGTTCGCATTGTCGCCCGTCGCCTGCAACAGCAGCGTCGCCGTCCGCGCGCCCCGGCGAAACCTCACAAAGGGAAGCGCGGTCTCGGGGTCCTGCAGGCTGACGCCGGTGTTCAGGCTCCTGCCCGGCTTCTCGTGGAGGCTCCAGTCGTCCGTACTCACCCCCGCGCCCGTAATCGTCAGCGGCACGTCGATGAGCTCTCCCCCGACCAGCGCCCGGCCCAGCGTCACCGTGAACTCCGCCGTCTGGCCCTCGGCGATGGCGCCGGTGCCGACGCGCGCGAGCCGCACCACCGTCGGGTCGTCGTCGACGATGACGAGGGTCGCGCTGCGTCCGAGCAGCGGGATGCTCACACCGGCGGGCAGCGGGTTGTCCGGGTCCGCCGAGAGAGTCGCCCGGATGGACTCGTCCGGCTTGTCGATCGAATCGGCCTTGCCGGTTATCAGAACGCTGAAGTCGCCGCCCGCCGGTACGCTTCCCGTGGTGCACCCTTTGGTCAAGGTCAGCACATGGACTCCCTGACGGACCGTAATCCCGGCCAGGGAGGATTCGCTGCTGGTCAGGCACATCCTGATGGGGACCGCGGCCGATTGCGCCGGAGAGACCGACACTTTGAACGAGGAAGTGTTGACGCCGTTTTCCGGTATGTTGCCGCCGCTGACCGACACCGACACGCCCCCCCCCGCGTCGTCGTTGAGGATGGTGTGCGTCGCCGTGGACGTGCCGAGCGTCACCCCCGCCGGCGGGGAGCCGATCAGCTCCAGCGTCGCCGTCACCGTCTCGTCGGACTCGGCGACGGTGTCGCCCTTGACGCGGATGGCGATGGTCGTGGAGGTGGTCGTGCCGGGATGGACACCGCTATTATTGCAAGTGCCGCCGGATGGGCCGAAAACCGGGGGGCTGCCCTGAACGCTGGCAAGCTGATAGTCGGCGCTGGCCGGAATGGCGCCGGTCCCCGTGTCCAAGGTCGCCGTGCCGCCGCCGAAGCACACCCGGTAGGCGACGGTGCCGGAGACCGCCTGGGACAGGCGCACCGTGAAGATATGGCCGGTGGTGCCCGAGTCGCCCTCGTTCGCGTTGGCGGGCGCCTCGATGGACAGGGTCTGCGCGGCCGCTTCGGTCGCCAGCCCGGCGAGCAGCGGCAGGCCGAGCAGAAGCGCGGCCAGGCCCCCGCGCAGACGGCGGGCGGCGGGACGGACGCCCGCGCCAGCGCGGGCGGCAGAAGGCTCGAACCTGTCGGAGGAAAGAAGCAATCCGGCGGAACAACCGGGGGCAGGCGGGGAGGCTGATGAGCCCAGACGGCGGCTTGCAGACGCGGTGGGCGGGCATGAGCCCTCCGCCCGCAGGCTGACTCGGCTGCCGGAACCGTGGTAGACTACTCGTTTAACGAAGTCAAGCGGAAGCGCGGAAGCGCGGAAGCGCGGAAGCGCGGAAGCGCGGAAGCGCGGA
>WTGX01000037.1 GCA_011523385.1 Nitrospira sp. | reverse complement strand
CGCCGAGGCCATGGTCCAGTCGATGTCGGTCGCGAGCGCCTGCCCGGTGTGGGTCTTGAGCTTGACTTCCCCTGCGCCGTAGCCGGTCGAGCCCCAGAGCTTGAGCCGCTCCGACGCCGCCCAGGCGGCATAGGGCACGGCCGCAGTCAGCGACGCCTCGATCGTGCCGGTGCCTTCGCGTACGGCCTGACGGCAAACCGGCCCGGTCGCGCCGGGACAGGTTTGGGTCCCGGGCCGGGGGGTGACGTCCGTGTCCCGATAGCCGCCCCGGCCCTGGGTCCGCAGCAGCGTCACGCCCACCAGCCACGTGTCCCGGGCGTAGTCCGCGCCCAGCAAGCCCGTGGTGGCCTCGCCGTCGAGCGAGAAAGTGCCCTCCCGCCCGTCGAAATTCGCCTGCGCCGCCCGGCCCCAAAAGGCGAGACTGCCGCCGGTGCCGTCCGGTCTGGCCGTGGCCGTGAAGCGGCTGCCGAGCAGGGCCTCCCGCGCGGTCAGGGGGATGGCCTGCGTCCCGGCGCCCGTGCCCCAGGCGCTCGGGTCCCGGTCGGCCGCGACCCCGGCCGCGCCAAAGCCGTAGTCCTCAGAGCCGTTGGCGGTCCCACCGAACACGCGCGCGACCCCGGCCAGGGCCAACGCCCCCTGCCGGGTCATGGCCGGCGTGCCGGCGTCCTGAGCGGCGGCGGTGTCGCCGTTCGCGTTATTGCCTGACGCCGGCGCAAAGCTGAACGCCTGCCCGGCAATGGTGCCGTGGGCCCCGGGGGTGCGCGGCGCGGTCAGGCGCCCGGCGATGCCGTCCAGCGTCTGCTGCGCCACCGTGCGCCCGAAGCGGCTCAGCCACGCCGTGGGCATCGGGTCCGAGTTCACGATGGTCCCGGTCGCGGTCCCGCGCTCGATCGTGGCGCCTTGCGCGTTCGACAGCACCACTTCGAAGGTCTCCGGGTCTTCGTCGATGAGGTCGTCGATGGTGAAGATGGTAATGGTCTGCCGCACAACCCCCGGCCGGAACGTGAGCGCGCCCGAGGCGAGGTCGAAGTCGTGCCCGAACTTGGCCGTGCCCGCCTCGGTGTGCCAGCTCACCCGCACCTCGTGCGGCGCCGGGGCCGAGAGGTCCACCTGGAACGTGAACAGGTCGCCCTCCCGGACCTGCTCGTCCTCGATGGAGAGCGTGACGGCATTGGCTACGTCATCGTCGGCCACGGTGACCGAGGCGGCGTCTTTCGGCGAAGCCGCCACCATATAGGCGGTTCCGTCCTTGCCGTCGGCGGTGAGCGTGGCCGTGACCGTGCCGTCGGGCTCGTCCTGGGTGTCGTTCACCGTGGGTACGGTCAACGCGGCCTCGGTCTGGCCCTTGGCAATCGTCACCGTGGCCGTGCCTTCGCTGTCCGCGGCCACCATGTCACTGCCGGCGGCCTCCGCCACGGTGAGGGTGACCGGGAGGTCGGCCTCCGGCGCCCGGCTGGCGGTCACCGTGAAGGTGGCCGCCGCGCCTTCCGTGATGGACGCGGTCTTGGCCGCAATCGAGATTTCCGGCGGCGGCTCCAGGATGGTGAAGGCCACGGCGCCGGCGCCGTCGGCCCCGCCGCCCAGGTCCGTGGGCGTGAGCGTCCCGAGCGCCACCGTCACCGTCTCGCCGTCGCCTTCGTCAGCGCCGTCGGCGCTGGCCGCGAGCACCAGCTTCGCGGACTTGGCCGAGGGGCCGGTGAAGGTGACGGTTGGCGGCTTCGCCGGGTCGGCGCTGGCGAGGTTCGCGTAACGCACCCCCGGACGGCTGGCCCCTTTGGGGCTGAGTGTGTAGTCGGTCCCGACCGTCGCCGTGCCGCCGAAGGTCAGCGTGACCGTCAGCGCCTCCGGCACCACCAGCTTCCGGCCGAGCGTCAGCCGCACGAGCTTGCGCCCCGCGCCTTCCGCGAGATCGCCCGCCTCGGCCGACAAGGTCACCCCCATCGCGTCATCGTCGCGGACCGGCACCGTGGCCGTGGCAGACTCACCCACGGCATAGCCCGTGCCGGCTTCGAGCATCGCCGTCACCGCGCCGTCCGGTTTGTCCTTCTTGTCGCCTTTGGTGGCCACCGTGAAGCCCGCCGACGCCGCGCCGGCGGAAATCGTCACCGTGCGCTTGCCGCGATTGCGGGAGGCGACGTAGCCGCCCATCTGTTCGACGGTCACGGTCACCGCCAGCTCGGACTTCGGCGCCGGGTCCGCGGTCAGGGTAAAGCTTGCTGCGGTCCCTTCCGTCACCGCCGATCCGGGGGTGACGGTGATCGCAGGCGTTCCGGGCGTCCCGCCCGTCCCGCCGCCGGCCTGCATCGCTTTCGCCCCATCCAGCACACGCTGCCAGCGCTTCTTCGCGGCGCCCCGCGCCTGCGCCACCCGTGCCTCAAGCTCCTCAATCGTGAACCCGCCGGGCTGGCCTTTCAGCGTCTTCAGCGCCTTCTCCCAGTTCGCGAGCGCACCCTTGTTCCCGGTCACGTCGCGGTGGCGCACGATCATGTCCTCGACCATCTTGACCACCGCCGGGTCGGCGCTCGCCTGCTGCTGCGCCCGCACAACCCCGTCGTCGTCCGCCACGTCGGCGGTCATGGCGGCCGGCTGCCCGACCCGGTACCCGCTGCCCGGTTCTACGGTCAGCGTCACCGAGCCGTCCGCCTCCTCCACCCGGTCGTCCACGGTGGCGACGGTCACCGTCGCCTGGCCGCCGGCGGGGATGGTGACCGTGCGCCGGCCCAGATCGCCGGCGGCCACGAACGCGCCGCTCTGGCTGACCGTCACCGTCACGTCCAGGGGCGACGACGGCGCGGGGCGGGCCGAGAGGAGGTACGCCACGTCGCCGCCCTCGGTCCCGCTGCCCACGGCCGAGGCGATGCGCACTTCCGGTTCCGTCGGCGGGCTGCCGACCCCTGTGAACTGGCCCGGGGTGAATTCCGTGCTGATGTCCCTCAAGTCGGTGTTGGTGCAGGAGCCGGCCGGAGTCGGGGCGCCGACGAGAAGGGATCTGAGCTTGAACGAGGAAACGATGCAGCCATTCAGCGCCCGCAGCCAGTCGTCGGTGCGGTTGACGTCGTTCGGGACGCGGATCCAGATCCACTCGAAGTCGTCGGGATTGGCCGTATCCAGCTCCACCGCCCCGCCGCCGAGGAGGTTTCTGCTATTGGCCGGCAGCGTGTACCCATGATTGGTCAGGCCCGGACGGCCGGGCTTCTTCTTCACATGGACGTCGACAGAGAACTCCATGGGTCTGCTGAACCACAGCACGAGGTTGTTCCCGCTGCCGCGCCGGCGGAGAGACACCGTCGCCTTGTCGTCGTCCTTCACCGTGATGTCCAGGGTATTCCTGGTCTGGTTCACGGCGACGACGAGGGCGGCGCCGGCCCTTCTCAGGGTGGAGGTGGCCACATAGTCCCGCTCGACGACGTCGTCGTCGAAGGTCATGAAGGGCCCGATCCCGCCCCCGGTTTCGTCCCTTGCGACGTAGTGACTGTCGTCGGGCCCAAAGTAATCCAGCATGTCCGTGTCATCGTCCACCTTGTTCCCGGGGCTGATCTTGAACCGGGTGTCCTGCGTGGAAAACTGGTGAGTCACACGGAAGTTGCTGACCGATGGGCGGTCCAGCACGAAGGGCAGACTGAAGGTTTCTCCCTCCACGACGGTGGCCTTGCCGTGCTTCCAGCTCATAAGCGCGTCGTTGTCGATGACCCGCAGCGTGACGCCGTCCGGCGTACCATTCGTCCAGGTGTTGCCGCCGCTTCCCGCAGTGAGGGCCACCGTAATCGCTCCATCTCCCAAGGCCTTCTGGTCGTCCGGGATGTAAAAATTGACATAGGCGTGGTCGGCGGTGCCATTAGTACTGCCCGTGATGCAGCCGGCCGCTCCCCCCTGCCGGACTGTGTGCGTATAGCCGTTGGTGATCGTTATCTGGGGGACGCCGAAGCAGTAGCTTTGACCGGATACGAGATTCGTCCCGGTCACCCGGACGGTGCGGTTGTGGCCGCTGTGCCACTCGAAGATGTAAAGCTTGCCGTCCGAACCGATGCTGCCCGCACCGCCGTCCACCGACAGGGTGAGGGTAGGCTGCACCGTCACCGTCGCGTCGTTGACCGTGACGTTGAAAGTCCGCTCCGAGGCCGTCCCGCTCGGGTCGGCCCCGCCGCCGACGTTGGTCCGGCGGCTCGAATGGTCGAAGCCGTTCGTGCCCGAACCGTCCGGACCGAGCGCGACGGTGAGGGTCTCCGAGCCGCCCTCGGCCGTGTTGTCCTCCGTCGCCCGCAATATCAGCGTCGCCACCTGCGCGCCCGCCTGAAACGAGTGCGCGAAGCGCACCATGGGGGTGGCCGTGGTGCCGGAGAGGCGGACGCCGGTGTTGAGGTTCGTACCCGTCTTCGTTGTGAGGCTCCAGTCGTCGGTGGTCACCCCTGTGCCGGAAATCGCCAGTGGCACGTCGACGACCTCGCCCGCAATCAGCGCGCGGCTGAGCGTCACCCTGAACTCGACCGTCTGGCCCTCGCTGATGGCGCCCGAGCCCACCCGCGCGAGCCGCACCACCGTCGGGTCGTCGTCGCGGATGGTCACCGTGGCGGTGTCTGCGGTGGACGAGATGGCCACCCCGTTGGGCAGCGCGTCGGTCGGGTGCGCCGAGATGGTCGCCGTGATTACTTCGTCGGGCTCGTCGAGGGTGTCTTCGGTTCCAGCGACCTCAAAAAAAGATGAAGGAATAAACGCCGACTGGTTTGCAGGGATACTGCCTGTCGTGCACCCCTGCGCGTCGAGAGACACTGTAGTGGACCCTCTTTTCACCGTGAAGCTGGGCGTGGCCAGCGAGCTTGTGAAACACATTCGATACGGTGTCGCCTTGGGCTGCGAAGCCGACTGGTGCACTCGAAACTTGCCGCTGGATGTGCTGGGGGATTCGGCATCTTTCCGGGAAAGCGCGACGACCGACAGCGTCGACGACGCCGGGAGGGTCAGCGACGGCGGTGGCGGCTCCCCCTCCACGACGAACACCGGGGAGAGGGCGTAGAAGGCGTGCGTCTGGGTGTTGCTTACCCTGGAGCCACCGGAGATGGGGCTCTTGGGAGGGTGCGCGCCCCGCGTGGGGTCGGCGGAACCCAGGGGGTGGATGGACTTGGTGCCGTTATTGTTGGACCCGGTCCAGGGCCAGTCGCCCTGGGTGCCCGGGTTGTTTGCCTGTCCCAGCTCGTTCCGCCGGTCCGTGGACGCATAGGCATCCCAGCTTCCGTCCCAGAAATCTCCGTAGTTGTCGGCGACCTTGGCGCCGTTCAGCCAGTAGATGGGCACGCCCGTTCCGGTGGCCCCGACGTGGTTTCGTGCGTCGACCGACGCGGTCGAGCCGACGGCCTTGAACTGGCTGGCGTAGGGGACAATGGCGCTATGGCCACTCGCGGCCTCGCCCCGGACGTGGGTGTCGTATGTGGAGATGCTGGAGCTCGAAGCGTTGTGCCAGTCGTCGGTGATGAACAGCAGCCGGAACTTGCGGCCGGCACCGACGCCGGAAGGCTTCAGCGCCCAGTTGTCGGGAACCGTGTACGAACCATCGGGATTGGCCGTCGGGGTTTGCGCGGTGGCCCCGGTCGCCAGCATGGCCAGCAGCGGCAGGCAGAGCAGCGCGGCGATAAGGCTGTGGCGCAGACGGCGGGCGGCAGGGCGGACACCCGCCGTTTGCGGGCCGGGGAAGAAGCTGTCGGAGAGTGAAGCCGATTCAGACGGAGAGGCTGAGGAGTTCAGGCGGCGACAAGGCCGTGCCCGGGGCCTCATGACTGCATCCCCTTGGAGTTCGGGGGGGGGGATCCCACCAGATCAGACCATTTTGAGCTCATACCGGACATCTCCTGAATTCCGTGGCTCAAATCCAGCTTAAGATAGCACTAGAACCGGAAAAATGCAATCCC
>WTGX01000020.1 GCA_011523385.1 Nitrospira sp. | reverse complement strand
TCTTCCTGGCCGCATAAGATGCGGCAGCTACAAATCAAGGCGTTTTTCTAAGAAGAACGGTCATTGTCAACTATTCTGGATAAGTCCCTTTTTTAGAGCCTCGAACGCGGCAAGAGCCTCGGCGTCTTCTGCCAAGGCTTCCCGTACCGCTTCATTCACCAATTCGGAAACGCTACGGTCGATCTCCGCGGCCTTCAGGCGCAGGGCTCGGTGGAGGGAAGGCTCAAAATAGACAGTGGTTTGTTTGCGTGTGGATTCAGCCATCGTCAACCCTTAGCGTCTTAGGCTTATAACGTCAAGTCGCTAAGGCTAGTCGTAATCGATTAAGATGGCCAGTCAAGCCCTTTGACATATTACTTTTCTCTATGTTGATAACATGACGCGAATTCCATTAGCATTTTCTAGAATCGACAGCCTGTCCTCTATTAATCCTCAGAAATCATCTCATAACCCAAGGTTCCTATCATGGCAAATGAAGCAGAAAATCAAGCACGAGAGAGCGCAAAGGTTTCTCTGGTACGGATGCAAGAATTTGACGTTTCAAATTTACCTCGCGAAGCCGAATTGGGTAAGAGTTACAGCTTTAATGCCGCAGTAGAACCGGCATCAAGATTAGTGGAGTTGTTTAGACGCTTATCACCTGAGGCATTAAATGATTTTGGGGAAAACCAATTAGTTCAACTTCAACAACAGGCTGACGCTACCTTCAATTTATTGCATAGCGTCCTTCAATTTGATCCAAAGCAAGGCAATGCGCACGACATTCAGCAGAGCTTAATTCAGCAAATGGCAAACACTTATCAAGGTGTGTTCGATGTCCTACATCCATTGATCGCTTACTCCTTACATAAGTCTGCGGATTTTCAGCGCTTAGATAGCGAAGCAAGAGCGACGCTCCAGAAGATTAAAGATGAGGCGAATGAAATTAAAGAAACCCTGGAGCAACATAAACTAGAGGCTGGACAAGCATTGGAGGCTATTCGCACGGTAGCGGCTGAACAAGGTGTTACACAACAGGCCATATACTTTAAAGAGGAAGCCGACAAAAATGAAAAGGATGCCGAAACATGGAGAAATAGAACTATAAATATGGCATGGGTATTGGGCACTTATGCATTTTTAAGTATTTTTGCACATCAATTGCTCAGTACAGCAAATGTTTTCGAAACAGTGCAACTTGCCGTAAGTAAAATCTTAATATTTGCTGTTATCAGCTTTGTCTTATATTTGTCGGCTCGCAATTTCCTATCACACAAGCATAATGCCGTAGTAAATAGGCACAGACAAAATGCTTTAATGACTTACAAGGCAATAGTCGAAGCTGCTGGAGAGAAGCAACAAGCAAGCGAGGCAATTCTTGTCCATGCCGCAGCATGTATATATGCACCTCAACCCACCGGGTATGCGGCAGGCGGAGGTTCTGATACTCAAGGCGCCAAATCAGTAATTGAGCTTTTATCAAGACCAATATCTTCTGGCACTGAATGAAAATATCTGCTTACACTCGTGCCTCCACGTGTCATTTTTTGAAGAAAACACACCGAATAATTTGACACCCCTTGATCTCCGATAATTAAGGGAATAACCAATAGTATTTAGCATGTGAGAACATGGCCTCGAACCTTGACCGATATAAAGGCGATCTAAAGCGCCTTGTCGACTTTGGCGAGACGCTTCTGTTGGCTCTGGATTCATCTCCGCTCGATGACGCTCAGTTGCAGTCACTTGGTTATGATGTCAACGAAGAGACGAAAGCGTTTGTAGGTGCCGACATTTTCTTTCTCAGCTACCAGCGTTGGTACACAGAGGCGAGCGCCGTCGTACGTCAACTCATGCCAGATCGCATTATCGAATTCGAGCAACTGTATAAAGGCGATGGACGTGGCAGAGACCTCGGCATTAGGTCTTTCACCATCCAAGATTGGCTTAACGGGGTTCGATACCGTCAGCAGGGCTTCCTTCTAGTTAAGATGCGTTTCCATAATCAGGTGGCAATACTGGGTGCAGCCCAAGGTCGATTCGAAAGTTCTTTGTTTGACATTCGGCAAATGATCCAAGCTGACCTCCTTGACTCCGAACTTGATGCCGCACGTGAACTGGCAAAGCATAGTTTTCTTCGGGGTGCCGGTGCAATTGCTGGAGTGGTTCTTGAAAAACACTTGTCACAAGTTGCCGAAAATCACACCGTTAGGGTGCGCAAGAAACATCCAACCATTAGCGATTTCAATGATCTTCTCAAAGATAGGGATGTATTGGATATCCCCACTTGGCGACAGATACAACGACTTAGTGACATTCGCAATTTATGCGACCACAATAAGGACCGAGAACCGACCAGGGATGAAGTTGAGGAACTCATAAATGGGGTCGAGAAAGCATCCAAGTCCCTTTTCTGAAAGCCATGTTAACCATAGAGCCAGAACTAACGAAGCCCCTGTCAGCGTTAATGAACAAAAAGAAGAGTTAATCATGGGACAGCTAAGATCCTCTATCGCCTCGTCTGTTACTCAAGACGTTAGGCTCAATAAGGAATAAACCCAACAAGTGGCTGAAATAGACATCCTGCTCCAGGGATTGAATAAAGATGATGACCACGAAACGGCCGTCAATAAATTGCTTTCAATCCCTGCAATGGAGAACTATCTGTTTGGTCTTGCTTTTGCTCGTAGTAACGGGGTGGAAAGAATTAGAAGTAACTTGGGAAAAGTATCCGATAAAACACGGGTGTTTATAGGAATAAGAAACGGAGTTACTTCGGTACAAAGCATCTCTTCATTCTTGAAAATCGGTATTGCCCCATACGTCGTAGACACCGCCTCCAACAGCAAAATATTTCATCAGAAGATTTATGCAGCGTATAGCAATGCAGTCGCTCATGTAATCATTGGGAGTGCTAATCTGACTAATGGTGGATTAAACCAAAACATAGAGGCCAGTTCGTATATTAGGTTGGATAGAGAGCGGCAAGCGGATGAGAAATGTTTCCAGAAACTTATAAACACAATTCAAGGTTTGCCAGTCACTTACCCAGACCACGTATTCCAAGTCAAGACTGCACGACGAGCCGTTGAGCTATTAAAAGAAGGCCGATTAGAAGATGAGCGGTTGACTCGTCTGCCCTCCACGAATAAAAAGCATGACAATCGAGAAAGAGACAATCTTATCCCCATTCCAACACACGGAAGAAAAATTCGATCGCCTAGAAAAGGAGTCAAAAAACGTCTAGTCAAGAAAACCGTAAACACTACGGCATTATTAGTATGGGAAAGCAAGCCATTACCTCAAAGGAGTTTGAATATTCCTCAAGAGGCAAACACCCATATCACAGGTGATGTGAATTTAGGGAAAGGCTTGATGGAAGAGGATATAGATTTTCAACATTATTTTAGAGATGTAGTGTTTTCAGAATTGACTTGGCACTCCAAGCCAAGCTCAAGAAGCCCACATCTTGAGCGCGCGACCATAAATGCTGAATTAATAATCAAAAACATATCGTACGGCGTTTACGACCTAGAAGTGAATCACGACCCAAGAAGAAATACGAGAAGCTATAAACAACGAAATGTCACGACAAAAATAAAGTGGGGTAATGCAATAACTGTCATTCGCAAGCGGGATCTTTTGGGCAGGACGCTAAAGCTCTATAAGAAAAATTCTACGGACTTTGCAATAGTTATTGACTAGATCGGCTGGTTGAGCGTTGACGCCTCTTTCGCAGTTTGTCCCATGAGTCACGGATACATGCCATCTCATTAGAGGACAACCCTAGCTCTCTTAATATTTTGTTATCTTGACAGATCAGAACGTCCTTTGCCTGTGCATTCCTGATCATGTTGTCCAGGCTCTTTATTGAGATTTGTGTTCTATTAGGAAGGGGTACGTATAAACATTCGATTTCGGATGGTACAAGCTCCAAGACTCCACCTCCATAATGTCGCCCCTCAAGTTCTGAACTTAGAGCAGTCAAGGAATTAATGAAACAATAGACAAATTTTTTCGCATGAACCTTATGTGGTGTAATGCGGTATGCTGTATCTGTCGTGTAGGCCTCTACATCGTTATAAATCAGTCGTGGCATATCATGGGCACGCTTGAGCATGCCGATTGGAGTAGAATACACGGATGGAACCTTAAACCACGGTTTTCTAATTCGGCATTTATAGCGTGTATGTAAATTCTCCCTCTCCCCGAAACGTATATATTCAAGAACGTTCTCAGGAAGTTCAGTCGCATCATCCACATCAAACCAGAGGAAATTAGAAGGGAGTCCCAATCTGGCGTTTTCTTGATGTTGTTTGTCATCATAAAGAATGCCAGGGCAATGCTCACTTCTTCCAAACATGGGATGTGACCATTCTACTAAACCGTGTTTCTTCACCGTATCATCATCAACCAAAAAGAATTTGTTCGCGCCAGTTACTAGGCCAACGTCGACGTTGGCTATATCTGAAAAACGATGCACGGATGGGGTAGAAGCTATGCCGTCAAAGACCTCAAGCTCCTTCCTGGTTAACAGTGCCCTTGTCCATTTTCCTTCGACGGTTTTACCATTTACGAAATTTGTCTTTTCGAAATAGTCGCTTGGACTTGTATCCAAAAATGCATTTCCGATTGTTTGGATGATTCCGAGGCCGACAGTGTGTTCTTTGACGTCGCGCTTCTTTTCGGCAAGGAACAAGATGGCGCCTTGCAGAGTGCCCTCAAACCAGATTTCCTCTGGATCAATGATAATAATCCGTTTGCAATGTTGGCCTAGAAAGTAGCGGAGGGCTTGCGCATGGAGAACATGGAGGATTTCAGCAGGAAGTACCATTGCCATTCTGCCTCCTGGACGAAGCAAAGACAAAGAGGCTATGACAAATGGGACCCAGGCATTAGTATGTTTTGTAAATGGCAAGTGGTGCCGTTTAAAAATCCTTTCAGAAAAGTCCTGTTCTTGTTTTGTTAGATACTGATAACGAATAAATGGCGGATTTCCTACTACCGCATCAAAAGGATCGTGATTTTGGTCTTCGTCCAAATACCATTCAAGAAAATCGGCACACAGAATATTTGCTGATAATTTATTGAGACCACGAATTTTTTCAGATGCTTGTAGGGCTTCCTGATGTTCAAGCTCAATTGCTGTTATTGATGTGCCCTTAGTAACGAAAGGGGATAAGGCTTCAAGAAAAATACCATTACCGCAGCTTGGCTCAAGAATGCTCTTGGGGTGTGTTTCAGCCACCCATTTAGAAAGATAATTGGCTAAATCAAGGGAAGTGTAATAGCCACCCCTTAATTTTTGAGCAGATTCATTTTCCTTGAAGTTCATTTATCCTGATCGGCCTTGTTGTCTTCGGGATTATCGAAAAGAGAGGGCTGTTTCTCTCCATAAACAAGTTCTTCAGCCTCTCTGATGAACCACTCTTTCATCGTTTGCTGACTAGTTTCTAATGTGGCATAGAGTCGACGTTTCAAATCCGGGTCTATCTCTAATACCACTCTGCCTGATTTCCCACGTGCCATTTAGTATTCACCTTGTAAGCGACTCAAATATTATATTACATATATAATATAACACAAGTAATATAACACAATTTTTTGGCTTTCATGATATGATGCAAAAAAGCCAGTTATTTTGAAAAAAACAGCAACGACCAGCTGCTTAGGGAATTGTTTTTTGCAGGTGCCACCGTGAGCTACTTTGCTTCTGGCAGATGGCTCTGCGTTATTTATGCTGTTGGTAGAGGGCTATTATGAATCTATTAGAAATACTAAAGAGTGAATATCTGTCAATACTATTTGGCGGTCTCGCAGGTATTATTACATCATGGTTGACTCAGCGCGTGCTAAACAAGCGAGGTGTGTTTAGCTATTTTGTAAACCACAATAATGTTGGAATGTCTACGGATGACTCGATTTTTGGAACTGTTTCTGTGACTTGGAATAACAACCCAGTACGACACCTCTTTTTATCAACCATCGAACTAAAGAATGAGAGTCTTAATGACTATGAGAATGTCGTTATACGGACATATACAAATGATACAACCCTGCTTTCTGAGTCTACGCAAATCGTCGATACCCCAAATATTATTGAATGGACGGAAAAGTATAGAAAACAAGTTCACGTTGAACTTGGTCAAAAGCCGACTCAGAATCAACTAGCCATATATTTTGAGCAGCGCGAATATTTAATACCAGTATTTAATCGGGGCCAAATGATTAGAATCAGCTACTTAAATTCAGCAAAGAGCGAAAGCATACCTAATATTTGGCTTCACGCCACTGTTAAGGGTGTAAAAATAAAATTTCGTGAACCCCAAAACCAAATATTAGGCATATCTCAGCCACATGCTGCCTTAGTGGGTGTCTCGATAGGGTTTGTTGGCCTCATTCCTCTTGTCCTTTTAATATCGTCCCCTTGGGCGATGACATTTCTTGCCATGTTTTATGGTTTCATCGCTCAGATCCCTGGTGCGTATGCCATAAAAGTATTCCGTAAACTTAGAGAAGCAATTGGTGGGTAAACTCTCTAACAAGCAGCAGTAGCACGACTGTTTTTCGTTCCTTAGAGGTGGCTCGGGAAATCTGAACAAGGGGGATAAGTGACATTTCTGCTCACGAGCGGCATCATTGCCGTCAATGAGGAGGAAGGGGCTGTCCTAGATAACGAGATTTATCTAAGATGGCAGGATGAGGAAAAGCCGGTTAAGTTGGTACAAACAGCGTGAGTGGCTATTTAACAAAGACGATCCTAGGTAATTAGGGCGTTTCGTAACCAATGTGTGGTAGAAACCTCGCATGGTTACTGGACGATATACGGTTTTTAGTTGTGCGGCCAACTTTTTGCGCGGGCGCAAGTGCATTTTCTGTG
>WTGX01000028.1 GCA_011523385.1 Nitrospira sp. | reverse complement strand
CGCTTCCGCGCTTCCGCGCTTCCGCGTAACTTCGTTAACCCAGTAGTTTACCACGTTTCCAGCAGCCGAGTCAGCCTGCGGGCGGAGGGCTCATGCCTCCCCACCGCGTCTGCAAGCCGCCGCCTGGGCTCATCAACGTCTCCGTCTGAGGCCGCTTCTTCCGCCGGCCGGCGCTCCGCGCCCCGCCGGCCCGCCCGACTGCGGGCGTCCGTTATGCTGCGCCGCGACCTTGTCGCCGCGCTGCTCGTCCTGCCGCTGCTGGCGGGCCTGGCGACCGGAGCCGCCGCGCAGACCAATTGCGCGACCGCCAACGCCGACGGTACCTACACGGTCTCTCAGAACTGGGCGCTGAAGCCCGCGGGCCTCGCCGTGGGCGCCAAGTTCCGGCTGCTGTTCGTCACCTCGACGACGCGGGACGGGACCTCGGCCGACATCGACGACTACAACACGTTCGTGCAGACCGGGGCCAAGGCCGGCCATAGTGCCATCACCGACGCCTGCGGGAACCGCTTCAAGGCCCTGGCCTCGACCTCGGCGGTGGACGCGAACGACAACACCGCCACCACCGGCACGGGCGAGCTCATCTACTGGCTGAACGGCAGCAAGGTCGCCGACAACTACTCGGACTTCTACGACGGGAGCTGGGACAACGAGGCGTCGGCCGACTACCGCAACGAGAACGGCGCGGCGAGGGCCATCAACAACGCGAGCCGTCCCTGGACCGGCACCACCGCGGGCGGCGGCAAGGCCGTGAGCAACCATCTCGGCGCGACCCTCCCGGTGACAGGCGACCCCGGCGGGACGGGCGGTCCCATCGACGGGGGCTCGACCGCGGCCCGGTCCGAAAGCCGCCCCTTCTACGCCCTGTCCCCGGTGTTCGTCGTGAGTGACGTGCCGGTCATCAAGGTCGAGATTCCAACCGTCACCGAGGGCCAGCCCAGCATCGTCCAGCTCACCCTGAGCAGGGTGTGGCAGACACCGGTTCGTGTCACGGTTCAGGGCGCCACCTTTCTCTCCTGCACCGACCTCTGCCCGCCAGGCACGACCAGTGCGAGCACTCCAGAGGACTTTACGAACGATATAATTACCATAACGTTCTCCCCCGGCCAGACGACCAGGACCTTCTCGTTCCCGACCATCGACGACGGCACGGTCGAGTCGACCGAGGTCTTCGGCGTTATACTTGTTGATCTATCCGGCAAACTTGGGCTGTCCAGCAAAGCCACGGTTGACCCAACCACACCACCTGATGGCACCAATAGCGGCCACCCCTACTGGTTCGCCCGCATCCAGGACAACGACACCCACGCCAACGCCGCCTTCTCGACGACCGCGTTGCGCATTGTGGAGACCGGCAGCGGGACCTACACGTTGGCGCTCGCCACCCAGCCGACGCACACCGTGACGGTGGCCATCGCCAAGGGCGGCACGCACAGCGGGGCGGCCAACGTCAACCCGACCTCGCTCACCTTCAACCCCAGCGGGTCGAACCTCTGGAGCACCGCGCAGACGGTGACGGTGACCGGGGTGGACGAGGCGGGCACCTACCGCAACCGCGTGCTGGCGCTCACCCACACTGCGACCTCGACGGATGCCAGCTACAACAACCTCAACCTCGGCACCGTCTCGGTCGAGGTCTCGGACGCGCCGGTGGTGGAGGTCTACGAGTCGTGGGGCAAGATTGTCCGGGGCGGCCGGGAGAACGAGCCGCCGCCGTATCTCGTGACCTCGGTCAAGCCGATGTCGTACAAGTACCACCTGCGCACGGACCTGCCGGTATTCGCCGCCGGGGGCGGACACGCCCTCGACTACGCCGTGCGGGTGTCGAACCGCCCGGTGGGCGGGTCCATCACGGTCACCGCCACGGTGCCGAACGCGCACAACGACCGCAACGAGGTGGGGCTCGCGCTGACTCCCACCGGCACGCCGCAGAACTCGCTGACGCTGACCTTCTCGGACCGGGCGCCGCCGGGCGGGCGCTGCGCGGCGGACAGCTTCGACAACAATGCCGACACCTCGTGGATGTGCTACCGCGCGGTGTACGTGGTGAGGAAGCTCGCGGACGGCCAGCGCGCCTGCGCCAACATCGAGCATACCTTCACCGGCGGCGGGGTGCGCACCTCGCACAATACCTACAACGCCATCCGCGCCCATCTCCCGGCGAAGGGCGACACAGACTCCTACCCGTGCCAGCACCAGAGCTGGGACGCTTGGCCGTGGCTGACGCCGCAGTTCACCAGCAGCCGCGACCAGGGCAAGCCTGCGAACAGCGAGGAGAGCGGCGGCGCGGGCGGCGACGGCCTGCCGGTGACGCTGCCGGGCGCGGCGACGCCGGCGCCCGAGGGCGGCGCCGCCGGCATCGCCATCGACCTCGGGCGGGCGCTCAAGGCCGGCGAGCGGGCGGAGCTGGAACTCGCCTTCTCGGGCGCGACGCCGGGGACGGACTACACGCTGGCGCTCGTGGCGGCGAAGAGCACGGGCGTCACGGTCAAGCCCGGCGCGCCGCTCACAGGCGCCAAGCCGGTGCTGGTGTTCGCCGAGGGGGCACGCACCGCGGAGCTCACGCTGACGGTGCTCGACGACCAGGTGTACGAGGCGGAGATGCTGACCGTCGCCTTCGGGAAGCTGCGCCATATCGTGGACGGCCTGGAGGACCGGGTGACGACACCGGAGGGCACCCTCCGCTACGCCCTGCTCGACAGCACCGGTTCACCCTTGACCATCACGCAGCTTGCCGATGCGAGCGTGGCGGAGAACAAGCCCTGGTCGGCCGAGCCGCTGCTGGAGGGGGTGACGGGCAGCGTCGCCTTCAGCCTCACCGGGGCCGATGCGGCCAAGTTTACACTGCACAGCCGGACCGGGGCGCTCGCGCTCCCGGCGCAGAACTTCGAAGCCCCGGCGGACGCAAACAAGGACAACGTCTATGAAGCCACGCTCACTGCCACCGACCCCGGCGGGACCGATGCGGTCGCCTTCCGGGTGACGGTGACCGACGTGGCCGAGGGAGACACAACCGAGGCCGACCCGGCGGTAGTGAAGCTGGTCGAGGCCATGATCGTGCGCCACCGGGACGTGACGGGGAACACGGGCGCGCTCGCCAAGTGGCAGAAGGCGCTCAAGACGCTGAAAGGCCAGCCGAGCGGGTTCACCATCGCCGAACTCGAGGCTCAGGTTGCGCGTCTCTCGGGGACGCCGAAGCAGCGCTGGCAGCGGGTGCTCGAGGCGGTGAAGGCGATGCAGGCCGGCGGCGGGACGACACCCACCGTGCCCACCCTGACCCTCACCGCCGGCAATGCGGTGACGGAGGGGACGGCGGCCAGCTTCACGCTCGCGGCCGATCCGGCGCCCACGGCCGACCTGGCGGTGACGGTGGATATCACACAGACCGGCAACTCTGTCGCCCGGTCCGCGCGCGGCACCCGCACGGTGACGATTGCCGCCGGCGCGGCGTCGGCCGGCTTCACGGTGGCCACCAAAAGCGACACGAAGGACAAACCGGACGGCGCGGTGACGGCGACACTCGGGGCCGGCACGGGCTATGCCGTGGGTGAATCTGCCACGGCCACGATGCCGGTCCGCGACGACGACGCCACCGGGGTGACCTTGTCGGCCGAGGCGGGTGATCTCGCGGAGGGTACGGGGCGGAAGTTCCTGCGGCTGACGCTTGGCCGGAAGCTGGTCACGGGCGAGACACTGGCGATCCCGCTCGCCGTGGGTGGCACGGCGCGCCTGGGGACCGACTACACATTGCGGCCTAGAGGAGCCCGCCGGACGGGAGTCAGCCACGCGAACCTCGCCAGCGCCGACCCGGCAAAGCCGCCGACGGTCACCTTCACCGGCCCCTCGGCCAAGTCCGCGACGCTGGTGCTGGCGGCCAGCGCCGACGGCGCGAACGAAGGCGACGGCGAGACGGTGACGGTGGCGCTCGGGACGCTTGCCGCCACGGACCTGGGCGGCGGGGCCGAGGGCGCCGGCGCAGTGGCCTTCACCATCCTGGAGCCGCCGCCGGAGATCTCCATCACGGCCAAGACCGCGTCCATCACCGAAGGCGCGGCGGCCACCTTCACCGTGACCGCCAGCCGGGCACCGGACACGGACCTCCCCGTCACCCTCACCGTGGCAGAAGCCGACGGCAGTGACATGGTGGCGGCGGATGACGAAGGCGCGGCCACGGTGACCATCCCCAAGGGCCAGATCGAGGCGGCCTTCACCGTGCCCACGGTGAACGACACCCAGGACGAGCCCGACGGCACGGTCACGGCCACGCTCACCGCCGACGGCAAGGACGGAACCGCCTATATGGTGGCGGCTTCGCCGAAAGACGCCGCCTCGGTCACCGTGGCCGACGATGACGTAGCCAATGCCGTCACGCTCTCCATCGAGGACGAGCAGGTCCGGGAGGGCGACCTGTTCACGTTCCAGGTGGACCTCTCGGCCCCGGCGCCGCACGAGGTGCGGGTGAGCTGGCACACCGAGGCGGGCACGGCCAAGTTCGGGCACGACTTCGACCTCGCCTCGGGCGCGCTCACGTTCCGGCCGGGGGTTGTGCGGCAGACCATTACCATCTTCACCATCGACGACCTCATCGACGAAGACCCGGAGACCTTCGAAGTGGTGCTGTCGAACGCGCAAGGCGCCACGATCGAGCGCGGGACCGCGACCGGGACCATCGTGAACTCGGACCCGATGCCCACGGCGTGGCTGAGCCGCTTCGGGCGCACGGTGGCGCAGCAGACGCTGGACGGCATCGCCGGGCGCCTGACCGCGCCGCGCACTCCCGGGGCCCAAGGTACCATTGCCGGGCAGGCGTTCAGATCTTTGACAGGCTCAGGGCAGGCCCCTTCGACCGGCTCAGGGCAAGCTGTCGCGTCGGCGTCGGGCAACGCCGGGCCCGGCGGCGCGACGGACATCGGCTCTCCGGCCGTGACCCGGCAGGGGGCCCTGGCCCTGGCCCAGATCGCGCAGAGCTTCGGCGGGACCGTCACCGGCTCCGGCGCTGCCGAGTTCGGCGCGGCCAGCTTCGACACCGACCGGGACCCGAGCGCCTGGGGCACGGGCGCCGGGAC
Organism: Nitrospira sp.; assembly: GCA_011523385.1. Classification (GTDB taxonomy): domain Bacteria; phylum Nitrospirota; class Nitrospiria; order Nitrospirales; family UBA8639; genus Bin75. Next base: position 112,741 of record WTGX01000028.1, on the reverse strand, counting down.
GCAGGCCACCCCCCTGACGACGCGAGAGGCGCTGCTGGGCAGCCGCTTCACGGCCACGGCCAGACCGGACGGCACCGGCGGCAGTCTCGCCTTTTGGGGCCGGGCGGCGCAGGCGAATTTCGACGGGCGGGAGGGCACTTTCTCGCTCGACGGCGAGGCCACCACGGGCTTGCTGGGCGCGGACTACGCCCGGGACACGTGGCTGGTGGGCGTGACGCTGCTGCGGACTCAGGGCCGGGGCGGCTATCGTGACACGGACGTCACCCCCCGGCCCGGGACCCAAACCTGCCCCGGCCAGACCGGGCCGGTGTGCCGCCAGGCCGTGCGCGCCGGCACCGGCACGATCGAGGCGTCGCTGACCGCGGCCGTGCCCTATGCCGCCTGGGAGGCGTCGGAGCGGCTGAAGCTCTGGGGCGCGACGGGCTACGGTGCCGGGGAAGTCAAGCTCCGGACCCACACCGGGCAGGCGCTTGCGACCGACATCGACTGGACCATGGCCTCAGCGGGCCTGCGAGGCAACTTGCTGCCCCAACCGGCCAAAAGCGCCACGCCCGCGGCGCTGGCGCTGACCTCGGACGCGCTATGGGCGCGGACCATGTCGGACAAGACCACGGAGCTGGCCGCGGGGGATTCTAACGTCACCCGGCTGCGGCTCGGCCTGGAAGGGAGCTACCGTGTCGCGCTCGACGACGGGGGCCAACTCACCCCCAAGTTGGCGGTCGGGGCGCGCCATGACGGGGGCGATGCCGAGACCGGTTTCGGGGTGGAACTCGGGGGCGGCCTGGCGTGGACCGCCCCGGCGCTCGGGCTCGCGCTGAACCTCGATGGCCGGACCCTGCTCACGCACGCCGCAGACGACTTCGAGGACCAGGGCTTTGCGGCGGCGGTGACCTTCGATCCCGCCCCGGCCACGCAACGGGGCCCGTCGTTCAGCCTGCGCCAGGACTGGGGCGGACAAGCCACGGGCGGCCTGGATGCGCTGTTCGCCTCGAACCCGCTGGCGCAGCGGGCGGGGAGCGGCAATGCGACGAGCCGTTGGGCCGCGGAGGCGGCCTGGGGCTTCCCGGCCTTTAGCGGCCGGTTCACCGGCAGCCCGCATGCCGGGCTGGGCCTGGCCACCGGCACCCGCGACTACCGCCTGGGCTGGCGCCTCACGCCGATGGAGAACGCACCCGCCCTCGCCTGTGACCTTTCCTGCAACCTCTCCTTCGGCCTCACGGCGACCCGGCGGGAGACCGACGTGGCTCAACCGGAACACACGATCGGGTTCGAGGTCGGGGCACAGTGGTGACGGGGCCGCGGGGCTTCCCCACCCCGGACGCCGGGCGCGTGCGCTTGCGCGTCGCGTCATCCGCTCATCTCATGCTTCTGCTGTCATTGGTAGGACAAGAGGGGCTCAGGTGTCTGCTTAGTCTTCGGAGGAATCCCTGAAACGGAGGGAAAGGGAATTGATGCAGAACCGTTGGCCCGTGGGTGCGGGGCCGTCGTCAAAGACGTGTCCCAGGTGGGCACCGCAACGGCTGCACGTGACTTCCACGCGCGTCATGCCGTAGCTGTGGTCAGTTTTCGTCCCCACGGCCGCTTCATTCGAGGGTCGCGTGAAACTCGGCCACCCCGTCCCTGATTCGAACTTGTGGTCCGACCGGAACAGGGGGTTCTCACAGCAAATGCAATGATACGTCCCGTGGGCCTTGTGGTGGTAGTAGGGGCCACTGAAGGCCGGTTCCGTGCCGGCTTGGCGGGTCACGTAATATTGTTCCGGGGTGAGTTGTTGTTTCCATTCCTCATCGGATTTGTGAATTTTTTCAGTCATGCTTCCTCATTCCGCTCCCCCGGAAGGAGAGAGAGACGTTGACGTCATCAGGGCTTTTTTCTGTACGGCGTCCAGGATCAAGCGATCATCAGTGCCGGCGTTCCACACGGTCTTCAAGAATTCGGCCGGCTCCATGTTCACGCTCCGCAAAAACGGCCGGTCGGCACCACAGCCGAACATGATGTCCGGTGCGAGTTCCCCGCGAAGTTTGGCACGGGCCTTGGCGATAATGCGGGGCAGCCATCGGTACCCACCCAACCTGGCATAGCCGGACGGAAGGCTTGCCGAAGGGACCACCGTGTCCGAGGGTTTCCCTTCTTGCACCGTCAGAAAGTACGTGCGCCGGACGTCGGTCATGGCCGCAACGGCATCGAAATCCGGCTCGCCGTCTTCAACCCAATCTTCCACGAAATCATACAGTTCCTGGGCGGAGGTTCCGATCGAATCGAGAAACGTCAGGGCCTCAGGGCCAATGACCTGTTCGAGACCTCGATGTCCTTGTTCAAACCGCTCCACGGACCGGTCATAAATCGTGTGAAGTTGGGGACGCCAGTCTTGAGAAGTTTCAGTTTTCGTTTGTTCTGTCATGCTGTCATTGTCCTGGCAAAGCCGGGTCATCGTCAAGTCTTTGTGCTGTGCCGTCTGGATGGTACGCCTGCACGGATTGCGCCCTTGGCTTTCCGATTTTCCGCAAGGGGAAGTGGTGTGTGGAGCGTCAGAGGTCGGCGGGGTTTGCAAGCCGATGAAACGTCAGGTAATCCACGGCTTTTTGACGTACGGTCACGCCTTTGGCGAGAAGTTCTCGGGACGCACGCGGCGTTGTCTTGCCCGCAACCCACAACTCGACGTTTTCGATGTGCCGGGCGACTGTCCAATCAGCGATGGCGTTCGTGGCCTCGGCGAGTTCAACTCTCCAGGGAAGATAGCCGATGGGAAGCATGCCGGCCAACGTTTGATCACGTGTCACCCCCATCAGCAACCTGCCCTCGATAGCCACGAGTCGCTCGAGCGGTTTCACGTTACGATGGTACGAGAGCAGCATTTCAGCCATCCGTTGGAAAAAGAGGGCCTCTTCTTCGAACTCCGCCGACGTGGCGACTTCAAAAAACGCTTGTCGATTGCTGACGATATTCATTTCGAACAACGCCTGGACCAGGATCGTTTCATGACGGGGTGAATACCATGGATGCTGGAGGAAGGCGTCGATCAGCGATTCGTCAAGTTTCATGGTCTCAAGTTTATGACGGTTGAGTCGCCGTAGTTCTTCAGGCGCATAATCTCGCAGCAGTTCACTCACCGTGTTGCTGAATGATGTTCCGGTGAGCACGGCTCCGGCCGGGCCTCCAATGGGCAGGGTTGCGAGTCGAATCGCCGCGTCTCCGGCGTATCCTGCCCAACTCAAGCTATTGAGCTTGTCCTGCAAGACCCGGTTGGAGGAATACACGTCGACGCCGAAGTGCGCTGCGACTTGTCGTTTGACCGTTGAAAATCCCATCAGCTCCTGGTTCTCGGGGTCTTCAAGGTTTCCCCGGTCACCGATCGCCATTTCGCCGATTCGTGTGACTATGTGCCACATGCCTTTCGGTATGGCCAAAATGGTTTCCACCGGGTTGGTGAACAGGCCCATCGTGAATTTCAAGGGGCTCAGGATCGCATGCTGTGCGCCTGCTGCCAGGCTTTTGACGTGATTCACGTCTTCTTCCATGGTGGCGATAGCCTTGATCTCCTGAATGCGGTTCCTCAGCATGTCTTCCCCGTAAGCCTCGAATTGACCGTACGGTGAGGTGAGCCTGAAACGGTACGTGTATCGAAAGGGTATCACCTCATCCAGGACGGTATGGTGCTGCCCTTTGCGCACGTCAGGAGAGAGTATGGTTCTTGCGTCGAGGACAGATGGAATTTCATATTCCGTGTTCGCCGGAGGATGGGTGGAAGATGAAACCGCTGTGGCAAAATTTCCACACAACAGTGTAAAAAAAACGATGGTTGCCAGGGCAAGGAATCGCGGACGGCCTCCATGCCCGTGCAGCGTCTGTGAAGCGTTATCGTCGTGTTTTCGCATGGTTTTGCACTCAAGTTGCCAATGTTTACTTGGCAGTTCAACTACCATAGCACAATTAATACTTATGCAAATAATATTTGTGCAAATTTTGTTCCAGATTGGAGCCCATGGACGAAGAGGGCATTCCGCAGCCATATGCCCGATAGTGCAATAAATCAGAGGTTCCTTAGGTAATTCCCGCCTCTTGTTCCCTGTTGGGGTACCCGCTAAGCTTGCCGGGTTACCCGGGAACGCTTCATGTCATTCATCGCCGATCTCCATATTCATTCCCGCTATTCCCGTGCCGTCAGTAAGGACATGGTCCCTGAGAGTCTCTATCGTTGGGCGCAACTCAAGGGGATTACCGTCGTCGGAACCGGAGATTTCACGCATCCGGCCTGGTTCGCCGAACTTCAGGAGAAACTCGAACCGGCCGAACCGGGACTCTATCGCCTGAAGCCGGAACTTGCGGCTTCCGTGGATGCCGGGATCCCCGAGTCGTGCCGGGCTGACGTCCGGTTCATGCTGACTTCCGAGATCAGCAGCATTTATAAGCGCCACGAACGTACGCGCAAAGTGCACAACCTGATCTTCGCGCCCGGTTTCAGCGCCGTGGCGAACGTGACGGACAGGCTGGCGCGTATCGGCAACCTGCATTCGGACGGACGGCCCATCCTGGGATTGGACAGTGAGGAATTGCTGCGTATCATGCTGGAACGCGCCCCGGAGGCCCTGTTTGTCCCCGCCCATGCCTGGACTCCGCACTTTTCGGTGTTCGGGGCCAACTCGGGGTTTGATTCGTTGGAAGAATGTTTCGGGGAACTGAGCCCACATATCCGGGTGATTGAAACCGGCCTGTCTTCGGATCCCCCGATGAACTGGCGGCTGAGTCAGCTCGACGAGATTACCCTGATCTCGAACTCCGACGCCCATTCACCGGGCAAGTTGGGCCGTGAAGCCAACGTCTTGAACGGCGACTTGTCTTTCGACGGCATCAAGACAGCCTTCACGAGTGGCGATCCCGCGTTGTTCCTGGGGACGATCGAGTTTTTTCCGGAAGAAGGCAAGTACCATTACGACGGACACCGGAATTGTCAAATTCGCCTGTCCCCGGAGGAAGCCAGAACCCATGACAGCGTCTGTCCGGAATGCGGGAAGCCCGTGACGCGCGGGGTCATGCATCGCGTCGAAATGCTGGCCGATCACCCCGCCGGGCACCGTTCCCGCAGGGCGTTGCCTTACTGGAGCCTGGTTCCGCTCGTCGAGTTGATCGCCGAGGTGTACGGCGCCGGAGTGAATACCAAAGGGGTGACCGAAGCCTACCGGCAGTTGCTGGCGACGCTGGGTAATGAATTCGAGATCCTGATGAACGTGCCCGTTGCGGATATCGAAGAGAACGGGGGAAAACTCCTCGCCCTTGCGATCCAACGCATGCGCGCGGGCAACGTCACCATTGCTCCGGGCTATGACGGAGAGTACGGCACCGTCTGTTTGCTGTCTCAAGAGGACCGGCAAGCCGATTCCTCTCAGATGCCGTTATTCTAGGAAAAGGCGCTGGCAGGCATGTGTCTGTCCCTGAGCAGGAACACGCCTGATAGTGCTCTCTGTTTTTCCTCCCCTTTGTAAGGGAAGGATAGGAGGGGTAGAGTCCTGCTGACCTACGGGGCTCTCCGGCGGACAACCACGGGGGGTTGTCCCTACGTCATGGTCATTGTAGGGGACGGCCCGAGCCTGCCCTGAGCGAAGTCGAAGGAAGCGAAGCCGAAGGGTGCCGTCCCGATTGGACGGCGCTGCTACAAATGATGCCTGCATGAACGTCGAGATCAAACATGTGCTCGAGAGCCTCAACGACCGGCAGCGGGAAGCCGCGCTGGCCGGTGACGGTCCGGTGCTCGTGATTGCGGGACCCGGCACCGGCAAGACCAAAACATTGACGGTTCGTCTGGCGTACCTGCTGGCGGAGCGGCACGTCGCACCAGAGGCCTTACTGGCCGTGACGTTTACCACGCGAGCCGCGCTGGGAATGCGTGAACGGTTGGAACGGCTCGTCGGGTCTCAGGCGGACCGGGTGTTCCTGGGAACCTTTCATAGCTTTTGTTTCCAATTGCTGCGGGCGGAGGGGCATCGCCTTGACCTGCCGCGGGATTTCGGCGTGGCTGACCAGCGTGATCAGGTGACGATCATGCAGCGTGCCTTGAGGCGATTGGGACAACCGGATCATGCCGCCCAACGGATGCTTCATGACGTGTTCGCGTTTCGCCATCGACGGGCGAGCGGCAACTCACCGGTGGATGATCCAAACCTGGCTGAAATTTCCGAAGCGTATCAACGAGACTTGCGAAAGTGTGATTTGCTGGATTTCGATGAGTTGCTGCTCCTCGGTGTGCGGTTGCTCGAACGCGTCGATGAAGTCAGGGAAGACATCCGGCAACGCTTTGCACACGTGTTGGTCGATGAATATCAGGACGTCGATCCGGTGCAGCGGGAACTGTTACGGGTTCTCGTCGGCGACCGGAATCACCTCTGGGCGGTGGGAGACGGCGACCAGGCGATCTACGCGTTTCGAGGCGTGGAGTCCGAACACGTGTTGCGGTTTGAGCACCATTATCCGAATGGGAGGGTCGTCACGCTGGAACAGAGCTACCGGTTCACCCCGCAGATCGCGGCCGTGGCTTCACAAGTCATCCGGCACAACGCGTCCCGACGGCGCTTGACCCTGAACACGGCGAATGCGTCCGGGTCTCCAGTACACGTCGTGAGCTTCCCTGACGAACAGGCCGAGGCTGCCTGGATCGTCAGGCAGATCGAGGAACGTGTGGGCGGCACGAGTCATTATCAACATTACAAGGGAAAGGTGACCGATACCGTGAGCCGGCGGGAGCAAAGCTTCCGGGACTTCGCCGTGTTGTGTCGTCTTCACGCCCTGACGAAGCCACTCCAGGAGGCCCTGAGAAATTCGGGTATTCCGCATCGGGTCGTGGGAGAAGCCCGATTCTTCGACAAGAAAATCGTCAAGGACGTATTGGCGTACCTGCGGGTCTCCCACAATCCGCATGATGACAGCAGTTTCGCGCACGTGCTCAATCGTCCGCCACGGGGAATCGGCGCGCAGACGCAAGCGGCCCTTGAAGCCGAAGCCGAGCAACAGGGTCTTTCGCTGTATGACGCCTTGGGCAAGTCCGTGCGTCTTTCGTCGTCTCAACTGAGAGCGGCCAGGTCGCTGGTCACGCTCATTGAAGACGTGCGGCGCAACAAGGAAGAGAAACCTCTTTCACGGTTCATCGCGCACGTGGCCGGCGTCACGGGTCTTCGGGAATGGCGGACCGGCCAGGACCCGCGTCATGACAACGATCTGTTGCTGCTTCGTTCGATCGCCGCAAAATATGATGAGATGAATACTGGAACCGCTCTTCGTCAATTCCTGGAAGAAGCGACCCTGGCCGTCGCCGTCGATGACTATGACGCCTCCATCGACGCCGTGAGCCTGATGACCATTCATGCCGCCAAGGGTTTGGAATTTACCGAAGTGATGTTGTGCGGGGTTGAAGAAGGGAGCCTGCCGCGAGAAAACGGCGACCTCGAAGAAGAACGCCGGCTGTTTTACGTCGGCTTGACACGCGCGAAGGAACGGGTGTCTCTCCTCCACTGCCGCAGCCGTTTTCTGTTCGGGTCCCGCCGGGATCGCGAAGCCTCGCGATTTCTTCAGGAATTCGACGAGAGCCTGAAAGAAACCACCGTTATCGCCGACCGCCTTCGACGATCGAAACAGGAACCGGAACAACTTTCCTTGTTGGGGTGATTGTTCCTTTCCTTTGCCTGGAACCCTCTCCCCATCACAACGACCTCTTGGCCCCGTTCGATTCTGATTGACAGAATTTTATCTCGTACCTGATACTTGTTGCGCTTTTCAGTCAAAACAGGAGTATTTTTCACGAAACGTCTTTTCATGAAACGACACGAAAAGCTCGATCATGAGCCCAACAATATTCAGAGCCGATGGATACCGATTTTTCTTTTTTTCGAGGGAAGAACGGAGAAAGCACGTTCATGTTTTTTCGGCGGAGGGTGAGGCAAAGTTCTGGCTGGAGCCGGAAATTGAGCTTGCAAAAAACTACCGTTATTCAAGCAGGAACCTTAACCATATCGAAAAGTTAATCGAGGAACATTACCATGAGATCATCAACGCCTGGGAACGACACTTCGGCAACTGAAATTACGCATATCTCCTCATATGGAATATGGCTGCTTGCAGACAACGAGGAATTTTTCATGTCGTATGATGACTTCCCTTGGTTTAAGGATCAGCCTGTCAGGGCAATATTAAATGTGGAACAGCCCTCTCAAGGCCACTTTTACTGGCCGGAAATCGATGTGGATTTATCCAGAGAGATTATTAATAACCCTGACAGGTTTCCACTCAAGGCAAAAACAACGTCATGAAGCGTCTCGTCATCACTGACTACGGTGCCTTTCTAGGGCTGGAGAGTTACCGTTTGGCAGCCAGACAGGATGACGAAATCTGATATTACCCACTTAATCGTCTTTGCACAGGTTTTTCAACAATAAGAAGTGAGAGTCGGCCAGATAAAAAAGGGCACTAAGAGCCTGAAAATCTCTTTCCTGATCTTTGGGTATTTCATCAGGTTTTTTGTAAAAAAGGTGATGAGAAACGGCTGCCCATGCATGATGGGCGACCGTTGAGATCTGTACTTCAAAGCGCAATTTATACAGACTCTGCGGAAGAGAAGAGTCCAGTTCATTGCGCAATCTGGCGATGACGTGGGAGCCCGAATACCCAAAACGGTCGGACTCTTTGCTATCAATTTTGTCGTCATCACTGATGACTTCAAAAGTTTCATGAACAACGTTTTTGATATTTTCAATGTCATCCCGGAAAAGACAGACAATTCGAATTCCTACGATGTCATTCATATCCTGGAAAGGGTTTTGAAGGCTTTTTTTTCGAGACTTTCCCACGAATGAATAGAATTCTTTGACTCTACCGTATACCGTATCAAATGGTATTTTTTTCTGAGAAATGCGGTTTTGTATGCTTTTCGCAATTTCGTCTTTCATAATTTCAAAGTCAGGCAATCTCTGGTCATACTCTAGTCTGAGTTCTTCCTCATCCATAATTTTTTTTACAATTCTTTCTTCTTCGCGCCCACAATTCGTATTTTCCGGTTAGGGTTGTTTTCCATCCAAGCCGTTCCTTCAATTTGATAGTCTTGCACCTTGCCTTCGAGTTTCAAGGTGTATTGTCCGATATCTCCAAAAACGGAAAGGCTTTTTGAGTTATAACGGGTGACGTCAATGGTCCCGGAAAATCGACCGTTTTGTGTGTCGTAATGGCCGCTATAATAGTACCCTTCATCGCCTCCTAGAATCCGGTTGTCGTTTAGAACGGCAACCCCTGATCCTACAAGGTGTAAGGTTGAAATGAACTCGATAGTCCATAAACCGTCAATCTTCATAACTCCTCCTTTTCTGCCGCTTCAGGCTTCGTACAGTTTTTGGTTTGTCAGTTAGGATACCATGATATCAGAGAAGGTGTGAAGATGAACTCTGCTCTTTGCAAACGGGGTCGATGGGGTAGTAATGTACGTCGCTCGCCAAATGGTTGAAGGACGGCACACTGCCCTGAGCGTCTCCATCCGGCTGTCACTCAACGCTGCTTCGTCCTGAAATCCTGCCCGGGGATACTGCACGAGTACGAGAAAAGGAACGGTCATGCAATACATGGGTTGGTTCGTCATGGTGCTGGGGATCCTGTTTCAGGTGCTGGTTCCGCTTGGCGTTCCGGGAAGACCCACGGGTCGATGGCTGGGCATGCCGGCTGAAATCGCCGCGCTGTTTATGGCCACGGGGATGGTGGTCATCGGGATGGTGATCGTCTATCTCACGTGGTTGAAGCCATACGCGGCCCAGCTTGATAGACGGATGAAGCAATAGCCATGGTTTTGTCACGATTGTCGCTTATGTGTGTGCTCTTACGAATGCCCCCTCACCCCAGCCCCCGGATCAAAGCCTGCCCCGGACTCGATCCGGGGGCCGGGGCAGGCTCTCTCCCTCCAGGGGAGAGGGAAGTTTGAGGGTACAAACCGGGTACATGGTTTACATTTTAAACCGGGGACATGGTTTACACTGATACACTACACGGCAAAGGAGGGCCTGCGTATGCCGTGGACGGAGTGGAAGATCATGGATCAACGGGAACAGTTTGTGCGCGACTATCTGACTGGGGACTATCCGAAGGGGGCGTTGTGTGCGGCGTATGGCATCAGTCGTCCGACGGGGGACAAATGGCTGGTGCGGTATCATGCGCAGGGGGTGGCGGGGCTCGCGGATCTCTCGCGGCGCCCGCACACGCAGCCACACCAAACGCCCGCGGCGCTCGTGGCGCGGATTGTCGCGATGAAGCACCGGCATCCGAGTTTTGGGCCGAAGAAGATCCGGGATCGGTTACGAGCGGAGGCCCCGGCGGCGGCGTGGCCGGTGGATAGCACGGTGGGGGTGATTTTGCAGCGAGCGGGGTTGGTGCGGCCCCGGCGGGTGCGGCGGCGGGTCCCGGCGGATCCGCACCGCCTGAGCCAAGGCACCGCGGCGGCCCCGACCTGGAGTGCGGACTTCAAGGGGGATTTTCTTTTGGGCGATGGCCAGCGGTGTTATCCCCTGACCATTATGGATCAGGCGAGCCGCTATCTGTTGCGATGTCAGGGGTTGCTCACGCCCACGGCGGCGGCGGTGCAGCCGTGGTTTGCCTGGCTGTTTCACGAATATGGGCTGCCGGCGACGATTCGGACGGACAACGGCCCCCCGTTTGCGTCGACGGCCTTGGGCGGGCTGAGCCGGTTGGCGGCGTGGTGGGTCCGGTTGGGGATTCGCCCCGAACGGATTCGCCCGGGCACCCCGAGCGAGAACGGCGGGCACGAGCGGATGCATCGGACCCTAAAAGCGGCGCTAGGCGCCCCGGCGGCGAGTGTCGCGGCGCAACAACGGCGGTTGACGGCGGTTGTGGCGGAATATAATTGGGCGCGCTCGCATGAAGCGCTCGAGCGGCAGACGCCGGGCCAGGTCTATCAGCCGTCCCCTCGGCCCTATCCGGCGAAGCTGCCGCCGATCGAGTATGGCTCGGAGACGGTGGTCCGGCAGGTGCGGCACAATGGCGAAATTCGCTGGCGGGGGCACCTGCTGTACGTGTCGGAGGTCTTGGCGCAGGAGCCCGTGGGCTTCACGCCGCTTGGAGAAGGCACGTGGGCGGTGCATTATAGTTTTCATCCGCTGGGGACGCTGGAGGAGCGGACGCTCACGCTCACTCCAGCCCAGCAGTGGCATCAACCAGACACCCCGCAGGCGATGTAAACCATGTGTCCGGTTTAGTTTGTAAACCATGTCCGGCTTGCACATGAGAGCCGCAACGATCATGAGCGTGGCGCAATTTACCATTCTCCTGTTGTTTGTCTATCTGGTAGGCATCAAGTGTATTTCCTATTTTGCCTATCGGATCTCCAGAAGCGATTCCGAAGATTATTTTTTGGCCGGCCGCAATATCGGCATGATCGCCCTGACCGGAACGATCATGGCGAGTATCTTTTCGACCGGGACAATCGTGGCCGCGCCTTCCGAGTTTTTCAGACAGGGCGCGGGATATTTCTGGTTCTTTTTCTTCGCTCCCATGCCTGTGATCTATTTTTTCCTCGCGACCAAGATGTGGAAGCTCGGGAAAGTGAAGGGCTACGTGACCCCGGGGGAAATGCTCGGGGACTTTTTTCAAAGTCATCCCGTCAAGTTTTGGGCGGGAGCGGTCGGCCTCCTGGCGTTGTTGCCGTACGCGGTGGCCCAACTTGTGGCCATCGGGAAGACTTTTGAGGCGCTGACCGATGGTCACGTGACATATTTTTGGGGCGTGACGATCGCATCGGCGTCGATCGCCGCGTACCTGTATTTTGGCGGCGCGCGTGCGGTGGTGTGGACGGACATGGCCCAGGGGTTCCTGTTGGCCTTTCTGCTGATTCTCGCCGGCCTGTTATCGGTGAAATGGGCCGGGGGATGGGAACCGATGATCGATGCCTTGATGACTCATGCGCCGGAAAACACGACCTTTGCCGGGAAAGTCTCCTGGACGGGGTATTACGAATTCGGCTTGCTGACGCTGTCGTTTCCGTTCTTGCCCTATATCTGGCAGCGTATGTACATGGCACGCTCGGCGTCGGCCGTGGCCTTCAGCCTGTGTTCCTATCCCGTTATCTTCATCATTCTGTTTTTTTCCGCCTGGGTGATCGGGACGTCGGCCTTTTCCCTCTTTCCGGACGGCTTGCAGGACGCCGACGCGGTGGTGGGAGCGATCTTTCGCGAAAACGCGCCCTATTTTGGGGCGATGGTGCTCGTGGCGGCTTTTGCCGCCGGCATGTCGACGGTCGATAGCCAGATGCTCTCGGCCGGGTCGTTGGTTGTCCGCGATCTCCTCCCGCTCGTCGCCACGTCCGTCGATCAGCGCAGCAACTACCTGATTGGTCGCTGGGCCACCATGGGACTGTTGGTGTTCCTGTACCTTTGGAGCCTAACGCTGCAATCGCGGCCGGTCCTGGATCTGATCGTGTTCGGCATGAGCCTGACGGTGATCTTTATCCCCTGTGTCTTTGGCATGTTCTACTGGAAGCGAGCCACGTCCCCCGGGGCGTCCTGGTCCATGAGTTTGGGGCTGCTGGTGTTTTTGGTGAAGCAGTTTCAGCTTTTTGGATTGGACGTCTATTTGCCCGTCATGGGGCCCATTACCTGGGCGTTGATGACGGCGACGGCGGCGTTTGTTGTGGTCAGTCTGCTGACGAGTCCCGGGGGTGTCGCGGCGAAGCAGCGGGAATATGACGAACTCCTGGGACCGGCGTCGAAAAAAGACCGGCTCTCGGGTACCATTGACCCGTGATGACTTCAACGCCCTGGGAGAGCATTCAGTGAGCGATAACGAACGTCATCGACATCCTTCTCCTCTTCGTGGGCTGCTGGTTGCCCAATTCTTCGGGGCGTTCAATGACAATGCCTGGAAGTTAATGGTCGCGCTGTTGGCCATCAAGCAGTTGGCTTCGCAGATGGGAGCGGGCCCGGAATTCGAAGCCGCTTCCCAAGCCCAAACGACCCTCACCTTTGTCGTCTTCACGTTACCGCTGATGCTCGTTTCCATTGTTGCCGGCGTTTTTTCGGATCGATTCAGCAAGCGGTCCGTTATCGTGGCCATGAAAGGCGTCGAAGTGGTGCTGATGGCCTTGGGGACCTGGGCGCTCTACCTCAATCCATCGGGCGGGCTCCTTCCGCTCGTCGTGCTGGGCGGCATGGCCGTCCAAAGCGCGCTTTTCAGTCCGGCAAAGTACGGCATCCTGCCGGAACTGCTTCCTCACGAACGATTGGCCGTCGGGAACGGGCAACTCGAATTGTGGACCTTCCTGGCCATTATTGGCGGGACGGGGACAGGGGGCGTTTTACTTCAGATGTCGGGCTCATCCCCGTGGTTGGGGGGAGCGGTGTTGCTGGTGTTTTCGGTCATGGGGTTTGTCGCGTCCCTCATGGTGCCTGCCGTGCCGCGTGCGCGCGACGAAGGCGGGGTGGCAGCAACGCTGCACGGCGCTTGGCAAGCCGTTCAGACGGATCGCGTGTTGCGATTGGGTATATCCGGCAACGTCGGCTACTGGACCATCGCCAGCTTGGTGGGGCAGGACATTCTCGTCTATGCCAAAGCCGTATTGGAGCTGTCGGATTCCTTGTCGGGCCTGCCCTTGGCGACGTTTGGGATCGGGGTCGGTTTGGGATCGGTGTTAGCCGGAAAACTCTCGCATGCCAAAGTCGAGGTCGGGCAGATCCCCTTGGGCGCGGTTGGGTTGACGCTGGGGTTACTGCTGTTGGGAACGCTGTCTCCTGGCTTGACGGGGACCTTGCTGGCTATGGGGTGGCTGGGTTTCTCCAGCGGGTTTATTCTGGTTCCGATCAATGCCTTGATTCAATGGCGCGCGCCGCAGGACCGACGAGGCGCCGTGATTTCATTCGGGAACATCTTCGTATTCGGCGGCATCGTGGTTGGGTCGCTGGGAGCCGGGGCGTTGTCGCTCCTGGGCCTTAATGCCGGTGAAATCCTGGTTATCGCCGGGATGGCTGCGGCAGCGTTGACGGCGTGGGCCGCGTGGCTCATGCCCGAAACCTTCCTTCGCATGGTGTTGTTTCTTGTCACCCATACGCTGTATCGGCTTCGGGTCGTCGGACGGGAACACGTACCTGAACGTGGAGGCTCGTTGTTGTTGCCGAACCACGTGTCGTTTGTGGACGGGCTGTTGCTGTTGGCGAGCATCGACCGTCCGATCCGGTTTCTCGTCGACCGGTACTACTACGAGCTTCCTTTCCTGCATCGTGCGGCACGAACCATGGGCGCGATTCCCGTTTCTGCCGGAGGGTCGCCGCGAGAGATTCTCCATGCCCTCCGCGAGGCCGGTCGCCGGCTGGATGACGGTGAAGTCGTCTGCGTGTTTCCCGAAGGGCAGATTACCCGGACGGGCGGTCTCCTGTCGTTTCGCCAAGGATTCGAACGGATCGTCAAGGGGCGGGAGGTCCCCGTGATCCCCGTTCATCTTGACCGGATATGGGGCAGCATCTTCAGTTTTATCGGCGGCAAATTTTTGCTGAAACGGCCGGAACGCGTCCCCTATCCCGTCACGGTTTCATATGGTGAGCCCATGCCGTCGACCGTCACGGCGAGCGAAGTCCGGCAACGAGTCCAGGAATTGGGCGAGGAAGCCTGGCGCTCTCGCAAATCCGATAGGCGGCCGCTTCAGCATTCCTTTGTTCGTGCGGCTCGCCGCCATCCGTTGCGGTTCGCCTTTGCCGACGCGACCCGGCCCAAGGTCTCATGTCTGGAATCGCTCGCCGGCGCCGTCGCATTGGCCCGGGCGCTTCGCCCGCACTGGATGAATCAGCACACCGTGGGCATTTTGCTGCCGCCCAGCGTTGGCGGGGCAGTGGTCAACCTGGCAGCCACGCTGTCCGGACGCACAGTGGTCAATCTCAATTACACGGTCGGGCGAAGCGGGATCGAGTCGATGGCCGGGCAAGCCGGGCTCGAAACGATTGTGACGAGCCGCATGTTTCTCGAAAAGGCCAACCTTGAAATGCCCGAAGGCGTCAAGCTCATTTGGATCGAAGAGATTCGCAAAACCATCGGGACGGCCGAACGGGTGAAAGCATTTGCCATGGCCTTGGTTGCGCCCATTGGCCTGCTGGAGAAGGGCGTTGGTGCGATCCATCGTCCGCAACCGGACGACCTCGCGACGATTATTTTCAGCAGCGGCAGTACGGGAGAGCCGAAGGGCGTGATGCTCAGTCATTTCAATATTGATGCCAACGTCGAGGCAGTCATGCAGGTCTTTCACACGGGGCCCAAGGACCGCATCTTGGGCATCCTGCCGTTCTTTCATTCCTTCGGGTACCTGGCGACGTTGTGGTTGAGCGTCAACCACGGCGTGGGCGTGGTGTATCATCCCACGCCGCTGGACGCGGGGGCCATCGGCGAACTCATCGAAAAGAAGCGGGTCACGATTTTGATCTCGACGCCGACCTTTCTTCAACTCTATTGGCGGCGCTGCCTGCCCGAGCAGTTCGGGTCGGTTCGCGTGGTGTTGACCGGCGCCGAGAAATTATCGGAACGCCTGGCCGGCGCGTTCGAGGAAAAGTTCGGGATCCGTCCCCTCGAAGGATACGGGGTGACGGAATGTGCTCCCGTCATTGCCGTGAACTGTCCGGACTTTCGGGCTGCGGGATTTTTCCAACCGGCCTCGCGTCGCGGGACGGTCGGCCGGCCCTTGCCCGGCGTGTCCGTGCGCATCGTCGATCCCGAGTCCTTTGCCCCCGTTCCCATCGGCACCTCCGGCATGCTGATCGTCAAGGGGCCCAACGTCATGCAAGGGTACCTGAACCGTCCCGACCTGACGGCCGAGGCTATGCATGACGGGTGGTACGTAACGGGGGACATTGCCGTCCTGGATGAAGATGGATTCCTGACCATTACGGACCGGCTTTCCCGTTTTGCCAAAATCGGCGGGGAGATGGTGCCGCACGGTAAGGTCGAAGACGCGCTGCATGAAGCCGTCGAATCCGACGTGCAGGTGTTCGCCGTGACGTCCATTCCCGACGAAAAAAAGGGGGAGCAATTGGCCGTTTTGCACACGCTCGATGAAGCCGTCATCCCCGGCCTGTTGGAAAAAGTCGCCGCGAGCGGGTTGCCGAATCTCTTCATCCCCCGCAAAGACGCCTTCGTCAGGGTCGAACAGCTTCCGGTGCTGGGCACGGGAAAGTTGGATCTCCGTGCCCTGAAACAAGTCGCGCTGGAGCGGCTCTCAGCCGGTTAGGCCGGGTGTGGGCGATCGTGTTCTTTCCCTCCCCTTTGTAAGGGGAGGGTAGGTGGGGTAGATTCCAATACACATGAGGCACAGACAACGAACCTGGCCGGAGAGTGTTTTTGTGATGCTCGTAGCCCAATCGCCGTACATCGGCTACGAATCAGGCCAGCATCGGGCGGTCGCTTCCGCACTTCCAGCACGTAGTGAAATCTTTTTCATGTGACTCTCCGCAACGGAAGCAGACCCAGCCCGTGGATTCATAGGGCTTGGCCGTGCGCCAGTTTTCCAAAAATTGCTGAGCCGCGGTATAGTCGGCGTCGTTCAGCACCCAGAGTTCGGGAAAAACTTCGGCGAAGGGGACTTCACCGGCCAGGGAGGACCCCCGTTGGTTCTTGATCCAGGATTGAATGCCCGCTTGATCGAGAATGTCCTTGAGTGATTCGACTTCGACCAAATTCGGTGAAACAAATAATTTCCGCATTGTCGGGGTTATCGCTATGAACGCGACGCCCTGCCCTCTTTCCTTGTGTCATCCTCGATCTTCCCTTCTGTCATCCCCGGCTTGATCGGGGATCCAGTGTCTTTTTGTCTTTACGGACGAAAAAAGAAAAACCCTGGATCCTCGATTAAGAATGTCGAGGATGACAGAAAGAGGCGTCGGGAGTGACAGAAGAGGGCTATTTTCATATCAGTGACAGCCGTGAACGGGAGATGCCTTTCTCCATGAGCACCTCAGGCGTAGAAGATGAGCGCCAGTCCCATCAACGCCAGCCCGAGAGCAACAAGGCCGATGACCAGTGTACGCCACAGAATCGTTTGTAATGCCTCGACTTGTTTCGTCAATTTCTCGATGAGTTCAAGCTGTTGAGACAACGTCTGTTCCATTTCCGCAATGCGTCTCTGGAAAGGTTCTTCCTGAGCTTGGGCTCCCGTCTGTTGATTTTTGAGCGTGGCAACAGTGGAGACAATGTCGGGAATGCTGGGGGCGACCAGCTTAAACAGGAACTTGGCAATGGGCCAGGCAGCGGGCATGCCGGATTGTATCGTTCTCCCGGATAAAAGAGAAGCGGTTTTTGCTTAGCCCCGTTCCGCCAACCGGCTGACCAACCGGCGCTCGTCGGCTTCGGTCTCCACTTCTCCGTTCAAACGTGCATCCAAAAGCCGGTCCAGGATCCGGTTGTACAAGGGACCATGTTCGAGTCCCATCGCTTTCAAATCGTTCCCTCTTAAGATCGGTCTGACCTGTCGATAAGCGGTGATCTGGTCGGCAATGTGTTGTTTTCCCCGTTTTGACCGGGTTTTGGCCATGAGAAAAATAAGCGTCTCATCCGGGAGGTTGCGGAGCGTCCGGAACGTTTCGGACGGTTGGATGGTCCGATCGAGGGTCCGTAAAAGGCGGGCACCCTCTTGAGCCACCCGCAACATGGATCGCGTATGACGCCGGGGAAACGTCAGCCTGGCCAGGGTTTCTTGAACGGCCGGTTGAGGGAGAAGATCCATCAAGGCCATACCATAAACGACCCATGGAGACTTGAGTCGCCCGAGAGAGAGCCCGGCATGCCATTCGACGGCTTTCTCCACGGCCTTCATCAGCCGGGCCAGTTCGGGAGACCATTTCAATCGCGGGTGAATACATTGCAGCAGGTTGAAGTCCGCCAGCCTGGCGAGGGTTTTGACGGGCTCACGTTCCGACAACACGTGAAAGAGTTCAGCCGAGAGCCGGGCCGGGGAGAGGCGGTGACAGATTTTCATGTTCACCGCCTCCTTCATCAAGACGGCCGTGTCCCGGTCAAGTTGAAAACCCAGGCGTTGTTCAAACCGAATGGCGCGGAACACGCGAGTCGGGTCATCGATAAAGCTCAGACCGTGCAGCACGCGAAGGGTTTTGTCTTGCAAGTCCCGGAGGCCGTTGTGGAGATCCACCAATTCGCCGAGATGATCGGCATTGAGCCCGACGGCCAAGGTGTTGATCGTGAAATCCCGGCGTCTGAGGTCTTCCCTGATGGAACTCCGTCGCACCGTTGGGAGGACGGCCGGAGAGTCATACGATTCGGTGCGAGCCGTGGCCACGTCGAATGCGTGACCGTCCGCGAATGCGACGGTAGCCGTGCCGAATCGTTTATGGGTTACGACGTGAGCCTTGTATTGTTGGGCGAGGGCTCTTGCAAAACGAATTCCGTCGCCTTCGACGACCAGGTCCACGTCGAAGTTCGGGATGCCGAGAAGAAGATCCCTGACGAACCCGCCTGCGGCATACACGCGGACGCGACGTCGCTCCGCGAGTTCGCCGGTTTTTTGCAGGAGCGAAAAAAGCGGAGCGGGCAACCGGTCCTTCATGAGGGAACGAAGCCGGTGGTGTGTGTGGAGGCCGGATAGCGGGGTCACGTTGGGATAGGATTTGAGCCCGTAGGGGAATGCCGTCCCGAAGAAAAATCGATCAGCCCCGGGACCCCAAAACCCGATCCAGGTTGAACGCGGCACTGATCAACGCCAGGTGGGTGAACGCTTGGGGGAAGTTGCCGAGGCCTTCGCCGTGGTGTCCCGTTTCTTCGGCATAGAGTCCGACGTGATTGGCATAGCCCAGCATTTGCTCGAACATGAGCCGGGCTTCATCGGTCCGGCCAGCACGAGTGAGCGCTTCGACCAACCAGAACGTACAAATGTTGAAGGTGCCTTCTTCGCCTTGCAGTCCATCCTCCGTTTCGTTGACGTTGTACCGGTGCACCAGGGCATTGGCGACCAGGCCTCCTTTCTCCGGGGATTGGTTGATCGCTTCCAGGGTTTGGAGCATTCGGGGATCGGTCGGCGACACAAAAAAGACCAGGGGCATCATGAGGTTGGCCGCGTCCAGGGCGTCGCTGCCGTACCGCTGAACGAAGGCTTTTCTGGTTTCACTCCACCCTTTTTCCATGATTTCTTCATAAATGGTGTCGCGGACTTTCAGCCACCGGTCGCGGTCCGCGGGAAATGAGCGCCTGTCGGCAAGGCGAAGGCCCCGGTCGACGGCGACCCAACACATCAGTTTCGAATACAGGAAATGTTGCTGGCTGCCCCGGACTTCCCAAATTCCTTCATCAGTCCGCGTCCAGTTGTCGCACACCCAGTTCACCAACCGGCGCAAATGGCTCCAGAGGTCGTAAGAAATCGGGCTGCCGTATTTGTTGTAGAGATACACCGAATCGAGTAATTCGCCGTAAATATCCAATTGCAGTTGATCGTAGGCGCCGTTTCCGACGCGGACGGGACGCGAGCCCTTATACCCGTCCAGGTGAGACAGGGTCTCTTCATGCAATTCATGCCGGCCGTCGATGCCATACATGATTTGCAACGAGCCGTCCGGATTGAGTTCATGGCATCGTGCTTCCAGCCAGTGCATGAATTGTTCCGCTTCCTTCGTGAACCCGATGCGCAGGAGCGCATAGATCGTAAAGGCTGCATCACGGATCCACGTATACCGATAGTCCCAGTTGCGTTCTCCCCCGATGTCTTCCGGAAGGCTGCACGTCGGAGAGGCGACGATCGCTCCCGTTGGCTCAAACGTCAGCAGTTTAAGAGTCAGGGCCGAGCGTTGCACCATTTCGCGCCATCGACCTCGATAGGTACAATGAGAAAGCCATTGTCGCCAGTAGGTGACGGTCTGGCGGAAGAGTCGATCGGCCCGGTCCTCGGAGATGGCCTTGCCGCAGGCATCGATTCGCTTCACTTCTTGAAGTGAAAATGCCAATTCGTGACCTTCCTGTATCTCAAATTCGGCGACAACGCCGTTGCCTTCCTGTTTCAAGGGAATGGTCGATCCCAACCACAAACTGAGCCCCGGGGCTTCGAAATAGGCCCCGTCGGCGGTGAGGACCGTCGTGTGGGAGTCTCGAGTGTAATTGAAGGCGGGGAAACACTCCAAGCGAAACGTCATGTTCCCGCGAATCGCCTGGACTCGGCGAATGATGCCGTGATAGCCGGCCTCAGTGGCATCGAGATCGACCGGCATAAAGTCGACAACTTGTCCCACGCCCTGCTCGGAGAGAGACCTGGTGACGAGCACGTTTGTGTCCGGCCAATAGAATTGTTTTTGGGTGGCCCCATTTCCTTTTGATGCAATTTTCCACCATCCGCCTTTGCGGTCATCCAGGATGGCGCCGAACACGCTTGGAGAATCGAAGTGAGGAAAGCAGAACCAATCGATCGAGCCGTTCACGCCGACCAAGGCACTGGTTCGCATGTTGCCGATCAGGCCGTATTCTTCAATTGGCAGGTAGGGCATACGTCACGCAGGGAAGGGGAAAGACAGATCTTCTTGCCGGATTCTCGCTCTTGATAGCCGGTTTACCCAAGACGTGAACGGGCAGTCAAGCAAAAAAGCAAAGGGTGTTTCATTGTACGTGGAGTGTGGCATTCCGGGTCAAGGGGGGCGTGCCTCATGACGCATTCTGTTCTTTTCCTTGAACGGTGCCTTCCAACCCCAACCCGTTTCGTTTACACTGTTTCCCACGCTGAAGCAATCTTCCGGAGAAGTGAATGATGGATAAAAAAACCGGGAAGCCAACGCCTGCCGAGCCAGAGCCGGAAGTCTCGATATACGAGTCCCTTATCGCCACGCGGCCCAAGGAGCCACCGACGCGTCGAGCGTTCTTGACCGGTGCCACGTCATTGTTCGGGGCGGCCGCGGTGCACGTGCTGCTGGCGCCTTTTCTGGGCCATGCGGCGAACGCTTCCGGCGATCCCACCCGGGTCCCCGGGGCCTTGGCCACGGAATATGGGCGACGCTCACCATTCGAACGTGCTAAGCGGTTGACCAAACCACAGCGGTCGAGAACGCCCCTGCAGGACTTGCACGGCATCGTGACGCCATCGGCCCTGCATTTTGAGCGCCACCATAACGGGGTGCCGCTCATCGATCCCGCAAAGCACCGGCTTCTGGTCCACGGCTTGGTGGAACGGCCGTTGCTCTTTACCATCGCCGAATTGAAACGCTTCCCCTCGACCTCACGTCTTCTCTTTGTCGAATGTTCGGGTAACAGCGGTAAGGAATGGAAGGGGCCGAAGGGCAAGACCGCCCAGGAGATCCATGGCCTGACCAGCACCAGCGAGTGGGCGGGCGTTCGACTTTCCACGGTCTTGGCGGAAGCGGGTCTCACACCTGGGGCAACCTGGATGTTGGCCGAAGGCAGCGATGCCGCAGCGATGACGCGGAGTCTCCCGTTGGATCGGGTTCTGGATGAAGCCCTGTTGTGCTATGCACAAAATGGGGAACCGCTTCGTCCGGAGCAAGGCTATCCCCTGCGTTTGTTGGTGCCGGGCTTTGAAGGCAACACGTGCATTAAATGGTTGCGGCGCTTGAAACTGGTTTCCTCACCGGTGATGACTCGTGAAGAAACGTCGAAATACACTGATCTGATGACGGATGGGACCGCGCGTCAATTCACCTTTGACATGGAAGCGAAATCCGTGATCACGGTTCCTTCCGGAGGGCAGCGATTGAAAAAGACGGGTTACGTTGAAATCCGGGGTTTGGCGTGGAGCGGGCGTGGCCGGGTCGAAAAAGTGGAAGTGAGCGTGGATGGGGGAAAGAACTGGCGAACCGCGAGGTTGCAGGCACCCATTTTGCCGAAATGTCACACCAGGTTTTGTCTCGATTGGCGGTGGGACGGGGGGGAAGCCGTTCTTCAAAGCCGCTGTATCGATGAGACCGGGTACCGGCAACCGACGCGCAAGGAGTTGGTGGAGATCCGGGGCACCAATTCGTATTATCATTACAATGCCATTCAGAGTTGGCAAATCGACGAAGAGGGGAACGTTCGGAATGTGCAGGTATGAGGGCCGGAGAAGACTGGGGATCGGAGCACGGCCTAGGTGGCCTCTACCCCTCCCAACCTCCCCTTACAAAGGGGAGGAAAAAGACTAGCGTTTCCAGCCTGATTCCCCTCCTTTGTAAGGAGGGGATAGGGGAGGTAGAGAAGGTGCCTGTACAATTTAACAACTTGGTAAACAGATGATGTTTCGACGGCAAACAAGGTTTCTGCTCCTGCTGTTCGTCATGGTGGCAGTGGGTCCGGCTGATTCGTGGGGGACATCGAAGAGCGGCCCTTTTCATCTCGGACGTGTCGCGACCCCGGACGAGATTCAAGCCTGGGATATTGATGTGGCGCCGGACGGGGAAGGATTACCAGCCGGCAGGGGGACAGTTAAAGAAGGAGCGGAGGTGTATGCCGAGCACTGTGCGAGTTGTCATGGCGCGACCGGCGTGGAAGGTCCCGGCCCGGCGTTGGTCGGTGGGCAAGGAACGCTTGCGAGCGAGCATCCTGTAAAAACGGCCGGCAGTTATTGGCCATATGCCACGACCCTGTTCGATTACATTTACCGGGCGATGCCCTTTGTGGCGCCTCAATCCCTGACGTCAGACCAGGTATATGCCGTGACGACCTGGATTCTGTTTGAAAACGGGCTGGTGGACAAAGATGCCGTACTCGACCGGGAGACGCTTCCCAAGGTTCGGATGTTGCATCGCAACGGATTTGTCCCGGACCCTCGTCCGGACGTGAACTGACCGGGTGTTGGAGCTTGCGGGGGTGCAGTAGACAAAGGCTCGCCGGACGGTTTCGGAAAATGGGGTCAGGTTCCTTTGGAAGAAACCGGGGGCTTGTTCATCGTCGGGAATCGCTTCTTGATGCTGCCCCACGTGGATAGCCTCCCCTTCTTCGTAGACCACTCGATGGCGCAATAGACAACCAAAGCAGTCAAGAGTCCGGCCAGGATTGGGGAAGTCGAGATGGTGTCATCCAAATAGCCCATGACGCTGAAAAACCCGAAACACACGCACCACAAAAAAACGATCACGAATCGAAGAACATTTTCCATCCGGTTTCCCTTTCCCTCATTGTGCGGCTTTTGCCGCTTTCATGCAACCGTGGTCGAACTTCCGGCGGGAGTTCAGTTGGTATACGAAGTGTCGTGCCGCTGCGCCCGGGAAACGTCGGATTGTTGCGCTCCCTCCAACTCCATCACCCGTTTGTTGAGTTCCGCGATTTCTTTCGACTTCCGGATGCGCGCCGGCATGGAAGCCAGGATATGAATCACGATACCCAGACAAAGGGTGGTCAGTAAAACCAAAACGAGCGACCCTTCGAACGTCCACTTGAAAAATGTGATGGAAACCGTTTGATCGTTCTGGAGAGAAAAGGCAACGGTCAAAAAAAGGAGAGCGAGGGTCGCAATTAATGGAAAGGGCATTGGTCGGCACCCATGGCCGTATCGGGGAATGTTTCTTGAGTATATACCGAATGGGCCGTTGACGTACACCCCGAGATACAAGAAATCCGATTTTCCGGTGGAGTTGCCTCAGGGGCGTCTCCGGGCGTTGCGTTGATGCCGGGAGATGCATTTGGTAAGCTCAATCTCCGCGTGTTCTTTTTCTTTCACTCACTGTCGAATTGACCATAGAGGGACGAACAATGGGCAAGTTGAACCATGCGTTGATCAGTGTGTCCGATAAGACGGGCGTTGTGGAGTTTGCCAGGGGACTGGTCGAACTCGGTGCCACCATTCTCTCCACGGGAGGGACGGCCAACGCCATACGCACGGCCGGACTGCCGGTCACGGAAGTTTCGTCGCATACCGGGTCTCCGGAGATTCTGGGCGGGCGGGTCAAAACCCTGCATCCCAAGATTCACGGGGGTTTGTTGGGTCGGCGAGGGCGGGCCGACGACGTTCGACAAATGCAGGAGCAGGGGATTGAGCCCATTGACCTTGTGGCGGTCAACCTCTACCCGTTCGAGGCGACTATTGCCAAACCGGACTGTACCTTCGAGGATGCCATCGAGAATATCGATATCGGCGGCCCGTCCATGCTCCGGTCGGCTGCCAAGAATCATCAGGACGTGGTGGTGGTGGTGGACCCGGGCGACTATGGTCGCGTGTTGGAGGCCTTGCAATCCGGGTCAGTTCCGTTGACGCTTCGCCGTGAATTGGCCCGGAAAGTGTTCCAGCACACCTCGCGGTATGACGGCCTGATCGCAAATTATCTGGGCAAGCAGGACGAGGGGGCCGACAAATTTCCAACACGCTTGTCAATGACGTATGAGCGGGCCGAAATCCTGCGATACGGAGAAAATCCGCATCAGGAAGGAGCGTTTTACCGGGAGATCGGCAGCACGGAACCCTCGATTTCCCTGGGTCGCCAACTGCACGGCAAGGCCATGTCCTATAACAATTATCTGGACGCCAACTCGGCCTTGGAGTTGGCGAAAGAATTCGTCGACGTAGCCGTGGTCATCATCAAACACAATAATCCGTGTGGCGTGGCTCTGGGGGCGACTCCGGTCGAAGCCTATCGAAAGGCCAGGGAAACCGACCCTGTTTCCGCCTTCGGAGGGGTGATTGCCTGTAACCGGCCCGTGGACCTGAACATGGCACAGGAAGTGACCTCGACGTTCGTCGAAGTCCTGATTGCTCCCGAATTTACCGACGAGGCCTTGGCCGAGTTGCAACGGAAAAAGGACTTGCGGCTGTTGACGGTGGGTTCGCTCGAAGACCGGACCCGTAAAGGTTATGATTTGAAAAAACTCGTCGGGGGATTGATCCTGCAGGATCGTGACCTGGGCGCCCTCGCGGACCTGAAAACCCTGGCGGTTCCGACCAAACGAAAGCCTACGGATGCTGAATACGCAGCCTGTGCCTTTGCGTGGAAGGTATGCAAACACGTGAAGTCCAACGCCATCGTGTTTGCCAATGCCACACAAACCGTGGGCGTCGGGGCCGGCCAGATGAGTCGCGTCGATTCCGTCAAATTGGCCGAAATGAAAGCCAATCTGTCGATCAAAGGGTGCGTCATGGCCTCGGACGCCTTTTTCCCGTTCCGGGACGGGCTCGATGCGGCTGTTCAAGCGGGCGTGACCGCGGTTATCCAACCGGGAGGCAGCATCCGGGACGAAGAGGTGGTCAAGGCTGCCGATGAACAGGACGTGGCGATGGTTATGACGGGCATGAGGCATTTCCGTCACTAAGCTACACTTCACGATCGGCGAACCCTATGAAGATCCTGGTCATCGGCGGTGGAGGGCGCGAGCATGCATTGGTCTGGAAACTCGCCTCAAGCCCTCGAGTCAGCAAGCTCTATTGCGCACCCGGGAACGCGGGAATCAGTCAACTGGCCACGTGTGTGCCTCTTGCAGCGACGGACCTGATCGGTCTGAAAACGTTTGCCGAACGGGAAGCCGTGGATCTCACTGTAGTCGGCCCCGAAGCGCCGCTGGCGCTGGGCATCGCGGACCTGTTTCGAGAAAACAAACTCAAGGTCTTCGGTCCGACCAGGAACGCCGCCAAGATCGAATCCAGTAAAGCATTTGCCAAGAACCTGATGTTGCGCCAGGGGATTCCGACCGCGGAGGCGAGTACCTTCGAGAGCGTCCGTCCCGCGCTGGACTACCTGGAACAATGCGCGCTCCCCATCGTCGTCAAAGCGGACGGGTTGGCGCAGGGGAAAGGCGTGGTAGTGGCCCGGACGGCGCAGGACGCCAAGGACGCGGTCGTCAACGTGCTTGAACGTCGAGCCTTCGGCGACGCCGGCAACCGGGTGGTCATTGAAGAATGTCTCGAAGGGGAGGAACTGACCCTGATGGCCTTTGCCGATGGGAAAACCGTCGTGCCCATGCTGGCCGCTCAGGATCACAAGCGGCTCGGGGAGGGCGACACCGGCCCCAATACCGGAGGCATGGGGGCCTATGCGCCGGCGCCGCTGGCCACGCCGGCCTTACGTTATGCGATCATGCGAGACGTGTTGCACCCGGCGATCGAAGGGCTGTCGCGCGTGGGCAGTCCGTTTTACGGGGTCTTGTACGCGGGCCTCATGGTCAAGGACGGGACGCCCTACGTGCTGGAATTCAATGCGCGGTTCGGCGACCCTGAGACCCAAGTGGTGTTGCCATTGTTGAAAACGGACCTCGCCGACGTCTTGGAAGCGGTCGTGGAACACCGGTTGGATCAGATCCATCTCGACTGGTCGGAGGAATCGTCGGTGTGTGTCGTCATGGCGTCCGGCGGGTATCCCGGCAAGTATCCGAGTGGCCTGCCGATCGCCGGGCTTTTGGAGGCTGCCGCCGATGACCAGGTCTCGGTCTTCCACGCCGGGACAGCCTTAAATGGCCAAGACGTCGTAACGGCCGGCGGCCGGGTGCTGGGGGTGACGGCCTGGGGCCCCTCTCTCAGGGCGGCGCGTGACCGGGCCTATGATGCGGGGAGGCACGTCACGTTTGAAGGGGAATATTTCCGCACCGATATTGCCGCACGAGTCTTGACGTAAACCATCTCTGTTCGGGTAAGACGCTCGTGGCCAAAATCCTTCCGGTTCCAGCAGATCCTTCTCCTTCATTTTTTGTTCCGATTGCGGATCTCGTTCATCGAGGCGGACTGCTGGCCGTCGGGACGGAAAGCTCGTACGCCTTGGCCGCATCGGTGTCCAATCCCACGGCTCTGGACCGCGTGATCAATGCGAAAGAACGGCCTTCCGGGAAACCCCTTCTCGTGCTGATCGGGGAACGGAGCCAACTCGATACTCTGGCCGGGTCTGTTCCATCCTGGTTCCACGTGATGATCGATGAATTCTGGCCAGGGCCGTTGACCGTCATCGTTCCGGCCCAGCCCGGGCTTTCTTCCATGTTGACAGCAGGAACCGGGACCATCGGGATTCGAGAGCCCGCGCCGGCGTTCCTGCGTGCCTTATTACGTCACACGGGTCCGTTGACCGGGACGAGCGCCAACCTGTCCGGACAAGCCCCATGCCTGACCGCCGAGGAGGTGCAAGCGTCACTGGGTCATGACGTCGATCTGATTCTGGATACCGGCCCGGCTCCGGGAAACCGCCCTTCCACCCTGTTGAGCGTGGTGGATGAGCCGGCCATCCTGCGAGCAGGTCCCGTGTCCGGCGAGGAGATTCAACGGGTCTTGTCGAACATCGGGCTTCTTGTTCCCGTCAAGGGACTGCCGTAGAATAAAGCATGTCCTGAGCCCTTCGGCAAGCTCAGGAAAGGGAAAGGAACGTTGAGCGCGAGTGCATCAAATTGTGAAAGGCTGACAATGATCGACCTGCGAAGCGATACCGTGACCAAGCCGACTCCGGGCATGAGAGCCGCCATGGCTCAGGCAGAAGTGGGCGATGACGTGTACGGTGAAGATCCGACGGTCAATGCCCTAGAAGCCAAGGCTGCCCGCGTGTTGGGAAAAGACGCGGCCCTGTTCGTGCCCAGCGGGGTAATGGCGAACCAACTGTGTCTTCGTCTGCATACCCGTCCAGGAGACGAGGTGCTCGTGGAAGGCACGGCCCATATTATCCGGTATGAAGGGGGGTCGGCCTCGGCCTTGTCTCAGGTCCAATTATGCTGCATCGACGGCGACCGGGGCCTTTTGACCGCCGATAGTGTGCTCGCGGCCATCCGGCCTAAAGACGTCCATAATCCCCCGACGACGCTGCTGTGTCTGGAACAAACGCACAATTTCGGAGGGGGGTCGGTCTACCCCTTGTCCACGATTCGGGAAATCACGAAGTTGGCGGGAGACCAGGGTCTCGCGTTGCATTTGGACGGCGCGCGCTTGTTCAATGCGGCCGTGGCCACCGGGGTATCCGCCGCCGAATTTGCGCAGCCGTTCGATACCGTGTCGTTCTGCCTGTCCAAGGGGTTGGGGGCTCCGGTCGGGTCATTGATCACCTCGACCAAGGACCGGATTGCCAAGCTTCGGCGTTTGCGAAAAATGTTCGGCGGTGGCATGCGGCAAGCGGGCATTCTCGCGGCCGCGGGCCTCTATGCTCTGGAGCACCACGTGACCCGGCTTCAGGAGGACCATGAGAATGCCAAAAGTTTCGCCCTGCAACTGCAACAGATTCCAACGGTGTACGTGGAGCCCGACCACGTCGAAACGAATATCATTGTGTTCGAGGTCGTGCGAAGCGACCGTTCGACCCGGGAACTCCTGCAAGCGTTCAAGGAAGCCGGGGTCCTGTTGAATGCCATTGGCGATCACCTGTTTCGTGCGGTGACCCATTTGGACGTGTCGAATGCGGACGTGGAACAGGCGACGCATAAAATCGGCAACGTGCTGGCAAACGCATAGACTGTATTTGTAGCGGCGCCATCTTATGGCGCAGTCTTCTCTTGGCCGCATAAGATGCAGCCCTACAACTGAAGTCTTTCCAACGACGAGATCCTTCGCTTCGCTCAGGATGACCATGTTGGTGTTTTGTGCGAGGATGACAGAAAGAATGCCAACGTCGGTAGACATGTTTCGTTATGGCAACGCGTGACCGGGATTGGCCGGGGTATACGGTGTGGTTCTTTTGCCCGAACTGTGAGCGTCTCTGGACGTATCAAGGTCCTGACGTAGTCGCCTTGGACCGTAACATGGCTTTGGGACCGGCTGTGGCCAGTGAGGGAATTCATAGTCGAACGTGTGTGAACTGCAGTGGGTCGGAAAAGGTTTCTGCCGCGGAGATTTGATCGGCCTGTCCTGAGCCTGTCGAAGGGCCTGCCCACCAACGGCGCCGTAGGGGCGCACCTGTGTGTGCGCCCTATTCCAAGGGAACGGCTTTGCCCTGAACGTCGGTTTCCCCTTCCGTCACCGTGGTTTTTTCCAGGGTCCATTCCAAGGGTGTAATCGTGAGGGTGTGGCCTCTCAAGGTATAGAACTCGCCCTGTGAGATGACGAGCCGGCCATTCTCCTCAAGAGCCATGTTGAGGATTTCTTTCCCGCTGTCCTGATGTCGCATCACCAGACTCGTGGGACTTCGTTCGAGCACATAGGCTTGGCCTTCATTAATCGCCAACGTGCTGTCCGTGAGTTTTGCCGGCATTTTCCCTCCCGTCTCAAACAAGGCAAAATTCACTTTCGGGAATCCGCCGGAGGGACGTGGCTCGATATCGATTTGTGGCACGCCTTCGACTTCAATCGTGCCGTTACTGTTACGGTACAGGTGAGGTCCGATCTGAATGTCCATGCAAATCCTTGCTTAAAATGTGGTCGTGCGGTCCAGGCTCCGGTATTGAATGGCCTCGGCCAGATGCGACGGTTCGATAGCCTCTGAGTCTGCCAAATCCGCAATCGTTCGCGCAACACGAAGTATCCGCCCGTAGGCTCGCGCAGAAAGCCCTAGTCGCGTCACGGCCTGATCCAGGAGTTGCTTGCCGGTCTGGTCGAGCCGGCAATGCGTTTTCATATGCCGGGGTTTGAGTTGGGCATTGGCAAACAGATGCTCCGCGGCATACCGGTTCGCCTGGATGTGCCGGGCATCGGCCACGCGTTTTCGAATGGAGGAGGAACATTCAGACGATTGATCCTGCCCCAGATCCGAAACCGGAACCGCGGGCACCTCCACGTGAATGTCGAGCCGGTCCCGGAGCGGCCCTGAAAGCCGGCCTCGATACCGCCTGATCTGGTGAGGGGTGCAAATACAGTCACGTGTCCGGTCTCCATGGTACCCGCATGGGCAAGGGTTCATGGCAACGACCAACATGAATCGCGCCGGATATTGGAGCGACGCATTCACCCGCGTGACGGTCACGGTCCCTTCTTCGAGCGGCTGGCGTAGGCCATCCAGGACCGACCGCTTGAACTCCAGCACTTCATCCAAAAAGAGCACGCCGTTGTGCGCCAAAGAGACCTCCCCCGGCCTGGGAATGGTGCCCCCTCCGATGAGGCCTGCGTCCGAGACGTTGTGATGGGGGGCGCGAAAAGGTCTCGTAGTCATCAGCGATTGGTCTGTCACCAAGGTGCCGGCCACGCTATGGACCCGGGTGGTATCCAGGGCTTCCCGGATGCTGAGGGGAGGCAGGATCCCGGGCAGGCGTTGGGCCAACATGGTTTTTCCCGAACCCGGTGGTCCGATGAGCAGGACGTTGTGCCCTCCGGCTGCGGCGATTTCCAGGGCACGTTTGGCGTGGAATTGACCACGGACTTCCGAGAAGTCTTCTTCCGGTGTGGCTGCGGCCCGGAAAAACGATTGCGGGTCTGTGATGAGCCGGGTGAGCGGGTGGTTTCCCGTTAAGGCCTCCACCACTTCGGGAAGCGTCCGGGCTCCATAGACTTCGACCTGGTCAATGACAGCAGCCTCACGCGCGCTTTCGGCGGGGAGGATCAGCGGGCGTTGGTTCCGGCACAGCAGGCCGATGGACAATCCGCCCCTGATGGGCTTGATCCGGCCGTCCAGTGACAGTTCACCAACCAGCACGTAGCGTTGCGCCGTTGCCTGGTCAATGATGCCTTCGGCCACCAACATGCCGACGGCCATACTCAGTTCGAGTCCCGCGCCTTCTTTTTTTAAGCCGGCGGGCGCTAGGTTGACCGTAATCTTTTTAGGTGGGAGGGCGAAGCCGGTATTTTTCAGGGCCGCGCGAATACGGTCCCGGCTTTCCCGGACGGTTGCGTCGGGCAGGCCGACGATGGAAAATTGAGGAAGGCCGCCGCCAATATCGACTTCGACCTCGATCAAATGGGCGTCGAGTCCGAGCAGTCCGGCACTGAAGACTTTTGCAAGCACGGCTGCCTCATGTGAGGGGTGAGCGAACTATCGAAAAGCACGGCGATTATAGTGGTGGATTTTGTGAATTTTCAACTTAACGGTCTAGTTTGATGTTCCTGAAGGATGCAGAATGAAATCCCGGAGACATGATCCCTCTCGAACGTTCGACGGCGGGGTTTGGTTGTATGCCATCATACTGGTGATGTCCTGTTTGCTGTGTGGCGTCGCGGTGCATGCGGGCCGGGACTCCTCCCGTGGTCAGGGGAAAAATGCGCGCCATGAGATGGCGCAGCTACAACCTGCCCAGGCTCGTCCCATGAAATCCGGACGGACGCCGGCTGCTCATATCGGATCGATCATGGCCCTGTTGTCCACGTTTCACGAGGCCGGCGTGTTGCCGCCGGAATCCAGCCGTGAAGCCGACCGGCTCATCCATGCGCTGATCCAATCACAGTCGCTGTTTCTCAACAATCGGGATCCCGTTGTGCGGGACATGTTTGTCTCCGCATTGTCCGATAAATTCGGCGCGAAGAAGGCCGCGTCGTTGAGTCAGGCGTTCACTGTAACGGGCTGGACCTCGGAGACGCTCGAGGCGCTGGTTGATTATACCGCGCCGCGATCAATGACCGATGAACCTCATTGGGCAGAAGCGTTCCGTGAGTATAACGTCACCGCAGCCGATTGGGCGTCCGTCACGCAGGTTTTCGCCAAGGCGAGGGAACAGCTTCTCGAACAGGGGAAGCAGGTGCATGCGGTATTCGCCGCCCAACGGGCATCCATGCCCGGCGCTCGACAACCCGAGCCTTAACTCCTACCCGGCTCAAGGCGGATAAAGCAGAGCGGGTCGCCGACGATGGCGGTCGGGTAGTGTTGTTCTTCCACGTGAAACGGGACCCGGTTCCGGGTGAGCCAATCCGTTATCCACGTGACTTCTTCCACCGTGGTGGAGAGAAGCCCGGGACGTGAGAGTTTGGGCAAACACGCATCCAGGAGATCCTGGATGCGTGTTCGTTCCCGTTGAAACGCTACGGGATCAAATCGTACGGGGTCGGCGCGCCCATAAGCCAAAGCCGAGGTTTCCGGAAAACATTCCGGATCATTGAGCACGCTGGCCATCCAGAGGTGATCAAAGGTGCCCCGGGCCGTTTGGGCGTTGCTCGCCTGAACGGTCAATGGCAGGCCGCCACACGCCTCGTTGAGAACGTCCACTTCACGTTCCCGAAGGTTATAGGCCTCGACTATCCGATTCATATCAAGGGTTTCAGTCACCAGCAGGGGAAGTTCAGCCACTCCCGCTCCCACGTAGAGGCTTCTTCCCCTTCGGGAAAGCCGTTGTTTGAGCGCTTCGGCGATCCTGATTCCCATGGTTTGGCATTTTTTCTTATGGGCTTTCCAAAAAGCGGCACCGCCTTCCTCGCAATACACGTCGCCAAGCGCGTCATAGTCCAGCCTGGAAAAGACGTTCCGGATGGCTTGCTTCGTTCGGGTGCGGAGGAAATGATCGTCGGGATTTCGCACGTTCGACGGCATGGTGCGGTTGTCCTCCGGGTCGCAATGCGGGCCGGATCGGCTATATCGTAAAATCACTTACGCTGGAAAACCGATATGGCGTTGACTCCGTTTCGGAGAATGTGCTGAAGTATTTTCCTTGTTATGCCTCAAAAAGGCAATTTTACGCGTCTTGATGTGAAAATACTCAACGGCACTCCAAATTTGTCATTCCGAGCGAAGCGAGGAATCTCTCCTCAATAACCGGGTGCCTCAACTACGAGATCCTTCGCTAGGCCCTTCGCTACGCTCAGGGCAAGCTCAGGGCAAGCTCAAGATGACAGGAGATTCCTGTAAGAATTGACCATGGACGTTCTGGCTGCAATACGGCGCGTGATTGATCTGGAGACCCGGACGATCAATGCGCTCAAACCGGCCCTGGGCCCGGCGTACGAAGAAGCCGTGCGGTGGATTTTCGACTGTCGAGGGAAGGTCGTGGTCACGGGGGTGGGAAAATCCGGCATCGTCGCGCAGAAAATTGCAGCCACGATGGTCTCCACGGGCACACCGGCCGTGTTCCTGCACAGCGCCGATGGGCTGCACGGCGGCGTCGGGATCATCAAGCAAGAAGACATCGTGTTGGCCGTCGGAAAATCGGGTGAGAGTGATGAATTGTTGGCGATTCTTCCCGTAGCCAGAAAAATTGGCGCGAAAGTCATTTCAATCACCGCCCAACCGCATTCGTCGATGGCCAGGCATTCCGATCTGGTTCTGCATACGCCGATAGAGGAAGAAGCCTGCCCGCTCAACATGGCGCCCACGTGCAGCACGACCGTGGCGTTGGTGGTGGGCGACGCCTTAGCCGTGACGCTCATGAAATTACGTGATTTTCAACCGGATGATTTTGCCGTCAATCATCCCGGGGGACAACTGGGCAAGCGGTTACTTCTGACGGTGGGCGATCTCATGCGCTCCGGTGAGGCCAACCCGGTTGTGCATGGGGCGAAAGACGTGCGATTCATGCTGACGGAGATGACGCGACAACGGGCGGGAGCCGTCTCGATCATTGATGATGAACACCTGTTACTGGGCCTGGTGACCGACTATGACGTTCGCCGGGCGTTGGAGGCTCAAAAAGACGTATTCGGCATGACGATTCAGGACATCATGAACGCCACCCCGGAGTTTGTGTATGAGGACGAAAATGCGTACGCGGCCCTGGAAAAAATGGAAAAACGCACGAAACCCATTTCCGTGTTGCCGGTCTTGAATCGTCAGAAACAGGTCGTCGGCATGATCCACCTCCACGACCTGGTCGCCCGCGGGCTGTAAGGATGGCAGGTCGGGTTAATCGAAAGTATTACCCAACGCCATTGAGAAGACTCTACCTCCCCTTACCCCTCCTTACAAAGGAGGGGAATGTAGGCGGCATGCTCATCTGTTTCCTCCCCTTTGTAAGCCTGTCCTGAGCGGAGTCGAAGGGGGGAGGGCAGGGTGGGGTAGAGACTATTTGACCTTCGTGCCCGGCTCAAGACCGGCGTCCTCGAACGTGACCAGGCCTTGGACGTCCTGATCTCCTGCCGCCAGCACCATTCCCTGCGATTCCACGCCCATCAGTTTGGCCGGTTTCAGATTCGCCACCACCACAATCGTCTTTCCCACCACGTCGTCCGGGCCGTATTTTTTCCCGATACCCGCCACGATCTGTCGCTGTTCGCCGCCGAGATCAACCTGGAGTTTCAGGAGTTTGTTTGACTTGGGGACGCGTTCGGCCGTGAGGACTTTGGCGACTTTCAACTCGACTTTCTGAAAGTCCTGTATGGTGATTCGGTTGTCCTCATCTTTGGGAGAAAGAGCGGATGCCTCAGGTTGAGGTTTTGCAGGGGATTGCGACGCGGCAGCCTCGACTCGCGGGAACAGGGCTTTCCCTTTGACCACGGTGGCGCCGGATTCCTGGTCGCCCCAGGCGACAGGGGCCTTGAGGAGCGCCCGGGAAAAATCATACGGCAACCCCAGTTGCCGGGCCATTTCCTGCGCGGTATCCGGCATGAAGGGATACACGGCCAGGCAGAGGAACCGGAGGGTCTCCGCCGCGTGAAAGAGTACGGTGTGGAGTCGTTGGGCGTCGTCAGGGTTTTTGGCGAGGACCCACGGTGCGGTCTTGTCAATGTATTGATTGCCGAGTTGCACCAATCCCCAGATCGCTTCGAGTGTGCGGTTGAATTCGACCCGCCGCAAGTGATGGGACAACGTCTTTTGCATCAGGGATTCGGCCGCGGCTTGCAAATCGGTTTCGAGTCCGGTGATTGAGGAAGGGTCAGGAGCCGGCACGGCGCCGTGACAAAACCGCTGGATCAGAGTCACGGTCCGGCTCAACAGGTTGCCCAGTCCATTGGCCAGGTCGGCATTGATCCGGCCGACAAAGGACTCGTGCGAAAAGTCCCCGTCCTGTCCGAACGGGATTTCGCGGAGCAGGAAGTAGCGAAACGCATCCGCGCCGAACCGGTCGATCACGGCATACGGGTCAACCACGTTGCCCCGGCTCTTGGACATTTTTTCTCCGTCCACCGTCCACCAGCCGTGCGCGAAGATCGCGTGGGGCAAGGAGATCTCCAGGGCCATGAGCATGGTGGACCAATACACCGCATGAGTCGTCAGGATGTCTTTGCCGACCAGGTGCACGGTGGCCGGCCACCAGCGATCAACCGAAGGCTGCGGCGGCAGGTATTCCAGCGCCGACACGTAATTCACCAGCGCGTCGAACCATACGTACGTGACGTAGTCGGCGTCGAAGGGCAGTTCAATGCCCCAGGACAAGCGGGATTTGGGACGGGAAATCGAGAGGTCTTCCAGGGGTTTCTGCAAGAAGCCCAGCACTTCGTTGCGACGGGATTCCGGGCGGATGAACGTGGGATTGGCTTCGAGGTGGTCCAGCAGCCGCTGTTGGAATTGGCTCATGCGAAAGAAGTAATTGCTTTCGCTGAGTTGCTCGACCGGCCGTTGACAGTCCGGACACCGTCCGTTGTCCACGTCTTTTTCCGTCCAGAAGCGTTCGTCGAACGTGCAATACCAGCCGGTATATTCCGCGCGGTAGATGAGTTGTTTGTCATACAGTTCCTGCAGGAATCGTTGGACCACGGCTTGATGCCGGCCATCCGTGGTACGAATGAACCCGTCGTTGGAAATGGCGAGCTTCTCCCACAAGGTGCGGAATTGCGGGGTCAGCCGGTCGCAATGCTCCTGCGGCGAGACCCCGGCTTTGGCCGCGGCCTGCTGGACCTTTTGGCCGTGTTCGTCGAGGCCCGTCAGAAAGAAGACCTCTTCTCCGATGAGGCGGCGCCAGCGTGCCAGCACGTCCGCCGCGATAGTGGTATACGCATGCCCGATGTGCGGCACGTCGTTCACGTAGTAAATGGGGGTGGTGATATAGAAGGAATTGGGCATTGTCAGTCCATTCGGACTTTTGTGGTCATTGGTATGAAAATAGCAAATGACACCAAACTGTCATCCTGAGCTTGCCCTGAGCGTAGCGAAGGGCCTAGCGAAGGATCTCGTAGTTGAGACATTCGGTTGTTGAGGAGAGATTCTTCACTTCGTTCAGAATGACAAATTGTGGTTGTTTTCATCACCATCACACAAAAGGTGTAACAGGAGTGCGCGGTTCCAATACATATCATGTTCTTCAGGCGGCGTCACGGTGGATCGTTTGGTGAAAGTGAAACAGGAAATTTTCCAGGCAGAGTTGGAGATTCAAATTGTGCGTCGGAGCCTGCTCCAGGGTATGCAGCACATCCAGGAGATCCACGACGTCCGCGGGGGTCAAGGATTCGGCCAGTTGTTGAAGCAACGCAATGCGGGATTGGTGCAGGAGGAGGTCCTGCTCCGTCCCGAGGGTCACCAGCAGGAGGTCGCGCAGTCCGTGCGCAAGCCAGTCGATCACGTCCGGGAAGGGTTGGGCCTTTGAGAGGTCTTCGGCCTGTTGGAGCACGGCCGTGGGATGGGCGAGAGTCTCATCACGGCATAGTTCAAAAAATCGGTCGTGGCGGCTGCGCAAATCGGACAGATCCGTCCGCAGGGCCACCCCGATACGGTTTCGACACACCTGCGAAAGAAACCGGGCGTCCTCAATCGCCATGGCCTGCCTCAGGGCAAGGGCCCCCTGGAATTGCTCGGGCGTCGCGGGCGAGAACCGTAGCGTCAAACAGCGGGACCGCACCGTGGCCAGCAGGCGCAGGGGCTGGCTGGTCACCAGGATGAACAGGCTGTGGTCCGGCGGGTCTTCGAGTGTTTTCAAGAAAGCGTTGGCGGCATTGGCGGTCAGGCGATCGGCATCGTCGATGAGACAGATCTTTCGTGCGCTCAACAGCGGCCGGTAGATCACGTGACGCTCGATCTCGCGGACCTGATCGATTTTGATTTGCGGGTTGGCTTTGTCCTGCTCCGGTTCGATGATCAACAGATCGGGATAGGTGCCGGAGTCGATTTGCCGGCAGGCGCGACACTGGCCGCAGGAGTCCGGCTGGTTCGAGGACGGCGGGGTTTCGCAGGAGAGGGCTTGCGCAAAGCGCAAGGCCATGAGGCGTTTGCCGATGCCGTCGTCTCCCGAAAAGAGGTAGGCGTGGCCGATGGCCGCCTGGCCCAGCGCCGTCCGGATTTTCCTTTTCGGTCCTTCCTGACCGATGACGTCTGCAAACGGCATAGGGGTTTACGCACGCTTGACCGTAAGGCGTCCGGCTTTCAGTCCCTCGTCAAGCAGGGGGTCGATCAACGTGATCAGTTGCCGGGCAATCGTTCGGGGCGACCGGCCGGCGTTGATCGTATGAATCCGTCGTGGCGCTTGTCGGGCCAAGCTCAGGAATCCTTTTCGCACGCGTTGATGGAAGGCCGCGGTTTCATGATCCAGACGATTCACGTCGGTGCTGCTCAGGCGCCGTCGCAATCCCTGGGACACGGGCAGATCAAACAAAAAGGTCGCATTGGGAGTCAGGCCCCTGGCGGCCCACCGCGTGAGTGACCGCAGTTCGGTTAACGGGAGCCCTCTGCCGTACCCCTGGTACGCCAGCGTCGAGTCGGAGAAGCGGTCGCAGATGACCACGGCTCCGTGCTCCAAGGCCGGCAGGATCAGGTTGGCGACGTGTTGGCTTCGAGCCGCCAGGACCAGGGCCACTTCACACTCCGGGACCAGAGGATCGAGTGCTCGACGTTTGCGGGTGGGGCGCAGAAACACCTCCCGGATGTGTTCGGCCACGGGCGTGCCGCCGGGTTCGCGTGTTTCGATCACCCGGAAGCCTTTGGAGCGGAGATAGTGGGCGAGGGCCTGGGCCTGGGTGGATTTGCCGCTCCCTTCGATCCCCTCGAACGTGATGAAGAGGCCCTTTCGACGCGGACGTTTCGTCGCGGAAGGGGCGTCGTGCGATCTCCTGCTTGCCACGGCGCATCGTAATCCAACCCGTTGATATTCGCAAGAAACGGGGTTGCAGGAAGCCCCCCAGGTTTGTAACATGCGATTCACCATGTCCAGCACGGCATTCAAGCGATATTTTCTCACGGGCCTGTTGGTGGTCACGCCGATCTGGGGGACGGTGCTCGTCCTCAAGACCCTGTTCGTCACCGTAGACAGCATCTTGGGGAACATGCTGGCCGAAGTGGTGACCGAAGACTACTACGTGCCCGGCCTGGGGATCCTGACGCTGCTGTTTCTGATCCTGTTCGCGGGGTTCATGGGGACGCATTACATCGGGGGGCGGCTGGTGAAACGGTGGGAAGGATTCCTGGACCGGGTGCCCGTGGTGCGCGGGATTTATGCGACCCTGAAATCCATGATGGATATCCTGTCCTTCAAACAGCGGAAGAAGTACAACAAAGTGGTGATGATTCAATTCCCCAAGGACGGGAACTACTGTTTGGCCTTCGTGACCGGGGAAACCAGGGAAGAAGTCCAAACCCTGGCGCCGGAACCCCTGGTCCACGTGTACGTCCCGACGTCGCCGAACCCCACGTCAGGATACTTTTTGTTGGTCCCGGAACGGGAAGTGGTGTCCGTGGACATGAGCGTGGAAGAAGCCATGAAACTGATCGTCTCGGGCGGGCTCTATTCGTCCGGGAAACCCATGAACGTGCCGGCCTTCGATGCGACTCGCGAGCCCTCCGCCTTTCCCGAACGGAAGGTCGAAGTCAGGACGGGATAACCTCCACCTGTTCCGCAACGCCTCGTCATGAGGCACCACCGATGAAAAAGTTTTCCGCGATCGTCATCGCAGCGGGCCGGGGCAAACGCATGCGGTCCAAAACGGCCAAGGCGTTACACCCCGTGGCCGGTCGGCCCCTGCTCTGGTACATGGTCTCGTTGGCCGGACGGGTCGCGGACGCGCGCGTGGTGGTGATCATCGGCCATCAGGCCGAACGGGTCCGGGCGTTTCTGGAACAATCCAAGGCGGAATTCGAGCCGTTCGACGTGGCCCTGCAACCCGACCAGTTGGGGACGGGCCATGCGGTGCAACAGGCCAGAGCGGCCCTGCTGCCCAACGGGAAAGCCGTGAGCAGGCATTGCCTCATCCTGAACGCGGATACGCCGTTGCTGAGTCGAGCGACCGTGGAGAGGTTGTTGACCCGTCATGAAAAGGCCAAAGCGACCTTGACCTTCCTGAGCACGGACCTGCCTGATCCCCGGGGCTACGGGCGCGTGGTCAGGGACCCCAAGGGGCACGTCCTCAAGGTGGTGGAGGAAGCGGATGCGACCAGGGCCGAGCGCGCCATCCACGAAGTGAACGCCGGAACCTACGTGGTCGAGACGTCGTTCCTGTTCAAGGCCCTGGCCCGGGTTCGGGCTGATAATGCTCAAGGCGAATATTATCTGACCGACGTCGTGGGCTTGGCCGTGGCCGGGGGGCACCGGGTGGCGGGTCTGAAGGTCGCCGATTCTTCGGAGTGTATCGGGGTCAATACCCGGGCGCATCTGGCCGTCGTCGAAGAGGCGATGCGCCACCGCATTCGGGCGCGATGGTTGGAGAAGGGCGTGACCATGCTCGACCCCCGGACCACGTTCATTGATGAGACGGTCACGATCGGCGCTGATACCGTGCTCTACCCGGGCGTGACGTTGGAGGGTCAAACGGCCATCGGGGCCGACTGCGTCATTCGATCCCACGTCCGGGTGAGGAACAGCGTGGTGGGGAACGCCGTGACCATCGAGGACAGTTCCGTGGCGGACAGTGCGGTTATCGAGGATCAGGCCACGCTCGGGCCATTCGCGCACGTTCGTCCGGGTTCGGTGTTGCGGAAACAGTCCAAGGTGGGCAATTTCGTCGAATTGAAAAATACGGAACTGGGACCGGGGTCCAAGGCGAATCATCTGACGTATCTGGGTGACACGACCGTAGGGAAACGGGTCAATATCGGCGCGGGCGCGATCACGTGCAATTACGACGGTTATAAAAAGGACCGGACGACGATCGAGGACGAGGCGTTCATCGGCAGCGACGCGCAACTGATCGCGCCCGTCAGGGTGGGCAAGGGCGCTGTGGTCGGGTCGGGTTCCACGATTACAGAAGACGTGCCCGCTGGCGCGCTGGCGTTGTCACGAAGCCCGCAAGTCACCAAAGAAGAATGGGCTGCCCGGCGACGAGTCGATAATTCGAAAAAGTCGTAAGTAATGTAAGCAAAAACGCGCAATTATGATGACAAAACAATAATGAATTGCGCATAAATATACACGAATAGATCATAAAATGATTCATTTTGGTGACAAATAGCGCATGTGCGGAATCATGGGATATATCGGGGACGAGAATGCCGCCGGGGTGCTCATGCAGGGCCTGCGGCGGCTGGAGTATCGCGGGTATGATTCCGCGGGGATTGCGGTGTTGCAGCACGGCCGGATCGAGATCCGGCGAAGCGTCGGCAAACTGCTGCACCTGGAAGAGGCGCTGAAAGAAGAACACCTCTCCGGGACGATCGGGATCGGGCATACGCGATGGGCCACGCACGGCAAACCGTCCGAACAGAACGCCCACCCGCATCGGTCCGGCAACGTCGTCATTGTACACAACGGCATTATCGAAAATTACCTGGCCCACAAGCGGCGCTTGGAAACCGCGGGGTCCCGGTTCGAATCCGAGACGGATACCGAAGTCATCGCCCATCTGCTGGCGTTTCACATGGAAGAGGGGCACTCCCTGGAGCAGGCGTTTCGCGCGACCGTGCGGGAACTGCGCGGGAGCTATGCGATTGCCGGCATGTGCGTGAGCGAACCCGAAACCCTGGTCGTGACCAAGTCGGGTTGTCCGCTGGTGCTGGGGCAAAGCGAGAAAGCCGCCTTCCTGGCTTCCGACGTGACGCCGCTGCTGGCTCATACCCGAAACGTGACGTATCTGGAAGACGGAGACGTCGGGACATTGACCCCACTCGGTGTGACGGTGACCGGCGCAGAGGGACAACCCGTCAACCGGGATACGGTCCGCATCGACTGGAACGCGGAAGCCGCGGAAAAAGGCGGGTACCCGCACTTCATGCTCAAGGAAATTCATGAGCAACCCCAGGCCATTCTCGACACGCTGCGGGGTCGCTACAGTTACGACTCGGGTGAAGCGGATCTGCCGGATTTGGCGATCACGCCTGATCAGTTACGGGACGCCCGGTCGATCTGGCTCGTCGCCTGCGGAACGTCCTGGCACGCCGGTCTGGTGGGCAAATATTTGTTTGAGGAACTCGTTCACAAACCGGTCCAAGTGGATATCGGCTCGGAATTCCGGTACCGCAACCCCATGGTGCAGCAAGGGGACGTGTTCGTCGCCATTTCCCAATCCGGAGAAACCGCGGATACGCTGGCCGCCGCCCGGGAGGCCAGGCGATTGGGCGCGCACGTCCTGTCGATCGTGAACGTGGTGGGCAGCACGCTGGCCAGGGAATCCGACGGCGTGATTTACACCCGGTGCGGCCCGGAGATCAGCGTGGCCTCGACCAAAGCCTTCACCGGCCAGGTCATGGCCCTGTATCTCCTGGCCCTGCACGTGGGGCGCGTGCGCCGGGTCCTGAGCGTGGAAGACGGCCAATGGTGGCTGGATCAATTCATGGCCCTGCCCGGACACGTGGAAAACGTCATCAGGCGGGAAGCCGAATTCGCGGCCATGGCGAAACGGTTCCACGAGAAAAACAACTTTCTCTACCTCGGACGCGGGATCAATTATCCGATTGCGTTGGAAGGCGCGCTCAAGCTCAAGGAAATTTCCTACATCCACGCGGAAGGCTACGCCGCGGGCGAAATGAAGCACGGTCCTATTGCCCTGATCGACGAGGACATGCCGGTGGTGGTCCTGGCCCCGCGGGACCGGTTATATGACAAAACCGTGAGCAACCTCATGGAAGTCAAGGCGCGGAGCGCGCCGGTCATGGCCTTCGTGAGTGAGGGCGAAGAGGAACTCGAAGCCCTGGCCGATTGCGTCTTCAGGATTCCCAACACCCATGCCTTGCTCTCACCCATCCCCTTCACCGCCGCGCTGCAATTGTTGGCGTATCATATCGCGACGCTCCGCAACATCGACGTGGATCGTCCGCGAAACCTGGCGAAAAGCGTGACCGTGGAGTAGGGCCTCGAAGATCGTCCGTGAGCATGTTTCATCTGTGGATTGTGCCGACGGGTGCGGCATTCGACCGGCTGGCCGGCGTGATCGCCGACCTGAGCGCCCGGTATCATGGCCCGGCATTCGACCCCCATCTCACCCTGCTGGGCAGACTCGAAGGCAGAGAGGATGATCTGGTTGATCGCGCGCACCAGTTGGCGCGCGCGCTCCATCCATTCGAGGTTCGACTCAAGGATCCGGACTATGAATCGTCGTACTTTCGCTGCCTCTTCCTGCGGGCGGAGCCGTCTCCGGCGATCCTGGATGTTCACCAACAGGCCACGCAGATCTTCAACGCCCAACCGGCGAGTGCCTTCGACCCGCACGTCAGCCTCTTGTACGGGCTGTTTCCCGAAAGCGTGAAGCAGGCGATCATCATGGCCTTGCCCCCGGACCTGCCAAGCGCCTTTCCCGTCTCACGCCTCCAACTCATTCGAGCCGCTTCCGCAAACCCGCAGGATTGGCAGGCTGTGGAGACCCTGGATGTGTGACTGTGGCGGATACCGTTTGAAGCCGGTCGGTCGGCTGTCTCTGGATGTAGGGGCCGGCCTGCGTGCCGGCCCTTCTCATCCTCAACCATCAGAGGTCAGAATGCGATACGCCGGATACCCTCGACCACGTCGAAATGCGCATCGTTGCTCAACACCGGGAGCGCGTGCTGGCGGGCCAGCGCCGCGATCCAGGCATCATTCGACGGGATGGGATGGCCCAGCCGTTTCAACTCCAAGCGGATGTCGGCGTAGGCATCCGCCGTGGACGAGGTCACGGCGGCGATTTCGGCCAACGGCAAATAGCGGCGCAGCCATTCCTCGTAGCGGCTGCGATGCCGCGATTGGCGAATGCCGAAATAATACTCACCGAGAACCACGCTTGGCACGACAAGCCGGCTGGCGGATCGAAAAGTGGCCTCCACCGTCGCGAGCCCTTCCACCCACGCGGATAAGGCATTGGTGTCGAGGATCATGACAAGTCTTCGGGGGAGAGCGTCTCGAATTCCTGTTCGATGACGGCAAGGACACGGCGGTTTTCAACTGAGAGGTCTGAAAGTGCGCCGAACCCGTCCATCCAAGGCGCTTCGTTATGGCTGGAGCAGCGGCGGAGTTGTTCCTCAAGTGCTTCGGTGAAGAACCGCTTCAACGTCATGCCGCGGCCAGCGGCAAGGGCTTTGGCCAGCCGGAGCGTGGCTTCAGGGAGTTCGATAGTCGTTTTCATAAACCCATATTCCCATAATTACGGGAATTTCGTCAATGAATTCCTGGATAGTCGGAGTAGGTCGGTTTAGCCAAAGGTGTTGGTTTCTGCCCTCGTCGAATGGCAAGGGTGTCAGGTTACGCTACTACGGGTTCGATTGTTAAATGGCGAGAGGTCGTTCTTTATTGCCGGGTAAAGGCAAACGTATGGGTCACCTGTTCCCGGCCGTGTTCGAAGACTGTCCATTCATGGTTGATATGGCGGTCGTCGATGAAGGTAAGGGTCAATTCGTGCATGTGCTTGTCCTGCAGGGAATGCATGCCCGTGCCGTCGATATAGGATATGGTAATGGAATTTCCCGTCACCGGGCTGCTCGTTTTCATTCGTGGCTGGTTGCCCAACGCGCAGTAATGCGTCATGACCATCTCGTGCCCGTCTTGCGTATAGATCGAGACCATTTCCTTGGGCGTGCCGGGGAACATCCGTTCGATCACCGCCGTGCCTCTCGATGTTAAGGCATATTCCACGGTGATGGTCTCCTGCCCGTCGAGTACCTGTTTGCTGCCCTGCCAGGTCCCCACCAGTTTTTTGACCAGTTCGAACGGCATGGGAAGCTGGGAAGGATGTTCGGCCAGGGCCTGTCCGGACCAGAACCCCCACAGGCTGCATCCCAGCACGAGCAGGAGGACGTGCGGTCGCACGCACTTTGTTGGGGCGGTTTGGTTTTCGGGTTGGGGAAGGCTTTGCTCTCGCGCCATAATTTACTATAAAACGTCGGCACCGCAGAGTCAAAACGAATTCCGGCGAGATTGGGGGCAGAATCGTGTCGAAGCAGGGGCAAGTTGCGGAAGGCCGGCTTGAAGCCATCTGGATCAAGCGCATGAAGCGCGGTCCCATGGATTGCGTGGAGCAGGCGACCCTGGAAGCGGGAAAG
Organism: Nitrospira sp.; assembly: GCA_011523385.1. GTDB lineage: Bacteria > Nitrospirota > Nitrospiria > Nitrospirales > UBA8639 > Bin75. Next base: position 68,786 of record WTGX01000028.1, on the reverse strand, counting down.
GGGCTGGTCGGCAATGCGAATCAGGGCGGCCGGCGACAAGTCACCATTCTCGAACGGGAAATCTGGGCGGAGTTGATGACGGAGGTTGCCGGCCGGTTGCCAGCGTCGGCACGCCGCGCGAATCTGTTGATCCACGGTCTCAGCTTGTCCCGTTCCCGGAAGCGGGTCCTCGGGATCGGGTCGTGTCGCGTTCGTATCCTGGGTGAAACGAGGCCATGTGAACGCATGGAGGAAGCCTGGCCCGGACTGCAGGCCGCCATGTCCCGGGCCTGGGCCGGTGGGGCGTTTGGCGAGGTGCTGGATGACGGCGAGATCGTGGTCGGCGACCCGGTACGTTGGATGGAGGAATGAATGTCATGACCGTTGAAGGGGCCGGTCTCTGGGCCTTGTTCGTGAGCGCCTTCCTGGCCGCCACCCTTCTCCCGGGTGGGTCCGAGGCCGTGTTGGCCGTATTGGCGGTCCGGGATCAGCATGATCCGTGGCTCCTGTTGGCCGTAGCGACGGCAGGGAATACGTTGGGCGGGATGAGCACGTGGGCCGTCGGCCGGTTCTTCGGGTGGTGGTTTCCGGCCTCACGGTTCACCCAACCCAAGTATGACCGGCCGCTCCGGTGGCTGCGGCAATGGGGGAGTCCGGCCCTGCTGTTGTCCTGGGTGCCCGTCGTGGGAGATTCATTGTGCCTGGTCGGGGGATGGCTTCGGATGCACTGGTTCGCGGCGCTGGTGTGGATCGCCATCGGGAAAGCCGCACGGTACGCCGTGATCGTGTATGCGGCTTCGTGAGCCGTGTTCTGCTTTGGTGCTCAGTTCCCCTCCTTTGTAAGCCTGTCCTCGACGTTTGTAATCGGGGAGAGGGGCAAGGGGAGGTAGAGGCTATGCCTAGAACGGCGAACTCCCGTGGTTCAGTGGCAGTTGTCTCTACCTCACCTTTCCTCCTCCCCTTACAAAGGGGAGGAAAATTGCGGTCAGTCATTGATTTTTTCAGCGAATTACCGAACCTTTGCGACGGGTCAGGATGGAGAAGAAGGCATGATCGTGCCCACGTGAACCGGCGCGTGCGGTCCGTTGTTGCAATAGCGCTCCAGGATTGCGTGAATGACCCGAAACGCCAGCTTCGACCAGGGAATGTCCCCTGGTTTGAACAGATCGACTTCCAGGCTTTCCGGCCCAGGGCCGAACGCGGCTTGTTTCATGGTTCCGCGAAACACGACGTATACTTGGTTCACGTGAGGAATGCTGAACATCGCGTACAGGTGGGAGATCTCGACCTCGGTTTCGGCTTCTTCCAGGGTCTCGCGCGCCGCGGCGTCCTCCAGGGTTTCGTCCTTTTCCATGAATCCCGCGGGAAACGTCCAGAGGCCATAACGCGGCTCAATGGCCCGCTGGCACAGCAGGATCCGATCCTCCCATTCGGGAAGACATCCCACCACGATCTTGGGATTTTCATAATGCACGGTTTCACACCGTTCACAGACGAACCGGAGCAACGTCTCTCCCTCGGGGATTTTCATGACGAGTGGTGCGCCACAGTCGCTGCAATAGTTCAAGATTCTCTTTCTATCATCCCTGTTATAGTTCCCTGGCCCGGTCCTTGACGAAGCACGTCGATTGGTGTATTATTTTTTTGGATACTCGGTCCATTAACATAAAACCCTCGCCACGATGTCTCCGCATGGACGACCCCTGCTCCCCCCGACCCGCAGACTCGCGCTTCCGCGCTTCCGCGCTTCCGCGCTTCCGCGTAACTTCGTTAACCCAGTAGTCTACCACGGTTCCGGCTGCCGAGTCAGCCCGCGGGCGGAGGGCCTGAGGCCCACCCCCCACGGCATCGGCAAGCTGCCGCCCCGGTCGAAAGATCTGCCCACCCACTGGCATCGGTTGGAGCAACGCTCGCAAAGACAATCCGGCCCTAACCAGATCAATCTGTCTCATTGCATAGAGGAGGACGGACTGTGACACAAACAAGGAAACATTGTGAGAAGTATCTGGTCGCCACTGCCCTGGCCGCTTGGTGGCTCGTTGCGCCCATCGCGCCGGCGCACGCGGCGCCCATCACCGAGGCCGAGGTGCTCGCCAAAATCGAGCGGCATGCGACCGTGACGGGGAACGCGGGCGCGGAGGCGAAGTGGCGGGGGGTGCATTCGCTGCTGTTCGGCGGGAGCGGGACGGCCATGAGCGCGGAGGACCTCAAGGCCCAGGTCGCCCGCTCGCAGGGGATGGCGTGGGAAGCGACGTGGAACTCGGTATGGGAAGCCTACGAGGCGATGCTTGCCGCACAGCAGCAGGAAGAACCACCGCAGGCGCAGCAGGACGAACAGCAGGACCCGCCGGTCGCGGCGCAGGACGATCCGGGTCCGCTGGACTTCGGAACACCGCCGCCGGAAGAAGACCTGCCGGTGGCGTTGTCGTCGGATTCCAACACCCCGGTCACCATCGTCGGCCCGAGCGGCCTCAGTTTCCACATCCAGTTCGACCAGATGGAGTCCGTGGTGGTCGGCACGGACGGGGTGCTCACCGCCACGGCGTACTACCGGGACCCCGCCGACGGCCAGAACGAGACCCGCGCGTTCACGCACTGCGTCAACGGGAGCTTGTGCACGCTGCCGTCGCCGATAGACGATTCCACAACCCGATGCCGCTTCTACGGGCACGGGGGCCAATGTACTTCTCGCAGCATCCCGGACACCAAGGACCTGCACGAGCGCGAGGAGCAGGGCACCCGTCGCCTGGGCGGGTTTTCGGGCAACGACCAGTGGTCGGTGCACCGCCATGGCCGAAACACGTTGCAGGAAGACGGCGAGCACTGGTTCGAGTGGAAGCAGAATGCGGGCTGGCAGACCGTCACCGAGCAGGGCCAGTTCAACTTTCCCGACAGCGTGCCGCAGCAACTTCGGGACGCGTGCACAAGCGGCCAACTCCGGGGCTGCGGCTTCTTCACCCCGAACCCGTCCGGTCCGCACACCCGGACCCGGCGGGTATGGGTCACGGAGCCCTCGCATCCCGAAGTGAAGGAGGACGTGTCGCAGCACCGCTGGTTCATCGCCGCGAGGCATGACGGCAACAACAACTACCGGGCGTTCGGCTACTGGGCTTCGGAGTCGATGCTGACCAACGATACCGGCAACAAATATCGGACCGTAGCGCGGCCCTGGTATACAAGCTTCAAAACGTTTGCGAGCGGGACGGACCCGGCGCAGGCCATCTCCGGGGTGACGGGCACGGCGACCTACCGCGGCGAGGCGGCGGGCTTTGTGACGTTCGGTGACGATCTCGGCAATGGCACCACTGCAACCCGCATGACGACCTTCGACCAGTCGCCGGTGGGGCTGACGGCGAACTTCGACACGATGCGGATGGATGGCGATATTCGCCTGAACTACCACGATCAGGACGGGTATCACCCCTTCTATCAGGGTCGCCGCAACAACTTCGACGAGATCCTGCCGGCGGTGCTGGGGATCAGCGCGGACATGAACAACAACGGTTCCATCTCGGGTATGCTGCTCGACCGGCGAGGCGCCAGGCAGGCTATGGCCGGCGTCCGACCCTTAAACGCGAAGAGAAGCAACGTCATCGCGCAGTTCTACCAGCCGGCCGACGACAGCAACATTGCGCCGGGCACCGTGCTCGGGACATTCCGTGCGCTTTCGCAGCAAACCGGGGCTTCCCTGGGAGATGACATCGGCGAGTATTGGATGTACGGCGCCTTCGGTGCGGAGAAGCAGCGGTAGGAGGGCTGCCGCACCGTCGGGCGGTGTCCGCCCGACGGGTTCGCGCGTCCGGTCACGGGCCGGGCGGCGCTTCGGGGTGCCGCCCGGACTTGATTGTCCCGAAGATTGCTGGCCGAAAGCCCGTCATGCCACGTTCAGTCCAACCTGCAAAGTTAACCAGATAATTCCCACCGTTTCCGACTTGCCCGTTCCCGTCAGGTATGTTTGAATACGCGGTCCGCGATTGACCCATGATAACGGGAGCGATGTGGTTCGTGAAGGTTCCGTTGTTGGATTTACAGGCGCAGTTTCAGCACATCCGGTCTGACGTCCTGTCGGCCATCGAAGAGGTCTGCAATGAGCAGAGCTTCGTGCTCGGTCGCCGGGTCGAGGCCCTCGAAGAGGCCATCGCCGAGTACGTCGGGTGCCGGTACGCCGTCGGTGTGGCCTCGGGAAGCGACGCCTTGCTGCTCTCTCTCATGGCGGCGGGGGTGAAACCCGGCGATGAAGTGCTCACTGTGCCGTTTACCTTCTTTTCCACGGCAGGCGGCATCTCCCGTTTGCATGCGGTGCCGGTGTTCGTGGACGTTCGGCCCGATACCTTTACGATGGATCCCGAACAGATCGAGCGGAAGATCACGCCTCGCACGAAAGCCATTATCCCGGTGCATCTCTTCGGTCAGTGTGCCGACATGGAGTCCATCATGGAACTGGCTGATCGACGCGGTCTCAAGGTCATTGAAGACGCCTGCCAGTCCATCGGCGCCAGCCGGCACGGTCGCAACGCCGGAACCTTCGGGTATTCGGGGTGCTTCAGCTTTTTCCCGTCCAAAAACCTGGGAGGCGTGGGTGACGGCGGGTTGATCGTGACGAACGATCGAGACCTTCGTGAACTGCTCCTCGCGTTGCGGGTCCACGGCAGCCGGTCGGATTACCATCATGACCACATCGGGCTCAACAGCCGGCTCGATGCTCTCGAGGCCGCGGTGTTGCGCGTCAAGCTGCCGCACCTGAACGAATGGAACGCCAAGCGAGCCCGGAACGCGGCCACCTACGACCGGCTGTTGACCGAGGCCGGGTTACTGGAGCACGTCGCGTTACCGGTCACGGGTCCGGGTAACGTCCACGTCTTCAACCAGTATACCCTGCGCGCGCAAAGACGGGACGAACTGATGGCCTATTTGAAGGAACACGAGATCGGCCATAAAGTGTATTACCCCGTCCCGCTGCACCTGCAGCAATGTTACCAGCCGCTCGGCTATTCCAAGGGAGACCTTCCGGTTTCCGAGCAACTGGCCCAAGAAGTGTTGTCTCTGCCGGTGTATCCCGAACTCACGAGCGCGCAGATGGAAACGGTGGTCGGGCGGACCGGTGAATTCTACAACAGCCGTTAAGCCCCGTTGTCGTCAACCGCTGAGACGTCATGATCCCCGCCTTGTTTGCGGGTATTGCGCTCGAATCGTGCTGCTGAGCCCGCCGCGAGCCGTAAAGGTGCCGGTGACGACGGCCCATTCTGGCCGGCAGGCGTTCACGAAATCCCGGAGTATCCGGTTGACGGCGTTTTCATAGAAGATGCCGACGTTGCGATAGGCGTGGATGTAGAGTTTCAGCGACTTGAGTTCGACGCAGGCTTTGTGCGGCATGTACTGGATCGTGATCGTGCCGAAGTCCGGGAGTTGGGTTTTCGGGCAAATGGCGGTGTATTCCGGGATCTCGACCGTGATCTCGTACCCCGGAAATTGGTTGGGCCAGGTTTCCAAAGGGGGGAGCGGCACGGCAAGCCCGCTTTCCGCGTGTCGTTTCGTGTATCCTTTCTGGCTGCGTTTCATGGGCTCCACGCTCCTCGTGACGTGTTGTTGATAGAAGGGGACCGCACCCGAGAGTCTACCTTGCCATACCAGAACTCTGCAATCGTGGGAGGCGTTTTCAAAAACCGTTGACGTGTTGAGAAGCGGGGGAGGCGTCTGGTATTTTCTACCGACGATTGCATTGGTGCCGGGTGACTGTTGAGCCGCGTTGTACTGTTTTTCTGTCATCCCCGGTTTTTTCCCGTCATTCCCGACATCTTTAATCGGGAATCCAGCGTCTTTGCTTTTTCCTTTGTTCGTGAAGACGAAAGACACTGGATTCCTGCTTTCGCAGGAATGACAGAAGGAGATAGCGGGAATAATCGAATGAGTGAAACCAGCCGGGAACGACGTCATGGCCGTGATTGACAGTGACGATTTTGTGAAGGCGCTCCAGGAGACCGGGTTTGATTTCTTTACCGGCGTCCCGGACACCATTCTGGGCGGGATCATCGAAGTGTTGAGCGACCGTCGCCTGTATACGCCGTCGGTCCGTGAGGACGAGGCGATGGCCATGGCCGCCGGAGCGTTTTTAGGCGGGAAAATCCCCGTGGTGCTGATGCAGAATTCGGGGTTGGGGAATGCCTTGAACGTGTTGATGTCGCTCCATCTGATCTACCGGATTCCGTGCCTGCTCATCATTTCCTGGAGAGGCTTTGAAGGGAAAGACGCGCCGGAACACCTGGTGATGGGGCAAACCATGCCGCAGTTGATGGAGACGATCCGGATTCCGCATCGAACGTTGGCCGCGGAAACCCTGGCCGATGACCTTCGATGGACCGCGCAGACCTTCATGGATCAACGCGTTCCCGTGGCGCTGTTTTTGAAAAAAGGCGTGGTTAAAACGATCCAACCGTAAGAGGGAATGGAAGGCCCAAACCTATGCGACCTGAAGAAGGGGTGATGCAGAGTCGAGCCCAGGCGATGCAAGCGTTGTTTGACATCCTGGACGATCAGCCGGTCATTGTTTGTAACGGCTTTCCTTCGCGGGAAGCCCAGAAAATCAAGGACCGGGACGGGAACTTTTACATGATCGGGTCGATGGGTGTGGCCGCGTCCATCGGGTTGGGGTTGGCCCTGGCGAAACCCGATCAGCGGGTCGTGGTGTTCGATGGTGACGGGAACGTGCTCATGGGTATGGGCACGCTGGCCACGATCGGCGCCTTGCGCCCCAAGAACCTGACGCACGTCGTGTTCGATAACGAGGTGTATGGCACGACCGGCAATCAGCCGTCCTATTCGCGGGTCGTGCGGCTGGATCAGGTGGCCAAGGCGGCCGGGTACGCCACGGTCGAGCGGGTCTGGGAACGGGAAGACATCATCTATGAATTCACGCACATGCTCGCCAACGACGGTCCGCATTTTCTGCTGATCAAGGTGAACGAACAGATCGAAGACGCGGATCGTGTTGCGCTGGATCCGGCTGACATTACCAAACGCTTTCGTACGGCCGTGGAACAAGGGATAACGTCAAGCTCATGATCCTGCTCAATCCAGGTCCGGTCAACGTCTCGGACCGCGTCAGAAACGCCTTGACGGGTCCGGATATGTGTCATCGGGAGTCCGAATGCGCGGAATTGTTCGGCAACATCCGTCGAAAGCTGCTGAAAGCCTTTGTGCCGGGCGCGGAATCGGACTACACCGCGATTCTGCTGACCGGCTCGGGCACGGCCGCGGTGGAAGCCTCCATCATGTCATGTCTGCCTCCGGGAAAGCGGCTGATTCACGTCAATAACGGGATCTACGGTGAACGGATTTCGTCCATCATTGCGACGCAACGCCTGGGAATCGCCGAAATCAAGCACAAATGGGACACCCCGCCCGACCCGGAAAAAATCTTGAAATCCCTGAAACAAGAGCCGGCGGCGCATGGGGTGGTCATGGTGCATCATGAAACCACGCTGGGGCTGATCAACCCGGTTCACGAAATTGCCGAACACGTCGACAGCCGCGGGGGCGTCTTTATCGTGGATTCCGTCAGCGGGTTGGGCGGGGAACCCCTGGATATTGCCGGTCGTCACATGTACATGGTGGCCGGGACCGCGGGAAAGTGCATTCAGGGATTTCCGGGGGTCTCGTTTGTCCTGGTCCGCAAAGGCTTTATGGAAAACGTGGTCAAGTATCCCAAACGCACGTGGTACTTGAACCTGGGCAATTATTACACGGCGCAGGAAAACGGCACGATCCCCTTTACGCCGGCCGTCCAGTTGTATGCCGCGTTTGATGCAGCCTTGTCGGAACTCCTGGAGGAAGGGGTGGCGAATCGAATCAAGCGCTACGGGCGAATGGCCTCCATGATCCGGGAACGCATGGCAACCCTTGGGGTGCGGGCCGTGCTCCCCCCGGAGCATCAGTCGCATTCATTGACGGCCTTTTATCTGCCCGAAGGACTGATCCTTCGACACGGCTCAGGACGGGCGTATGCCGTGCTGCACGACCGTCTGAAGGAACGCGGTTACGTCATCTATGCCGGGCAGGGTCATTTGGAGTCGGAAATCTTCCGCGTGGCCAACATGGGGGCCTTGCAGGAAACCCAGGTTGAAGGGTTTCTGGGTGCGTTTGAAGAGGTGTTGAAGCACGAGAACCCGGCAACATGAAAGCGGTCATCCTGGCTGCCGGGCGGGGGAGGCGGCTGCACGTCATGACCCGGCATCGTCCCAAGTGTTTGCTTGACGTCGGGGGCAAGCCGCTCCTGTATCGCTATTTCGATTCCCTGGCGCGTGTGGGCGTGACCAGGATATGCCTGGTGGTCGGGTACAAACAGGAAGACATTCGTGCGGCGGTGGCGGAGTACCCCTCCGGGCCTGACGTGACGTTCCTGGTTAATGAGGATTACGAACGGGGGAGTATCGGCTCGTTGTGGGCGGCCCGGGCGACGTTGGACGACGACGTGGTGATCATGGATGCCGACGTCCTGTTTCATCCCGTTGTTCTCGAACGGTTGGTCGCCTCCTCGCATGCCAATGCCCTGTTGATGGATGAAACGGTGTCGCAACAAACCGAAGAATGTATGGTCGTGATGCGGCAGGGACGGGTGGTGGCGTTGTCCAAGTCCGTGCCGGCAGAGCATGACCTGGTGGGCGAAGGCGTCGGGTTTTTGCGCGTGGGACGCGCGGCCGTGCCGCAGTTGTTGCGATCGCTGGAGACGCGCGTGAATCAGGGACTGCTGGATATGGAATACGAAGACGCATTGGAAGATTTTTTCCGCGAGGTTCCCGTCGGGGCCGAGAAAATCGGAGGTCTGCCGTGGATCGAGATCGACTTCCCTGAAGACCTGGAACGCGCGGAACAGGAGATCCTGCCGCGGTTGGCACTGGAACAGGCGGCCGTAGAGGGTGTCGAAGGACTCCAAAAAGCGGAACAGGCCCTGGATGGAGTTGTTGATCGCTACGTAAACCGGAAAATTTCCAAGCCGTTGAGCCGGCTGTTCATGCGACTGGGATGCTCTCCCAATGTCATTACCTTGTTGTCGATGCTCATCGGCCTCGGTGGGGCGGCGTGTTTTGCGACAGGCTCATATGCGGGAGGGATTGCAGGGGCTCTCCTGTTTCAACTGGCCGTGATTCTTGATTGTTGCGATGGAGAAGTGGCGCGGCTCACTTTCGCGGAATCCCCGTTTGGACAGGCGCTGGACCTTGTCTCTGACAATATCGTGCACGTGGCCGTGTTTGCGGGAATTGCCTGGGGGGCGTACCGGGAGAATCCCGTCTCGTCCGGCTATCTGCCGTTGCTCCTGGGAGGCATCGCCGTTCTCTCCACCGGGGTGTCCCTGTGGTGCGTGAGCCGGGTCAAGTCCCTGAAAGGCGACACCGTGCGTTGGCGACGCATGAGTCAGGCCGTCCGAACCCGTTTCGATTTTATCCTGGGGCACGTGGCGAATCGAGATTTTTCCATCGTCGTGCTGATATGCGCCTGTTTGGGCGTGCTGCCCTGGTTCTTATGGCTCGTTGCCGCCGGGACGAGCGGGTTTGCGATCATGATGGTTTGGACCTTGTACACTGCCTCCTTCCGTCATTCCCGACATTTGTAATCGGGAATCCAGTGCCTTTCTCCTGACAATTGAAAAAACAAAGACTCTGGATCCTCGATTAAAGACGTCGAGGATAACAGGAGGAGAGGGTCGAGGATGATAGAGGGGGAGAATCGGGAATGACAGCAGAGGAAACTGCGTGCATCACATGATTCGGCTGGTATTTCTTGTCGCGGGTGTTGTCGTCCTGGGAGGGCTGCTCTGGCATATCGGCCTGCTCCGGATCTGGGAGACGGTGGAACGTGTTGGGTTGGTCGCGTTTTGCATGATTCTCGTCCCGTTTTTGGTGGTGTATCTGCTCGATGCGTATGGATGGTCTCTGACCCTGGGACAGTGGGCGGGCCGGGTGGGGTTTGTCCGGTTGTTCATGGTGCGGATGGCCGGGGAGGCCATCAACGCGACGACCCCGACGGCCATGCTGGGCGGAGAACCCATGAAGGCGTACCTGCTGACGCGCTATGAAGTCCCCATGGTCGAAGGGTTGGCCTCCGTGGTGACGGCCAAGACGATCATGACCCTTGCTCAGATCTTCTACATGGTGTTGGGGTTGAGTGCGACACTCTGGCTCGTCGGTGGAGCCGAGTACAACGTCCTGGCGGCGTTCGTCAGCGTGGGCCTGCTGGCGTTCGGCGTCTTTCTGTTTCTCGTGGTTCAACGCTACGGGCTCGGAAGAGGGTTGTTGACAGTGGCCGGCGCGTGCCGGATCCGGTCGCAGCGCCTGGAGGCTTATCGACAGCGGTTGTTGGAGTTGGACCGGACGGTCCGCACCTTTTACGGACAGCGCCGCCGGACGTTCATCTTGTCGATGGGGGTCCACTTTACCGCGTGGTTGACGGAGTTGTTTGAAGTGTATGCGATTCTCTATTTCCTGGGAGCGGAAGTCGGCTGGTTATCGTCTTTGTCGATCGCCGCAATGACGGCGCTGATCAAGGGAAGCGTGTCGTTTGTTCCCGGAGGACTCGGGGTGCAAGAAGGCGGGTATCTTGTTTTCCTGATGGCTTTGGGGCACGGCGAGGTGACGGGCATCACCTTTGCCGTGATCCGCCGGATTCGTGAAATCCTCTGGATTCTGATCGGCCTTCTCTTTCTGGCCGTGCTGCGGGATAACGCTCCGCTTGCCCGAACTTCATAGCGTTTATTTTCGTATCGATTCCAGAAAGAAGGCTCACGCCTCAAATTGTCATCCTGAGCTTGTCCTGAACGAAGTGAAGGACCTGGCGAAGGATCTGCTTTTCTGGGCGTTGGGTGGTGGAGCGAGAGATTCTTCGCCTTCGGCTCAGAATGACAACCGGGTCAGCAGTCGCGGTTGACCATGTAATCGGCCACGACGATGAGCGCGCGCTTGGCAGTGGAATCGTCGAAGGTCGTGAGATTTGAGAGCGCGGCGTCGATATATTCCCGGGAACGGGCCCGGGTGTGGCCCAGGGAGCCATGTTCGTGCATGGATGCGGTAAGCCGGAGCAGATCGCCTTCCTCTATGGCGTTACGTTCAATTTTGGCGACGATGCTATTTCGTTCGTCAGCCGGCAGACGCGGTAACACGTGGATCAGGGGCAGGGTGACCATCCCTTGCATCAAGTCCTGCCCGAGGGTCTTCCCGAGGTTCTGTTCATTGGCCGTGTAATCGAGCCAGTCGTCGGCCAATTGAAAGGCAATGCCCACGTTCAAGCCGAAGAGATACAACTCTTCCGCTTGAAGCGGGGACACTCCCCCCATGAGGCCGCCCACCTTGCACGCGGCCGCCAACAAGGCGCCGGTTTTGTACTCGACGATCCGCAGATACTCCGATTCGGATAGCAGCGGTTGCCGGTTGGCACACAGTTGAAGAATTTCCCCTTCCGCCAATCTTTTGCAGGCCAAGGCCATGGCGTCGTTCACGTCGTGGTTCTTGAACTCGGCAATATGATGCATGGCCCGTGAGTACAGGTAGTCCCCGGCCAGAATGCTGGCCCTATTGCCCCACATGCGCCGAGCCGTCGGTCGCCCCCGGCGAAGAGCGGCTTCATCCAGCACGTCGTCATGGAGCAGGGTCGCCGTATGGATGAACTCGATGAGGCTGCCGAGAACCAGGTCGTCTTTGGGGACGTAGCCCGTGAGGCGGGAGCAGAGGCTCAACAGGAGGGGGCGAATGCGCTTGCCGCCCCCGTCCAGAATGTGGGCGGCAATTTCGTTAATGAGTGGAGCCTCGGAATTGAGATTTCGACGGATGTGCGATTCGATTTCCTGGAGATCCCGACGATACAGATCCCATACCTCGTCCATCGTCAGGGAACTTTGAACGGCTGGCTGTCCACTGCCCATTTCAGCGATCCTATGGGAGGGTCCGGTCTTTGTCAAGATACGTAGGGACGGTGTCCGCCCACCATCGATGTTTAAGCAAGAAATAGCAGGAGCAGGTGCGCGGATTTACGGGATCCGTCTTGACACTTTTTTCCGGTATCCAGTAGATTTCGGTCTAGTCTCCTTGCTCCTCAGACTTCCTTCATTTGTCCATGAGTCAGGCGCAACGACCGGCTTGTCCTGAGCCTGTCGAAGGGTGTGAGAGGTGCCACTGATCGATTATGAGCCGCCAACGACCCCCATACGGACTTCCCCCCAAACAGGGACTCTATGACCCGCGATTCGAGAAGGACGGGTGCGGCATCGGTTTTGTCGTCAATATCAAAGGGCACCAGTCGCACGAGATCATCGAAAAGTCGTTGGACGTCTTGAAGAATTTGTATCATCGCGGGGCGCAGGGTTGCGATCCGTGCACCGGGGACGGCGCGGGCATTCTTCTGCAAATCTCTCATGAATTTTTCAGGCGTGCCTGCCAGGACGCCGGCCTGCAACTGCCCGAGGCTGGCGGTTATGGGGTGGGCATGGTGTTTCTGCCGCAGGATGAACCGCTTCGCCGGCAATGCGAAGGCCTCTTCGAATCGATTATTGGTGAAGAAGGGTTGCGGTTTTTGGGATGGCGCGACGTGCCGGTGAAGCTCGAATACGTCGGTGCGCAGGCACAACGGACCCTTCCGCACATCCGGCAGTGTTTCATTGCCCGTGATATCCTGAACGAGGCGCAGTTCGAGCGGAAATTGTACGTCGTCCGGAAACGGATTGCCCGGGCGATTCGCGAGTCCGCGTTGGTGGAACGCGGCCGGGTCTATATTTGCAGCCTGTCCTCCAATACCATCGTCTATAAAGGCATGCTGCTGCCGGAGCAACTCGGCTGCTTTTTCCCCGACCTGACTGATTCCAGCATGGTCTCGGCCTTGGGGCTGATTCATTCCCGTTTCAGCACGAATACGTTCCCCACCTGGTCGTTGGCGCACCCGTACCGGTACGTCGTGCACAACGGGGAAATCAATACGTTGCGCGGGAACGTCAACTGGATGCGCGCTCGTCAGGGGCGCCTGGCGTCCGACCTGTTCGGCGATGACCTCGAAAAACTGTACCCCATTGTCTATGAGGAACAGAGCGATTCGGCCTGCTTGGATAATGCGGTGGAATTTCTCGTGATGGCCGGCAGGTCCCTGCCTCATGCCATGATGATGTTGATCCCCGAACCCTGGGTCGGGAACCCGCACATCGATCTGAACAGGCGGGGCTTCTATGAATATCACGCCGCGATGATGGAACCCTGGGACGGCCCGGCGGCCGTCGCGTTTACGGACGGGAAACTGGTCGGCGCGACATTGGACCGGAATGGATTACGGCCGTGCCGGTATCAAGTCACGACGGATGATCTGGTCGTCCTCGCGTCCGAGGCTGGCGTCCTGCCGGCCGATGCGAAGCACATTCGGGAAAAAGGACGTCTCCAGCCGGGCCGCATGTTTTTGGTCGATACGGTCCGGGGCCGCATTATCGACGACGAGGAAATCAAGGCGGAAATGGTCGGGCGTAAGCCGTATCGCTCTTGGGTGACCCAGTATCGGGTGTCGTTGGATGAACTGCCGGAACCGTTGAGTGTGCCTCAACCGGATCATCCGACCCTTCGCCAACGACAGCAGGTTTTCGGCTATACCATCGAGGAAATCAAGATGGTGTTGTCGCCCATGGGGATCAACGGTGAAGAGCCCATTTCGTCCATGGGCACGGATACCCCCTTGGCGGTGCTGTCCAACCGGCCGCTCCTGTTGCCCAAATATTTCAAACAGCTTTTTGCCCAGGTGACGAATCCTCCCATTGATCCCATTCGGGAACAGTTGGTCATGTCGCTGGTCACGAATATCGGACCGAAACCCAACCTGTCCGCGGAGACGCCGGAGGCCTGTCGCAGGATCAAGGTCCAGCAGCCCATTCTGACGAACGCCCAATTGCAAAAGATCCGGGAGATCGAAGATCCCCATTTCGTCAGCAAGACGCTGCCCCTGTTGTTCCGCGTGGCCGACGGGCCCGATGGGTTGGGGGCGGCCGTGGACCAACTGTGTCAGGAGGCGTCCAAGGCCATTCAGCAAGGCTTCAAGTTTTTGATCCTGAGTGATCGCGGGGTGAACGAGGAGTGGGCGGCGATTCCCAGCTTATTGGGGATTTCCGCGGTGCACCATCATCTGGTGCGTGAGGCCACGCGAACGGAAGTCGGCCTGATTCTTGAGACCGGCGAGCCGCGAGACACGCATCACTTTGCGTGTTTGATCGGATACGGCGCCGGCGTGGTCAATCCGTATCTCGTGTTTGAAACCTACAAGGACCTGGAACGCGAAGGCTTTTTGCCGGAAGGCATTGACGCGGAAACCGCGTCGGGAAAATTTATCAAGGCCATCAACAAGGGCCTGCTCAAGATCTTTTCGAAAATGGGCATTTCCACGGTGCAGTCCTATTGCGGCGCGCAGATCTTCGAAGCCGTCGGGCTGAATGAGGAACTGGTGAACCGGTACTTCACGGGTACGCCCTCACGCATTCAGGGCATCAGCATGCGGGAACTTGCCGAAGAAACCCTGCGGCGCCACCGGGCCGCGTATGAGCCGGTTCCCATCCGGCAGTTGGACTTCGGCAGCGAGATTCATTACCGCATTCAGGGCGAGCATCATAATTGGAATCCGGAGACCATCTACTCGCTGCAGCACGCGACCCGCACCAACGACGCCGAGACCTATGAAGTCTATGCCCAACTGGTCAATGATGAAACCCGGCGCCGGTCGAATTTGCGCGGTCTCTTTGATTTCAAGTGTCTGCCGGATCCCTTGCCGTTGGAGGAAGTGGAACCCGCCCGGGAAATCGTCAAGCGGTTTACCACCGGCGCGATGTCCTATGGGGCCATCAGCAAAGAATCCCATGAAACGCTCGCGATCGCGATGAACCGGATCGGCGCCAAGAGCAATACGGGTGAGGGAGGCGAAGATCCGCAACGCTTTATCCCGCTGCCGAACGGAGATTCGAAGAATTCGTACATCAAACAGGTCGCCTCGGGGCGGTTCGGGGTCACGGCGAATTACCTGGTCAATGCCAAAGAGCTGCAAATCAAGATGGCGCAGGGGGCCAAACCCGGGGAAGGCGGCCAACTGCCCGGTCATAAGGTGGACGAAGTCATCGCCAGGATGCGGTTTTCCACGCCTGGCGTGGGCCTCATTTCGCCGCCGCCGCATCATGACATTTATTCGATTGAAGATCTGGCCCAGCTCATTTTCGATTTGAAAAACTCGAATCCCGACGCGGACGTGTCCGTGAAGCTGGTCGCGGAAGTCGGCGTGGGCACGGTGGCCGCCGGAGTGTCCAAAGCGCACGCCGACAAGGTGTTGATCAGTGGCGACGCCGGCGGCACCGGGGCGTCTCCCCTGTCCTCGATCAAGTATGCCGGGGTTCCCTGGGAATTGGGTTTGGCGGAGACGCATCAAATCCTCGTGCTCAATGACCTGCGGGGACGCATCAGAGTCGAAACCGACGGACAGATGAAAACCGGTCGCGACGTCGTGGTGGCGGCGTTGCTCGGAGCCGAGGAGTTCGGATTTTCCACCGCACCGTTGATCGTCGAAGGCTGCATCATGATGAGGAAATGTCATCTCAATACCTGTCCGGTCGGAATCGCGACCCAGGATCCCGAACTTCGCAAGCGGTTTACAGGACAACCGGACCACGTGGTGAATTTCTTCTTCTTCGTGGCGGAAGAGGTGCGACGGTTGATGGCGCAACTCGGGTTTCGAACGTTCCCGGAGATGATCGGTCGTACCGACAAGTTGAAAGTGCAAAAAGCCATTGACCATTGGAAAGCGAGCGGCCTGGATCTCTCGGCCCTGTTGTGGAGCCCGGACGTGGGGTCCGAGGTGGCGACGTACAACGTCCAGCCGCAGGACCACGGCTTGGACAAGGTGATGGACGTCAAATTGGTGCAACTGTGTGAGCCGGCGATCGAGCGGCGGGAAAAGGTCGCACTGGACCTGCCGATCCGCAACACCGACCGGACGACTGGCACGATCCTGTCCAGTCGCATTGCGGGGAAATATGGAGAAGAAGGCTTGCCCGAGGATACCGTGACCATCAATTTCAAGGGGTCGGCCGGCCAATCGTTCGGCGCGTTCTTGAGCAAGGGCATCACGCTCAATCTCGAGGGCGAGTCCAACGATTACCTGGGCAAGGGGCTCTCCGGCGGCAAGATTATCGTGACCCCGCCGCGGGGCGTCACGTTCGAACCCGAGCGCACGATCCTGATCGGCAATACGTCGCTCTATGGAGCCACGCGCGGCGAGTGTTATTTCTATGGGACGGCCGGGGAACGCTTTGCCGTGAGAAACAGCGGCGTCCGCACGGTCATCGAGGGTACCGGGGATCACGGGTGCGAGTACATGACGGGGGGCGTGGTCGTCGTGCTGGGCGGCACCGGTCGCAACTTTGCCGCGGGCATGTCGGGCGGGGAAGCCTACGTCTGGAACGAAGACGGGAAATTCGAATCCCGGTGTAATCTCGGGATGGTGGAATTGGAACGGGTCGTGGAGCCCGCAGACGCCCAGACCCTGAAGACCTTGATCGAAAATCATGTCCGCTATACGGGCAGTCGAAAGGCCCGGATGATTCTGGATTCCTGGCCGATGATGCTTCGCCACTTCGTCAAGGTCATGCCGTTGGATTACAAGCGAGTTCTGGCCGAGCGCAAAGCGGCGAAGAAAAAAGGCATCCAGGAGGCGGTGGCGCATGGCTGATCCCCGCGGGTTCATGCACTTTGCAAGGGAAACGCCGACACGGCGTGCGGTCGAGCTGCGGGTATTGGATTGGCGGGAAATGTATGAACCGTTCCCCGAGGACAAGCTGCGTAACCAGGGCGGGCGGTGCATGGATTGCGGCGTACCCTTTTGTCAAAGCAACAACGGATGCCCGGTTGTCAACCTGATCCCCGAATGGAACGATATGGTGCATCGCGGCCGGTGGAAGGATGCCCTCAAGGCGCTCCATTCGACGAATAACTTTCCGGAATTCACCGGCCGGTTGTGTCCGGCGCCCTGCGAGTCGGCGTGTGTGCTGGGCATCAATGCCGATCCGGTTTCCATCCGCGTCATCGAATGGAATATCATCGATCGCGGGTTCGATGAGCACTGGATCGAACCGGTTCTGCCAGTCGTCAAAACCGGCAAAACCGTCGCGGTCGTCGGGTCAGGCCCCGCGGGTTTGGCGGCAGCCCAACAATTGGTCCGGGCCGGCCACAGTGTCACGGTGTATGAAAAAGCGGACCGCATCGGCGGGCTGCTGCGCTACGGTATTCCGGATTTCAAAATGGAAAAGTGGGTCATCGACCGGCGGCTAGACCAGATGATTGCGGAGGGCGTGAAGTTCGAAACCAACGTGAACGTCGGCGTGGACGTCACGGCCGACGCTCTCTCCGGCCGGTTCGACGCGGTGTGTCTGGCGCTCGGCGCCGAACAACCGCGTGATTTACCGGTGTCGGGTCGTGACCTGGACGGGGTCCACTTTGCCATGGATTATCTCACCCAACAGAACAAGATGAACGCCGGCGACGACTTGCCTGTCGAGCAGATCACCGCCAAGGATAAGCGGGTCGTGATTATCGGCGGCGGTGACACCGGCTCCGACTGTTTGGGCACGGCGCATCGCCAGGGTTGTCAGTCCGTGCATCAGTTCGAGTTGTTGCCGGAACCGCCTCCCCAGCGAGCGGATTCCACGCCGTGGCCCCTGTGGCCCATGCAGCTTCGCTCCTCCCATGCTCATGAGGAAGGCTGCGACCGGCAATGGAGCGTCTCCACCACGCAGTTCTCGGGCGACAACGGCCGCGTGAGCGCGCTTCACGCTCATCGCGTCTCATTTGAGGGTGGAAAATTCATCTCGGTCCCTGGTACGGAATTCGAGATGGGCGTTGATTTGGTGCTCTTGGCCATGGGTTTTACCGGACCCGTCAAGAACGGCCTGCTCGACAGCCTGGGCGTCGAGTACGACACGCGGGGGAACGTGGCGGTGGATGGGAATTTCATGAGCAGCAAAGAAGGGATCTTCGCCGCCGGGGATACGAAACGCGGCGCCTCGCTTATCGTCTGGGCTATTGCCGAAGGCCGCAAGGCCGCGACCGGGATTGACGCCTACCTCAAAGCTGGGAACAGCCTCTCGGCTGCCTCACGCTCGCGTTCGTAATCGCCTGCTCCGTCATTCCTCCGGACAAAGGAAAAGCACTTCCTCTCTCCGTGGGAGAGGGTTGGGGTGAGGGCGAAATGCGCGTCAGGACGCCCCGGTGTCATCTTTCGGTGGCGCGGGAGGCCCCTTGGCCGGGGCTTCTTGTTCCGGAGGATCGAGAATTTGCCGGATGGCCTGAATCAATCGACGTTCGATGATCGCGACTTCGTCTTCGCCTATCTGGATGATGGTGCCTCCCGGCGTCATTTCTTCATATTCAGCTTTGACCTTGAGAGCCGTCTGGTTGTCGGGTTGCGCTTCAAATTCCATCAGGTACTGGTTCCGGTAACCGGGCAACTCGATCGAGGGCGAGGGTGAGGTTTTGCGTTCAGTGATGAACACCGTTTTTTGATCGGTCTCCATTTTGGCCATCAACGTGTAGCCATTGTTCGCCAAGGCTTGCAACGCGGCCTTGGTCACGTCCGGCATCTTGTGAAAAATCGTCTGCGCTTTCACCGTCTGGTTGTTGGCTTGCAGCGATTGCCGGAAACGATCACGTAGCGTGCGCAGCCATTGGGCGTCATTTTTGAATTTCTGACCGTCCGCGTGCAATTTCTGATTTTCTTGGGTTAAGGCTGTGAGTTGTTGGATGAGTTCCTGTTTTTCAGTGGAGAGACCTTGCCCCGTTTGTTGGGCGAGCTCGAATTGTTTGCGGAGTTTTTTGGCCTCCGCTTGCAGCTTCCGGTTTTTGTTGGTGATGGCCGTGACTTGTTGCAGCAGGTTTTGTTTTTCAGTGGAGAGACCTTGCCCGGTTTGTTGCGCGAGTTCGAGTTGTTTCCCGAACTTGTCCTCGTTCGCTCGAAGTTCCTGATTGAGCCGGTCGATCTGTTCCTGCAGGACCCGGTTTCCTTCTTGAAGGGTCGTCATCATGCTTTCTTGCTTGACGATTCGCTCCTTGAGTTGTTCGTTTTCCTCGATCAGGGGCGTGTTGTCGGGCGGGCACCCGGCCAACAGGACAAAGCTGGCAAGGGAGATCCTGATCAGATTCTTGTGCAGGCTGGGAATGGCTGGTTGCTCGAGCGTCACAACGGGGTCCTCGTAGGCGCTTTCTCCAAAGAGAACGTGTTACACTTCACTGCGAAACCCGACCTCGTTTTTTGAATTGTAGGTCTCTTCAAGCATGAATGCAAATTCAAGCTCAGGTCTATCAGGGTGCGGCATCATCATATTCCGTCCTGGTCTCCACCCCACGTGGCGTTGGCCGGGCTAGAGACAGGGACGGCGGCTCGTGCAGCATATCATTCAGAACACGTTTGCGGTTCCTCAAAGGAGCGCGTCATGCGACATCTCTTTCAACTGCTCATTCTTCTCGCCGGATGTTCGGCAATCGGTGTTGTCCAGGTTCACTCGCAATCCCCGTCTCCTTCGGGGCAAGTCAAAGTGGATGACGTGAAAGTCGTCTGGTCGGAGGCGGGACCCGTGGTGTTGTTGACGGCGCGGGACGCCGTGGTCCCGATTTTCGTGGACCCGACGGTGGCGGGGTCCATACATGGGGCGCTGACCGGAGAAAAATCGCCGCGCCCCTTGTCTCATGATTTAATGCACACCATTTTGCAGGCTTACGACGTGACGGTCGTACGGGTCGGGATCAGCCTGAAAGGGCAGGTCTATTACGGCGAGCTCATGATGGCTGCCGGCGGCCAAACCAAGGTGTTTGATTGCCGTTCGTCGGACGGGATCGCCTTGGCGATTCATTTCGGCACGCCCATCTTTGTCGAAGAAGCGTTGCTGGAAAAAACCCGGGAGGGGGAACCGCCGAAGGATTCGCAAATCGAACTGTGACGTTACGGCTCTACCATGATATCGACCACGGCGGGATCGCTGTCGGCCCCTTGGACGTCCGTGACCCTGAGAATGAAACGAAAGAGCCGGGGTTCGACTACGAACGGCGCGAAAAACCGGGCTTTTTCCGAATCGGGATCGAGCAGGGCGATCCGGCTGCCCCGAACTTGCGACCAGGAGTATTTGAGGGAGCCGCCTTCCGGGTCATAGCTTTTGAGGCCGTTGAGCACGACCCGTTCGCCTGAATAGACGGTCCGGGTCTGACCCGGGTCCGCCACGGGGGGCTGGTTCGGGTCGGTATTGACTTCCACGAGGACGTCCAGTTTCCGTTCAACTCCGCCATTGTTGACGGTCACGGTCGTTGCGCCGTTGCCGACCAGCCGAAGGCGGCCGTCTTTGTTGATGGTGATCACGGACTCATCGTCCACGTGATAGGTTGTCCCGGAGGCGGCGCTACGAATCGACCGCGTCGCGCCGTCCGAATACCGGCCCACTACGGGCAGATCGATAAACTTTCCCAGAAAATCCAGTTGATCATAGACTTTAACGGCGCTCGCTCGCCCGAATTTCAAGGGTTTGTCCGTCCTGAAATCGATTTCTTCCAGCGAGCCATGGGGTTGGATGAGGAGACGCACCTCGTCGAAGACCGCCCAATCTTCGTCGTCGGCTTGCCGGTTTTCCTGTTCAGCGACGGCCAACAGGCGAAAGAGCCCCGTGGCCCCTTGGGGTGGTCGCAAGTTCGCTCCGAATGGCGGGTCGGTTACGACGCCCGCCAACTTTTCATCCACGAACGCCTTGAGCATGTCTTCCCGTTCCTCGTACCAATAGAACCGGACTTTAGTCACGCCCGTGACCGTCTCCACGTCGATGACAACGGACACGTCTTGATTGGACGGGTGGCTGCCGCCGTTCTTCGGTTGTACGATGGAAAACGCCCCGGCCTCCGGCAGGATGTCCGCAACAGGCAGGGCAAAGGAGAAGAGCAGGCTCAGAGCAACGAAGAGGCGAAACGTCATGGCTTCCGTCTCACGTACGACTGTCGACCAAGTAGGTTTCCACTCTACCGTTGAAAAAGATCCCGATGCAAGGAAAAAGTCGGCAATGGCCCGGCTATTTCCTTGTCCTCACTATTCTGGTATATTTCGCTCGACGTGCACCCTAAAAACAGCCTTGCGTCCTATGGCGGCATATGCTATAAGTCGCATTCACCGTGCAGCAAAATGGTGCAGACAAGTGGGATTTTTGGAAAATGTGAGTGGCCTTGAGGTTTTTTTGCGGCACTTTTTATTAACGTCATTTTTATAGTGAGGAGGTAGGCAATGCACAAGGTGCTTCTATCCGTCCTTTTCAGTCTCATTCTGGTGGCAGCCGGTTCTTCGGTCGCACTTGCCTTGCAGTCCGGTGGAGCGTCAGTGGGGGATCTTGAAACCGGATCTGTTATTGGTCAACCCTTTTCAACTCTCGACGTCGATCTTGAATACACTGCCTTGATGGTCGGCGGGAAGAAAGTCTGGTATCCTGGAACCACAATTCTGGATCTGCGAAACCAGGGAACACTGGGTCGGAGAGGTCAACCCATCCTGATCAAAGTCACCAATGCCCTGGATGGTGATCACGGATTCAGCCTTTCAGCGGATTCGGCTTTTGCCGGCCCCACCTCGTTGCAGGTCAAAACTGTGCTGAAGGCTGGAGAAACCAAGTACATCGGTATCCCCATGAGCGACCTGACGTTCGTCACCGCTCCTCGCGCCCTGAAGGCCAAATGCCATTTGCATGCGGCTCACCTTGGTTCGAATCTCGTGATCTTCAAGTAAAAGGGTCGATCCTCAGTTTTTTGCGTGTTGATAACAAAAAGCCCCGTTCCTTGAACAAAGGAACGGGGCTTTTTTACGTCTGAAATCCTGTCGGCTGCTCCTCGGGTTTTACACGGCTTCTTCAGCCGGCCCGCAGTCGACTATGGCGTTGAGGGGGATATTCTGGGCGGCAAAAATTTTCCCATCGAGGAATAGCAGCAAGAACCGGCTTTCCACGGGAGGCTCACCTTCCTTCTGCGTCACGAAGGTGTTGAGGTCGAGGACGATCTCCCGGGATGTTTCCTTTTTGCTGTCGTTCACCACCCAGGAATAGTGATTGGCCCCGGGGAAAATTTTGGCGACAAAATGGTCGATGGTGATCGGCATGATCGCGGATGACGTGCCCGTCGAAATGGAAAACGAGAGGGACAGGGCCATGCCTGCAATGAGCAAGACTCTGAGCGTTTTCTTTTTCATGGGGAGATCCTCCTGGTCGAAGATGAGGGGGGATAGTTTGAGAAGTCTCTAACAGACACTATAAATTATATGGGCCAAATGGTAAATGGTGTGAGGAGAGATTGTGGGTGAGGGCGGAAAGGACGGATGGTAAGGGGTTCAAAAAAGCCTCGTGCGGCGGCAAGCCCCCCATTGACCCCGAACAGGAAGCGCATCCTGTTCCTGGCGCTGATGTCGCTGTTGTTGATCTCCGGGGCGTTGTTGTTTAATGCTCCCAAGGATACGGAAATCATCGAGGTCCGGTTTCCCGGCGGCGTCAACCTCCAAGCTGAGGTGGCCGAGACTCCGGAAAAGTTGTTGTTCGGGTTGGCGTTCCGGGAGACGCTGCCTGACGATTGCGGCATGATTTTTCTGTTCGAGGAATCCGGCCTTCACAAGGTTTGGACGAAACAATACCAGTTCAACGTGGATTTGATCTGGGTCAATGAAAGCAAGCACGTGGTTCATATCGTCGAAACCGCGGTCCCATGTGTCGGCGATCCCTGCGAGTGGTACGGGCCGCCCCCTGAACGGGCCCGGTATCTGATCGAGGCGAACAGCGGATTTGTGGACCGGGCCGAAGTGGCCTTGGGGCAGGAACTCGTTTTTGCCTTGCGGTTGTAGGCTGTCAGGGAAGGGATTGACGGGAAGGTTTGAGCCTATTATGGACTCTCCATCACCGGACAACTTTGTGCGGGTCGGCAAGGCGGAGGACGTGCCGCCGGGTGCCTCGAAAGCCGTCAAGGTCAACGGCAAGACCATTGCCCTCTTCAACGTGGCCGGGACATTTTTTGCGATCAACAACATCTGCCCGCATCAGGGTGGGCCGCTGCACAAAGGCAAACTGAAGGGATACGTGGTAGGATGTCCCTGGCATGATCTCCAATTCGACGTGCGTAACGGGTTCGGGACTGACGGCGGAGGGCAATGCGTCGCAACCTATGACGTGCGGGTTCGGGATGGTGAAATTTTCGTCAGTTCCACGTGCAGGGAATTTTAAGGTGAATTGTCATGGGGATGGACAGCTTGATGGATGCACAAGAGTCTGATTGCAAACCGCTGTACGCGACGGTCGGCGTGCCGTTGACCGTCAATCTGTGGGAGGACCGGACGCGGGGTGAGCAGTGGGTGCCTTCTTATGACCCGAGCCAACTGGTGCTGACGGCGGACGAGTTTTTCAGGACCACCAGCAATAATGCGGTTGATTCGGGCAAGCGTCAATTCGAATTCGAGCCGCTCCAACCCGGGACGCACCGCCTGGAATTTCAGAAACGAATGGCCTGGAAATTTACCGCCGAGGCGCGGCGCGTCTTCCTGGTCCACGTGCAGAGACCGGGTTCATAACCCTTATGTCCGATATCGCATACGTCAACGGGCACTTTTCCGCTCTTGAAGAGGCGACCATCCCGATCGAGGACCGGGGTTTTCAATTCGGGGACGGCGTCTACGAAGTGGTCCGAACGTATGGGGGTGTGCCTTTCCGGCTGTATGACCACCTCTCCAGATTGGAGTCGAGCGCCCGGGCCGTGTCCATCCCGGTCCCGCTCTCCCGAACCGACTGGGAGGCGTTGATCCGGGAAGGCGTGGAACGGAGTGAATTTCCCTCCTGCCTGGTGTACATCCAGTTGACCCGCGGGGTGGCTCCGCGGAGTCATCTTTTTCCCGGTTCGGCGAAGCCCACCGTGGTCATGACGTTTCGAGAAATTCCCGAAACAGACGGCGTACTTCGACAGCAGGGCGTTTCGGCCGTCACCCTGCCCGACCTGCGGTGGGGCCGGTGTTCGATCAAGAGTTTGAACTTGCTTGCGAATGTCCTGGCGAAACAGGAAGCGAGCGACGCCGGGGCCAAGGAAGCGATTCTGGTGAAGGACGGGTTGGTCACGGAAGGCTGCTCCAGCAACGTGTGCCTGGTCAGGGCCGGGAGCATCATCACGCCCCCGTTGAGCGATCAGTTGTTGGCCGGCGTCACCAGGGCCGTGGTATTGGAACTGGCGAGAAAACGCGGCATCACGGTCGATGAACGGGAGGTCCCAGAGGCGGAATTGACCCGGGCTGATGAACTGTTTTTGATCGGGACGACGATCGAGGTATTGCCCGTTTTCGCGCTCAACGGCGTTCCGGTGAGAGATCGAATGCCGGGACCCGTGACCCGGACGGTGAGCGAGGCATTCCACCGCTGTATTCTGTCCGAAACCGGACAGAGGTAAGGACCCGCTGTCCGGTTTTTGCCCCCATTTTTTACGTTGGTTTCTCCTGACCGGCACCCTTGACACTTTCGGGTTTTTTTCAGTAACGTTCTTTTTTTCCGTTACAGTTTGGGAGTCACCTGCGACTATTGCGCACATTTTCCTGCCTGGAGCTTGAGTTTACTTTCTGAAGGAGGCGGTTTCATGTTTTATTTCAACCCTGTATCCATGAAGCGATTTGCTTTTCCGGCAGTGGGAAGCCTGTTGGCCGTGTCGTGCTTTGCGCTTCCTCTTGCCAACGCTGAATCCGACGTTTCCGATTCAGCCGCAGTCATCCAAACCTCGGGGATGAATCACGAGTCCCCCGCCTGGGCCGAACGCCTCAAAGGGCAGACCATCGTTGAAAATGCCCAAGAGGGGAAGGCCGAGCGCGCCGCGCTTGTTGAAAAGCAGCATGAACGATTGATGCAGCAAATGCAGAAGGAAATGTCCGAATCCAACTCTGGCGGCTACAACACGATGTCCATGATGCACCAATACGGCGCCGGCAAGGGCAACTATCTATTGGCGTCCGACGGCGACATCGAACCGGTCGCCATGACGGGCGGCGGGAAATGCCCGGCCACGGCTCCGGTGAAGCATTACGACGTTTCCGCGATCAACGTGGAAATCACGCTGAATCAATGGCTGGATTATTATCCCGGCTACATGTACGCGCTGACCGGGAATATCGAGAATGTTCGGGAAGAGGAAGCCAAAAACGCGGAAGCGCGCGAGGAAGAGGGGCACCATAATCCCGGTGGGGTGAAGAACGGGATCCAGGGGCAATACATCCAACCCCTGGTGATACGCGGCAATCAGGGCGATTGCGTGAAAGTCACGCTTCGGAACCAATTGGAGTTCGGCGAGGACGTGAGCCTCCACATCAACGGGTCCAGCATGGTGGTGAGCAAAACCGGCCAGCCCGCGACGACGACGAATCCGGATGCCATTGCCTATGGTCCTGATGAAGAGTGCGAAGAGAATTGTGAAACCACGCCCGTGGAAATGGAATGGTATATCCATCCCGATACCCAGGAAGGGGGGCGGCAGTTCCACAGTTACAGTAATGACCGTGAGTTGACCGTGATGGGCCTGTTCGGGGTGTTTGTGGTGGAACCGGCGGGTTCGAAGTATCTGGATCCCTTGGGAACGGGTCCCGCAACGGATATGCCCAGTGGCTGGCAAGCCATCATTCAGAACGGCATGGGCCCGGATTTCCGTGAATTCGTGTTGATTTATCATGAAGTGGGTGACGAAGCGTTCAGGCCGGTGAACAAGCACGGCGACTTCCTGCCACAACGTGACCCCTTGACTGATGCCTACCGGCCGGGAGCGCGGGCGTTGAACTACCGGAGCGAACCGTTCGGTATCAACAACATGCACGTTCAACACGAGTACTTCGGCTTTGAAGATGAATCCATGGCCTACAGTTCCTACACGTTCGGCGATGCCGGCCCCACGATCCCCCGGAGTTATCTGGGTGATCCCGCCAAGTACCGGCTGGTTCACGGCGGGTCGGAAGTGTTCCATTCCCACCATCCGCACGGCGGTGCCATCCGGTGGACTCGGAGCCCGCGCGCGGTGGATCAAATGCCGATGTGGCACAAGGGACAGAACGGGCCGGTGAAGTATCCGCTCATTCGCGCCAAGACTGACCGGGTGGACGTGGAAGTGATCGGGCCATCCGAAGCGCTGGACCTGGAAACCGAGTGCGGGTCGGGTCTCTGTCAATACCTGGCCGGTGACTTCCTGTTCCATTGTCACGTGGCTCACCATTACGTGGCTGGCATGTGGGGGTACTGGCGGGTCTACAATACCCTGCAAGTGCCCGGCATCCAAAACGACGTGATGGCCCCGCTTCGGGAGTTGCCTGACCGTCAGGGTCGCATTGCCAGGCCGGTGACTTCCGATCAATTGGTGGGCACCACGGTGGATTGGTTCGGCAAGAAGTTCAAACTGGTCGACAATTCTCAAAAAACAGATTGGACCGCCGACCCGGCCGTGGTTCGGATTTACGATTGGGTCGAAATGCAATTAGTGACCCGAGGTCTTCCCGGTCATGCGGAAGACGAGATCGGCCAACTCAAGTCGTATGATGCGACCGTGATGGATTGGGTCTGGGACGGCGATCGTGCCATGAGTGAAAAGGAAAGCACGGTCGAGAATCCCAAATACCATCCGGAGTGGCAGGGCTATGAAGCCGGGAAACGGCGGCCCATCTGGTTCGAGCCGACGACGGGCAAGGTGGCGTGGCCGTGGCTGACGCCTCATTTCGGCAAACGGGTGCCGTTTGCTCCGGACCGGAATCCCGCTCCGTGGCTGGAAATGATCCACCTGGATGAAGACGGCCAGCCGTCCGTGAAGCCGGCGAAACCGGGTGAAAACGGCCGGTGGAGTCTGTGCCCGGACCGGGCGGGTTCCCAGAAATACAACATCCACTTCATCAAGCTTCCGATCGAGTTGTCCGCGGCCCAGGGCGATCAGCCTGCCGTGGTCGATCCGAACGGATTGTTGTACGTGGTACACGAAGAAGAGGAAGCGATTCGGAACAATAATGATTTGAAGGTGCCGTTGGTTTTTCGCGCCAATATTTACGATTGCATGGATTGGACGTTGACCAGCGAGTGGCCGGACGACGATTTCACGAATTTCCAATCTTCCAAGATCAACACGCATTTTCATTTCGTGCAGTTCGATAATCAAGCGTCCGACGGTGTGATTTCCGGGTTTTCGTATGAGCAGTCCGTACGCCCCTTTACCCTATTCGAAAAGAAAAAGGAGAAGGGGTTGCCGGTGCCCATGAACGCGAAAGTCACCAAGGCGGCCGGCAAGGGTGACCGGACGATTCACGTGACAAACGCCCAGCAGTATCACGTCGGCACCGTGATTCTCGTGGGGGCGGACAACGTTGAAGGTAAGGAAGTGAAGCGTATCGTCGCCATCGGGAGTTCCGGCGAATCCGCGTCCACGGGCGGTGGCGGCATGTATACGGTGAACCTTGGGGATACCCTTGGGGGGATCGCGAGGCAGCACGGCACCGACGTGGCGACGTTGGTCGGCATGAACGGCTTGGCGGATGCCAACCTGATTTCCGTGGGGCAGCAATTACAGGTGCCCGGTGGAGGTGGGGGAGCGGCAGCGCCGAGTGGCGGGGCGCAGACCCTGACCTTCAAGACTCCGTTGGAGAATGATCATCCGGTCGGGGACATCGTGACCGTGGAATTCGTGCGGCAACGCTTCTGGGCGGATGCCGACGTGGGTTCCGTGTTCTGCCATGACCACGCGTTTGGCGGAACCACGTGGCCGCATGGCGCGGTGTGTTCGTTCCTGATCGAGCCGTTCGGATCGACCTGGCATGATCCGTCCACCGGCGAGGCCAAACGGACCGGTCCTGTAATGGATATTCATACGGTGGAACCTGTGGGGTATGGGGTAAGCGGCAGTTTCCGTGAATTGATGGTTCAAATCATGGATACGGTTCCGCATACGGTCAACGTGGTGACGGCCGGGAATCCTCCCGGTCAACCCGTGGAAGTGGCGTTGGAAGCCGGGCGAACCGTGTCCTTCCAAATGCCGCCGAACGATCTGATTAAAATGACGCCGATGCCGTTCCTCAACGGCGGCACGCATACGACGGGTGGCGCCTTGAATTTCCGGGCCGAACCCTTTGCGCAACGGTTGGCCAACAACCCGGAGACCTCGCAGTTGTTCAGCAGCGGCACGCACGGGGATCCGAGTACGGTCACGTTGCGGGCGTACCTGGGTGATGCCATTGTCTTCCGGCTTATCGACGTGACGATGAACGAGAGTAACGTGTTTACCGTGTCCGGTCATAACTTCCTGACCGAACGGTATGCCGGGGACGCCAACCGGAAGAATTCCATTCACATCGGCATTGCGGAACGGTACGACCTGGTGGTCCCGCAGGCCGGTGGGACGAGACTCCAGCCAGGGGATTACATGTATTTCAACGGCCGGAGTTCGAAGTTGTCCGAGGGTTCATGGGGGTTGATCCGGGTCATGGATAAGGAAGTGCCGGATTTGAAACCGTTGCCGAACGCAGCGTTCGGCGGACCGGGCATCAAGAAACCGTTGCCAGTGTGTCCGTCCGGTGCCCCGGTGAAGAATTTCAACGTGGTCGCGATCGATTATCCGCAGATGGCGTTCAATCCCAACGTGGAAGAACCCATTGAAGTGGACTTTGAACGCACCATCGAAGTCCGGAACCCGGACGCCAAGATCTACGTCCTGGAAGAAGAAGTGGCGAAGGTCTCCGGAGAATTTCAACCCATGCCGCTGACCTTGCGGGCCAACGTGGGTGATTGCCTCAAGGTAAAACTCACCAACAAGATGAAGGAGAGCCGAGCTTCGTTCTCTGCCTTCTCACTGGCGTTCGATCCCAAGGATTCGCAAGGGGTCAACCTCGGCAACAATCCCGGAGATCAAACCGTGGCTCCGGGCGAAAGCCGGACCTATACCTATTATGCCGATCCGGCCGTCGGGGAAACGCAGTCCCTGGTGTGGGATTGGGGTAACGTGGCCATGAACCCGCGGAACGGGTTGTTCGGCGGGATCGTGATTGGTCCCGAGGGTGCCCAGTATCGGGACCCGAAGACCGGGGCCGACATTTCCGAGAAGAACAGTTGGATCGCCGACGTGATTGTGGATCGGACGATCCCCGGAAATGAGCACCGGACCAATTATCGTGACGTGGCCCTGTTCTTCCAGGATGAAGACAATATCATCGGCACCAGCTTCATGCCGTACGTCCAAAACGTGGCCGGGTTGGTCGGGGTCAATTACCGGAACGAACCCTATCTGTACCGTGAAGAACAGGGGTGTTCGTTAGGCCGGATGTTCCAGCCCTGTAACGTCGATGAACCGAATGAACCGGCGACGCCGATTATCGAGGCCCATGCCGGCGACCCGGTTCGGATCCACGTGTTTGGCGCCAGCAACGAGCAGAACGGCATGTTCACGCTCGAAAAACATGAGTGGCCCATCGAGCCGTTCATGGAAGGGGCCGATCGCATCAGCGTTGTGGAATTCTCCGGGTCCGAGGGGATCGACGCGTTTATTTCTTCGGCCGGCGGCCCGTATTCCATGCCGGGGGATTACGTGTACAGCAACGCACGTTTGCCGTATTCCCAGTCCGGTCAATGGGGATATTTCCGCGTGCTGTCCAAGAACGATCAGCGCATTCTCCCGCTCAGCGGGGCTTCCCCCGGAGTCAAGGAAGCCAAGGAGGATCAACCTGAGAAAGGTCACGTTCGTCCAATTTCGTTCAAATAACGCGGGGTTGGGTAGTGAGCGGATGGAAAGGGCGGGGAAGCCGGCTACGGCTTCCCCGTTTTTTTTCCGTGAGCATTGCTCGTCAGCCGTTGATATTCGGTACGCCGGATGAAAAGCATTGACACTGATAGAGGGTAAAGGGAGGCATTCATGGCAGTGCGGACGTGGACGTTGTGCCTGATCTTGGGGTTGTTCGTGTCTTCAGGATGGGCGTATGAAGAGATATCGGTCACAAACGGGGGGACGATCAAGGGTCACGTGACGATCACCGGGGAGACCCCGAGACCCATGGCCTTCAATCTGGTGACTATCCCGGACGCGGTGTATTGCGGACGCATTTCCACGGGCACGGGATGGCGGATCGTGGAAGATTTCGTCATCGGGCCGGACGGCAGCCTCAAAGACGCGGTCGTCATGCTCACCGGGATTGAACAAGGGAAGCGGTTCGAGGTGCCCAAGGTATTGATCGAAGCCATGGACTGCGATTTCCTGCCCTTCGTGAACGTGTTGCGCGACCAGGATGAAATTACGGTGATCAACATGGACCCCGTCGAGCACGATATCCAGGGATACGAAACCGCCCGGGTGCGGGGCGCGCGGGTGTTGTTCAATCGACCGTTACCCATGAATGCGTTTCACAAGGTGCTGGGCATGTTGCACAGTCATAAGCATTTGCCGGGCAAGCCCATGATTCAAAAGGTGCACCTGAGGAAGGGCCGCAACATTTTTGTCATGCAATGCGGATTCCATCCCTACATGTTTTCGTGGGGCGTGGTGGTCAAAAATCCTTATTATGCGATTACCGGGGAAGACGGACGGTTCGAACTCACGGACGTGCCTCCGGGGGAATATACGTTGACGGTCTGGCACGCCGGCATGAAAAAATATCTGGACCGGAACGTGACCGTCCCGGCCAACGGCACGGTCGCGCACGACTTTCAATATAAAGCCGTGAAAGGGAGACGGAGCGTGCATGAAATGCAGGAGAATCCCCATTTCGGCCTGGAGTTGCTCGGGGAGGGCGTGGAAATCATTCCGTCGCTCAGGCTGCAAAAACCCTGACGCACAGGAGCGTCGATGAAGGCTTTTCTGACAACCGGCTTGTGCCTGATCCTGTCGATCCCGGTTTCCACCGTTTGGGGGTATGCGGTCAAAGAGATTGCCGGCGGCGGAACGATTCAAGGGACGGTCACCCTTGCGGGACCGGTGCCGGACCCGAAGGCGTACAACCTGGTGATTTTCCCGGACCCGGAATATTGCGGGCGGATCTCCAACGGGAACGGATGGCGACTCCTTCGCGATTTTCTGGTGAACGAGCAGGGCCAGGTCCTGAACGTCGTCGTGTTGTTGGAAGGCGTGACGGAAGGCAAACCGTTTTCTCTTTCCGTGCCGCGGGTCGAAGCGCGGGATTGTCGCTTTTCGCCCTTTACGACCGTGGTGCGAAGCGGGCATGGGATCGAAGTGGTGAATATGGATCCCGTGATGCATGATATCCAGGCCTATGAGACCTCGACCGCCATGGGGACCCGGGTCCTGTTCAATTCGCCGCTGCCCTTCAACCACCGTCATCAACGAGGCGATCTGCATGCGACCCATGACCATAGACCCGGAGAATCGTTGGTCCGGCAATTCCAGTTGAGCAAAAAGCGCCGGACGTTCGTCATGCAATGCGGGTTTCACGCGTACATGCAAAGCTGGGCCATTGCGGTGGACAATCCGTACTACGTGTTGACCGATGAGAACGGACAATTTTCCATTGAAGGAGTGCCGCCCGGGACGTATGACCTTCGGGCGTGGCATCCCGGCATCAAGCAGGTCATGAAGAAGCAAGTGACGATCGAGCCCGGTGGGAACCTGACGGTCGATTTTCAACTGCCTTCGCCGGGACGACGGAAGACCGCGCTCACGGTTCGGACGCCTCCCCGGTTCACTCCCGCGGCGTTGGGCCGCGAATTTACAATCGAACCTCTCCTCGAGCGCCAGTAGGGAACAACGATCGTTGTTCCCTACCGTTTGGCCGGATGATGTTCATCCAATGCAGGGACAACCCCCCGTGGTTGTCCGGCGATCTAATAGGCGTCATGGTCTTCCGTTCAAGCCGATCCTGGTGGTCCCGGCTCCTTTCCGTTTTCCTGTTTACCATGTTTCTCTTGCCCCTGTCCGAGGTCCGTGCCTCCGGTCAGGGTGTCCGGGCTACGCGTGATTCCGGAGATTTGGAATTTTCGGCCCGTCTGACGTGGCGCACCAATGGAAAGACCTCACATGCTCAATTGTTCGTCAAGGGGGGACGCTACCGGATCGAACACCGGGGAGGGGTCAAAACGGATTTGGGCTATGCCACGGTTACGATTGTCCGGCTGGACAAACAGCAGGTGTGGTACATTCTTTCCCAGCGCCGTTTGGTGATGGCGGTTCCCTTGACCCTGGATTACGTGCTTCCCCTGGCGGTGACGTTGGACGGGGAAATCTCCCGGTCCCGCATCGGCGATGCCATGGTCGGCGAGCAGCAGGCCACGTTGTACGAAGTGGTGGTGGACCGTCACGACCACCGGGAGACGTATTATCAATGGGTCGATGAAACCCGGCACCTGTTGTTGAAACTCGTGAGCCAGGAGCGGGATTGGTCAGTGGAATACGAGCGTGTCGTGCTCTCGAAGCAACCGGATTATTTTTTTGAAACGCCGTTGGGGTATCGAATGTTCCAGGCCACCGAAAAACAGGCGGATGAGGGATAAGTACCCACGGTCATTCCCGTTCCCTCATCTGTCATTCCCGCAGCTTTTAGCGGGAATCCAGGGGTTTTTTGTTCCAGGCTGGGTCGCACGAATGGAGGGGCAGAAAAGAAAGACACTGGATTCCCGCTTTCGCGGGAATGACAGAGCATGGCAATGGGGCGTGATCTTGCTGACCGTGGCCTGTAGTGTGGTGTTGCTGGGCGCGACGGGTGCGGGCCAGCCGTCTCCTGAAGAAAGACTCGGTCTTGCAGAACGGGCGTTCGCGCAGGGTGATTTTCAGAAGACCGTTGATCTCGTCGAACCCCTTCTCGGGGATGCACCATGGCGGCGGGCGTCCGCGCGGCTCAAGATGCTGAGTTTGGCACGGCTTGGAAAAACCGCGGAGGGTATCCGGGTCTATGAACAATTTGTCGAAACAGACGGAAGCGACGAAGGGCTGCTGCGGGAACTCGCCGTCCAGAGCATTCTGCCTTTCCGTGCGGATATGCGTGAGCAGGTGAGAGGGGCGGCGTATTCGGCGTTAAAGGAGATTCCCTCCGACGAAGTGGTCCCGTACTTTCAGGACGGGCTCAGCGACGGGTCAGGTATGATCCGGGTATTGGTGGTTGAAGGTATGGGCAAGTTTCCGAAAGGGCTGCAATCGGAAAGCTTTCGCAACGCGCTCAAGGATCAGGCGGGCCTGGTCAGGGTCACGGTCTTGAAGGCTCTCGGCGGGATGGGGGACCCCGCGGCTATTCCCCTCGTCGCGCCTTTGCTGAAGGATGAACACCGGGTTGTGCGGGTGGCCGCGGCCGCGGCCTTGTATAGACTCGGGCAGAAGGAACGCTGGCAGACCGTGGAGCAGGCGACCAACGTGCCGGAAGGCTATGAACGAGGAGGAGCGTTGCGAATGCTCGGTGAAATCGGGGATCCCAAGGGATTGCCGCTGCTCGAACAGGGGCTTCGTGACAAACAACCGTCGATTCGTGCGGCGGCCGCGGCCTCGCTGGGGAAACTCGGTTCAAGCAAAGGCATTCCTTTCCTGATCAAGGCACTCGCCGATCCCGTCCCTGCCGTCCGAAGCGTGGCTGCCGTGACGTTGGGAAAGCTCAGGGCTGAACGGGCGGTTTCTTCATTGACGAGGGTTTTACAGGACCGCAATCCGGGCGTGCGTGCCGCGGCGGTCGCGGGGTTGCTGCAGTTGAGCAGCCCGTTCAGCGTCGTGGCCGAAACCGTGCGGGAATTGATGGGGCAACAGAATCCGGGCCTGCGTTCCTCGGTGGCGAAAGCGTTGAGTCACGGCCGTGCCCGCGACGTCGTGGGATCCTTGCTTCTCCTGCTCAACGATCCCGTGCCGAAACCTCGGATTTCAGCGGCCAGATCATTGGGCAGGGTCGGCGGACGGGAACTCATTCCCCGCCTCAAACCGCTCATGAAAGATCAAAACGAAGCCGTTCGCGCCACCGCTGCCGGAGCCATTGCGCGTCTCCTCTCGGCCTCGCCCGAGGCCTGATGTCCGGAACCCCCTCTCCCCACGTGCGGGAGAGGGTCGGGGATGACAGAAGGGAATGTCGAGAATGACAGAAAAAGGCATTGGTACGATGTGCAGGCTGCAAGATGGTCCGGGGGGGGGCTTGCGGATATGGATAGCGGGATTCCTCTTGCTTCCAACGCTGGGATTGGCGAGTGATCAACGCGAGATTTCTGCGCCGGCCATCCATTGGGCTGCATGGGGGGCTCAGGCCTTTGAGCGTGCTCAAACCGAAGACAAGCTGATCCTGCTCGATCTCACGGCCGTGTGGTGTCATGCCTGCCACGTGATGGATGAGGCCACGTACGACGATCCCGCGGTGGTCAGTCTTCTGAATGCCGAATTTATCCCGGTCAGGGTCGATACCGACCAGCGTCCGGATATTGCGGCCCGGTACAAACACGGCGGCTGGCCCACTACCAGCGTCCTGCTGCCTTCCGGAGAAATTCTCTTCCAGGCGAATGTCCTGCCCCCTGATGCCTTGCTCGAAGCGTTGCGCGCGTCGGACGCCTTTTACCGGGAAAATAAACGGGATATGGCCGAACGGGTCATCCAAATCTGGGAACGGGTGGAATCGGCGCAACGGGCAAGCCGGCAGCCTCAAGGGCGCATTTACCCGGAGATGTTGCCCTCAATCCTCGCAATGATGAAGCTGGAATATGACCCCGTGTCCGGCGGGTTCCGGAACGCCCCGAAATTCTTTGAACCCGAGGCCATCGGCTTGGCCTTGTCCCGTCATTTTTGGCATCAGGACCCGGAGTGGCGGCAAATGGCGTTGTTTACCCTGGATCAGCAGTTGAAATTGTATGATCCGGTCTGGGGAGGGTTTTTTCGATATGCCGAGGAAGCGGATTGGTCCCACCCGCATTATGAGAAGTTACTTTCCATTCAAGCGACCAACCTGCTCAATTACCTGGAGGCGTATCAGGTCACCGGCCTGCCGCAGTATCGTGAGGTGGTGGAAGGGACCATGCGATACGTGACGCGGTTTCTTTCCGGCCGGGGAGGCTTTTATGCCAGCCAGGATGCCGACGCTCGAAACATCGAACGTTCAAGTCCCGGCGTCAGGGGGAGCGAGTTTTTTGCCCTGGATGAATCGCAGCGCCTGGCCGCCGGCATCCCTGCTGTTGACCGGACGATTCTGACCGACTGGAACGCCTTGATGATCAAGGCTTCTCTCAGGGTTTCACAGGTCCTGGGAACCATGCAGGCGCGGGACTTTGCCCTCAAGACCCTCAGGCGGCTGTACAAGGAACGCCATCAACCCGGCCGCGGCTTGGCGCATCTTCTTCGCGACGGTCATCCCAGGGAGTTCGGCTTGCTCGCCGACCAGGTCTTTTTTGCGGATGCCTCGCTCGAAGCATTTTTGACAACCGGTTCGTCCCATTATCTGAAACAGGCTGAAACGGTCGTCGAGGAAGTCATCCGTTTGTTTGAAGACAGTCAGGGGGGAGGCTATTTCGACCGGACGCCGTCTGCTTCCTCGTTGGGATTGTTGAAATTTCCCCATAAGGATCTCCCGGTCAATGCCGCGCTGTCCACGGTCTTTTCCGACTTGTTTTACCTGACCCAAGACCCGCGATACAGGGAAAAGGCGGAGCGTATTCTGCAAATGATTATGGATGCCGGTTCTCTGCCGGTGGCCCACGCGGGGCTGGCCCTTCACCGGTTCCTGTACTACCCCGTACACATTGTGGTGGTGGGGGAAAAGTCTGACGTTGCGGCCCGGGATCTCTTTGACCGCAGTCTGGCCCTGTATGCTCCGGGGAAATTGGTCCGGTTTTTGGATCCTCGCGTCGATTCCCTTTCCATCGGAGAGGTCACCTTCCCCAACGTGACCGGTCCGTTCGCTTACGTGTGCACCGATCGATTGTGCTCCAGCCCCATTGCGCAGGCCGAGGAGTTGCCTGACCGTTTCCAGGAAATGTTTACGGCACTCACGGAAACGCGGAAGCCTTTTTCGACGAGCAACAGCTCGCCTTGAATGCTTTTTAATCCGTTGGCATGAAAAAATAGGGAATTATCAAGAGTCGTTGACGGTCTCTCCTCCTTGTAGCTGCGGGATCCCTGCTGGGGGCAGGGACATGCCTTATCCCGCTGTCTTCCTGGCCGCATCTTATGCGGCTTGGAGAAGCCAAGAGCAAGAAGCGCCATGAGATGGCGCGGCTACACATGCAAAAAGAAAACCCCTGGATCCCCGATCGAGGTCGGGGATGACGGAAGGAGGCAACAAAAATTGTCAACGAATGACTGAACACATACAATCCTCGATAGATCCCCGATTAAGAATGTCGGGGACAAGCGTCGAGGATGACGGTATTCGTAGCCCAGGCGGTCAGGTTGGCGATGACCTGACCGCCTTGCTCATCCGAAGTCTTGTTGCATGATGTGGTCTCGTAACCTATAATCGCCGTATGACTGAAGCGATTGCCTTTGATTCCCACCGTTTTGTCAAGAACCTGACGGCAGCGGCTTTACAGAGAAACAGGCGGAGGCCCTGGCGAATGAACAGGTTCAACTACTCAACGGCAACTTGGCTACCAAGGCCGATATCCTGGCTCTCAAGGCGGACATCGAGAAGGTCAAGGCGGGCGTCGAGAAGGTCAGGGGCGAGCTGGAGTTAAAGATCGAAAGCGTCAAGAGCGACTTGTTGAAATGGATGGTGATGGCCATGATTGCCCAGGGTGGGCTGATCGTTGCGCTGGTGAAGGCGCTGTAGGAGCCACATTACCTTGACACCCTTATTTCAGGTTGTTATAAAGCCAGATTGTGTGCGTGACAGAAGATTCGAGGATTTTATCACCAGGAGGAATATCTATGAGGACTCGTCAGTTGCTTACTTTGTGCCTTGGTGGGTTGCTGGTTGCAATGCCACTGATTGCTCAAGCCGGCGGAACCATTAAGGGAAAGGTCATGTATTCCGGCAAGCCCGTTCCGCCAAAAGAATTTGCCTTTTCCAAATTTCCCAATCCGGCCTTTTGTAAACAAAATCCCAGCAAAAAAGGGGATGACACGCGTTTGTTGAAGGAAGTCGAAGTGGATGGAAACAAAGGGCTCAAGAACGCGATCGTGTCGGTTCGCGGTATTAAGGACAAAGGCTTTAAGACGACGCCGACCGTGATCGCCAAGTTGTGTGAGTTTCTGCCGTTTACCGGCGTGTTGGTGAACAAGGGCAACTTCGTCGTGGAAAATACCGATGCCGACCCCAATGATCCCAAGTCCAAGGAAGGGGTGTTGCATAATCCCCATAGCTTCGACGTGCTCGGCGCGAAATCTTCGACCCTGTTCAATATCGGGTTGGCCAAGAAAGGCGACAAACTGGACAAGAAGATCAAGATGCGGATGGCCAGGAAAGGTTCCGTGCTTCGGTTGCAATGTGACCAGCACGAGTTTATGCAAGCCTGGTACCTGCCCGTGAGCAACGGTCATTTTGGCGTGTCCGGCGGCGACGGATCTTTTGAGATCAAAGACGTTCCCGCAGGCAAGCACAAGGTCCTGGCCTGGCACCCGGTGGCCGGCAACGTGACCGTGGAAGTCGAAGTGAAGGACGGTGGGACCGTTGAAGCCAACTTCGACATCAAAAAGAAAAACAAGTTCAAAATGTAAATACGTCTTTCCTCTTTGCAGTAGTGAAAAGGGCGGTAACGGTTCATCGTTGCCGCCCTTTTTGCTTTGTGCGCGTTCTTGCGTTTGCCGGTTCCCGCCCGTTACTATCTCAATAGACTTTCCTTTCCCCTTGGGAGAGGGCCACAGTGAGAGAAAGGACTGGTTGTGCCTCGGGAGCTCTCTCTCGCAGAAATATTTCAGACCGGGTATTACTGGGAGACGAAAATTCTCCTCACGGCGATCAAGCTGGATCTTTTTTCAGCCCTGGATGGCCGGTCCGATTCTCCCCCTGACCTGGCCAAGCGTTTATCTCTGGATGAACGGGCGTTGAGCCTCGTTTTAAACGCATTAGTGGCGATGCGGGTCCTGACCAAACACGAGGGTCGATTTGCGAATACCAGCGTGGCCCGGAAGCACCTGGTGAAAGTCAGCCCGGATTACGTGGGGCACCTGCTGGTTTTGCACGACTCGGAATGGATGAATTGGGGAAAACTGGAAGAGACCGTCAGGACAGGTGCGTCTCCGGTCCGGCGGCACGTCTTTGAAACCAACCCGGAGATGGGTGCCAACGTGCTGGCGGTTCTGGACCGGATCGGCCGGGGGAGCGGAGTCATCCTCGCGAAGGTGCTGCAACTGGGTGGCGTTGAACGGATGCTGGACGTCGGCGGGGGAGCCGGGACGAATGCGATTGCTTTTTGCCGGGAGTATCCTGGTCTTAGCGCCACGGTGTTTGATCTGCCTTCAACCCTCCAGGTGACCGAACGGTCGATCAAGGAAGCCGGATTGGAGGATCGAATTGCCGTCATGCCGGGCAATTTCAATACGGATTCATTGGGCGGCCTCTATGATCTTGTGCTTTTGTCCGACGTGCTTCATTACCAGGACGCGCAAGCCAACGCCGCATTGGTACACAAGGCCTTTGCTCACCTCACGGACGCGGGCCGGTTGGTGATCAAGGACCGGTTTTTGGACCCGGATCGAACGAGTCCGGCCTGGACCACGGCATTTGCCGTGCATATTCTGGTCAATACGGAAGAAGGACAGTGCTTCACGACCCAGGAGGCCATGGAATGGATGACCCGGGCCGGCTTCGCTTCCGTCACGGAACTGGAACCGCGGGCGATTGTTCAGGGAATCAAATCAGGAGAGGATTAAATGGCTGAATGGTTACGAGAGCCGGGGTTTGTGGGGACGCATGCTACCATGGGGGCCGATATCAGTCAGTTGATGGCCACCTTGTTCACCGGGTTGTTTATCGTCGGGTGGATTCAGGCCAAAAAGAGTCGCGCGAGCGGTCATCATTGGTTGATGCTCGGCGGGATGATCGCCATGCTGGCATTTTTCGTCAGTTATTATTTGTTTCGCCAGCTTGGCGTGCTGGCTTTTGAGGGCAAGGAGGGGTTCGGCGGGTCGCAGGCGTTGTATGACAACGTGTTCGTGCCTCTGTTGACCTTTCACATTCTCCTGGTCGTGATTGGATTGATCATGGCCATTTATATGATTGTCCTGGGATTTCGTTCTCAGACCTTCGTCAACGGCCGGCGTCAGTTGCAAGAGGCCATCCTGCAAACCACCGGAAAAAAAATAGCGATGATCCTGGGGGTGGTGACGGCGCTCGTGTTGCTGTTGTTTTTCAGTCGCGTGGCCGCCAGCGGTTTTTCCATGGGTAAATTCGGCGTCTATCTCGGACTCCTTATCCTCATTGCCCTGGTGTTCGGTGTCGAAGTGGCCATTCAACGTCTGTGGCCGAATGGGGCGCGACGACACAGGGTCCTGGGCCGTTTTACCATGGTGGTGTATTGTGTGTTGTTCCTGACCGGCAGTATTACCTATACCATGCTGTATATCTTGTATCCCGGACGAATCGGGTAGTCTTATGATGCGATGCGCCTGCGGCTCTGATTTCCGGTGTGAGATCCTCGAGGAACGGGATGACGGCCAGGTCTTTCTTCGTTATCGCTGTGAACGATGCGGGTTTCGTGTGGGAATCGAGACGGACCATCGAAAAGGCGGTGTGTTGTTCGACCGTCCGGCCTGGACGGATGAGGCCCGGCATCGGTTGGACCGGCTTCCGCCGTATGTGGAGCCTCTTGTCCGGCAGGACGTGGAAGGCTATGCGGATCGAAACGGCCTCACCGTGATCTCGACCGACGTCATGATGGAAGCCGGTACCCAAGGGATGGTGTCCTGGCATCCCGAGGCGAAGCAACGTTTGTCGCGCGTTCCGGGGCCGGTTCGCGCGATGGCGCGCGTGGAGTTGGAGCGGACGGCCCAGGACCGAGGCCTCCCCGAAGTTACGGTGGAGTTGATGGAAGAAATCAAGGCCCGCTATTTCGGCATGGCAGCCCCGAGGGGGTAAGGCGCAGAACGTCTCCGAGGGGCCTGCCCCTACAGATAATACGGGCTCTCCCCGGCCGTAGGGGACGGCCTGAGCCTGCCCTGCCTGTCCTGAGCGAAGTCGAAGGAAGCGAAGCCGAATGGTGCCGTCCCGAATGGATGTCGCCGCTACATCAAAGTGGGTATTTCATGCCAACGACAATTTCCGTCCTTTGAGAGTTTCCGATGCTGCATCGACTTGCGCTCCGGGTGATTCCCCAACTGAACGCGACCGTCACGGAACCCGGCGTTCGCAGACGGAAGCGCCGGGTGATGCTGGCTCCGGGGCTCGTGGCGTTTGTCCTCTATCGTCTCTTGAAGGACGTGCTGCCCTTATCCGATCCGCTGGCATTGTTGGCGTTCAGCGGCGTCCTTTCGACGCTCACCGCGTATTGGGCCTATGTGATGGGACGCGGGGAGACGTTGCCCCGGATTTGCCGGACCGATAATCCAAGCCGTCTTTTCTGGGTCGGCGGATGGATCGGGTTCGCCTACGGCGTGCAACTTTCGTTGCTGGTGTTGGCGATCCTGGCACTCTTTGTCGATTACAATTTTCTGGTTCATCCCGAAGGTCCGGTCATGATGGCCCTGATTATCCCCTGTACGTCGGTCGCTCGTGACGCCTTTGAAATCGGGCACGTGGTCAGAATGGAAGCCCAAGGTGCAAGGATGGTGACTTTTCCCGACGGCGGGTCGTTTCGTGAATTGCTTCAGCGCGACTTTCTTCATTTGGCCCCATGGGTGGGCGCGGGAATCGTCGCCGGCGGGGCCACCGCGATCCTGTCCCGGCTCGGCTGGGCCGGCAACGGGGGGGAAGTCAGCCCGGCAATCCTGGTCTGTATAGTGGCGGCGTTCTGCGCCCATGGGGCTTTCTTGTCCGGGAAACGTCCTCTCGACAACTTCCCCGATCGCTTCAGAATCGAGTCGTGGTTGGAAGCCTGCCGGTTTTGGACGTGGCCGTGTTTGACTTTTGCATTCACTTACTATTTAGTGCAATTCGGCTTCATCGCCTTTGTGTTGCAGGTTGAGGACGCGGCCCTTTTCGTTCACCTGGCGGTCGGCGGGGTGACCGCGGGGGTGATGGCCGGGTACGGCTATTTTTTGGGGGTCCGGGTCTTTGTGGAGACGCAAACACGGGGCGGTATCTCCGAAGGCTTGAAACGTTGTCCGTTCGTGATGGAAATTTTGGCCAAAACCGGGTGGGTGACGTCAGAACGGAAGGGGGAACCTGTCGAGATCAGTCAGGGAGAACCCTCGCGAGAGACGTTTTCATGAAAACCGGCGTGTCTGTTTTCCTGTTGTGTGTGCTGGGCTTTGTGCTTGCTGCGCCGATGCCGGGGTGGGCCGGTCAGGATGCTTCAACCCTGACCGAGGACGTTTATTATAAGACCGCCGGTACCCCTCAAGGCCCTCCGGCAACGGAAACCGGCTCCACCTACCCGCAGTGGCAACCGCTCAATAACCGGATCATCATCTGGCTCGTCACGCAGCAGCATACCTATTTCGGCGGGTTCGTTCTGGCCCTGCCGCTGTTTGCGTTTCTCCTGGAGTTGTTGAGTCTGACGCGTCGTGATCCACGGGCAGCCCAACGGTACGACGGTCTGGGTCGCGACATTCTTCGCGTCGGGGTGGTTTCGCTCTCGGTTACGGCCCTGCTCGGCAGCGTGATGCTTGGGGCGTTCATCACGTTCTATCCCGTGTTCATGACGTACATGGGTTCCACGTTCAAACAGATGATGCCGTTGTATGCCGCGGTGTTTTTGGGGGAATCTTTCCTCCTGGTGTTGTACTACTACAGTTGGGACCGCCTGGCCCGGGGTGCGGGGAAATGGGTGCATTTGTCGATCGGGGTCGTGGCGAATGGCATGGGCGTGATGCTGCTCCTGCTGGCCAATGCCTGGGCGTCGTTTATGATGGCGCCCGCGGGAGTGAACGCCGAGGGACAATTTTTGGGGAACGTCTGGCATTTGTTGCATTCGCCGTTATGGAATCCGCTGAATGCCCATCGGTTCCTGGCGGATATTATGTCCGGTGGGGCCGTCGTCGTGGCCTATGCCGCGTACCGGTTTTTGAAGACCCGGGTCCGGGAGGAACGGGCCTATTATGATTGGGTGGGGTACGTGTTTATCGTCGTGGTGGTGTGTGCGTTGCTTCCCATGCCCTTTGCCGGGTATTGGCTGATGCGTTCCGTGTTCGAATTCCGTCAGGAAATGGGTATGACCATGATGGGCGGATTGTTGTCCTGGCTGTTCGTGGTCCAGGCCACCACCATCGGTGCGCTGTTTCTCGGTATCAATTATTACATCTGGCAGTCCCTGGGACGGTTGCGTGACGGGGAACGATATCATCCCTATTTCAAATTTATTCTCGGCGGACTGATGGTGTCGTTTCTGGTCTGGTTCACCCCCCATACCATTGCCATGACGCCAAGCGAAATGAAAGCCATGGGCGCGGCGCAACATCCGGTGATCGGACAGTTTGGGGTGATGTCGGCGAAAAACGGTGCCATCAACGTCATGATCTGCCTGACCGCCCTGAGCTACCTGCTGTATCGCCGCGCCAACCGCATCATTACCGTGCCGTGGGCCGCGGCGGGAAACGTGGCGATCGGGGCGTTGTTTGTCGTGGGCATGGCCAATATCGTCTGGGTCTCGGTGTACGGGTTTTTCATTCCCGCCCACGTTCGGGTCGGCCTCTCCATTCCGCAGGGTGCGACCACGGCGACGGTCCTGCTCGGAGGGTTGGCGCTCAATCATTTTCTGTTGAAGGGGAGCGGGATTCGCGGTCCCATCCAATGGGGCGGGATCTCCGCGCGCGGGATGGTGGCGTTGTTCGGAGTCGCCGCGACCTTTTCCTGGGTGATGGGCTTGATGGGGTATATCCGGTCGGCCGGCCGGTTGGGATGGCACGTGAATGAGCTGATGGCTGACGTTTCCCCTTGGGCTTTTACTCCTGCCATCACGTTTGCGGCCAAAATGGTGACCATCAACATGGTGTTGTTCTGGGCTTCGGTGTTTTTCATGTTTTGGCTGGCCACACGGGACAAACGGCCGGCCGTCGTGGAAAAGGACGCACCGAGCATGTCGTTCGTGCAGGCGTTCTCTCGAGAGGAGTCGGTATGAGGACGGGAAGAATACTCGTCACGTGTCTTTCCCTGTTTGTGTTTTGTGTTCCCATGCCGCCCGGAACGGCTTTCTCGCAGGTCGTGACGCTCGAAAATTTTCAAAGTCCTGATGAGGAGCAGTTCCCGAAAGAATGGGACGGGTCCCGAAGTACGATCACCGCAAGAGAGGCTTATGCCATTCACCGGGAAGGGGACACCGCGTTCCTGAAAGGCAAAGGCGCGAACCAGCGTGTGTATACCAAGAACATTGATTGGGATCCCCGCACCCACCCTGTTCTCACGTGGCGATGGCGCCTGCACGTCGTCCCGGAGAAGGCTGAATTTCTTGCGGCCGTTTTTGCGAATCTGGATACGGATCTGATGTTTATTCCGGTGTCCACGAAGTACGTCTGGAGCGGCACGAAAGCCACCGGTTCCGTGACGGACGGCGGATTGTTCGGCGCGGCGGAGGTCGTGGTTCGTTCGGGCCCGCAACCGTTGGGTGAATGGGTGGAAGAAACGGTCAATGCCTACAAGGACTTCAAGGAGATCCATCAACATGAACCGGCCGAGCGGGCATGGGGTATTTCCCTGCAAAGCGGCCCGGGGGTGGAAATCGATTTCGGTTCGATCGCGGTGCGGGCGGAATAACGCCTCGCGGTCGCGTGGCGACAGGGAGATCTGCAATTTCCAAAGGAACCATGATAGACGTGGTCCTTGGCGTGGCGGTCATGGGGACGGTCGGGGTGCTCATCGGCATTCTCCTGGGCGGCTCTTTTCTCTATTTCGCAACGGGGCTCGGAGTCATTTTGGGGACCGGGATCGGTCTCATTGGCGGACGCCGGTTTTTTCTCGGTATTTTTGTCGGTACGTTTTTTGGGGGTGCGCTGGCCTGGGCCGTTTCCGGACCGGAGAATATTACGGTCGGCGCGGGGTCCGGCGCGGCGATGGGCGGATTTTTGGGGATTTGGATCTCCATGTTGATCGACGTGTTTTGGAGAAAACCGGTGCAGGCCACTGCCGACCACGAAGCGGAGGCGGGGACGGGAAGCGGCGGCGGTTGACCGTTTATCGGGGATCGGGCTTATGGAAAATCGCGGGGTGCTGATCGGTTCCATCATCTTTGTGTTTGCTTCGTTCATCCTGATGATGGTGATGCTGATCTATGAAACGTATAAGGGGCAGCAGGAGTTGGACCGGCTGGCGTCGAAGTCGCAGACGACCAAACCCCGGGTCATCGCTCCGGTGAAAGTCCGGGATTTTTCCATGTACCGGACGCTGGTCGGCAATGAAGGCCGTGAGATGGTCGAGATTCCCGAAGGCCCCTTTACCATGGGGAATGATCAAGGGGATCCCGATGAAGCACCGGCTCATCCGGTATACGTGCGAACGTATTTCATCGATTTGAAGGAAGTCACCCAGTCGGAATACGCGCGTTTCGTCAAGATGACCAAGCGGGAGCAACCTCAGGTGCCGGTCTTTGAAGAAGACATTGCGAAACTCGTTGACCCGGACTTTCCCGTCGTGGGGATCGGCTGGAACGATGCCTTCGGGTATTGCCGATGGGCCGGGAAACGATTGCCGACCGAAGCGGAATGGGAGAAAGCCGCTCGTGGTGAAGGGCGGCGGCTCTATCCCTGGGGGAGTGAGTTCAGCTACATGGTTTCCAATATTGACGGGGAAGAAGACGGGTTTCAATATTTGTCGCCGGTCGGGTCTTTTGAGGGCGGGCGGAGTCCGTATGGGGTCTACGATATGACGGGCAACGTGGCGGAATGGGTGGCGGATACCTATGACGCCGAATATTATCAGAATTC
This sequence comes from Nitrospira sp., assembly GCA_011523385.1. Taxonomy (GTDB): domain Bacteria; phylum Nitrospirota; class Nitrospiria; order Nitrospirales; family UBA8639; genus Bin75. The sequence continues at coordinate 23,874 of WTGX01000028.1, read as the reverse complement.
GCCGTTTCGCGATCCTCCCGGTCCGGACAGTACGGAATTCAAGGTCATTCGCGGCGGGACCTGGCGCGATTCCAAACTCAACGCGAGATTGACCAAACGGTTTTCAGCCAAGATGTGGCGAACCGACGCGACAATCGGCTTCCGGTGCGCCCAGGACGTCGATACCGTCGAACAAGCAACCTGACGGTCTTGGAGCGGGGGCTATTGAGGTTCCGCGACCATGGACGGGAGACTGAAACTGATCCTGCTTGCCGTGATATTATTCATGGTGGGCATGCCGGTATCGGGCATTCTGCGCGGGACCAAAGCTCCGCCGCCTGACCCCGAACTTGCGGAGGTCGTCAAACCCGTTCAGGAGACCGGCGACTCTCTGTCCGACCCATCCCAACCGATCCTTCCTGAAGACATGGTGTTCATTCCTCCCGGACAGTTCGTTCAGGGGACCGGTCAGGGCGGGTTCAATGAACGACCCGAACGTCTCGTGACCCTTGATGGATTTTGGATCGACCGGTATGAGGTCACGAATCACCACTATCTCCAGTTTGTGGAACAGACCGGACATCGCAAACCGGGCCCTCCTTCCCGCTATGCCAAACGGTTGGCCCAATTGCGTGGGCCCAACCAGCCGGTGGCTTACGTTTCCTGGCATGATGCCGATGCGTATTGCAAATGGAGGGGAAAACGCCTGCCTGGGGAAGCGGAATGGGAAAAGGCCATGCGAGGGATTGACGGCCGGTTGTGGCCCTGGGGCAATTCTCCGCGAATCCACAAAGCCAATCTGGGAGGGGCGGAGGACGGCTATGAAGCCACGGCGTCAGTTGGCTCGTTCCCATTGGATCGAAGCCCGTATGGCGTGCACGACGGCTTTGGAAACCTGATGGAATGGACCCATAATTGGTATGAAGAGCAAGCTCGTCATCCCAATGATCCCGAACCCGAAGAGGCGAATTTTGCCGATCGCGGAGGGTATAAGACCCTGCGGGGCGCCGGATACACCAGTTACGGCAACGATTTGAGGATTACAGCCCGGAGCTTCATGGTTCCCGACTTTCGCGACGAAACCATAGGCTTCCGCTGTGTGGCGTCGGGGGAAAAACCGCCGGCCCGCACGCTGGCTGCAGGTACCCGGGAGTAGCGAAGGCTAGAGAAAATCGAAGTAATAGAGGATCAGAAAGACGGCCAAAAGAATATTGACAACCATCCCGGCCAACACTATAATGTCGAACAATTTTGCGTTATTGCGCATTGTCTTGCCATATCCACGAACAGTGGGTGTTGAGTATCACATCTTGAAGAAATGTGTCAAGAGTATAATTTATTAAGGTCAAACATCTAGAAGGAAGATTAAGATGGCAAAAAGTGATCCGCTTCCGATCAAGCTGGGCAAGGCGATTTTCTATGTGACCTGCGCCGTGAGCTTGTGGTTTTTTTATTGGTTTGCCGGCGTGCAATGTCCTTGTTGAAGAAGGGAGCTGAAGGGGAGGAGTTTATATGCAAACCGTTCTGTACCTCATCATTTCGATCGTGATTTCCGTGGCATATTTTCAGTTCATCGACTGGGCTCTGATGGATATGCAGGGGTTGGATTATTTCTACATTTTGAGGTAAGCAATATCATTCTGAAAAGCGCAACTAGGATTATTGTTCTTTGAATAATTTCAAAGAAAGAAGGAGGTTGGTCATGGGTCGCCTCAAAAGTGGACAGGCCGGAAAGAAATTTCTGGCAGTCACTGGTCTTTTTGCAATGGGGGTCATGTTGTTGCTCCCGATTTTTGTGGCATTGCCGGCTTTGGCGGCCGGGGGTGCTCCCGCTGCAGGCGGGCCGCCTCCTGATGTCGTAGCCGCCCAGGAAGCCGAAGGGGTGGAAGGTGAAGAAGCGAAAGTCGAAATCGGGAGAGACGTCTACTACAAGACTGAGGGTCCGGTCGTCGGTGCGCCGGCTCCAAAGACTCAAGATACGGCAGAATTTTATCCCCGCTATAACTTCGAAAGCCGGGTGCTTCTCTGGGTGGCCAACCAGCAACATCTGTACTATGGCAGCTTTGTGCTGGCCGTCCCGATCTTCTGTATGTGTATCGAATTTGCCGGGTTGCTGAGCAAAGATAGGGCGATGGCGAAGAAATATGACCAATTGGCCTATGACTTCATTAAAATCAGTTTAACCGCCTACTCGCTGACGGCCATCCTCGGCGGCATTCTCATTTTCACGTTCCTGACCTTGTATCCTGCCTTCTTTGGTTATCTGTCAAGCATTTTCCGTCCGGTGATGCATATTTACGCGTTGATGTTCGTGGCGGAAAGCGGAACACTCTACATCTACTATTACGGGTGGGACAAGATGAAAGAGGGGCTGATGAAATGGCTCCATGCCAGTATGTCCGTGGTGTTGAACGTGATCGGAACGGTGTTGATGTTCCTGGCCAATTCCTGGATCGGTTTCATGATGTCGCCCGCAGGCGTGGATGAGCAGGGACGATATCTGGGAAATATCTGGCACGTGATCCATACGGCGCTCTGGAATCCGCTGAACGTGCATCGGATTCTCGGGAATATGGCTTTTGGCGGCGGCGTGGTGGCGGCCTATGCCGCTTACCGGTTCCTGTCGGCGAAGAATGATGAAGAGCGTGCGCATTACGATTGGATGGGGTATATCGCAATGGCCCTCGGGGTTGCCTTCCTGATCCCCCTCCCGTTTGCCGGCTATTGGCTCATGCGCGAGGTGTATGCCTATCGTCAACAAATGGGTATTACCTTGATGGGCGGGTTGTTGGCTTGGTTGTTCATCATTCAGGCCACCATGATCGGTATCCTGTTCCTGACGACGAACTACTACCTCTGGCAGGCGCTCGGACGAATGACCGGAGGTGAGCGTTTCCAACGCTATATCAAATACTTTGTGTTTATTCTGGTCGTGGGTCTGTTGGTCTTTATTACCCCGCATACCATCGTTATGACGCCGGCTGAATTAAAGGCCATGGGCGGTCAACAGCATCCGGTATTGGGGAACTATGGCGTGATGTCGGCTAAAAACGGCGGCATTAATGCGATCATCATGACCACGATTGCCAGTTTCATATGGTATCAACGCGGTAACAGGGTGCCCGCGGTAAAATGGGCGAAGTTCGGAAACATCTTCCTGATCACGTTCTTTGTGGTGGCTCATTTGAACAATATCTGGGTGGCCTGTTACGGGTACTTCATCCCTGCAAACGTGCGAATCGGTCTCTCGGTTCCGCAGGTCGCCGGTACGCTATCGTGCCTGTTTATCGGTTCGGCCTTGAACTTGGCCATGTTAAAGCAGTCAAGGGAACTTGGACCGATCCGGTGGGGTCAGATTGCACCGCGTTCACAATATGCCCTGATTATGCTGGCAACGGCCTTTACATGGATGATGGGACTGATGGGATATATCCGGTCGTCCGTGAGGTTGTTCTGGCACGTCAATGAGATTATGCGTGACAATTCGCCATGGGCGTACACGCATACCATTGGTTTTGGGGCCAACGTGATCTCCTTTAACGTGTTGTTCTTCTGGATCACGATCATGTTCGTCTTTTGGCTTGGGGCACTGGGAGCCAAGAAAGCGCCCGTGCCTGCGACGCAGCCCGTTCCGGGTGCCGCGCCGCAACCTGCAACTGGTCATTAATCATTAACTTTGCATGAAATACGTGATAATGAGGCTATCCTGATTCTAACGATCAGGGTAGCCTCATTTGTGGAGGGGCAAAGTGGTTGAATTAATTACGGAAGCAATCTCGATTGGATGGCCGGCATTCGCCTTTTTGATAGGGCTACTCTTTTATTTTCAAGCCAGAACGACCGATCCCGTTCAAAAAAAGAATGTCACGTTCAAGACGTTTATCGGCATGTTATGTGCGCTTATGGCTTTTATTGCCATTGCGAATTACAAGAATAATTTCTATGGAGAAAGCCGCTTGTTGCCCGTCTCCTTGGTGATGATTACGTGCCTGGCCTATATCATGGGCATCTACTTTACCAATATTGGGGCGCTCATGAAAATCGGCGGCTTTATGTTTTTCGTGGCTGCGGCCTTGTCCGGGTATGGCAACTGGTTGCCCCAGGTGGAAGGGGGGTTCCCGCCACCGGAAGTCAAGCTGGACTTCCAGAGCATGACGGCCCAGCAATTGGGCGATGAGGGTGAAAAGATTATCTTCGGCGGTCTTGGCCAAAGTAAAGTTCAGGGCGCAATCGGGAAGGGCCAGTGTCCTCTGTGTCACGGTTTTAACCAGGGCTTCCTGAGTGAACGGGCTCCGAATCTGTGGGATATCCCGGCACGGGCCGAAGAGCGGCTGAAACACGAAAAGTATCATATGAATGATCCCGGTTCGCGAGACACCGTGCAAAAAGAAGCGTTTGAGGGCTCGGGGACGGCCACGACCGGTCAGGAATATATCGCCGAGTCGCACGCCTGTCCAAGTTGTTTTGTCGTGCCGGGATTCGGGGTGAAAGGAACGAACGACAAGGAAAGCCCCATGCCTAGAATTCACAAGCCCCCGATTTCGCTGACCCTCGGAGAATTGGCAGCTGTGGATACTTGGTTGTACGTTCGGGAAGGCAAGGATGCCCCCACGTATGAAGAAATTCAGGCGTCGTATGAAAAATTCATTCCCGAAGCTGACCGGCCTCAGGCGAGTGCCGGCGGGGATGAAGCAGCGGGTGGCGTGTTGGCGACGGGTGAAGAGCCGATTACGGACCTCTTCATGAAAGCCGGGTGTCCGGCCTGTCATACGATTCCTGGGATTGAAGGGGCAACCGGAAAGGTCGGTCCCTTGTTGATGGAAGGCAGCAATGCTCCCAAACGGTTGAAGGACCCGGGGTATGGAGGTCATGCCACGTCGGCTCGTGAATACATTACCGAGTCGATCTTGAATCCCAGTATGTACGTGGTGAAAGATTTCCCGGACAACCAGATGCCGAAAGATTTTGGTCTGAAGCTCAGCGCGGGAGCCGTGAACAAGATTGTGGATTATCTGTCCAGCTTAAAAGAAGGGCAGGATCTACCGGTATTGGAAGATTTTAATTAATCCTGAAACTCTGTGATTCAGAAAACAGGAGTTTAATACGATGACCTGGTTAAAGTTAGTCGAAGGCTACATGCCGATGCAGATGATTTCGGAGTTGGCCGGTTCGATTCTCGTATTTGCGCTGCTCAACTGGACGCTGAATCGTGCTGGCATGGGCATTCCCAAGTTTTGGGCGGGAGTGGGCGTGTGGATCTACATCCAGCTCTATTTGAAATACCGCATTTATCCGCCCATTCCGTTCAGCGTGCGGGCGATTTACGGCACGGTGTCGGCCTGCGGGATTTTCATGTGGGTGTCGGGGTCGGAAGACGCGTGGCAGGAGTTCAAACGGCCGGTGATGAACGTGATGGACGGGATCAGCGGGTTTCACAAGGCGGTCCGCACCGTGTCCTTGATCGTGATTCCGCTGGCGTTGGGTGGGTTTGCGTATACCTCGTTCCTGCCCAGTTTTGAAGAACCCATCGAGTTGCGCACTGTGCATCCGGCGCCGCCGGCCACCACGAAGGTGCATGGCAAGACCTTTGTGTTGCAAGTGGTGGAAAATCCCTATCGGGTGAACAACGAGGGGAAATACGATCAGGCATACACGGATGCGCGAATCGTGGAGCAGGCCATGGGGCGGTTGATGAAAGACGTCAACGACCCGAATTACAACCCGTGGGACCCCAATGCCGAAGGCTATACCAAGTACGTGCGGGAAGGGGGCGAGATCTTCTTTCAGAACTGCCACTTCTGTCACGGGGACAACCTGAACGGGCGTGGCCTGTGGGCGTACGCCTTCAACCCGATTCCGGCGAACTTCACGGACGCGGGGACGATTGCGCAGCTACAGGAAACGTTTGTGTTCTGGCGGGTCTCGAAAGGCGGGATCGGGCTGCCTGGGGAAGGTTTCCCCTGGGCCTCGGTGATGCCGCCGTGGGAGCAGCACCTGACCGTGGATGAAATCTGGAAAGTCGTGATGTTCGAATATTGGCACACGGGCTACTATCCCCGGACCTGGGATTAAGAGAAGAGGAGCGGAGACGAGCCATGAGTAAGAGCAGATATGGAAGGAACTTGGCCCGGTGGGGTGTGTGCTTGAGCGTGAGTGTCCTGCTGGGGCTGGGGCTCCCCCTGAGTAGCGGAGCCCAGGAAGATCTCCCGGAAGGCTTCAAACAGCAAGGCCTGCCGTCGCCCCCGCCGGCTGAGCAGATTGAAGCGGGAAAACGGGTGTACTTTACCAAATGCGTGTGGTGTCACGGAGTGGGAGGGGCCGGGGACGGGCCGGGCGCGGTGCGGTTGTGGCCGCGACCGAGGAACTTCAACGCGGGCACCTTTAAGATCCGGCACACGGCCAGCGGGCAGTTGCCCCTGATCGACCTGGACCTCCTCCAAACGGTCACGCACGGCCTGCCGGGCTCCGCCATGCCGTCCTGGGAAGGCATTCTTACGGAACAGCAACGAAAAGACGTGTTGGCCTTCGTGACGACCCAACTGGTCGAGGACCGGTCGTGGCAGGATGAAGAATTCGAAGAATTGTTTGTGTTGCAGTTGGACCAGCTCACCCCGAAACAGAACACGCCGGAGTCCATTAAGCGGGGTTCAGAATTGGTGGTGGAAAAGAAATGCATCGAATGTCACGGACTGGAAGGCCGGGGGGACGGGAATGCGTTCAACCTGAAGGATGACTGGGGATTCAGCATTCAACCGGCGGACTGGCACAAATGCTGGAACTTCCGGGGCAGCCGGCAGGACCCGTACAACGTCAGGAACATCTTCCGGACCTTCTCCACGGGGCTGAACGGAACGCCGATGCCGTCGTTTGCCGACAATACCAGCGTGGATGAGCGGTGGGACATTGCCAACTACGTCAACTCCCTCTGTGAACGTGAGCATGAGATTCCCGCGCCGCAAGGGCAGGTGAGCGATGAAACAGCGCAGGCCTTCTCCGCGGCGTCGCCCTTGCCGATCGACCCGCTGACGGACAAACCGAAGAGTAACTTCGTGATTCCGTCCAAGTTCGTGGAGGGGGATCTCCCTACGGATGAAAATGACGAGCGGTGGAAGCTGATTCCCCGGCGGTGGTTGGCCATGGGAGGCCAGATCACGCACAAACCCCGGAACTTCGTGAACCGAATCGACGACATGTGGGTGCAAGCGCTGTATAACGAAACGCACATCGAATTCATGTTCCGATGGGATGACCGGACCAAGAGTATTCAGGAAGATGAAGTGGACTGGGATCCCACGGAAGTGAACCTGGGGGACTATGGCGTTGAGGAACAGGCCCCACAGGGTACGACGTTTGCCGAAGATCCGTTCCATCAGGAATCGATTGCGGCCAAGCAAAAAGACGGCTATACCGTGTACAACGACGGGGTGGCGTTCCAATTCCCGGTCAAGTGGCAGGAGCTGCCGGCCCCGCGGAAGCCGCGTTACTTCTGGGGAGACGAGAGGTTTGCCGTGGATTTGACGAAATGGACGGCGGATGGGACCTTGGGTGTGTATGAAGGCACGGGCTGGGATCAGGACCTCACCGAGTTGGACTTCATGGAAGAAGTGGAGGTCGTGAAAGCGGAGTGGGCCAATGGCCGGTGGACCGTGATTATCAAGCGGCCGATCAAAGGCGACTACGAAGAAGTGGCGTACCTGGAGCCTGGCAAATACATCCCGATGGTGTTTTTTGCATGGGACGGGCACAATGGGGACGTGGGCCGCAAGATGGCGGTGTCGGCCTTCTATTATCTGGTGATGGAGCCGCAGATTCCATTGACCACGTACGTGTATCCTGGCTTGATCACGGTAGGGATCGTGATTATCGAAGGCTGGGTGCTGGGCCGCCGTGCCAACCGGAGGAAGGAAAAAGGCCAAGCCTAAGCACACGGACCTGATAAATAGAACAAGGAAGGGGGTGGACTGGCGTCCACCCCCTTTTTTTATTGCTTGACTTTCTTCTCAGGAAGAGGCAGTTCCGGGCCATATGCGAGACCAAGGCTACAGAGAAAAAAGAAGGTGTGAATGATGATTGGAGAAGTTTCAGGTGTGGTGTTAGCCGGCGGGAAGAGCAAAAGAATGGGGATGGACAAACGCCATCTGTCCGTTCACGGCAAACCGCTCCTGGATAGGGTCACTTCCGTTCTACTGGAGCTTTTCCCCGAAGTGCTCTTGGTCTTGGCTGAAGAGGATATTTCGAGACAGGACGATAGAATACGAATCGTGACGGATCTTATACCTGACTGCGCTGCGGTAGGGGGGCTGTATACCGGTCTGTACCATTCCCGCTATTCGCGTGTATTCGTTGTAGCCTGTGATATGCCGTTCATCAATCCGGCCGTCATTGGGCTTTTTCTGCAGAAGATCGATGCAACGGATATTGTCGTGGCGCAGTTGGTCTCCGGGCTTCAGCCTCTGCACGGGCTGTATTCAAAACAGTGCCTGCCGGTTTTGAAGGACATGATCGATGCTCGAGACCTCCGTCTTCAAAACATTGCGGACAAGCCGGGACTGACCGTGCATCGTGTTCCCGAGACGGAGATTAAGCGTGTGGATCCCCAATTGCTTTCCTTTCTGAATGTGAATTCACCGGCCGACCTTGAGCTTGCGAACAAAATCAGTCCCGGCTAGTTCCCGTGCATGGGGAATGCATCGAATGGCCACGACTCCAGCCCATCCTTTGCTTGCGAGGCCCGGAAAGCCTGTGTTAAATTCCGAATCCTCTTCTCCCTGAGTTCCCACTTATTTTTCGATACCAGCATGTCTGTCGGAATCGTTCAAGAACAGGTTGCCTCTGCCATTACGAGTGCCTTGTTGGAGGCAAGGAAACGCGGAGCCTTGCAATCAACGAATTTTCCCGAGCCCGTGATTGATTTTCCCAAGCGGGAGGAATGGGGTGATTTGTCCTCGAACGTGGCCATGAGCATGGCGAAAGAAGAGAAGCGTCCGCCGTTGGAAGTGGCTCAAGTGATTGCGGATCAACTCCGGACCTCGTGTCCTCTTTTGGAAAAGGTGTCGGTAGCCCCGCCCGGATTCTTGAATTTTACGCTTCGGCAGGACTGTTGGTTTTCGGTACTCGAAGAGATCGAGCGGACAGGCGCCCGTTACGGCCACGGCACGGCGGGACAAGGGCAGCGAGTTCTTTTGGAATTTGTCAGTGCGAATCCTACGGGCCCCCTACACATGGGACATGGGCGCGGAGCCGCGCTGGGTGAGGCTTTGGCAAGATTGCTGCGAGCCGCAGGGTATGAAGTCGACAAGGAATATTATATCAATGACGCGGGTCGCCAAATGAAACTGTTGGCCGGTTCCGTGTACGCACGGTATCTGGAACTGCATGGCCGTGAGTTTTCGTTTCCCGAGGACGGTTACCATGGAGACTACGTCAAAATCCTGGCGCAAGCGTTGAATCGGGAAAAAGGCCCGGAAATCTTGACCTTGGCCAGTGACGCTGCTCGCAGGGAATGCGGGCAATGGGCATCTGAGCAACTCGTACAAGCCATCAAAGATGATCTTGAGCGATTCGGGGTGAAGTTCGAGACCTGGTACAGCGAGGCCTCGTTGTTTTCTGCGGGGAAAATCGAGGCGGCTTTGCAGGCTCTCGAACAGCGTGACCTGGTGTTTATACGTGACGAAGCAACGTGGTTCCGGTCTTCTGAATTTCAGGATGAAAAAGACCGTGTGGTTCGCAAGCAGGATGGTGACTATACCTACTTGGCTTCGGATATCGCTTACCATTTCGATAAGTTGCAGCGGGGCTACGAATGGTTGATTAACATTTGGGGTGCGGATCATCATGGTTACGTCCCGCGCATGAAAGCCGCGGTCAAAGCCTTTGGCTACGGCGACGATAGGTTGCAGGTGGTTTTGGTCCAGATGGTGCGGTTATTGCGGGGCGGGGAAAAAGTCGAGATGTCCAAACGGGCGGGCGAATTTATCACGCTACAGGACGTGGTCGATGAAGTAGGGGCCGATGCCGCCAAGTTTTTTTTTCTGATGCGTCGTTCGGATACGCATCTTGAATTCGATCTTGAGTTGGCAAAAAAACAGTCTTCGGAAAATCCCGTCTATTACGTTCAATATGCCCACGCGCGACTGGCCAGCTTGTTCAGGACGGCCCGCGAACGAGGGTTTCCCGTACTGCCGGTCGGCGATGCGCCGTTGGCCGCGCTGGTTCAGCCGGAAGAGCTTCGGCTGGTGAAGCAGTTGTCGAGTTTCCCCGGGTTGCTTGAAGCGAGTGCCAAGGCCTTGGAGCCTCATCGCATCACGTTCTATCTTCAAGAACTTGCAGGGTTGCTCCACGTTTTCTATTACAAGCATCGCGTTCTTCCGCCCAGGAGCGATGGCGTCAAGGAAGATGAAGCCGATGAAGATGGAGAACCGAGTGAATCGGTTCGTGAAGACTTGTCCAAGGAACTGACCATGGCCAGATTGGTCTTGTTGAAACAGGTTCAAACGGTGATCAAAAACGGACTCGGGTTATTGGGCGTCAGCGCCCCGGAGAGAATGTAAGGATTGTTCCAATTGATAACCTTTTCAGTTGTCCAGCGTGACCCGCAATGCGCGGCCCGTGCCGCGGTGCTGTCCACCCCTCACGGCGCCGTCGACACGCCGGCATTCATGCCCGTCGGCACGCTGGGCACGGTGAAGGGCATGGCGCCCGATGAACTGCGGGAATTGGGCTTCGGGTTGATGCTGAGCAACGCCTATCATTTGTATTTGCGACCCGGCCATCGGCTCATTCAGGAGCAAGGCGGGCTTCACGGGTTTACGGCATGGAACGGGTCGATTTTAACGGACAGCGGAGGCTTTCAGTTGGTCAGCCTTGCGGACCTGCGGAAGATCACGGATGACGGGATTTCCTTCAGGTCGCATTTGGACGGGTCTCTGCATCATCTCACGCCCGAGTTGTGCATGGAAATTCAAATGGCCCTGGGCTCGGATGTGATGATGACGTTGGACGAATGCCCGCCACATCCATGTTCAAACGAGCAGGCCAGGATCGCGGTTACGCGGACTACGGCATGGGCGAAACGGTGTGTCGTGGCTGCACGTGATCGGCGACAGGCGCTGTTCGGTATCGTGCAAGGAGCGCTGGATGCCGATTTGCGCCGGCAGTCCGTTCGCGAGTTGGTTGAGATCGGATTTGATGGGTACGCCATCGGTGGGCTATCGTTGGGAGAAGATAAGCCTGCCTTGCTGGCCATGCTTGAAGTTTCGGTTGACGAACTGCCTCCCTCCCACCCTCGTTACCTGATGGGTGTCGGTCTTCCCGAAGACCTTGTCGAAGGCGTCATGCGCGGAGTGGATATGTTTGACTGCGTGATTCCGTCTCGTCATGGGCGGACGGGATGGTTGTTCACGACTCAAGGACGGGTTTTGATCAAACATGCGCAATATGCGAAGGATGATGGCCCGATTGATGCGCAGTGCGAATGTCCGGTCTGCCGGAAGTATTCCCGGGCCTATTTGCGGCATCTGTATCTATCCAATGAAATGTTGGGGGTGCGACTCAACACGATTCACAATCTTTGGTATTATCGAACGCTCATGGATGCGATGCGTTCAGCGATTCAAGACGGCATCTTTCCGGCATTTCGCCGGGCCTTCTATGAACAACGCCGTGAGTATGAAAAGAGTGCCGCGTATGCAGAACCGGCCGGCGCCACGGCTGTGGCCGAGGGATCAACAAGCGGAAAGGATGGGTAAATGGGCATGGAGATCGGCTCGATAGCCTGGGCACAGGGAGGGGCGCCGGAGGGAGCGGCGGGGCTCTTTTCTCTGGTGCCGTTCATTTTGATTTTCGTGGTGTTTTATTTTTTGTTGATCCTGCCGCAGCAAAGGAAACAAAAACAGCACAAGGAGATGTTAACCAAGTTGAAGAAGGGCGATAAGATTATCACGTCTGCCGGTATTTGGGGGTCCATTACCCGGTTGGATAAAGAGACCGCCACCGTGCAAGTGGATGACAATACGAAGGTGAAGATTCAACGTGAGAACATTTCCCGGTTACGGACGGAAGATGAAGGGTAGGGGACAAGCATGAAAAAAATTCGTGGTCGCTTGTTTCTGGTGTTGTTCCTGTCCGCGGTGTCCTTCTATTTGTTTCTGCCTTCATGGCCGGGACTGTACGACCGGATTCCCGAGAGCGTCAGGTGGCTGGTTCCCCCTCGCGGCGTCTCGCTCGGTCTCGACTTGCAGGGGGGCATTCACCTGGTGTTGGAGGTGGAAGAGGAGCGGGCCGTCGAGATTGCCGTTGACCGTGCCGTCAAAGCCATGCGGGATCTGTTGACCGACAAGGACATCGCCTTTGACATCGTTGAACGGGTCGGGAGTCTCCAGGTTCAGCTTGAGTTGTCGAGGGAGGAAACGGTCGAAGAAACTGCGGAATTGATTCGTGACGAATTCCCTTCGTATTTTCAGGTTTCGCAAGAAGGTCGTATCCTGGTCGTCGAAATCCTCGATAGCGAAGTGAATCGGATCAAGAACGCGGCCATCAATCAGGCGTTGGAGACGATTCGAAATCGGATCGATCAATTCGGCGTCACGGAACCGCTACTGCAACGCCAGGGGCGGACGGAACTCGTGATCCAACTTCCCGGGGTCAAGGACCCCGAGCGGGCGAAAAGCCTGATCCAGGATACCGCCTTGCTGGAATTCAAAATGCTCGACGAGGACAATCAGCCGGGACTCGAGTTGCCCGTGCAAGTCAAACGCAGTGATGAGGCGAGTATTCAAGAGAAATTTGCCGGCAAGGTTCCCGAGAGTTCAGAAATTCTGTTTGAACCCATCCCCGATTCCCAAGGCGGCCCTCCGGTCTTCAGCCGGCCGTATCTCGTGCGAAAAGAGGCGGCGCTGACCGGGGACGTGTTGCAGGACGCGCGTGTCAATTATACGGAATTCAGCGAAGTCTACGTGGGGGTGACGTTCGACAGCAAAGGTGCGAAAGAATTTGGGCGGATTACCAGTGCCAACGTGGGTAAGTTCATGGCAATCGTGCTGGACGGCACGGTCTATTCGGCGCCTCGTATTAACGAACCCATTCTCGGCGGGCGGGCCCAGATCACCGGCAATTTTACCACGGACGAGGCAAATGACCTGGCCATCGTTCTTCGAGCAGGTGCGCTTCCCGCGCCGATGAAAACAATACAGGACCTGACCGTGGGGCCTTCGTTGGGACAGGATTCCATTGAGAAAGGTCTGAAGACTACGCTGATTGCCGGCCTGATCGTGCTGATCTTCATGGTGATCTATTACCGGATGTCGGGGGTGATTGCCGATGCGGCCCTGGTGTTGAATCTCCTTTGTTTGTTGGGCGCGTTATCCGGTCTCAATGCGACGCTGACGTTGCCGGGTATCGCGGGTATCATTTTGACGATCGGCATGGGGGTGGACTCCAATATTTTGATCTTTGAACGTATCAGGGAAGAACTGAGACAGGGACGCCCCGTTCGCTTGGCGGTCGATGCCGGATACGACAAAGCCTTCTTGACGATCGTCGACTCCCACGTCACGACGTTGATTACCGGATTGGCGTTGTTTTTATTCGGCACCGGGCCCATCAAAGGGTTTGCCGTGACCCTGTGCCTGGGTATTGGGATCAACCTGTTCACCGCGTTAATCGGGACCAAAGTCGTCTTCGATCTCATCAATCGACGTAAGCTGGAACGGTTGAGCATTTAGCCTGTCTTGAGGTGGACCATGCTGGAAATCATCGGCAAAACGAATATCGATTTCATGGGGAAACGCCACGTCGCTTTCGGTGTCTCCGGCCTGCTGGTCCTGTTGGGCTTGATTGCTCTCGTTCAGATCGGGACCGGGGCTGCCAATCTCGGCATCGACTTTGCCGGCGGCACGGCCGTCCAATTGAAATTTGAGAATGCGATCGGGATCGAGCAGGCCCGCCGGGCGCTTGGCAAGCATGGTTTGCGGGATGCCGAACTCCAGGAATTCACCCAGGACCATAAATTGCTGATTCGCGTGAAAACGGAAGACACGCTGGAACAAAAAATTGCGGAAAAAATCGTGGAGGTATTCGAAACGGAATTCAGCCAGAACAAGTTCGTGATCGATTCCAGTACGGAAATCGGCCCGACGATCGGGCACCGGCTCCAACAGGACGCGTTGCTGGCGATCACGATTTCCCTGATCGGGATCATTCTCTATGTGGCCACGCGTTTTGAATTGCGATTTGGCGTGGCCGCGGCGGTTGCAACCTTCCATGACGTATTGGCCGTCCTGGGCATCTATTATCTCCTCGACAAGGAAATCACCTTGTTGGTCGTGACTGCGTTATTGACCCTGGCCGGATACTCGCTGACCGACTCCGTCGTGGTCTTCGACCGCATTCGGGAAAACCTTCGAGCCCGGCGACGTGAGACCACTCTGAACATTATCAATGCCGGGATCAATCAAGTGCTCACCAGAACCTTGATCACGACCCTGACCGTGGTGTTGGTGCTCGTTCCCTTGACGGTCTTCGGAGGGGAAGTGCTCCATGATTTTTCGCTCGCGCTGTTATTGGGCGTGCTCATCGGCACGTATTCCTCCGTGTTCGTGGCCAGTCCTCTCCTGTTGATATGGCCCGGCGGCAAGGGCCGGCTTCTGAGTCGAGGTGCCTGAATGCACCGTTGTCCGGTGCCCCATCCTTGACAAGGGTTGCCCTCTCTGAAAACATTCTCCCGAGCTTCAGCGGTTAGGCACCAGTCCGTCTTTTGGAGTATTCCGGCGATGAAACGGTGGCTTTGGTCACAGAGTCTCCAGCGCAAAACGATTCTGGGAATGGTACTGGTTGGCCTGCTCCCTCTTGCCCTTTCATTATTCCTCACCTACGTAGAAGAGCGCCGGGCCCTTCGGGAAATTACCGGGTCAAATTTTAAGGGCATTGCCGTTGAAGTGGCGCGAAAAATCGAAACCCAGATCATGCGGGGCATCAATGAGGCGCAACAGTTGGCCACCATCCCCTTTATTCGCGCCGCGGTGAAGGAAGCGAACCGGAGTTATGAAGGAAGAGAGTCGGAGAAAATCAAGGCCTTTATCGAAGAATGGAAAGAACGGTGGCGGGCGCGAAAGAATCCTCATGAATTTCCCGCCTTTGTAAACAGGATTGCCACCAATTACCTGGTTGACTGGCACGCCGTTCGCAAGTCGGACTACCTGGGCATTCTGGTGACCGACAATCAGGGCGCATTGGTTCTCAGTTCCTTGCCTCAAGTGCGCTTTTACCACGGGGATACGGAATGGTGGGAGGCCGCGTTTCAGCAGGGCCAAGGCCAGATTTACGTGAGTGACTTGACCTTCGATCCCTCATTTGGAACCCACGTCCTGAATGTAGCCGTTCCTATATTTGATCAAGGCCGTCATCAGGCGCTGGGGACCGTCAGTATTGTACTTCGACGGGATTCGTTGTTCCGGTCGATTTCCGAAGTGACCGCGGGCGTCACCGGCCACGCCATGCTCATCGACGTGGATGGGACCCCCTTGATTTGTCCTGTCCTGTCGCTGGAGCAACATACCGCAAATCCCGCCATGGTGGCTGCCATTAACGAAGAGCAGGCCGGATGGGTTCACGTGACGCAGGATACCCATGGCGCGAGGGATTCCCTTGTCGGATACGCCCATTTGCGGATTCCGGAAACCTTGGCCGCCGAGAGTTTCCAGGGCAGACAATGGCTGACGATTGTGCGGCAGAATCCCCAGGAGACATATGCCCCCCTGCGGCAACTGCTGGTGAAAGTGGCCATGTATGGCGTCGTGGTGTTGGGTATTTTGTGGTTGGCGGGCCTGATCGTGGCCAGAAAACTTGTGAGCCCGATTCAAACCTTGCATGAAGGCGTGCAGCGAATCGGCGCGGGCAATTGGGATCATCCTCTCGTCCTGAAGACCGGCGACGAAATTGAAGCGCTGTCTCATGCCTTCAATAAAATGGCCGTCAACCTGAAACAGTCGTTCTCGCAGTTGAATACGCAAATGGCGGAAATCCGTCTCCTCGAGGAACGCTATCGTGACCTGATCGAGAATTCTCCCGAGATGATTCATCAAATCGACAAGACCGGCCGTTTTGTGCACGTCAATCAAACCGAATTGGAAAAATTGGGCTTCACGTTGCTGGAAATGCTTTCGATGCATTTGTGGGATATTCTGCCTGCGGAGAGGAAGGCGGAAGCACTCGACTACGTCAACCGGCTGCCCACGCAACCTCGAAGTTCGCTTGAAACGGTGTTTCTTACGAGAGACGGGACCCCGATCGACGTCGAAATTCATTCCACGGCCCTGATCGATTCGGACACGGGCGACCTGGTGTACACGCGTGCGTTCGTGAGGGACGTGACTGAAAGGAAGGCGCTGCAACGACAGGTCGACCGGTATACCACGCACCTGGAACAGGAAGTGGCCGCTCAAACGCAGCAACTCTCCGAATCGGAAAAGCGGTATCGTGTGCTCTTTGACCGCTCGGCGGATTCGATCTTCATGGTGGACCCGGCTGGTGGCATCGTGGCGGTGAACGAACGCGAACAAGAGGTGTTTGGCTATAAACAGGAAACCTTGCTTTCTCAATCCGTACTGACGCTCGTGCCGGACTCGTATAAGGAAACGGTCAGACAGTTGCTGGCCACGGTGGTGTCCGGCGAAGAGAAAATCCCGGCTACGGAATTGGAAGTGTTTGACGCCCCGGGGAAGTTGCGGTCCGTGGAAATGGACGTGATTCGCGTGGGAGAAGGCTCGACGCTTTCGATTATGGTACAGCTCCGTGACATTACGGAACGAAAGCTGTTGGAAGAACGGCTCCAGCGGTACAGTGAAGAACTGGAGGAGAAGGTTCAGGGCCGGACTCTGGAGATTCAGAAAACGCAGAAATACTTGGAAAGCTTGCTCGAAAACGCCAATGACGTGATCTACACGCTTGATCGTGATCAACGATTTACCTACGTGAACAACAAGGTGGAGAATTGGGGCTATCGCAAAGAAGATCTGCTGGGACGGCCGTTCTTGACCTTACTCGCCAAGCGCCATCGCAGTCGTCGTCTTAAAGACATCCTGGAGCTGGAGGTTAAACAGGAATACGAAGTGGAGGTGATCAGTCAGAGCGGGGAGCTTCGGTCGGTGTTGGTCAGTGTGTCGCCGTTGGAAAACGAACGGCACAACGTGATCGGTGTGCTGGGCATCGCCCGGGATATTACGGACAGAAAGCTCATGGAAGAGCAATTTCGAAACGCCGAGCGATTGGCCTCCGTCGGGAAGCTGGCCGCCGGGGTGGCGCATGAGATCAACAACCCGTTGGGCGGGATTTTGAATTGTCTCTATAACATCAGGAAAGGCACGCTGCCGTCCGAACGCCAGGAAGAATATTTTACCTATATGGAAGACGGGCTTCGGCGCGCTCAAAAGATCGTCCGGCAATTGTTGGACTTCTCCCAGCAACACGAGCCGGAGTTTTCCATGAATGACATGAACGGATTGGTCGACCGTGTCCTGGTGTTGACGACCCATGCCATTGCCGAGAAACGTCTTCAGTTACACAAAGTCTATGACGACGACCTGCCGCCTTTGTTTGTCGATCCGCAAATGATCGAACAGGTATTAACGAACCTGATTCTCAATGCCGTCCAGGCGACCGACGAAGGCGGTTCGATCATCCTGCAAACCCGGGCCGCCCACGAGCGCTGTGAAATCGACGTGGGGGATACCGGGTCGGGCATCGACCCCGAGGTCAGGCCCCATATTTTCGATCCGTTTTTTACGACGAAAGGCACGGGTGAGGGCACAGGCCTGGGGTTGTCGGTGAGTTTGGGTATCGTGGAACGGCACGGTGGCCAGTTGACCGTGGAAAGTGAAGTCGGGAAAGGAACCGTGTTTACCGTGAGTCTGCCCTTGAGTGCCAACCGGGCCGCATTGGTGAAGGTCTTCTGATGTCCCGGTCGATCCTCATCATCGACGACGAGCCACTGATGCGGTTGTCCATGTTGGACGCGCTTAAAGCCGCGGGATATCAGGTCCGGGAAGCATCCAACGGCGAGGAAGGCATAAAGCAAATTAAAACGAGTCGATATGACTTGGTGATCACCGATTTGAGAATGCCTCGAAGCGATGGTCTTGAGGTCGTCCGGGTCTGCAAAGAATCCTCTTCTGAAACCGAGGTCATTGTGATCACCGCGCACGGCTCGGTTGACACGGCGGTTCAAGCCATGAAACTCGGGGCCTATGATTACGTCACCAAGCCGTTTTCCATGGATGAACTATTGCTCGTCGTGGATCGCGCGACCAAGGTCCAGGCGTTGCGGCAAGAGAACACGGCCCTTCGACAGGAACTCGAAGGAAAATTCAATTTCGGCGGCATGGTGGGCAAAAACGAACAGATGCGGCAGGTTCTGGAAAAAGTCAAACTGGTCGCCACCACCGATGCCACCGTGTTGATTTTTGGTGAAAGCGGGACGGGGAAAGAAGTCATTGCGAATGCCATTCACCGAAACAGCCCGCGCGCCGGACAGGCCCTCATTAAAGTGAGCTGTGCCGCTTTGCCGGAAACCTTGCTGGAAGCCGAATTATTCGGGCATGAGAAAGGCGCCTTTACCGGAGCCATGAAGCAACGGCTGGGCCGGTTTGAATTGGCCCATAAGGGCACCTTGTTTTTGGACGAGATCGGAGAAATTTCCCCGATGGTCCAGGTCAAACTTCTCCGGGTTTTGCAGGAAAAACGGTTCGAACGGGTCGGGGGCACGGAGACGATCAACAGCGACGTCCGGCTGGTCTGCGCCACGCAAAAAAATTTAAAGAAAGAGGTCGAAGCCGGACGATTTCGTGAAGACCTGTTCTATCGCCTCAACGTCGTACAGGTGGCCCTTCCGCCTCTGAGGGAACGGAAGGAAGATATTCTCGTTCTGGCCGAACATCTTCTGCAACGGAGCATGAGCCGGATCTCGCGTGTCATGAAGGGGTTTTCCGCAACGTCACGGGACGTGCTCCTCCGTTATTCCTTTCCGGGTAACGTTCGTGAATTGGAAAACACAATTGAACGGGCGGTGGCGCTGGCGCAGGAAGGCGATGAAATCCAGGTGTGGGACCTCTGCGGCCAAAGCGGGTGTCCTTTTCTGGGAGGGCCGGTGCAATCCGCATGTGCATTTTGTCAGGAAGGGTTGTCGAACGCAACGAATGCCCGGCAACAAGGCACGCTTGCCGAAGTGCGTGAACGTTGTGAACGGGACTATATCCTGGTCGTGTTGGAGCGGGAAGGGTGGAGTCGAACCGCGGCCTCAAAATCATTGGGCCTTTCGCGCAAAGCTTTGTGGGAAAAATGCAAACGCTACGGTCTCGTCATCCCGGATGGCGATGACGGCGACGAGTCGTCCGGCTAAAGAGGTTTGGGTCGGGGTCAGCCTTCCGACTCGTCTCCCCCTTTCCACAATTTTACTGTGCGGTCCCAGGAAGCGCTGGCGAGATACCGGGCATCCGGGGAAAAGGCAATGCCTCTGACCGGACCTTTGTGGTCCTTGATCACGCGAACCTGTCGTCGGGTCTGAATGTCCCACATCTTGATGGTGTGGTCGTCACTGCAGCTCACCAGGAGTTTCCCGTCCGGAGAAACGAGCAAGCCTCGCACCCATTCGGAATGCCCTTTCACGGTATGGACCTCTTTCATGTCGGGCATCTCGAAATATTTGATCGCCGTGTCCCGGCTTCCGGTGATCATGGTCTTGCCGTCCGGCGTAAACGCGATCGCGCCGATCCAATATTCCATGGGTTTTTGAAATCCACCCTGTTCATCCACGAAAAATCCTCGCTGTTCGGTCTCTTCGTCATCGGGTTCGTCGCGCCAATGGCCGTCATGCACGAGTTTCTCTTCCCCGCTGGGCAGGACTTCGTATAACTTCAATTTGCCGATGTCACTACCGCCAACCAAGTGAATGCCATCCGGAGAAAACGCCGTGCAGACCGTCCAGTGATGGTCATATTGATCTTTCCCAAGGAGCGTCATGACTTCGGTGCCGGTGGTGATTTCCCAGATTTTGATGTCTTTATTCTGTCCGGCCCGGGCCAGCATCAAGCCGTCCGGGGAGAAGGAGAGGCTGGCGACCGCGTGATCGTATTGTGTAAACAGCAGGCGTATGGTTTCCCCCGTGTGAGAGTTCCAGAGCCGGATCGTTCTGTCGTCACTGCCGGTGGCGAGGATCTGGCCATCCGGACTGAAGGCGACTTGCCGGATATCGTTGGTGTGTCCTTTCAGGGCTTTGAGCAGGCGGCCGGTTTCGATTTCCCAGATGCGGAGAAACCTGTCTGCGCCTCCGCTGACGAGCGTCAAGCCATCGGGGGAATACGCCACGTCCCAGACGCCGTGGGAATGTCCTCGAAAGGTCCGGATTTCATGGATGCCGGCCTTCCAATATTCCAATGCGTCTATCGGTGGCAGTTCACGTTTGGGTTCTTCCGTGAACGTTGGGGGTGCCATGTGTGGGAGCGGAGGTTGAGTCATAAACCGAAATCCTTTCAGTGTGATCTCCGTCACCGGGGCCTTGCGTTGAAAAAACAGGCTTGCCTATAATGCCAATGACGTTTTCGGAAAAGGATACTAGCGAGCCGTTACCGGCGTCGTCAAGCAAGTGCGGCAGGCGGCACAAGACGGTTTCCGGCTTGTGGGCACGGGCCGTCAAGACAGCAGCCGGGACAGGTAAGGAGTGAGGGGATGGACATTCGATTTCAGCCGGCATTGCTTCAAGAAGTCATTGACTCGTTCGCCGAAAAAACCGAGCGGGAGGGAGATCCCACCTATTACAATGAGTTCCATGAAGTAGCCGACCCGATTTACGAGAAATTTTCCCTGGACGACCGTGAGCCGGAATTCAAGAAACTCTATCAGCACCTTTTTGCCAAATGGGGCTTTGCCGACATTTTGAGAGACGGTTTCGAAGAATTTCCCGACTTGAAGGAAAAAATTGGCATCGTGCTCGTTCGAGGCGTGCTGAAAGAAGATCAGGAAGGCGTGGACATCCTTAGAAAATGGGGGACCGTGGAGGAGAAACTGGCCCGTCAATTTGAGGAAAAGGGGCAAAAGGGCGTCGGAATCAAGTTGATCCCCAGGCGGTTTTACGACCCGGCCATTAATCGGTATCTCCGCCATGAATTCACGCACATCTCCGATATGCTTGATTCTGCGTTTGGATATGATCCCGACACGAAAGTCGGTATGAATCCGGGCGAAGAGCATCTCCTCCTGAACCGTTACCGGGTCCTGTGGAGCTTACACGTCGACAGCCGGATCGCCCGGTCCGGGAAGGAACCGATGTTCAGCCGGGAGTACCGGTTGCGGGAATTTCGTTCCTGGTACCGGAAGATCCCGCCCACGCAAGTTGAATCGGTGTTCGAGGGGCTTTGGCAGACGGAATATTTCACCCATGCCGAATTGGTGGAAATGTCTCAAGATACCATCCGCGTGATGGAGCGGGCCGTGGAGGTTGAAGAAGGTGAACTGCCGGCGGACGTGCCGGCCAAACCCTTGCTGATGCCAGGATTTCCGTGTCCGCTCTGTCGATTCCCCACCTATTCCTGGGTTGAGGATCTTGAAGAAAAAGTTGAACCCTACGTGTTGGATTATATCAGGGAAAATCATCCGGGATGGGACGTCGAGTATGGTGCCTGCGACCGTTGCGTAGAGGTCTACAGGCTTCGTGCCGCAGGCGTCGTTTAGGCGCAACGGCCCATGCCGGTTCGTCTCTCGTAGCGCGATGAGGAATCGAGAGCCCGAGTCGCGTCGGTGCTCACCCAATTGATCGCATGAAACAAGGGCCGGTGCATGGCACAATCTCCTCCGGGGTCCTCCAAGCATCCTGAGCCGTCCTACGGGCGCAGGAATTTTCTCAAACAGAGTGTTGTTTCCTTGGGTGTGACCGTGCATGAGTACGTCAAGCACCGGGACGCGGAAGACGTCCAAGAGGAACAACCGGAAAAAAGACGAACCGATTGGTTGCGGCCGCCGGGCGCGCTTGAGGAAGCCCGGTTTCTTGAGAGCTGCACGGGCTGCGGAGAATGTGTCGACGCGTGCCCGCACGACAGCATCCGCGTCCTCAAAGACCACCACGATTCCGACGGCTCTGAGCGAAGAGAGACCCCGGTCATCTATCCTGACGAACAGCCCTGTTACCTTTGTGAAGATTTTCCGTGTATCGCCGCCTGCGAACCGGAGGCGCTTCGTCCCGTCGGCGACATCGGGGACGTCAACCTGGGCATCGCCGTCGTTTCCCAAAGGATCTGTACGGCCGGGCAGGGCTGCAACGCGTGTGTGGCTGCGTGCCCGACGCAGGCCCTTGTGATGGATTTTGCTTCGCTGGCCATCAGGGTTGAAGCGGCCCGATGCGTTGGGTGCGGGATTTGCGAGCATATTTGTAAAACCGTGAATGATCACGTGGCGATCAGGGTCGTTCCGGCAAGATTAGGGGCATGACCTTAAGTTGACAGGCGTAGACTTCCCGGGTCCTCAAATGGGAACAGGCATCGTTCCTGAATCGTTTGCGCGTTCCATCCCGGTTTTTGCCGGTTTTAGAACTTGACTTCAATCAGCAGTTGGCCTATTATCTGCCCCACTTCCGGTGGCGAGGAGTCCACGGATGAGTTGTATTTATTGTATTTATTTGAGGGATGGGAACATGGGCTGTTCCTGTTGAGACAAGCGGAGGTTTATGGCCACGAAAGTTACGGAAGAACAAAACGGGGGGGCGGCAACCTCTTCCATCTCTCCACCAGTCGGGTCGTCGGTAAAAGACTCTCCGGCCGTTGAGCGGGCTTTAGCCAGAAGCAAGTTCTATCTTCTTCTGTCTTGGAGTTATCTGTATCCCGAAGACGATGAGTTTTTGGATTATCTGCAAAGCGGAGAGTTGGTAGAGGATGGACGAGCTGCCCTCAACAGTTTGAAAGCGGCTTTGCCGGCTCCTGCAGATCAGGCAACCGAGGAAGTCCTGCAGGGGATCTCGGATCATTTCGACGAGGTCGAGAATTGGGTTTCATCCGAGGGCATGAATTGGGATATCCAGGACCTGAGGGATGAACACCGGAGGGTGTTCAGTAACGTCATCGCTTTGGACTGCCCGCCGTATGAGACCCTGTTCGGGAATGATCACGTGTTTGGCCAATCCTACGTCATGGGAGATATTGCCGGATTTTATTCGGCCTTTGGTGTCCAGCTTTCCCAGGACATCCACGAACGTCTGGATCATTTGAGCGTGGAACTCGAGTTTTTACATTTTCTGGCCTACAAAGAATCGTATGCGCTGTGCCATGATGGCCCGGAAAAACTCAAGACGGTGGTCGAGGCCGAAAAGAAATTCGTGAAGGAACACGTGGGAAGATGGGTGCCGTTATTTTCAGGTATGTTGAAGAAAAAGGCTGAGTACGGGTTCTATAAACTTGTGGCGGATCTGACTTCTCAATGGGTAGCTTTTGAAATTGCCTATTTGGGCGTAACGCCTCAACCATACTCGGAAACGGATTACCGTCCGGCTAGTTTTGTCTCTCCGGAAGGCATCTCCTTCGAATGTGGAGCGCAGGATAAAGGCAATGAACTCAGTCTCCTGATGGATGAGGTAGGGGCTCAGGCCTATTTGGACAAAGAGAAGCCGGAATCGGGGCAGTCCGGTTCGGCGTAAGTTGGAAAGCGTGCAAGAAGTTGTTGAGTAGTAACTGTAGTGCAGTTCCAGAGGAAGTGGGTAGTCCGCAGTTATTTTTGTTTTAATCTTTATCAAAGGAGGATGCGTCATTATGAGAGTGGTGCAGACGCGTAACAAAGGATTGGTGTTCGGCATTCTTCTCTCTGCCTTGGTCGTCGGCGTGATGTTGACGATGGGGCAAGTTCCGTTGGCCGTCAGCCAGCCCG
>WTGX01000023.1 GCA_011523385.1 Nitrospira sp. | reverse complement strand
GCAACTTGCAGAAGTGAGGCTTTAATGTAGACGAAGAGTCTCCCTATAATGAAACAACGATTCGCAGGAGAGGAGAAGCCTGATGATACAAGCCATCGCAGAACGAACGACTGAACTGGAGCAATTGTGCCGTCGCTACCACGTCCTGCGGCTAGAAGTGTTCGGCTCTGCGACTGATCGGATTACGCCTGTCCTGAGCGAAGTCGAAGGGCTACACTAAACCGACCTTACGACTGCTTCAAGGAAATTTTCAACTGGGTGAATCATACGGTTTCGGAGGGCGTCTTGGCAGTCAGGCATGGCCGACTTGTCCGTCGTGACCGTCCGGGGGGTGCCCCATCGGCTGGTCGATTAGTGAATTTCCGCCAAATTCCTGTGCCATGAGGGAGCCGATCACTTGATGGAGTCTGGAGTTCACCTCTTCCTCCGAGACGTGATCCGGGACTTGGATGTTGAAAACAATCTGGACGTTTTTCATAAATGTTCGGACTCCCTCCTCATGGGATGAATTGACGATTTGCTTTGCATGACGTGTTCTTCTTGGCTTTGTACACTGCTTCAGCGTGAGTTTGCAATGGTGATGGAGAAGAATACCCGGATCCTGCGATAGGGCCCGGCCCCTTTTTTCGGGGAAACGTGTGTTCCCTTGCATACGCCGTCTTGATATACTTTTTGCATGACAACGCTGTGTCCCGGTTGCCGATTCCCCGTTTCTGAGAGTTCCACCCCATTTTATCCGTTCTGCTCGGAACGGTGTCGAACCATTGATCTCGGGGCTTGGCTCAGCGCCAACTATCGGATTCCCGAAGATTCCCGTCAACCGGCGTCCGTACCGGTGGAAGAAACTCCTTCACAAGATCCGTAATCCCAAAGCAGAGAGTCTCATGGGAAAAATTATCACGGCCCAACGCAAGGAAAATGAGGCGCAACTCGCCGAGAACTACATCCGCACCTATATTCTGTTTCCGTCAGGGCTGCTGGGTTTATTGGCCATGATCATCGGCATTCTTGCGTTGGTATACCAGTTGTTTGTCGAGACGTATGATGAGTGGACGTTTCTCAAGAGTTCGGGGCTGATGCTGGCCGGGATATTGCTCGGATGGGGACAAACGCGCTACCACCGGTATCTGTTTCGAGCGTTTCCTGAATTTTGGGCGAGTCGCATGAGGTCCTCCAATAGCCGGGGAGTCCAACGACTCAAGAAAGCGGCCAAAGCATCGACTGACGTGGAATTGGAGCATGCCGGCCGGAGTTTGGTTCCGGTAGCCTACGTGCTGGGGATAGGAGGGTTGATCGGGCTGTCCGCGTGGAGCTTCAGTTCCGGGTCCTTGGACTATATGGCAGCTTTTGCCTTGCCGTGGGCGGGGTTTTTTTGGGGTAAGTTGTTTACCTGGCGGTCGGTCATTCCTCCTTTAACCGGTAAAAAATAGGTGGTCCTTCCTCGCCGGTAGTCCTTCAATCCGGCTTTTTGGTTTTGCGGGTTTGAGATTGCTTGCCCTCGATCGCGGAAAGACGTTTTTCCAGATTCGAAATCTGTTTTTTTAGCTCCGGGAGTTGTTGCACCAGAATATGGGAGCGAAAAAAGACCGTACTTTGTTTTGCAGGCCGCCCTGACATCCTGGCGCCGGGCTCTACGTTTTTTTCGATTCCCGCTCCTGCCGCAATCATGGCTTGATCCCCGACCGTGAGGTGATCGATCAGGCCGGCTTGCCCTCCGATCATGACCCCCTTGCCGATCGTTGTGCTGCCCGCGATGCCCACTTGGGCCACGATGATCCCGTGTTCTCCCACGGTCACGTTATGGGCGATTTGGACTAGGTTGTCGATTTTTGTGCCTTGCCTGACGTGGGTGGTTCCGAACGTGGCCCGGTCGATCGTCACGTTGGCTCCGATTTCGACGTCATCTTCAATGACGACGATGCCGCGTTGTGGAATTTTATGATGACGGCCTTCGTGTTGAACGTACCCGAATCCGTCACTTCCAATAACGGTTCCGGCGTGGATAATGACCCGGACGCCTATCCGGCATCCATCCTGAATACTCACGTTCGGATGAAGGATGGAATCATCACCGATGGTGACGCCTTCTCCCAAAACGACACCGGGGTAAAGGGTGACCCGGTTCCCCAGAGTCGTATGACTGCCAATCGTCACGAATGGTCCGATGGATAAGTCGCGGCCCAAGCGTACGTTCGAGCCTTTCACGACGTTGCCGGCGATTCCAGCGGGAGAGCGTGTTTTTGTAAAAAATTGGTTAATCAACCGGACAAAATCGAACTGCGGGTGCGCCGAGACCAACTGGGCGCCGTTCAAACCGGGAAAATATTGGGGAACGATGAAAGCTGACGCCCTCGAATGAAGGGCCTGGTCCATCAACCGGTGGCTGGCCAGCAATGCCAGATCACCCGGTTCGGCCTGTTCGAGATTGTTGACGCCTGCAATACGAAGTTCCGCCGGGCCATGAAGCCGGGCATCGATGGCACGGACTAATTCGGTTACGGGATAGCCATCAGGCGTTTCTGGGGGCATGGCTTCTTCTCTTTGGATTCGGCAAGCCTTGTGGGAGGTTGATCAGTATCGCACTTTCAGAAAAATGTTGAAACTGACGATGAGAAACATCATGCACGCGACCCAAGCCGCAATCGAGGGGGGTAACGCCCCGCTTTTTCCCAGTGTCAGGCCAACGGAATTTGTCGCCCAGAACAGGAAACTGATGCCCAAGGCCTGCCCGATGCCTTTTCCTATACTGACGGTCCGGGTGCCAATTTCAAGGAGTCCGATGGACACACCGAGAATCGTCATGATTAACGGGACGAAAGCAAATGCCACTCGCCTCCAATAATCGAGCAGAAATCTTGCCACGCTGGTTTTTTCCTGACGCAGGTGTTCGATGTGCGCACTGAGTTGGTTCAACGTCATGTGTTCGGGCTCAAGAGCGTTCCAGGTCATCAAGTCATCGGGCGTTAGGGATAATTGCAAGGGGAGGGTCGTCCGGTGAACCATCTCGACGTTCCCATCCGGTTTGATCTTCCGTTGCGCGACGTTGCGTAACGTCCATCGCTCACTGATGAAAGCGGCACCGTCAGCCGTGAGCAATGTATCCAACGTGAATTGGTCATTCAGTCGGTAGAGGGTGACGTTGTAGAGGTGCGTACCCGTCGGATCGACTCGTTGAACGTGCATGAGCGCGTTGCCCTGAAGGTACAGCCACAGATTCTCGCTGGTAAAAGAAAGCGGTTGTGCTTTTTTCCGGATCTCGACGGTTCGAATGTATTCCGCCTTGGCATTGGCCAATGGGATCACGACTGCCGTCAAGCCCAACAGGAGAACCGTGACGAGGCCCGCGACGGCCAAAAATGGAATGGTAACGTGAAAGAGACTCACCCCACAACTTCGCATTGCCGTGATTTCGCGGTTTTTGTTCAGGAGTCCGATAGCGAGAAGCGAAGCCATCAATACGGCAAAGGGCGCCAGTTGAAAGGACATGTCAGGGATTTTAAAAATGAAATACAGGAGCATGGAGGTCAGCTCCGCGTCATGTCGCAGGAATCTACGCAGTTTTTCAAAAAAGTCGATCACCAGGTAAATGGTGACAAGACCGGTGAGACACAGGATCAGGATGCCGAGATAATGACGAACGATGTACCAGAACAGGGTGCCCATGCTTGTCCTGAGCGAAGTTGAAGGATCAGCGCCGACTCGCTTGATAAAAGAGCAGACCCGTAATCAGGAGTAAAAGGACGTTGGGGAGCCATGCTCCGGCAAACGGATGAAGGAGCAAAGCCGTGACGGAAAACTCTCCCAACACGTTGAGCAGATAGTATCCCACCATGATGAAAATTCCCAAAACGAACCCCCTCATGCGCCCGGTTCGTTTCGAGACAATTCCGACCGGCATGCCCAGGATTCCCAGGATGAGCGTTGCCACGGGAAACCCCAGGTCCTTGTAGTATTCCATCAGACGGCGCAGCATGTTGGTGTCACGCCAGCCGGATGCCTTCAATCCGGCCATAATGTGTTCGTAGCCCGGCCGTCTGGGTGTTTCGACGGCGAGGGCCTGGGCCAGATTTATCTTGAGATCATATGTGGAAAATGCCACCTGATGATGTTGTGTGCCGTCTTGAGGAACATGATGAATCTCGCCTTCATATAAGCGCATGCCGAATTGTTTGAGTTGCGGATTTCTGAGCATTTGAAAGGTTCTGGCCGTGATGATGATCTCTTGCTCAGGGTCTCGCTGATCCAGGATGAAAATGCCCATGGCTTTCTCGCCGGGTTCCGGCGTGGGAACAAAAATCATCATGTCTTTCGTCGGTTCGTTGAAGACACCTCGTTCCAAGGCCAGGTTCAACTGGTCCTGGATCAGGCTGATAGCCAGTTTTTTCAGGGAAATCGAGGACCAGGGCTGTCCCCATTGTGAGAGGAGCAAGGTGCCCAGGAAAACGAAAAATGAAAAGACAAACACGGGGACCGCGATCCTCAACAAGCTGAGTCCGGCCGTCTTCATGGCGACGAGTTCCTTGTCGAAAGAAAATCGACTGAAGGTCGTAATCGACGAGATCAGGCAAGCCATAGGAAGCGTCAACACCAAAAACGAGGGCATGAGATGGACGACAATCTTCAGGACGGCCATGAGGCTCACCCCGTTGGTGACCAACAATTCAACCAGGCGCAACATCTCCTTGGTGAGGACGATAAAGCACAGGATGCAGAGGCTGATGAAGAAGGGGACGAGTAGTTCTTTGAAGATGTGGCGATCGAGAATGGTCATGATGGTCTGCGTTTGCTCATTCGCTGACAGTTAAGGCTGAACGATCATGATGTGGGCAGCCTCGGTTTTTGTCAACGAATTCGCGAATGATTTACAGTCGTCCGGGCGACAAGCCGTATGCTCCACGGAAACTCCAGGAGACATAAATGGTCTTTGCTTACGGAATGGAGTGTGTTTTAATGGCGCTCCAATCGGTTGAGAAAAAATGGCAACGAAGGCTCGATTCGGACAAACGCCCGCGCGTACCCGTCAGTTGACCGGGGTCCTGAAAAAAATTCGGCTGTTTGCGACGGACGTCGATGGAGTCCTGACCGATGGTGGCCTCTATTATTCGGATTCTGGCGAGCAGACCAAGAAATTCAACGTTTGGGACGGACTGGGGCTGGTGCTGTTAAAAAAAGCCGGTCTTGTGACGGCTGTCATCACCATGGATCAAACACCGTTGGTAAACGTTCGTGCGGCCAAACTCGGCGTTGCCGAAATTCACCAGGGCGTACAGGACAAATTGACCGTCTTGAAAGAACTATCCGTGAAGCATGGAATCCGGTTTGAGGAAATGGCATACGTGGGCGATGACGTGCCTGATTTGTCCGCGCTTCAAGCGGTAGGGTTTTCTGCCGCGCCGGCGAACGCACGCGAGCCCGTCCGGAAAAAGGTACGGTACGTGTGCAAGGCCAAGGGCGGCGAAGGAGCGGTCAGGGAAGTGGCGGATCTGATTTTAGCCGCGCGGGGTTTGTCCTCGATGTTCACTGTCGGGAAATCAAAGCCCGACAAGGCTGTTCCTTTGTAAGTTTCTCCCACCCGTACGGGTCTTCCTTGCTTCTTTTTTTGTTTCCCAGGGAAATGAGTATCTTTCGGGAATATGACGTGCGCGGAGTCGTTGGAAAAGACCTGACGCCTGACGTGGCGCAATCCATTGGTCGTGCCTATGGAACCATGGCCGGGCAACGCGGTTGCCGAACCGTGGCGCTGGGACGGGACGGGCGGCTGACTTCGCCGGATCTTCGAGACCGGGTGCTCGCCGGTATCACGGCCACGGGGGTGAACGTCGTGGATATCGGAGTGTGTCCGACGCCGTTACTCTACTTTGCCTTATATGCGTTGCCCGTTGACGGAGGCGTCATGGTCACCGGCAGCCATAATGCCGCCGAATACAACGGCTTCAAAATGTGCTTGGGGAAAATGGCCCTGCATGGCGAGGACGTTCAGGAACTCAAACGCTTGATCGAGGCCGGGGCGTACGTGTCCGGTTCGGGGACCGTCTCCACGGCCACGGTGATTCCTCCCTACCTGCGGTATCTCAAGGAACATTTTGCCGGTGTCGATGGACAAGGGTTGCACGTGGTGGTCGATTGCGGAAACGGGGCCGCGAGCCTGGTGGCGAAAGCCGCGTTGGAACAATTGGGGTGCCGCGTGACGGGGTTGTACGACGACCTCGACGGTCGTTTTCCCAACCATCATCCCGATCCCACGGTCGTCGAGAATCTCCAGGACCTCGTGCAAGCCGTCAGGCACCATCGGGCGGACGCCGGCATTGCCTACGACGGTGACGCGGATCGTATCGGAACCATCGATGAACAGGGAACGATTATCTGGGGAGACCGGTTGCTGCCGATTTTTGCACGGGACCTCTTGAAGGACAGACCCGGGAGCACGATTGTTTCCGAAGTCAAAGCCTCCCAATGCCTGTACGAAGATATTCGGAAACGAGGGGGAAACGGCATCATGTGGAAAACGGGTCATTCCGTCATGAAAGCCAAAATGAAAGAAGAAAACGCCCCCCTGGCCGGGGAAATGTCGGGCCACATGTTTTTTGCCGATCGCTATTTCGGGTACGACGACGCCATCTATGCCTCGTGCCGGTTGATTGAGATCCTGTCAAAAACGCAGGCACCCTTCTCGTCCCTGCTGGCGGACCTGCCGCCTACGCAAGTGACCCCGGAAATTCGCGTGGACTGTCCCGACGACGTCAAATTTTTCGTTGTCGAGACGCTGCGAGCCCGGCTTGTCGAGGCAGCCGGCCAGTCGCCGTCTCCCGATGCCCGGCATTCGAAGCCCGTAATTCGAGAAGTCGTCACGATTGACGGAGTTCGTGTCAGCTTCGATGAGGGCTGGGGTCTCATTCGCGCCTCCAACACGCAACCCGCGTTGGTCCTTCGCTTTGAAGCCACCTCGCCCGAACGCTTGCAAGCCATTCGCACCTACCTGGAAGAGGAGTTGGAAGCCTGCTGTAATGCCATGAAACACCGCTCATTCTCCTTCTGTCATTCCCGACGTTTGTCCCCGATCCTTGATTACTAACGTCAAGGACAGGCTCTGATCGGGGATCAGAGGTTCCATTATTTTATGGGAGTAGAAAGACGACGAGGGTGAGAATTAAACCCACAAAGGAGAGTATTGTGCCGGCTGTCGCCGCCGTAGGGAGGGCTAGAGCAATTTAATGGCACCGAGGAGGAGCCCTGCGACTGCAAGCATGGTGCCGACATTCCATCTGATGGCGAGGATGGTCTTATCGGAGAGATCTTGCTTCACCGCTACGAGGTCCTTGTGGAGGCTGGCGGTGTCTTTTTTCAATTCCGTGGTGTCTTTTTTCAATTCCGTGGTGTCTTTTTTCAATTCCGTGGTGTCTTTTTTCAATTCCGCGGTGTCTTTTTTCAATTCCGCGATGTCTTTTTTCAATTCCGCGGTTTCTTTTTGTAAGCTGGCGATGTCGGTTTGAAGGCTGGCGATGTCGGTTTTAGTGGCAAGGTTGTGCTCGAAGAGCCGGACTTGCTCATTAGCAAAGAATTCGGCCTCGCGTTGCGTGAGGCCAGCATCGATGCCGCGTTTTACGAAGGCGTGAGTGTCGAAAATGATAGTGTCAGACATGGCGATTCTCCTTTGTATGATTGTGGTTTCCAGCGTATTTGTCAAGAGGCGAAGACGTTCTGCGCGTCTTAACAGTCATCCAATTCCATAAGCCACTGATCGATCAAATCCTTGGTTTTTGCAAGCGCCTCGCGCTTGGCGGCGTACGTGTAATTCTGAGCGAGATTGAATCAGTCAGAAGGATGAAGGTGGAATGGTAGCGTCCTTCACGTTGGTTTTTTCCCATGTGCCGTTTCTTCCGCGTCGTGTACAATGTCGAGAGAAATTTATGGGTACTGCGTTTATTCGACGTCAAACGTTCGTGATTGGCATAAGCGGTCTGCTTCTGTGCTGTTTGTGGGGGGTGGGTCTTGTGCCGGTTGCGCTCGCCGTTCAGGCGGATGAAGATTTTCGGTATGCCATTTCCTTGTGGGGTATGCCCGCCGGGCATGCGACCATGTCAACTGAAGAGTTGGTTGCCGCTGACGGGGTTCCCGTCCGGCGTCTGGTGACGACGATCCGCTCGAATGATTTCATTTCCGCCATTTTTCCCGTCAGGAATCACGTGGATTCGCTGGTCGATCTTCGGACCATGCTACCCAGCCGGTTGGTTTTTCAGCGTCGGGAGGGTGGTCGCCACGAGCGATTTGCCGTCACGTTTGATCGCGTGGCGAATCAGGTCACGGTGTTGAAAGACGGGAAGCCTTCGGTGCATGACGTTCCTCCCGGCACGCATGGTCCCTTGTCGTGCCTCTATTTCTTGCGCACGATGCCGAAGCTGGAACCGGGTTCTTCCGTGTATCTGGATATTCATCACGACCGGAAAAACTACAAGGTCGAGGTCAAAATCGAGGCCATTGAATCAATCAGTGGTTCCTGGGGTGAGGTCGAAACGATTCGCCTATTGGCGATCATGCCGTTTCGCGGGATTTTTTTGAATGAAGGCAATATCAGGATTTGGGTGACCAATACACCGGAGCGGGTTCCCGTCATGATGGAAGCCCGTGTGATGGTCGGGTCGGCCAAAGCCGTGATTGAAGGATGGGTTCCATCGCAGAATTGATTCTCGACTTTTTCCGCAAAGATCCTATAATGACTCCATTTCCGAAGTCTGATTATGGTTTCTCTTACCCGCCATATTTTTGAACAACAGTGCTTCCAGCCTGACGGTGCGGAAGAGTTTTTCACCATCATGAACCGGATTGTCTCGGGCGGGAAACGGATTGCCCGGGACTTGCGGCAGGCAGGCCTGACTGACGGTCTCGGCCTGACCGATACGAGAAACGTTCATGGTGAACAGGTACGGCACATGGATGCCCGCGCCAACGAGCTTTTTGTCGAGGCTTTTCAGGATAGCGGGATCGTGCAACTCGTGGTGTCCGAAGAAATGGAAGAGCCGTTTCCCGTGGCTGCTGCAAAAGAAACCGGCAAATATGCCGTGTTTTTCGATCCTTTGGACGGGTCCTCGAATATCGACGTAAACGCGCCGCTCGGGTCGATTTTTTCCATTCATTGCCTGGACCCCAACGGCCGTTTTCTGAAGCCGGGCTGTGAGCAGGTGGCCAGCGGGTATCTGTTGTATGGCACCGGCACCATTCTCGTGTATACGTGCGGGGCTGGCGTTCATCAGTTTACACTTGACCCCGTGGTGGGTGAGTTTTTCCTGTCCGCCTTGAACGTGCAGATCCCGGCACGCGGGAAAATCTACAGTGTTAATGAAGGAAATAGATATAAGTGGTCAAAAAATATGATAAAGGTGATAGACTACTTTCATGAAAATGATAAGGAAACCGGCCGTCCATATGCCGCCAGGTACACCGGGTGTCTCGTGGCGGACGTCCATCGGATTCTGTTAAAGGGCGGTCTTTATCTGTATCCCGGCGAGGTGCGGAAGCCCGAAGGAAAACTGCGTTTGATGTATGAAGCCGCTCCGTTGAGTTTTGTGGTAGAACAGGCCGGCGGATTGGGAAGCACGGGCGTAGAACGTATTTCCACCATTCACCCCAAGACTCCACACCAGTGCGTGCCGCTCATCATTGGCAGTCGTGAAGACGTCGAAACAACGGAACAATTTTTGAGTCGTAAGTAATACCGGTTTGGTTGGTTGGATCACGCAGGCAGGCACTGCCTGGAATAAACTTGTCTCCTATGTCCAGGCATGCATCACATAAAAGGAGACCGTATGGCTCTACGAGCCGGTTTTTTGGTCATCAGCATTCTGCTCGGGCTCACGGCAGGATATGTTGCGGGCGCCGGGACGATGCTCCATGCGCTGCTCGGTGCCGGATTCGGCGCTTTGCTCAGCGGAGTGCTGGTTTTCGCCGAGATTGCCTTCATGGAACCGCTTCCTGCCCGGACCCTGGTCTATGGCGGGATCGGCTTCAGCTTGGGCATGCTCCTCTCGGGGATGTGTCTTTTCTTAACCCTTTTCTTGGCACCCCATCCCGTCATCCGGTTGATCTCGTTTGCTGCGCTGTTGATCTTTCCGTATCTTGGACTCACGTCGGGCGTTCGTTACGGCAGGGAGTACGATGGCGACGCCCCGACCGTGACTGATGTAAAGCCCACTGGACGATTTCGCACCCCAAAATTGCTGGATACAAGCGTGATTATTGACGGTCGTATTGCGGACCTGTGTGAAACCGGGTTTATGGAGGGAGAGTTCGTCATTCCTCAATTTATTTTGCAGGAATTGCAGCATATTTCGGATTCGGCTGATTCATTGAAACGCGCGCGGGGTCGCCGGGGACTCGATATTCTCAATCATATTCAGAAGAATGACGACGTCCGGGTGGAAATTGTCGAGGATGATTTCCCCAACATCAAAGAAGTTGATGCCAAGTTGGTGGAGCTGGGCAAGAAGTTGGGCGCCAAAATTTTGACCAATGATCTGAATTTGAATAAGGTCGCCGAATTGCAGGGCGTGCAAGTGCTGAACATCAACGAGTTGTCCAACGCGCTCAAGCCGGTCGTTCTCCCGGGTGAAACGATGCGGGTCTTCGTGTTGAAGGAAGGAAAGGAAGCCGGGCAGGGTGTGGCGTATCTGGATGACGGGACCATGGTGGTTGTTGATAACGCCAAGCGTTGTATCGGCAAAAACATCGACGTGGTGGTCACGAGTATATTGCAAACGAGTGCGGGCAGGATGATTTTTACCCGCCTGCGGGAAGAAACCGATCGGGACATGTTGAGTTTTGCACGTGGATGAGTGGGTGGCCGTGGTGGTGCCGGCCGGAGGGTCCGGCACGAGAATGGGGAAGGAGGTCCCCAAGCAGTTTCTTCGATTGGGTGACGTGCCGGTTCTCATCCACGCTCTCCGGGTGTTCGAGTCGAGCCGGATGATTGCTGAAATCGTCGTCGTCGTTCCCCAGGACGCGGTGGCGTATTGTCAACAAGAACTTTTGCCTCAATTCGCCCTTTCCAAAATCAGCAGCGTCACCTGCGGCGGCGCACGACGGCAGGATTCAGTATGGAACGGATTACAAGCCGTGGATGAACGGACGAACATCGTCGTTGTCCACGATGCCGTCCGGCCGTTCGTCACGGGTGCCATGGTCGAACAAGTGGTTGAGCGTGCCAGAACCAGCGGCGCGGCCATTGCGGCAATTCCCCTCCACGATACGGTCAAGCGGGTGACCCCGGACGGGATGATTGAAACCACTCTCAACCGGCAGCGACTCTGGTCCGCCCAAACTCCTCAAGCCTTCAAGCTCGAACTCTTACGGGAAGCCCATCGGTCAAGCCGGCAGTCGGGCGTCGAAGCGACGGACGACGCCTTTTTGGTTGAGCAAATCGGCCACCACGTGTCCATTGTCAACGGCAGTCCGGACAACATCAAGATAACCCGCCCCGAAGATTTGGTCATGGGAGAAGCGATTCTTCGATCAGAATTCCAAACACAGGCGCCGCACACAGGCGCTTCTTAACCGGTCATCGGGCATCTTTATAAATCTCCCCTTTTCACTGATTGGGTTTTTCCTGTATTCTTACAGGTTTAAGCGTGTGGATCGACGAGGATACGTATGCGGGTCGGCATCGGGTACGACATTCATCGACTAAAGGAAGGGCTGCCGCTCATCCTGGGTGGCGTGCAAATTCCTCATGCCCATGGCTTGGACGGGCATTCCGATGCGGATGCGCTCACGCATGCCGTGTGTGATGCGTTGTTGGGAGCCATGGGAGAGGGTGATTTGGGCCGCTATTATCCCAGCAGTGATTTGCGATTTGCGAATGTGAACAGTTTGGAGATGTTGGCAGGCGTTGGCGCCAAACTCGATGAGCGGGGGCTGCGTCTGGTGAATCTGGATACGGTCATTGTGGCGCAGGCTCCACGGTTGGGGAATTATCTGGCCGAGATGGGCAAGCAGTTGGCCCGGGTCTTACGCGTGGACCCGTCGATCGTCAACGTCAAGGTCAAAAGCCACGATCATCTCGGGACGCTCGGCAGACAGGAAGGGATTGCTGCCCAGGCTGTTTGTCTCCTGGCGCACGTGCCGTCCGATGAGAAAACAGGTTGAACGATGTTCAGTGTCATTCGACAAGATCTTCAGGCTGTTTTTGATCGTGACCCCGCGGCCAGGACCACGCTGGAAGTGTTTCTGACTTATGCCGGGTTTCAGGCGTTGCTGGCGCATCGCGTGGCGCACCGGTTGTGGAAGATGCGGTTTCGACTCTTGGGGCGGTTGGTTTCGCAAGGCGCTCGTTGGGTGACAGGTGTGGAAATTCATCCCGGTGCGTC
Organism: Nitrospira sp.; assembly: GCA_011523385.1. Lineage (GTDB taxonomy): Bacteria > Nitrospirota > Nitrospiria > Nitrospirales > UBA8639 > Bin75. The sequence continues at coordinate 109,721 of WTGX01000023.1, read as the reverse complement.
AATCGGACATGGGTTTTTCATCGATCATGGTATGGGCGTGGTGATTGGGGAAACCGCGGAAATCGGCGATTACGTCACGTTGTTTCAGGGTGTCACGTTGGGTGGAACGGGAAAAGAAAAAGGGAAACGGCACCCCACGTTGGGCAATCACGTGGTGGTGGGATCGGGCGCCAAGGTGTTGGGCAACATTCGAATCGGGGATTCAGTAAAAATCGGAGCGAATTCGGTGGTCCTGCGGTCAGTCCCATCAAATTCCACGGTCACCGGCATTCCCGGACGCATCGTCAAGTCAATCGGAGAGCGGGTGCCTGAAGAGTCCATGGACCATGCGAATATTCCCGACCCAATCTCCGAACGTTTTGACCTGATGGAGCGGGAATTGATCGAGCTGCGGAAAAAATTGGAAAACGATTGATTCTCACTCCGTTCATCAGAGGAGGAATGGCTTGTGAGTGAAAGAATCACGAAACGCGTACAAGAAATCCTCGGATATTATCAAAGCGATGCGCCGAGCATTCGGGCGAATTTGGCCAGGTTATTGATGAGCGGCCGATTGGCGGGAACCGGCAAACTTCTAATTTTGCCGGTGGATCAAGGTTTTGAACATGGTCCGGCCCGCAGCTTTGCCGTTAACCCTCCCGGGTATGACCCCCTCTACCACTTTGAACTGGCGATTGATGCCGGCTGCAACGCCTATGCGGCTCCCTTGGGTTCCCTGGAAGCCGGCGCCGCGGAATATGCCGGACATATTCCCTTGATCCTCAAGCTCAACAACAGCGACTCTCTTTTCGGCGGTGACGACTATAATCAGGCGGTCACGGGCAGCGTTCAGGACGCACTTCGTTTGGGGTGTTGCGCGGTTGGGTACACGATCTATCCCGGGTCGTCGTACAGCCAGGACATGTACGAGAGTCTGCAGGAAATTGCCGCTGAAGCCAAGTCCGTCGGACTGGCCGTGGTGGTTTGGTCGTACCCTCGTGGCGGGAAATTGACCAAGGCTGGCGAAACGGCGATCGACGTGGTGTGTTATGCCGCCCAAATCGCAGCTCAATTGGGCGCGCATATCATCAAGGTCAAGGTGCCGACGGATCATATCCATCAAATGGAAGCCAAAAAGGTCTATGAAGCCGAGAGCATTCCCATCAAGACCCCGGTCGAGCGTATTCGTCACGTGGTACAAAGCGCGTTCAACGGGAGGCGTATCGTCATATTTTCCGGTGGCGCCAAGGGGACGGACAAGGCCATTTTTGACGAAGTGCGGGCGATTCGCGATGGCGGAGGATTCGGTTCGATCATCGGCAGAAATTCGTTCCAGCGCTCGAAACCTGAGGCCATAACGTTCTTGGAAGCCTGCATGAAAATTTATGCGGGGGAGACGGCGTAAACGTTTCTTGTCAGGGGTACAGCCCCCTGGCGGTATGGGCCTGTGCAACTTGGTCGATGCCGTTCATGAGGGCGGCCATCCGCATGGTGGTTTTTCTTTCTTCCGCAAAGCAGAGGGTTCGATGAAACGCCGTAGTGATGAGTTCATGAAGGCGTTGCCGAATGTCACGTTCATTCCAGGAAAAACGTTGGACGTCCTGGACCCACTCGAAATACGAGACGATCACTCCTCCTGAATTAGCTAGAATGTCGGGGATAACGAAGACGTCCCGATCATCTAAAATTGCGTCCGCCTCCAGCGTCGTGGGGCCATTGGCTGCTTCCGTCAGGATGCGACAGCGAAGGTTGCTCGCGTTCTTTTCGGTTATCTGTTCCGAGAGCGCAGCGGGAATCAGTACCGTGCAATCCAGGGCGAGCAACTCATCGTTGGTCACGTGATCACCGATTTTCATGTCCTGCAAGGGGTAGCCGAGCCGGTGCTTCCGGAAGATTTCGTCTATCGGCAGCCCCTTGGGGTTGAAGACTCCGCCCGCCACGTCGCTTACGCCGATCACGCGTCCTCCGGCTTCGCTGAAAATCTTGGCGGTGTGGGATCCGACGTTTCCAAACCCCTGGATGACAATGCTCGCATCCTCCAGGTTTATGCCTTTATGGCGGAGAGCTTCGATCGTGACGTTGACGACGCCACGTCCAGTGGCTTCTTCCCGGCCCAAGCTGCCCCCGATTGAAAGCGGTTTGCCCGTGACTGCGTCTGGGACAGAGAATCCAACCTGCTGACTGTAGGTGTCCATGAACCAGGCCATGACCTGCTGGTTCGTACCGATGTCCGGAGCCGGAATGTCTTTGTCCGGGCCGATCAGCGGGAAGATTTCAGCCGCATACCGCCGGGTGAGCCGCTCCAGTTCGGAGAGGGACAACTGACGAGGATTGACTTGAACGCCGCCCTTGGCTCCTCCATACGGCAGCCCTGCCAAGGCAGTTTTCCAGGTCATCCACATGGCCAGGGCCGCTACTTCTCCCAGTGTCACGTCTTGATGGTACCGGAGTCCGCCCTTGGACGGCCCACGTGCGGAATCATGTTGGACCCGGTATCCGTGGAAGACGCGAACGGTACCATCGTCCATGCGGATTGGGAGCGCCACCAGCAATGATCGCTGCGGAGTCTTCAAGCGTTCGCGTAAATTCGTGTCCAGGTTCATGGCTTTCGCCACCTGATCGAATTGAGCAACGGCTAAACGAAAAGTCGGATGATCGAATTCGGCGATCATGGCCTCGGTTTCCCGTGATGGTCGGCTGGCGTGCTTCCCGATAAAATCTTACTCTTTGAGCATGCCAATGTCACTCAAGTTTGCAATCAAAGGCATTTACGCAACGTCTGGCACCTTGTATGATGAGATACGAGGGGCGGTCGGTATGGTTGTTGTGTCATGTTTGGGAAAGAGGACCGCGTGTCGAAACGATTGTCTTATTTGTGTTGTCTTGGCTGGTTGATGCTGGTCCTGCCAGCGGGATTGAGCCGGGCGGGGAATACGCAAATCGTCCTTTTGGACCGGATGCCGTTTTATGCGCCCTCGACCGTGACAATCCTTCCGGGACAGTCGGTTCAATGGGATAACCGGTCGATGCAGCCGCATACCGTGACACATGACGGATGTGGGCGTGGCAGGAACTGTGCCTTTGCCTCCGAACATCTTCATCCCGGCGAGCGGTTCAGCGTGCGGGGATTGCCTCCGGGAACCTATTCCTATCATTGCGAGATCCATCCGTTTATGCGCGGTCGCATTCAGGTTCAACGGATTGTGCCTGTCCCCGGCATTACGGAATTGTAGTCAGCTTTTCGCGCCTTCCGTTTTATAATGGACATGAAGAAGATACAGTCCTTGAGGGGGGGCGGTGAGCCCTGCCTTGCGACGATCCTTGGCTTCAAGGATTGCTGACATGGCGTCGGGGCTTCTTTTTCCATGGCCGATTTCAACGAGGGTTCCGACCAATGCCCGGACCATTTGTTTTAAAAACCGGTCGGCTTCTATGGTGAAACGAATCAACGGGCCATCGTGGACCCAATCGATCCGGTGAATGGTGCAGACGGGATTTTTGGCGCCGGCATTCGGGCCTTGAAACGACGTGCAGTCGTGTTGTCCCAAGACGTGACGTGAAGCCTCGCGCATGACGCTGACGTCAAGCGGTTTTGCAACCTGCCACACGCGGAGACGATCCAACGCCGGGCGCGTCGGCTGGTTGATGATGCGATATTCGTAAGTTTTGGCGTACGCGTCGTAGCGTGCATGGAAGCCGTCGGATGCAACCCCCGTTTGGCAGACGCTAATGGTCTTCGGCAGTACCCCGTTTAACGCGCGAGTCCATTCATGAGGCAAGAGCGGATGATCCGACTGAAAGCCGACGACTTGCCCGAGCGCGTGTACGCCCGCGTCCGTTCGACTGGCCGAGATGGCTGAGATTGGCTGCCTGGCAATCTGGCGCAACGCGTCTTCTAGCGCGGCTTGGATGGTAGGCCGGTCGGGTTGCCGTTGCCATCCGGCATACGTGGTCCCGTCATATTCAAGCAGCAGTTTGTAGGTGGACATACATGGGTTCCGGGTCGATTTTCTACTGTGCCTTGAGATACGCTTCAATGCCTCGGTAAATGCCTTCAGCCAGCTTTTTTTGAAACGTTTTTGTCATTAGCCGTTTTTCTTCCGTTGAATTTGAGATAAATCCCACTTCAGCCAGGATGCTCGGCATGGTCGTGAAGCGCAGGACGTAAAATGGCGCGGTTTTGACGCCATGATTTTTGATTTTGTAATGCTTGTGCAAGGTGGTGACAAGCTTATCATTGATGGTCTCGGCAAAAGCCTGGGATTCCTGGATCTTATGGTCATTCAGGCTATCGGTAATAATGAACTGCCAAGGTGGCGTGTCGCTTTCCACCTTCATGCCGTTTTCCCGCGCGGCCACTTCCAGGGCCTCAGGATCACTGGCCTTTCCAAAGTGGTAAAGCTCCAGTCCCCGGATGGATCTGCTGGGATGAGAGTTGACGTGAATGGAAATAAACAAACAGGTCCGCGACTTTTTCGTGGCATCCACGTTTGAGCCCATGTCCTGCCCACACCATTCCTGCTTCTTGGTATTGGCAAGTTTGACGCGTTTTTCCAGATTGAGAAATACGTCTTTTGTTCGGGTCAACAGGACTTTGGCCTTGCGACGTTTGTGAATCAGATCGCGCAAATATTTCGAGATCTGCAAGACAATGGTTTTCTCTTTCGTGCCTTTTCTGCCGATGGTTCCGGGGTCTCTTCCGCCGTGACCGGGATCGATGATGATCAGGATGCCTGCGTGCGTCGTTGAAGTGGAGGGAGGGACTTGTGCCACGGGAGCATCATCTCGCTGAATGGTCTTGGCGGGTTTGTTTGTCTTGGTTTCAGGTTTTGCCGGACGTATCTTTATCGCATAGAAGAGATCCACTGCCACGCGGTCCGGATCATCGAGGATCAGGACCCGGTACGTCCGAAGGGCTTGTAAATCCAGAATGATATGAACGGTTCCCGCACCTCCCGGGGCTATGGAAATGGCTCGCGGGAAATTTTCTCCCTTGATGCGTTGCTGCGCGTGTTTGCTCAGTTGGACATGGGGCAGGGAAATCGTCGCTTTCCGTTCGTTTTTGGTTTCCTTCACAACGACCCGGCCGGTCAGATCCAGGACGACGCGAGTATATTGCCTATGAGCGTGATGCCGGACGTTGGTGACGGTGAATGGAGCGGTGGTTCGACCGGGCGCGGTTTCTTTTTTGGCAAAGAGAACCTGTGCCTGGACTACCGTATCGGACAGGGCAGGGCTTTTTCCTCCCCTTTGTAAGGGGAGGGAAGGTGGGGTAGAGTCACCGGATGCCCAGACCGGTCCGGCTGCAATTCCGCAGAACGCCGCGTAACACATCAGGGCAAGGGCAAATACGTTTTTCATGAGAGTCGACGGCAGAACATGACGTCGTCCCAGAATACCAAATTCTTCACGTTCTGTCATTGACAGTATCAAGGAACCTCTGATTCATTGTGATAGCGGGATGCAGGGCAAGGCGTCCCGGAGCGAAACCCGAGGCTTATCAGAGAGATAGGTGAGGGTTGAGCGAGGACACAACGCCGCCCTGCGCCCGATAGTGCAGTAAATCAGAGGTTCCTCAAGACACTGGGCTAGCATGTCTTGCCATATGCCACTCACTATCCTCATCGACGGATACAATGTATTGGGAGCTTTCGGCAAGCAAAGACCGAAACAGGCAGGCGCTGCCGACGAGATACGGGAAGACTTCATCAACAGGCTTTCGTTGTACAGTCAACGCAAAGGACATCCTGTGACCGTGGTGTTCGATGCCTGGCGGGAGCGAACCGGGCTTGAGCATCATGAGAACCGGACCGGGGTGCGGGTGGTATTTACCAAGCGTGGGGAACGGGCAGATCAGGTCATTCAACGCTTGGCCCGGGAATATGGTCGAGCCTGCGCCGTGGTGTCGTCGGATTTGGAGATTATCCAGACGGCTAAATCTCACGGGGCTTTTGTGATGAAATCCCAAGAATTCAAAGTAAAACTTGAATTATTGGGAAATTCAAAATCCCATGCAGGGAAGGCCATTGCCCCGAAACAATTCTGGGCCAAATCCGAAGAAGAGAGTCCTCCGACGCGCCTGGATAAGAAAGGAAATCCCCGCAAGTTACCAAAAGCCGTCCGCAACCGGAAGCGGCGGCTCAGGCTATTCTGAAGAGCCGTTTGGTATTGTCCATGGTCGCACGTGCAAGCGATTCGAGGGACCCGTTCCCACGAACCTCCGCCAAGGTTTCCGCTACGTATTGCACGTACGCGGGTTCATTGCGTTTCCCGCGGTAGGGAACAGGCGCAAGATAGGGACAATCCGTTTCGACCATCAGGCGGTCCAAGGGCACGGTCTTTGCGATGTCTCTCAGCATCGTGGCGTTCTTGAACGTCAGGACCCCGGAAAAGGACAGATAAAAGCCCAGGTCCAAGGCGTCCTTAGCGAGCCACGCGTCTCCTGAAAAGCAATGGAAGACGCCGCCGACGTCAGCCGCGTCTTCTTCCCGGAGGATGGTTACGGTATCTTCTTGTGCTTCGCGCGTGTGAATAATCAGGGGCAGGCCCAGTTCGCGCGCCAGGTGAATTTGTTCACGAAACCGTTCGCGCTGGATTTCGCGCGGAGAATGGTCATAATGATAGTCCAGCCCGATTTCGCCGTAGGCCACGACTTTTGGTTGCCGCGCCAGTGACCGGAACGAGTCATACCAGCTTTCTTTGATTTCCTTGGCTTCATGCGGATGCACGCCGATGGTGGCGAAGATATTGGGATGCGTCTGGGCCAACGCCACGGCGGACTGGCTGGTGGCCAAGTCACAACCGATCGTGACCATGGCTTCAATGCCGGCGGCTTCGGCACGTTGAAGGACGGTCTCTCTATCGGTATCGTATCGTAGATCATCCAAATGCACGTGGCTGTCGATAAGCATGAACTTTCTCCGTGTTCGTCGTAGCGGGATATCCTAGCATATCATTCGTCACCAAAGAAGCCGGGAGATACAATGGATTGGGATACGGCAGTGTTTTACGCCGTCAACGGCTGGGCTGGGCAGTCGGCCGCCTTGGATTGGTTCATGCTGCAATGTTCCTCGGCCAGAAATCCTATCCTGCTGATCGTGGCGTTTCTGACTTGGCGCGCGTGGCTTGATTGGCGTCACGGCTTGCTGGTTACCTCAGTTCTGGGTATCTCGATCGGGGTAGGGGATTTCGTCGGGGCCCAACTCAAGTTCTGGATTGCCCGTCCCCGGCCGTGTCAGGTTCTGCCGGACGTTCATGAACTGACCGGTTGCGGGGCCGCGTTCAGCCTGCCTTCCAATCACGCCGTGAATGCGGCTACGGCCGCGGCCTTGCTTGGAGTTCTTTTTCCCTCAACCCGCTGGGTCGTGGCCCCTCTTCTGCTCCTCGGCGGCATTTCCCGCGTCTACCTCGGTGCACACTACCCCACCGACGTACTCGCAGGCTGGTGTATCGGTGGTCTCCTGGGCGCTATGCTTGGTTATTGTATCGCGAAACATCCTTGGCAGGAATTCGGCACCAAGTAGTCTGGCGTTGAATGGGCTTGTTCGCATTCCCGGTCGACACGATCAACGCAACGGTCGTGATCGTTACAGCTTCCGCAAGGCGGCGACGCGGTCTTCGATGGGTGGGTGCGTCGAAAAGATCTGCATGAAACTTCGGGTTTGCCCTGAGATTTTCATGGTCGCCAGGGCGTCTTCCGTCTGATACTGGTATTCGACCCGATTCACCCACCTATCGATCGCCTGCAGCGCCGAAATCATATGCTCCTTGCCCACCGTATTGGCTGCAAACCTGTCAGCGGAAAATTCCCGGCGTCGGGACCACCAACTGATGGGAATCATCGCGAGGATTGACAGGACGATCTGGAGAAAGAAGTAGACCCCGAGGCCCAACATGGGATTGCGCTCGGCCACCTGGCGATACACGATCCGGCTGATGAAATAGACGAAGGTATTCATCAGGCCGGCCAGGATCGTGGTCGTAAACATGTCGCCGTTATACACGTGTCCCATTTCATGGGCCAGGACGGCCCGGACTTCGCCTTCGTTCAAGTTGGCCAATAATCCGGTTGACACGGCCACCATCGAGTTGTTCTTCGAGGGGCCCGTGGCAAAGGCATTGGGATCAGGCGAATCGTATATCCACACTTCCGGCGCCTTGATGTTCAGCCTGTTGGCGATCTTGTGTACTGTTTCATATACGAGCAATTCGGCTGCGTTCCGGGGTTGGGTAATCTGCTCGCAATCCAACATCATGCGCGCCATTTGCTTGGAAAAGGCCAAGCTGATGAAGGCTCCGCCGAAGCCGATGACGAAAGCCCATAAGAGGTCCTGTTGCACGAACGATCCTCGGAGGTCGATTCCAAAGGCGGGCAGGACCATTTCCATGAGAATCGTGAACGTGATCGACAGGGTGATAAAGATCAGAATATTGGACAGCAGCAGCAAGCCAATGCCTTTCAGCTTTTTCATGCGTTCCTCCTCTACAAAAACACGTTGATGCGTGATGCTCTGTTCTTTGAAACGCCGCAATCGGGTCGTTAAAGACGGGGTAAAGCCTTTTTTTGAGACTCAAAAGAAGTCCCTTCTCTATTCATCTTATCATGATATAGTAATACGATTTTTGGGGGAGTCAAGGCGGGAACGGTTAAGGAATGACGGGAAGAGGAAAAGCGGAGATGACTGATGAAACATAAACAGTGGTTGGCCGTGCTGATGTGTGCAGGCGGGCTGGCGTGTTCTTCAGGGCTGGCTCTCGGGGAGACCGACCAGGAGGTCCTGGTGCTTCAACCAGGTGCCGATGGGATACAGAGGGCCTTCATCGTGCTGGACAGTTATGCCTATACCCCGTCGCATATTAGCATCCAAGCGGGTGAGCCTGTCGAATTTCGATTGGAAAACCAGAGTTTCCTGACCCCTCATAATTTCATCATGGATCATCCGGACGCGGGTCTTCAACAGGATGTCAACGTGGATGCCGGCGACGATGTCACGATCCGGTTTGTGGCGCAGGTGCCGGGAACGTATACCTTTTATTGTGACAAACAGTTGTTGTTTTTTCCCAGCCACCGCGAAGAAGGGATGGAAGGTCTTCTCGAAGTCCGGCCATAAAGTCAATGATGGGATCGGATTCCGTTGAGCGGTATTTGCTGCATGACGTTTTGAAGCAAGTGTCGCGTTCGTTTTACCTGACCTTGGCCGTGTTGCCGGGGTGCGTAGCCAAACAAGTGGGGCTGGCCTATCTGTTTGCCCGCGCGGCCGATACCATCGCGGATGCAGGCCGGGTGGACCGGACCACCAGGGCCGAGTTGTTGCGGCAACTCAAATTGCAATTCGTGCAGGAAGCTTGCAGTCACGAAGATATCAAAGCCATCCAAGCCATGGCGGTTCCGCAACAGGAGTATCCCGGCGAACGGACCTTACTCGAACACCTCGACCGCTGTTTTCACGTGTACGAAAGCCTGACGCCTGATGATCGGGTGGAGATCCGCCACGTCCTGCCGATTCTCATCAGTGGCATGGAGATGGACCTGGACCGTTTCCCCGGGTCCTCCGAGTCCGATCTGGCCGCACTTTCTTCGCTGGAGGATCTCGATGACTACACGTATAGGATTGCAGGCTGTGTTGGGGAGTTTTGGACCAATATCATATATGCCCATTTGCCTCGCATCCGCCGGAGTTGGGACAGGGAAGCCAAAATTCGCACGGGCATCCGGTTCGGGAAAGGCCTGCAATTGACGAATATCTTGAAGGATCTGTCAACGGACCTGCGACGCGGGCGGTGTTATATTCCATTGGAACTGTTGGCCCCGGCGGGTCTGGAGCCGCGGGATTTATTGGATACACGCACGATGGCCGGCTTCAGCCCGGTCCTGCATGCGTTGGTACAGACGGCGCTCGCCCACCTGGATCAGGGATGGCTGTATGCCACGTCGATTCCGCGACGCGACCTTCGTCTTCGTCTGGCGTGCATGTGGCCGGTCCTCATCGCCTTGAAAACGCTACATCTTCTGACTACGTGCGACAATCTATTGGATCCGGCACGGAAACTGAAGATTTCACGGTACCAGGTTTACCGGATCATCGCCGCGTCCACGCTGACCGGAACCACGTCGGCCGGCACGGCCTATTGGGGATACCTGCGCAAAGCTGTCGGCTAGAGGCGATTACTCGGCCTGGGGAACGAGTAGCTTTTCGCCTTTGCGAAATACCGCGTAAATCGCTTGTGAGGGACAGGCGTCAAGGCACATCCGGCACGTATCCATGCACCGCGATTCGTCGAATTTATACGGGGGGGTCGATAGCCAAGCTCCAGTGGGGCAGACGGGTATGCAGACGGCCTTATGTGTGCAGCGGTCCGGATGACGGACCAAGTGATCTCGAGATACCATCATGGGTTTCACTCCTTCGAACAGGCCCCCGGAGAACATATCCAACATGTTTTCGGGACGTCGCATATTATGAATTCCATTGCTTGACGAGCGACTGAATCCGGTCCTTTAACTCGGGGATGTCGTCCAGGTTGTTGTGAATGGCACCCAGGATATTTTCCAGACGTGCCGTCCGGGTTGCTTCCCGGTCCCGTTGGGCCAATGCTTCGTATTCGCGATAAGCATCGGGATACAGGTCGCGAAGACGGGCTTTTGCGGACTCTATCCCGTCCCGGAGTTGCTTCGGTTCCGTTGCCAGAGGTGGTACAATGGCAAACGTCCCGTTATCGAGCATGAGCACCTTGGCTTCGCTGTGTTCAATCGCGGTCACGGACATGACGGTGCGGCCGGTTGCCTCATCCCAGGACCGGAGCAGCCCGGGGAATTGTTTGAGGAACGCGACTTTTTCCTGGTTCGCTTTCCATTTGGCTTCATTCACCGACATGCAGGGCTCATGTATGTTGATCGTTATGATTGAGACGACTTGCGTTGCGCCATGGAATTGAATGTTTACGAGGCGATGGGAGTGGCGCGTGATTCCAGCCTGAGCGATGGAACGTCGTGCCCGGGCATGAGCAGGCGTTCGACCAATTCGCCCTTGATCACGTGTCGTTCCATAATCTCCGTGACGTCGGCTTCGCTCCCGACCCAATACCAGACGCCCTCCGGATAAATGACGATGCTGGGACCATATTCACAATGATCCAGACACCCGGCCTTGTTGGCCCGGACGATGCCCTTGAGCCCGAGTCGCTGGACTTCCTGTTTGAAGAATGCGTGGAGTTCTACGGACCGGTTGTCGGCACAACACCCTCTCGGGTCGTCTTTGGGCCGTTGATTAATGCAAATAAAAATATGATGTTTGAATCCACTCATGCTTACCTCTCTTAACAGATTTTACCGCGAAGCACAAAATAGTACAGGAGGGTTCTTTCTCGTGTCCAGTTATATGTGATAATGGAGAAAAATGAAGATCGGCATCGCCAAAGAGATCAAGGACCATGAATTCCGGGTGGCCTTAACGCCGGAAGGGGTGGATGAAGTCGTTCGAAACGGCCATGAGGTCTGGGTCGAGACCACTGCCGGCCAAGGATCAGATTTTTCCGATGATTCGTATCGCACGGTGGGAGCGCGCATTGCGTCGTCAGCGGAGGAACTCTTCGACCGGGTTGAAATGATCCTCAAGGTCAAGGAACCACTCGCGTCGGAGATAGCGTCTTTGCAGCCCCGTCATACATTGTTCACGTTTCTCCATTTGGCGTCGTCGAAGACCTTGGCTGAGGCGTTGATGAAATCCGGGTGCACGGCCATTGCTTACGAAACCATGGAAGACGAGAGGGGCCGCCTGCCCATGTTGTTGCCTATGAGTCAGATCGCCGGAAAGGTGGCGGTGCAGATCGGCGCGCATTATCTGGAGCGGACGCACGGTGGAAACGGGATTCTCCTGGGAGGTGTTCCGGGGGTATCCCGGGGGCACGTCGTCATTCTCGGTGCCGGTGGAGTCGGCTCAACCGCGGTGGAAATTGCGCTCGGGATCGGGGCGCGAGTCACCGTCATCGGTAACGATATGGGTCAACTGCAAAGGTTGCAGGAGCGTTTCGGAAACAACCTGACGACGTTGGCCTCCCAAAGACTCGTGATTGCGGAAACCGTGAAAAGCGCGGATTTATTGATCGGGGCCGTCATGGTCAGAGGGGCGAAAAGCCCGGTTCTGGTTTCCCGGTCCATGGTGGCGACGATGAAAAAAGGCGCGTTGATCATGGATATTGCGGTTGACCAGGGAGGGTGCGTTGAGACCACGAGGCCGACGACGCACGCCGCCCCGGTTTTTGAAGTGGACGGGGTCCGGCATTACGGCGTGACAAATATTCCCGGAATTGTGCCGCAAACCTCCACCTATGCCTTGACCCAAGCAACCCTACCTTTTATAGTCCGGTTGGCCAACAGGGGAGTCGACGCGGCTCTGTGTGATCAGGGTATGGCCCGCGGGGTGAACGTGCGTCATGGGGCGATCACGTATCCGGCGGTCGCCGAAGCGCATGGATTACCCTGTGAGTCGCCGGTCTGGAAAGAGTAAAGGAAAGCAAGGTCGTCGGGGCGTAGCGCAGTTCGGTAGCGCACCGCGTTCGGGACGCGGGGGTCGGAGGTTCAAATCCTCTCGCCCCGACCAGCCGTTGCCTCATGTCTTCATTCGTTGACAACCTGATAGAGACGATGTGGCGGTAGTACGCGGTTTGTCGATGACTATCCTGCTCATCATTGGAGTCGCAATCATGGCCGGGGCGATAGCCCTGATGTGGTGGCGTCTCGGGTTTCTGTCGCAAACGGTCAAGGACCTCACGCGTCAACAGTATGACGGCCAGAATGAATCAAGGGAAGCAGCTCGGCAACAGTCTGAAGCGTTGGCCATTCTGCGATTGCAACTTGCCCATTTGGCATCGGGGCGGGAACTCGACGGCGCCCTGGTTCGGACAGGGACACTGTATCGCCAAGCGGATGCCGACGAGGCTCGGCAATTGGTGGAGCAGTATGACGCAGGGACCAACCCTGATTTGATGGTCGTGGACGTTCGCAGTCAAAAAGAATTTCTCCAAAGCCACGTCCCGGGAGCCAAACATATTCCCTTTGAGTATCTTGAAACGCGTTTCAGGGCCGAAGTGCCTAAGGAGACAAAAAACATTTTAGTGTACTGTTCTCAGGGTGAACGAAGTCGTCTCGCGTGTGACTTTCTGAGCCGGGAGGGGTATACGACCCTCGTCAATATGCGGGAGGGTTTTCAAAAATGGACGGGCCCGGTTCTCGGCACGGGCAGTTTGGATCTGGTGCAAATTCAGCCCAAGGCTTCAGACAGTCACGTCGTTCGGGAAAGGGCACAGTTGTAATGGCTGAACCGTATACGATTTTGAAGGTGATGGGGCCGTATCGTGAGCCCAGGGAGTCCGCATTGTCCTTCGATTATTCCGTGCAACGTCCGCATTGGGCGACCCCGCAGGGGGTGCGGGTCAAGATCGCTCTTGAAGAAGAATTGGACCTGCTCAGGACGAAGATCTTGCAGCTTGCGGGCGGAACGGTCGGCCAGCAACTTCGCATCAATCAACTGCTCGGACGTGCCATTGCAGATCGCAAACTTGAAATCGCCAATGAGGAAAACCTGTTTAACGATCGCCGGGACGTTATGCTCGACCCCTTCACGGGCACATGGGCCCACCTCTTTCCCCACCTCGAATCCTGGATGCACCAGGAACGCGACAACCTCCGACAAGAAATTCGGGAAAAAGTCGGGCTGTAGCCTCAAAACAAGGGTTGATACCGGCGTGAGTACAGCCCCGTGGCTTTTTCGCCGAATCCCAGGGAAGCCCGTTCGGGGTGATTTTTCCGGTTGAGGTTGACGGCGTAATGTCCCCGTACCTGTTCCATGGCGATTTCGTACGGGATGGTGCTCTGGTAAAAATCGCCGGGCGCATGGGCCCCGACGGATAAAATTTCGATGGCCTCGGGCACCGCGTACTTCTGATCCGAAAAAACATAAATGTCGGCGACGGCAAATTCACCCAAGACGTTCCCCGGCGTGGTGGCCGGGACCTGCGAAGCAAGAGAGCCATCCATGCGTGACCGTCTCAGGTGATTGAGTAACGCCACAATCTGACTGTCGGTAGTCTGTTGGGGAACGAGCAGGCTCAGGGCATTCATCTCTCCAATGTGCGCCGTGACTTTAACCGGAGGCACCGGCGCTGATTCGGCTTCCTTCAGTAGCAGGGCGAGTTGTTCGGATTGTACTTCATTTCCCTGTGGAGGCTGGATATTTTTGGATTTTGGAATAATCGCCTGGATAAACAGCCACAATCCGATAATCACCCCAAAGAGGACGATCGCCGGATGCAGGCCTACGCGCTTGTTTTGTTCCTGGGGTTCCGGGTCATTCATGGTCATGGTCACGGGTTTCGAGCGTGGCGGTCGTTTGAGGGCCTTCGGTTGCTTCCTGCTCTTTGGCGGCTTCCCATAACGTATCCCATTCCAAAGCCGTCATTGCTCCAAGGGGTTTTTTCTCTCGAGCTCCTTGACGTTCCATATATCGGAAACGTGCGGTGAACCGGTTGTTTGCCTTGCGCAGGGCTTCTTCCGGATTGATCCGTAAAAAACGCGCCACGTTGACGATGGTGAATAACACGTCCCCCAATTCGTGTTCAATGGCCGCGTTCGTTTCCGGTTCCTGCAGGGAAGGCCCGGAGTTGAGGAGGCAGGGGACTACCGCTTGCAGTTCCTCCAATTCTTCGTCAAGTTTTTCAAATACCTGTTTGGGTGTCTCCCAGTCAAATCCGACGCGTGCCGCTCGCTTTTGAATCTGATGGGCCCGCAACAGGGAGGGAAGCGAAGCGGGAATTCCCGCTAAAATCGAGTCGGATTCCGTCGAACGTTCGCCTCGTTTGATCGTCTCCCATTGAGTGACGACCTGTTCGGAGTCGAGTTTGCGAGCCCCATCGGACGTGGTTGAAAAGACGTGAGGATGCCTGCGGATGAGTTTGTGCGTCAAATTCGTGATGACGTCTTCAATATTGAATGCCTGCTTCTCCGACTCGATATGGGCATGGAGCAAAACCTGAAGCAGAAGATCCCCAAGCTCTTCACACAGGTGCCGAGGATTTTGTGTGTCGAGAGCCTCAAGTACTTCATAGGCTTCCTCCAATAGAAACGGTTTGAGTGATTCGTGGGTTTGCTTGATATCCCAAGGACATCCCTCGGGAGAACGAAGTTTGGCCACCACTTCGACAAGATCGTGAAAGGGTTGAGTCATTTTGTTCTCCATTGTCCCGCCTCGCATTTGTGAAGTGAGTAAGATAGCCGGTTTTCTCGTCGGCTTCAATCGGCTTCTTATCTTGCGAGGTTGTTTGGATTGTGTTAGTTTTCTCTTGCATATTGGTGGATGTGGGGCATGGCTGACAATCAAGAATCAGGGTTCGTGATCCGCGATAAACGCGGTCAGTCGAGAGAAGAACCGGAGCCCCTTAAAGACACGGTTTCTTCCGCTGCCACGGCGCCTTCCCCATCACACTCAAAATCGTCCCACGAAGAGCCGCCGCTCTCCTTTTCGACGTTTATTCTTTCGTTAGGCACGTCAGCGTTGATGTTGATGGGTGAGCAGTTGTCGCCTGAGAACCCCGCCCTTCCGGTCAACCTGCCACAAGCCAAAGAAATCATCGATATTCTTCGCATACTGGAAGAAAAAACCAAAAGTAACCTCACGGAAGAAGAGACGAGTGTGCTTCATGACATGTTGTACACGTTACAGATGAAGTACGTTGAGTTGGCTTCGGGACCCCCTTAATCGAATTTCCGTTGTTCCAGCCTTTCCTTTCCCGTACACTTGGGCATTGCCGTGCCCATTCAATCCGTGGGATTCCTATTGGCAATGAGAAACAGGGCCCCGTTTGCCTCCGTTCGTGAATGCACAACGTGTACCTTCATTGTTGCGAGGTAGCCTTCCGGTGACGTTATGGCGACTTCTAAATTGCCACCACGTTTGTTTCCTTCCCCGAAATTGAATAAACGGCTTATCCTCGATGATGAGCCGACCACCCAAGCCCGCCGGCTTCATTTGAAACCGGTCTGGATCGTCCTGTTTCTCCTCGTTCCGTGTTTGCTCCTGACGATGTATTACGCACAGTACGGTGGATTCGGAGGAAGGTCAGCCGATTCGCTTCTGCCCAGCCCCAGTTATGCCTTGGTTATGTTCCTCATCTATCTGGACGTCGTCGGATTGGTTGTCCTGACCCTTCTCCTCTCTCGTAATTTGATCAAGGCCTATTTCGAGCGACGGCGCCGGTTGTGGGGGTCGGGGTTTCGCACAAAACTAATTGCCGCATTCATTGGTTTTTCATTGGTCCCCACCTTGTTGTTGGCGGTGATGGCCAGTGGGGTGATCAACGAGGTGATGAAAGTCTGGTTCAATAACCAGATCGAAGTAGTTCTGAAGGATTCCGAAGAATTATCCAGAATGTACCATGAGGGACATATGGCATTGGCTGTGCAGAGCGCCAGAGCCATCAGCAGGGAAATTTATCGCGAAGATTTTTTGCGACCGGACTATCGAGAATTATTAACCGCGGCCGTGGCTCGGAAGCGTGAGGAATTCAACGTCACGGGCGTGGAAGTCTTCTCGTCGAAATTGGAAATGCTCGTTCGCATGACTGCCCCGGAGATAACCGACAGGACGTTCCGGTTGCCGGTGGGACAACTCGTTCGTCGAGCTTTGGATTCGCAAGACGAAGTTACGTCGGTACAAGTCGCCCAAGCCGGACGGCTGATCCGTGCGGCGGTGCCGGTCGCCTCCAATACCCAACCCGAAGGAATTGATGGAGTGGTGGTGGTCAACACCTACGTCTCGGAATCGATTCTGGCGAAGATGCAAGGGATTGCCAAACAATATACGGACTACCGGCAAATGAAGGCGTTGGAAAATCCCATTAAGGCCGGAGCGTATCTGTTCGTCGCTGTCGTCACGGTCTTGTTGCTGTTCAGCGCCACGTGGTTTGGGTTTTATGTGGCGCGAAGCATCACTGTGCCGATTCAAAAATTGGCCGAAGGGACCGAAGCCGTTGCCCGAGGTGATCTCAACGTGAGAATTCAAGTCAATGCCACCGATGAAATCGGGACGTTGATCGATTCGTTTAATCGAATGACCGAAGACCTGTCTAACGGCAAAGTCAAACTGGAAGAGGCCAATCAGTCTCTCATAGAATCAAACGTCGAAGTCGACCGTCGCCGGGCCTATACGGAAGCCGTGGTGGATACGATTGCGTCAGGCGTGATGTCCATTGATACCCGCGATACGATTACCACGTTCAACCATTCGGCTGAACGAATTTTAGGGGTGGAGGCAGAGGCCGTTCGCGGACATTCGGTATTCGACGTGTGCAAATCGCATCAATTCACGTTGTTTCAGGAAGTCTATGACAAGATCTTACTCGACGCGCGGGATACGCTCACTCTGGAAGGGCAAATGGAGGTGCAAGGAAAACTCCTCACAATGGGATTGAATCTTTCCCGTATGAAAAACGAGGCAGGCCAAAATTTGGGGTTTGTCTTTGTCTTCGAAGATCGGACCGAATTGATCAAGGCACAAAAAACCGCAGCGTGGCAGGAAGTGGCGCAACGCGTCGCGCACGAGATCAAAAATCCCCTGACGCCCATTCAATTGGCGGCGCAGCGGTTGCGAAAAAAATATTTTGAACGGTCGGCTGATTTC
This sequence comes from Nitrospira sp., assembly GCA_011523385.1. GTDB lineage: Bacteria > Nitrospirota > Nitrospiria > Nitrospirales > UBA8639 > Bin75. The sequence goes on along the minus strand of WTGX01000023.1, from coordinate 92,070 downwards.
AAGGCCATCTTCGACGAATCAACGAACGTGATTGTGAACGAAGTCGGCAGTTTGAAGCGCATGGTGGATGCATTTTCCAAGTTTGCCAGGTTGCCGGCTCCGCATATGTCCAAAGAATCGTTGCATGATATCATTGAAAAGGTGAGTGCGTTATATCGTGGAGGCCACCATGACGTCGAATTTATTCAGGACTTCGACTTTTCGGTGCCGGATGTCAACGTCGACCGGGAACAGGTGCGCCGCGTCTTTGTGAATTTGTTTGATAACGCCGTCCAGGCCATGAAGCATAAGGGGCGAATTTGGGTTGCAACGAAGATGGATTGGAAGAACCATCAGGTTTGTATTACGGTGGCCGACGAAGGGCCGGGCATTCCTCAGGAAGATCATGGGAAATTGTTTATTCCGTATTTTTCGCGAAAGCGAACGGGAACCGGACTTGGGCTGGCGATTGTTCATCGAATCGTGACGGATCACAACGGAACGATCCAAGCCTCCAATCGTTTTCCTCATGGGGCCTCGTTTATGATCGAACTTCCAGTCGCCTGACGGCTGGAGAGGGTGCATGGCACCGCAAAACCTCATTCGGCATATTCGTTCATATAATCTGTTGTCCTTAAGTTTTTGATCTCACATGACTTGGAGGAATAAGCATGTCCGGTACCATCTGCGTCGTCGATGATGAGCCGTCCATCTTGAATACCCTGAGTAGCATTTTGGAAGACGAGGGGTATCAGGTGACGCTCGCGAAAAATGGTGAAGATGCCATGAAAGTCATTCAAATGGAGCCGCCGGACGTTGTGATTCTGGATATTTGGATGCCGGAACTGGACGGGTTGGAAGTCTTGACGCGCGTGCGCGAACTCTTTCCCAACATGATGGTTATTATGATGTCCGGTCACGGTTCCGTCGAAACTGCAGTGAAAGCGACGAAGCTGGGTGCCTATGACTACCTGGAAAAGCCTTTGGACCTTGAAAAAGTCACGATTCTGGTCCGGAACGCCTTAAACCAACGCAAGCTGGAAGAAGAAAATATCAACCTTCGTGTCAAGGTTGAGCGGCATTCAAAACTCGTTGGGGCCTCTACTGTGATGGAAAAGCTTCGGCAACAAATCGCGGCTGCGGCGCCAACTCACAGTCGCGTGCTGATTTCCGGGGAAAACGGCACGGGGAAGGAATTGGTGGCAAGAGCCATTCACCTGCAAAGCCCCCGCCATAATCGTCCGTTTGTCGAAGTCAATTGTGCGGCCATTCCCGAGACGTTGATTGAAACGGAACTGTTCGGACATGAACGCGGCGCATTTACGGGAGCCGTTGATCAAAAACGCGGAAAATTCGACTTTGCCAACGGCGGCACCCTATTCCTCGATGAAATCGGCGATATGAGCCTGGCGACCCAAGCCAAAGTACTCCGCGTCCTGGAGGAGCAGCAGTTTACCCGGGTCGGAGGCGGAAAATTGATTAAGGTCAACGTTCGCGTGCTCGCGGCTTCCAATAAGGATTTTCAGCAGGAAATCGAAAAGGGAAACTTTCGCGAAGACCTGTTTTACCGGTTAAACGTGCTGCCGATAGAAATCCCGCCGCTTCGTGCACGACGCGAAGATATTTCGGCTCTCACTCGCCACTTTTTGAAGATTCACGCAGAAGAACAAGGAGTGAAGTTGAAAGACATCACTTCAGAGGCGTTGGACGTCCTGGTACGTCATGATTGGCCGGGCAATATCCGGGAACTACGCAATCAAGTCGAGCGTTTGATGATTATGGTCCCGAAAAACACCATTGAGATGGACGACGTCTTGCCGTTTATGCCGAGAGGATTCCACCGGGTCAATCCCATGGACGCCTACGATTCCCTGCGGGAAGCCCGGAACGCGTTTGAACGTGAGTATATTGCCGTTCGTTTGCGCGAAAACAATTGGAATGTCTCAAAGACTGCAGACGATCTGAAAATCGAACGAAGTCACCTGCATCGGAAAATTAAACTGTTGAGCGTGGAACTTCGTTCGGAACACTGATGCCGCGGACTTTCACCATTGAACGTATGGTTGCCGGCGGCTGGGGTCTCTCTCGATCAGATTCCCTGGTAACGTTCGTCCGGGGCGGATTGCCCGGGGAAGTGGTCACGGCTGCCCCCGGCGAACGGCATTCCGATTACCAGTTCGCAATCCTCAAAGAGGTTCAGGAAACGTCACCCCATCGCGTTGAAGCGCCATGTACCGTCTACGAAGACTGTGGGGGCTGCCAATTTCAACATGTTCGTTACGAGGCACAATTAGAGTATAAACAGGACATGTTGAAAGAGGCGTTTTCGCGTATAGGCCGGATCAAACAGGCCGTTTTCCTGGATCCCGTTCCTTCTTCGTTGCCTTACCAATACCGGCGAAGGGTTCGCTTCAGAGTGTTTCAACAGCAGGGGGCGTTTCACCTGGGATTCGTCCGTGAACGTTCGCACATCCCGGTCAAAGGGGAGGGTTGCCTGTTGGTTGCGAAGTCCATGGAAGAGGTGATCAAGGGCATCGCAGGACGGTTGGCCCGCCTGCGCAGGCTTCCTGCTTTTCTCTCGCACGTGGAAATTCGATCCTCGGACGCGTTCGGGACACACCTGATCCTCTGCACGGTCCCCCGTGCGACCCGGCGCCAGGCACGCAACCTCTTGGCCTTGTTTGAAGATGTTTCTTCCGTGGTTGGGTGCGTCCTGACCTCCTCTTCCATGACGGCGTCTGAAAGAAGACAGGTGCGGCGAGTCGTCAGAGGAGTACCTCATCTGTTTGAACGCTTCCAGGATCTGGTTTTTCGAATCAGCGATCGTTCCTTCATGCAGGCGAATTGGGCAGTCTATTCGAAGATCTTCGAAACTGTAAACGATTGGCTAAATGTGGAGGATGGACACATTCGCGTACTTGAACTCCATGCCGGGGTTGGTTGCATCGGATTGGGGTTGGCGAAAAACGGAGCGATGGTCACGGGAGTCGAGGAAAATCCTTATGCTGTGGCTGACGCGAAACGATCAGCCTCTGACAACCACGTCGGTCGTTACCGTATCCGTGCGGCAAAAGTCGAAGACTTCTTGGAGACGGTGGCCACGGACGAATACGACGTGATCGTGATGGACCCGCCTCGCGCGGGGCTGAGCCGACGATGTACCGAGTCTCTCAATCGTATCAAGGTGCCCCGCATGCTGTATCTTTCGTGTAACCCTTCTTCCTTGGCTCGAGATCTTAACCGGCTGTGCGCGATCCAATATCGGGTCCGGCGAGTGCGAATGTTTGACATGTTCCCGCAGACCGCGCAGATCGAAACCCTGGTAGAACTTGTTCGTGTATAGTTTCGGTTTCCATATCCTTCCCCTCCTTTGTAAGGAGGGGTGAGGGGAGGTAGAGATGGATGGGAGGACGCAATGAACGTGCTCAGGCTCGGCGTTCTTGTTTCAGGCAGGGGGTCCAATCTGCAAGCCATTATCGATGAGATTGAAGCCGGTGCCCTCAAAGCTGAAATTGCGGTCGTGGTCAGCAATAAACAAGGAGTGCCGGCACTGGAGCGCGCAGAACGTCACGGACTCACAACCGTATTTCTCGATCCAAAATCAGTGGCGAGCACGTCGGATCCCCGGCAAACGTATGACCAAAGATTGCTGGAGACGTTGCAGCATCACCAAGTCCAATTGGTGATCTTGGCGGGATACATGAAAATTGTTACGTCGGTGCTCATCGATTCGTATGAATCGCGCATAATGAACATTCATCCTTCACTGCTTCCGAGTTTCCCCGGCTTGCATGCTCAACGACAGGCACTGGACCATGGGGTGAAAGTCGCCGGCTGCACGGTTCATTTTGTAACCGAAGGCATGGATACGGGTCCCATCATCCTGCAACGAGCCGTACCGGTAGAAGAAGGTGATACCGCGGGTGTCTTATCCGAACGAATCCTGAAGGAAGAACATGGGCTTTTACCCAGGGCCATCCAGTTATTTGCGGAGGGCCGGCTGAAGGTGGAAGGTCGGACCGTCCATATACGTGATACCTGATTTGATTGCAGGGCGCCGGCCCTTTTGGTAGAGTGCGAGCCGTGGGGGGCTAGCTCAGTTGGGAGAGCACAACGTTCGCAACGTTGGGGTCGGGGGTTCAAGTCCCCTGCCCTCCACCAATCTTGGTTTGCGGGACCCGTCGTGTCGCCGGTCCAACGGCAGACGAGAAAAAAAGGAAGAAGTTTTTTTACGATAATTCTTAATAATTTTTCTAAACAATATTAAGAATATGAGGCTGTCCAGAAAAAGCGAATACGGATTGCGAGCCTTGCTTGAATTGACCAAGGCGTATGATCAGGTTGCGTTGCGACGATCCGACATTGCCGAAGCCCAACACATTCCTGTGGGGTTCCTGGAAACCATTCTGTTGGAATTGAAACGGGCCGGAATCTTGGGGAGTCGTCCCGGTGTGCAGGGTGGCTACCGGTTGATTAAACCGCCGGAAGACGTGTTGGTTGGGCAGGTGATTCGTATTTTAGACGGTCCCTTGGCTCCCATCCCCTGCGTAAGCCAGACGGCCTATCAAACCTGTCAGGACTGTCCGTATTCCGAGGCCCGTGACTGTCCGATACAGAACGTCATGTTTGACGTCAGAAACGCCATCGCCGGCGTCTTGGACGGATATACGTTGAGAGCATTTTCCGAACGAGGCCGGAATCGTCGAGTCGGAAAATCTCCCCAACATCGAGGAAATAACGCCTGGAGCAGGACTCAATAAGGAGTGGTTATGGATACACATCTTCGAAGCGTGGTGAAAGGCATCAGTTGGAGAGTCCTGGCTACCATGGTGACCACAATCGTTGTTTATCTGTATTCTGGTGAGTTGGCGGCAGCGGCGATTGTCGGCAGTTTTGATGCGTTGGCGAAAATTGTTCTGTACTGGGGGCACGAACGAATCTGGCAACGCATCCCGTGGGGTCGAATCATGCCCACGGTCTTCTCGCCCTAGAAAAGGTAGCCGGATGCGTCACGGGTTTCAACGCTCCTGATCGGATCTTTCCCGCTAATGCCGTCAGTCCCGCCCGCACGTTTTGAATTTGACATTCCCTGCCTCAACCGTTTTCCGTACGGAACGTTTCTCCCGGGAGATCTTGTATCGTGCTAACGCCCAATCTCTCCGAGGGGCTGTTCCGTGACAATACAAGCTCCTCGTGGGTTTTGAGTGAGGGTGTTGCAGGACAGGAGTTGGTCCATCTCCGGCGTTGATTTGGAGTCTGGCGTCATGACGAGTCCCCAATGACAGTTGTCGTAACACTCATTTTCCAGGAGCATTGCCTGAGCTCCATGAAACAGGAGTATGCCGCTGAGCATATTATGATGGCAGACGTTCTTGAGAAAATCCGGTCGAGTTTCATCGTCCCTGACCGCCAAGCCAAAATGGTGATTGTCAAAACAGACGTTTTTAGCCAGATAGGGCTGTGCCCCGGCGAAACAGAAAATGCCTGATTCACGATTTTGGCATACCTCGTTTTCGATAAGCGAAGGTCGGCAATTCGGGCCATAAATCACAATTCCCGAGAGGAGACCGTCGGTGGCCCGGCATTGGGTAATGGTGCAGGTGGAATCAAAGATATTGATCGCGGAATGCTGGTCGCTGCCGACGTAACGGAACGTCATGCCGGAAATACGTCCGCCGGGAACCTGTTGCAGATACAAGGGCCCGCTCCGGCGGTTGAAGATTTGGACGCGGTCACGTCCGGCGCCGATCAATTGAATGGGCTGTTGCGTACCGAATAAACGGTCTTCATAGATCCCCGGACGAACAAAAATCTGGTCGTCCGGCCGGGCATCCTTGAGGGCTGCGCTCGGCCGGGGATAACAGGAGGCATCGGCGTGATCCACAATGAGGGTCTTGCCGCCCTCGGGATTCGGAGGAGGATCGTTGAGACCGGGAGGATTCTCCAAGGAATCCGAATGTGAGGGGGAGTTTTCAAGCATAACGGTTAACTCTATAGCACAGCTTAAGTTCAGTATGTAATTTCCCAGTATGTAATTTCCCAGTATGTAATTTCCAATAATTTTGTCTTGACTGTTAGCTGGAACTGATGTAAAAAATCCCCATTGTCGAGACATTGATGTCTCGGTTTTTCTCATTTGTATTCAAAGGACGACGAAGTCCTCAACCGTGTAAACAGGGGTTGAGGGCTTTTTTTTTGGTCACGGAGGAGCATTCGAGCATAACGCATGGCTCCTTCATTCGCCACGAGGCGCACACAAAGGAGTGTGCCGAATTGATTTTTCGGCAATAAATTTCGACGAAGGAGAACCTGACATGGTCAAACGAATGATGACTCCAATATTTTTGCTTGTTTTCAGTATGGCGGTCGCAGGGTGGCTGCCCATACTACTTTTGAGTTCCGTGGCTCTGGCGAAAGATGACATATTGGCGAACAAACTCAACCTTTCGCTATACGGCTACGTGGAAACCTCGTATACGCAAAATTTCAATAACCCTTCGAGCGGTGTGAACAACAACCGGAGTTTCGACGGCGACGCGAATTCCTTCCGGCCCAACATGGCGCAACTCGTCCTGGAGAAAGCCGCGAGTCCTGGAGGAGCCTTGGCCGACCGGGCCGGATTCCGTCTGAAGCTGAATTTCGGGGAAGACGCCAAATTTACCGGTGGAACGGGTCACGACGATTTTGATTTTCAAGAAGCCTACGTCCAGTACATGCCGGCAAATAATCTCACGTTCCAGGCAGGGCGCATGAACACGTTGATCGGGTATGAAGTGATCGAAAGCCCGCTCAACCCCAATTTCTCCCGTTCGTTTCTGTTCGGCATCGGTGAACCATTCACGGTGACGGGGTTTCGCGCCTCGGTTGATTTTTCTGAATCCGTTTCGTTTGCCATGAGCGCCATCAATTCATTTAAGGGCCTGCAAAGGGATGAGAATAACGGCAAATCGATCGAAGCACTCCTTTCTCTTGCACCCACGGATAACTTGGGGGTTTCCGTGTTCGGTTTCTGGGGGCCTGAGGATAGCTCTTTTGGAGAAGAAAGTGCGGACCGCATGCAGGTTGGAGGGATCCTCGACGTGCAGGCCACGGATCAACTTGAACTCGTGTTGGAAGGCTATTATGGCAACCAGGAAGTGCCTGGAGCTGCGAATGCCCGATGGAACGGCGTAGCGGGCTACGCCATCTATGACTTCAACGACCAGTGGGGACTCCACGTCCGGGCCGAAGTCTTTGAGGATGCGGCAGGTTATTTCTCTTGCTTTGGGGATGAAGATATAGGCTATGCCCATGTGTGTCCTGCTGGAGCCGCAGCCGATCAAACCTTGTGGGAAACCACGTGGACCTTGCAATACAAGCCGGTTCCCAATCTCATCACCCGGGCGGAATTCCGTTACGACAAATCCGACAGAAATACCTTTGATGGTAGTGACGGTCCGACAGACAGCCAATCAACGTTGGCAGGTGAAATGATCTTCCTCTTTTAGGGAAGTTCTAAAACGCTTACGAGGAGGGAGAAAATGAAACACAGGAGAATTTCATTAAAATATATAAGTATATTCTTTTCGGTGTTATTACTTTCTATCCTGACGGGGCCGGCTTTGGCGGACGAAGCGACGGCAATCAGCGCGGGGGATACGGGATGGCTCCTGACTTCTTCCGCGTTGGTGCTCGCCATGATCATTCCTGGCCTGGCTCTGTTTTACGGAGGGATGGTGCGCGACAAGAACGTGCTGAGCACCATGATGTACAGTTTCATCTCCGTGTGCGTGGTCAGCGTGGTCTGGGTGTTGTGGGGCTATACCATTGCCTTCGGCACGGACGTGGGTGGCATAGTCGGCAATTTCGAATTTCTGTGGTCGAATGGCGTTGGGCCGGAAGCTTTTTCAGGCACGGCCATCCCGCATCTTGCCTTCATGGTGTTTCAACTCATGTTCGCGGCAATTACGGTGGCGCTGATCAGCGGGGCCATTGCGGAACGCATGAAGTTCATGAGTTACGTGCTGTTTGCGATCCTGTGGGTCACCCTGATCTATGCCCCACTGGCCCATTGGGTCTGGGGCGGCGGATGGTTGGGCGAATTGGGAGCCCTGGATTTTGCCGGCGGCACCGTCGTACACATCAGTTCCGGTGTGGCTGCCTTGGCCGCGGCGTTGGTCCTGGGAAAACGGCACGGCTATGGAACCGAAAAGATGGCTCCCCATAACCTGCCCTTTACCGTGGTTGGGGCGGCCTTGTTATGGGTGGGATGGTTCGGGTTCAACGCGGGAAGCGCCTTGGCGGCCGATGGGATCGCCGCGGGGGCTTTTGTCGCCACCCAGGTGGCCACGTCTGCCGGTGTCTTGGGGTGGCTCGTTATTGAATGGATGTACAGCGGCAAGCCAACGGCCTTGGGCGGGGCCAGCGGCGCCATTGCCGGGTTGGTGGCGATTACTCCGGCGGCGGGTTTTGTCGGCCCGATTTCCTCGATTGTGATCGGTTTCGGCGCCGGGATCGTGTGCTATTTAGCTGTGGTATGGAAGTCTAAATTCGGCTATGATGACGCGCTTGACGTGCTGGGCATTCACGGTATCGGAGGGACTTGGGGGGCCATAGCCACGGGACTTTTTGCCAGCGTAGGCGGCGGAACCGGCTTGTTTTTCGGAAATCCGGGACAGGTATTCATTCAGGCCGTGGGCGTTGGAGCCACGTGGGTGTTTTCGTTTGTCGGGACCTTTATTATTTTGAAAGTGTTGGATATGGTTGTAGGCCTTCGTGTGGAGAAGGAAGAGGAGATCATTGGGCTCGACCTGAGTGAACATAGCGAACGCGCATATACTTAGGTTTCAAAGCGATTCATGACATTGGAGCACGTCAGGCATGAGCGGCTGTGGCCGTTTATGTCTTTCCGCCGACACTTTCAATATTGAAAGGGGAGAAACCCATGAAACTCGTAAAAGCCATAATCAAGCCTTTTAAACTCGATGAGGTGAAAGACGCCCTGACTGAAATAGGCGTTCAAGGCATGACGGTCACCGAAGTCAAGGGATTTGGCCGGCAGAAAGGCCATAAAGAAACCTATCGCGGAACGGAATACCAAATAGATTTCGTGCCGAAGGTCAAACTCGAACTCGCCATTGCCGACAGCATGGAAGACAAAGTCATCGAAGCCCTGGGGAAAGCCGCCAAAACGGGCAGTATCGGCGACGGCAAGATTTTCATTTCAGATTTGAGCAGCGTGGTTCGTATTCGTACCGGAGAGACGGGAGAAGGCGCGCTGTAACCGGCTCCTTTGAAGCCCTTTGTACGCCCCGTGTAAGCGATAATAGACAGGCATTGGAACGGGACCCGGTGGACTTCAGGCGTCATTCCTTAACTTTCCGGCAACGGATGGTTTCTGGTGTATCCGGCTGCGCTGGTTCATATAACTCTTAACCCGAGGTGGAACCGTGAAGCACTCGACCTTCTCATTTATGTGGCTATTGGTTGTGATTCTGAGCGTATCGTGCGGGGCGGTGACCGGATGGGCCCAGGACGGCACTCCGGGAGCCATCGACACCGGCGATACGGCGTGGATTCTGGTGTCCTCCGCATTTGTGTTATGCATGACCCTTCCCGGGTTGGCGCTCTTTTATGGCGGCCTCGTCCGGAGCAAGAACGTACTCGGGACGTTGGCGCATACCGCCGTCATCCTGTGTCTGATCAGCATTGTGTGGGTGTTACTCGGATACTCCTTGGCCTTCGGCACTGACGTGGGCGGAGTAATCGGCAGCCTGGAATTCCTTTTTTCGATGGGCGTGGGCCAGGACGCCTATCCCGGCACGGGCATCCCGCATTTGGCCTTCATGGTGTTTCAACTCATGTTTGCCGCCATCACCGTGGCGCTGATCACCGGCAGCTTTGCCGAACGGATGAAATTCACGGCGCTGCTGCTGTTTGCCGTACTCTGGTCAGTCCTGATTTATTCGCCTCTTGCCCATTGGGTATGGGGGGGCGGTTGGCTGGCGGAGATGGGTGCCCTGGACTTTGCCGGAGGGGCCGTGGTGCACATCAGTTCAGGATTTGCCGCGCTGGTTTGCGCGCTGGTGTTGGGGCAACGGAAAGGTTACGGGGTTGAATCCATGTTGCCGCACAATCTGCCGATGACGGTCCTGGGAACGGGCCTGCTCTGGTTCGGGTGGTTCGGGTTCAATGCAGGGAGCGCCTTGGGTGCCAACGGGAGCGCGGCGACGGCTTTTGTGGCCACCCATATTGCGGCATGCGCCGGTGGGGTCAGTTGGATGGCCGCGGAATGGGTGCGAACCGGCAAACCCACCATGCTCGGGGTGGCCAGCGGAATCATCGCGGGCCTGGCGACCATCACACCCGGCGCCGGATTCCTTTCGCCCTTGTCAGCCTTGCTGATTGGACTCGTGGCCGGGGTCCTTTGTTACGCCGCAGTTGTCCTGAAGGTTAGACTTGGGTACGATGACTCGCTTGACGTGGTGGCCATTCACGGAGTGGGAGGATTTACCGGAATCCTGGCAACCGGGTTGTTTGCCTCGGTTGGAGCACAGGGATTGTTTTTTGGAAACCCGGGCCAATTCGTGATTCAAGTGGTATTGGCCTTTTCCACGCTGGTGTTTGTGGTGATCGGAACCTTTGTCATTTTGAAAATCGTCGACGCCATAGTCGGCCTTCGGGTTTCGCCCGAAGACGAAGAAACCGGGCTCGATTTGAGCCAGCATAGTGAGCGCGCCTATTCCTGAAAAAGTAGTCGTATCGGCGTTGTACAACAAAACCTATTGTGTGAAGAAGGAGGTACGGAATGACTTCCCGTGAAGTATTGGATTTTGCCAAAAAGAACAAAGTGGAAATGGTCGATCTCAAGTTTGTGGACCTGGTCGGGACGTGGCAGCATTTTTCCATCCCGACCTCCGAACTGAACCTTGATTTGTTTACGGATGGAGGGGGGTTTGACGGATCATCCATCCGCGGGTGGAAAGCGATTCAGAATAGTGACATGCTGGTATTCCCCGATCCGAACTCCGCCCGGATGGATCCGTTTACCGAACTGCCCACTCTCAGTATGGTGTGTAACGTGCAAGATCCGATCACGCGCGCCGTCTACGAGCGGGACCCGCGAGGTGTGGCTCAACGGGCTGAGCAATACCTGAAGAGCACCAGAATCGGCGACGTCTCCTATTGGGGGCCTGAAGCCGAGTTCTTTGTGTTTGACCACGCGAGTTATGACCAAACCGCCAACTCCGGCTATTATTTTATCGACTCTGAGGAGGGTATTTGGAACTCAGGCGACGACGGTCATAACTTGGGGTCGCGGCCAAGGCATAAGGAAGGCTATTTCCCTGTTCCCCCGACGGATACGCAACAGGACATTCGTACCGAAATGGTCCGGGAAATGGAAAAGGCCGGGATTCATGTTGAAAAACACCATCACGAAGTGGCCACTGGAGGACAAGCCGAAATCGATCTTCGCTTCGACAGTTTACTGAAGATGGCAGATAAGATGATGATGTACAAATACATCGTCAAAAACGTGGCTAGGCGGCACGGCAAAACCGCGACGTTCATGCCGAAACCGTTGTTCCAGGATAACGGGACGGGCATGCACACGCATCAAAGTATCTGGAAAGGTGGAAAACCGACTTTCGCCGGCAAAGAATACGCTGGCGTGTCCAAAGCGTGCCTGCATTATATCGGTGGCGTGTTGAAGCATGCTCCGGCGCTGGCGGCGTTCACGAATCCGACGACCAATTCCTATAAACGGTTGACGCCCGGATTCGAGGCTCCCGTGTTGTTGGCTTATTCCAGCCGGAACCGGTCGGCAGGCATTCGAATCCCGATGTATTCGACCAACCCGAATGCCAAACGGATCGAAGTGCGTTTTCCTGATCCCTCGGCTAACTTCTATCTTGCGTTCAGTGCGATGCTGATGGCCGGACTCGACGGCATCCAAAATAAAATCGATCCCGGGGAAGCCATGGACAAAAACCTCTACGACCTGGCGCCGGAAGAAGCCTCGAATATTCCAACCGTGCCAGCGAGCCTGGATGAAGCCCTCGACAACCTGGAAGACGACTACCAGTTTCTGTTAAAGGGCGGGGTCTTCAGTGAAGACTTGGTGGAGTCTTGGATCAACTATAAACGGGAAAACGAAGCCGATGAGGTTCGCATTCGTCCTCATCCCCATGAATTCTTCTTGTACTACGATATTTAACGCGATGGGGCTTTGAGTCCCATTTGGACATCGCGGCGTCTTTCCGGTTCAATCGGAAAGACGCCGTTTTCTTTTGCCGGAAGGCGTTTGACAAAACAGTTTAACAAATATGGCGTGTGTCCGGTTCATGCGTTGTTGCAACTCGTTTTCAAACGTTTGCGCTCCTTTTTTCCAGACATCGGTGAGATACCCTAATCTTCTTGCCAGATAGGTCATGTCGTCGGAACCGGATTCCGGCAGTACCAGGTCCTTGGCATTTCCGCGAACGATGCGCAAGCCGTCGATCACCTTTCTCAGGAATAGATAATCTTCTATCAAGATCGTTGCGTCGTGACGTGATAGAACTCTTGTCGCTTGAAGGGCTTCAAGTGCGTTGAGGGTATTGGGAGTATGCAGAGAGGTATCCCTGTAGCCATGCTGTATCTGGAGGTACTGAACGGCGTATTCAATATCGATGAGCCCGCCCGGACCGTATTTCACGTGGATGGTGCCCTTGGGGACCAATTCCCGCATCTGCCTGCGACGCAGGTGTAGCGCGGTGTCCAGCGGCCAGGGGTCCCGGCTGTACACGAAATCGTCACGGTAGCGTTCAATGCGACGACCCAGCGCGGCGTGCCCCGCGACGTGCCGCAACTTGATCAAGGCCTGCCGCTCAAACGGTGCAGCGGCGCCTCCCGTTCGATAATAGCGTTTGACGTCGTCAAAGAAATTCGCCAACAGACCTTTTTCTCCATGAGGTCTCAACCGGATGTCGAGTTGAAAAATTCCCTCCTGTTTGGCCTCGATCCAATGGAGAAATTCCTGGACCAGCCGTTCGTAGTATTCCCCGATGCCGGGGCTGGGACGACCCGAGGCATTCGTCCCATAGACAAAGATCAATTCAATATCGGAAGCGTAACCCAACTCACGCCCGCCCAACTTGCCTAACCCGCAAATACTGAACGGCAGAGGACTTTTGTTCAGCGTGGATGGCGGTGGATGTTTTCGGTTGACCACTGCCTGTGCCTCAACGAGAGCTTGTGCTAAGATCGCTTCAGCTAGGGCGGTGAGCGATTCGGAGAACGAGGGGAGGGACGTTTCGTTGAGAATATGATGCATGTCGATACGAAACAACTCCTGATCTTTAAACCGGTTCAAGATCGTTTTTCTGTTTTCCGGATTTCGATTTTTTCCAAGTGCGGTCTTCAACGCCTTAACGAGAGCGGTTTTTGATGAGCGGGCCTGAGGTTGATGGAACGTTTCGACAATGGGCAGAAGGTTGACGTGTTGCCGTCGAAGGAAATCTTCCCATAAAAAATCGCTCGTGCCGAGCAACCGGGCGAGGTTGGCCAACGAATCTTTTTTGGTGAGCAAGCTGATCTGTTTTTTGCTGAGACGTTGTTCCAGCAACTGATCCAGGAAATGACTGAAATGATCCAACGCCTTGCCGGGATTCGGGGCCCACGTGAGTGAATGAGTAAATTCCTTGATGAGGGCAGCGGCAACGGTCAGTTCCTGTTGTTCTTGTGCCGAGACAATCTTCTTGCCGTGTCGATCCCTGACAAAAAATCGGTTGCGGATTCCGGTGCCGTCTCCATCAATCACGGCTTTTGAAAAATAAAGTCCTCTCATGGCCAACGCGTTCGTAAAGGCGTATAAGAAAGCCGGAGAATCCGTGCCTCTGATATCGACGATGGTATCTCGCATGGAACGCACATTGTTGAAAAATATTTCCACCGGATGCACGAGGGCGGAAACCGCCGTTTTTCTTTGGCCAAGCATTTCCACTAATTTGCGATTTACATAATTGCGGACTTCCTGGAGCTTCTGGGATTCGAGCAAACACACCATGCGGGACAAGTCCCGGCTCAATTCCTGCTCAATGGCCGCATCGAATGTAGTTCCCGGGAGAAGGTGAACCTGAAAGACGTCCACAACTTTTCTTTTGGAGAGGCCCGGTCGTTGGCGGGGGCGCCGGACCGGCCATTTGAGCGATTGCATGTGACGTAAAGTTTTCGACGCAGAAACCGGGTCGTCATGATACGTGAAAACAAGCGCTTCACGTATGTCGAAACCATAGGCGGACAACAAGCCGCAAATCGTGGCAAATTCCGCAAAATAGTCGTAGGCGACGATCGTGAGCCGGTACCGATTCGCATCGTTTGCTGGTTGAACAAGGAGTGTGCAGGGATCTTTCAGGGTCAGGGTGTTGGCCAAGGTCACGTGTTCCGCCACGGTCCGGGTTGAAAATTCCAAGAAATAATCCGGGTCCATGCGGTCCAGAAAGTCCTTGAGCACTGCAGGGTCGATTTGTGGAGAGAGTTTTTCCAATTCCGTCTGGTCGAATGGCTTTTTCATGGCAGTAAAGTATACCGTAACGTGTGACTATTGTGAGAAGGATAAAACCTCAAACATTTCCCGTTATTCGTCCTAATGGCGATTATGCCCAAGCCGCGTTTTAACTCTGACCCTCGTCCTTTGCTGCTTTCTCCGAATTTAGCCCATTCGGAAGTCGAACGGCTGCTGGCGCCATATGGGTTCCGGAATTGGAGGGAAGCCGATGCCAATCTTCAACTTATGGCCGGCGAACCCAGAAGCAGAAAACTGCTCGCAGTCATTCTTTCTGATCTCTTGCACGCCGTTTCAGTTACGGCCGATCCAGATCAAGCCTTACGGGAATGGGAGCGATACCTTGATGCCGGCAATGCCAGAACCCAAGTGTTTGGTTTTTTAGCGCAGGTACCGCACGTCCTGCAATTGTTGTGTGTTTTGTTCGGAAACAGCCCCGCGATGGCGGAAACGCTCATTCGAGACCCTATGCTGATTTATTGGATCGAGCAAGAGCACGTCCTGCAGAGCGCACCTGATTTCAAACGCCTGCAAACGGTCTTGGACGAAACCCTTTGTCTTGTGCACACTTCCGAACGCAAATTCGACGCACTTCGACGTTTCCATCGCCGGGAAATGCTGCGTATCGGCGCGCGAGACCTTTTTCGCGTTGGATCTGTCGCAGAGACGGTTCAATCCCTGTCGCGACTTGCGGAAATCGTGATCCACGCCGCATACCGACTCGTTCACGAAGAACTGTGTAAAGAATATGGAATTCCCCTTTATCGCGGCCCCGGGACGAGTAGAAGCAGCAAGGGATTTGTGGTGTTGGGAATGGGAAAACTCGGTGGAGGTGAACTGAATTACAGCTCCGACGTCGATCTCATCTATTTATATTCGTCGGGCAACAGGCGGATAAAAACCGCGAAAAAACCAATCAGTAATGAGATGTTTTTTCAAATTGTTGCCATGGAACTTACCCGAGTTCTGTCGGCATCTACTTCGGAAGGGCGATTGTTTCGAGTGGATTTGCGTTTGCGACCTGAAGGAGACGTTGGCCCATTGGCTTGGGCAAGCCGTGACGCCGTGAAATACTATCAAACGCGGGGAAGGACTTGGGAACGGCTGGCATTGTTAAAGGCGCGTCCCATAGCAGGACATCGGTATTTGGGGCAGACCTTTCTCAAGAAAATCCGGCCGTTTGTCATGGGGCAGGAAGAACGGGGAATCAGAGATCTTGTCGAAACGGTTCACACGCTAAGGGCTCAGATTCACCAAAGAGTCGAGATGAAAAAAGAGCATGAACGTAACGTCAAACTCAGCTCCGGAGGAATTCGTGACATTGAATTCATGGTCCAGACGCTTCAATTGTTGCACGTTGCCAGGCACCCGCAATTATTTGAGTCGAATACGATTACAGGGCTTCGGCAGCTCCAAGCACTTGACCTTTTACAAGACGCTGACGGGAAGTTTCTGGAAGAGGCCTATCTATTTCTGCGTGACGTTGAGAATAAGATACAAATGGTCCATGAACTGCAAACCCATACATTGCCACATCAACCTGCCGAATTGACTAAATGTGCCGTCCGTATGGGCTACATGGACCGACCCTCATCTTCTGCGACTTCAAGCTTTCTCGCCCGCTATGAATCCGTCAGGACCCGTGTTCTAACGATCTACGAACGACTGATAGCATCGCTTATCTAATCGTCGGGAGTAAGGAACAACGATCGTTGATTCCTACTTGAGGAACCTCTGATTTACTGCACTATCGGGCGCATGGCTGCGTTGTGTCCTCGCTCAACCCTCACCTATCTCTCTGATAAGCCTCGGGTTTCGCTCCGGGACGCCTTGCCCTGCATCCCGCTATCACAATAAACCTGTCCTCGACCCCCGATTACAAACGTCGGGGGCAGGCTATTCTTAATCGGGGATCAAAGGCTCCTTGATCTTTTTGGGGATGTGATTATCTGATGATATCGGATTGTTGATCGAAAATATCTACAGAGGAGTCGGACATCATGGATATGAACCGCATGACGCTCAAAGTACAGGAAGCGCTGCAAGCCGCGTCTGCGCTCGCCATGCACCGGAATCATCAAGGCATCGACGTCGAGCACGTGCTGGCTGCGTTACTGGATCAACCTGACGGATTCGCCGGCCCGATCCTGGAACAGGCGGGAGTATCCAGTTCCGCTGCCAAAGCCAAGGCCGAGCAACGGCTCGGAAAAATTCCGCAGGTCCGCGGGACGGGAGCGGCACCAGGACAGTTGCACTTGACCCAACGAACCGCAACGCTTCTGTCTCGTGCCGAGGATGAAAAGCAGGCGTTGAAGGACGAGTACATCAGTGTCGAGCATCTCCTGCTGGCCATGGCGGCTCAAGATAGTGTGTTGAAAGACCTGGGGGTAACGCGCGATAAACTGTTGGCCGGCTTGCAACAGGTTCGTGGTCATCAACGAGTGACCAGCCAGGATCCTGAAGGAACGTTTCAGGCGCTGGAAAAATATGGCCGGGATTTGACCCGTTTGGCGACCCAGGGAAAACTGGATCCGGTGATCGGGCGTGACGAGGAGATCCGGCGGACCATTCAAATCTTATCGAGACGGACAAAAAACAATCCCGTGCTCATCGGTGAGCCCGGAGTCGGAAAAACAGCCATTGTGGAGGGCTTGGCCCAGCGGATTGTCAAGGGAGACGTTCCCGAAGGGTTGAAACGCAAACGCGTGGTGGTCCTGGACATGGGAGCATTGGTGGCAGGGGCCAAATTCAGAGGAGAGTTTGAGGAACGCTTGAAAGCCGTCCTGAAAGAAATTCAGTCTTCGCAGGGCGACGTTCTTCTGTTTATCGACGAACTCCACACCGTAGTGGGAACGGGAGCGGCGGAGGGGGCCATGGATGCCGCCAACCTGTTGAAACCGATGCTGGCGCGAGGGGAACTCCATCTGATCGGAGCTACGACCCTGGATGAGTATCGCAAGCATATTGAAAAAGACGCGGCACTTGAACGCCGGTTCCAGCCCGTGCTCGTTGAACAACCGTCGGTCGCCAGTACAATTTCGATTTTACGGGGACTCAAGGAACGGTATGAGGTTCATCATGGGGTCCGCATTAAAGACGCGGCTTTGGTTGCGGCTGCACGGCTTTCCCATCGATATATCGGCGACCGGTTTCTCCCGGACAAGGCCATCGATCTCGTTGATGAATCCGCCGCGAGACTACGTACGGAAATCGACAGCATGCCCGCGGCATTAGATGAAGTTTCCCGAAAAGTGATGCAACTCGAAATCGAACGGGAAGCCCTCAAGAAGGAAGAGGATCCGGGCAGTCATGCACGACTTGAAACATTGGAAGATGAACTCGATGACAAGCGCCGGGAACTTACCGAATTGAAGCACCAGTGGGAAGCGGAGAAATCTGCGGTCGGACGCTTGCAACAAATCCGGCAATACATTGAGGATTTGAAGCGCCAGATTGAAAAGGCTGAACGTGAATATGATCTCAATCGTGTTGCGGAACTCCGCTATGGAACGATGCCGAGACTGGAGAGGGAACTCCAGGCTGAAGAAGGGCATCTCGATCGACAGGAAGGGGAGTCTCGTCTATTAAAAGAAGAAGTGGATGAAGAAGACATCGCAGCAGTGGTCAGTCGTTGGACGGGCATTCCGATAAGCCGTCTCCTCCAAGGGGAAATGGAAAAATTGTTACAATTGGGAGCATTGCTCCATCAACGCGTGGTCGGCCAGGATGAAGGGGTTCGAGCCGTCGCCGACGCCGTCCTCAGGGCACGATCGGGCATCAAGGATCCCAACCGGCCGATCGGTTCATTTTTGTTTCTCGGTCCGACCGGCGTTGGGAAAACTGAACTGGCTCGGGCCTTGGCTCATGTCCTCTTTGACGACGAAGCCAATCTTATACGGATAGATTTGTCGGAATACATGGAAAAACATGCCGTGGCGCGACTCATCGGGGCCCCACCCGGCTACGTCGGCTATGAAGAGGGAGGGCAATTGACCGAAGCCGTCAGGCGTCGTCCTTTCTGCGTGATTCTCTTGGATGAGATTGAGAAAGCCCACCATGACGTATTCAATGTTCTCTTGCAGGTCCTCGACGACGGCCGGTTGACCGATTCCCAGGGACGAACCGTTGATTTCAAGAATACAGTCTTGATTATGACGTCGAATATCGGCAGTCAGGAAATTCTGGAGGCGCAGGAACGCGAACAGAACTATGAAGAATTGCAGGCCCTTGTTTTGAACGTGGTCAAACGACATTTTCGTCCGGAATTCTTGAATCGTATCGATGAAACCGTCGTCTTTCATCCACTGGGCACGGATGAGGTCAGTCGAATCGCGGATATTCAACTGGAGCGATTAAAAGCAAGGCTGGAAGATCGGAGAATTCGGTTGGATGTGACCGAAGAGGCGCTGTCGAATTTGGGGTCGCGAGGCTACAGTTCCATGTACGGCGCTCGACCGTTGAAACGCCTGATTCAGCACGACGTCGAAACGCCTTTGTCAAAGCTATTGGTCAAGGGAGAGATAAAAGACGGTGACGCGGTGACGATCGATTGTAAAGACGGGGAAGTTGTTATCGTTCCCGCCATTCAGGAATAGACTTGCTTGCTTGCCTCCTGATTTGTCAGCGACTCATGCTCCCGCAAGAATGCGCACTTATTTGATTGCTGTCATAATGGCTTGGCGAAGACCGGCCGAATGCTCGTTCTTGACGGATTTGGTGACAAGAATATCAACGGGCCGAACTTTTTTGCCGTAATAGGCTTCATTGGCGTCATCGTCTACAGAGATGATCGATCCTTCCAATGAGACACCTAAATAGACTCCTTTTGAACGCGAAAACGAAAGAAAATCAGCGTTCAAATTTGCCGAAGTGGCACCCTCGATTCCGGCTCCTCCATAGGGTCCGACTGCATAGGAGAGTTCCCCGCCGAGTTTAAAGGATGAGGCGTAGAGTTTTTCGACTGCTCCTGAGGTCATGGCCAGGATGATGACTTCCGAGGCTTCCCCACCGAATTGAGCTCCGAAGCTGAGCCCCCCTAATACGTAAAAGGCAGGTTCGGTCCACTCTCCCGAGTCTTTGTCACGTGCAACCAAAACCCCGCTTCCTCCATCTGCGCCAAAAAAGAAGGCGGCCTTCAATTGTTGAGGAATAATCACAAGGGCTTTGGCCTCCTTGACGTGATCCTGAAACCAGGTAAAGTTCGGATCGTTCATAAAATTTTCAACGGTGTGTTTCGCTTTTTCCACGAGTTGTTGCTCTTCCAAACTATCAGCCCAAGCGGGTGTCCAACACAAGCAAGTGAAAAGAAGGGCCGTCATCCAGAAGAACAACGGGGTGTTGTGTCGTTGTTTGTCGTCTTGGCTTTTTTGTGTCATGGAGTATCCCCTCCGCGAAACCACGATGAAATGAGCTCTATTATCTCCCGTCATCCATTTCATTGTCTCTCATTTTAAAAAAAAAGCAAGAAAGATCTCCCGTTCGCCCCCCCCCCGCGTGCTTTAGAAGCGGCGAATTGAAAAACAAGGACAACTCAAAGAGTCAGCCGCACACGTATTCAAGCTCACTCCCCCATCACTTGGACGATGATCTCCCGAGAGCGTGCCCTTGTATCAAAATCGAGAATAACGATTTCTTGCCAGGTCCCCAAGAGTAATTGGTTGTCGGCAAAGGGAACGGCCAGTGACTGGCCCTGGATTTGGCCTCGCAAGTGACTGTGCCCGTTGTTTTCCCCGGGGTTTCTCGCGTTATGCTGCCAAGTTGAGGTTGCCGGAATCAGATTATCCCAGACGGTTTTGGTGTCAGCGCGCAACCCCGGTTCATCTTCGATGATAAGAACCGACGCAGTCGTATGTTTCACGAAGATCGTGACGATGCCGGCTTGCATAGGTGTGGAGGCAAGGAAATGCCGAATACGGTCGGAGATATTCTCGATGTGCGAATGGCCTTGCATCGCGACCGAGAAGTGATGAGTAAAGACGGGCATCGGATCGTATCTCTTGCCTATTGGAGGGAGCGAAGGAATTGTTGTTCTGATCGTGATAATCTTCCCCCTCGGGCTGCCTTGAGAATTGAATCAAAACTTCCGGAAGCCGTCAATTGTCGAACCGCTTTGACGACTCTTGTCCGTAAACGTCCCCGTCGTTTTAATGAGTCGAGGTAGCAAAAGGCTTCGTGAAAACTTTCTTGTGATCGCACGTAGTAGTCCGCTCCACGCCGACGATTGCTGTAGGCTTCCAACTGTTCACAAGCGACCAGGATTTCTCCAAGTTCCCTAACCCAGTCAGGAGACCGTGCCAGTTTTTCAGGGTAATAATAATATAACGTCACTTTCTCCATCCATGGCAACCAACGAATATCCAGGCTTTCCAAGAGGGGGGTGACTCTTGTGAGTTGCCGACGATGGCGACGAGCAAATCCCAATCGCATTTCAATGTGTTCACATGCCCACTGGGTGAGCGGTACTCCTTGTTCGGCCAATGCATCTCGATACGTTTTCACAAATGCTTCGGTCTCCTTGCCATAACTCGAATCGGGGTGTAGCAACCGCCATTCGGCAGGTCTCGTGGGAATATTCCGGCTACGCGCCCATGACCATATTTTGCCAAAAAGCCGGTGCTCGAGTCCGGCCCTTCCCAAATCATGCAATAAGCAGGCAATTTGAAACTGCCGGACACGTGAGCGTTCATACGAAAGGTGCTGGGCCACGACCGCACACATTTTCGCCGTCCGAAAGGCATGGGCCTTGTCGTATCCTCTGATTACGACACCCGGTTTATGCGGATGAGGATAGTCATAACATTTTAGTAGTGCGCCGGCTACTGGCCGCGACACGAGAAGATGCGTGTATGAAGGCGGCAAAGAGAATGCTGCGCGGGAAACCGGTTTCATGGTCAGGAAACTGCCGATAGAATAACGGGTGGACTTTCGTTAGAATGGGGGAGGACCATAACGGTGAATTCCTTGGACTGTCAAGAAAACGCCAAGATAACCATTTATACGACAAACGGCCAGTAGCGAAACGCCAGTTGGTCTAACCCCTAAGATGTATGCCCATCAAGGCCAGGACATGAATCCATGTCTTCCAAGCGCAAGAGTCTGATTCCGATCCTCCTTCTGATCATGATCGTTTGCGTTGTGGGCGTCGTCTATCTTGCGACGTTCCACACGGAGGACATGCAAGTTGTCGTTCGAGATCTTGTCACAAGATCCCTCGGAGACCACGTCGTCATCGAACACATACGGGTAGGGTTTTCCCCTTATCCTCACCTTGAACTGAGAGATGTCAGCATTCAAGACCCGGAGCAAGGCACTCCGGTCTTTCAGGCTACGCACATTCAACTGGATTTGAATTTCTTGTACTTCGTGCAGGATATACCCATGCCGCATGCCCTGATCATCGAACATTCCGTTTTTAATCTCAGACGAGATGAAAACGGACAATGGAATTATCTAAACGTGCTTCAAGGGGGCTCATCCGGTCAGGTGGAGATAGGGGCGTGGTTCTTGGGGCGTTCATTGAAATTGACCAACGGCACAGTTCATCTGGAGGATCGCTATCGCCGTGAATCCGCGTTTATCATTCACGCGGAAGACGTAGAACTGCAAGTAGAGCAACTCGTGTGGGATGGCCCTACGGAAATGTTTTTGTCCGCGCGATTTTCCGAAGAGGGCACGGGATCCGTGCTCTCTGTTTATGGGACGCTCCAGGATATCGGTGGTTTTCTCAAGGAGGGAACCACACCGGGCCATGACGCGTCGCCTCAATTCGACATTCATACTCGTATGGACCTTGATCGCGAAACGCTTGTGCAATTGGCCAATTTTTTCGACGTACATGAAGTCCCGATTGGGTTGCAAGGTCGAACCAAGGTCCAAGGGCACCTCCATTTTGCTCCCGGCATTGACGGGTATGACCTGTCCGTATCCGATCTTGTGGTTTTAACCGACAGCATTGATTTGAATTCGGAAATCGGCGTGAAGGGTTTGTGGCGGCCTGAACCGCCAACCTTTTCGGGGCAATGGTCTAGCGCACCCGTGGCCATTCAACATTTGCCCCAATTACTACCCGAAGGACTTATTCCGCCAGAATTGTCTGATGCCATTCATCGTCAGTCCGTCAGTGGAAAAATTCAAGCGGTTTCAGCAACGTTTACCGGCTCCTCCCGCAAAGAAGCGGGCTATACGCTGACGGGAAAGTTTCAGCTTTCGGAAGGAAGATTGGATTTAGGTCCTAAGTTGGGAACAGTCAAAGAGATGACCTGCACCATCAACGTCGGGGCTGATGAGATTCGATTCTTCGACTTTCATGGTCAATATGAGGAGCTTCCCGTCACTCAAGGCGAAGGGATGATTGTTTTTGCCGAACGGGGACCTTGGTTGACAACAGAATTCGAGGGGCAGGTTTCCGCCTCAAAAATTATTGGCCTTATGCAAACTATTGCCGGGTGGAGCCTGCCACAACGACCAGAAGAAGCGTTGCAAGGCAAGGCCGGGAATGGATTGTTAAGACTGCGCTTTGCCGGACCACTCAAGGACCCTCAAGCCATCGCGTTCCAAAGCGCCGAATATCATCCTGAACGGATTGCCATGCAATTGCCGGGACTGCGCATGCCTCTTACCCGGGTGGAGGGCATTTTTGCCATTTCAGAAAATCATCTTCGTTTCGAAAACGTTACAGGGCTCTATGGAGATAGTGATTTTCACATCCAAGGGACGATTGCTCTTGAAGGTGAATCTTATGCTGATGACTTGAGAATTCAAGGTCATTTCAGTGACAGCGATCTGCGGACCCTCTTGTCTGGTCCAGCCCTTCCGACGCAAGAAACAATTTCAGGCAAGTCGCAGTATCTCCTCATGGTTGCAGGACAACTGCGAAGCCCCTCGGTGAAAGGGAGAATTTCCCTGCAAGGATTGGAAATTCACTTGCCGGGCATTCTCTATAAACCCTCGAGCCTGGCCGGCAATCTGGATTTTTACGTTCGAGTCGGCAAAAAGCATCAATTCACGTTTGAAAGCATGGCCCTGAGTCTGCCGTCGGTTCGCCTCACCGGAAAAGGAAAATTTCATTACGACCAAACATTAACGTTCAATGCCTCACTGACGGCCGAACCGATACGCTTCGAATCGTTACCGCCGGACCTTGAATTATTTGAGAAGACTATTTCCTCCGGGACCATGGAAGGAGTGGTGCATCTTTGGGGAACGGGAGGTGATTGGAGGTCATGGAGCAAATCGGGGCAAGTGACCTTAACGAATGGAGTCGTCAACATCGAAGGAGTCAGATCGCCGATTTCCCGGGTGGCGCTTCAAGTGAAACTGGCCGGCCATGCCGCCGAGCTAAAGAGATTTCAATGGAATCTTGAGAACAGTCAAACTCAAGCCAAGGGATTCATCCTCGCGTGGGACAGCAGACCGAACGTGAAACTGTCGCTGACTGCGACTCGATTTGATCTCGATTTGTTGCTGCCGAGAGACAAACAACGTTCTCCCCTTCGAGAATTTTTGGAAATGATTGCCAACACGGCCAAAGTCTCCGCAAGATTGCAGTTCAATCGTGCCTCGTACCGCAACCTGAAGGTCCGGAATTTGTCCGGTCAACTGAATATTAATAGGGGCATCATCCGCATAGACCGCATTCACGGGAAAACCGACAACGGGACGATTCAAGGGCGTGTATCAGTCAATCTGCCCGTGCAACAGCCAGCCGCGGTGAAGACGTGGTTTTCGATCAACTCAATTCCATTGTTAACCTTGGAAAAAACACTCCTTGATAAACAAACACTCGACGAACGATTGATGACGGGATTGATGACCATGGAGGGTACACTACAAGGACATGGCAGAAATCCCTTGGGCGTGCTTCCGACCCTCAAAGGCACGTTGAAACTCACCATCAAAGACGGCCGGATCAAACGAGGGGTCGTGATTCCTAAAATTTTAGCCCTCATGAACCTGCCGAGTGTGCTGCAGGGAAAAGTGGACCTTGAAAAAGACGGGTATCCCTTTGATCGGCAAAGTGGAACCTTTGCCATTGTCGATGGCCGGATTGTCTCAACGGACATGGTGATGGATGGACCGGTTGTGAAAATGACGGCTGCCGGACAATACGACTTGGTAAACGATGATTTGGATGTGATGACCGCGGTCAGCCCCTTGGGCTCGTATTTTGAGCTTCTAAAAGAAATTCCGTTGGTACATCTCTTGCTTGACGATGAAGAGCAGGGAATCGACTTGGCCATGTTTTCGGTCAAAGGGCCGTTTCGGAATCCGGTGATTGAGCCGCTGGCCGTGGAATCCGTGGCGTTTGGATTAAAGGGATTTGGCAAATTGGCATTGTCGATTCTGAAAAATACAATCACGTTGCCACAGAAAATATTGTTTTCTGAGGACAATGAAGAAGCCGGCGATTCATCGCACGAATCCAAAAAGCAAGAATCCGAAGATACGTCCATGGAAACTTACTGACCGTTTGAAGTAAAAACGTTTTTCTTTGGTTTGACAGACGATATGGGGAAAGCACACAGGTTTCTCGATGAAATAGTCCTGGGGGATCTTGCTTTTGAAGCCACCGGCGATTCGGTGTCAGAGTTGTTTGCGACGGCGGCATTGGCCGTAATTGAAGCCATGGCTGACCCACTGACCGTAGAAACCAATTGGACGAAGGATTGTCTTCTGTCAGAAAATGAACTGGAGGATTTATTCTTCGAATGGTTGAACAGCATCGTGTTCATCAAGGATGCCGAAGGAGTCGTCTTTCATAAAGTCCGTGCTATGGTAAGACATGATTCGGAGAACAACCTGTGGCATCTCGATGCCACTCTAACCGGTGATGAGGTGGATGCAACTCGTCAGGATTTACGAACCGACGTGAAAGCGGTGACCAGACATTTATTTGAAATCAGACCCGATGAAAGTGGTTGGTATGCTTGTGTGGTCTTGGACGTGTGAAAATACACTTTGGCAAATAATCCATATATATCAATTTAATATAAATATAAAATGATTGAATGAATTAAGTTTTTTCATATGAATCTCTCCACTGAAATGAAAGTCGACCGGCTCGCCGAGACTGTCTGGGAAATTCCCAGGACGGAAAAGTCGGGCATGCTGGTTCCTGCCAGAATTTATGGAACGAGAAAAATTCTTGAGACAATGGATGCCGGCGTATTTGAGCAAGTCACGAACGTGGCATGTTTGCCCGGCATTCAACGGTATGCCTTATGCATGCCGGATGGACATTGGGGCTATGGATTTCCCATTGGAGGCGTCGCGGCTTTCGACGTTCGAAACGGCATCATTTCTCCGGGAGGTGTGGGCTATGATATCAATTGTGGAATGCGGCTACTCCGTACGGATTTGACGCTAGCCGACGTGAAACCGCGATTGGATGCCTTGATGATGGAATTGTTTCGTACGGTGCCCGCAGGAGTCGGGGCAAAAGGTTTCGTGAAGTTGTCTCGACGCACTTTTCAGAACGTGATGCGAAAGGGGGCAAAGTGGGGCGTGGAACAAGGGTATGGATGGGAAAGTGATCTTATCCATACGGAAGAGCAGGGCTGCTTGACCGGAGCAGACCCTGAACACGTTTCCGAACATGCTTGCCAACGGGGCATAGGGCAATTGGGAACATTGGGCTCGGGAAATCACTATCTTGAAATCCAGGTGGTCAGAAATGACCGCATTTTCGAACGGTCCGTGGCTGAACGATTCGGCATTCATGGGCATGACCAGATCGTGATCATGGTGCACTGCGGGTCTCGAGGTCTCGGACATCAGATTGGCACAGACTACGTCCGTATCTTTCAAAAGGCCATGAAACGCCATGGCATCTCCGTTAAAGATCAACAATTGGCTTGTGCGCCATATCAATCACCGGAAGGGGAGCAATATTTTTCGGCCATGAACTGTGCGGCGAATACGGCCTTTGCCAATCGCCAGGTCATTGCCCATCAAATTCGTGAAGCCTTTTGTCGAGTGTTCCGGGAATCTCCTGAAAGGCTCGGTATGCGACAGGTCTATGACGTTGCCCACAATATCGCCAAAGTCGAACGATACGAAAATCAAAATCTCCTGGTCCATCGTAAGGGCGCCACTCGGGCGTTTGGCCCGGGGAGCCCCGATGTTCCGGATCCATTCAGAACGGTCGGCCAGCCTGTAATCTGCGGGGGCTCCATGGAGACCGGATCGTACTTGCTGGTGGGAACGGTGCAAGCCAATGCGGAATCCTTTGGATCGACGATGCACGGTGCCGGCCGGACGATGTCGCGGGCTCAAGCTAAGCGAACCGTGCGCGGGGCGACTCTTCAGCAAAATATGGCCCAACGGGGCATCCTGGTAAAAGCGGTTTCGATGTCGGGATTGGCCGAAGAAGCCGGAATCGCGTATAAGAATATTTCCGACGTAGTGGAGTCGGTGGAGACTGCAGGGATCACCAGAAAAGTAGCCGAATTATTGCCGATAGGGAACATCAAAGGGTAAGGCCCCGGTACTTTGAGGAACGAATTAAAGGTTTTAACATGATTCCCACAGTGGAATGGAAAGAGGGGCGCGTGTGGCTCCTTGATCAGAGCCGGTTGCCCGGCCATACCGAACTGATCGAGTGTGCAGACGTGGATGCCGTGGCATCCGCCATTCAAGAGTTGAAGGTGCGGGGTGCGCCGGCTATTGGCGTGACCGCCGCCATGGGGGTTGCGTTGGGAGCGCAATCCGTTTTTGAAACCGATGTCCCGGCATTTGAACGAAAAATTTTGGCTATTTGCGATCAATTAGCCGCAACTCGCCCCACGGCCGTAAATCTTTTTTGGGCTCTGACGCGGATGAAGGCCGTTGTACGGGAAAATCGTGCTTGCACGGTAGCCGAGATCCAGTCCCGGCTCGTGCAGGAAGCCTTGGCGATCCAACAACAAGACATTGCCATGTGTAAGGCCATGGGCCAACAAGGAGCCGTCCTCATCAAGGATGGGCAGAACGTTTTAACGCACTGTAATGCCGGAGCGTTGGCAACCGCCGGATATGGCACGGCCTTGGGAGTGATCAGGGCGGCGTCGGAGCAGGGGAAGCAGGTGCACGTTTTTGCGAATGAGACTCGGCCCGTTCTTCAGGGCGCCCGATTGACGGCGTGGGAATTGATGGAAGACGGCATTCCCGTCACGCTGATCACGGATAGCATGGCAGCCGTTGTCATGCGGCAAGGCAAAATCGACTTGTGTGTGGTCGGTGCCGACCGGATTGCGGCCAATGGAGACGTAGCGAATAAAATCGGGACCTATGGCGTTGCGGTTCTTGCCAAGGTCCATGACGTTCCCTTTTACGTGGCGGCCCCTTCTTCGACCATCGACGTTTCAATGCCCTCCGGTTCTGCCATTCCTATTGAAGAACGTCCCGGTCATGAAGTGACCACCATCAATGGAGAAGCATGCATTGCCCCAAAAAATGTAGACGTCTATAACCCGGCCTTTGACGTGACACCTGCAGAATACGTCACCGGAATCATTACGGAGCAAGGGATCGTGTCCCCGGAGCAGATTGCGACACGTTTAAGAGCCAGGCGAACTGCCTGAGGCCAGGATGGAACATGAACGATGAAGTTCCCCGTCAAGCGCGTTCCGGTTGCCTGATTTATGATTCTCATTGTCGTCTTTGCGTGGCAGTGAAGAGAAAATTGGAGCAACGTTCCACACGCGTTCAGTATCTCCCCTATGACAGTCAGGATGCCATTGAATATCTGGGAAGCCGCCACCAGTCTGACTCCCGGCCTCCCATGGCCTATTGGATCGATGAAAAGGGGACCGTTGTCGGTGGGCTGGAAGCATTTCTTCCGTTCCTGCACGGCATGACGAGCGGAAAACTCCTCCTGTTTTTCTGGAGGTTTCGCTTGTGCCGTCAGGCCATGACTGCCGGCTATGAATTTGTAGCGAGATATCGCTATCGGTGGTTTGGTGCGAGTGAAGAACCCTAGACGGGGATTTTGTCGAATCCAGTCTCAGGAGGTTTCCTCAGGAAGACGAAACTTGAGGGCCTCTCCTTGGACTTCGACCTTTTCCAGAAATTCTTCGAAACCTTCAGTGAGTACTTCCCCAATCAGTTTTTCCAGATCTTTTTCGGAGAAGAATACTTCATGATCCGTTCCACCGACTCCGATTGCAATTCGAACGATACTTTCGTCGGCCGCGTTATGGACGGTGAAAGCCATGATCGTGTCGACTTCGAGGTAGGTAGCCAACGATTTATCGGTCGCCTCGACCTTGAATTTTTGGATAGTCGGCTCAATTCTTACATTAGCGGAATCAGCGCCATTAACCCGTACGGCAGAAAATCCCGCCTGGTTCAGGAAATCAACAAAAGAATTTGTAACACGTTGACTCAACGTGCCCTCCATCACGTCAAAATAGGTTTCGCCTCCTCCGCCACGGACTCGCGTGCCTAAGTGCTCTGATGGTTGCCGTTTATCATCGAAAGGAGAGACTGCGACCGTGAGGGACGACTCTTTGGACTCAACTGTGGATTCGACGTGCTGGATACGCAATTTGGTAATTTGTCCGGGGCCTTGACATCCGAACATGAACAGAACGGCCAAAAGAAATCCAGTGAGACACCATGGTTTCATGAGGCGACACTCCTTTTTTTGTGTGATTCGATAAGTGGTGCTGTACATCTCATGAGCACCTTCAATAAAACAATTTCAGCACCCACTATTCCACGAGAGGTTTGTCCATAACACTATGACAAGCCGACAAGAAAATACAAGGGTTATCTTGAGCAAGAAGCCACATTTGACTTTCATGCCGGCTCCTTGCCACTATGAAACCGGGTTTTTTGACCCCATTTTTCCTTATGTGGAATCGAAATTTTCTCTTCCGGGCTCATGAAGCCGTCCCGTTACCCGAAACGGAGAATGACGTGTTTCATGAAACAGATCCGGCACTGGACAGTTCGGGATTGACCATGGACAAGTATATTTCGGTCTGGCTCCAAGGGGAGGGAGAAAACGATCACCCCCTGGCTTATACCAACGTTTACGTACGTACTGCCACGCTCGACCCCATCAAAAAGGTCGGATTTTTGCAGCCCCTGCAAGGCCGTTCCCACCAGATCAGGCAAATGCTTTCCCCGGAGCAGAAGACGTTTCTGAAAAATTGGCTCAAAAACACGAATTCCACGGCTTGGGAAGAAGCCGAGGAGCATTTTCAAAAAATTTTTGAATAGGCGGTTTGCCGGGAAATCCGATCCTGAGTCCTTCGATTCGCTCCTTTCCCTTGTATGGACATACACGTTGATGTGGTTGTCGTCGGTGCCGGAGGCGGAGGAGCAATCCTGGGTCTTCTGCTTGCCAGGAAAGGGGTCAGGACCCTCGTTCTCGAACAGGCTTCAGAGCCTCCCCACGGGATACGCGGAGAAATCCTTCAACCGAACGGGCAGAAAATTCTGGATGGTCTGGGCCTGTTGGATCAATTGCCGCAACACGCGGTGCAGCCCGTCCGGCATTTTCATTTTCGGCAAATTGGGGGGCAACGGCTGTGTTCGATCGATTATGACGAATTGCCTCCTCCCTATAATCGCGCCCTCGTCACCTTACCACATGTCGCACACCGGACGGTGCTCGAAGCCTTGGAGAAGGCGAATCCTGGAGGATTGTGGTACAACGCGTCGTTCACGAACGTCTTGAGACATGGCGAAACCATCATTGGGGTGGAAGCAGACGTTCAAGGCAAGCCTGTACGTATCTCTGCCAAACTGATCGTCGGAGCCGATGGACCGGCATCCAAAGTTCGCGAAACGCTGAAAATCCCCGCCAGGCTGTACCGCTACCGTGACAGCTATCTTGTCGCCATCCTGGACTGTCAGAACAAATTCGAAGAGGCGCAGTATTTTCTCGGGAAAAAAGAAATTCTAGGTTTATTCCCTGCGGGGAAAGAGAAACTCTATCTCGTCTACCTGATCGACGCCGAATCCCGGAACGCGATACACGCAGCCGGGGTTGAGCCCCTTCAAAAACGCTGGTCCGCCATCTATCCTGAGCTATCGCCCACGTTTCATGGCTTCACGAGTTGGGAGCAAACGACGGTGATGCCCACGGGTCGAACCCGGGCGCGAACGTGGGTCGCCGACGGGGCCGTGCTGATCGGGGATGCCGCCCATGGGATGAATCCTCATGCCTCTCAAGGGCGCATGCAAGCTATGGTCGATGCCACGGTGTTGGCGGATCTTGTTCCTGCGTGCCTGGCGGAAGACAATTTTCAAGCATCGCGTTTGAAGGTGTATGAAAGACAGCGTCGTCCCAAAGTCGAAATGCTGCAACGGCTTGCCGATGAAGAGGCTTTTTTTTGGAATACGGGGAATCCTGTGCTCGCGTGGCTGCGCGACAGGATCTTTTCCACCATCGACCGAAACCAGCGGCTCAAATATCAAGTCCTGATGGCGACCGCCGGACTCCGTGAGACTCCGCCATTCGGGTTATTGGATCGCTTCCTGGCTCTGGGACTGGTGCCGGATCCCCGCGCCGACCAACGACCACCTCATGCGCTTTCGTAAGATCAATCTTCACGACGCATTACGGATGAGGTCATAAGCATGTCCGCCACTCCACCCTGGACGCAACTTCAGGAAGAGACACATGCTCCGCTCCGCGGCTTTCTCCGGTCCATCAAAAAACAAAAAGACTTGAAGCTCGAAGCGATCCTCGTTTATGGCAGTGCGGCGCGCGGTGAGTTCCTGGAAGGATATTCCAATATCAATGTCTTGGTCGTACTTGAACAGATCACCCAGCCTGTTCTTCAACGATGGAGCGGCATTCACAAACAATGGGCCAGGGAAAAAATCATTGCCCCGTTGTTTCTCACGCACACGGATCTCCAACAATCTTCGGACGTGTTCCCGTTGGAATATCTGGACATCAAGGAATGCCACGTGCTGCTTGAAGGCCGTGATCCGTTTCCTGAATTGCACGTCAATCAGGCGCACCTGTTTGTTCAATGCCGGCAGGAAATCCATGCAAATCTTTTGCGGGTTCGCCAATGCTACGTCGAAGGGTGGGGGAGGGTTGAGGCCATTCAAACCGTTTTACCTCTCTCATTAACCGCGCTTCTGCCGTGTCTTCGCGGGTTGTATCGTCTCCTGAACCGCCCATCGAACATAAAATCCCCGGAAATCATGGACGAACTGAAGGCCACATTGGACGTGGACCCTTCAGTGTTTTTCGAAGTCTGGCGCTTGAAGCGAGGCCTCAGCACCCCGGGGAAACATGAACTGCCCAAGCTGTTGGACCGATACCTAACAGGCTTGGGGCAATTGGTGGACCGCATCGAATCGATGAAACACGAGGCACGGTTTTAATGAACGGGATAAGACGTTTTATAATGTACGGAACCTGATGTTCCCACAACGGATCTATAGACATATCCGACGGCGGCGAGTATTGTGAGCGATACGTTTGACACTATCAGGGCGTTGATTGCTGAGGGCAATGTCCGAATTTCGGAGCATGGATACGACGAACTTGCCGATGAGGGACTACTTGCAAAAGAGCTTATCGAAGCTGTGGAAACAGCGGAAGTTATTGAAGACTATCCGAACTACCCCAAAGGACCATGTTTTTTGGTGCTCCACCGAACGAAGGATGGGCGCTCGGTCCACGCTGTGTGGGGACTTCCCTCTGGCCACACAAATCCGGCAGTGCTGATCACGGCATACGTGCCAGATCCCCAAAAATGGGAACCTGGGTTCAAACGGAGACGCAAATGAGTAAGAGAAAACGGATGAAACTTATTCACGAAGGAAACTACGTTGCAGAAGTTGAAGTAGAGCTATTACACGAGCCTGACGGATGGGCACCCTACCTTTCTCTAGAGGACGCGTATCGGCTCGACGATGTACGGGAGGCCCTTCGTCGAGGAGACGTCAAAGCCGCTGCAAAATATTCGCGAGTGTTCAGTCTCACGCCCGTTTCTACGTAAGACCGCATAAATGAGCACATGTCACCGTTGACAGTTCTTGCAGAAGCATCAGTCAAGGACAGATGGATTCCGATTGCATCTGGTAAGGTATGGAACATAAACGTTGTAAACACTTTTAACTGGCAAATGCCACAACTTTGTAACCGCTTCGTTGTTGCTGAAAGCAAAGAAGTTTTGGAGGCGTGTACTTCAAATGATATCCGTTGGCTATATTCAGCCTAATCAACGGGCGAAACCGACAAGGGACCCCTTGGTGCCGTTTTGCGGTTGGTTTGGTAGCCGGGCAGCTTGCTTCCAACAGATGAAGGTATGGCGTTCGGTACCCATACTCTTTCTTTATGTTCTGTTGGTTTATGTGCCTCCTGGCTTGGCTGATGCCGCCGGAGGGGAAAAACTCCCCGCTTTCCCGACGCCGCTTGGTTATGTCAGTGATTATGCGGATTTGATTGAAGCCGACTGGCAAAGCCGAATACGTGATGTCTGTAAAGAACTGGAAGACCGGACCGGTGTGGAAATGATCGTCGTGACAATTGCGACAGCCAGCCCTCATTCGCATGCACGGGAATATGCGGAAGGTCTGTATAAGGAATGGCATATCGGCTCGGCCCAGCAAGAACGAGGGATGGTATTGCTCGCTTCCTTGAAGGAGCGACAAGCCGTGGTTGTTCTGGGCCGGAGTTTGCTCTCGTTGATCGGAAAACCGAAGCTGGATGAATTGTCCACGCAATACCTCATTCCGATGTTCCAGAATGCGCGATACGGAGAATCCTTGTATCGTGCGGCTGTCGGATTGGCCTCGGTCTCGGGCAGTGCGGTCCAAGCGGCTGCAGAACCCAAACGCTCTTCAAGTGCGGGATTTTGGATGAACGTGGCCGTGGCGTTAGCCATGCTGTTTGCCCTTTGGCGTTTTACCCGCCCGGAACGGCGACATCCGTTTCAACGCTGGCGGCGCGGCGGATATTGGAGTACCGGCCAGGGTGGATTTGGGGGGAACTTCGGAGGATTCGGCGGGAGCACAAGAGGGCAGGGGTTATCGTAGCGAGCGCTGCAGATCTCCAGAACGTTGGTGCGAGGAAGGACTGCATCTGGCGGTTTTGCCCGGCATCCCCGTGCTTTAGCTTTAGCCCTACCCCACCCGCATTCCCTCTTCGGAAATGCGCCCACTTACAAAGGGGAGGGATTGGCACGCATTCCTTGCCGGTCCCCTCCCTTTGTAGCAAGCGTCACACTTACAGCGGCTTATGGTTTTCAAACGTGATGGTGCGTGTTACCGTGGCGCCTTTTTCATAGGAAATAATGCGGCGGGTTGCAGGCAGATCCGCGCTTCCCACCCTGGCGTGAGAATCCGAGAAGCTTTCCACGTTGGCCAGTGAGCCATCCTTGGGCGAGTAGTAATACACGGTATAACGGGTCGTGAGATATTTTTTATCCTGTGTCAACGCACTGTCTTCGACGTTGATGGTAAAGGCTACGTGCGGCATCTTCCGGTTGATCTGGGTAATGCGATCGTCTTTGATGCGATAGCTGGAGCCCATGGAATCGCCCAGACTGATCCGCGGTCCCTGGGGATGATTTTCTTCGCCCGCGAACGACAGATTGTATTTCCCATCGGATTCCTCGAAGCTTCTCGGTCCCCGATGCGTGGCGATCATTGCAATTTGACCTTGAGCCCACTGTTGAAGTTCTTCATTCGGAAGCGTGACCTCGACTTCTTTTGAGGACTTGACCGTGACTTTTCCGGCGGTTTCCTCACCATTCACGTTGATGCAAAGATCAGCTTCAAATCCGCCAAAATTATCCGGCCACCGTGAAGTTTTCTCAAAGGCCCGTCGCAACAATTCGCGAGCCTTGGAATCATCGGTGGTTTCGGTTTTGGCTTCTTCACGTGCATAGGTTTCCATTCTCTGCTCCTTCCTTATAAAAACGGGACATGGATAAGTGAAAAACTCATAATGAATGTATCATAAAAAAAATCGCCGGAGCAGGACAACTGTTCTCACGCTGAAGACCATGTCCTGTCGCGAACAAACGGTGTGACCGTCTCGTGAAAGTTGCCTCTAGCGTCACGCTTTGTTTTTCCTTTATTATAGGCAACGCCATGTCATACGGAAACACAAGGCCCCTTTGATGAAAAGATCGCGTAAGCCTGCCCGGAAACGGCCGTCCATGGCTGAGCGGGCCGATCCTCATGCCCTGTACCAGAAAAGCGTCCAAAGTCCGGATTTCGACGTTCCGTTTTTTGCCGAATATGTTGAGAACTATACGGGCCGTCCCTTGCGTTCGCTACGTGAAGATTTCTGCGGCACCGCCGCGTTGTCCACGTATTTCGTGACGCAACACTCCGAGAATCACGCCATCGCCATCGATCTGGATTGGCCGACGCTCAATTGGGGCATCAAACATAACGTATCGCCCTTGACCGTGGATCAGCAAAGCCGCCTGACGCTCATCCACGGCAACGTGTTGGACGCTCATCCTTCACATGTGCAATTGGCAATGGCGTTGAACTTCAGCTACATGGTCTTTAAGGATCGCTCCACGCTCCTGCAATATTTCAAAAGAGCAAAAGAATCCCTTCAGCCGGGAGGCATATTTCTCCTGGACATTTGGGGAGGAAGCGAAAGCCAGGTTTTACAGGAAGAGTCCCGTGACATCGACAATCCCGACGATGACGGCATTGGCAATTTTTCCTTCATTTGGGACCAGGACGCCTTCGACCCCGCAACGTACTTCTGTACGATGCGCATGCATTTTACCTTTCAGGACGGGAGTGAAATGCGCAATGCCTTTGTCTATGACTGGCGCATGTGGACCATGCCCGAAGTCATGGAATTAATGAACGAGGCCGGGTTCCGGGACGTGCATTTCCTGTGGGAAGGTACCAACAAAAGAACCAACGAAGGGACAGGAACCTATCACCGCACGGAAAACGGGGAACCCGATACTGCATGGGTCACGTATATCCTTGGTGTCAAGCCGAACTAATATAAATTTATTAAAAAAATAAAAAAGTTCAATAATTATAAAATGTTATACATTATACTTTAAGTTTAAAATTAACTATGTGGCAGGCATCTACGCACATTACGCCAGAAGTGATTCAGCGACATGGCCTGACAGAAGAGGAATATGGGCAGATCCTCAAGCACTTGGGTCGGGAGCCGAATCTGACCGAACTCGGGATCTTTTCCGTGATGTGGAGCGAACATTGTTCGTATAAGAGTTCAAGGGTCCATTTGAAGCGATTTCCCACCGAGGGCGAGCAGGTAGTCCAGGGTCCGGGAGAAAATGCCGGAGTTGTGGATATCGGCGACGGGCTCTCCGCGGTCTTTAAAATGGAGTCCCATAATCATCCATCGTTCATCGAACCGTTCCAGGGCGCGGCCACCGGGGTCGGTGGAATTTTACGCGACATTTTCACGATGGGCGCCAGGCCCATTGCCTTGCTGGATTCCCTCCGGTTCGGCGAACTGGACTTGCCCAAAAATCGTCATCTTTTAAAGGGCGTAGTTTCCGGTATTTCCTGGTACGGGAACTGCATCGGCGTCCCCACGGTTGGCGGCGAAATCACCTTTAACGATATTTACGCCAAAAACCCCCTCGTGAATGTCTTTTGCCTGGGCATTATCAAAACCGATGAGTTGCTTCTGGGCCGGGCTGGTGGCGTCGGCAATCCGGTCTTGTACATCGGCGCCAAAACCGGTCGCGACGGGATTCATGGAGCTACGATGGCTTCGGACAGTTTTGACGACGCCTCCGAACAGAAGCGGCCCAACGTACAGGTCGGCGACCCGTTCCTGGAAAAATTGCTCCTGGAAGCCTGCATGGAATTTCTGGACCAACGTCTTCTGGCCGGCATTCAGGACATGGGCGCGGCCGGGCTCACAAGTTCGTCCTGTGAAATGGCCTCACGGGCCGGCACGGGCATTGAATTGGAATTGGCCTTCGTGCCCCGCCGCGAACCGAACATGACGCCCTATGAGTTGATGCTGTCGGAATCCCAGGAACGCATGTTGCTCGTGGCCGACGCCGGAAAAGAAGACCGGGTCATTGCCATTTGCCGGAAATGGGGGATTGACGCGGCGGTGATCGGGAAGGTCACGGATGACGGGTATGTCCGTATCAAGGAACAGGGAACCGTGGTGGCGGAAATCCCGGCCAAAGCCCTCGTTGATGAAAGTCCCAAATACGAGCGTCCGGCCAAACCTCCCGAATACCAAGATCTCCTGCAATCCCTGACAATTGAAAATCTGCCTGATGTGCAGGATGCGGAGAACGTCCTTCTCCGGTTGCTGGATTCGCCGACGATTGCCGGCAAAGACTGGGTCTATCGACAATACGACCACATGGTGGGCCTCAATACCATCGTCCGGCCGGGTTCTGATGCAGCCGTGGTCCGCATCAAAGACACGAACAAAGCCTTGGCCCTGACAACGGACGGCAACAGCCGGTACTGCCTCTTGAATCCCTACGTGGGCGGCGCCCTGGCCGTAGCGGAAGCGGCTCGAAACCTCGTGTGTTCGGGGGCGCAACCCATCGGGGTGACGGATTGTCTGAACTTCGGAAATCCCGAACGGCAGGATATTATGTGGCAGTTCGTGTTGACCGTCGAAGGCATTGCCGATGCCTGCCGGACCTTCGGCATTCCTGTTGTCAGCGGCAACGTCAGCCTGTATAACGAAACTAACGGCCTGTCCATTTATCCCACGCCCATTATCGGCATGGTTGGGCTCATCGAACCGGCCGACCGCATGGTCACGCAATGGTTTAAAACTCCGGGGGATCAGGTTCTTCTTTTAGGCGAGACCCGGGAAGATTTGGGTGGAACCGAATACCTGAAAGTCGTACATTATCGGGAGCAGGGCGCTCCTCCATGGCTCAATCTCGAGACGGAAAAAGCATTGCACGCTTGCATGCTTCGTTTGATTGCGGAGGGCGTGGTGCAATCGGCACACGATTGTTCTGATGGTGGCTTGGCCGTGACGTTGGCGGAATGTTGTTTTTCACCTGAGACAGCCTTGGATAGTCCATTGGGCGCGACGATTCAGCTTGATGCAAACGGGCTTCGTTCGGATGCCTTACTCTTTGGCGAAAGTCCGTCACGAATCATTCTCTCGGTGTCGTCCGGACAGGCCGAACACGTGCTGGCCATTGCCCGGGAGCATGAAGTACCAGCCCAGGATATCGGCACGGTCGGCGGCGACCGTTTAAACGTTCACGTCAATGAAGTTCCCACGATCGATATGCCGGTCGCCACATTATTTGAACAATGGAGCGGAAGCTTGGAATCCAAACTCTCTTAAGACTCCCTCTCCCCCGGCGGGAGAGGGTTGGGGTGAGGGGGAAATTGTCAACAAACGAGCGCATGCGACGGGTAGGCTGCTCACATATCTTTGAATTATGAGTCATTCGTCAAACAAGACGCACGCGCCTTTGCGCCTGATGACCCCCGACAAATTTCAGGACGAGTGCGCGGTGTTCGGCATTTACGGGCACCGGGAAGCCTCGAATTTCACTTACCTGGGATTGTACGCGCTACAGCATCGGGGGCAAGAAGGATCAGGAATCGTCTCATCCGACGAACGGAATTTTTACGCGGAAAGAGGGATTGGACTGGTCTCGGATATCTTCACGAAAAAAGAAATTCGCCGCCTGCGGGGAAACAAAGCCATTGGCCACAACCGGTATTCCACCGCCGGGGACAGCCACCTGCGCAACGTCCAGCCACTCACCGTCAATTTCGCATTCGGAAACCTGGCCGTGGCGCACAACGGCAACCTCACCAACGCTTGGATGCTGCGTAGCGAACTCGAAGCTTATGGCGCCATATTTCAATCCGATTCCGATACGGAAGTCATCATCCACCTGATCGCCCACTCCAAAGGAGATACCTTACTCGAACGCTTAACCGAAGCGCTCTCCCTGGTCCGTGGAGCCTATTCCCTGGTGTTGTTGACCGATCATGACCTGATCGCCGTGCGGGATCCCTATGGATTCCGGCCCTTGTGTCTGGGAAAATTCAAGGACGCCTGGATGATCGCCTCAGAAACCTGTGCGTTCGATCTGATGGGCGGCGAGTTCGTGCGGGAAATCGAACCGGGTGAACTTATCGTCATCAACGACAATGGGATGACCTCGCATCATCCGTTTATCCTGCCCGAAAAACCTGCAAAATGCGTATTCGAATACGTCTATTTTGCGAGGCCGGATTCCAAAATATTCGGCGACCACGCCGTCTATCCCATTCGGAAAGCCTTGGGCCGCCAACTGGCCAAGGAGGCGCACGTGCCCGCGGATGTCGTCATTCCCGTGCCGGATTCCGGGGTGCCCGCGGCCTTGGGATACGCGGAAGGGTCGGGGATTCCGTTTGAAATTGGGCTCACGCGTAACCATTACATCGGCCGGACGTTTATCGAACCCGAACAATCCATCCGGCATTTCGGCGTGAAATTGAAATTGAACGTGGTGCCCGAGGTGCTGAAAGGGCGTCGCGTCGTGGTGGTGGACGATTCCATCGTGCGCGGAACGACAAGCCGGAAAATCATTAAAATGATCCGGAACGCCGGGGTCAAGGAAGTCCACGTGCGCATCAGCTCCCCGCCGACGGTCGCTCCGTGTTTTTACGGCATCGACACGCCCACCCAAAAGGAATTGATCGGTTCGAGTCATTCCATCGAGGAAATCCGCAAGTACATCACCGCCGACAGCCTTCAGTACTTGAGCCTGGAGGGCATGCTCAATGCTGCCCCGGGTCGTAACGACCACTACTGCCATGCCTGCTTCACTGAACGATATCCCATCCCCTTCACCAAAGCCGAAGAACAACAACTCGGCCTGTTCGACGCAAATTCGACAAATCGTTAGCTGCTACTAGGAATAGTATTGACAAGCGATATTTATGTGGATATATTGCGTCCTCCCAAGGAGGGTTTATGGGATCAAGAATAATCTTCCGTGTGTGTCCAACCTGCAGTCAAGCCATAGTAAAGGAAGATTCTTCAAATGGGGCCATAATTTTGGTAGGAAGCAGAAAATTTAAAACAGAGAACGGTACCATCCTTATCTGGTGCGGGAATTGTAAGAAGTATGTAACACTGAACAATTGGAACCCGCTTGATGGGTGACTTTTAAATAGCATTGACCATTTAAGGCAATAAAGCTGTGTGGGCTAATTAGTTTTAATAGCCCACGGTAAGGCAATCAAGCCGTAGGTCAGAGGCGAACAGTCTCGGACTTATGGCTTTTTTTTTGAGAAAAATTCAAAAGGACAAGACCCAGAATTGCAAGTTGATCAAACTATGCTCTTGTTCATGTCATTTGGGCTCTATGCCTTTGTCATTAAGATAGGTAAGCAGCTATTAACCCTTTCACAAAAGGAGTCAAGGATTATGTTTAGACAACGAAACACAAGAACTAACGGAGGTTCATTTTCTGCGTATGATGTGGAAAGTGTTTGGCAAAAGGGACAAATACAACCAGGATATGATCCGAGGATGTATAGAACAGATCAATGTGGCGCATGGATGGAAAGGTCTGCTTACGGAACTACAACAAAATATGGATGGGAAATCGATCACATGGTTCCGGTTTCAAAAGGTGGTTCTGACGCATTAGTAAACCTTCAACCACTACACTGGGCAAATAATAGAGGAAAAGGGGATAACTATCCTCACTGGTATTGCACTGTGCCATCTAAAGTGTAAGGATTTGTTTCATAAGAAGAGAGACGATTAACTCAATGAAACTGGGGATGCGAAATGAACTTGGTAGTAAGACTATGCTGAAATTATCCGACCAGGAGAAACAGGAGATTATCCGGTATCTGGAGGCGGACAAGCCGCTGCCGGAGAAGTATCGCTTTTTGCTGTTCGGGGACAAGCGTGAGGTGGAACTGGTCTGGAACGGCAAGACCAACTAAATCTGCAACATCGTCCTGCCGTTTCAAACCATCGAACAGGTGGATGAACCGCGGGCGGAAAAGCCATCTGATTCGTCCCTACAGATGGGGCTATTTTCCACAGATGAACGCGGACGGCAACTCAAGGGCTGGACTAATAAGCTCATCTGGGGCGACAACAAGCTGATTTTGTCATCGCTCAAGAACGGGCCGCTACGCGAGGAGATCGAAGCGCAGGGCGGGCTCAAGTTGATCTATATTGACCCACCCTTTGACGTGGGTGCCGATTTCTCCATGGATATCGAAATCGGCGACGAAACCTTCACAAAGAAACCCAACATCTTGGAGGAAATCGCCTACCGCGATACCTGGGGCAAAGGCGCGGATTCCTTTATTGCCATGATTTACGAGCGGCTGGTGCTGATGCGCGATTTATTGGCCGAGGATGGCAGTATTTACGTGCATTGTGATTGGCGGGTAAGTGCTTATATAAAAAACATTCTTGAAGAAGTCTTTGACGGTCAGTACTTCAGAAACGAAATTATTTGGCAGGGGGCTATTGGCGACACCTCAGCGAAGAATAAGAA
Organism: Nitrospira sp.; assembly: GCA_011523385.1. GTDB lineage: Bacteria > Nitrospirota > Nitrospiria > Nitrospirales > UBA8639 > Bin75. The sequence continues at coordinate 51,132 of WTGX01000023.1, read as the reverse complement.
GTTCATAAAATCTCATGATACAATTTTCTTGTTTTCAAAGTCGGACAAGCCCGTTTGGAACGACTCCTTTCAGGTTTATGGCGAAGCAAGTGAAAAACTATATCGCTTTTCAGATGATAAAGGGAGATTCAGGCTAGCCCCAATTGATAACCCCGGTGGAGGTGGTTATTTTTATGATTTAGGATATGGTGAATTGGTGCCGAAGAACGGCTACAGGATGCCGAAGGAAACTGCGCTTGAATGGATCAACTCTGGAATCCTGTTTGTGGAAAAGGGGAAGGTTCCCGGGAAGAAGCTTTACATGGGGGAGGGAGTTAGGTGCCGTGACGTGTGGGTTGACATTCCGTCTCTACAAGGCTCCGAAAGTATAGGTTATTCGACCCAAAAACCCGAAGCCCTGCTTGAACGCATACTCCAAGCTTCCTCCAATGATGGAGACTTGGTCGCCGACTTCTTCTGTGGTTCAGGCACTACTGCGGCCGTGGCAGAAAAGCTGAGTCGTAAGTGGATTTCCACCGATCTCGGTAAATTCGCCATTCACACCACGCGCAAACGCATGATCGGCGTGCAGCGACGACTCAAGGCCGACAACAAGGACTACCGCGCCTTTGAAATCCTCAACCTTGGTAAGTACGAACGCCAGCACTTCATCGGCATCAACCCCAGCCTCCGCGAGGAAGAACGACAGAAGCAGTTGCAGGAGAAAGAAACGGCCTTTCTCGAGTTGATTCTGAAAGCCTACCGCGCAGAAAAGATAGAGCATTTTTCTGCCTTTCACGGTAAAAAGGCTGGGCGGCTGGTGGCGGTCGGGCCGGTCAATCTTCCCGTCACCCGGCTGTTTGTGGAAGAGATTATTCTGGAATGTCGAAAACATCATATCACTAAGGTGGATATTCTCGGCTTCGAGTTCGAAATGGGGTTGTTCCCTCATGTGCTGGACGAGGCACGCTCCAAAGGTATTGACATTGCGCCCAAATACATCCCTGCTGAAGTTTTCGACAAACGGGCGGTCGAGAAAAACCAAGTGGTGTTCCATGACGTGGCCTTCATCGAAGTCAAGCCGTATGTACAAGCAGGGAGGAAGAAACAGCCAGCCACGGTGGCGGTGGAACTCACGGATTTCTCCGTTTTCTACTCGCAGGATTCAATCGCGAACGCAGAGGCCGCCTTGTCGGGCAATGCGAAAGCCGCGAGCAAGATCGTGGTTGAAAAGGGCCGGATTGTGAAGCTGACCAAAGACAAAAAAAGCCTCATAAAACGCGAAATATTGACCCGTCATTGGACAGACTGGATAGACTACTGGAGTGTCGATTTCGACTTCGAGAGCAAGCGCGAGATTATCCGCGTCAAAAAAGAAGAGCTTTCGCCGGATGCGCAGACGATCCTCGAAGGGATGGGCGATGCCCAACAGAATCTCCCAGTGTGGGAAGAGCAGTGGACCGGCGACTACATCTTCGAGAACGAATGGCAGAGCTTCCGCACGAAAAAAGACCGCTCGCTGGAACTCAAAAGCGTGGCCCATGAATGCCCGCCCGGTCGACGCAAGATCGCTGTGAAGGTGGTGGACATCTTCGGCAACGACACCATGACGATTGTGGAGGTGATGGTATGAGCAATTGGGATTTCCCTGGTGCGAAGTGGTGGAAATTTGACTTTCATACACATACACCCGCTTCAGACGATTTTAAAAAACCTAATTTTACCTGCGAAGACTGGCTGCGTGAGTATATGGAGAGAGACATAGATTGTGTGGCGATCACTGACCATAACTGCGGCGAATGGATTGATAAACTAAAACAGACGCTTGCAAAACTTGAAGGAGAAAACCCTGAATGGTATCGACCCTTATGTTTGTTCCCAGGGGTGGAGATTTCAGCCAATGGTGGCGTGCATATACTGGCAATACTTGATCCCAGCAAAAAGACAGCAGATGTCGATTCATTATTGGGTGCGGTAGGGTATTCGGGAAACAGGGGGAAGAGTGATGCTGAAACTGAAAAGAGTATTACCAAGGTTATCGACACAATTGTTGAAGCAGGCGGGATTGCTATTCCAGCCCATGTAGATAGAGATAAAGGGTTGTTTTCCATTAGAGGACAATCACTTCAACAAGTCTTGAAGAATTCTAATATCTATGCGATGGAATTGTGCGATAAGGATTTTCCCAAGCCTGAGTTGTATAAGTCGACCAAAACTGACTGGATAGAAGTCTGTGGCTCGGACTTCCACGGCAAGCCAACAGACGTTTTTACTTGGGTAAAGATGGGAGCTCCTAGTATTGAAGGACTTCGACTTGCCCTCATTGATGGAAGTGCTTCGATCCATCGGGATATGGACACAGAGCCAAACCGGCACGCGGAATATGTGATCGAAGAAATCATCGTTAAAGAAACCAAGTATATTGGACGCCCCGAAGTTCTAACCTGCCAGTTCAGCCCTTTCCTTAACACTATTATCGGCGGACGTGGCAGTGGTAAATCCACTTTGCTGGAATTTATGCGCTTAGTCTTGAGACGAAGACAAGAATTGCCAGCACGACTCGAAGATGACTATCAGGGTTATTTCAGTACGGATGAAGATGGGCTACTGACTCAAGATAGTAGCCTGCGCCTTGTCTATCGTAAAGGAGATACTCGCTATAGTCTCAACTGGGACGCGAATTTTGAAGTCGCTTCATTGGAAGAGCAGGATGAAGAAACGGGCGATTGGTGGGAGACAGAGGGCGAAATCGCTACGCTGTTTCCGGTCAGTATCTATAGCCAAAAGCAGATTTTTGAATTGGCAAGCGAACCACAAGGATTGCTGGGAGTCATTGACAGGGCACACGAGGTCGAGTTTGACGAATATTACAGGGCATTTGAGAATTGCCGTAACAGTAGCAAGGAAATCCTTCAGCAGTGGGGGCAATTGAATCAGAAAATCGCTGAAGAAAATAAATTAAAAGGGCAATTGAATGACCTTAAACGACAGATTGAACAGGTGAAACGACAAATTGAGCAAGTGGAAAAATCTGGGCACAAAGATGCGCTACAGAAATATCGATTACGTCAACAACAGTTAACTGAGATTGAGTATGTTGAGCAACACTGGGAAGGGTTATTTGATGACATGCGCAATTTGCTCGCCGAGGCAGGTATGGCAACAGTCAATAAGGATCTTTTTGCCAAGCATCCTGAGATGTTGAGCGCGTTGCAAGGCAAACAACGTCAATGGCAACAGCACATCGAGCAAATTCTCAATATTGTCGAAAAGCAGGCAAAAAGCTTGGAGCAATGGCGGACCGAAAAGCAAGGACAGACCTGGATGGCAGTGCTCAATCAGGATTTACAGCAGTACGAGCAGTTACGCACTCAGTTGGAGCAACAAAAGATTGACCCGCAAATCTATCCCACTTTGTTACAAAAATATTCGTCGGTAGAGAAAGAGCTTAAAAAGATAGCGGACTATAAGGAGCAAAGAGACAGATTAGGAGAACAATACTGGGAGAAACTTTCAGATGCCGAACGCAACCGGCAGGAATTAACGGAACGCAGGGTACGGTTCCTCGATCGTGTTTTGGAAGGCAATAGATCAGTCAAGATCACCGTTAAGCCTTTTGCCGAGCCCTGGGTAGGTATGGAAAAAACACTCAGAGCAATATTGCAGGTAGGGGATCGTTTTGACAAGGATATTGAATCACTAGAAGAAGTTGTTGACAAACATGGATGGAAACAGGTGAAACAACATCTAGAAGATATTCGAACAGATAAAGAAACAGCCAGAGACTCTCGCTTCCAAAGTCATTTACAGGGCTTGCCTGGTGAATCTTTAGTAGATCTGCAGTTGTGGTTCCCGGAAGATGCTTTGCAAATTACCTACGGAGAGAATGGCAAAAGGATCAACGAAGGTTCTCCAGGGCAAAAATCTGCGGCATTACTGGCATTTATCCTTGCGCATGGTGATGAACCGCTCCTGCTTGATCAACCAGAGGATGATCTTGATAACGACCTTATTTATAGCTTGATCGTGCAGGCTATCAAAGCCACTAAGACGAAACGGCAAATTATTGTTGTTACCCACAATGCCAACATCGTGGTGAATGGCGATTGTGAAATGGTGCACTGTTTGAATGTGGCGAACGGACAGTCGCACCTGATATCTAATAGCCTCCAATCAGAAGCCATTAGGCAGCGCATTTGCGATACAATGGAAGGTGGTAGCAAAGCCTTTGAGCAACGCTACAAACGCATACATCTGGAGATTTAGCCATGCTCAGCGCCGCACAGGTTCTCGAAAAGATACGCACCGGGGAAAGTTCAGGAGTTGAATTCAAGGAAGTCCGTATCGGTAATGATAAAGTGATTGAGCCTGATCGTGATAGTTTGTCTGATTCGTTAGCAGCGTTTGCCAATCACTCCGGTGGCACTATCATCTTTGGCGTTGCAGATAAACCGCGACAGATTATCGGTATTGATCCTACAAACATAAGAATTTTGGTCAGCTATATCAGCGAAATTTGTCATGATTCCATTGATCCCCCTATGGTGTATTTTTATGTCGACAGTGTGCTGATAGCCGATGAAGCAGGCGAAGACAAGTATCTGGTTTATGTACAGATTGAACGAAGTCTATGGCTTCACAAGAGTAAAAATGGGTATTTCTACCGACACGGAAATAGCAAAAGACCAATGAATTCGGAACATCTGCTACGGGTAGGGCAAAGTCGATCTCAGGCGCGAATCATGCCTTTTGACGAACAGGCCGTACCTAGAACCAGTAAAGACACATTGCAAATTCGTTTATGTCAACGTTTCCTTAGAGAAGATACCTCTGATAGCGAGACAGAAGAAATCCTTATTAAAAGACGCTTGCTGGTCCAAGATGATAAAGACGAATTGCGTGCGTCTGTTGCTGGTGTCCTGATGTGTCACAATAAGCCCGACAACTATTTATACAATAGCTTTATTCAAGCGGTTTGTTACAGCGGAAAAACAAAGGATGCGAATTATCAAGTCGATGCCAAGGATTTCAGTGGAACACTCGACCAACAGATAGTAGATGCATTCAATTTTGTTGCACGTTACAACAAGGTGTCTGCCCGCAAGGATGTGGGAAGAGAGGAAAAGCCTCAATACAGTATGAGGGCGGTTTTCGAAGCATTGGTCAACGCAGTGGTACACCGAGATTACTCCAAACATGGTTCAAAAATACGACTGTTTATGTTTGCTGACAGGCTGGAGATTTATTCGCCTGGCGAGTTGGGAAACACATTGACCGTGGACAGCCTGCTCTTCAATCAAGTAACTCGCAATGAGCTACTCACACGTTTGCTTTCAGAGCTCAAATTGGAAGACAGTGTAGCAGGGCGGGCTGGAAGAGGGTATTTTCTTGAGCGTCGAGGCGAAGGCGTTGGAATTATTTTAAGAGAAAGCGAACAATTGAGCGAGAAGACACCTCTATATGAGTTGCAAGGTGAGGAATTACGCTTAACGATATTTGCTGCGGAGTCATATTAAGAAAACACTCAATGGCCCTCCATCCCGACTTCCCTCACTCCTGCCACGCGATTCTTGATCCTGACATCCGCTGGTTCCCGGCGGATGAGACTCTCCGAGACACAACCATGGAGAAGCTGATGCCGCCGCTGGTGGCGGAGCTTCGGCGCAAAGTGAAGGAGTTCCGCGATAGCGGGTACGCGGGGGCATCCGATACCAGTCGGAGTCTGCTCAACTGGTGGTTCAAGGAATCGCATCTGTTACCGGGAGCGGGCAGCAGCATGGAGAATTTCGAATATTACTTTGCCCAACGGGAGGCGATAGAGACGATTGTTTACCTCTACGACGTTGTCGGAGCCAAGGACAAGTATGACTTGATGCGTTTTGATAGCAGTGATCTGGTATCGGCTGGTCTGTTCGATGAAACGTGGCGACGCTATGTGATCAAAATGGCGACTGGTAGCGGCAAAACGAAGGTGATGAGCCTAGCGTTGGCGTGGAGTTTCTACCACAAGCTCTATGAACCGGAGTCGGAGTTGTCGCGCAACTTTCTGGTGATTGCGCCCAACATCATCGTCTTGGATCGTCTTTATCGGGATTTTCAGGGATTGCGGATTTTCTTCACCGACCCGGTCATTCCCGGAAACGGGTTTGACGGCCGCAACTGGCAAGATGATTTTCAATTGACCCTACATAAACAGGACGAGGTGCGGGTGACGCGCCAGACGGGAAACATTTTCCTAACCAATATCCACCGGGTGTATTCCGGTGAGGACATCCCTCCGTCGTTCGACGACGAGAACACAATGGATTACTTCCTCGGCAAGCGACCCACGGGGGGCACCACCGATTCCAGCGTCGATTTGGGGATGATCGTGCGCGACATTGACGAATTGATGGTGCTGAATGACGAGGCGCATCACATTCACGATTCGCGGATGGCTTGGTTCAAGTCGATTGAAGACATTCACAACCGGCTGCTGCAGAAGGGCAGTGGTCTGAGTTTGCAGGTGGACGTGACGGCCACCCCCAAGCACAACAATGGGGCGATTTTTGTGCAGACGGTAGCTGATTACCCCCTGGTTGAGGCGATTTCCCAGAACGTGGTCAAGCATCCTGTACTGCCGGATGCTCCGAGCCGTTCCAAGCTGCAGGAACGGCAGAGCGCGAAGTTTACCGAGAAGTATGCGGACTACCTTGAGCTGGGGGTGATTGAGTGGCGTAAGGCTGACGAGGAGCACCGGAAACTGGGCAAGAAGGCGATCTTGTTCGTCATGACGGACGATACGAGGAATTGCGACGAGGTCGCTGAATTTCTGGAGAACCGATATCCTGATCTACAGGGCGGTGTGCTGACGATTCATACAAAGCAGAACGGTGAGATTTCCGAAGCATCTTCCGGCAAAGCGAAGGACGAGTTGGAAAAGCTACGCAAGCAGGCGAACGAAATCGACGATCCGGCGAGTCCTTACAAGGCAATTGTCTCGGTATTGGTGCTGAAGGAAGGCTGGGATGTGCGCAACGTCACGACAATTGTCGGGCTGCGCGCCTATTCGGCACGGAGCAATATCTTGCCGGAGCAGACGTTGGGGCGCGGCTTGCGCAGGATGTATTCGGGCGATGCAGAAGAATATGTCAGCGTGGTGGGTACCGAGGCTTTCATGGAATTCGTCGAGTCCATCCAGGCCGAGGGCGTGGAATTGGAGCGCAGGGCTATGGGTGAAGGCACCGGGCCGAAGACTCCGTTAGTGGTAGAGGTTGATCAGGAGAATAGGCAGAAGAACATTGATGCTCTCGACATTGAGATTCCAGTGCTCACGCCGCGGGTTTATCGGGAATACAAGAACCTAGCCGATCTTGATGTTACCACTATAGAGTTTCAAACCTGTGAATACCTGAAGTTCAGCAAGGAAGAGCAACGCGAGATCGTGTTCAAGGACATCACCACCGGCGAAGTGACCCACACGACTGTGCTGGATGGCACAAAGGTTGGTGACTACCGTAGCGTGATCGGCTACTTCGCGCAGACAGTGATGAGGGAACTGCGACTGGTGAGCGGCTACGATGTGCTATACGGCAAGATCAAGAGCTTCGTACAGGACAGGTTGTTTGCCCAATCAGTTGATCTGGAAACGCCCAATACTCTACGAAATCTTTCCGAGTTGGCTGTGACCATGACCTTGATCGAAACGTTCAAGAAAGCCATCAACGATCTGACTGTGCGCGACAAGGGCGACGCGGAAATCCGTGACACTGTCAAACTGCGCCGGACACGGCCTTTTGTGGTGAAAAATCAGAGCTACATGATGCCGAAGAAGTCGGTGTTTAACCGGATCGTTGGTGACAGCCATTTTGAATTACAGTTTGCCGACTTTCTTGAGCAGTGCGGCGATGTAGTTTCCTATGCAAAGAATTACTTGGCGGTGAATTTCAAATTGGATTACGTGAAAGCCGACGGGAACATTTCGAATTACTACCCGGATTTCATTGTCAAATTGACCGATGATCGAGTGGTAATTGTGGAAACCAAAGGACAACAAGACCTGGATGTGCCGCTAAAGATGGCCCGCCTGCGCCAATGGTGCGAGGACATCAACAAAGCGCAGACTAAAACGGAATTTGGCTTTGTTTTTGTAGACGACAAAGACTTCGAAAAATATCAACCCAAGTCTTTCAAAACATTGCTTGATGGATTCAAAAAGTACAAACAAAAAATCTGACAAGATGCTTCACAGAAGAACAACTTTATGACGTTCTATTGGGTCGAGAATGCGGTCTTTGTGCCTATCTCTCAAGGGATAGAGATAACAAAGGCATTGGCCTCTATCTTAAATTGCCCGCCTTAAAAATCGTGTGTTAAGATTTCGATATCGTTGTCGCTTGCCTGCATTGACTGCGGTTCAGCAAAGTGGAGGATGCCATGAAACGCCATATCTGTTTACTCGCAGTGACGCTTTCCATAGCCATGGTAACGATGGCCTGGGCCGGTGGATTTTTTAAAGTCGGGGAGCCGGCTCCGCCGTTCTCGCTCACCTCGGTCACGGGGGAACCCGTTTCGCTGAAAGACTTCCAGGGCAAAGTCGTGGTGCTGGGCCTGTTTCATATTTGCGAACCGTGTTTGATTCAAGGCACGAATCTGCAGAAAGTGTACGAGGCCACGCGCGGGCAGAACGTCGCGGTGATCGGCGTGAACTCCTCGGGCGATTCACAGGCCGACGTCCTGGAATTTCTCAGCGTCTTTCCCGTAAAAATCACCTATCCCTATCTCACGGACCCTGACCAGATTACCGATAAACTGTACGGAGGCGGACGCTTCATTCCCAACGTGTACATTCTGGATCAGGACGGCGTCATCCGGTGGCAACGGGTCGGCAACATGGACTTGGCGGACCATGCGGCGATCCTGGATGAGGTGAGTAAATTATTGGGGGCATCTTCCGGATCGACCGCCTTATGACGTTCGGTGCCATCCGGCATTTCCGTCCGTTGCAAGTTCTCCAATTTGAACAAAAGGATTCAGAAACGAAATGGATGAGTTTGAAGAAGGAAAAGCGAAATTCTGTGAACTGGTGAAAAATATCGAGAGCACGGTGGAGGTGGTCATCCCGACCACGCCGTCCAACGGCCGGTTCCTGATTTCCTTGACCAAGGGAGGCAATCGAAAATTCGTCATGGTGCCGGAGGACGACATCCTCGACCTTCCATCGGAAGAGGATATTTTATCCAAAACAACGGCCATGCTCCAGGAGGCGATAGCCGAGTTATGAAGCCGATCCTGCCCGGGATAGCCACGTGGTCCTGGTTTTCCGAAGAAAAACAGCTAAACTTCAACGGCCACTTGTTGGATGTGGGCGAACATCGAATTCTGGTTGATCCTCCGCCGCTTTCGGATGACGATTTCACGAAGCTGAGCAACGCGGGGCAAGTCGACTACATCCTGCTCACCAACCGGGATCATGAGCGTGAAAGCGCGACGTACAAAGAGGCTTTGAATACTCGCGTGTACGTCCCGCAGGCCGATGCCCCGGAAATGTCGGTGACTCCCGATAAGACTTTTGTCGATGGAGAATTGTTGCCCGGCGGGATTTGGGTCATCCACCTTTCCAATCAAAAGTCGCCGGGCGAATCGGCCCTGTTTCTCCAACAGGGGCGGGGCATTCTGATTGTCGGCGACGCCTTGCTGGGCAAACCCGAAGGGGCGGTGAGCATGCTGCCTGCCGAGAAGTATGCCGATCCCGCCAAGGCGCGTGGGGGATTGCGCCGGTTGCTCAAGTATAATTTCGATTCGCTCCTGGTCGGCGACGGAACTTCTATATTGACCGGGGCCAAGACCGTTGTGACAAAGGCATTGGAATAGGCGGACGTCGTGGCCTCATTGGTATGAAAAGAGCCCGTCGGCATATCTATCCGTCCCTCTACCCCACCGTCCCTCCCCTTACAAAGGGGAGGGAAAGTCGAGCATGCCCCGCTGCTTCCCCTCCTTTGTAAGGAGGGGTGAGGGGAGGTAGAGCCCATATAATTAAAACGACCGTGAGACAATCCCATTCGGCACAACTCAACCAACGAGGCAACGCCCATTTCTCCAAGGGATTTTACGCGGAGGCTTACCAGTGTTACGCCAAGGCGTTGGAGGCAGATCGACAAAGCGGCGATCCCAGGGCCCTGACGGCGACGTTGGGCAATCTCGGGAACATCTGCGCCGTAAGCGGCAAACGTCAGCAAGCCCAGGGATATTATCAGGAGGTGCTGGAATTGCAGAAGACGCTCGGAGACAACCGCGGGATCAGCGCGACGCTTGCCAACCTGGGCAATCTGCACGTCGACGCCGGCGAATGGGAACGAGGACGAGCTTACTATCTCGAGGCCCTGGACAGGATGGAAACGTATGAAGACGACGCGGCCAAGGCCGTCCTGCTCTCGGATTTGGGTCTGGTTGCAAAGGAAACCCGGCACTTCAAGCAGGCCATGAACTATTATTCGGAATCCATTGCCTTGATGAGACGGGTGGGGAATCAGGCCGGTCAGGCCGACGTGTTCAAGATGATGGCGCGGATGTACCTGACATGGAAGCGTTATGATGACGCCATGGCCTGTGCGCAAACGAGCTTGGCCATTGCCGGGCGACTTCGTGATGAACTGCGCATGGGCGGGGCCTGGTACGTCATGGCCGATTGCCACAAGGCGAAGGGCTGCAAAGAAAAAGAAGCCGAATTCCTTCAGCACGTGGTTCACGTGGATCGAAAATACGGGTTGCCCAAACTGGAAGAAAACACCAGGCGACTCGAAACGCTTCGGCTGCAAAACCGCATGGAAGCCGGAGCAGGGGAGGGTGTCTCGTGAGTGACGGACCCTATCCGGGCTGGCAACACGTCCAGGATCACTTGGAGCAGGCCGACTCGGGTTTTATGCAACATGAACCCGGCGGGGCGTTGACCCTGGAATTGGATGACCAGGATTGGCAACTCGAGATCACACCGGCCGGATTGTTGGTCTGCCAGGCCGGATATGCCTTGGAGGACATGCAGAGCCTGCTGTCGGACGGTACGGCCGAAGACCTGGGAAGCGATGAATTGGCCAAACAGGCCAAGTTTTACATTCAACAGGTCGTGTCCAAATATCGCGATCGTCTCATCAAGGACGGGTTCAGCGAACGCGTTGAAATGAATGACGAATACGTCGCGGTGTTTTTCGAACGTCCCGTGGATTTCGACAACCTGCCGGCACTCGAGCAATTGATCGCGCGCTATCGGCGACAGTTTGCCGCTACCTGACGTCTCTCTCTCCTCAACCTCAAAAGGAATGCTTATGGATGCGCAACTTCCCGTTCGGACCATGGATGACTTTCGTGACGTCGTCTATAATTTTCGCTTGTCACGTGTGCTTGCCACGGCACTTGATCTGGACATCTTCACCCATATGGGACAACGATTCTGGACACCCAAGGCCTTGGCCGGGAGGCTGACGGCCAGTGAGCGGGGAGTCGAGATCATCCTGCGTAACCTGGAAACCACGGGCTTGCTCAAACGACGAGGAGCGTCCTATGGCGTAGAGAAACTCGGCCGCACGTATCTGAACCGGAACAGTCCCGCTTACCAAGGGGCCTATTTGGATCTGGTTCATCGCCAGTGGGAAGATTGGGCGCATCTCACCGATTCCGTTCGAACGGGTAAACCGATTGAAGACGATGGACCAGACGACCCGGACTACCGTCGATCCTTCACTTGGGCAATGCATCAGCGTTCTATAAGACCAGCCAAGCAAGTGGCTGCACAACTCGATTTGAACAACGCACAAACGCTGTTGGACGTGGGGGGAGGACCCGGCACGTATGCCTTGGAATTCCTGAAGCACAATTCCACGTTGCGTGCAGGTATCTGGGATCGCCAGCCGGCCCTTGAAGTCGCCCAAGAAATCGCCAAACCCTTACGACACGGCAAACGACTGTCCTATTACCCGGGCGATCTGTTTGACAATTCGGTCCCCGGGAAATTCGACGTGATGTGGGTGTCGAACGTACTCCACATTTTTTCACCGGCGGAAAACAAAACCCTGTTCAAAAAACTCAAACGCGCGCTCAACCCCGGCGGACGCATTCTGATTCAGGACACGTTTCTCATGAACAGACCCGGCTGCGACGCCCTGGAAACCAACCTGTTTGCGGTCACGATGCTCTTGTTCACTCCCACGGGCAATACCTACAGCGCCCAAGACGTCCAACAGTGGCTCAAAACCACCGGACTCAAGAAGACCCGGTGCCTTCAATTAAAAAAAGGAACCGGCGATTGGGACGGTGTCATCGTCGAGGGGAGGGTATAGACACAGTCAGACGGTCAACGCCTGTCGTCCGCCGATCACAATGAGCAGAAAATTGAACAGGGCGGTCAACAGGATCAGGCCGACAAAGTGCGGGGAATCCGTTCCGGAAGTCATGCTCTGTACGAACGTGGCAATGTCCAAGGCCATGCCGATCGTTCCGTACATCACCCCAACCATGGCAGCCCACCGCGTTCCGGTCAGACAGACTCCGCCCACGAGCACTGGAAATCCGAATTGAAAACCGTACCAGAATGACTGATGAAGGTCAGAGGTAAATACTTTTTCGGGTTGCAGAGCATCGAAGGCCACGGCGCTGGCGAAAAGTCCCAAACACAGAGTTGCCATCAGGCGAGGCATCAGGCTTCCGGCATTGTTCATGAGAAGTCCTTGACTGAAGGGAGCGCGTTACGACGGCTGTTCGTTGATCCCCAATAAGCCTCAATTGTCATTCCCGCGCACGCGGGAATCCAGTGTTTTTTTCTTCATTAAGAAAAACCCTGGATCCCCGATCGGGTCGGGGATGACAGCAAGGAGATTCCTCGCTTGGTTCCTTTGCTTCGCTCAGGACAAGCAGGACAAGCTCAGAATAACAAACATGGTGTGGCTTGTTTCCGCATTCTGTCAACGCCTGTCCTGAGCGTTCTTCGACTTCGCTGTCGCTACGCCTTTCGACTGGGCTCAGGACAGGCTCAGAACGAACGGGAGCGTGGAGGCGAAGGGAATCCGTCAACCTATCCATTCGCCCTCCATCCTGCATTTCATTGACACCCCAATTTAGCCAAGCCTAGAATGGCCCAATTCATATAAGGGGGTGCGCATGACACATTCTTCTTCCATTCGTAACGTTGCTGTCACGTCGTATGTCGGTGCCGGAAAGACCTCTCTCGTCGAAGCCCTGCTGTTTTCCGCCGGAGTGACCTCCTCGATGGGGGCCACCACGAACGGAAACACCGTGGCCGATTTCGAAGCGGAAGAAATTCAACACCATCATTCCATGAGTACGGCCCTGCTTCAGTATGAGCACAAGGGAACCTTCCTGAATCTGCTCGACACGCCGGGTTCACTGGATTTCTTCGCCGATACCAAGAATACGATCCACGTGGCGGACGGCGCGGTGTTGGTCGTCGGTACTTCGGGCATACGTTCGGAATTGGATCGGGTCTGGGACTATATTCAAACGCGTGAGTTGCCCTGCCTGGTATTTATCAACGAACTGGATAAGGAGCGGGCGAATTTCGAATCCGTGTTGAAGGAGATTCAGAAAGCGCTCGAGGCCAAATGCGTGCCGATTGCCTTTCCAATCGGGGAGGAGGCGAATCTTCGAGGCGTGGTGGATCTGGTGACACAAAAGGCCGTGATCCCCGTACCCAACAGTCACAAGGTGCAGGAAGAAGACATCCCGGAAGACCTGAAAGAAAAGGCAGCCGAGCTTCGGAAACAATTGGTGGAAACCGTGGCCGAGACCAACGACGAGTTGGTGGAGAAATACCTGGACGACGGTGATCTGACGCAAGAGGAAGTTCTGCAAGGGTTGGTCCTGAGCACGAAAACCCGTCAATGCATCCCGGTGGTGTGCGGTTCGGCAGTCCTGAACCTCGGTACCACGGTGCTGCACGATGCCATCATTCAATGCCTGCCTTCTCCTGAAGAGAGAGCCAAAGCCTTTCCGTTGACCGGATCTCATCCCCAAACGAGTGAAGAAGTCGTGCGGCCCATGAACGCGGAGGAGCCGTTTTCCGGTTACGTGTTCAAGACCACCATCGATCCCTTCATGGGCCGGCTCACGTATCTCAAGGTCTGTTCGGGCGTGCTCGAAGCCGATTCGACCTTTTTCAATCCCGTGAGAAACGTGAAAGAAAAAGGAGGGCACCTGTATTATTTGCAAGGGAAGAAAAGTACGCAGACCCAACAGGCGACCGCGGGTGAAATTGTGGTCATGGGAAAGCTCAAGGATACGCAAACGGGCGAGACGATTTGCACGGACAAAGCACCCATCGTCTTTCCCCCGATGCAACTGCGCCGGCCCGTCATGTCCTTTGCGCTTGAGCCGAAATCAAAGGGTGACATCGACAAGGTGAGCCTGGGGCTCCACAAACTGGTCGAAGAAGACGCGTCATTGGAATTCATCCGAAACGACGAGACCAAGGAGATGTTGTTGAGCGGCGTCGGACAGACCCATATCGAGTTGACCTTGGAAAAACTCCGGCGCAAATACGGCGTGGACGTCAACCTGCACACGCCGAAAGTCGCCTATCGTGAGACCATTCAAAAAATGGCCCAGTCCCAGGGAAAATACAAAAAACAAACCGGCGGCCACGGGCAATACGGCGACTGCTGGCTTCAGCTTGACCCGTTGCCGCGCAACGGTGGATTCGAGTTTCTCAACAAAATCGTCGGCGGCGTGATCCCCCGCAACTTCATCCCTGCAGTGGAAAAAGGCGTGGTCGAAGCCATGCACGAGGGCATTCTCGCCGGCTACCCGGTCGTGGACGTGCAAGTGACGGTCTATGACGGGTCCCATCATCCCGTGGACTCATCGGAAATGGCCTTCAAGGTCGCGGCTTCGATGGGATTCAAAAAAGCCATGGAATCGGCACAGCCCATTCTCCTCGAACCGATCATGGTCGTGGAAGTCACGGCGCCGGATGACATGGTGGGTGCCGTTATCGGCGATTTGAACAGCCGGCGCGGTCGTATTCTGGGCATGGATGCCAAGGGGCATAATCAAATCGTAAAAGCCATGGTTCCGTTGGTGGAAATTCTGAAATATGCCCCGGTCCTAACCTCCATCACCGCGGGAAAAGGCTCCTATGCCATGGAATTTTCCGGCTACGAACAGGCGCCTCGCGAAGTCGTCAACAAGGTCGTCGAGGAACACAAGTCCGAAAAGGCCGCCGCTTCATCCTAGTAGATAATCCTCTCTCTTGATGGGAGAGGATTAAGGTGAGAGTGATGGGCAGCCCGGCTACGGTTTCAATACGACAAAAAACGCTTTCGATTCGCGAAGAATTCGAAGAAGGATCGTCTCGCTGGGCTGAACCTGCTCGAGAAGGCGGCGAAATTCCCTCATGGTCGGCACTTCGACCCGATTGACCTCCTGAATAATATCTCCTTTTCGCAAGCCCTCCGCATATGCCGCGCTACCCTGAACGACTCGAACCACCAGGATACCCGTTGTTTGGTCGAGTGAAAACTGTTCGGCCAACTCCTCGGTAATGGGAGACACGTCGATTCCCAAATCGACTTCCGCGGCGGTCGGGGGCAATGAGACCACGACTGGTTTCTCCTTCTTCACTCCCAGCAATACTGGGAGTTCCAGCGACACCCCATCCCGGATGACTTGGACCAATACTATTTCACCGGGAGAAAAACCCGCGACGACCCGGGATAACTGGTTGGGAGATTCCAGGCGTTCATTTCCGATTCGCGTAATGATGTCCCCGGATTTCAGACCTGCCTGATCCGCCGGATTGTCGGCAAACACTTCATTGACCAGCACGCCTTTGCCGTCGGGGACGCCGAATTTCTCAGCGAGTTGGGGCGTCAACGGCTGAATCCCGACCCCGAGCCATCCCCGAACCACTTTGCCGCCCGTTTTGAGTTGCTCGATAATACGGTTCGCCATGTTGGACGGGATCGCAAAGCCGATGCCTTGCGCGAAATTGATAATGGCCGTATTGATTCCGATGACCTCGCCTCGCAAATTAAAGAGCGGCCCGCCGGAATTGCCCGGATTGATGGACGCATCGGTTTGAATGAAGTTTTCATACCGGGACAGGTTCATGTTTTCCCGGCCGATCCCGCTCACGACTCCCAAGGTGACGGTTCGATCCAACCCGAACGGATTACCCACGGCCAGGACCCATTGTCCGACTTTGACCGCGCTTGAATCCCCGAACGTGGCACTCGGGAGTTTGCGATCCGTCTCGACCTTCAGAAGCGCCAGGTCGGTGTCGGGGTCCTTCGCCACGATTTCCGCGACAAGGGTCGATTGATCGGAAAAATGGACTTCGGCTTCCACACCGTTATTGATGACGTGGTTGTTGGTCACGATATAGCCATCTTCATGGATCACCACACCCGAACCGGCCCTGGGGTCCTTGAATCGTCCCTGACGTGGCATTTTTCCGGGTTGGGAAAGCTGCCGGATCGCGGATACGCCAACGACAGTCGGTGTGACCTCTTCGGCCAAATGCGAAATAGCCTCCTGAATCTCTTCCAGAAGCTGAAGCCCTTTGGATTCCAGAGGAGCAGAGGCAAAGGCCGGGGCAGAAACAACAAAGACCGCGGTTGCAATGATCGGAAGACAGTATGGAATCCAAAAGAAAGGCATGGTTGGCGAGGAGAAGAGTTGCTCTTTCACGAACTTCTCTTATAGGTTGGGGTAGGTCGGATTAGCGAAGCGTAATCCGACAGAATCAGAATCAAGGGGAAGGAAGGAGCAGATATTGAATGGTCCCTAAAATCACCCCAGTCGATGCGACCACCATTAACCCGGTCTTGATGGTGAGACGGTATTCCAATTCTCGCATTTCTTGCTGCAGCTTTTGTTCCAGCTCTTTCATGTCGCGTTTAGTGACGAGGTCGGATTCGATGATCTGTTGAAAGACCCGAACTTGTGCTTTGGCCTGGCTCTCCGGAATCCCGGCTTCTTGCAATTCCTCAACGGATTTCAAGGTATCGAAAACCATGATGCTGTCACCTTGGGAACCTCTATGATATTATGATATAGCCATCTTCATGGAGCACCACGCCCAAAAGGGCTTGGAAGGACTAGAGAAACGCCTTGATGATGAGGGTAAGCACACCCGGCAAGAGTAGACCGACTCCGCCTAACACAAGGTTGACTTTGATTTCTAGGCGAATAAGCCGGGAATCAAGCCCCGCGATTTCTTCCGCCGCGTCCCGTGCCTGTTCATCAGAGACGCCAGCAGCCTTCAAGGCCTGATAGGTCTTTGAAAGCATGACAGCCATGATGTAAACAGACTAACTGACGTCCACGCATTCGTCAAGAAGCAGCCGAGGCAATGACATGTCGGATTAGCGCAGCTTAATCCGACGTCAAGATTTCTCGCTTTCGGAATGATAGCGGGCCAAGTGGACAGCAAGCTTGACAAAGTAGCTTCCAGTTGATACCCGATTGTCCATGAGATCAGTTGATATAAGAATGCTCAACAGTCGGCTAAGATGGTGACAAGCGAACGGTGATCTACGTCGATACCTCGGTTGTGCTCGTCCAGCTTTTGGTTAATGTCGGATAAGAAGTATTATGTCAAATTTAAATTGTTCATGAGGAGCGATCTATTGAGGGTTCGGTTCCATTCAGCAAACGGACGATATTCCCCTTATGTTTGCCGATGACGAGGATACTGACGACAAGGCTGAAAAGCGTAAATTGCAGATCAACCGTCATGAACCAGCTTACCACCGGCAATGCCCCGAACGCCATGAGCGCGCCACCCGAAGAATATCTCCAAATTCCGACGGTTCCGACCCAAATTGCAACGAGAACAAGGCCCATGGGAAAGTGAATCCCCAAAATTCCTCCCAACCCGGTCGCGACACCTTTACCGCCATGAAGTTTTAAAAAAATGGGAAAGAGATGTCCCAGGACGACAGAGAGCACGGCCAGTAAGGCCCACAGGGTCGGGAGAAATTCCAATCCCGCGAGCCACCCCACCAGCCACCCCTTTCCCAAGTCCCCGGCCAAAGTGAGGAATCCAACCTTTTTCCCGCATACCCGTATGACGTTTGTGAAGCCGATGTTTCCGCTCCCTGCCTGTCTCGGGTCCGGTGCTCCCAGAAGATGCGAAAAAACCAACCCAAAAGGAATCGAACCGAGCACATAGGCTCCGAAGCAGAAAAACAGCCCGAGGATTTCAGGAGACATGGCTTGCAACGCCGTTATGAGTTGCACCCTTTTTGGGAAAACTCATTCCATGCTTCAAGAAGGTATTGTCCGGCGGAGACCAGGGAAAAGAGTAATGCCACGTAGAGGGTCACGGTTCCCAGCAAATGCATGTTCAGGAAGGAAAAGGAAACCGCTCCTTCAAGCGTCAAAATGATGATCGCAATAATTTGGAGTACAACTTTATATTTCCCCAATGTCCCCGCCGCAATGATAATGCCTCGACTTGCTGAAACAAATCGGATTCCAGTCACGGCCAAGTCCCGTACAATCAGCGCAATAGCGAGCCAGGCTGCAATTCGTTGAAATTGCACGAGTAACACCAGCCCGGAAATCACCAGAAACTTATCAGCTATAGGGTCGAACAGCCTGCCAATTTTGGTGACTTGCCCGCGTCGTCGCGCAATATATCCGTCCAGCCAGTCCGTCAGAGCTGCTAAGCCGAAGATCGCCGCAGCCCACGTGGACCGTACGGCCGTGGGTGTTGAAAAGAGACCTATATAGACAGGTACCAATAAGATTCGTAAAAATGTGAGCGCATTCGGCAGGTTGAATGTACGCTCGGTCCGGTCGTTTACAGGGACGGATTTCGGTTGGGCTTTGGCGACGTGAACTGGTGACATGGTTAGAGTGTGAGGCCTGAGCCCTTTCCTGCCACCTGACAAATCCGCTGTAATTCTTCAAGTAAAACTTTTAGTTTATTGAGTGGGACCATCGTTGCCCCGTCAGAGAGAGCGCAATCCGGATTCGGATGGACTTCCATGAAAAACCCATCACAGCCGGCTGCCGCCGCGGCACGAGCCAAGGGGGCAATAAATTCGCGCTGGCCGGATGAGTGCGTTCCCCCGCCTCCTGGTAGTTGCACACTATGCGTGACGTCGAAGACCACGGGATAGCCCAACCCCTTCAGGACCGGAAGGGCACGCATGTCCACCGCCAGATTATTATAGCCGAACGAGAACCCTCTTTCAGTGAGGACGATTCGGCGAGTCCCGCTTTCTTCCAATTTTTTGACGACGTTACTCATATCCCAGGGAGAAAGAAATTGCCCTTTCTTGACGTTGACGGTTTTACCTGTTTGCGCCGCCGCTGCCAACAGGTCGGTCTGCCTGCACAGAAACGCAGGAATCTGAACCACGTCCACGACCTGCGCGGCTTGCCGGACTTCTTCAACACTATGAACGTCCGTCAAAACGGGGACTTGAACCTGTTCCTTCACTTTTTGGAGGATGGCCAGGCCTTCCTGAATCCCGGGTCCCCGGTATGAATTGATGGAACTGCGGTTCGCTTTATCATAGGATGATTTGAAGAGATAGGGAAATCCGGCTGATTGGGCGATCTCGGCCACCTGAAACGCCGTGTCCAGGACGACCTGCTCGTTCTCGATGACGCAGGGTCCCGCAATCAGGAAATGCGGATGTTCTCCTCCACCGGGAAAACCTCCCAACGGAACATCCTGCATCATGGCGTCTTTTTCCATTGAAGCCCTTTGCGTGGTTGCATCCCCCCACCCTTCCTTATCTTTCACACAGGCGGACACCCGTTCGCTTTCGCTCAGGGCAAGCTCCGGTCCGCCCCTACGAGGATGCTGAGCACCCGCTATCGGCCGAATTTGCGTTTCAGCGCCGCTTGGATGAACGATTGAAACACAGGATGCGGGGCATGCGGTCGCGATCGGTATTCAGGATGAAATTGGGTCCCCAAAAACCAGGGATGGTCTTGTAATTCGATGATTTCGACGAGGCGCCCATCCGGTGACGTACCACTCAGCACCAGGCCTTTTGCCGTCAAGGTCTCGCGGAAATCATTGTTGAATTCGTACCGGTGCCGGTGTCGTTCCTGAATCTCCGCCGTCCCATAGATTTGTTGGGCCAGGGAATCTTCTCGTAGACGACAGGCGTAACTGCCAAGTCGCATGGAGCCGCCCTTGTCCTCCACTGTCCGCTGTTCCGGCAACAGGTCAATCACCTTGTAGGCCGTAGCCGAATCGAATTCGCCACTGTTGGCCCCTTCCAGTCCGGCAACGTGACGGGCAAATTCCATAACCGCGCACTGCATGCCCAAACAGAGTCCGAGAAACGGAATCCCCTTTTCCCTGGCGTAACGAATCGTCGTCACTTTGCCCTCGATTCCTCTTGTCCCGAATCCCCCCGGTATCAAAATACCATCGGCGTCACTCAAGAATGGCTCGGGGTCGCCCCGTTCAAGGTCTTCCGATTCGATCAATCGGACGTTGACTCCCGCATCATTGGGGAGCCCGCCGTGCACGAGCGCCTCAAACAAACTTTTGTACGACTCCTTGAACGACATGTATTTGCCGACCATCCCAATAGTCACTTCATGCGTTGGGCGTTTAAGTTTTTGCACCATGGCGTCCCAATCGCGGAGATTGGGCGGACCGGATTCCAGGCGCAGGGACCGAACGATCAACTCATCGAGTCCTTCTTTTCGTAACACGATCGGCACTTCGTACACGGTATCAACGTTTTTCGCGGTGACCACCGCTCCCTTATCCACGTTGCAGAACAAGGCGATTTTATCCTTCAACGATGGCGCCAGGAACCGGTCGGTCCGGCACAACAGGATATGAGGCTGGATACCGATTTCACGGAGTTTGTTGACGGAGTGTTGAGTGGGTTTGGTTTTTAACTCGCCGGAGGTTTCAATAAATGGCACCAGGGTGAGATGAATATAGAGAACGTTTTCCCGGCCAACGTCGAACGGCATTTGCCGGATGGCCTCGAGAAACGGCAGGCTTTCGATGTCGCCAACCGTCCCGCCGATTTCCACGATCACCACGTCCGTTCCGTGCGCTACCCGGAGAATTGTCTGTTTGATTTCGTCGGTAATATGCGGGACCACTTGCACCGTGCTTCCCAGATATTCGCCCCGGCGCTCTTTCTTGATGACCGACTCGTAAATCCGTCCCGTGGTACAATTATTGTTTTGCGAGAGCGTGAGATTGGTAAATCGTTCATAGTGCCCGAGATCGAGATCGGTTTCGGCTCCGTCGTCCGTGACGTAGACTTCACCATGTTGATAGGGATTCATGGTGCCGGGATCGACGTTGATATAGGGATCGAGCTTGAGGAAAGAAATCCTCAATCCCCGGCTTTCCAGGAGATGCCCGATGGAAGCCGAAGCCAAGCCCTTCCCCAACGAGGATATGACTCCACCGGTGACGAAAATGAATTTACCCATGCCCGTCCTTTATATATCTATTCATTCGTCGACAATTCCCAACTTCCCCTCCTTTGCCTGTCCTGCCTGTCCTGAGCAACGCGAAGGAAGCGGAGCCGAAGGATAAGGAGGGGTGAGGGGAGGAATCAGCAAGAAGCTTAATCCCGCTACCCTGCCATAATTTCGTCCCATGAAGCATTCGCTCGTTCCAAATCCTCTTCGGTATCGATCCGGAGCGAAGCATGGGTCGTCTCCCACACGTGAATGGGAATCCCATGTTCCAGCGCCCGTAACTGCTCGAGTTTTTCCGCCTCCTCCAATTCCCCGCTCGGCAATGAGGCAAATCGATTCAAGGTGTGTCTGCGAAAAATATACACTCCTAAATGGAGAGAGGCAAAGGGTGAAGCCTCGTGGACGTGATCGCGTTCGTGCGGAATCGGAGCACGGGAAAAGTAAAGGGCCTTCCCCTGCCGGTCTTTGACTACCTTCACGACGGAAGATTGCATAAATTCCTCCCTGTAGTTGAACGGACGACACAAGGTGCCCATTTCCGCGTCACCGGCAAGAAACGGATCGATAAGATCAAGCAGTAGATCGGGCGACAACAGGATTTCATCAGCCTGGAGGTTCACGACAATTTCACCGGGAAGCTCCTTGACCGCCTCCGCCACGCGATCGGTGCCCGTGCGGCAGGGCGCGGTCACCATCGCAGAGCGGCCACCGAACCGTTCCACGCTTTTGTGTATGCGCGCGTCATCCGTCGCCACGAGCACCGCGGCAACTTTCGGAACGCGAACGGCTTGTTCATAGACGTGCTGAATCAAAGGTTTTCCCGCCAGGAGCGCTAACGGCTTGCCGGGAAATCTGGATGATGCGTGCCGGGCCGGAATGACGATCGTGACATGAGGGCTATCCACCGGCATAACGAAGGGCCTCTTTGAGTGGTGTTCCGGTCATGGCTCTCGTACCGATTATTCCCCGTTGTCTCACTCAATCACTTTCCCGATGCGATTCCATCGAACCCATTCCATCACCGAACCCTGACCGTGCCAGGACCAATACACGAGGAACGCCCGGCCTTTGATTTTATGCTCTTGCACGTATCCCCAAAAACGGCTGTCCAGGCTTTGGTCCCGGTTGTCGCCCATGACGAAATACGAATTCGGAGGAACCGTGACGGGCCCGAACGTGTCACGAGGATTGATGCGACCATCGATCATGCCGGGGTCCACACGTTGGGTAAATGGCGCGTCCTGAAATCGTTCGCCGTTAATGTAGACGATTTTCTCCTGGACCCGAATGGTGTCGCCGGGCAGGCCGATAATACGTTTGATAAAATCCTTGTGCTCGTCTTCCGGGTATCGAAACACGATGATGTCTCCCCGCTTGGGTTTTTCAAACTCAAAGAGCATGGAAGAGGAATAGCAGGTGACCGGGAGCAGCGCGACCTCAAATTCGCAATCCCGGGGAATCTGCAACCCGTACGCGAGTTTGTTGACCAGGATATGATCGCCGATCTGCAAACTGGGAATCATGGAGCCCGAGGGAATCTTGAATGCCTGCACGAGAAACACGCGAATGGTCAGGGCCAGGACCAATGCAATGATGATGGCTTCCGTGTATTCCCGCCACACGGATTTGGTCCGGGTTGTCTCCGGCTGGCTTTCTTCATGGGAGGAGGAAAATTCGGGATCGCCGGACGAGGAATCCGGAGGCAACACCGGTTTATATTCGGTCATGACTCATCCTTTACTTTCAAGAGCGCCAGGAAGGCCTCCTGCGGAACCTCCACGCGCCCCAGTTGCTTCATCCGCTTCTTGCCTTCTTTCTGTTTCTCCCACAGCTTGCGTTTTCGCGTGATGTCTCCCCCGTAACACTTGGCGGTCACGTTCTTTTTGATGGCGGAAACCGTTTCGCGCGCGATCACGCGTTTGCCGATCGCGGCTTGAATCGCCACTTCGAACATTTGCTTCGGGATCAACTCCTTCATTTTTTCGACGAGTTGGCGGCCACGATGATAGGCTTTCTCCTTATGCGTGATAAACGACAACGCGTCGATGGTTTCGCCGTTCAGCAACAGGTCGAGTTTCACCAGATCCGATTCCCGATAGTCCATCAATTCGTAATCCAACGAGGCATAGCCCTGGGTGCGGGATTTCAACTTGTCGTAAAAATCCAGCACCATTTCGTTCAAGGGCAAGGCATAGACCAGCATGATCCGCGTCGTATCCAGATACTGCAAACTCTCCTGGACACCTCGCCGCTCCTGGCACAAGGCCAGAATATTACCGGCATAGCGTTCCGGTGCGATGATCGTGGCCTTAATGAATGGTTCTTCCATGGTTTCGATGGCTTCAGGCTCCGGCAGTTTTGAAGGATTTTCAATGTCCAGTACTTCCCCGTCCAGCGTCCTGACCCGGTAAATCACGGTGGGAGCCGTGCTGATAAGGCTCAGTCCGTATTCGCGATGCAAGCGTTCACGAATAATTTCCATGTGCAGCAGGCCAAGGAATCCGCACCGGAAACCAAAGCCCAAGGCCAAAGACGTTTCCGGTTCGTAGACAAACGAAGAATCATTCAGGCGGAGCTTGTCGAGCGAGTCCCGAAGGTTCTCATAATCCGCGTTGTCCATGGTATAGAGCCCGCAGAAGACCAGTGGTTTCACATCACGATAACCGGGTAACGGCGTTGCCGTGGGCCGGTCGGCATCGGTGATCGTGTCACCGATTTTGGTGTCCGACACGTCTTTCATGCCGGCGACGACGTAGCCGACCGCGCCGGCTCTCAACGCCTTGGTCTTGGTGCGCTTGGGAGCAAAAATGCCGACTTCCGAGACTTCAAACGTCCGTCCCGTGGACATGAGCCTGATTTTCATGCCCGGTTTGACCACGCCGTCGAAGATACGAACCAGCACGATCGCCCCCTGGTAACTGTCGAACCAGGAATCGAAAATCAGGGCCTTCAAGGAGGCATCCATTGATCCCGCAGGTGATGGCACTTGCCGGACCATGGCACCCAACACGTCATCCACCCCGATCCCTTGCTTGGCGCTTACCAGGAGAGCATCGTCCACCGGCAAGCCGAGGACTTCTTCGATTTGGTGTTTCACGCCGTCGATATCCGCGCTGGGCAGGTCGATCTTGTTGATGACGGGCAGGATCACGAGGTCGTTGGCCATGGCGAGATACACGTTGGCAATGGTCTGCGCTTCCACGCCTTGCGTGGCGTCCACTAACAACAAGGCGCCTTCACACGCAGCCAAACTGCGAGAAACCTCATAGGTAAAGTCCACGTGACCGGGAGTATCAATGAGGTTCAGTTGGTACGTGTGCCCGTCATGCGCCTTGTACGACGTCGTGACGGCGTGGGCCTTAATGGTAATCCCGCGTTCGCGTTCCAGGTCCATATCATCCAGGATCTGCTCACGAAACTCCCTGGGCGTGATCGCTCCCGTCAGTTCCAGCAGACGATCAGCCAGGGTGGATTTTCCGTGATCGATATGGGCGATAATGGAAAAATTGCGGATAGAGGAGAGTGTGTTCATTGCAAATGCACAATTTATTGATTCTATTAAGGTTTCCCCGTCTTGTCAAAGAAAGAATGCATTCCTATAATCCTGTTACTCACGTGGCCTGCCGTTCTATCTTTTCCCAGTGGGATGAAAAGAGCCAACACACTACCCTGAACCGTCATTCTCGCGTACGCGGGAATCCGGGGGTTTTTGCTTTTCCTGCGAGTGGCGAGGAGAACGGCACTGGACCCTCGCGTGCGCAAGGATGACAGATGAGAGCGATTTTCATACCAATGACAAATTGATAAATGAAGCAACCCAAGAAAAAACAAAAAAACAATCCTGCCGCTTCATCATCTAAGCTCTCAAAATGGGACCGGCAATATGTCTGGCATCCGTTCACTCAAATGCAGGAATGGGAACGGGAAGACCCGTTGATCATCGAAAAAGGCAACGGCGTCTACCTCTATGACATCCACGGCAACAGATATCTGGATGGATCTTCATCAATCTGGGTCAATCTTCACGGACACCGACACCGTACTCTGGACACGGCCATTCAAGATCAACTCGGTAAAATTGCCCACAGCACGTTGTTGGGTGCGGCCAGTCCCCCGTCCATTGCCCTGGCCAGGGAACTCGTCAACATCGCCCCGAGAGGCCTGACGCGGGTGTTCTACTCGGACGACGGCTCGACGGCCGTGGAAGTGGCCTTGAAAATGGCGATTCAATATTGGCAACAGCAGCGTCCGCCGCAAAAAAAGAAAAAAACCTTCGTTCGCCTGGATGTCGCCTATCACGGCGACACCATAGGGAGCATGAGCGTGGGTGGGATCACCCTGTTCCATGAACGCTTTCGGCCTCTCCTGTTTCCGACGGTCGCCCTCGATGCCCCCTACTGTTATCGATGTCCCCTGCATCTGCGCTTTCCTTCGTGTCAGACGGCGTGCCTCGATCCTTTGGAAGACGTGCTGTCCAAGCGACACGAACAGATCGCCGGCGTCGTGATCGAGCCCATGGTGCAAGCCGTCGCGGGGATCATTACGCAGCCGCCGGGCTATCTCTCACGGGTTCGCGCCCTATGCACCAAGTACAACGCGCTCCTGATCGCCGACGAAGTGGCCACCGGCTTTGGCCGGACGGGAAGCATGTTTGCCTGCGATCATGAACGCGTGACACCGGATCTCCTGTGCGTGGCCAAAGGATTGACCGGAGGATATTTGCCCCTCGCCGCGACCCTGACCACGGAGAACATTTACAAGGCGTTTCTCGGAGAACCCGAAAAAACGTTTTTTCACGGTCACAGCTATACGGGCAACGCGCTCGGCTGTGCCGCGGCACTGGCGAACCTCGAAATTTTCAAAAAAGAAAAAACGCTCGTCCGGGTCGGGAAACGTTCCAGGCTGCTGCACACCCTGCTCAAGCCATTGGTTGAATTGCCGATCGTGGGAGACATCCGGCAATGCGGGATGATGGCAGGCATCGAATTAGTCAAAAACAAGGAAACCAGGGAACCGTTTTTGCCGTCCGAACGCATGGGCTACAGGATTGCGACGGAATGCCGTCGTCGCGGCCTCCTTATCCGGCCGATCGGCGATATTGTCGTCCTCGTTCCTCCTTTGGCAGCGACTGAGCGGGAATTGAGGAAAATGGTGAATATCCTGACGAAGGTATGCCGAATTGGGTGTGACAGGCACCACAAGTACAGTCCATGAATCGGGCATTGTCTCGTACATTTATGTGCGATATACTATGACGGGTGGAGATTTTATTAGACAGGTAGAAAAACTCGGTCGTAAGCGTGGCATTCATGTACGCTTCGAATCCCGGAAAGGCAAAGGAAGCCACGGACGTCTTTACTATGGAGATCATTTTACAACAGTCAAAGACCGCCGAAAAGAAATCGGCAAAGGGCTCCTTGCTGCAATGCTCGTACAACTCGGCTTGTCCTTTAAAGATCTCTGAGAACTAAAAGGAGATACAGAATATGGCGAAGTCAATGCAATTGGCGTATCCGGTCAATTTGGCCCCACAAGCAGAAGGCACGCTATTCGTATCGTTTCCTGATATCCCCGAGGCACTGACAGAAGGTGCGACTGAACAAGAGGCACTGGCTGAGGCGGAAGATTGTCTTATTGCCGCTCTCGGTGGATACATCAACGAACGGCGCAGCATTCCGCGCCCGTCACCGGCGCGCGGATGGCCTGTCGTCATACTTCCAGCGTTGGTGGCCGCCAAACTTGCTCTTTACCAGGCAATGCGCGAACAAGGTGTCAGTAATGTGGCTCTGGCCGGACAACTTGGGGTCTTGGAAGGAACCGTCCGGCGTCTGCTTGATCTCGATCACCGTTCACACATTGGTCAGATAGAAGCGGCTCTCAAGATATTCGGAAAGCGGTTGGTGATTGCCGCACGTGCCGCATAGCCGAAAAATTTGACAACAGTTGCCTTCGGGTTCCGTTCGGACACCCTACATGAATTTTGATCCTGCCGTTGTCGCACAAGAAGCCTTAGCCCGGGCATACGCCCACGATTCCCTGGGCGATGCTCAACCGGATATTGAAGAAGCCGAGGAAACGTTTTCTTCTGAAACGGGGTTGGAGGCCAGGCATGCGTATGAAACCCTGATCGCCATTGGCGAGAAATTGCCGCAGGCCCGGTCGTTTCAGGAGTTTTTGATTTTCACCACCTGGCAACAGGCCACGGAGGAAACCATTCCCCGCCATTTTCATAAGGGGGTTCAACTGACCGAACAATTTCTTGCCCGCTTCGGCACTCAAATTAAAGGAACCGACGTATACGAACGTGTCTTCGCGATACGTCAGTCTTTTAGACAGGGGTTAGGGTACCACGTTGAATCCATGCAGGACGAATACGATCGGGACACGTTTCACGGCGGCGATTGACTGGGCACAATTCCTTTCCCCTCCTTTGTAAGGAGGGGCGAAGGGGAGGTAGCGGGTACGGTTAGTATTGCGAACTCAAAGAAAGAACCTTCCGATTGTGTTCGTTGTCCGTGCTTCATGTATACGACTCTACCCCACCTGGCCTCCCCTTACAAAGGGGAGGGAACGAGGAGACCGTAGCTCTGGTTAGCCCTTCGACTACGCTCAGGACACGCGAAGCGTAACCCGACAACTGGATCTATTGGATTTCCAGGGGAGTTCCGGTCTTAATCCCCAGTTTTTCCGCGGCGTTGCTTTCCTTGATAAACACTTCGAGATAGCCGTTACTGTTAATCAGGGCATCCGGTTTTTCCGATGAGCCTTGCTCGTAATGCGTTTTGAGAGTGTCGATGGTGATGCCACCGATTTCAAACGCAATGTTCTTGCGTTTGGTAATCGTCTGGAGGGCCTGAATGTCGGCGGGAGTTACGTCGGTGATAATATTTCCGAACCGGTCGACGTAGGCAACACGGCCGTGGAGAGAACCGTCCCGCACCTCGGGCTTCTGAATCTTCAATTTTTCGTAGTCGGCCACGAGGCGGCCATAGGCTCCGGGAGTTTGTCCTCGCGTGAGCCAGGCGGCGGACGGCGCGAACAAATCCCGGCCTTCGAAGGTGGCTCCTTCCGAATCCAGGCGAAATTGGCGATTTTCGATTTGCCGAACCTCCACCGAGAGTTCGTTTTCAAAAATATACGTCAGCACGCCGTTGTCCGGGGCGACAAAGAAAAACCGTGAAGTCGTGACGAGCAACCCTCGACGCGCCGACCCGACTCCCGGATCGACGACGACGACGTGAACGGTCCCGTCGGGGAAATAGTGATAACAGGAATTCAGAAGAAACGCGGCCTCTTCTATGGAATACGGTTCCACGTTATGCGAGAGATCGATGATGCGGGCCTGGTTGTTAATGCCCAGGATCACCCCTTTCATGCTGGCGACAAAATGGTCCCGGGCGCCGAAGTCGGTCAACAACGTCAGGACGGATATGGCTGAAGGCATGGAGTTACTCCGGAAAAAAGATTTCTTGAATTTCGTACTCGATCATCCCCGCCGGCCGATTCACTTGCACCACGTCCCCGACGCGATGACCGATTAATGCGCGGCCAATCGGCGATTGCACGGAAATCGAACCGTTTTTGATATCGGCTTCTTCCTGACCGACAAGGGTATAGGCTTTTTCTTCTTCCGAATCCACTTCCAGGAGACGTACGGTCGTACCGAATACAACGGTTTCGCTGGGACCGGTGCCGGATTCTATAACCTGCGCGTCGCCCAATTTATGTTCGAGCTCACTCATTCGCGTATCAATATATTG
Source organism: Nitrospira sp. (assembly GCA_011523385.1). Lineage (GTDB taxonomy): Bacteria > Nitrospirota > Nitrospiria > Nitrospirales > UBA8639 > Bin75. The sequence continues at coordinate 21,982 of WTGX01000023.1, read as the reverse complement.
CTGTCGTTCTTTTGCCGCCTTGAATTCTGCATTTTCCCGCAAATCCCCGTGTTCCCGTGCTTCGGCGATGTCCTGAATGTTTTGAGGACGCTCAACTTTCCTCAGCCGGTCCAATTCCGTCTTGAGTGCCTCATACCCTTTCTTAGTCATCGGAACAGCCATAATTCCTCCAAACGAAACTCCGTATTCATCCTTTTAGGTCAAGCGGCTCTGTTTTACCTCCCCTTTGTAAGGGGAGGTCAGGTGGGGTAGCACCTATTTATTTGTAGCCGCGCCATCTTATGGCGCTTTTTTTCCACAGCCTCTCCCGGCGGCATAAGATGCCGCAGCTACAACGGAGGAGAGGCCGCGGGACCCGTGAAGCAACCTGACCTCTTATCAGGTTGGATGAAAGTCTTGTAATGGTTTGATCGTGAGTGGCGCTTTCTTCATGGCCTCAATGGCGGTCACCGCAGCCTGAATGCCCTGGATCGTCGTGAAATACGGAATGTTCTGTTGCAGCGCTTCCCGTCGAATGGACAGCGAATCATTATGTGAGGAGGTGGTGTCCACGGTATTGACGACCAACTGCGCCTGGCGGTTCTTAATGTGATCCACGAGATGGGGCCGCCCTTCCTTCACTTTATTGACGGGTTCCACGTCGAGGCCGCGGTCGAGCAAATACGCGGCGGTTCCTCGCGTGGCTTGAAGCTTGAACCCCAACACTTGCAAGCGCTTGGCGACGTTCACCGTCCCGGGTTTGTCACCGTCTTTCACACTCATGATGATAGTGCCCATATGAGGCAGACTCAAGCCCGCCGCGGCCTGAGATTTGGCAAATGCCCATCCAAAATCCTGATCGATCCCCATCACTTCTCCGGTTGAACGCATTTCAGGACCCAGGAGCACGTCGACGTTCCCCAGTTTCGTAAAGGGGAAAACCGATTCCTTGACCGCGATATGCCGCGTCGCCGGCACCTTGGTAAAATTCAGATCCCGGAGTGAATGGCCAACCATGGTCTTCATGGCGACTTTCGCCAAGGGTATTCCAATGGTCTTGCTCACGAATGGGACCGTGCGGGAAGCCCTGGGGTTGACTTCCAGGACGAATACGTCATTCCCCTGAACGGCAAATTGTACGTTCATGAGACCGACCACGCGCAGTTCGCGTGCCAAGGCCACGGTTTGGGTGCGAATCCGGTCAACCAATCCCGTTGTCAATGAGTGTGGAGGGAGAGAACAGGCGGAATCGCCGGAATGAATGCCGGCTTCCTCCACGTGTTCCATGATGCCGGCCACGATAACGTCCGTCCCGTCGGAAACCGCGTCCACGTCAACTTCAATGGCATCGGTCAAATACTGGTCGATCAGGAGCGGGTATTGGTCCGCGCTCATGACCGTGTTTTCGACGTACGACCGAAGCGATTGTTCGTCGTACACGATCTGCATCGCCCGCCCACCCAGGACGTATGAAGGACGCACAATCACCGGGTAGCCGATGCGCGAGGCAACCGCAAACGCTTCTTCTCCGGAGCGCGCAACGCCGTTTCGCGGTTGCCGGAGACCCAGCGTGGTGATTAATGCACTGAACCGTTCACGATCTTCGGCCAGGTCGATCGCGTCGGGATCGGTGCCTAAAATCGGAATCCCCGCCCTGGCCAGTGGAAGCGCCAATTTGAGCGGCGTTTGTCCGCCGAATTGCACGACGACGCCCATGGGCCGTTCCACTTCCATGATGTTCAATACGTCTTCTTCGACCAGCGGTTCAAAATAGAGTCGATCGGACGTGTCATAATCCGTACTCACGGTTTCGGGATTGCAATTCACCATAATGGTTTCAATGCCCAATTCCCGCAGGGCCAGGGTGGCATGGACACAGCAATAATCGAATTCAATCCCCTGCCCGATCCGGTTCGGCCCGCCGCCCAAAATGACGACTTTTTCCCGGTTTGTCGGACGAGCCTCGCACTCATGGCCATACGTGGAATACAGATAGGGAGTGAAGGCTTCGAATTCCGCGGCGCAGGTGTCGACCCGTGAGTACGTGACGCGAGGCAAACGGTCGTTTCGAAAGGTCCGCACGGCCGCGGCCGTCGTGTCGAGTAATTGAGCCAAGCGTTGGTCCGAAAATCCCAGGCGCTTTGCCTCCTTGAGCCGTTCAAGCCCACCCGGGCCATCGAATACCTCGTCCAATCTCGTGGCGGCCTCATCCGTCGTCCTTTGAACGCAGGCGCGGGCTTGAGCCAGCAGGCGTTGTTCAAACAGCACGAGTTCCTCGATCTGATCCAAAAACCAGGGATCGACGTGCGTGGCCGCAAAAATTTCGTCTTTGGGGACGCCGGTTCGCAGGCCATCCGCGATGTGCCAGGGACGATCCGGATGGGCGACCCGCATGGCCGTCCGAATGTGTTCCAACACGGATGGATCGAGTTCGTCTCCCGGAAGGTAATGATCCAAGCCATTGAGGGAGATCAGGCCGCAGCGGTCGGTTTCCAGGGACCGTAAGGCTTTTTGAAACGCTTCCTTGAACGTTCTTCCCAAGGCCATCGCCTCGCCCACGGATTTCATTTGGGTCGTGAGCGTGGGATTGGAGCCATGGAATTTTTCAAAGGCGAATCGCGGAATTTTGACGACGACGTAGTCGATCGTGGGTTCAAAAGAGGCTTGCGTCACCTTGGTAATGTCATTGGCAATTTCATCCAGGGTATACCCGACTGCCAGTTTCGCCGCGATTTTCGCAATCGGAAAACCGGTGGCCTTGGAGGCCAAGGCCGAACTCCGGGACACGCGCGGGTTCATTTCAATGACGATCATTTCTCCGTTTGCGGGGTTGAGGGCGAATTGAATGTTCGACCCGCCGGTATCCACGCCGATCTCCTGGATAATGCGAATCGCGGCGTCCCGCATGCGTTGGTATTCTTTATCCGTCAGGGTCATGGCCGGAGCCACCGTAATGCTGTCACCGGTATGGATACCCATGGCGTCAAAGTTTTCGATGGGACAGACGATGACGACGTTATCGTTCAGGTCCCGCATGACCTCGAGTTCATATTCTTTCCAGCCGATCAACGACCGTTCGATCAATGCCTCCCCGACCGGACTGGTCAGCAACGCCCAATCAACGTACCGTTCGAACTCTTCACGATTATAAGCAATGTTTCCGCCGCTTCCTCCCAACGTGAAGGATGGACGCACAATGGCCGGAAATCCGACGATTTCCAGAAAACTTATGGCGTCTTCCCGGGTTTGAATCAACCGGCTCGTCGGCGTAGTCAGGCCGATATTTTTCATGGCCCATTTGAAGGCTTCACGGTCTTCGGCCTTGTTGATGGCTTTATAGCTAGCCCCGATGAGTTGCACGTTGTACTTTTCAAGCAGGCCCCGTTCATGAAGAGCTATGGTCACATTCAACGCCGTTTGACCGCCCATCGTGGGAAGCAAGGCATCGGGACGTTCCTCTTCGAGAATGCGTTCCACCACCTCGACCGTAATGGGTTCGATATAGGTTCGATCCGCCAGGTCGGGGTCGGTCATAATCGTGGCGGGATTACTGTTGATGAGCACCACTTCATACCCTTCCTGTTTCAAGGTCTTACAGGCCTGAGTGCCGGAATAATCGAACTCACAGGCTTGGCCGATCACAATAGGCCCGGAGCCGATCAGGAGAATGCGCCGCAAGTCGGTGCGTTTCGGCATGAAGTGTCAGTTCTTTGAGGGTGAAGCCTGCGCCGGAGTCTGAGGTTCGGGGGTGCTTGGGACAATGGCCGAGTCGCCATCATTTTCGTACGGTCGATAGAATTTCATAGCCTCGGGAATCCATGCCTGTATTTGCCGAATCCGCGTGACATCTGAAGGGTGAGTCGAAAGAAATTCGGGGACGGCCGCATTGGAGCGGAAACAGAATTTTCCGATCATTTGCCTGGGGCATCCACTCATTCGCTCCCAGAAACCAATGGCTGCGCGAGGGTCATATCCGGCCTTTGCCATGAGTTTCAGCCCGACATAGTCAGCTTCCGATTCCTGTTTTCGATTGTGCGGGAGCGTCACGCCAACGCCGTACGCACTCATGGCACCCATGGCGAGCTGGGGGTTGACGGCACCGCTGGCTGCCCCGGCAATCATGCCTATTTGTGCGATTTGATCGAGAATCCCACGACTCATACGTTCGGCGCCATGGCGCTGAAGGGCATGCGCGACTTCATGGGCCATGACCGTGGCCAGCCCGTCTTCGGTTTTCGCGTGTTTCAGGATGCCCGTAAAAATCGCAACTTTGCCTCCGGGCAAGGCAAAGGCATTGACCATTTGGTCGTCTTGAATGACCGCAAATTCCCAATGGTATTCCGGTTTGTCGGCTGCCTCGGCAATACGCCGGCCCACGCGGTTGACCATTTCATTGATTTCGGGATTCGCACTGAGCCGGGCCTGTCGCAATACGTCGCGAAACGCACTGACCCCCAGTGCGATTTCCTTTTCCTCCGAAAGAAAGATCACCTGGTCACGCGTGGTCCCCGGGGCTTTGACGCAACCGGCCAACAACAGGAACCCGCAAAGGATTGCAATATTCTGAAGCTGAGGCCTTGAGAAATTCATGACAACACGAGTCATCCCGATTTGTTCCAATCTGACTACGGAAGCCAGAGATACATAAACGCCGGCGTGCCTCCCTCTAGCAGCAGCGAAACCGGAGCGAGTTTGGGAAAAGCCCAATCGGTCCGGCCCAACCCTCCGGAGCCCTGAGCATAAATATTCGGGTGATAGCCGCCTGCCCGCTGGTACATGACAACCTGCGCTTCCTCAATTCCGGCTTTCTTCTTGGCGAGTCCAATGGCATCATCCAAATAGCCTATCACATCAACCAATCCATGGTCTTTAGCCTGGGCTGCCGAATAAATTCGACCATCAGCCAACTGACGAATGGTTTCGGGCTTCAGATTCGGCCTTCCTTGTTCAATGACCCGAAGGAACCGGTCATAAAAATTATCGATCACGCCTTGAAAAATAGCTCGGTCCCGTTCGGTCATAGTGCGGAACGGTGACCCCATGTCTTTATGGGGTCCCGACGTCACCGCATCGGCCCGGACACCTATTTTTTCCATCAAACCCGACGCATTGAGCGTCAACATAATAACCCCGAGACTGCCCGTGACCGACGATGGATGCGCCACAACCCGATCGGCAGCCATCGCCACGTAATAGCCGCCCGAGGTGCCCAGGTCCATGATGGAGGCAATGATCGGGATTTCCCGGGTTTTTTTCAATTCCTTAATTTCATGATACAAAATATCCGAGGCCGTGACGGTCCCTCCCGGCGTGTTGATCCGAAAAACGATCGCCTTGACGTCCTCGTCATCCTCAGCCTTGGCGAGTTCTTCCTTGAACCGTGCCGGCAGGCTGAGCCGGTCGAAGAACCGGTCAAGAACGCCGCCGGGTTTTGCGGAGGTCAAAACCCCGGAAACCTCGACCAGCAGGATTTTATCCCGTCCCTCTCCTGAAAGCACGACTTCCTCCAACGGGCTTGTCTTGGGAAACAAGGACGAGGTACAACTCGTCGCCGCCAGCAGCACTAGACCGAGAAGCAAAAATTTAGGCATGGGCTTGTTCCATCATGGTTCGAAATTGCCTGAACAGGTATGAGGAATCATGCGGACCCGGAGAAGCCTCCGGATGATACTGTACTGAGAGCGCCGGCACCGTCGTTCCAACCAGACCCTCCAGACATTGATCGTTGAGACTCACGTGCGTCGCTTTGAATGGCCCCCAGGGTGTCTCCTGTAGCCCCTTGGGTTCTTCGGCTGAAGGCAGACGAACTGCAAAGTTGTGATTTTGTGAGGTAATTTCCACTTTTCCGGATCGCAAATCCATCACCGGATGGTTGGCACCGTGATGTCCGAATTTCAATTTGTACGCGGAGAGCCCCAACGCCAACCCCAACATCTGGTGGCCGAGACAGATTCCCATGATCGGCCGCCATCCGAGAAGAGCCTGGATATGGGGCACCGCATAGGACACCCCCTCGGGGTCCCCGGGGCCGTTGGACAAGAAAACACCGTCCGGATTCAAGGCGCGAACCGTCTCTGCCGTGGTGGATGCGGGAACTACAGTGACCGTACACCCTTCATCTACCAGCCGCCGTAAGATATTCTGTTTCACGCCAAAATCGTAGACCACAACGTGGAATTGTCTTGCCGGAGTCGGATCGACTTGTCCGTATGCATTCAACCGCTGGGGCCAGGCCCCGGTGCCTTCGTTCCAATAATACGCGGAATCGCAGGTCACGGTCCCAACCAAATCCTGTTCGGAAATGGAGGGTAGCGCGTTGGCTTTTGCAACAAGATCGTCCGGGGAATCGTTCACGCCGGCTCCGTGGGAGATGATGCCCGCCTGCGAACCATGAGTGCGCAAATGGCGCGTCAGAAACCGGGTGTCGATTCCTTCAATCCCCACGATTTGATGATGCACCAGATACTCGTGCAACGAAAGCTCCGAGCGCCAATTACTGGGGCGACGGGACGCTTCATTGACGATAAATCCTTCGGCCCACGTGCGACGGGATTCATTATCCTCCGGCGAAATACCGTAATTGCCGATATGCGGGCAGGTCATCAGCACCATCTGTCCCTTGTAGGACGGATCCGTGAGGATTTCCTGATACCCGGTCATCGCGGTATTGAACACCACCTCACCGGACGTTTCACCCTCATATCCCAAAGCCCGTCCTTCAAGAACGGTCCCATCGGCCAATGCCAGAATCGCTTTTTTTGTCATCCGAAAAACATCCTCTTGTCTTTCCCTCAAACCTCCTTCTGTCATTCCCGACATCATTAATCGGGAATCCAGCGTCTCTGTTTTTTCCCATCTTATGAAGGATAAAGACACTGGATTCCCGCTTTCGCGGGAATGACAACGTGGGACGTTAGCTACCGTTTATTATCATGCGAATAACCTAGGAAATATGCCCTCATTCAAAACCAAACGCCCCTCTGTTCCTGACCCAGTGCCGGAATTTGACCGTGAGTAAACTGATAGCCAACCCGGCATTGATCAGATGAAGGGCCCGCACGATCATGTGCATTCGGAAAAAAGCCTCAAGGGCCGCTTTTTTTGCCTCCTGCGAGTCCGCTTCAAACGCGATCTCCTGTAAGGCAACGGCTTTTGGTCCCAGGACCGCGACAATCAATACCGTCACGAACGTGAGGGCCATCAACAGACCAACCTCGGATCGACTCACCGGCAGACTCTCATTCGGCGCCTGCCGGTGTTTCCAATGCCGAAAACTCGCCGTGCCGATCAGCACCACGACGACGCCCACGGTTACGGCATTATACCCGTCAAAAACGCGGCGCAAAAACCGTCCACCCGTTTCCATCTCCAGAGTATTGAATACCGCGGGAATCACCATCGTCAGGAGTGCGGTCAGGCTTCCGATCCACATCATGAGCCCCAACAATTCCAGTAAGGAACAGGAAAGCTGCCACCCTGAAATGCGTCGGACCATTTATCGCTCCTGCCGGACATGCCGGTCGGGATGAAACAAATTGTTCATTGTTTGCTCACAATGTTTCTTCCCGATCATACACGACGACCCCGCCGACGAACGTCTTGACTATCTTCCCCTTCATGGTCCAACCCGCAAACGGCGTATTGCGGCTGAGTGAATGAAGCCGGGTGGGATCCACTACCCACGTGGCAGTCGGATCAATCAGCGTCACGTCGGCCGCGGCTCCCGGGGCAAGGGTGCCATACGAGAGGTCAAATACCCGGGCCGGTTCCCGCGTCAGCTTGGCGATGGCCTGTTCCAGCGTCAGGATCCCCTCCTCGACGAGATTCAGGGTGAGCGGGAAGGCCGTTTCCAAACCGATGATGCCGAACGGAGCGGCGTCGAATTCCAATTGTTTCTCCTGAACGGCGTGGGGCGCGTGATCCGTGGCGACGATGTCGATGGTATTGTCCTGCAATCCTTCCTTGATGGCCTGTACGTCCTCATCGGTACGTAGTGGAGGATTCATTTTGGCATTGGCGTCGAAGGACCGAACGGCTTCGTCCGTCAATGAAAAATGGTGAGGGCAGGCTTCGGCCGTGACCGGAACCCCGCGCGCCTTGGCTTCCCGCGCCATCCGGACCGAGCCCACCGTACTGACGTGCGGCAAATGCAGCCTGGCCCCGGTCAACTCAGCCAGGGCAATATTCCTGGCCACCATGACTTCTTCCACGGCTTTCGGGATCCCGGGAATGCCCAGCTCCGTGGATACCGCGCCTTCATGCATACAGCCGCCGGGCGCGAGTTGCGAATCTTCACAGTGATCGACAACCGGAAGGTGAAAAGCCGTGGCATATTCCATGGCCCGGCGCATAACCAGACTGTTCATCACCGGAGATCCGTCATCGGAAACGGCCACGCAGCCGGCATCGAACAGTTCCCCGATTTCCGCGAGTTCCTCTCCTTGCGAGCCTTTGGTAATGGCCCCGATGGGGAAAACCCTGGCTTTTCCGGCAGCCGAGGCCTGCGCCAGAATAAATTCCGTGACGGACCGGGAATCATTGACGGGTTGTGTATTGGGCATGCAACACACCGAGGTAAAGCCGCCGGCCACTGCCGCGGCGCTACCCGTGGCGATCGTTTCCTTATGCTCGAATCCCGGTTCCCGAAAATGGACGTGCAAATCCACAAAACCCGGACACACGAGCAGGCCCTTCGCGTCGATAATCTTCAGTGCGTTGCCCTCCTGCAATTTTTGTCGCAGGTTCGGCTCCACCGCGCCGATTTTTCCCTCCTCGATCAGCACGTCGGCCACGCCGCTCCAGCGACCGGGATCGACAACCTGCCCGCCGGTGATCAGGATCTTCATGTCGTTCGCCATGCAGATTTACCGCCTGAACGCAATGAGATGAAAGTGGAATACATGTCAGAGTATTTCCGCATCAATGCCTCTCCTGTCATCCTCGACATTTTTAATCGAGGATCCAGGGTCTTTGTTTTTTCATTTCTGAGGATAACAACACTAGATCCCCGATCGGAGTCGGGGATGACAGACAAAAACAATGACATTGAATTCCTCGCTTCGCTCGGAATGACAGTTTGGAGTATTGTCGGCTATTTTCATGTTATTCGAGGTCAATTTCGCTGCGACAACAGGTACATGAGCCCCATGCGCACGGCCACGCCGTTCGACACCTGATCCAGGATCACGGCGGAACCGCTGTCAACCACTTCATGGGAAATTTCAACGCCTCGATTCACCGGCCCCGGATGCATGACCAACACGTCCATGGCTGCTTGTTGCATACGCTTCGAGGTCAGACCGTACAACCGGGCGTATTCCCGGATGGACGGAAACAGTGAGCGACCTTGTCGTTCGAGTTGGAGCCGCAACATGATGACGACGTCGACTCCGGCAATCGCTTTGTCGAAATCGTGACAGACCTCGACCCCGAGCCGGTGGAGAAACAGGGGCATCATGGTTGGAGGGCCCACGACGCGCACGTTCGCTCCCATTTTCCTCAACGCGTGAATACTCGATCGCGCCACCCGGCTGTGAGCCACGTCGCCGACGATGGCTACTTGCAGATCGCGCACCTGTCCTTTCTTCTCTTGAATCGTCAGCAAATCCGCAAGGGCTTGCGTGGGATGCTCGTGCCACCCGTCGCCGGCATTAATGACGGACAACCGGCTGTTCCTTGCCAGGATTTCCGCTGTGCCTGCCGACGAATGCCGGAGCACCAGGATGTCGGCTTGCATGAACTCGATATTTCTCGCGGTATCGAATAAGGTTTCCCCTTTCACCACGCTGCTGGAAGACGGTGAAAAATTCACCACGTCGGCACTCAGGCGTTTGGCCGCCAACTCGAAGGACGTGCGGGTTCGCGTGCTGGGTTCGAAAAACAGATTTACTACGGTTTTCCCCCGAAGGGCCGGAACTTTCTTGATTTCCCGTCCGCTCACTTCTTTGAACGGTTCCGCCGCCTCCAGGATCAGGGCTATTTCTTCAGGCGACAGCGAGGCGACCCCCAACAGATCTTTCCGTTTGAAGCTCATACCGGACTCCCCGCATTGATGAGCCTGGACACGCGATCCCCTTCCCCTAATTCTTCAAGGAATACTCGAATATTTTCGTCTTTCGCGGTTGCAATATTTTTCCCGACGTAATTGGCTCGAATGGGAAGTTGCCGGTGACCCCGGTCGATCAGCACCGCCAATTGAATTTCAGCCGGCCGGCCCAAATCCATAAGTCCGTCCATGGCCGCCCGAATGGTGCGTCCGGTGAATAACACGTCATCGACCAGGATGATCTTGAGATCCGAAACATGAAAGGGAATATCCGTTTTCTTGAGGACGGGCTGATCTTTGCGAATGGCCAAATCATCCCGATACAACGTGATATCCAACTCACCCAGGACAACCTCCGTTTGTTCGATCCGTGCGATCAGTTGCTGTAGGCGTTGGGCCAGGTAGACTCCGCCGGTGCGGATACCGACCAGCCCGACGTCGTGGCACCCCTTGTTCCGCTCCAGAATTTCATGCGCAATCCTGGTCAGGGCGCGCGTCATTTCATGGCTGTCCATGATGACGGATTCGTGGAGTTGTTTCGGATTCATGACGTTCACGAGTGCAAAAAAAAACCTTCCTCTCGCTCGGAGAAGAAGGTTATGCGAATGAGGGGCAATGCTTGCCCGGGCACGTCATCATGACTGAACTCCTTTCTCACCTCACAGGATGAGCATTAAAGGTGTCTCTATCCTAAAAGGTCCGCAAGGTTTAGTCAAGATTTTCTTGCCGGGGAGGGATTCACGCTTTTTGGAAGCCCCAAACGGACAGACGAGGATGCAACGTCGCCTTGGGCAGGATGGATTTGTGCATGCGGAAAGGCTGCAAATGTGAAACAAGGTCTCCGAACACGATTTCCAACGGAAGGCCGGCCACGATGGAAGACAGGGAATCCGGCCCGGCAACAAACGCCAAGGCAGTGGGCCGGAGTGCCTCGCTGATCCGGCGCAAACGGTCTTGTATCGTTGCTTCGCCGTCATACGAAGCAAACGGCAGCCAGACGTACATGAGGTCGTACGTGGACGTACCATAATGGAAAGCTTCTTCGCTCCGGAAACAATAGGATTTTTGCCAGGCCAGCCGGTTGTTCCCGGTCAACTGGTTCCATGCCGACTGGGCGTGCTTTTGGGCATAGGCCCCGTGTGAATAAACGACTGTCGTGGACCGGGGCCGGTCAAAAGCCAGGAACGACCCGATGACTCCGTCAAACCCATGAACGAGAACGTGGGCGGCTTGCCCGACTTGGACAGCCAGGCGTTGATCCTGCTCGATAAAATCGGTCAAAAAATCAGCCACGAAAGGTTGGCTCGCGAGGTCGTCGATGGGCGTCTCGTCTTCAGGATAGAGCAGCACGGCCGAGTAGGCTTCCCGGGGCGATACCGCAGGAACGTCATCAGAAAAAAATCCTTCCCAGGAATGTCCCTTGTTCACAACCGCCTGATCGCCTGCCTGACGTTCCGCCGGGCGTGAAATTCCCCAAGCTGCTTGTAGCGCAATCTTGTGTGCGGTCTTGTGGTCGTTCAAAAGCAGGTGTCCTGAGGCCACGGCCAACCGTTTCCCGCAGGGCACGAACCCTTGTTGATTCGGGGGGACAAACGGAAGACCGCTGGCGTCATCCGTTTTCGTCACCTTGAGCACGTTGCCCTGTTTGACCGTCAGGCAAATTCGCTGCCGCGGATTAACGTAGCGCACGGGTGGATGTGGATGTGGCAACCAGTCGACTTCATGGGACCGGGGTGGATCCATGAAAACGGAAAAAGGATTTTCCCCGTTCCGGTGCGTCGCCGTAAAGAAATTGCTGAACAACCCGAAAGCCGCCGCCGATGGGTAGGTTGGAATGCCCCGGTATTGCAGGGCCCCGGGATGATGCGGGTTCTGATCGTCGTATAGCCCGCGGATCAATTCAAACGCGGCACTTCCCGTTCCCGGCAACAATGACTTGAACAATTCCACCACCGGCAAGTAGTCGATGCTTGCCCAATGCATCGCACTCATGCAGGACATAAATCGTGCCCGTTCCCATGTGCCATCCTCCAACACGTAGAATGCATCCTTCCGTTGACGGACCGTGGCATGCCCGGTGCCGTCAAACACGAGATCATCGTCGGCATAAAAGAATTCCACTTCCCTGGCAGCAACGCCCATGGCCCGTGAAGCCATCACGCGGAGGTCATGCCGGGTGAGCGTGCGCCAATTGGGGCGAGTCGTCAGATCCAGTTTCATGGCATTCACCAACCCGCCGGGTTTAAGGCCCACCCATTGTCCCCAGTCCAAATAGAGGCGGGCCGACACCAGGTGAACCGTACCATCGGCGTGTTCACCCCACTCGCATTCGTGCAGCGGGTGCCCCTCGGGATCGGTCATCAGGATTCGCCGTCCCAACGGGCCATACGCCACCACGTGGCCGGTAGTGAGCTGTTTGTGCGTCATGGTATCCGGCGACGCACTTGCAACAAGCGCCTGATTGCCTTTCAGCGTGAAATTCTCCGGATTTTGCAGAATGGACAAAAACATCGAGGAATGGCTTTTCATGTGCTGCCTGACGTGCTGATAACAGACGTCAAAGGATGTTTTCATCATAACGAAGACGGCAACGGAAAGCGATGCCCTTCATATCTTTCTTCGAAATACCTGTTTATGATTGACCAACGGGAAGATGATTTTTTACATTGAAAGTCCTCACCGTCTACATTGAGAGAGAACCTGTTCATGAGAACAAGTGACAGGCGCCGTCTGCTTCATCAGAATCGATATGCATTAGATCCTGCCTGTCGTTCGGAGCGTGATCTGCGGCGGCTGCAAATTGCAGGCATCTGTTTCCTGATTGGCCTTTTTGTTTCATCATGTGGTGGTGGCGGCGGTGGTGGTTTTGATCCCGGCTCGGTTCCACCACCCGATTCAGGGTCACCGCCTGATTCAGGGGCACCACCCGATTCAGAGTCACTACCCGATTCAGGGTCGCCACCCGATTCAGGGGCACCGCCTGATTCAGGGCCACCGCCTGATTCACCTTCACCACCGCCGACTCCATCTCCGTCTCCACCATGTATCCAATCAGCCAACCTTGGGTGTCTCTCACCTTCAAGATACAGTCAGGAACTCAAAAAAATTGCGCAAGGCTTTAGCAATTCAATGGATTTTTCCAATCAATGGGGACTGGATGCCATTAACGCGGATGAAGCCTATGCCCATCTTCAACTTTCCAAAGGATCAAACGTGGTACCGGGCACTGGCGTGACCGTCGGTTTCATTGATACAGGTATCGATTCGAATCATCCTTTGTTCAGAAGCTCGACAATATCGGAAACCCTCCTTACAGGTGCGACCGATGAGCTTGGCGGCGATTCCTCTCATGGCACAGCCGTTGCCAGCATCGTCGGAGCAGATCCAATCCATCTGGCCCTAACTGACCGTGGGAAAGGATTTCAGGGTATCGCTTGGGGTGCCGCCCTGAAGATGTTCGCGATTCCGCTCGGGGACCCGGCACCACGAGACCACGTTTATGCTCCAAGATCGTTGAACGGCCTGAGCCAAAGTGATGGGGACTATGCGCAAATTTTCAACACGGTCCTTGCACAGGATATGGATATCCTGAATTTGAGCTTTGCCACTTCAGGACTCATCGAAAACTACGACGCACAGGGTATCCGGAGTAATCTTGGACAAACAATCAATGCGTTGGCGCAGGCGGGCGTTCAAGAGAAAACGATTCTTGTCTGGGCTGCCGGCAATGACCATGACCGGGCTTGTACGCCAGGAGCTGATAATTGTGTCGGAAGCGACCGAACCGACAATAATGGAAACCCGGCCGGGTCTCTTAATGCAAGCTCTGTGGGGATATTGGCCGGACTGGTCGCGCGAATTACGGAATTGCAGGGGCATTCCATTGCCGCGGTAGCCGTAGACAACAACGGTAATATCGCTGGTTTCTCCAACCGCTGTGGGATTGCCAAAGATTGGTGTATTGCGGCCCCTGGCGTTAACGTGGAGGTAGCCTATTTCGGCCCCGGAAACGGCATCCCGGGTAAACGGGGAATCGGCACGAGCAGCGGTACGTCCTTGGCCGCACCGATGGTTGCTGGTGGACTCGCGCTGATGAAGCAGCAGTTTCGTGGCCAACTCTCCAACACAGCCATCGTCAGTCGCCTTTTTGCCACCGCCAGGAAAGAAGGCAAGTACGCCAACGCGGCGATCTATGGTCAAGGCATGATGGACCTCGGGGCTGCAACCGCGCCCATGGGTCAAACCACGGTTTCTCTTGGCCCTACGGTCGATGACGCCGGCGTTGATCTCCGTATGACGAGTCTCGGGCTCGGCGGAGCCTTGGGCGACGGTCTGGAGCGGTCACTGGCGGGGCAGGAAATCGCCGCGTTCGACAGTCTGGGAGCCCCGTTCTGGTTCAAACTGTCCGGTTTCACCGGGGCGACTCGCGGCCCGTCTTCACTGGTACGGCTTCGCGAGTTGACGGCGCAGTCCCCTGTCACGAGACGCGCCGCCGGGCGGCTGATGACGTTCACGCCAGCCCGAGCCGGCGGTTCGGTCGAACAGGCTTTCGGGTATGGGATGCTGCGGTTCGGCTACAGGGAGAGACCCGCCGGTCCGGAGGGCGGGCATTTTATGTTGGCGGACAACGCCACCACGCTGACGTTCACCGGATCCAACGGCATGTCGTTATCGACGTTTACCGCATCCGGGTTTGCGGGCAGATCGCCAACCTCGGGAATTGCGCTGGCGTGGCGGCCGTTTGACGTGCCGGTCGGCTTCCGTGCGGGCTGGTTGGCAGAACAGGCAACCTTGTTGGGCACTATGGCCACCGGTGCTTTTGGGCAACTCTCGGCAGATGCCGCGGTGACGGGTATCGAGACAAGTTTCGAGATCGGCCGCTGGCACCTTGCCGCTGATGCCGAGATCGGCAAGGCGCACCCGCAGGTTCGCGGTGGCATCATAACCCGTATGTCCTCTTTGACCACCAGCGCGTTTGCCTTCAACGCTACGCGTCGATTGGCAAATGGCGGCCTGATGCGGATTGTGCTCTCACAGCCCCTGCGCGTGGAAGGAGGACGGGCGGCCCTCTCCATTCCGGTCGGCCGAACCAAGGACGGAGCCGTGCTGCGACAACCTGTATCGGCTTCGGTGGCACCCTCCGGCCGGCAGTTCGACGTTTCGGCAAGCTGGCACCATCCGTTTACCGATGGGAATGAACTGCGTTTGAATGCGGCCTGGACGCATAATCCAGGCCACAACGTGTATGCAAAACCGGCATGGGGCTTACTGGCCGGTTGGCAATTTGAATTCTAGTTTCTACTCGCGAATCTGCCCCGAACCGTACACCACGTATTTGGAGCAGGTCAGATCTTCGAGCCCCATGGGGCCTCGAGCATGAATCCTCGTGGTGCTGATGCCGATTTCCGCACCCAGGCCGAATTGATAGCCGTCATTCAGACGCGAAGAAGCATTGACCATCACCGCGCCGGCATCGACTTCCTGTAAAAACCTCAACGCCCGTCCGTAGTCCTTGGTTACGATGACTTCGGTATGCCGGGACCCATACGTCCGGATGTGAGCCATGGCTTCGTCCATGTCCTTGACTACTTTGACGGCCAACGTCAGAGAAAGAAATTCCCGGCCGTAATCCTCTTCGGTGGCGCTTTGGGCCTCGGGAATATATTGACGGGTTTTTTCACAGCCGCGTATTTCCACGTTGGCTTCGACCAGGGCTTTGCCTGCTTTCGGCAAAAACGTTCTGGCTATGCCCTGGTGGACGAGTAACGTCTCCATGGCGTTACACGTGGAGGGCCGTTGGACCTTGGCGTTCACGCTAATGGCCTCAGCCATCGCGAGGTCGGCCTCGGCATCGATATAGGTGTGGCAGACCCCTTTATCATGCTTGATGACCGGGATGGTCGAGTGCTCGGTCACGAGTTTCATCAGGGACTCCCCGCCACGTGGAATAATCAGGTCGATGAATTGGTCCTGTTTCAGCAGTTCCAGAACCGCCTCCCGTTCGGTGCGTTCGACCAGGGAGATGGCCCCGTCCGGAAGACCGGCCTTTTGTGCGGCCTCGGATAACACGCGGGCGATGGCCATATTGGAATGAATGGCTTCCGAACCGCCTCGGAGTACGCAGACGTTCCCGGATTTGAGACACAAAGCCGCGGCATCGGCCGTCACGTTAGGGCGGGATTCGTAAATGATCCCGATGACCCCAATGGGCACGCGGATTCGTCCCACCTTCATGCCGTTGGGCCGTTCCTGCATGCCCGGTGATTGACCGACGGGATCGCGTAACCGGGCAATTTGCCGGAGCCCATCCGCCATTTCCCGCACGCGCTCGGGCGTCAGTCGAAGCCGGTCGGCCATGGCCTCCCGTCCGTTACTCGTATCAAAGGCTTCGAGGTCCTTTTCATTTTCTTCCAGAAGC
Source organism: Nitrospira sp. (assembly GCA_011523385.1). GTDB lineage: Bacteria > Nitrospirota > Nitrospiria > Nitrospirales > UBA8639 > Bin75. Next base: position 5,540 of record WTGX01000023.1, on the reverse strand, counting down.
GAGTCGGTGGCCTCTTCCAGGCCTTCGGCCATGGTCCCCAGCGCCTCATTCTTGACGGATGCCGGCAAGCGACTCAATTGGGGAGCGGCAGAACGCGCCTGCTCCAGAAGGGCGCGAAGGTACGTCGGGGTATCGACTACCTCCTCCTCGACGACCTCTTCCGGCGGAGTATCGGCGTTTATTGCGGACTCTTCCAGGTCTTCTACTTTCGGTTCTTCTTGGGTTTCTGTTTCTTCGGCGCTCATGTTCTCCAGTCCTTAAAATATGACGATTCCCTCTGATCGAGGATACCCATGCGTCATAAACCGGGTCAAGATCAGGCAAAACCATTTCCTTGATTTTCCGCACACAATCCTGTTACACAAGATGGCGCTGTTGCTTCTACAAGAAAAGCATGACGCCTCTCCCATAGCAATCCGATCCTGTGCCGAGGTAGCTCAGTTGGCAGAGCACAGCCCTGAAAAGGCTGGTGTCGGCAGTTCGATTCTGCCCCTCGGCACCATATTTCCTTCTCCCGCATCTCTCGACTCATACTTCATTCCCCGCAGCATACATTGACCGAAACGTTCCCGGCCGCACATAGTCTTTCCTAATGTCACGGCCATTCTCCAAACCGTAGCACAAACAGCTTGAACGGCTTGATTGTATGGAGATAAATAATGTCAAATTAAAGTCATATTGTTGACATTATTTTATTTTCTGCCATATTTACAGAAGTTAATGTGAATTTAAAGTCAACCTCAGGAGGAAACATGGATAAATTAAGGCTTCGCGTCAAAGCCTCTGATTATGAGCTTGAAGCGGAGGGCTCCCGTGATTTCCTTAACGAGCAATATGAGGCATTCAAGCGGCTTCTTGAGGATGCGGCGCAAAAACCGGTTGCGTCCAAATCAAGGGAGGAAGTTGATTTTTCGTCATCACGTGACTCGCAGGTTCCTCCCCTGCCCGGCGAGAAGACAGGTGTTCCGGGAAAGTCCCCCGCCAAGTCTTTTCAGAAATTGCTGGTTTGGGATGATCGAACCCAACGAGTGAAGATCACAGTCCTCCCGGATGGCCCCATGAGAATAGCCGATACGGTTTTGCTGCTCTTATTGGGATATCGCGAACTTCGAGGATTAAGCCAGATATCTGCGCTTCTTCTGAATCAAGGACTAAGATCCGCAGGCTTCGAGGACTTTCGTTTGGACCGGGAGATGGCGTCTTATCTGAAGGTCAAGCTGGTACTGCGATCCGGAATCGGGAAAGGCAGCCGGTATCGACTCACCACGCGCGGCGTCAAACAAGCCAACGAGCTGATTCAAACCCTGGCCGCGCTTCTTCCCGATCCCCTCCCCTGATGCTCCGTTCATGCTTTATCGCGCATGGAGAGGCCGATAAAACGAAGCGCCATAAGATGGCGCGGCTACTTCGTCCCCCTGATAAGGGGGATTGAGGGGGTTATCTTCCCAAGGCGTGGGCACTGGGCACAAAAGGAAGCGGGAACATCGTCAACGCCTGTCCTGAGCTTGTCGAAGGGAATTGCTGAACACATACAAGGATGACAGAAGGGAAAGAGGCTTTGCGTGCGGTGTCAGGAGGTCGCCTGTTTTGTGTCTTGCCCGGACATGACCGCTTCAATCATGGAGCGAAAGAGTAACAGTCCGTCCCGGTTGCCCAATACGGCTTCGGCGCAGCGTTCCGGATGCGGCATCAGGCCCAACACGTTGCCGGCCGCGTTGCGAATCCCGGCAATATTGTCAAGCGAGCCGTTGGGATTGGCCTGTTCCGTTACGGTGCCGTCCGCCCGGCAATACCGGAACACGATTTGGGCATTGGCCTGGATCGCGGCCAAGGTCACCGGATCGGTATGGTAGTTGCCCTCGGCGTGGGCAATGGGAAAGCGCATGACCTGCCCGGATTCATAATGCCGCGTAAACGGGGTCTCGGCATTCTCCACTTTCACCCAAACGTCTTCGCAAACAAAGGAAAGCCCGGCGTTCGGCAGCATGGCTCCCGGCAACAACCCGGCTTCGAGCAGGATCTGAAACCCGTTGCAGATACCCAGGACCAACCCGCCTTTCCGGGCAAATTCCTTGACGGCCTGCATAATGGGAGATAATCGGGCAATGGCCCCGGTGCGAAGGTAATCCCCATACGAGAAGCCTCCGGGCAGGATTACGGCGTCCATTCCATCCAACGACGTGTCGCCGTGCCAGACGAGGCTCACGTCCTGCTCCAACGCTTCCGCGAGGACGTGCGCACAATCGCGATCGCAATTGGAGCCGGGAAAGACGATGACGCCCCACTTCATGAGAGGGGCCGTGATGGTTGGCGTTCCAGTTCGTAGCGATATTCTTCGATGACCGTGTTGGCGAGCAGGGTTTCACACATGGCCTTGAGTTGTTCTTCCGCCTGAACGGGGTCGTCCTGGTTCAATTCGATTTCCAGAAACTTGCCCACCCGGACGTCGGCGACGTTGGAAAACCCCAGGGTCTCCAACGATTGCCTGATGGTGCGTCCCTGGGGATCCAAAATACCCGGTTTCAAGGTGACGTGAATTTTTGCCCTGATCATGAGCGCGTCCCGTTTTTCCGTACACGCTGCACTTTTGGGGGCATGGCCTTTGATCCGAAGACGCGGCGGTACACTTCGTCGAGGTGACGAACGTACCATGCCGGCTCGAAGCAGGCTTTGATCTCAGCCGGTGTCAACTTTTTTGAGATCAACGGGTCCAGGGACACGAGTTCGTAAAAATCCCCCTGCCCTTCCCAGGCTTCCATGGCGTTGCGTTGCACCGCTTCATACGCGGTTTTGCGTTCGACTCCGCGATCCACCAATGCCAACAACACGCGCTGGGAGTACACCAACCCGCCCATCAGGTTCAAATTTGCCAGCATCCGTTCCGGATACACCACCAGGTTTTTCAGCAGTTGGGTCAGGCGCACGAGCATGTAATTGAGCAGAATCGCACTGTCCGGGATAATAATGCGTTCGACCGAGGAATGGCTGATGTCGCGTTCGTGCCACAGCGCCACGTTTTCCAGGGCCGCGAGACTGTTGGCGCGAATGACCCGGGCCAGGCCGCAGAGATTTTCGGATCCGACCGGATTCCGTTTATGCGGCATCGCGGACGACCCTTTCTGCCCGGCGCTGAAATATTCCTCGGCTTCCAGGACTTCGGTGCGCTGGAGGTGGCGGATTTCAGTCGCCACTTTTTCAATGCTGGCGGCAATGAGGGCCAGGGTGCAAACAAACGCGGCGTGCCGGTCCCGTTGTACCACCTGATTCGAAACCGGAGCCGGTCTCAATCCCAACTTCGCGCAGACGACTTTTTCGATCCGCGGCGGCAGGTGCGCAAACGTGCCCATGGCCCCGGACAACTTGCCAACGGCAATATCCTTTCCGGCGGCAACCAGGCGCCGGCGTTGCCGGATGAATTCCTCGTACCAGATGGCGAACTTGAAGCCCAGGGAAATGGGTTCGCCGTGGATGCCGTGCGACCGGCCCACCATCATCGTCTCACGGTACTCGAAGGCTTGATCCCGCAGTACCGTCAACAAGGCGTCCAGGTCCTCCAGGATAATGCCCACCGCCTCAACCAATTGGATCGCCAGCCCGGTGTCGAGCACGTCGGAGGACGTCAGCCCCGCGTGCAGATGCCGGGCTTGTGGGCCGGCTTGCTCGGCAACGGATTCCAGGAACGCAATGACGTCATGTTTGGTGACTTGCTCGATTTCCTCAATCCGGTCCGGATCGATGACAACCTTCCGTTTGACCCGGCGAGCCACGCCTTGCGGGACTTCACCTCTTTCTTCAAGCGCTTCGCAGACGGCCAACTCGACTTGCAGCCAGGTCTCATACTTCCGCTTCGGGGTCCATACGGCTCCCATACGGGGCAAGCTGTAGCGTTCAATCATGTGTGCTCCACAGGAAAGCCTTTTTCAGCGGGAATCAGGCGTCTCCGTTGCCAAGTCTGGTTCGTTGCATGATGGCGCGGTCAATCAAACCCTTGACGGTTGGGTCGGCGTTGCAAATTTTGATTCGGGTCATGAAATCGTATGGCCCCATCTCCACGAACAGACGGCCGAACACTTCATCGGCGAAACTGCTTGAGATAACGCCCACACCGTCAAAGTCGATATTGACCGGCCGACGTTCACGCAGCAGGTTCTCGATCATGCCTCGAATTCGCTTTCCTCCCTGGCGAGAGCCTGTATCGCGTTGAGCCGTATCCTTGACGTTGAAAACCAATTCGTTCTCCTTGTTCTCGAATGTACGTTCAATGTAATCGTAGGGTGGATCGTGAGATCGGCCCTTGAAGCGAAGTGCTTTGCCAAGCAATTCAGGATCGCTGACATTGATCCCACACCGGACCGACGTTCCGCAATAGGGAACGAAGTTTGAACGATTTTCGATTTCCCCTTCATTTTCTTTACAAAACAGCGATCCCTTTAAGGAATGAATCTCGAATTGGCCGCCTGAAAGTGTTGCAACTCGATAGCTCCCATAGAGCCCATTACCGGCGTTTTGGGTCTTGTCTCTCGTGACGCCTTCGTCAATCGCTCGTCGAATTGCTTCCGCATGATTGGCTATGTTCATGCTACGGGGAATGCCGATGCCGGCGTCGGCAACGACAAACTCGACCCGGTTAGAGCCTTCATATGCCGTCGCTTGCACAAATCCACCAATCGGCGATTGAGAGTGATTGACCACATTATCCATGATTTCCCCCAACGCCCATTCGACAGCTTTTAAGGTTGCTCTATCCGTTTCCAATTGCCTTAGAATCAGATTCATGACCTTGGTGAGAATTTCACCTGAGGCACTTGTCTCATCATCACCGAAACGAAGGGCGGGGACATGGCCGCCTTCATGTGGATTTCGGTCATATTTATCGGGATCGATATAGTGCGCCCAATTGGTATTAAAAAAAAGCCGTCGCAGTTTGTCGTCGTTCGGCTCAACTAATTGGAAACCGACACTATTCTCCCGATAATCAGCAATAATAGGCATCAACGGCAACATCACGGCTTCCGTAATGCCGGCGCACAGTGAAAAATCCAGTATGACATCAGACCATTGCTGACGCTCTATCGTTTGATAAAGTTTTGAACAAAAGGACCGCAAATCGTTATGACGCACATGCCCTCTTACGATAAGCCGGTTCCCCTTCTTTTCAATTCCGTCGTTCATTCATGTATCCCGGGTTCTTCTATTATTCTTGCCAGAAATGTATTTTATCAGGCCAGACGATCAATTAGCCAGAAACTGATGTTGAGTTGGATTGCGTCTGCTTCCCCTCAAGGAGATAGGTGTACCCGTTAACCGCTTCCCAATTCTTTCGACGGCACGTGTGCGAATTTGACTGATTTTCACCCATGAAGAACGTGGAAGTCCAGCCATGCGGGAGGGGAGAGGAAAACCTGAACGTTGTGGTTGGCTGGTCAGTGCTACGGCAATGACGGTATTTGAACGTTCGTTGAAGACGTCAGGACGACGCGACCGTCGGCCCCGTCACCACTGTGCCCCGACCTCGAACCCGATCGTGTGTTCCGGTTGAG
>WTGX01000005.1:21325-126031 GCA_011523385.1 Nitrospira sp. | reverse complement strand
TCACCGTCAAGAGAATGTGTTTAAACAGTTTCTGAAGATCTATTTTGGTTACGTTTCGCCCTAATTACCCGATCCTAAACTGACCTTCCTTCCACAAAACGGTCCACTACCGAAGGTGAGTTTCTCATACAACAACTAAGGAGGGCTCCTCATGTGTGCAAACCGGACATGGTTTACAAACTAAACCGGACACATGGTTTACATCGCCTGTGGGGGGCGGTTGATGCCACTGCCGGGCCGGGCGGTTGAACCGATCCGCTTTGTGAAATGCTTTCGGGTTAAAATACCGGTCATTCAGATAGTCTGCCGTGAATAACCGTCATAAATAAACGCTATTGTCCTCGTTCAATCATCGCTTACCATTACTCGGCTCCATAACCCCATTATGTGAATCAATTTTGCTATCTCTCTGGCAACTACCGATTCTTGCGTCGAGAATCCCAACAGTCGAATAGGTGGGCTGTTCAATTCCCCTTGTAGCATTAGTCTTCCAAGGAGCTGTGCGGCTCGTTGATTGTCATTGAATTGTGCTCTTAAACATCGACGCAACCCTGCGGCCAACAAATCGGCGACTTGAATCCCATGATCCTGTTTTGAGTCGACAAACTTTAGGTCCTCTCGCATCAGTTGTCCAATGTTTATTCCACCGGCCCTTCCGGTATCAATGCCATACACAGTCTTGAGATATGTGGGCGTCTTGCCCTCTGGATATTCAAATCGCTGGAATGCGCCATAGTCGGCACCTTTCAGCATGATTAGAGGGTTCCCCAGAGAAAGAGTTTGCAACCACGGAGGCGTTAGCATTTCAAACGCCCCTTCATACTCGGTCTTTGTCGAATGTTTTTGATCTATCCTCCAATGAAATTTCCCAAGTTCTTCTGGAAACCGTTGCACGAAATAGAGGGTACCGTCACGTATAACCGCATCAATCAAGACCACTTGGCACTTCAACTGAATATATAACTGGGGTGAGAGATTCCGAACGCAATCGGACAGGTTTCTCAATCCCTGTCGCCCAGTTTCATGTCGCATTAGATCTACATGCCGGACGATTTCTTGAGCCGCTATTTCCCGGTGTTCCTCAATCTGGGCAATCCCATACAGTCCTGCATCCGTTGCTACCGCAAACAGAATGCCATGGAGTTGACTGAGGTGGGCGAGAAAATTGAAATAATCCCTTTCTTTGACTTCTCTCAGCTTAATTTCACCTCGTTGGCCAGCACCCGCAGCCATTTGCAGACCCGTCACTGCTCTTTGCATTCGGCTCCAGTCGCGTTCCGGCATCATGTAGGCGACGATAGTGTTCCATGAGTCCTGTTTAGGCGCGCTTGCAAATGATCCTGATTCATCGAGAAAAATGTACATAGAAAAAACTTGGCTGAAGCTAGTGGGCACCTATCGCTCAGGTCGAACCAGAATGAGTGTGGCGCTCGGCACGACTGGCAATGCTTACTTCAATCAATTCGGCCGTGGCCTACGGCCCGAGATCGCTTTGAGCTATAGGGAAGGTGGCCTGCCTTGATTTATAGTGAATGACGATAAAGTCAATTATGGAGTAAGCAAACCAAAATCATCATAAATCAAAGACCAAGCTTCTTACGTATGCAACAACTTACGTATTAAAACTTTCATGCACGCCAGCCAGAACAGTTATTCTTAATTTTTGTTTTGAAAACGAAAATGCCTAAGCAAATGAACGTTTTTTCACGACAATAAAGGACAGATTACGGTTTTTCTTTGGCGATAATATCGTTCCTTATATTCAGCAAAAACCGGCAGAACGATTATTGTTCTTCGCGGGCTTTATCGAATTGATATTTCGAGACTGCGTCCGAGTGCGGATGCAAATTTTTCCAAAGTGGACAAGCGAATATCTTCGGCATGGTTTTCAATTCTGGAAATGGCCGATTTACGGGTATGCAGTTTCTCAGCCATTTTTTCTTGCGTTAAGCCTGAAGCCTCACGAGCTTCCTTGAGCAACACCCCGATTTTGAACGCTTTGTAGCCTTCGTCAAAGCCAACCCTGAACTCAGAGTCATATTTCTTTCTCTTACGGATATAAGCTTTTAGATCACTCATTGCGAATGCCTCCTGTTGGAGATAATCTTTGGTATGAAAATAGTCAATGTATCCCGAACTGCCATTCCCGACGTTTGTAATCGGGAATCCAGAGTCTTTCTCTTCCTTTCAAGGCCTGCTGGGACGTGAGCCCGTCCAGGAATTCCTCAATGGGACATCCTCCGGATTCAGTACGGTAGAAAATTACTTCTCGCACGAGCTATGTTAACGCATATGTGAACACGGTTCAATGGGTTGCTGAGAAAACTGTCGGGCAGTTTGTGTTTGAGTGCCAACTGACAAGCCTTTACGTTTTTAATATGAATATTGACTATACTAAATATTTATAATATATATGTTGAGTATGTATAAGAGAAAGCTCAAGCTTCCCGGCCTGTTGAAGCAGGGAAAATCCGCTTTTCTGTTCGGCCCAAGGGGTGTGGGTAAGACCGTGTTGGCACAGGATTATCTGAGCCGCGTTCAACACGCGGAAAGCATCGACTTGTTGAGTTTGGACGTCTATCGACGCTACGTTGCCGAACCCGGGCTGTTTCGTCTGGAAATAGAACAACGATTGCGGGATGTTCCTGCAAAAGAGACACTCACTGTTCTCATTGATGAGGTGCAAAAATTGCCCGGGCTGCTTGATGAAGTGCATTACCTGATCGAACGGCACAAGGGCCAGGTTCAATTTCTGCTGACCGGCTCCAGTGCCAGAAAACTCAAGCGTTCGGGTGCCAATCTCCTGGCCGGACGCGCATGGACACTAAGGTTACATCCGCTAAGCTCACAGGAGCTTGCGCTTGATCTGCGCAAGGCCCTGACCATTGGTACGTTACCCGGCATCTATCAGGAAACCCAATCCTCGGCAAAACGATCATTGAAGGCCTACGTGGAAACCTATCTCAGAGAAGAGGTGATGCAGGAATCATTGGTCAGGAAAATCGATCATTTTATTCGTTTACTTGACGTTGCCGGGCAGGTGAATGGTGAACCCGTCAACTTTACGGCCGTTGCCAGAGACACTGGTGTCAGTGTGAGAACGGTTCAGGAATATTTCGATATATTAGTAGACACGTTACTTGCCTTTCGTATAGACGGTTGGAGCTACTCGGTGCGCAAACAATTACGCCAAAGCCCCAAGTACTATTTCTTTGATTGTGGCGTCTTGAACGCGGTGAGAGGGGAATTACAGACTGAGTTGAAGTCGAGCAGCTATCGCTATGGCAAGCTGTTTGAAACGTTCATCGTCAACGAGTTGATCAGGACCAACGATTACAACGAGTCGGGCTATCGTTTCCATTACTGGCGTACCAATACCGGCATGGAAGTCGATCTGGTGTTGACGCGTGGTCCGAACGATTCGCCCAGAGCCGTTGAAATCAAATCACAAGCCTCGCCCAAAGAATCGGACCTGAAAGGACTCATGGCATTTGCATCAGAAAATCACACAGCGAATCTGTTTTGTCTCTGTCAAACGCCGCGTAAATATACTCTTGGTTCGATACGGGTTTTACCTTGGCAGAAAGGCATAGAGATCATGTTCCAAGAATAGGCCGTGCCGTGAATCACGCCTGTCGCTCTTGATAATCGGTGCCGGTGAAGGAGGCGGAAGGATGGGCAGCGACTTTTCCAAACTGAAGCGACCGCGATACCCGATGCCGGATTTTGTCAAACAGGCTCTGGACGAGAGGGGCTTGATGGAAGCCTATCACAAGCGCCCAGCTTATCAGCAGAACGATTATGTCGGTTGGATCAACAGCGCCAAGCGCCGGGAGACCAAAGAAAAACGGCTGAGCCAAATGCTTGAAGAACTCGAAAAAGGCGGCGTCTACATGAAAATGAAACATCCTGCATCGGCGTAGAAATGCATGCGCTCCGTATCATGCTGGTGTTAAAGACATTGCTCGGTATTAGCGGATGTCAACTGATACGGCAACCCGATAATCGCACTGCGAGTTACCTTGCATACCACCGTAAATTCATCTTTGTAGTCTCATGAAACTCTATTCGTACATTGTCGTGCATGACGGTGGGTTTGCGCCAAATCCTTTTTGGGGCTACTGCACTCTTGCTAATTGCAAGCCGAAGATCAGACGAACGGCCAAGGTTGGGGATTGGATCGTTGGCTTGAGTCGTAAGGCGAAGTGAAACCGGGTCATCTACGCAATGCAAGTGGAAGAGATTCTCAACTACGGACAGTACTACCACGACGAGCGATTCTCCGAAAAAATTCCAAACTACTCCAAGCGCAAATTGATCTACAAACGTGGGGACAACATCTACAAGCCATTGCCCAATGGTGCGTTCCGGCAATTGCGGTCAGCGCACTCCAAGAAATGCCACGAGAATCCAAAGGCCAAGGCGGTTGACTTGAGTGGCATCAACATCCTTATTGCAAGAACATTCCGCTATTTTGGCGGGTGTGGTCCTGAATTGCCCGAGCACTTGGACACGCTGAAGGCTGGTCGGGGACACAAGTGCCGTTTCCAGCCTGAAACAATAACCGGTTTTTTGGAATTTATCGAAAAGCATCCGTTGGGCTTGAACGCTCCACCGTCCGATTGGCCAAGTGATGACGATTCGTGAAGGGAAGGGAAAGGATGAAATTGATTTTCAGCAGAAAGGGGTTCGACTCCTCTTCTGGGGGCGTACCGAGCCCGATATTTCCGGATGGCCGCATGGTTTCGCTACCCATTCCAGACAAGAGGTCGAAAGTCACGTATGCAGACATCTCGTTCGATGGCGTTTCGCTTGGTCCTATAGTTTCTCAACTGACAGGTGGCCGGATTCCTTCACACTACCGTGCCCACATTGACCCTGATCTTGCGCAAAATAGTCTCCCGCGTTTGGCGGGCTGGCGTCCCATTTTCGGTCAGACTGGTCCTGCTCAAGGCCATCTCAGGAATAATGGAGTTGGGCCAGGTGACCTGTTCTTATTCTTCGGACTTTTTAAGCGTGTCGAAGTCCGTGACGACGTCTACGCCTGGGGCACAAACGTTCGACCATGCCACGTCATTTGGGGATGGTTACAGATTGCCGAGGTTTTGCCAATCGGGAATTCAAAGTCACCATCCGGCTATGAGTGGGCGGCGTATCATCCTCATTTCGATCGAGTTCATGAGCCGAATAATGTGGTTTACGTGGCAAGCCGACACCTGGAAATGGACGGTGTCGAGACAAACAGCATACCCGGGGCAGGAGTTTTCTCTTTTTTCTCCACCGAACAGCAGTTGACCGCATCGCGTGCGGAAAAAACGACGACTTGGAACCTTCCCGCCTGGTTTCATCCAACCGGGAACCGGATGCCACTCACATACCACAGAAATGCGCGGCGATGGCGCCGCCAAGGTGAGCGAACCGAATTGAAGACTGTATCAAGAGGACAGGAATTCGTCTTGGACTGTGATGAGTATCCAGAGGCTGTTGGTTGGACTTGCGACCTACTTCAAAAGCAACAATTTGGCAAGACAGCATAGTGTGATGAGAGGATCAGCCTCGGCAACAAGAACAGCTATGAAACAGTTACAGCCTGTCGCGGCTGCGAGACCTCAATCCCGGCATTGTCATGAGCAGTGCTTTCGTCGGTAACGTGTTGGTCGTGGAAGTCACCGGCGATGAATGGGCTCAAACCATTGATGACAACGTGAGCCGGTTGAGGAAAGAATCTTAACCTATTCTAACGGTTTGTTTTCACCGGACCCCCTCAAGGGGGGAGTGATTCGCTATTTGGTCTTTTTGACGTAGACCTTGTAGACCGTTTTGGGGTTTGTCTCTTCTTCTTCGAGGCCGACCCATTCGTGGCCGGTGGTTTGGCACCAGGCGGGCATGTCTTTTTTGATGCCTTCGTCGTCGGAGAGAACTTCGAGGACCTGGCCGGTGGTGAGTTCCTTGATTTTCTTGGAGGTGAGAATAATGGGCATGGGGCAGAAGTACCCCAGCGTATCGAGTGTGATGTCGGATTGGATCATGTGTTGAATTTCCCCTCACCTTCCCCTCACCCTTCCCTCTCCCGCAAGGGGAGAGGGTAAGATTTTTCAAGGGGAGAAGGAATGCTTCATTACTCAAATAAACAAATTCACGGAGCCGTCTTTGGCTTCCGCGAGGTAGGTCGAGACTCCGGCGAGTTGATCCACGCCGTCGATCAGGGTCTCCTTGGAAATACCCAATAACCCCAACGTGGTGGTACAGGCGATCATCTTGACGCCGAGATCCTGCGCGGTTTCGATCAGTTCAGGGACCCCGGGCATGTGGTTTTCCCGCATGACCTTTTTCATCATCGTGGTGCCCAGCCCGCCGTAGTTGAATTTCGAAAGAGGCAGGCTCGCGGCGCCTCCTTTGTTGAGCCAGCCGAAGGCCTTGCGCAGCAGGTCTTTGGCGGCACTGGTCGCGCCGGGTTTGCGAATGACGTTCAGCCCCCAGAACGTGAAGAACATGGTCACGTGCATGCCCATGGCTGCGGCGCCGGTGGCGATGATGAAGGCGGCCATGGCTTTATCCATGTCTCCGCTCAGGAGCACGATGGTCACCCGTTCCGGTTTGGATTCGTGAAGCTCGGCAAGGGTCTCGGCTGGTTGGACTTGGGTCATCGTCATGGGATCACCTGTTTTGATCTGCTAAAGGGTCGATGCTTGCAAGCAGGACAACCTATCAGAAGTTGTATATCACCTTTTTGAGGTTGTCAACAAAGCGCGATTTCAGTAAACAGGGGCATGGCAGGCATTGTCGAGAGTATTCCCAATTTCAGCGAGGGCCGTGATGCAGGGGTCATCGAGCAACTCGAAAACGCCCTGACCGCGATTCAAGGCGTTGCCCTGCTCGACCGGCACCGGGACGAGGACCATCACCGGTGCGTTCTGACCGTGGCCGGGTCCGTCGAGTCGATGGAGGAGGCCGCTTTTTCGGTGGTTGCCCAGGCTGTGGAATTGATCGATCTGAAGCATCACACAGGCCAGCACCCTCGTCTCGGGGCGTGTGACGTGTTGCCGTTCGTTCCGTTGTCAGGCTCGACGATGGAGCAATGCGTCAGGCTTGCGCACCGGGTCGGGGAGCGAATCGGGCGGGAACTGCGGCTACCGGTTTTTCTGTATGAGGAAGCCTGCGAGCGCCCCTTTCGCCAGCGATTGGAACAGATCCGGAAAGGGGGGCTGGTGGCCCTGATGAAGCGAATGGCCACCGGTCCGGCGTGGGCTCCGGATTTCGGTCCGGCGGAGCCGCATCCGACGGCCGGTGTGGTCGTGGTCGGGGCTCGCCATCCGCTCGTTGCCTTCAACGTGGTATTGCAGAGTTACGATGTCTCCCTGGCGCGGGATATCGCCAGGAGCGTCCGGGCTTCGAATGGCGGGCTGCCGGCTGTCAAGGCCATCGGGCTGGCACTGAAGAGCCAGTGCTGCGTTCAGGTGTCGATGAATCTCACCGACTATCGCCAAACGCCGGTTCACCTGGCGTTCGATGCCGTGAAACGAGCCGCGGCCCTCAAAGGCGTCGCCGTGGTCAAAAGTGAGTTGGTGGGGCTCATCCCTCAGGATGCCCTTGCGCAGATCACAGGACACGATCTTCAACTCGAGGCCTTGACACAGACGCAAACTGTGGAGCATCGCCTCGGACAATGGGAATTATCAAGAGTAGTTGACAATGACCGTTCTTCATAGAAAAACGCCTTGATTTGTAGCTGCCGCATCTTATGCGGCCAGGAAGACAGCGGGATAAGGCATGTCCCTGCCCCCAGCAGGGATCCCGCAGCTACAAGGAGAAGAGACCGTCAACTACTCTTGATAATTCCCCGGACAATGCGGGTTGGGGTTGGGGTAGAGGTAGGGCATGGTTTGTAGGGATCAGCGATCGCTGGTCCCTACGGCTTTCCATTACACAAGGGCAAGTAAAGGTCACAGATGATGAAACAATTCGCGCAACGATTAGTCGGTATGCCAGCGTTTGAATACGTGATTATCGCGCTCATTGTCGGGAACGGGGCGTTGTTGGGCATGGAGACGTCTCCCGACCTGGTCCGTCAATATGGAGAATGGATGCACCTGGGGAACCAATTCGTGTTGGCCGTGTTCATTCTCGAAGCCCTGCTGAAGATGATTGCCGTGGCTCCGCAGGTCGACCGGTATTTTCGTGACGGGTGGAACGTCTTTGATTTTTCGGTCATTGTATTCTCGCTGCTTCCCGCGACCGGGGAGTATGCCATGATCGCCCGGCTCGCCCGGTTATTGCGGGTCCTGCGGTTGATTTCCACGATTCAGGAACTGCGCTTGATCGTCTCGACGCTCGTGCGTTCGATCCCGAGCATGGGACACGTCATGCTCCTGATGAGCATCATCTTTTATATCTACGCGATTACGGGCTACCAACTGTTTCATGAACACGACCCCGTGCATTGGCGAAGCTTGGGCATTTCTCTTTTGTCGTTGTTTCGGGTCGTGACGTTGGAGGATTGGACGGACATCATGTATATCGCCATGGAACTGCACCCGCTGGCCTGGATGTATTTCGTCAGTTTCGTGGTGGTCGGCACGTTCGTCGTGATCAACCTCTTTATCGCGGTGGTGCTCAACAATCTCGAAGAAGCCAAGGCCGAACGCCTTCGAGAACTGGAACAACCCGTATCACGGGAGGAAATTTTGCGCGACCTTCGCTCAACCCAGAAAGCCTTGCGACGCTTGGAGGAACGCCTGGAACGCCGTCAAGAACATACACCTTGATGGTATTTGTGCATGCGGCGCCGTGCAGGGCGGCATAAGATGTCGCAGCTACACGTAAGAGGGATCTGGCTCATGGTGCCGTCTTCTTCCTCTTTTGTAGCTGCGCCATCTCATGGCGCTTCTCTTGGCCGCATGAGATGCGGCCCCTACAAATACAGATGGGTTATGACTTGAGCCGTTGTGCCATCGTCAACACGCCCTTCTGAAATTCCCGTTGATCCATGGTCGAAGACCATGACAGCCGTATCGCAGGCGCGTCATCTTCAGGGTAATCCACAAAAGGTTTCACGATGATCCCCGCTTCGGAGGCAAGCCGTTTGACGAACGCTCCATGATCCAGGTCGTCCGGGCCTTTGAACGTCAGGATGCCGGGTGCGTGAGGTCCCTGCCATTCCATGAAACGGCAATTCCGGTGCTCGCCCAGCAGTTCCCTGGCCGTTTCCCGAAAGACCCGCTGTGGTTCCGGGTTGATGCCCCGTCGATGTCGTTGCTCGCAGGCCTCGGCGAGTCCCGCAATGAGCCCGATGTTCTGCGTCCCGATTTCAAATGAGCCAGCCGCTGGATCGCCGTGGTGTTCTCCTTCGATCCCGCGGTAGCGGGGATGCGAAAAAATACTCTCACGCATCACCATCGCCCCCGTGCCGAGAGGGCCTTCACACCACTTATGCCCGGCAAAAAAATAGCCGTCGAAATCGAGCGAATCCAGGTCAACGGGGATATGTCCCACGGCTTGTGCGCCGTCGATGACGACCAGACACTGCCGCGCCCTGGCCATCGAGGCCGCGTCATGGACCGGGAACACCCGTCCGTCAACGTGCGACACGTGGCTCATCACGATGGCTTTGACGCCGGCTTCGCTGACTCGTTCTTCCAGGGTGTGCAGGAACGTTTCGAGGGACGTCGGCCTGACGGCGTGAACGCGGATGCCGTCGCGCTCGAGCGCGCGAAGTTGTTTCGTGATGGACGGGTTTTCGTGCGTGGTGGTAAGAATGGCATCGCCCGGTTCCCACTTCAAAGAAGAGAGCGTCAGATAATGCGCGGTGGACGCATTCGTGGTGAACGCGATGGTCGAAGGATCACTCACGTGTAACAGGGTGCCGACTTTTTGCCGGCACTCTTGAACTTTCCGGAGATACCACTCGATGCCGGCTTCCGAATACAAATAGCGCTTGAACTCGTGCAGCGTCCGAGCAACTTCGGCCTCAGCCTCTGTCATTGCCGGACAGAGTGCTGCGTAATTCAGATAGATCATGAATCAGCCGAAAGGCTTTTGGGCCAGGGCGAGACCGTGCAGGTCGTGAGGATCGCTATACCAGGCAACGGGGCTGAACCCCGCGCGGGCCAACAGAACTTCCACGTGGTGGCGCGTGTATTTCGTGCTGATCTCCGTGAGGATTTCTTCCCCTTCTTCGAGCGGAAGGGTCAACTCCAATTCGGGTATGGGAATCACTTGCCGGCGAACCGACCGAAGATACATTTCAATCCGGTGTTCGGCGTGATTGAACCGGGCTACGTGGTCAAAGGCCTCGGGATCGAATGCCGGTCCAATCACGGGCTGTAACGCGTATAACATATTCTTGTTGAAGGCGGCAGAGAGCCCGGCTGAATCATTATATGCCGCTTCCAGGCGAGCCACGTCGGTGATGAGTTGAACTCCAAGGAGAAAAGAATCCCCTCGATCCATTTCATCAAAGACCGTCGACAGAAACGCGGGAACGGCTTCGGGTCCCAGGTTGCCGATGGTCCCGCCCAGAAACATGACCAGGCGTCTGCCTCCCTGCGGAATGTGTCCAAGATGGGCCAGAAAATCTCCCACAACGCCATGAACCTGTAATCCCTCGTATTCCTCGACAAGCTCTTGCGCAACCCGTCGCACGATGCCTTCGCTAACGTCCAACGGGACGTAGAAACGGAGTCGTTGCGCGCGCGCCATGGCGTCCAACACTACCCGGGTTTTGGTCGCGGCGCCCGAGCCCAACTCCACCAATTCATCGGCGCCGGTTCGAGCCACTACGTCGTCGGCCACGGTTTTCAGCAATTCGTGTTCCGTGCGCGTCTGATAGTATTCCGGCGATTCGCAGATCTGTTCAAAAAGTTCGGAGCCTCGTTCATCATAAAAATACCTGGTGGGAAGCGTCCGTGGAGTCGAAAGAAGTCCCGCGCGAATTTCTTCCCTGACGGCATCGGGATCCCGGTTGTCCAAATGTACGTCGATGCTAATATTGGATTGCTTAAGCATAAACGCGCATCGTGATGAAAAGATAACGGATAACGTCGTTGAGAGGAGCGGAATCGTGGAGCCCGCACTGTAGCGGGTCGCCTCCATTTGTGCAAGGAGTCAGACGCCTCGCGGTCTGAGCCACGTTTCCACCTTGCCGAGAAATCCGTCGATCATCAATGCCAGGGCCGCTGCGGGCAACGCCCCGGAAAGAATCACGGTCGTGTTGGCCATTTGTAATCCCGCGACGACCGGCACGCCCAGGCCCCCGGCGCCAATGAACGCGGCCAGCGTGGTCGTCCCCACGGTGATGACGCCGGCCGTTCGGACGCCTGCCATGATAACGGGCGCGGCCAATGGCAGTCGCACCCAATGGAGGATTTGCCATTCCGTCATGCCGAGCGCGCGAGCCGCTTCCACGGCTTGGGGAGCCGCATCGCGGAGACCGGAATAGGTGTTCCTCACGATCGGAAACAGGGAATAAATCCATAAGGCGATCACGGCCGGCAACATGCCGATACCGAACACCGGGATCATGAAGGCGAGTAAGGCGATGGACGGGATCGTTTGCGTGAGTCCGATGCCTCGAATAACGGGTTCGGCGACCGTCTGGCGACGTTCGAGAAGCAAGCCCAACGGGACGGCCACAAGGATCCCCAACCCTAACGCCAGCCCGGCCAGACCCAGATGTTCGATTGTTCGACGCATCAGCGTCGTCCGTTTTGCCCAGGCATAGGCGAAGAGTCCTTCCTTGTGCGGAACCGGTCGGGTGCCGGCTTCATCGCTCGCAAAAAGATGGAGGGCCGACAAGGCATCGCGCGCCACCACTTCCACGGGTTCCCCGCCTTCCTGCAAGCGATAGTTCAATTGCCGCATGGTCCCGGCGTCGAACGCGTTGGTCAGCAACCCCAGGACCGCTCCCAACTCGGGGTGTTTCACGAGCGTGGAGCCTCGAATGAGGCCGGACGCTTCATAAGGTGGGAAAAATTGTCGATCGTCTTCCAGGACCACGAAGTCATACACGGCAAGTCGCCCGTCGGTGGTATACACGTCGAGCACGTCGATTTCGCCGGCAGCGGCGGCCTGATATTTCAGGGACTGTTGCATGGCCTGCACGCGCGGAAAGGTGAGGCCGTACCGTGTTTGCAGACCGGGTAAGCCATCGGGCCGGTTGATGAATTCATACCCGAACCCCGCGGTCAGCGAAGGCGCGATCTCGACGAGATCCGAAATGGTTCTCAGGGGAGTGCCGGCCGTCAGGGAGCGGGGGACGGCTAGCGCATAGGCATTCTCAAATCCCAGTGGATTCAGCCACCACAAATCCCAACGTTGTAAAAACTCCGCGCGAACGACGTTGAGCGCCGTTCGTGGGTCTCCGGCCGGCGGTTGCCGCAGGATGCTGACGAGCCCGGTGCCCGTGTATTCGGGGTAAAGGTCGATGGCTCCGGTGCGGAGCGCTTCAAAGCAGACCTGCGTGCCCGCAAGGCCCAGTCGCCGTTCCACGGAGAGATCCGTGCGGGCTTCAATGAGTTGAGCGAAGATTTCAGCCAGGAGTCTGCTCTCCATGAAGTTTTTCGATCCGACGACAATGCGATTCTCCTGCGACAAGGCCGGCGAGGGAATCAGCACAAAGAAGACCAGCGCCATCAGACACACCGAATAAAAGCGGCCTCCGGTCATGAGGCATCTCCATGGGATCGATGGTGAAGCAATTGCACAATGTAGTCGTGGGCCGGAGCGTCGAGCAGGTCGGCCGGGGTTCCGGTCTGCAGGAGACGACCTTCCTTCAGCACCGCGATGCGATCGCCGAGTCGCAAGGCCTCATCGACGTCGTGGGTGACCATGACCATGGTCTTTTTGAGGCGTTGTTTAAGGCCGAGGAATTGGCGTTGGAGTTCGTGGCGGGTAATCGCGTCGAGCGCGCCGAATGGTTCGTCGAGCAGGACGATCCCGGGATCGGCGGCGAGGGCCCTTGCAAAGGCCACGCGATGTCGTTGTCCGCCGGATAGTTCAATGGGATACCGCGCTCGAAACCGTTGCGAGTCGAGTTGCACCAGGTCCAGGAGTTCACGGACCCGGCTTGTTCTTCGTTCGGGCTCCCATCCGAGTAACAGCGGCACCAGGCCGACGTTCTCCTCGACGGTCCAATGTGGCAACAATCCGGCATCCTGCTGCACGTACCCGGTGCGGCGACGCAGATCGATAGGATCTTTGACTCGTACCGGTTCCCCGTGAATGCACACCTCTCCCGAACTGGGATGAGTCAATCCGTTGAACATCCTGAGCAGGGTCGTTTTGCCGGACCCGCTTTCCCCGATCAGGACCAGGGTTTCACCTTCAAACACTTCGAGATCGACGTGATCGAGGACTCGAACACCGGGGCCGAACTCCTTGCTCACGTTGCGGATACTCAGGACGGGTGGGTTCATGATCTATTTTTTCTTGACAAGACCCGACTATGGAGATATTACAAAAGCCCGCGAGAGAAGCCATCGACACTCCCGCTGCGGGAGCCGGCTTAGCTTCGGAAGTCGCCTCATGGTAAAAGGCCGGATCGCATCAGGAATTATGCCGCGTTTAGTCGAAATACGAAAGGAATTATCCGCGGCGCGGGCCTGCACCGACCACATCTTTTCCCTGTTTCAACCGGAGACGCTTTATGAGCGTCCTATCCCGGAACGGCATCGCGTCGTGTTTTACGTCGGCCACGTGGAGGCGTTTGATTGGAACCAGATTTGTCGCTGGACGTTGGGCCAGCCCTCGTTTCACGACACGTTTGATTCACTGTTCGAGGCGGGCATCGATCCCGAAGTAGGCTCGCAGCAGGCAGACGTGCCCTCGGATTGGCCCTCGCTCGAAGAAATCCGTCAGTACAACGTCAGGGCGAGGGAGTCGGTTGATCGAGCATTGGAAAACGCTTCGGAGGCCGTCCTGCGTATGGCGATCGAGCATCGGTGGATGCACGCCGAAACCACGGCCTACCTGCTGCACCACGTTGCTTGTGAGAGAAAATATTCGCCGTCTTTGTCCCCATCGCCTGAAAGTCCGCCACCCGATCACGTCATGATCGAGATTCCCGGGGGCATGGCGACGCTCGGTCGTCGTGATGGGTTCGGCTGGGATAATGAATTCGGCGAACATCGTGAAGAGGTCCCGGCCTTTGCGATCAGCAAATACAAAGTCACCAATCGACAATATGAAAAGTTCGTGGAACAGGGCGGTCCCGTCCCCCCGTTTTGGGTTAAACGAGGAGACCGCTGGTTCCTGTTGACGCTGTTTCGGGAAATTCCGCTTCCCCCGCATTGGCCCGTCTACGTCTCCCTGAGCCACGCGCGGGCTTATGCGCAATGGGCCGGTCTCTCGCTACCGACCGAAGCGCAATTTCACCGGGCGGCGTACGGGACGCCAAGCGGCGAAGAGCGTGCCTATCCCTGGGCAGAACGGATCACCAACGGGGTGCACGGGAATTTTGACTTTCGGTTTTGGGACCCCATCCCGGTCACGGCCAATCCGCACGGTGACAGCGCATTCGGGGTTTCGCAATTGGTCGGCAACGGCTGGGAATGGACCTCGACCCGTTTCCATCCCTTTGAAGGCTTCGAGCCCTATCCCACCTATCCCGGATACTCCGCCCGCTTCTTCGACGACGATCATTTCATCGTCAAAGGAGGCGCCCCCACCACGGCCTCCTGCCTGTTGCGTCGCTCGTTCCGGAACTGGTTTCGTCAAGGCTATCCTCACGCCCACGCCGGCTTCCGGTGTGTCCAGAACATCTGACAAACGTATGGAATCGGCGATCACGTCTCCGGCAGGCGGATGCGTTCGACCAATGCCCTGATCTTGGCAGGCGGTGGGGTGGTGCATTGCGAGACCGTCAGCGCGACGCACAGGTTCAGGAGCATGCCGACCGTGCCGATGCCTTCCGGCGAAATGCCCAGCAACCAGTTGGCCGGCACGTTCTCCGCCATGGGAGCGATAAACACGCCTTTGAAATAAATGATGTATCCCATGGTAAAGATGAGCCCCGTCAGCATACCGGCAATGGCGCCCCACTTGTTCATGCGGGTACTGAAAATTCCCAGCAGGATGACCGGGAACAAGGACGAGGCGGCCAGCCCGAAAGCGAACGCCACCACCTGGGCCACGAACGCCGGGGGATTGGACCCGAGATACCCCGCGATGGCAATGGACACGGCCGCGGCGATGCGGCCGGCGGTCAATTCCTGTTTGTCCGTCAGGTTTTTCGCGAAGGTGCTCTTCAGGATGTCGTGGGAAACGGCCACGGAAATGACCAGCAACAGGCCCGCGGCGGTGGACAGAGCCGCGGCAATGCCACCGGCGGCAATCAAGGCGATCACCCAATCGGGCAGGCCGGCAATTTCCGGATTGGCCAAGACCATGATGTCCCGGTCCACGTAGATTTCATTGGCAAAGGGCGCGCCCTCGGCCACGTCGCCGGGACCGGGATTCGTGACCAGACGCCCGCCCGATTCGTCACGGGCCTCAGGATCAAAGACAGGTTTGCCACCGGCAAAGGCCTTGCCGGCAGCGTGTTGGACTTTGCCGTCGTGATTGTGGTCGTACCAGGCGATCAGCCCCGAGTTTTCCCACGTGCGAAACCAGTTCGGCATGGTTTCATAGGGGGTCCCGGTTCCGTCGGCGCCGTTGACGGTCGTAATGAGATTCAAACGCGCCAACCCGCCGACGGCAGGGGCGACGGTATAGAGCAGGGCGATAAACACCAATGCCCAGGCCGCGGACCGTCGCGCATCCGCCACATGGGGCACGGTGAAAAACCGCACGATGACGTGGGGCAGGCCAGCGGTTCCCGCCATCAGGGCAAACGTAATGGCCAGGACGTTGATCATGGAACTATCGTTGAAGGGATGCGTATAGGCGTTGAATCCCAGGTCCATGAGGACCTGATCCAGTTTCAGCAGGAGATACCCGGACCCGTCCGCCATGGTGGACCCCAGGGCCAACTGCGGAATAGGGTTGCCGGTCAATTGTATGGAGATAAACACGGCGGGCACGGTATAGGCGAAGATCAGCACGCAGTATTGCGCCACCTGCGTGTAGGTAATGCCTTTCATACCGCCGAGCACGGCGTAGACAAACACGATCCCCATCCCGACGGCCAGACCCACGTCGATCTCCACTTCGAGGAAGCGGGAAAACACAATGCCGACCCCGCGCATTTGTCCCGCCACGTAGGTAAAGGAGATGAAGATGAGACACAGGGCGGCCACGAAGCGGGCCAGGTCCGAGTCATACCGTTCGCCGATAAATTCCGGCACGGTGAATTTGCCGAACTTGCGCAAGTACGGCGCGAGCAGCATGGCCAGTAACACGTACCCGCCGGTCCAGCCCATGAGGTACATGCTGCCTTCATACCCGAGAAAGGCAATCAGTCCCGCCATGCTGATGAAGGAGGCGGCTGACATCCAGTCGGCCGCGGTCGCCATGCCGTTGGCAAGGGGCGGGACGTGCTTGCCGGCGATGTAAAACTCACTGGTGCTGTTGGCGCGGGTCCAGAAGGCAATCCCGATATACAGCACAAACGTGAACCCCACGACCAGAGCCGTTAAATCCTGTAGACTCATTTACCGTCCCGTGTGTCACGCCCGGCCCGGTAACGTTGATCCAGCCTGGTGACCCGCCAATTGTAAAAAAAGATCAGGGCGACAAAAGCATACATGGCCCCCTGTTGCGCGAACCAGAAGCCCAGTTTGTACCCACCCAGAGAAAAATAATTCAGTTGTTCGACAAAGAGGATGCCGCAACCATAGGACACCGCACCCCACAGCGTAAGGCACCAGGCAATCAACCGCAGGTTAGCTTTCCAGTAGTCTCTGGAATGAGTGCTCACGAGACCTCGATGGCTCTTTGTGTGAGGGCCGCTCATGGAACAAGGATTCAATCTGCCGTATAATATCGGGTTTATCAACAATTTTTCCTCTCCTCTGATGTAGGGACAGGCCTGCGTGCCTGTCCGAGGAAAGGATGGTAGGTCGGCAGCATAGCAACCCGACAATCCACGCTATGTTCCTGCTATGCTTTTGCTATGCAAATGCTATATTTTGCTATGAATATGCTATAAATGTTATGAAAAACATAGCACCATGCGTTGCAGGTCTGATTAGCGATCCTGTTTGCTCCCTAACCAAAAATCAAAGCTGCTTTCCTGAAAAAGTTGCAATGAATGTATTGTTTTGTTATGTTTGGTTGAAATAACTCAAACATATCAGAATTTATGGATATTCAACCAACCCTACGCGCCATCAGGGCAAAACTCGATCTCACCCAGCAGCAACTTGCTGAGAGGCTCGGTGTCTCCTTCGCCACAATAAACCGCTGGGAAGGTGGCACCACC
Source organism: Nitrospira sp. (assembly GCA_011523385.1). Taxonomy (GTDB): domain Bacteria; phylum Nitrospirota; class Nitrospiria; order Nitrospirales; family UBA8639; genus Bin75. The sequence goes on along the minus strand of WTGX01000005.1, from coordinate 108,675 downwards.
AAGCCGCAAAAGGCAGCACAGGAAGCGATCGCCGCACTTGCCGCCGAGGCGGAACTCAACGAGGTGGAGGCAGCCATAGAGCCGACCGAAGCGGCAGCGCGCGTCACGCGACGCCGGGCAAAAGCGACCCGGCGCGCTGTTTCTCCATCCACCAAACCCATGGAGCAGATGTTGTGGGACGCGGCCTGCTCCATCCGCGGCGAGAAGGATGCCGCCAAATTCAAAGATTACCTGCTGCCGCTCCTGTTTCTCAAACGGCTGTCCGATGTCTTCGACGACGAAATCGGACGCCTGGCCGAGGAATACGGCGACCGCGCCACCGCGCTGGAGATTGCCGAGAGCGATCACAAACTCCTCCGCTTCTACCTGCCGCCCGAAGCGCGATGGAGCGTCATCAACGGCCGTGAAAGCTACGAATGGCCGCTCGACGAACGGAAGCGAAGCACACGGCCCCAGGACGTGGGCGAACATCTGACGAGGGCGGTGCGGGCGGTCGTCAGGCAGAACCCCTCGCTCTCGGGCGTCATCGACCTCGTCGATTTCGCAGCCGAGCGCAACGGCGAGCGTGACGTCAACCCGGCAAAGCTCGCCGCCGTGGTCGAGACCTTCTCCGATCCCCGTTACCGGCTCGGCCTCGCCGACGTGCAACCCGACTTCCTCGGTCGCGCCTACGAATATCTCCTGCGCAAGTTCGCGGAAGGTTCCGGCCAGAGCGCGGGCGAATTCTTCACCCCGACCGAAGTCGGGTTCCTGATGGCGCACATCATGCGTCCGAAACCCGGCGAGGACTGCCACGACTACGCCTGTGGCTCGGCCGGTCTGCTTGTCAAACTCCAACTCGTCGCCCGGGAACTCGACCCCACCAGCCGCGTCCCGCTCAAGCTCTACGGGCAGGAACTGCAAGCCGAAAGCTACGCCGTCGCCCACATGAACGCCATCATCCACGACATGGACATCGAGATCGCCCGTGGCGATACCATGATCAACCCCAAGTTCAAGACCGTGTCAGGCCGGATCGACACCCACGACATCGTGGTTGCCAATCCCATGTGGAACCAGCCGTTCAGCACGGACGTCTTTGCCAATGACCCGTTCGACCGCTTCCGTACCAGGGGCGGCATCACGACCGGCAAGGGTGACTGGGCGTGGCTACAGCACACACTCGCCTGCCTGAACGAGCGCGGACGCGCCGCAGTCGTGCTCGACACTGGCGCTGTCACACGAGGCTCCGGCGCCAAGCACGAAGACAAGGAACGCAACATCCGCAAATGGTTCGTCGATCACGACCTGATCGACGGCGTGATCCTGCTGCCTGACAACCTCTTCTACAACACCACCGCCGCCGGCATCATCGTGGTGTTGTCAAAACGCAAGCCGGCAGGGCGCAAGAACAGGATTGTACTCCTCAACGCCAGCCGTCGCGTCGGCAAGGGCCGCCCAAAGAATTTCATCCCGGAGGAAGACATTCGTTCGTTAGCAGCGGCCTTCCTCAAAGGCGAGCCGGTCGATAGCGAAGTCGCCGTCATCACCCGCGAACAAGCAGAGCAAGCCGACTACAACCTCAGCCCAAGCCGGTGGGTGGGGCAGACGGACACTCTATCTCAACGCTCGATCAAGGAAATCATTGCCGAAATGCAGCGCCTCGATGCTGAAGCCCGCGAGATTGACTCGCGTCTGGCAGACATACTGGCACAATTGCAGGAAACATGAATCTTGGAGAAGGAAGGAGGTGGAAAACATGGGCGCAACACACGTAACGGTCAGGATTACAAACCCGGCGGCACCGGACAGGTTTTGGGAGGGGCTTTTCCTGGTCGATACAGGGGCAGTCGATTCCCTTGTTCCCAGACAGCATCTTGAAGCTATCGGTATCGAACCCGAAGGGAAGCGCGTGTATGAATTGGCCGATGGCAGCGAGATTTCCGTGGACATCGCCGTTGCCAAAATCGAGTTCATGGGCGAGTTCGTTGGTGGGACGGTCATCTTCGGCGAGGCTAACGCGGAACCGCTACTGGGTGTGACGGCGTTGGAGTCCGTCGGCATCGAGGTAGACCCCCTGAACCAGCGGTTGAAGCGGCTGCCGGCTGTTCGGTTGAAGGGGCTGGTGGACTTGCAATGAATAGAGTGTGGCCATGGTGTCCCCTTGGGGAGTTGTTCGAGATTGGCGCAGGCAAAACGATGTCTGCCGCCGCGCGTAATGGTACTGACAAGACGCCGTTTCTACGGACATCGAATGTCCTGTGGGATCAGATTGATCTGTCATCCGTAGATGAAATGTCGATTCCTGAGCACGAACGACTTGCCAAGCTGCTGCGAACCGGTGACTTGCTCGTTTGCGAGGGCGGCGAGATTGGCCGTGCAGCAATCTGGAATGGCGAATTCGAAACGATGTCGTTTCAGAACCATTTGCATCGGCTACGTCCCATCGTCAAAGAGGTCGAGCCGCGCTTCTACGTGTACTTCCTGCAATCCGCCTTCACACAACTCGGCATCTTTGAAGGTACGGGTAACAAAACCACGATCCCGAACCTGTCGCGTAGCAGGTTGGCAGCTCTTCGGGTGCCGCAGCCAACGCTTGCTGAACAACAGGCCATCGTCGCGGTGCTTGCAAGAATACGGGATGCCATCAAGACACACGAACAGAGCATCGCGCTTGCGCTGGATTTGAAACACGCCGCAATGAAATCGCTGTTCACCCGTGGACTCCGAGGCGAAGGGCAGAAGGAAACCGAGACCGGGCCGATGCCGGAGGGTTGGGAGTTGGTGCCCATCGGCAAATTTGCCCATCAAATCCAATACGGACTTTCGATTCGAGGTGCAGAATCGGGAACCTACCCCATACTTCGTATGAACTGCCAGCATGATGGAAAAGTAATTTTCCGTGATTTGCAGTATGTGGATATTGATAACGAGACAGCCGATACTTACCGTGTTAATCAGAATGACCTTTTATTTAATCGCACCAACAGCTATGAGTTGGTGGGACGAACTGCGATTGTCGAACAGACCGCTAATGCTGTGTTCGCTTCGTACCTAATACGAGTAGCAGTTGACGAAACTCGCCTGCACCCTAAGTTTCTCAATTACTTTCTTAATTGGGACTCTGCGCAGATCGAATTGAAGAAACTTGCCAGTCGTGGAGTAAGTCAGGCCAATATAAGTGCCGGGAAACTTCGGGGCTTCCAGGTCCCCGTCCCTTTGTTGGACGAACAAGATGAAATTGTTTCCGTCCTCGACGCCATCGACCGTAAGATCGACCTGCACCGCCGCAAGCGCGCGGTACTCGACAACCTATTCAAGACCCTGCTCCACAAGCTGATGACGGGGGAGTTTCGGGTGGGGGAGTTGGGCTCGTGGGCCGTCACGAGTATGATTAGCACATCATCATCAGCCATCGAGAAGCTACAAGGAGGTACTTATGGTTGAAAGAGACTTTGAATGCGACGTCGGCCTGTCGTTCGCTGGTGAACGACGAGACTATGTAAGTCAAGTAGCCACTCAACTCAAGTCCCGCGGTATACGTGTTTTCTTCGACGATTACGAACGGGAGAGACTTTGGGGAAAAGATCTCTATGCCTATTTAAGCGAGATATATCACCATATGTGCAGATTCTACGTTATCTTTGTGTCTAAGGATTATGCGGCTAAAGTCTGGCCCACTAGAGAGCTACAAAGTGCGCAGGCGCGAGCACTGGAAGAAAAGCAAGAATACATTCTGCCAGCTAGGTTTGACGATACTCGGATTCCAGGTCTGCTCGATACAGTGCATTACATCGACTTAAGGCAAACATCACCGTCAGATCTAAGTGACCTGATAGTGAAAAAGTTAGGAAAGGATGCGCGGCGGAATTATCTATCCCCAACCTTGGATCGCTTGTTTGAACGTCTGGGCATTGAAGATGACGAAGAAATGCAAGCCCACGCGTACTTTCAGGCAAGGTCGTTTTTTCAGGTGCTCCGTCGGATGAACTCCGATGAAAGGGACGCAGTTGTTAGCCTTCTACGGTTCGGTTGTCCTGAAGAGTTACCAGATAATGTGCATATTGACGCAGATCTTCTGCGACGTCTCACCGGCAAGTCAGTGGCTAGGCTGAAGTCACTGTTGGGCGGCATCAGATCCATGGGATTCCAGTGCTCAATTCGCGAAGGCAGCGAGGCCAAAGATAATGTGCAAGGAGAAGTCTTGGGCGACGCATATACTTTCTACTTGAATTGGTGGGATTTGAGTGATCAAGGGGTTTTCCCAGCGCTGGCAGTTGCCAGGGCAATGATTGATGCCGCTACGGATGGTTACTGCGAGGAGCATGGGGCTGCATTCCTTGAGCGGCTCGATTTCTCGCAGTTGGCTAGTGCGACAGTCACGCAGGAATCGCATGAATCTGAAGAGTGAGGGACGGTGCACTGAACGCATCGAAGCCGAAACAGGAGTTAAAGGCTACTTCCGGAAAGCATCACGCGCGGAGATTTTTTCAAGCTGCTGTACAATCTGAAGACGAGGGAGATTGGGGAGGGGCGACCTCGATTTATTGACGATTGGGCATTGAGGGCTTAATTGCTGCGTTACGGTTTCTAATTGCCTGGATGTAGATGAGGAATGTATGAAATTATCGAGATTGTCAGAGTTGGAAATAAAGCTATGCGTGACCAGCAAGAATGCTCTTCCAGAGAAACGAAAATGGTTTCCTGTCGCCCGCAGCTTCTTAGTCCTTTTGGTCTTTGCCGCGCTTTTCTCTTTCCCACATGGAACTGAAGCCACAATGATTACCACAAACATAATTCACCGGACATTTCACATACAGTGGAACGATTCTACTGGCACGGGCTTTACGATCGACCGTGGTTCCAAACAGTATCTCGTTACAGCTCGCCATGTCGTACATGGGATTAAATCAGGCGACGCTATCAAGATTTTCCACGACAAGGAATGGAAGGACTTGGTCGTCAACGTCGTGGGAATCGGCAGTGGTGCGGTAGATGTAGCCGTTCTTGCTTGTTCCGTTCGTTTGTCTCCGTCTTACCCGCTCGTCGCCTCCGTAGCACATCTTGGCTACGGTCAGCCGGTTTCATTTCTTGGATATCCCTTCGGTTGGGACGCTGGAGGTGAACAGATCAATCGCGGAATTCCGTTGCCATTTGTAAAGGCTGGAATCGTCAGCGCGCTAGAGTTTGGGGACGTGTCCAGGATTTTCTTGGATGCACACGGCAACAAGGGGTTTAGCGGTGGGCCAGTGGTGTTTGTGCCGTACGGGCAACCCAAAACCGAATTGCGTGTGGCTGGCATTGTCGTGTCCTACCCAATACCAGAATTTCTGCAGATCGTTGATCACAATGGCGATACGGTCACTGATCAAGAAGGTAAGCCAATAGGGTACGTTCAAGAGAACCCTGGATTCGTCGTCGCAATCGATATTAAGCACGCATTGGAGTTGATCGAAAGGAATCCAATCGGTTTCCAGTTGCCCGCTGACGAGGATACTCGATGATGCTCGAAATCGTCATAGGCCATGCCCAGCTCGGGTTGCTTTGAGAGGAGACATTAGCGAACAGCAGTTGGCCGAACGCGCTATTAAAGCGTTGGGCGATTTCGACAAACCAACGCACCAGCATTTAGAGGATCCTAAACCATATGGAAACAACAACTCGACCACTTTTTGTTCTCTACGTGATCTGGCATTCCTCGTATACGAAGGGCTACGAAGTTTCGGACCTCCTTCGCAGGCATTTTGGCGATGATCGCTATCGCAACGTTGCTGGGGTCTCAGGGTTAAGCGTGTACGACGCACTGAAGCACGGCATCTTCTGTCCGCAAGTGAATTCATGATGGCGATGAAAAGCGTAAACGAATCATTTGCCAGATGCACCTCGCTTGGTACATTAAGAGTGTTGCTAGACAAGCTGATCACTGGCGATGTCCGTGTCGCCGATCTTAATTTATCTCATGACTACACGAGGAGCTAGGTAGATGCGTGGAGTTGTCCTGAACTTCTTTCCACTCGCAACAGAGCAGTTCACAATCACACTCTATCACTTCCCATTTGTCGAGGGTGAGCGGCCCAGATGCGGAGACGAAGAAGCTGTCCGTCGGCATCTTGATGTAGATGGAAAACATGATTTCTACTGGACATTTTTTCAACGAAGCAAAGACGGTACTGAGGTAGTTTGCAAACCATTTGACAATGTTTACGTGACAATAGATGCGCTTCGATTGGCCTTGATTCAGAGTTGCAGAAACAATCTAGCCCTTGGGCAATTCCGCGTCATTGAGGGTATCCACCAACGCGTGGAGGTCATAACGAAGACGTATCCAGAGGGATCACAGGTCATCTCGCTGGAACCTTACCTGTTGCGCTCACGTGGTCAATTCGGGTTCCTCGCTGACTTTCGGTTTCATCCTACTAAAGAAGATCGTGGTACGCGGCGGTCGCTTCAACTTAGTCTATCGCTCGACAAACACGGACGACCAAATCCGAACTTTTACGCCGACCGCTATTCGCAACTCGCCGCCTTTGTGACCAAATTCCACGAACAGATATTCCCGCTTCAAGTTCCGGGTGGGCAAGAGGTAACAGTTGGGTCACAACTCGTGGAAATCCAATCCGAAACACTTGCCGTCAAAAACTACGTGGTCGGCTCCGACGTCGAATCGCGATCGCAGTTCATGGGTGTCAAGCAATCAGGTCCGTTAAAGCAAGGCCCTGAAGGCACCCACCTGCATTTTCTCTACAGGCCAGAGGATCGCCCTCTATCACATGATCTGTTTCGAGCCTTGCGTGGAGACACCTTTCGTACGTTTCCTGGGATGGAGAGAATGTTCCGTCTCCCGATATCGAAAGAGAATGTGAGTGGTGCCGCCATGTCGGACTTTAGTTCTTCTGAGATACAGCGCATTAAGGATCAGGTGGTTGCAGATGCCTCTGGCCGTAAAGTCGTCCCTATAGTGTTGACGTCCTTCAGCAGGCATGATGCTCCAGAGGAGAATGCAGCCTATTGGAACCTGAAGCATGCGTTTCTTTCAGCAGGTCTACCTATTCAGGTTGTTGCCACTGAGACGGTGGCAGACAAAAACAAGCTCAAGTGGTCTGCGGCGAGCATCGGCTTGCAGGTTTTTGCCAAGGCAGGTGGAACACCATGGAAGGTCCGCCCCAGGACAGAACGGTGCCTGATTGTAGGTATCGGGCAGGCCCACCGTAAATCCAAAGAGCGCATCGACCGGTACTTTGCCTATTCCGTGCTCACTGATTCGAGTGGCGTCTTCGAGGAGGTTCGAGTCTTAGGCGAGGGTCAAGACGAAGAGAACTATATTCAGAGTTTTGCTGCTAGTCTAAGGAGTATTTTCACGGAGTACTCTTCTCGATTCTCTAGTTTTGTGATTCACGCGACCTTTGCAATTCGTCGCTCTGAACTTGAAAGCATCGCTACGGTACTCTCGGAACAGCGAAAACAGACCGATAGCGGAGAATTCGTGTCACTCAAGTTCAATGACAGGAATCGGTTTTTTGGTTTTATGCTAGATCACAACAGCCGGGTCCCATACGAGAGTACTGTGGTTCCACTTTCCCAAAATGAATTTCTTGTTTGGTTCGAAGGTCTACAATATGGACAGTCCATTGTTCGTGGAATGATTGGAGGGCCGCTGCATGTGGCGTTCACTTATCCTCATCATGAAGACTTAAGCTTGGAACAGAAACGAGCGTATCTACAAGACGCCATAAATCTATCTGGGGCCAATTGGAGGGGGTTTAACGCGAAGTCATTACCGGTATCCGTCTACTACGCACAGCTGATCGCCAGATACCTGAAAGAATTTGATAACCTCGGACTCCCTGCCGTGAATGTGGACACCCTCACACCGTGGTTTCTTTGATGGCTACGACTATCTTCAAGCGTGATGAAATAATCCTGCTGCTTGGTGCTGGTGCCAGCGTCGAGGCTGGAATACCCGATTCCAATCATATGGTTCGCGAGATAGAAAGTATCGTATCTGGAGAAGCCCCCGAGTGGAGTCGCTTTAAGGACCTATATCGCTATATAAAAAGCTCAGTTTTCTACGCAGATGGATTAGACGGAATCTTTGGTGACGATGTTCCATTTAACATCGAACGCCTTGTCAATGTTCTGGACGAACTCCGCAAGAAGGAGCGTCATACGCTATATCCCTTTGTAGGTGCATGGAATCCAAAGTTACTAGATGTGGCTGGTAATGAATTCGAGAATGTCCGCGAGTTCCGTAGTGCTATCATCCACATTCTTCGGAACAAATGGATTGCGTTGCCAGAGAGAGAGAATGCAGACTACTACTCGGGTCTGTTGCGGTTTCAGAATGAGTATGAACATCCGCTCCGTGTATTTTCCTTAAACTATGACTTGTGTGTTGAGGAGACTTGTGGCCTCAAGAACGTGCAAAGAGGATTTTCTGGGAGGAAATGGGATTGGCGACTTTTCGACGAAACATCAGATGATCCGGTTCCACTACTCCTCTACAAACTGCACGGGTCAACGGATTGGCATTTCACTAGTAATGGCAGGGTTACTTATTCCGACTCGACATCAAGCATCACAGACGAAGATGTCGCACTTATCTTTGGAACTTCCTACAAGCTACAGTATGTCGACCCCTTTCTCTTTCTCGCGTATGAACTGAGACGTTGGACTTTGGACGCTGCCCGTGTCATCGTCTGCATCGGTTACGGCTTCAACGACGACCACATAAATGGCATCCTTCAACAGGCACTCCGCCAGAATCAAAACCGGAAACTGCTCGCTGTGGTCGGTCCAGGAAATGAATCGACCAGCATCAATAAGAAACAGCAAATATCAGAGCTACTGAAGGCTAATAAATGTCAAATTGAAGCCCAAGCATGTGGCGCCAAAGAATTTTTGAACAGGAGGCTTACCATTGCTTCCCTTGCTTCTCTCTTCCCTCAAGAAGTGGATTTGCTCTCAGAATTAACAGACGTTTCTGAGGGCTAGGAGTGAAGCCGATGCACAGGCCGATGATGAACAAGATTTCTTTAACAGAAATCGCTCTTTCGAAGCCGTTGAGCCAACTCCGATAATGCCACTCACTATAACTAACGAAGACTTGAATCAATGTATTTCTTTTACTTTGACGAATCAGGTTCTCGCGATCCTTCCGTTGAGATGAAGAAGAAGCCGAAGGATCACATCTATGTGCTCCTTGCGGTGGGCATGTATGAGGGCCAGTGGCGTCGTTTCGATTCAGCACTTTCAAGATTGAAACTCGAACTTGCCAACTCTCTGAAGCAGGCAAGCAAAGGCCCTTTCGATCTCGCGGATTGTGAAGTCAAATCGAATTGGGTTCGGAACGAACGTGAACGCGAGAGGCGAAGTCCGTTTCTGTACGCCCTACATTGCGACGATCTGACGCGTCTCACGGACGCATATTTCCGGCAGGTTGTCGAACGCAATATGGTAGTGGTGGTAGCGGTCATCGACAAGCGGTCTCTGCATGATTACATGACCGAGGAGATGCTTCACAAAAAGGCTTATGAGTTAGTGCTAGAACGGATTCAGCACTATATGCGCGAGTATCATTCGAAGCATCAGGCGTTGATCGTGATGGACGACACGAGCAAGCAACTTAATCGTGCCGTTGCAATGAAACACGCATTTTTCCAGCGGTCTGGAAATCAAAATATGACATTTCCGGCTATTGTCGAGTATCCGTTCTTCACGCGGAGCGAACTGTCGAACGGTGTTCAACTTGCTGATCTGCTGGCCTACAACGTTTATCGTGCCTTCAGGAACGAGGACCTCGCCTATCCCTATTTCGCTAGGTTGCTACCAAACATCTACAGGGGACGAAACCAAGAAGCTCTTCACGGGCTCAAAATTTGGCCCGAATCTTCGCCGCTTGTGGAGATAGCGCGAAGTACATGGAATGCCTATAAAAAGAAAATCTTGCTGGGGGAGGAGATTAGATGATGTCGGGCTGGGCAAAATCGCCATATCGAGCCTCTCAGAGGCACCCGACAGCTACTATATACAATATAGTAGCACACTTCGCAACACCAATTGTTCTTTGATCTTGATAGCGCCATCGTATCAACGGTCCAATGGCGTATCAAGGTGCGCCTAGTGGCTAGAGAAGACTTGCCGTGAGCGATCTCAAGATTAGCGAAGCTGCTTCGGTTCAGTTCCCCATGGTTCGCCACGCGGCGGAGATCGGATGGACGCCGCTTCCGCCTGAAGTGGCGATACATAAGCGTGGCGGCGAGGCCGGGATGCTGTTCCGGGACGAGCTTGAAGGAGCACTCGGGCGGTTCAACCCCTGGATGACGGATGACGGCATCCGCTCGGTGGTCGAGAGGATCGAGGCGATCCCGCCGACCATCGAGGGCAACCGCGAGATGCTCGCTTGGTTGCACGGTGAGCGGCAGTGGTACGACGAGGCCGAGGAGCGTCATCGCCGCGTCCGGCTCGTCGATTTTGAGACACCGGGCGACAACGTCTATCACGTCACCTGGGAGTGGAAGCTCAAGCCTCCGGCACGCAAGGGCAACAGGGCGGACGTGATGTTCGTCATCAACGGTGTGCCGGTTGCCATCGTCGAGCACAAGAACCCCAAGGATGCCGATGCCATAGAGCGGGCTGTCACGCAACTGCGTCGCTACGAGATCGAGACCCCTGAATTGGTAGCCTCGCCGCAACTCTTCAACGTCACGCACCTGATCGAATACTGGTACGGCGTCACCTGGAATGCGTCGCGGCGGTACATGGCGCGCTGGAAGGAACGACCCGAGGAGAGCTACAGGTTCGCCGTCCAGTCATTCTTCGAACCGGCGGGCTTTCTGCGCACGCTACGGGACTGGATTCTCTTCTACGTCGAGGATGGCGAGACCAGAAAGTCGGTGCTCCGGCAGCATCAGCGTCGTGCGATCGACCGTATCGTGAAACGCTGTTCCGAGTCGGCGAAGCGCCGCGGGCTCATCTGGCATACGCAGGGTTCCGGCAAGACCTTTACATTGCTCACGGCCGCGCGCCTGATCCTGGAGCGCGATGAACAGTTCCATACGCCGACGGTCGTGGTGGTCGTGGATCGAACGGAACTTGAGGGACAACTCAAGGGTTGGGTCGAGCGGCTGCTCGGCGAGATGCAACAGCAGGACATCGCGGTCTGGCAGGCCGGTTCCAAAGCCGAACTTCGGGATCTGTTCCATACCGACAAGCGCGGTCTGATCCTTTCGATGATCCACAAGTTCGAGGGCATCGAGAAGGACGCCAATACCCGTGACAACGTCTACGTGTTCATCGACGAGGCGCACCGGTCGGTGGCCAAAGATCTGGGCACGTACCTGATGGCGGCCTTGCCCAATGCGACGATCATCGGGTTCACCGGCACGCCCATCGACAAGACGGCCCAGGGCGAGGGCACCTTTAAGATTTTTGGCACCGACGACGAGTTGGGTTATCTCGACAAGTACACCATTGCCGAGTCGATCGAAGACGAGACAACGCTGCCGATCCGTCACACGATGGCCCCGAGTGAGATGACGGTACCGGCAGACCGACTCGACAAGGAGTTCTTCGCCCTGGCCGAATTTGAGGGCGTCACTGACGTTGATGAACTCAATAAAGTCCTTGATCGAGCCGTCGGCCTGCGCACGTTCCTCACCGCTGATGATCGGATCGAGAAGGTCGCGGCGTTTGTGGCCGAGCACTTCAGGGAGAACGTGGATCGGCTCGGCTACAAGGCGTTTCTCGTCGGCGTCAACCGGGAAGCTTGTGCCAAGTACAAGCGCGCGCTCGATAGGTTGTTGCCACCCGATTGGACCGCGCCGGTCTACACGGAAAACGTCAACGACGTGGTGGAGCGTCCGCTGGTTGCCGAACTTCAGCTTTCCCCGGAACGCGAGGCGGACGTGCGTCTCCTGTTCAAGCGGGCAGATGAGAATCCAAAAATCCTCATTGTCACCGACAAGCTGCTGACTGGCTATGACGCGCCCCTTCTGTATTGCATATATCTCGACAAGCCGATGCGCGATCACGTGCTCTTGCAGGCGATTGCGCGCGTGAACCGTCCTTACGTGGATGCGACCGGCACCCGCAAGCGTATCGGTCTGGTCATTGATTTCGTTGGCGTGTTACGCGAGTTGAAGAAGGCGCTACGGTTCGACTCCACGGACGTGAGCGGCGTGATTGAAGGCCTCGATCTGCTGTTGGCTGACTTTTTAGACAAAATTGAGCGGGCGAGAGCGGACTATCTCGCCGGGGAGAAGAGCGGCGGCGCGGATGAACACCTTGAGGATATTGTCTACGGACGTTTCCTGGACCCTGAGTCGCGCAAGGCGTTCTTTGAGGCATACAAGGAGATCGAGGCGCTTTGGGAAATTCTCTCGCCTTCACTTGAACTGCGCGATCATATCGTGACGTACAAGCAACTTGCGCAACTCTACGCGGCCGTTCGGAACGCCTACGCAAGCAAGGTCAACTACGTGATTGACCTCGCCAATAAGACCCGCTCTTTGATACAGGATGGCGCCGTTCAGCAGGGCCTCGGCTACCGGACGAAAACCGTAACGTTCGACGTGAACACCCTCGAAGCGCTTCGAGGGGAATCCGGCTCCGACGAGGCCAAGGTGTTCAACCTCGTGCGTGGCCTGCGCCGGGAGATCGAGGAGGATCGGGATTCGGCGTCCGTGCTCAGACCGCTCAAGGATCGCGCCGAGCAAGTCCTGAAGGACCTGGAGGAGCGCAAGACGACCGGGCTTGCGGCAATGGACCTGCTCGCCGACATTGCCAGGGAAAAGGAAGCGGCTGTCAAGGCGGCGACGGAAAGCGGACTCTCTCCGCGTGCGTTTGGCGTGTATTGGACGCTGAAGCATGATTCGAGCCTTGAAACAGCCGGCATCGCGGCCATGGATTTGGCGAAGGGAACGGAAGATCTTCTTACGCGCTTCCCCAATGCCGCCGTCAACTCCGACGAACAACGGCGGCTGCGCATGGTTCTCTATCGGCTGCTTCTGGGACTGGACAAGGAGGAACGCAGCCGCGTGGTGAAGCTCATCCTCTCCATTCTTCTGGACGAAGGTGCCGATGCGGACGAATGACAAACGGCGCGAGGTCATTCGCATCCGCGTTGACTACTGGGCGCTGCGATTGAAGGTCCGACCGCGACTGGTCCGCGTTCGGCACATGACGCAGAAGTGGGGCTCGTGTTCCACGTCGGGCACCGTGACCTTGGCATACGATCTGGCCGATAGGGAATTGAGCTTTCAGAATTTCGTCATCGCGCACGAACTGTTGCACCTGCGCGTGCCCAACCACGGCAAACTCTTTAAGGCACTGATGACGGCTCACGTGCCCGGTTGGAAAAAGCACGATGTAAACAGGCAGTGACCTTCGACAGCGGAGGCTCTCACTTCTTAAAGCCCTCAATGAACAACGCTCTCTCATGCTGGAACCCGCGGCGGTGGTACGCGGAACTCCGGCACGTGTGGCAGGATACCCGGCTGCTGGTTTTATCCGCGCAAATTGCGGCCATTTATGCGGCCGTGCTTATTCCATTCAAGGTGGGAATTCCGATCATCCCCGGCTTCGTGGAACTCAGGCCGGCCAACGTCATTCCCATCGTCAGTTCGCTGCTCTTTGGTCCGGCCGCGGCGTGGGGGTCCGGGATCGGCAACGTAATCGGGGATTGTTTCGGCACGCTGGGCCCGGCCAGTTTCTTCGGGTTCCTGGGAAATTTTCTCTACGGGTACGTGCCCTACCTGTTGTGGGGAAACCTGGGGTGGTTGTCGTCGGGTCGGGAGCCCGTGGTGCGTTCCTGGAGGCAGGGCGTGGAATACGTCATCATCTGTGCCGCTGCGTCCATGGTGTGTGCCGCTACGATCGGATGGGGGGTGGAACTGTTGGGCCTCCTCCCGTTTTGGCTGTTGTTTCCCGCCATTTTTTTGAACAACCTGGTGATGGCGACATTGCTCGGCCCGCCGCTGTTGTTGTTTCTCTATCCGCGGGTCAAGCAATGGAACCTGTATTATCGTGATTTGGCTTTCGTAGATGCGGCCGGATCGCGGAAAGACCTTTCCGGCGACCTTTTCTCCTCGGCGGCGGCGTCACAATCGGCAATCGCCGAGTCCGTTGCCGTCTCCATTCAAGACGTGACGTTTCGCCCGATTCATGCAGAGCGGGCGGTGCTCAAACACGTGTCCCTGATCGTCCCGCGTGGCGAGTTGATCGTGCTGATGGGCCGGAGCGGATCAGGGAAGTCCTCATTGTGCTATGCCTTGAACGGGCTGGTTCCGCAGTTTATCCAGGGTGAATGGACCGGCACGGTGACGGTGCATGGACAATCCACGACGCAATCCCCGGTGTGGAAACAGGCGAACCACGTCGGTATGGTGTTTCAGGATTTCGAAACCCAACTGGTCTCGACCAACGTGGAAGCGGAGCTTCGAGGCGCCTTGGAGACGCAGGGAGGAACGCACGACTTCAAAGACGCAGAGTCCTTCCGCGAACACGTGCGACACCTTCTCGAGATGGTCGGATTATCGGGTCTGGAACGGCGTGATCCGTTTTCCTTGTCGGGTGGGCAACGGCAGCGCCTGGTGGTGGCATCGGTCCTGGTCCGTGAACCGCAGGTGATCGTCATGGATCAACCGCTGACCGATCTCGATCCCGCGGGCAGGCAGCAGTTTCTCCGGCTCCTGACAGAGTTGAAAGCCAAAGGGAGAACCATCATCGTCGCCAGGCATGGGGTCGAGGATTTGGTGGAAGCGGACCGGGTGTGCGTGCTGGATCAGGGAGAAATGGTGTGGCAGGGCACTCCTCGCGAACTGCTCGGGCAGCCTGGTCTGGCCGAACGATACGGCGTGACCCCATACCCGTTGGCAGCATGCTTTCATGAACAGGGCGCTCAATCTCTACCAACGACGGTTGAAGAGGCGTGGCAATTGGCCGATACCCTCGGTCTGAGCATCGTCGCGCCGCAGTTGCACGACCAGAATTCAGACGTGGTCCGCTCCGGACCTCCGGAAACTGTCCTGGAACTTCGCAACGTGTCGGCGCAGTACCAGCCCGGCGTTCCGGCACTCTCCCGGGTTTCCGTGTCGTTTCAGGCCGGGGAATTCGTGGCGATTCTCGGGCAGAATGGTTCCGGAAAAAGCACGCTGGCGAAATTATGCAATGGGCTCCTGTTGCCGTCGGAAGGCCGCGTGTTGGTTCTCGGAAACGATACGCAACAAACCGGGGGCTTGTCGTCCATCGTCGGATACGTCTTTCAAAATCCCGACCATCAGATTTTTGCGGAAACCGTGCGCAAGGAAGTCGCCTTCGGCGCGGAGAACGCGGGATGTTCACCCGATGAATGCGATGCCCGGGTCACCGAAGCGCTGCAAGCGGTGGGGTTGACCGGGGCCGAAGAGCGGGACCCGTTTTCTCTGACGAAAGGCGAACGACAGCGCGTGGCGGTCGCGTCCATCCTTGCCGCCAAGCCCCGCATCCTGATCGTGGATGAGCCCACCACCGGACTTGATACTGAGGAATCGGCCCGCATGATGAACATGATGCGCGCGCTGCATCGACAGGGCCATACCGTTATCGTGATTACCCATGACATGGGGATCGTCGCGAGCCACGCGACGCGATGCGTGCTGATGCAACGTGGCGCGATCCTGGCGGATGGCCCGACCCGGGAAATTTTCTCGGACCCTGAAGTCGTCCGGTCTGCGGCCTTGGCGTTGCCGGCCCTGACCCGGTTCACTCAGCGGTGGGGTGTGACGTTGCTGACGGTCGAGGAAGTGCGAAAGGCCTGGCGCGTGTCATGAACCTGTCATTGTACGTGGATGCCGGGACGTGGGCGCACCGGCTGGACGGCCGGACTAAAATCCTCTGTCTGCTGGGGCTCTTTTCCTTGAGCCTGATGTTTTCAGACCCGGTGTACTTGTTGGGGCTCTGTGCGGGCGTCCTGGCTTTGGTGCGCTGGGCGCAGAGCCTCCACAATCTGAAAAAGATATGGATTCTGCTGGCGTTGTTGTTTGTATACAGCGTGATACTTTGGCCCTTTTTCGTGGAAGGGAACACCCCGTTGTTCACGATCGGCGGCCTGACCGTCATGCAGGAAGGCGTGCTGCATGGGATGGGTATGGGTCTGCGGCTGAATGCCATGCTCATCAGCGGCATCGTGCTTTTGTCGACCACGGCCATTGAAGAGCTGGGCGAGGCCTCGAATCGATTGGGCGTGCCCCGTCCCCTGAGCTTTTCGTTGTCGCTCGCCTTTCGATGGGTTCCCACGTTGCTGGGTTCGATCGGGGCCGTGATTCAGGCCCAGCAGTCGAGAGGGCTGGACGTCCACTCAAAGGGGGTGCTTGGAAAGATCCGCCGGTACCCTCCCTTGATCGTGCCGCTCATCGGTCATACCCTGCGCCAGACCAATCTGCTTGCCATGGCCCTGGAATCCAAGGGCTTCGGGGCCGGACAGGTGCGGCGCCCCTTGTTTGTTTCGAACATGCACGGGTCCGATTTTGCGGCGCTCGCGGTGATCACCGTCCTGGTGATGGGAAGTCTATGGATGAGGGTCAACGGGTATGGTACTATCTGAACGGAATCGGTGGCGTGCTGCGGACGCGCACGTCCAACTTACAGCATTTGGCGGGAAAGGTGGTGCTGGAATGAAAGGGTCTGTCGCGTTGGTGAAAATGATGAGTGCCGTTTGTGTTCTCCTGTTGGCACAGGGTCACTCTGTCCTTGCGCAGGGTGGAGGCTCAACCGAACCCACGAAAACGATCATCGGTGACCTGCTGGACGTTGATCGGGATTTCTACATCGTGCGGGGAGAAGGGGGCGAGATTCAAATCGAAGCCACGCACAAGACCGAGATCACGGAAGAATTCGGCTACGGCGACCGGATCAAGGCTCTGGTCCTCATGAACAACAAGGCGGTGAAGATCGAACGGGCGGGGCCGGATGACGTGTCGGGGGTCACGGAAAATGTGCCGGTTGTTGCGCAAGCACCTGAACCCCAACAAGGTGCCAAAGGGGAAGTCCCGACGCCGTCGGCGCAGCCCAAGCAGCCGGAATCCAAAACCATTGTGGGCGATCTACTGGACGTTGATCGGGACTTCTACATCGTGCGGGGCGAGCGGGGCAATATTCAAATCGAAGCTACGCACAAGACCGAGATCACGGAAGAATTCGGATACGGCGACCGGATCAAGGCTCTGGTCCTCATGAACAACAAGGCGGTGAAGATCGAACGGGCGGGGCCGGATGACGTGTCGGGGGTCACGGAAAATGTGCCGGTTGTTGCGCAAGCACCTGAACCCCAACCAGGCGCCAAAGGGGAAGCCCCGACGCCGTCGGCGCAGCCCAAGCAACCGGAATCCAAAACCATTGTGGGCGATCTACTGGACGTTGATCGGGATTTCTACATCGTGCGGGGAGAACGGGGCAATATTCAAATCGAAGCCACGCACAAGACCGAGATCACGGAAGAATTCGGCTACGGCGACCGGATCAAGGCTCTGGTCCTCATGAACAACAAGGCGGTGAAGATCGAACGCGCCGGGCCGGATGACGTGCCGGGGGTCTACGAGGAATGATGTAGCCGGGGATTGTTGTTTTCCGCAGTTTTTCTCCCTTAATCTTCCAGATTGGCAATAGGAAAGGCTTCTACCGGGTCGGCGGGAACGAAGCCGAAAATCTTGGAATAGAAAAACAGTTCGTTGTCCAGGACCTGCTTGACGTGCTTGGCCTGTCGAAATCCGTGCTGCTCGCCTTCAAAGGCGATATAGGCGACGGGAAGTCCTTTGGCTTTTACCGCGTTGAACATGTTCTCCGCCTGGTTCGGCGGCACCACTTTGTCCTCCAGGCCCTGAAAGAGGATGAGGGGAGCGGACAGCCGGTCGGTGAAATGAATGGGCGATCGCTGATCGTAGAGGTCTTTCCGTTCGGGCAGGGGGCCGACGAGGCGGTCCAGGTAGCGTGACTCAAACTTGTGGGTATCCCGAACGAGTGCCGCAAGGTCCGAGACGCCGTAGTAACTGGAGCCGGCCGTAAAGCAATCGCGAAACGTCAAGGCGCATAACGTGGTAAAGCCCCCCGCGCTTCCCCCCGTGATGGTCACGCGCGCCGGGTCCACGGCATCCCGGTCGATGAGCGCCTCGACCGTGCTGACGCAATCATCCACGTCGACAATGCCCCATTGGCCGTTGAGGCGTTCCCGGTAGGCCCGCCCGTATCCCGTACTTCCCCCGTAGTTCACGTCGAGCACGGCGAATCCCCGGCTCGTCCAAAATTGAATCATCAGGTTGAACGTCGGGGACGAGGCTCCGGTTGGGCCGCCATGGCTTTTGACAAGGAGGGGCGGGCGCTCTGAAGGCGGGGCTTGATAATCCGCATTGCGCGGGGGGTAATAGAACGCGTGTCCGGTCGATCCGTCCCGGGTCGGATAAGTGACGGCGGAGGGCATGGACAGGTAACGGGGGTCCGGGGAGAAATCCACCGATCGGCGAAGAGCAGTCACGGCTTGCGAACCCGCATCGATCTGGATGAGCGCCGTGGGCTCGGCGGGGGAACTGGCCGTACATACAATGCGGGATTCCTGCACGTGGACGTCGTCGAAGGTCGTGTACGGCAACTCGAATCGTTCGAGCGTGCGTTGTTTCGTGTCCAAACGACCCAGATACCAGAAGCCGTTCTGCGTATAGGCGCAGATCACGTGGTCAGGCGACTCGAACCCGTAGAGCCGTTGACCGAATACCCATTGGGGTGCGCCGAATTCGGCTTCCATGGGATAGAGCGCGGTGACTTTCCCGTTATCCAGGCGATACAGGTTCCACCAGCCGGACTGGTCGGACACGAAATGCAACCGGCCGTCCGGCGACCATTCCGGTTGAAAAATCGAAACGTCGGTTCCCACGGCCACGCATCGTGAAGTTTCGATCGAGCCGTCCTGCCCGAGATCGGCGACCCAGAGTTCCGTGTCGTCCCATGGCATGTTGGGATGATTCCAGGTCAGCCAGGCCAACTGTTGTCCATCGGGGCTCAGGCGTGGAGAGGCATAAAAATCGTTACCCGCAACCAGGATATCGCCGCACGTGGGACCTGAGCCGTTGCCGAGGGCAATGCTCACGATGGAATTTTTGGGCTCCCGGCCGGAATGGGTATGATCTTCACGAATGCAAAGAAGCCGCCGGCGTCGATGATCCGGCAGCCCATCGGCGTAGCACATGGGCACATCCGCGGTGACGGGTTCAGGCGCTTCGTCCGGGCGTTGTCGATACAGCCGCTGATCCGAAAAATTGGAAAAATACACGTCGCCTTCGGCAACGCAAAACGCCCCGCCCCCGTACTCATGCACTCGCGTGCGAACGTTCAACGGGGCAGGGGTCAGGTCGTGTGGGGTTCCGTCGGGGTCCCGCCGGACAATCGTATTCCTCCCACCCTCCTTGGGACGGCTTTCGACCCAGAACACCCGCTCCCCATCGAGGGCGATTTGTCCGAGTCTGATGGATTCCGAAACAATCCGATCCGAGGTAAGAGGAGAGGGCCATGACCCGTAAGGAGCGATACGCGGATTCGGCATAATGGATAAATGGTCACCTATTTGTTGCCAGAATCAAAGGCTGCCCGTGGCATAGCTGTCATTCTGAGCCAGAGGCGAAGAATCTCTCGCTCAACGACAGAACGCCATAAAAAGCAGATCCTTCGCTCCACTCAGGATGACAGATGAGGCGTCTTGTCAAGATAGGGCTTCTCCCTAATGCCAGGTAGAAATTATCAACGAATTACCGAAAACATATACCCTCATAACCGTTTGCGAACGCAAAAACGCAAACAGAATAACCGGGAAGAAAAGGAATGGAAAAAGGGGGGGGGGAGGACCGCCGCGAAGGGCTACGTTTGAATGGGAACGGAAGTACAGTGCCGCTGATGTTCGCGTGAGGCAATGGTGACAAGTTCACTCATATTGTCGAGACATCGACCGCAATTATCGTCGTCGTCGATTCCCAGCGAGGCGGCCAGTTTCTTCGGGCAGGTTATGCCGGCGCGACCGAGGTCTTCGATGTCCGATTCTTTGATGCCCTTACAAACACAGATGTACATGACAGTCACCAAATGCGATATTGATTTCCGTTATCATCTTCACGCATTCTAATCGAGTCGGCGGCAGGTTGTCAAGCTTTTTGTTCACGGCGCATTTTTTGACGACGGGGACGCCGGTCCGATATTGATGGGTGACGTCATGCGTCAATATATGGCAGGATAGACGATGATTAAAGGATTTAAATGCAAGAAAACGGAGCGCCGGTTCAAGGGTGAGCGGGTTCCTGCTTTCTCCGGTTTTTCCAGGCAAGCCGAGAAGCGGCTGAGGATTCTGGATGCCTCTGAAACACTGAAAGCCTTACGAGTCCTGCCGAGCAATCATTTTGAAACGTTATCCGGTGATCGAGCAGGGCAATACAGTATACGCGTGAATCGACAATGGCGCGTCTGTTTTACCTGGGAAGCCGGCGCCCATCATGTCGAAATCGTCGATTATCACTAGGGAAGCAGCGTGAAAGATGGAGGCAATGATCATGGCTAGAGAACCAATCCATCCGGGCGAGTTTCTGGCAGATGAGTTGCAAGAAATTGAAATGACGGCAACTGAGTTGTCGCGTCAGATCGGCGTGCCGCCTAATCGTATCTCACAAATCGTTCGTTGCAAGCGTGATATTACAGCCGATACCGCCTTGCGCCTTGGTCAGTTCTTTGGAACTGGACCGGAACTGTGGCTAAACCTTCAAAAGGCGTATGATCTGGACAAAGCCAAAGCAGCACTCGGGATAGAAATTCACAAAATACATCGCTGGCAACCCGAAGGACAGGTGGCGGGATAATTGCCGGCAGAGTGATGCTTTGCGCAATGGAAACTCGCGCTGGTGCATCTTCCAATACGAACCGGCAGCAGGAGCCATTGAGGATTACCAAGGAGGGCTAGACCGTAACCAATGAACCAACCTTCTTCCTCTCCACAAGCGCTTCAGGCTCAACTGGCAGACCGGCTGAGTCCCGACAGTGCGCTCAGCGTGGCAACGGCACTGCATGAGGCGGGTGGGGCTGGCCACGTCTCCGAATTATTGAACGAACTTCAGGAGCGTTCCGCGAAACTCGCGGGACAGGCCATGGAATCGCTTCCCGAGATGGTGGAGCGGTGCGGTCCCGAGCCGGTCGTCTCGTGGCTGGACGTGGCCGTGACCTTTGCCGGGTTGTCCGGGGCGATTACCTTGAAATATTTGAAGGAGAGCCCGCGTCTTTTGGGGGTTCTGGATTCCGTTGCCCTTCGTCAAGCCGTACTTGAGACGACACTGGAACTCGCCGACAACGACTCGGAGTTTGCGGCCAATTGCGCGTTTGAATTCTTTCGAAAGGCTCCGGAATTGTTGCTCGTGGATTCACAAACCGACCTGGCCAGGTGGGCGGAGATTGGCCGGGAACTCACGGATTGGAATCACGTGTTGGGCATTGAATTCATCCGGGAATGTCCAAGGGTGGTGGAAGTGTTGACCTTGGAAGACGTGCGGCCCTGGGTGGCCTTCGGCATGAAACTGATTACGCAAAATAGTTTGGGAAAACCCGATTACGTGGGGATTCTGGAATTCTTTCGCACGAGTCCAGGCCTGCTCGGAGAGATCCCCGATGCGGACTTGCATCCGAAAATCGTGAACGTGGGATCGACCCTGGCGGATCAGTCGCCTGAAACGGCCCTGACTTTCTTGGCGGAAGCGCCGGGGCTGATGGCGCTTCTGCCGTCGATGGAACGGCGTATGAAAGTCCTTCAATACGGAGGGCTGCTGGCTGAACGGGATGCCGGCGTGACCATGGAGTATTTTCGCCGGGCGCCGGAGGTGATTCGTCTGTGCGATGGCGCGGAAGGCCGCGAGGAGGCTTTCGAAACGTGGTTCCGTGGCGGCATGGAAGTGTTGGACTACAGCGTGGAGGGCGCGTGCGCGTATTTTGCCCTGGAAACCTCGAAGGCGCTGAGCGCGATTGAACAAGCGACCAATCACGTGCCGCTTCGACAGGTGGCGCGCTCGCTGAAGTTGCTGGGTCACATGATCTCCGGCCAACCCGTGCAGATTGAATCCCTGGCCGACTCGACCCAGCGGCCGCGTCTGGAGATGAACGCGGAAGGACCCATTGTCTATCTACCGTCGATCATGAACCGGTTTTCGTCAAAGGATCAAAACATACGCGGTTATACGGTCACGTTGGCACATGAGGTGGGACACGTGGAGTTTGGAACGTATCGAATCGATCTGCCGTTCCTTCGGACCCTGGCCCGACGGGTTACTGACCGTTATCGACTCGATGCCCATGTTTCGGACGTCGACAGCCTGACGGATTTCTTTGACCTCTATCCACAAAAAGGGGTGATCCGTGACCTGTGGACCATTCTCGAAGACGCGCGCGTGGAGTTTTTGTTGCAGCAGGAATATCCGGGCCTGCGGGATGATTTGGCCCACGTGGCCCTGGCGTCGGTCAAGACCCGCTCCTTGCTCCACGGCATGACGGCCAGGGAGATGGTACTGGATCGGTTACTGCTTCTGTTTACGCAAGGAGCGGAAGGCCTGCGGATTCCGGACAATCTTCAGCGAGTCGTGGACCAATGTTGGGACTTGGCGCGGACAATCCGGGACCCGCGCGCGACGAACGAGCAGTCCATCGAGGTGGCCGACAGGATCTATCAGGTGTTGGATGAGATGATCGGCAGCCTGGACGCGGTTCTGCCGGATGAAGCGGATTCGACGCCCGAGGAGGAGTTGGGCCCGGGTCCTCGTGCCGCGGAAGAGACCGCTGGCGGCTATCGAGGCATTACGAATTGGGCCTACCGGGGTGAAATGAATCCGGATTTCGTCCAGGGAGGACCGGCGGAAACGGGCAAGAGCCCTGATGTGCCGGAAGAACTCGGGCAGGATTTGGGAAACACCGGTGGCGCTTCGCTTTCTCCGGCGTGTCGAACCGAAGAGGTGCAAACACGGGAAGCCCATCAGGACGACGCCGGCGAGCCGGTGTCGCAGCGGTCCGTGCTTGACGAGTATCTCCACGTGCAAGGCGCGGGCGATGGACTGTTGCCCGGTCCGTCCGGTCAGGAGCAGGCGTACGTGTATCCGGAATGGGACGGCGGCATCCAGGACTACCGGCTCAAATGGTGCCGGGTGGTCGAGCGTCCCGGCGAAGAGGGCGGGCAGGATTTCGCACAAGGGGTCCTGGAAAAACATGCCCCGGCCATCCGGGTCTTGCGCCGCTATTTTGAAACCATGCGGCCCACGGGTTTGCAGCGGGTCCATGGTTATGATCATGGCGAGCACGTGGATTTGGATGCCGCGATTCGTCACGTGGCGGAACGGCGTGCGGGCATCGACCCCTCCGACCGGATCTATGACCGGCGGGATAAACGTGAACGCCAGGTCGCCGTGGCGTTTTTGGTCGATATGAGCGGCTCCACGGGCCGGCAATTGGAAACGGGACAGCGGCGCGTGATCGACGTGGAGAAGGAAGGCTTGATTGTGCTCATCGAGGCATTGGAAGCCATTGGGGATCAATATGCGCTATACGGGTTTTCCGGCCAAGGCCGGCATCAGGTGGATTTCATGGTGCTGAAGGAATTCAGCGACACCCGGCGCTATCAAATCGGCCAGCGCATTGCGGCCATGACGCCGCTACAGCAAAACCGTGACGGGGCCGCGATCCGGCATGCCGTCCGGAAACTGCTGCGCTGTCCGGCCCGGCACCGGTTGCTCGTGCTATTGAGTGACGGGCGCCCCCTTGACGGGGATTATGGAGAAGAATATGCCGTGGAGGATACCCGCATGGCGCTACGAGAGGCGCGGCAGCAGGGGATCAATCCCTTTTGTTTAACCATTGACCAACAGGCGAGCGGCTATCTCAAACGCATGTACGGCGACGTTCAATACCTCGTCCTGGATGATATCCTGACCTTGCCTGAACGGCTGCCGCGCGTGTATCAACGGCTGACGGGAAGGTCATGACGCTTTTCGCGGCTTCCCTCCCCTTCTTTTGTAGCGGCGACATCTCATGGCGCCTTTTTACCTCCCCTTTGCCTGCCCTGAGCGTAGCCGAAGGGTAAGGGGAGGATAGGAGGGGAATGGATGTGGGGACATGGTCACCGAACGAATGAATAATGCTATGGTCATGGATGATTCCCAGCAATGAGCGCTGACTCCCGAGAACGAACGGTTCCGCCCTGGCTGTACAAGCTGTTTACCGGGCACCAGTATCCATACGTCCGTCGCCTGGCCAAGTTTGAGAAAAAAGATCGGAAACGCGGCGACATGAGTTCCGAGCCGTCTCCCGAAGAGATTGATGCCAAATTCTGGGAAGTGTATCCTCGATCATCGGCCAGAATTTTGCAGGAAGTGAAACAGGGCATGATCGTGAGCTTCACGGAATTGGGGTCCTATCCGCCCGGCGGCTATCAGGAACTGGTGGACGCGCCGGAAGAATTCCTGGCACGGGAATATGGAAGAAAAAAAATCAAGGTGAATTTTTACGACGGAGAAAATTTCGTCTGCACCATCAATTTCAAAGTCGGAGGCTGGGCCAGTCACGACGACGACTAGGCATCGGAACGCCGGACGGCAACGCGCGCAGGGTGTGTTCGTGTGCATGGGTCGTCGGCGAATCCAAATAATCATCTAACGTCAGGTGAGTCATGAGTCGCCAGAAAATTACCATCGTCGGAGCGGGGAACGTAGGCGGGTCCGTGGCGCAGCGATTGGCCGAAAAGAGCGGGTACGACATCGTTCTGGTGGATATTGTGGAAGGCCTGCCGCAGGGCAAGGCCTTGGACTTGGCGCAGGCAGGCGCGGTGTGCGGCTACGACTCGCCGATTCGCGGGACCGACAGGTATGAGGATACGACGGGTTCCGACGTGGTGGTGGTGACGTCCGGGATTGCCCGGAAGCCCGGCATGAGCAGGTCCGAATTACTGGAAACCAACACCAACATCGTTCGATCCGTCGTGCAGGAAGTGGCCACCCGTTCTCCCGCGGCCGTGCTGGTCATCGTGGCCAATCCGTTGGACGCCATGACGTACGTCGCCTACCGGGTAAGCGGGTTTCCCAAACAGCGGGTCGTGGGCATGGCCGGCATTCTGGACTCCGCCCGGTTCTGCACGTTTATCGCACAGGAGTTGAACGTCTCGGTCCACAACGTCCAGGCCATGGTGTTGGGGGGACATGGGGACGCGATGGTGCCCCTGATACGCTATACGACCGTGGCCGGTCGTCCCGTGGATCAATGGATGTCGAAAGAACGGCTCGATGCCCTGGTAAAGCGAACGCGAGGAGGGGGCGGAGAAATCGTCAGTCTCCTCAAGACGGGGAGCGCCTACTACGCCCCGGCGGCGTCCGTGGTCGAAATGGTCGAGGCCATTGTCCGGGATGACCACAAAGTCCTGCCCTGTGCGGCGTTCTGTGAAGGCGAGTACGGCCTGAAAGGAACCTATATGGGAGTGCCGATCCGCTTGGGGAAAAACGGCGTCGAAGAAATCCTCGAATATGACCTGACACCTGAAGAAAAAGCCGCATTCGAGGAGTCGGCCCAGAGCGTCCGGGAATTATGCCAAGAGGTCGATAAAATCCTCGGCTTGTAATCCGCTACTGCAATTTTTCAGCCAACACTTTCTCCGTTTGTTTCCAGGGGTAGGTTACAACCCTAAAAGTATTAGGGGGCACTTATGAGGTTGAAAAGAGTTCAGATACACGGATTTCGTTCGATAGAAGAAATGAAAATTTCTTTCGACGCGAACGACCACAAAATTCTGGTTGGCAAAAACGAAAGCGGGAAATCAAACATATTGAATGCCCTGAATTTGCTTGCAGACGATGCAAGTTTTAGGCAAGAAGATGCGAAGGAGTCATACAACAAACCTGCCTTTGTCCGATTTGACTTTGAGTTAGACAAAGATGAAATTGACAAGTGCAAAGCCCAATTCGTTGAGAAATTTCTTGAAGGCCAAAACGCAAAATTGACTAAGGGTCATACTGTCAGCTCATTCTTTGAAAAACATTCAAAATATATTTTGTATGAAATTCAATGTAGCAAGAATGGCTTCTGGACACATTGGCTACTCGAGGAAGGTCTCACAATTGAAGAAGGCTGGTATTCTGTAAGCCCACAAATTGTTGACTACGAACTACAGAAGCAGATTCCCGCCGACTCATACATTAGTGAACGATATATTGAAAAACAGATAGATGAAAATGACCGAGCCTCAATAAGAAATTGTCTGTCACCTATAAGCTTGGAGGATGTCTATAACTTTCTCCGCCAACTAGTAAGGGCCATAGCTGCGCCGGAAAATTACAACTTCCCAATTCGTTATTGGCAATATGCTGCACAGGCGCATGATTTGCCTTCTAGCATCGAAAGAGAAGCATTTTCCCAAAGACCGGATTCCTGCATTCCACTAAAGAATATGTTTCTATTGGCTGGTATCGAAGAAAAGGACATTCAAGGCAGGATTTCCGAAGCTAACAATATCGGGCACAATCGACTCCAAAATTTATATGACCGTGTGAGCAACAAAACAAATGAGTACATCAAGAAAACCTGGAAAGAATATAACAATGTAGCAATAAAATTACGTTCAGATGGTGAAAGGATTGTGGTAGGGATACGAGATTCAGAAAACTTATTTAACTTTAGTCAAAGGAGCGACGGGTTTCGGAGATTTGTCTCCTTTTTGTTGTTGATAAGTACTGAATTGGACACAAAGCAGTATTTGGATACGCCTTTGATCTTGATTGATGAACCGGAAACTGGACTGCACCCTAGCAGTGCGAAAGATTTGAAATACAAACTAATAAAATTAGGCAAAACCAACACGATAATTTATGCCACTCACTCCATCTCAATGATTGATACAGAGAACATTCAAAACAATCTGCTTGTCGAGAAAGATAATGAAAATACCACCATTAAAGAGGCTAAGGAACATGGTACATCGCCGCCTGAAAACGTATATCAGGTGATAGGACATTCAATATACGAAGACCTGAAACAGAAAAACATTCTGCTTGAAGGATACACAGACAAACAACCTCTTAGTTTGTTTATGAAGGGCAGGGCTTGGAAAGGCGTTGGTATATGCTACACAGGGGGTGTCAGAAACATTAAGCCTGTCATTTCAATCCTTGAGTTGGCAAGCCGAAAATATTTCGTGCTTTCAGACATGGATGAGGCTGCGAAAAGCAAGAAAAGGGAAATGAGGGATCCTGATTTTTGGTACACGTACAGAGATTTGGGCAGCGACGCAATTACTATTGAGGACTTCTACGAGGAAGCTTTCTTCATGAGTGTTGTTCAAAAGATTCTAAAGAAATATGGAATTGACCTGGCGGAGTCATTTTCGTCGGAAGAAAACAACAGAATGGAATTCATCAAACGCTTTCTCCTCAGAAGACACAAAGACCTCCTTGAGAATAGTGCAAAAGCAAACAACCTTGAAGATGCTGCTGGCATGGTGAAACAAATCAACGGTGAAATAAAGCTAGAATGCGCTAACACAGTCAAAGAAAGAAACGTGATGAAGGAAAAAATCACGGCAATGCTGGACGCTCTTCTACAAAGGATAAACGATAGTCAAAACCTTACGTGAGGGACAGCCTGGGAAATCGCAACTGGGAATAAGCAGCAATTTGCTCACGTTGGCTGCCCCATAAGCGTCCGTTTATAGCAAGATCCCCCACCCGTTCTCTGCTTCTAGCTGGACGTCCTCCAGACTTCACACTCAATTCACACTTGCCCCTGGAGCCCTTGGACGCCCGTGAACACGAACTTGTGGGGGTTTTCTTTCCCAGAAAGGAGGGGACGCTTGAAGTTTCTTCTGAGGCGATGGAACGTTACTCGCTCATGGCAGGGGCAGGTTCAGTCCTGTAGTCGCCGACGCGCGCCCGGATCCTATCTCTGAGTTCGGCGTACAGGTCCTCTGGGGTTTTCCAAAGGATGTGGGGGTATTGTCGTGTATCAAAGTGGAGTTTTTCCTTCAGATCTTCCCGGCAGGTATAAAGGACTGGCAGACCAAGACCATAGGCGAAGCCTGCTTCGAAGTAGACACCGCCACGAACACCCTTCTCCGCATCATGCGTGAAATCAGCTACCACGAAGCGAGAGCGGCGAATTTCGGCAATAATCTCGTCGTCAATCTTGTTTAGGTGTTGTTTCTGGTCGATCCGCAAGGGCGTGTACCCGCACTCTTCGACTGCTTTTTTGATGTCCTCTTCATACGCCGAATTCATCGAGAGATCAAACCACATGGCGACAAAGCATTGGGACAGATCTTTTTTTGTAGTCTGTTCGGCAACATGCTGATAACCAGGGACCATTATCATGAAATATCTATCTCGATGATGAGGTTTGAGTCACCCCATGTCAGTTAAATAATTGACAAAATACGAGATATCTTTTGACAGAGTTGACTCGGACCCTGCTAAGGCCTCTGGGTCGACGAAGATGATGTTACTCTGGAACGAATGTCCAATCCACGTCGCACTGTTAACTAAGTAACGCAGGAGTCTTTCGGCACGGACATACACGGGAAGAGGATTTTCGAATTTGGCTTTCTCGACGAGGTCGGAGTCGACTAGTGGCGTACGATCACCCGCTCTCCCCAATTCGAGGAGAAAGGTGGTGAGCTTGGCCTTGTCTTTCGAATTTAGGGTGCCGACATCTTGCATGGCTTGGGCGGAAATTTTATAGTCCCCGCCAATTCGTGGAGAACCCTCGACAACAAAAGCATCCCTGTCGTCGCAACGTATTATGCGCGTTACGATATCGTCCCAAATGGGGCATAGCTCCTTGTTGGTTTCCATCTCTTGTTAGCCCTTCCTGACGTATTATTGGTGTCTGTTTCTTCGGCGAGTCGTGTTACGACAGCGGGAAGTCCTTGGGATTTGTCACGGCTTCCAGCAGCTTTCGATGAGCTGCATCTGGTCGATGGTAAAGCGGAGAACATTGACCATATTCTGAATGTTTTCGATTTCGTCGAGGGATAGGGGCCGGCCTTTGCGGGCTTTGAGGTATTGGTTAAGCACTTGGTAGCCACCAATATGGAAGTCCCACACGTCCTGCGGCACGGGAGTGAAATACTGTGTTTTGTTGATGTTTAGTCGTTGGCTTTGGGCGTTGTAGGTGGGTTTTTCGACCTTGAAATTCCCTGTGCTAATATCCACCTTCAACTTTTGCGTTACGGGTCCGTACAAATGTGCCTGCACCAATTCCCAACCGAGGGTGGATAATGTCTCGAACGTCTTGCTGTTGTTAACGAAAGGAATGCATGGAAAATCTCTCTTCAGAAACTCCAGGTATTTTTCTCGGTAGGTCGGACTGTGGAGCACGGCGTAGAGATAGCCCAGGATTTCTTCGGGGCTGTAGCAGTGCTTATACTTTTTGTCCACGAACACTCGGAATTTCGACTCGAAGTTCTCAATGCGTTCCTTGCCCTTGAATGCGTCGTCTTCTTCGAGCAAATCCTTATGCGAGGGATAAAGGTAGAGAGGGAAGAGATTTGTACCTCTATCATGGGAGCAGGTTTTCATTTCAACAGGAACGCTCGAACAGATCGCATGATTAAATTGGCCAGCTGTCACTTGCCGTACAGTAACTAGACCAATGTTTTGATTGGCAATCATGTGATGCATGACTTCGCGTCGTGGCCAGTCCACTATGTCGTCGTGATGGAAATAGGCAATGATGTCGAATGGGCGGTAGAGCAACTTCGTAAAAGCAGCCTTATATCCTTTATCTGCTGCTATAGATTTTCTGCGCTCTGGCAGATCCCAATCGCGATTACTTTTCAAGGCATATTTCTTTGCTATCTCTTCGTTAGGAATCGAGAGATCACAAAATGCTTCAATGCGCTTTCGCAGAGGAGTTTCTTCAAAATCAGTCACGAAATGGTCGCGATGCGTTTTGACTCCAGTGGATTGTATCTTGAATATATCCGAAATTTTCCAGCCCTTATTGTATTGCTCGCGTAGCTCTTTGTTTTGCGGCACAAAAAGATAGAATGGGCTGTCTGGCTGCAATTCTTGCCACGGTATATTAGATATCTCTGCTTCTAATACGGCTGCGTATTTTCCCTTGCGATGGCCCCAAAGGTCAGCACGAAAGACCTTCTGCATTGCGTCGTTCTTTTTCACTAGCAGAGAAATGGCCACACCCTGTTCGATGTCGAACACGTTTTCGTCATTGCCACCATCGGGTGCTCTCTCTTTCTTCTTCTTGTTGCCGTGTAGGTCGAGTACGTATATCTGATTGAAGGTTTTCATCAAAGATTGGCGCATCCCCCTGAAGGTTGGATTGTCCAGAAAAGAATGATTGGTGATGATGCCGACAATGCCTTCCTCCACCTGTTCCATTTTCCATTGAGCGAAACGGATAAACTTAACGTAGTCATCAAGCAGGTTTTTAGGGTTTTTCTCTTCCAGCTTCTTGCCATCCACTTTGAAATAGTCGTTTTTGAGTAGATTTGTAATCCACTCTCCTGTATTTCGAGATTTTACGTTGTAAGGCGGGTTGCCAGTAATTACCAGAATGGGCTTCTCTTTGATTTGCTGTGCAGCCGCTACTTCACGCGAGAGCGCGGGCAGCAGACGGTTGACTAACGGCTCGATCGGTTCCAGCGTGTTGGTGAGATAGATGTTTAACCGTTCACCGGGCTGCATGGGAAGGTTCTTGTTATGGAGGAACTGAGACAGTTTCAGGTGCGCGACGGTGTACGGCGCAATGAGATATTCAAAGCCGTACAGGTTTTTCAGGACGTGGTCTTTCACGATCTTGTGTCGGATGCCCTCGGAGACCGACTCGAATATCTGGTGGAGTATCTCCAGCAGAAAGGTTCCTGTGCCAGCAGCAAAATCCAGCACGGTCACATGCTTGTGCGCGGCGAGCCCCTTGTTGATGTTAAAGGTATCTTTCAGCAGGTCATTTATTGCGCGGACGATAAAATTCACGACTGGTCGTGGAGTATAGTAGACGCCACGAGCCTTACTGGTGGCCTTGTCATAGGCTTTCAGAAAGTCTTCGTAAAAATAGACATACGGGTCTTTGGCGAAAAGTAGGCGTTCTTCTTCGGTTGGGGGATATAGCCTACTTTGTCTCGGGACGAAGGCGAGGTTCTCATGAATGGCGGTCAAGTCTAGCGTGTCGAAAATGCTGAGGATTTCTTCCACCAGCCATTTGACTTTCCGGTATTCATCTTGTTCCAACTCATCAAGGAAATTCACCAACTCGCGGATCAATTCAAAATTGGTAGGCACGTATTTCTTGGCGTTTTGCAGAGTTATCGTAATCGACTCTCCTGCTTTCAGTTTGGCTAGGAACAGCCCGTAGCCCAGCGTTTGCGCGAAGGCATCTGCGAATTCGATCAATTCCAATTGATGGAATACGTCTTTTTGGAACGCTGCATACAGGCCATGAAGTCGGCCTTCCTGTCCCTCCCTTGTTTGGCGTTTCAGTTCTTCAAAAAGGAAATCGCGTAGGACGTGACAGCGCACGGCCAAGGCGTATGCCAACTTTTTCGAGTCTGCTAGTTTCTGCGGCGGCGTGGATAGAAATCCGGCGATCAGTTCGGCTACTTTGTCTGCTTTGTCCTTGTCCAGCCTCGCCCGGTGATAGCCCACGTCGCTGATGTAGCAAAGCGTCTCTCTTTTTGCGATAGAGTCATCTTTCAGCCAAATCCATTCCAAATAGTTGGTAAGGATTATATTGTCCGATAGTTTTTTGTATTTTGCGATCTGATCGGATTTTAGAACAGCATCTAAGTTTTCGCCGACCTTCTTAGTTTCCACATAGCCGACTATTGCTTCTTTAAACTTGACCTTGAAATCCGGCGCACCGAGTTTGGTCTTATCCCGCTTTGGTTCGGGAATGATCTTGGGTGGAGGTTTCTTGTCTTTGGCGAGGGAGTCAAGTAGGTTATGAAGTGGTGTTCGTAGGGTGTATTCAGTGGCGTCGGAGAGATCAGTCTCTTTGATGGCTTTGAAGTAATCGAAAAACGAATCTTCACGTTTTCTTTTCATGGTCCAGTTCAGAGACGGTTACGTTTCCAAAATCATTTCAATTTGTATAAGCTGCACTGACCCTCCTCCAATGAAGGACCACTTCGAACGTGAAGATGTGGCGGCATTATAGCTGCCGCGCTGTCAGTAATCATCGGTGCTGCCTCCAATCAAAACGAACTTCAATCTCCCGCAGCATGTCAAAAGTATCCTGGTAACTGACGCTGAACTGTCGGCAAACGTTGGGCAGAGGCACTCGTTTCTTGACATCTGGGTTGAATTTCTCCTGGGTAACCACGATCGCGTTATGTACCTTGGCGTAGGCGGCAACCCACCCATCGGCTACTCTTGCGAACTCCGCTTTCGCGTCAGGTCGAAATTGGTCATTTCTTCGGACCCAGTCCATCATTTCTGCGAAAGCATCTACGACTGACTGCTCCGCTGATGATATGAAGAGATCGTTTGGTGCATTTTTCACCCACTCAGCCAACTTGTCTGGAATATCCTGATTATTTGGCCCTTCCATCAATTCAGCACGAACCCGATCTATGCTCAACATTCGTCTCTCTTGGCAATAGTGTGTCATGCATTCCCAGAAACCGGGGCACAGGTCTTGCGCGTAGTAGCGACGGTGTGCCTCTATGAAGATGTTCGTATCTAACACAAACAATTTGTGCGCTTGGTTCATCAAAGTAGCATTCCCATCTTCTTCGGCATTCTTTCAAAGGTATCTCCTTTCAGACCGGTGAGGCTATACGCTTCACGATAGAGCAGTCGACCTTCCTTAACCGCGCGGATGATTGCCGTGCCAAAGCGTGGGCCTATGCGCCATTTCTGGGTGTTCCAAAAATCGCCGCCACTTGCCTGGTCCTGTTGTCTGCTGTGCCATTCAGTGTCCTGATATTCCTGATAGAACCTGAAGAATTCATCCTGGTCGATTAGGTCAAGATCAAGGGTACGACGCGCTGCTACAAGAGAACTGACTTTGAAGTGACGAGCAATCGCCTGGTAACGATCATTCGTTTGCTTGGCGGTATGCCAGAAATTGTTTAAATCATCCTTCGGTACTAGAAATTCAGCAGCCGTCTGATTGCAGAAACGCTCTGTGGCATGGGGCACTGGCTGCAAGTTTTGGAAAATGGATACGCCTGTTTCTCCCACAAAGAGGTGTGCCAGTTCGTGGGCGAAAGTGAACATCTGCGCTGCCTTGAAGTCAGCGCTATTTACAAAGATAAGTGGAGCATGCTCGTCAACGAGAGCAAAACCTTGAAACTCATCAGGGACTAGCTTGCGTCGCGTATTGTTTCCCACGATTCCATTGAAAACCACCAGGACACCAGCATCTTCTGCTTGATCCCGTAGAACCTTAAGCGCATCCGTCCAAGTAGACACTTGCGAGGCCCAGTCGTAGGATAATTGCAACGCATCACGCATGGCAGCGGCTACTTGCCGTGGAGGTGCATCAATTCTGTAGGCTCCAACAAAGTCCAGAGGTGCGGCGTCATCTTCAATGAGTTCATCGCGCATCCAGGCCTGACGTCGCTGCATAGTCTCCACGGTTTCGAGAAGGTCTGGACTTGGCCGCGGTAGTGTGTCATCGCTTCGGGTCCGGAAATCAGGTATTGGTAAGTGGTCCTCAGGCGGTTCTGTTAGGTACAGAAAGCCCAGAGGGGTATGGGTACGTTGGGCAAGCCTATCTGCTTGGGCAACACTGATCCTACCGGATTGTTCCCACTCCAACACGAGTTCTGGTCTCACCTGCATCTTTTGGGCAAGTTCATCTTGGCTGATGCGCAGTCGCTCTCGCGCCCATCGCAACACATCAGGCTGCAACGTTATCTTCAAGCTTCGGCTGCTCATGGAGTCTGCTCGTTATCTAGGGAACGCATCAGAATGTTGCCTAACGAGGAGAGGAATACGGGGAAAAAGGCAGGGGGCTCTCGCAGTATCAGATCTGTTGTAAAAAGCCGAGCATGGAAATTTACGAAACTGCAATACGCCAAGTCATTACTGCAATTTTTCAGCAAGAACCTTTTCCGTTTGTTTCCTCCGGTACTCTTCCAGGTTTTTCTTAATCCCCGAATCTTCTAGGGCCAGGATCGCGGCGGCGAATAGGGCGGCATTTGCCGACCCGGCTTCGCCGATGGCCAGGGTGGCGACGGGAATACCCTTGGGCATTTGGACGATGGAGAGCAGGGAATCGAGGCCTTGGAGCGCTTTGGATTGCATGGGCACGCCGAGAACCGGCAGGGTCGTCTTCGCCGCAATCACGCCCGGCAGGTGCGCCGCGCCGCCGGCTCCCGCGATCATGACGCGGAGCCCTCGCGACTCGGCCTGGCTCACGTAGTCGAATAAGGCGTCGGGGGCCCGGTGCGCGGAAATCACACGACATTCATTGGCAATGCCGAGTTGCGTCAGCGTCTCACTGGCCAATCGCATGACGTCCCAATCGCTTTTACTGCCCATCACAATACCGACTAACGGTGTATCGTTTGCTGAAGCCACAAGCGTTCCTCCTTAACCGAAATGAGAGCGTTGAAGTGAGAGAGTTCCCGATAACTCCTTGATGACCGGATGAGAGTGTACTCACTCGTCATGTGATTTACAATCATACGGTCGGGTAAAGAGCGGGGAACGGTTTCTGTGGCGTGGGAAACATGGCTTCCCTGGATCTTCCAACCCGTTTGCCGAAGGAATTGGATACAGCATAACTCATTGACGTGCAAAGGATTTTGGTGCCCTGGTGCAGGAGAATGGCTTGACGGAATGGATTAGAGCCTGTACAAAATGTTCGCTGATTCGTTGATAGGATAGGGGCTGACCACACTGGATTTGTCATTCCGAGCCAAGCGCCTGTCCTGAGCTTGTCGAAGGAAGGAATCTCCTTGCTGTCATCCCCGACCCGATCGGGGATCCAGGGTTTTTTCTTCGTCCGTAAAGAGAAAGACACTGGATTCCCGATTAGATCCCCGATTAAAAACGTCGGGGACAGGCGTCGGGAATGACGGAAGGAGGCAGTGAAGATGGTCAACGAATGCATGAATGCATACAATGACTGCCAGGGTGCGTTGCCCGGATTGAAACATTTTTTATGAAAGACGAATTTCCACTTCGGTTACTGGCTCCATTCGATGGTGAGCCGTGGGATATTGACGGCTACGTCAAACGGGGCGGGTATGAGGCGTGGCGGCAAGTGGTCCGGGATGCCGATCCCGACCGGGTGATTGATGAGCTGAAACGGGCGGGTCTCCGGGGCCGGGGCGGAGCCGGATTTCCCACGGGCTTGAAATGGGATAAGGTGGTGCACCATCGCGAGCAGGAGCGATATTTCGTCTGTAACGCCGGCGAGCACGAGCCAGGCACCTTCAAAGACCGGTACTTGGTCCAACATCACCCGCACCAGTTGATTGAAGGGTGTCTGATCGCGGCCTTCACCATCGGCGCGCGGGAGGCCCACATCTACTTGAATGCTGAATTCCTGGAGGCGCGGGCGAGTCTGGAAAAGGCCTTGGCGCAAGCCCGGATGCGCGGGTTCCTTGGCCAAAACGTTCTGGGGTCCGGGATGGACCTGGAATTGGAGATTTTTGAAGGGCATGGAAGCTACGTCGCGGGTGAAGAAACCGCGATGTTGGAGTCCATGCAGGGCCGCCCGGCGCAACCTAAGGAAAAGCCGCCGTTTTACCCCACCGAGTTCGGACTGCATGGCAAGCCGACCCTGGTGAATAACGTCGAAACCCTGTCCCACGTTCCGCACCTGCTGCGCCACGGGGCTCAATGGTTTGCGGAAGTGGGCGCGGAAAAGAGTCCGGGAACGATGTTGTTTTCGTTGAGCGGGGCCGTGAATCGGCCGGGTGTCTATGAATTGCCCTTGGGCACGCCCCTGCGTCATTTGATCGAAGAATGCGGAGGCGGCGTTCCCCATGGCCGCGAGATCAAAGCCATCTTTCCGGGGGGACCGTCCTTTGCCATGATGGGGCCTGAAGCCTTGGACCTGTCCATGGATTTCGATGCCTTGAAAAAGGCCGGGACCGGACTCGGGTCTGCAGGGGTGATTGTCGTCGATGATGCCACCTGTATGGTGAGTCAGACGCTCAAGCTCTCCACGTTTTTTCGGGAGGAAAGTTGCGGGCAATGTCCGCCCTGCCGGATCGGGACCGAGCACCTGGAAGAACTGGTGGCGAAAATCGAGAATGGTGCCGGGGTGCAGGAAGATCTGGATAAACTCTTGCAGATTTGCGGGTTCGTCAAAGGCACGGGCTACTGCACGCTGGTGACGGGCGCCGCCGTCCTGGTCCAAAACAGTCTTCGGCTGTTCCGGCACGAATTCGAGGAGCACGTCGCCAAGCGAGCATGTCCGTTTCATCCCACCGCCACGGAACCGGCAGTTGCCGTTGGATGACGTCCGATGCCGCGTGTCACCTTTATCCATCCTGAAGGCGCGAGCGGAGAGGTTCCGGAGAACGTCTCCCTGCTCGATGCCGCCGAACAGTTGGGGTTTCCGCTCAATCATGATTGCGGAGGGAGTGCTTCGTGTTCGACCTGCCGCGTCGAAGTGATTATGGGCGGGGAGCATTTATCCGAAATAGATTTTGAAGAGCAGGATCTGCTTGATCGTGAAGCATTAACCGAATCCTATCATCGTCTGGGTTGCCAGGCCTTGATCCTGGGAGATGTTGTCGTGCAAGTGCCCGAAGAAAAATGGGCGTCCGCGGCTGCCGATCAGCCGGACTCCTCGAATGCCACAGAAAGTTGACCCATGAGCCGGAGCGGAGCGGCGATGAAGGAAAAAATCTGTGTAACCCGTCCATACCGGTTCTGCGCAGCGCATCGTTTGCATACCAATGCCTTGCCCGATGACGTCAATCGCAAAATCTACGACAAGTGCAACAATCCCAATGGACATGGCCACAACTACACCGTGTTCGTGACGGTCACCGGCGAATTGGATCCCAAGACCGGCGACGTGACGGACGTCGAGGCCTTGGACCGTCTGGTGAACCGGAAAATTGTGGAACGCTTTGATCACCGTCATCTGAATCACGACCCGGCGTTTCAGCAGGTCGTGACGACCGGTGAAAATCTCGTCAAATTCATTTGGGATGAATTGGTGAACGACGTCCCAGTGGGACAATTGGAAAAAATCGGGCTGATTGAAACGCGTGACAATTATTTCGAATATCAGGAGTCCGTGTTATCTGAACCTCAAGCGACCTGAGAAGAAGTCGTTCGATACCCGATGAATAAGCGTCAATCTCCCAATGCCTCGCCAAAGCAGCGCGCGCGGGCGACGAAGACGTTTTCGGGCTCCGCCCAAAAGCCCGGCGACGCCAACGCGATCCAACCGTTGATCACACAACTCCTCAAAGCGCTGGGAGAAGATCCGAAACGCAGCGGATTGGAGAAAACGCCCGAGCGCATCGCCAAGTCCCTCGCGTTTTTGACCAAAGGGTATAATCAGGACATCAAAGAGATCATCAATGGGGCCCTGTTCCCGCTTGAATATGACGAGATGGTCATTGTCCGCGACATTGATTTTTACAGCTTATGCGAGCATCACCTGCTCCCGTTTTTTGGAAAGTGTCACGTGGGGTATATCCCGAACAAACAAGTTGTTGGCCTCAGCAAACTGCCGAGGATCGTCGAAGCGCTGAGCCGGCGGCTTCAGGTGCAGGAACGCCTGACCGTGGAAATCGCGGAGACGCTTAAGACGGAACTGAACCCCTTGGGGGTGGGGGTCGTCGTCGAGGCCCAGCACCTGTGCATGATGATGCGCGGCGTCGAAAAGCAAAATACCATCGCCGTCACGAGTCACATGCTGGGAGGGTTTCGCAAGCAACAGCAAACCCGCGAAGAATTTCTGAGGCTCATCGGTCGATCCGTTTGAGCTGGCTATTTCCTCCCCTGAGCGGAGCCGCTACACAACTCGTAGGGGCAACTCCCCGTGGTTGCCCTTGTCCGAGGACATTGCGCGGTGGGCAGGCACGGGGGCCTGCCCCTACAAATTAGCGGGAGCAGGGCGGGTTGGCGGAGCGTACCCCGACGTTATCCCTACCCATTCGAATTCTCCACCGACGTTAAGAAACTCAGGAGCGCGGCGTTGAAGGCGCCGGGGTTTTCCAGGTTCGAGAGATGCCCGGCCTGGGGGATACGCACAAAGGTTGCGCCGGGGATCTGTTTGGCCATGCCTTGCACTTCTACGGGTGGTGAGGCGAGGTCCTCTTCGCCAGCCAGCACCAACGTTGGAACGGAAATGGTGCTCAACAGCGGAGTCGAATCCGGCCGCTCTTCCATGGCCATGAGATCGCCCACAATTCCGGACACCTGGTTGTCGGTGATGATCGTGCGCAAGTGATCCTGCAGGTCTGTGCGGTGTTCACAGGCAGCGGGGCTCAACAGTTTGGGCAACATGAGATCGGCGATGACCGACGCTCCCCGGCGATACGCGATCTGGGCCATGGAGAATCGAGCGGCCGTGGCGTCAGGCGTATCGGCCGTAGCCCTGGTATCGGCCAGCACGAGTGCGTGAAACAATTCAGGGTGCGTTCGATACAGCGCGAAGAGGATGTACCCGCCCATGGACAGTCCCACGAACGTCGCTCGCGCAATACCCAGGTGCGCGAGCAAGCCGTGGACGTCATCTGCAAACTGGTCCAGGGTATAGCGCCACATCGGCGCATCGGATTCTCCATGCCCGCGCAGATCGATCGTGACGACGCGATAGCGATCCGACAGGTCCGCCACCTGCGGCGCCCACATCGTCCGATTGAGCGGAAACGCGTGGAGAAACACAACCGGAGGCCCTTGCCCCTCATCCGAATAGGCCAGGTCGATGTCATTGATGCGTGCTTTCATTGGGGACTTCTGAAGTTTACAGGCGGGGATTGTAAATGTTCACTAATTCGTTGACAATTTCCGTCGATGGCTTGAGGAATCACCATCCGTACGAGTACGCGCCAGTTGTCATCCTGAGCTTGTCCTGAGCGGAGCGAAGGATCTAGCGAACGGATCTGCTGTTCCAGACGTTCGGCGGCTGAAACGACGAGATTCCTCGCTAGGCCCTTCACTCCGTTCAGGGCAAGCTTCGGAATGACCATTCTGGTGTGATTAGTCTCTTCATTCTGTCAACGCCTGCCCTGAGCATAGTCGAAGGGTGCGCGGGAATGACAGATTGAGGACATTTTCATACCAATGACGGATTCGGAGTGTCTTTGAATATTTTCGTATCAATGACGTTGACTTACGGAAAACGTGATGTCTGACGAGACTCCACCTGACCTGTTCTCTGCCGCTCCACGGTCGAATCCTAAGTCAAAACGTACACCGGCGCAAATGCCGTCCACCCCGCTGGCCGAGCGGCTTCGTCCCCGAACGTTCGACGAATTTGTCGGTCAGGACCACGTGCTCGCCGGGCATCAATCGCTCCGGCAGGCCATTGAAAACGACCGGGTTCCGTCGCTCATTCTTTGGGGTCCGCCCGGGTCGGGAAAAACAACCCTGGCCCACATCATCGCTCAAAAGACGAAAGCAGCATTCGTGGCGTTTTCCGCAGTGATCAGCGGTGTGCCCGAGCTGCGAGGGATCATCAAGGAAGCCGTGCAGCGACGGCGCATCCATGACCAGGCCACGATTCTCTTCGTAGATGAAATTCACCGGTTCAACAAAGCGCAGCAGGACGCCTTTCTGCCTCACGTCGAAAAAGGGGAGATTATTCTCATCGGCGCGACCACACAAAACCCTTCCTTTGAGGTCATTGCCCCGCTCCTGTCCCGGTCCATGGTCGTGACGCTCAATGCGTTGGATGATGAGGCGATGGGCATGATCCTGGACCGGGCCCTGAACGACGTCGAGCGCGGGCTCGGGAAATCCGGAGCGACTTTCACGGATGAAGCCAGGCAGTATGTGATCCGGTATGGAAACGGCGACGCCCGGTCAATGCTGACGGCTCTGGAATACGTGGTCTGGCAGGCAGCCTCTTCCACCGATAAGCCGATCACTCTGGATCGTCCGCAACTGGAGGAGATCCTTCAGCAACGGGTGCGATACGACAAGGATGGCGAAGAGCACTACAACCTGATTTCCGCCTACATCAAGAGCATGCGGGATTCCGACGCCGATGCCGCGTTGTATTGGTTGGCCCGGATGCTGGAGGGCGGTGAAGATCCCAAATTCATTGCGCGACGCATGGTCATCTTCGCCTCGGAAGACGTGGGCAATGCCGAGCCCATGGCCGTGGTCGTGGCCACGTCGATTTTCCACGCCGTGGAAGTGATCGGGCTGCCCGAAGCGCAAATCAATTTGGCGCAGGGCACCACGTATTTGGCGTCCTGTCCCAAGAGCAACGCGTCCTACGCCGGGCTGATCGAAGCGCGAAAGGATGCCAAGGCATTCGGCAACCTGCCGGTCCCCTTGCATTTACGAAATGCCGTGACGACGCTGATGAAGGATCTGGGGTATGGGAAAGGGTATCGGTACGTCCACCATGATCAGGGGGCGCGAACCGAACAAACCCATTTACCGAAAGAACTGGACAAGAAAAAGTATTACCGGCCCTGACCGCCTACCTCTCCTTCTGTCATTCTCGACATCTTTAATCGAGAATCCAGCGTCTTTGCTTTTTCGGTTTTACGACTCTGGATTCCCGCTTTCGCGGGAATGACAGTGAGTTCTGCGTAGGTCGGATCAGCGCAACGTAATCAGACGGCAGGCTACGACTACTCCACCCGGGCCAGTTGATCTTTGAGGTCCGCGAGTTCGGTGGAAAGGGCCGACCACCGATTTGTCAGGACGTCCAGTTCCTCTTTCCAACGTTCATGTTCCTGATGCAACTCGTTCCATTTGGGGAAATCCCGGTACAATTCCGGCGCTGAGAGTTCTGCGGCCCGGGCTTTGATCCGTTCCTCCAAGGCCGTAATGTCCTCTTCCGACCGGGCAACCTGTTTCTCCAAGCGGTTGATGGTTTTGGTCATCTCGCGGCGGGTGGGTTTTGGGGACGTCAAGGATGATTCCTTGGGGGTCAGGGTTCGGCGGGTTTTGCGTTGTTTAGGTCTCGCCAGCGCCTCTTCTTCTGCCTTGAGCGCGTCGAGTTCCTGCGTCCGCTTCCAGAGATAATATTCATAGTCTCCCAGGTAATCCTTGACACGGCCTTCTTCGATCTCCACGACCCGGGTCGAAACCCGGCTGAGAAAAACCGGATCATGGGAGATGAACACGATTGTGCCCTGAAAGTCGATCAGCGCGTCGGTGAGCACGTCCACGGAGGCGGGGTCCAGGTGATTGGTGGGCTCGTCCAACAGGAGCGTGTTCGCCGGTTCCACGAGCATGCGAGCCAGGGCGACCCGGTTACGCTCCCCACCGCTCAGGGCCTTGACCGGCTTTTTCTGATCCTGCCCGGAAAACAGAAAGACCCCGGCGGTACTGCGCAAATAATTGGTCTCGGCCTGGGGTGCGGCTTCGGTCAGGGATTCCAGGATCGAATGCTCGGGGTTCAGGATGTCGGCTTGGTGCTGGGCGAAATAATGCAGCGTCACGCCGTGGCCTTCCTGCCGGGTGCCGGCCTCGAAGGGTAACACCCCTGCCAGCATTTTCAACAGGGTGCTTTTTCCCGCGCCGTTTTCTCCGACCAATGCGACCCGTTGCCCGCAGTCGATGAAAAAGTGCAGCCCTTCATAGACGACGTTGTCGCCGTATTGTTTGCGGATGTCGTTCAGTTCCAGCACGCGGACCCCGCTCTTCGCGGGTTGTGGAAACCGGAACCGGAGCCGTTTGGGATCCCGCTTGGTTTCGAGGAGTTTGATCTTTTCCAACTGCTTGATGCGGGATTGCACCTGTTTGGCTTTGGTTGCCTTGTACCGGAAGCGATCCACGAACTTTTGCACGCGCGCGACCTCCTTGGCCTGACGTTGGGCGGCTGCGGTTTGTTGCGTATCGAGCTGAGTCCGCAGGGCCTGAAAGGTCTGGTAATTCCCTCGATATTCCTGGATCTGGTGATTGCGGATTTCCCAGATGTGCGTGGTCAACCGGTCGAGAAATTTCGTATCGTGGCTGATGACGAGCATCGTCATTTTCGAGGCGAGCAGAAAGGACTCGAACCAGGCCTGCGTGGGTTTGTCCAGGTGGTTCGTCGGTTCGTCGAGCAGCAACACGTCGGGGTTGGCAAGCAAGAGGTGCCCGAGCGCCACCCGCATGCGATAGCCGCCGGAACAGGTGTGCAGGAATCGATGCCAGTCCGTCTCGCCGAACCCAAGCCCCGATAAAATCCGTTTGGCTTCATGTTCGGGGTACTGTTCGCGGTG
Organism: Nitrospira sp.; assembly: GCA_011523385.1. Lineage (GTDB taxonomy): Bacteria > Nitrospirota > Nitrospiria > Nitrospirales > UBA8639 > Bin75. Next base: position 66,356 of record WTGX01000005.1, on the reverse strand, counting down.
GGCCGCCTGGAGCACGGTCAGGTCCGTGGGGGCGTCGAGTTCTTGAGGGAGATGCCCGATACGGAGCCAGGGTCGTTTCCGGATGGTCCCGTCGTCAGGCGAATCCTCACCGACAATCATTCTGAGCAAGGTGGTTTTCCCCGTGCCGTTTCGACCCACGAGGCCAACACGGGTTTCCGGGCGGAGGTGGGCCGACGCCTCCGAGAAAAGTGTTTTCGTGGGATAGTGTTTGGTCAAGGATTTAATGTGGATCATCGTTCAATCCGGCAATTCAAGGACGGGATTGAGCTGTCAAAAACGGGAGAAAAATAAAGGAAAGCGAGGTGAGATCCGACCACTACGAGTAGTTGGTGGAGCTGGCCGGGATTGAACCGGCGACCTCGTGAATGCCATTCACGCGCGCTCCCAACTGCGCCACAGCCCCACTCAAAAGGATGTTCGGCGACAACGAGGGAATCTAACATGCAGGGTAGGATCGGTCAAGGTTGTGGGTACGGGACGGGCTGTTCAATCCAGCACAACTCGCCCGGTTTGTCATCCTGAGCTTGTCCTGAGCAACGCGAAGGACCTGGCGAAGGATCTCGTAGTTGATCTGTTCGGTTATTCAGGGAGAGATTCCTCATTTCACTCGGAATGACATTTTTGGGTGTCGCCAGCCTCACATCCTGAAGATTACCCACCGATGTACCAAAAATAAGGTGGCAACCGCATGGCACACTTTGATATGAAGAAAGTCATGAGCGACGTCAGGGTTCGGTTTGCACCCAGTCCCACGGGGTATCTCCATATTGGCGGCCTGCGCACGGCCTTGTTCAACTGGTTGTTCGCCCGGCGGCACGGCGGCACATTCATCTTGCGGATTGAGGACACGGACCGCGACAGGTCAACCGATGCCGCCATCGACGCGATCCTGAACGGCATGCGCTGGGTCGGGCTGGATTGGGATGAAGGTCCCCATCGTCAAAGCGACCGGTTGGAGTTCTATCGAGAGAAAGCCATGGCATTGTTCGAAGGGGGTCAAGCCTATTGGTGCGTGTGCACTCCTGACGAACTCGAAGCGCGGAGGAAAGAAGCCCAGGCCAAGGGAGAACCCCTCAAATACGATGGCCGGTGTCGGGAACGGGGACTGACCGATCCCACGGAACACGCGGCGCTCCGGTTTCGATCTCCGCATGAAGGGCAAACCGTTGTCGAGGACCTGATCAAAGGGACGATCGTGTTCGATAACGCCGTGCTGGACGACCTCATCATTCTTCGATCGAACGGCTATCCCACGTATAATTTGTCCGTTGTGATCGATGACACGCTCATGGGGATCACGCACGTGATCCGCGGTGACGATCACGTCAACAACACGCCCCGCCAAGTGGCCTTGTTCGAAGCGTTGGAGTATCCGGTGCCCAAGTTCGCCCACGTGCCGATGATTCTGGGTGCGGACAAATCCCGGCTGTCCAAACGACACGGCGCCACGTCGGTGCTGGCGTATCAGGACATGGGATATTTGCCGCAAGCACTGGTCAATTATCTGGTCAGGCTGGGGTGGTCGCACGGCGACCAGGAAATTTTTTCGCTCCAGGAAATGATCGAGAAATTTTCCTTCGCCCACGTGCAATCATCCGCCGCGGTGTTCAACCCGGAAAAATTGCAGTGGCTCAACGCGGAATACATCAAGCAAGGTGAGTCCCGGCACCTCGCGAAATTGTTAGGTCCCTTTTTGGAAAAGCAGGGATACGACCCGAATGGAGTCGTTCAGCCACGCGGTGGCATTGAAGCAGTGGTCGCGCACCTGCGCGAGCGCGCCAAAACACTGGTCGAAATGGCGGACTGGACCATGCCTTATATTGTGGACCCCGTGGCGATGGACGAAGCCGCGGCCGGCAAGTTTCTCACTCCCGCAATTGCGCCCAGTCTGCACAAGTTTGCCGAACGGGCTAAGACAATCGAGCCCTTTTCCAAGGAGACGCTCGAACCCGTGGTGCACGCCATCCTCGAGGAAGAACAGTTGAAGATGGGAAAATTGGCGCAACCGCTACGTGTTGCCCTAACCGGAAGAACCTTTAGCCCGGGAATTTATGAAGTTATGGAATTACTGGGTAAGAATCGCACCCTCATACGCATCGAACAGGCGCTCAATCGAATTGGTTCGTAGTGTCTGAAAATTCTGCGTCAGACCAAGGCGCTTGTCAGTTTCTCTCTAGGATGCGCCGGGGCGAAGTCAAGAGTCGGCTTATCACCATGAGGCAAAAGGATTTCCACTTGTTTCGCGATTGACTCAAGTGAAAGTTTTTCGGGACGGCTGCGGGAGAGTACAAGCAATCCCATGTACAAACTCAGGATGGCGCTTGCGGCCTGGGCCGGCGCCACCGACTTGGCGATTTCTCCGATGGCGAGACCCTGTTCGATCCTTTTTTTGAAAAATTGTCGCTCCATGTGGGTGAAGGCCTGGCGGACGAACTTGGCCACCTCCTTGTCATGTGGTGATAACTCCATGGCCGTATTGACCAGAAAACACCCATAGCGTGCCCGGCGTTTCTCCACCGCCTTGATCGCGTCCTGGAATAGTCCGAGGATGGCCTGGCGTGGCGACGGCATTTTCAACCGCTTTGCAACCTCGGCTCGGCGGTGGACACGGTCGTACCGGCGCAATGTATCGAGGAAGAGGGTGCGCTTATCGCTGAACGCGTTATACAGGCTGGCGCGTTGGATCTGCATGTGGTCCAGGAGGTCGTTTAAGGACGTGGCTTCATAGCCACGTTTCCAGAAGGCCCTCATAGCCTTGTCCAAGACTTCATCGACGTCGAATTCTTTTTTTCTAGGCATCACCAACCCGCTGAATAATAAAAACGATGTCCTTAAAGTCTAAGGTTATACGTAAAAAACAATAATTTCAAGCATTTCGGAATGCTCATTCTGATACGAACGGTCTAAAAAGACGAAGACTCGACGTTGGGGGGCTTCTTGCCGGCATCCGTGATCCATAAAGGTACCTTTCCCAATTCCATGGGGAAGTCGTTAAGCAGAGTCAGGACAGGTTCACAATCGAAGTCATTTCTTGACTCAAAGAAAAGTCTCCGTTTAAGCTTTTCCTTGGACTGGGGGATCGTCTAAGGGTAGGACATCAGATTCTGGATCTGAGCGTGAGGGTTCGAATCCTTCTCCCCCAGCCAATCTCCGTGGCCGTCAAAGTTCAGTGTATGATCTGATGACGAATAGAAGTCAGGGGTGTGACGTGTATTCACCACCGGGGAGGCAAGTGATGATGACAAACATCATGATCCTTATTCCATTCAGGCGTCTTGTCCTGGTCCTGGGTGTCTGGCTGCTCGCTTCCGCAGGCGTGGTGAACGCCGAAACAAGTCGTCAAGGGTTCTACGCCGGCATTGAATTGGGGTTTGCGAATGCTGCGGACGTGGGGTCCGTCCTGTCCGGAGTGAACCATCCGACGAAATGCGACCAGCTTCTTAAAGGTAGCGGGGAAAACCACAACGTGGTTCCACTCAGCGACGCGGACTGCGCGGGCAATACCCCACAACCGATGACCACCAATTCGTTTGATCTAAGCACAGGCTTCCTGGGCGGCGTTAGCGTCGGGTATGCGCTGGACAGGTTTCGCGTTGAATTCGAATACCTGAACCGGTCTCATGGTGGCGATTCCTCGCTTTGGAGGACCCCTGGTGAGAACGTGGCGCTGGTGGACAAAAATGATGAGGTGAGCCAAATCGACCCGCCCTCGGAACGGGTATCGGACTTCAGCGCCCATCAATTCTTCTTGAACGCCTACTACGATTTTCTGAACGCCTCGCGTTGGACGCCCTATGTGGGCGCGGGTGTCGGGTGGGCCCGCACCAGTTTGGACTATCAGGCCCGCTTCTTGCGCAAGACGGTTGAGCAAGGCTACCCGGCCGACAAACCACAGGCTGCTGCAGGCACGTTAAGTCTTCTGAATAGCGAATTCACCGACACGCTCTTCGGCTTCCAATTCATGGGCGGCCTGGATTACGCGCTGACGGAAAAGGTCTCGATCGGAATGAAAGCGCGCTGGGCTTCCTTCCAGGATCTTGAAGGCGACACCGTGTGGACCCTCATCAGAAGTCATAAACCTGTCCGGGCTGACGGGACAACTCCGTACGACAGTACGCTGACGTTCAGCGATATCCAATACTGGGCGCTCAGCTTCGGGCTGAAGTACGCCTTTTGACCCTGGTGCTTCGGATAGGCCACATGTGGGTCCTTGACACTTCCTGATCAAAAACGCTCCGCACGTACTGAGACAGTTTTGTGCAGGCCGGATTAGCGGAGCCCTTCGACTTCGCTCAGGACAGGCGTAATCCGACCTGGAGCTGGACCGCCGCGCGAAGAACAGAATCCGGGAGGGACGATGATGGATGACCAATATTTCTTTTATGGCGGATTGTTGTTGATCGTCGGGGTGATCGGCTTGCTGGTGTTGTTCAAAGGCAAGAAGCCGTATTAGGGATATTTGACTCGTTCCTGGCGACAGCATGGTAACGGAATCAAAGGGCTCTTGAGCATGTCCAACCCTCAACCGGCTTCCCGGGACTTTATTCGCGCGATCGTGGCGCAGGACCGGGAGACGGGGAAATTCGACGGCGCCGTGCATACGCGGTTCCCTCCGGAACCCAACGGCTATCTCCACATTGGACACGCCAAATCCATTTGTTTGAATTTCGGCATTGCCCAGGAATTTGCCGGGGGGTTGTGCAATTTGCGGTTCGACGACACCAACCCCGCCAAGGAAGACGTGGAATACGTGGAGTCTATTCAGGAAGACGTGCGCTGGTTGGGATTCGACTGGCAGGACCGGTGTTTCTTCGCCTCGGATTATTTCGAGAAGTTGTACGAGTATGCGGTGTTGTTGATCAGGAAAGGCAAGGCCTACGTGGACAGTCTGACGGCGGACGAGATTCGAGCCTACCGGGGAACCCTGACGGAACCGGGCAAGGAGAGCCCGTACCGGACGCGATCTGTGGAGGAGAATCTCGACCTGTTCTTGCGGATGCGTGACGGCGACTGCGAAGAAGGGGCGCACGTGCTCCGTGCTAAAATCGACATGGCCTCACCCAACATCAACATGCGCGACCCCACGCTCTACCGGATCCGTCGGGTGCCGCATCACCGGACTGGATCGGATTGGAATATTTATCCCACGTATGATTTCGCGCATCCCCTGTCCGACTCCCTCGAAGGAATCACGCATTCCCTCTGCACCCTGGAGTTTGAGGATCATCGGTCCTTGTACGATTGGCTGCTGGACGAATGTGAAGTGGCCTGTCATTCCCGGCAGATTGAATTCGCGCGCTTGAACCTGACGCACACGGTGATGAGCAAGCGGAAGCTATTAGAACTCATCGAAGAGTCGCACGTGTCCGGATGGGATGATCCGCGCCTCCCCACGTTGATGGGCTTGCGACGCCGCGGGTATCCCCCGGAGGCGATCCGACGGTTTTGCGAGCACGTCGGGGTGGCGAAACGCGACAGCGTGGTGGAGGTGAGCCTGTTGGAGCATGTTGTCAGGGAGAACCTGAATGCGAGCGCGCAACGGGTCATGGCCGTGCTCCGTCCCCTGCGCGTCGTCTTGACCAATTACCCGGACGGCCAGGCGGAAGAGTTACAGGCGGTGAACAACCCCGAAGATCCCGGGATGGGGAGCCGGGCGGTGCCGTTTTCCCGCGTCCTTTATATCGAGCGTGAAGATTTTCGTGAAGATCCGCCGAAAAAGTACTTCCGGCTCGCGCCCGGCCAGGAGGTGCGGTTGCGCTATGCCTACATCATTCGATGCGTGGACGTGATCAAGGATGAGCAGGGAGAGGTCGTTGAAGTCCGCTGCACGTATGATCCGGACACGAAGAGCGGATCAGGACAGCCCGGTCGAAAGGTGAAGGGCACCATTCACTGGGTGTCCGAGCCTCATGCGCTCGAAGCCGAAGTGCGGCTGTTCGATCATCTGTTTTCCGATCCCAATCCCGAAAAGGACGGCCGGGATTACCGGACTGTCCTCAATCCGAACTCGGTGGAACGGTTACAGGGCTGCCGGGTCGAACCGGCGTTGCAGGGAGCGGTTGCCGGCCAACGGTTTCAGTTCGAACGGCAGGGCTATTTTTGCGTCGATCCCGATTCAACCGGTCGGCAACTCGTGTTCAACCGCACCGTCGCCCTTCGCGATTCCTGGTCGAAACTCGAGAAAAAATAAGTTCCTCTCCTTTCTTTTTCCGTCATTCCTGCGAAAGCAGGAATCCAGGGTCTTTATGAACGAAAAAGCAAAGACGCTGGATCCCCGATTAAAGATGTCGGGGATGACGGGAGGGGGGAAATGTCAAGGATGACAGAGAATGCCGAAACAAAAGGACCTCGTTTCTATTCCATGATCATGTCGACACGCTGGAGCCCCAGCGTTTCATAGATGTGTAACGAGGCCCTGGATTTGTTCAGGGTGTAGAGATGCACCCCAAGGACTTTGTTATCCAACAGGTCCAAGACCTGTTCCGTGGCCCAATGGGTGCCGATCTTTTCGGCTTGGGCGTCATCCTTTGCGCTCGCCAGGGCGCGAAGCAATCTTCCCGGAAAGCGTGCGCCCAGGGCGAGTTCCGCCATCCGCTTCATCCCTTGCAGTGAGGTAATCGGCATGATGCCCGCGATGATGGGGACGTGGATCCCGGCCAGCCGGCACCGTTCGCAGAAATCGTAGAAGTCGCGATTGTCGAAAAAAAGTTGCGTGCAGATGTAGTCGGCGCCGGCGTCGACTTTGGCCTTGAGATACTCGATTTCCTGGAGCCGGTTGGGCGTGTCGGGATGGCCTTCGGGGAATCCCGCTACGCCGATCCCCATATGAGGAAAATGTTTTTTGATAAAGGCGACCAGTTCCACGGCGTGGCGGAAGTCCTGTTCGGACGAATCCCACGGCTCCCGGCTGGGCGGGTCGCCGTGCAGGGCCATGATGTTACGGATGCTGTGTTCGTCATACCGTTGGAGAATCCGGAAAATTTCATCCCGGCTCGACTTCACACACGTCAGGTGCGACACGATCGTCAGATTCGTCTCATTGTGCAATTTGACGACCAGGTCATGAGTCAGTTCACGCGTTGACCCACCCGCGCCATAGGTGACGCTGACGTAGGCGGGTTTCAGAGGAATCAACTTCTGAATAGTATGAAACAACGACTCGGACGCAGCCTTACTCTTTGGAGGAAAAAACTCAAAACTGATTGCAGGCTGGCTTTGCTGAAAGACTTCTGCTATATGCATGCGGGACTCATTTGGTGAAATGAGAGGTTCGAGTTTCGCCCAACAGTACTAAACCGGAGGAGATGAGGCAATACTGGATGGACATCACGTGTGTTCAAGGTAGCCTCCTCGACGTGGAGACCCAGGTTATCGTCAATGCGGCGAACAGTCACGGCCTCATGGGCGGAGGCGTGGCCGGGATCATCCGGCGCGCCGCAGGATCAATCGTGGAAGACGAGGCGAGACGACAGGCGCCGATACCCGTGGGAGAGGCCGTGCTGACGTCGGGTGGCCGTACCCGCTTTGCGGCAATCATTCACGCGCCAACCATGCCCGAACCATCTATGCGCATTCCCGTCGAAAACGTGAAATTGGCCACGCGAGCTGCGCTCCGGCTGGCCGATGAACAGGGCTTTGTCTCCCTGGCTATTCCCGGCATGGGCACGGGGGTCGGCAGGGTCGCTCCTGAGGAAGCCGCGCAAGGCATGGTCGAGGAAATTCGCGAGTTTCATCCTCAATCCCTGCGATCGGTCACGTTGGTGGACGTTGATCCCGTGATGGTCCGGGCCTGGCAGGCTGTACTGTCGCGGCCCGTGGGACTCGAAGACGAATTCTGCGACATCGTGAAAAAGGCACGGAAGGGGAGAGGGCAAACGATCGCCGGCGCGGCGGAAACCGCGCAGCTTCGCAAAGACGATTGGGAGAGCCTGGAACAGGGCGCCCGCGCCCCGTCAGAACACGAGGTCCAGGCCATGGCCCGGACGCTTGCCCTCAAAAGCGAGGCGCTGAGTGCGGTGTCCATAGGGGGATGGGTGCCGCATTCATCTCCGGCGTGGATCTCTTCGCTGGTGGTGACGGTCCTGGGTGACATCGGGGGCTACGAAGTCAAGGGGTACGTCCTGATCGATCCGCAAACCAAACAAGCGGTCTTTATCGATACGGCCTACAATGCGGAGGCCATGCTGGCTGTGCTCGAAGAACAACACGCGACGTTGACCGGCGTGTGCCTCACGCACGGGCATATGGATCATGCCGGGGGCCTGGATCGGATTTTGTCCGAATGGCCCGTACCGGTGTATCTTGGAGAAGGAGATTTTCCCTTGTTGCCCTGGAAGCCACCAAAAGACACAGTCGTTGTTCCCGAGGATGGCCGGATCATTGCCGCGGGAGACCTGAAGGTCGAGTGTCTCGTCACACCCGGCCATACTCCCGGCGGGATTTGCTATAAAATTCACTCTCAAGGCCAGACGCTCTGTTTCGTCGGGGATACGCTGTTTGCCGGGTCCGTGGGCGGGTCCAATCCGCTGTCATTATATGCGGAACATTTGGCATCGGTTCGCCGCCGGGTCTTGCCGTTGGATCCGGACACGGTGTTGCTCCCCGGGCACGGTCCGCCGACCACGGTCAACGAAGAACGTCTCATGAATCCCTTTGGCTGATTCGATCACCGCGCTTCACTCGTTATGGATCAACAACAATTTCCTCCCGGACCGCAAAAAGGGTTTCCCGATGACCCGGAGGACCGGCCGCATACACACGATGAATGGTCGCCGGATTGGGAACGTTCCGGGCCCGAGCCGGAAAGTGCGGTATCGGTCCTGTATCTCCCGCTCGGCTTGTTCCTGGTGACCGTCTTCACCACGTTTTGGGCTGGTGCGTATCAGGTCAATACCGAGCCGGTGTCAGGCGCATGGGATTTCCTTGCGCGCTATCCCGGCAGCCTGTGGAACGGGTGGCCGTTCGCCTGTACGTTGTTGGGGATCCTCGTCACGCACGAATTCGGACATTTCTATTTGTCGCGCGTACATCGGGTCCCGGCGTCTCTGCCGCTGTTTATTCCCGGCCCTCCGCAATTTATCGGGACGTTCGGCGCCGTGATTCGCATGCGCTCACCCATTATGAATCGTCGCGCTTTGTTCGACATCGGTGTGGCCGGCCCGATCGCGGGATTTGTCGTAGCCGTGCCGGCCTTGCTGATCGGGTTGTCCTTATCGAGAGTCGAACACACGATAGGCGTCTATGGCCTGCAACTGGGCGAGCCGCTGTTGCTGCAATTCTTCGCGTGGCTCATGTTCGGACCGCTCCCCGACACCTATGACATCGTGCTGCACCCCGTGGCCTTTGCGGCGTGGTTCGGGTTCTTCATTACCGCGTTGAATTTGATCCCGATCGGGCAACTCGACGGCGGGCACGTGGCCTACGCGCTGTTCGGCCATCGACAACGGACGTTGGCGTTGGCGTCGATTCCGATCCTGCTGGTGTTGGGGCTGTGGGGATGGCCGGGATGGATTTTATGGACGTTTCTAGCCGGCCTGGTCGGGATCAGCCATCCACCGGTGATCGATCCGGCAACGGAATTGGGTCGCGGCCGGATCTGGGTGGGGTGGAGCGCCCTCGTCATTTTCCTCCTCAGCTTTTCGCCGGTCCCCTTTTATTTCGGGTGACGGCTGTACGCAGGCAAGAAATTTGTAGGGCGGCATCTTATGCCGCCAAGAGAGGCCGCCAGAAAAGAAGCGCCATGAGATGGCGCAGCTACAGATACTTGGCGGCGGCCTCTCCGCAGTTGTAGCGGCGGTATCTTATGCCGCTAAATGGATAGAGAAAGAGAGCACCTCGATGAATCATCTGGAATCCTATATCCGGTCGGTCCGGCCGCAGTTTGAGGACATGCTCGCACAGGCGGTGGAGATCCCGTCGGTGAGTTCCGATCCCGGGCGAAAGCAGGATATGGCCCGGATGGCTACCGTCGCGGCGCAGTATCTGCGGAGTCTCGGCGCGCGGGCGCGGATCGTGACGACCAACGGCTATCCCGTGGTGTCGGGCGGCTGGCAGTCCGGGAAGTCATATCCCACGTTGACGATTTACAATCATCTGGACGTGCAGCCCGCCCAGGAACCGGAGTGGAAACAGGACCCATTCGTGTTCCGCAAACAGGGGGATACCTATCGGGGCCGGGGCACGACCGATGACAAAGGTCCGGCGCTGGCCGCGCTTCTGGCCGCCAGATATGCCGTGGAGCAGGGCGTTGCATTGAATATCCGGTTTCTCTGGGAGTTGGAAGAGGAAATCGGCAGCCCGAATTTCCAGGATGCCCTGGATCAGCGGAGCGCGGTGCCGCGCCCGGATTCGGTCCTGGTGTCGGATACCATCTGGGTGTCGCGCCAACGCCCGGCGATTTCCACGGGGCTGCGCGGGATGTTGGCCGTCAGGCTGACCCTGCGCACGGGCACCACCGACGTGCATTCCGGGTTGACGGGCGGCGGGGCCAGAAATCCGCTGGCCGAATTGTGCGAAGCCGCGCAGTCGTGTGTGGATGCGCGAACCGGCCGCGTGACCATTCCCGGATTTTACGATGAGGTGGTCTCGCCCACGGCCGGGGAAATGAAGCAATTCCTCTCCTCGGGCTTTCAGGTGGACCGGTTCAAGAAGGCGTACGGGTTCCGGTCGATCCGGACACGAAACCGCGCCGAGTTGATTCAACGGATCTGGGCCGCCCCCACCTTCGAGGTGCACGGATTGGTGGGCGGGCACATGGGACCCGGCGTGAAAACCGTGGTTCCGCCATTCGGGGAATTGAAGGTGAGCATGCGGCTGGTCCCGAACCAGAAGCCCTCCACGATCCTCTCACGGCTGAAGGTCCATCTCAGGAAACTGAACTCCGACATCCGGGTCGAAGCCGACGGGCAACTCGAACCGTTTCGGGGCGTGACGCAGGGCCCATACGCCGACGCGCTTCGTCAAGCGATGCAAACGGGATTCGGGAAGAACCCGTCATTGGTCCGGGAAGGGGGCTCGATCGGCGCGATTTCTCTGATGGAACGGGCGTGGAAGGTGCCGATCCTCTTCTGCGGGCTGAGCCTGCCCGAGCACGGTTACCATGCGCCGAACGAAAACTTCGATTGGGGCCAGGCGTCCGGCGGCATCCGCACGTTCGTCGACTACTTCTCCCGCGTGGCAGCCTTGTAAGCGGGCGCGGCTGCAAATAACTGTGAAAGCTCTTGACAAAGCATATAATGTACATACAGTATATGTATGATTCTTTTTAGTTGGGATCAGGACAAAGCGAAGTCCAATCTCAGGAAGCATGGGATTTCTTTTGAGGAAGCCCGATCTGTCTTCTACGACGAGTTCGCAAGACAATTCTATGATGAGAGTGTCGTTGTCGAAGACAGGTTCATTCTACTTGGCATGAGCAATAAAGCCCGTGTTCTGGTCGTCGTACATGGTGAGCGAGGGAAGGATGGTGAAGAACTTCGTATTATTTCAGCACGGAAGGCCACAAAGAAAGAACGGCAGTACTACCGAGGTGATGTGTCATGAAAAGAGAGTATGATTTTTCCAAAATGAAATCTCGTAAGAACCCTTACGTGTCCAAGCTAAAAAAACCGGTAACGATTCGTCTGAGCGAGGACGTGATTGCGTATTTCAAGGAAATGGCTGAGGCGTCGGGGATGCCCTATCAAAGTTTAATCAACCTGTACCTGCGCGATTGTGTACAGGGACGCCGGAAGGTCGATATCCAGTGGCAGCTTTGACTGACCCTCGCCCCTGGCCCTTTTGCTGTCTCCCCGCTCCCTCCTTCTGTCATTCTCGCGCACGCGGGAATCCAGGGTCTTTTTCTTTTTTTTGTCTTTATCTGTCATTCCCGACGTTCGTAATCGGGAATCCAGGGTCTTTGTTTTCGTATTTCTCTCTCGCCCCAGACCCTTCACGCTTTTTTGCGCACCAAAATCCGTAATGGTGAACCCTCGAACCCGAACGTCGCCCGAAGTTGGTTTTCCAGGTAACGCAGGTACGCGGGGGTGATCATGGCCGACTTGCCCGTGAACAGCGCGAACGTCGGCGGTTTGGTCGCGACCTGGGTGATATAGAGCGATTTCGGCGGATTCCCTTTTTTGACGGGAATGGGATTGTCCGCCAGCGCCTTTTGAAGAAATAGATTCAGGCGATTGGTCGGCACCCGGTACGAGAACGCGTCCATCACCCGGGTGACTGCCGCGAACACCTGATCGACGGTCCTGGGCGCCAGCGCCGACCCGAAGAGCACGGGCACGAAGGTGAAGAAGGGAAATTGTCGCTGCAACTCCAGAGAAAATTTCTTCTTGACGTCGGGTTGATCCCCGCGCAGGTCCCATTTATTGACGAGCATGACGCAACCCCGTCCTTGCCGTTGGATGAGCCCCGCAATCTTGGTGTCCTGGTCCGTGACGCCCTCGACCCCGTCGAGTAACAACACGCCGATATCCGACCGGCCCAACGCTCTCATGGTCCGGGCCACGCTGTAGCCTTCGATGCCCGGCTCCACGCGGCCGCGACGCCGCAACCCCGCCGTATCCGTCAACAGAAACGGCCGGCCCTCGCGTTCCAGGTGCGTGTCGATGGGGTCCCGGGTGGTGCCGGGCACCTCGCTGACGACGGCGCGTTCCTCTCCCAGGATGGTATTCACCAGCGTGGATTTGCCCACGTTGGGTCGCCCCACCACGGCCACCCGGGTCGTGGCGGTTTCCGTCAGGTCCTCGTCTTGCGTCGGCAGGAGATGCAGGAACGCCTCAAGCAAGTCATCCACCCCGTTGCCGTGTTCCGCGGAGACGGGGAACAACGTGTCCTTGCCGAGATGATAGAAGTCCGCTAGCAGGGGTTCCAGGGCCGGGGTATCGATTTTATTGACCACCCAGAACGTGGGTTTGTCCACCCCGTGGAGCCTGCCCACGATTTCCCGGTCCACCAGCGTGAGCCCGGCGCGACCGTCCATGATAACGAGCAGAATGTCAGCCGCGGCGAGCGCGGCCTGCGATTGCCGGCGGATGAGCCCGAGCATGCCGTCGTCGGCGGTGGGATCGAGCCCGCCGGTATCGACGAGTTGGAAACGACATCCCTGGTACGTGCACTCGGCGTAAATCCGGTCGCGGGTGACGCCCGGCCGGTCATCCACGATGGCGTTCCGGGTCCCCAAAATCCGGTTGAACAGGGTGGATTTGCCCACGTTCGGCCGACCGATCACGGCCACCAGCGGCACCCCCGACGGCCGCAACCCGGGCAAAAACGCCTGCCGGCTCGCTCGCGCTGAAGATTTCCGTTTCATGGCCAAATGTGGTCACGCCTTTCCGATTCCCCTCCTTTGTAAGGAGGGGCAAGGGGAGGTAGAGCGCCTTTGCTTCTTTCTGTCATCCTCGACGCTTGTCCTCGATCCCCGATTACAAACAGCCTGCCCTCGACGTTTGTAATCGGGGGTCAAGGACAGGCTCTGATCGGGGATCCAGTGTCTTTGTCTTTTGCCTTTACATTCGTAGCCGCGCCATCCCTGCCTCCGGGCAGGAATGCCGTCGCTACAACGCGAGAAAGGGAACACATAGACTGGTCGCGGGCTCTCTTCGTTGCGGTGCGAACACTAGGCGAAATCTCAAAGGAGAGTCAAATTTTCGCTTGACTCTTCGTTCAGTTGTTGCCACATTATCAGCCCTTGTGCGTAGTATCCACAATTCAAAAAAGGGGGGAGTCATGATGAGACTCGCTGCTTATCTGCTGTTGGTGTTGATGTGTTCATTCGTATTGTCGGTTCCGGTGTTCGCTCATTCTTGGCCTGGGAGTGCTGTGCATGGCATGATTCAGGAAGACCCTGCACCTGCTCCTGAACCAGAGCCCTGTACGCCTGCTCCCGATAAACCTTGCCCTGAACCCGAACCCGAACCCGAACCGAAAAAGTCATAAATGAAGAAGGGGGTGCTACCGAGGTAGCACCCCCTTCTTCATTCTTTCCCCGCCCCCTTCATCCAAGCTTCAGAAGGCATGTCCCTGCCCCTTAAACAGGGATCGCACAGCTACACCTGTGCAACACAGCCCGTTTTGTTTTCATCTCGCTTGTCATTGTAGCCGCGCCACATGGCGCTTTCCTGCAAGCCGCATAAGGTATGTCCCGGGCTTTGACCCGGGATGCTGCCGCTACAACGTGAAAAAGAATGTACTCCGGCAGGTGGAGGAAATGAAAAACTAAAAAGCCAGTCTACGGGCGGGTAAGGAGAAAAGACAAGTCGTTACATATTGGACATCGAGGATTTGTCCAATGAAAAAGTAAAGAAGTTAAAACCGAAACTGGATCCCCACATTGGCAATCTAGAAAGCTATGCACTGCTGAAAGGCGATTAAAATATGCTAAACTTTGAATGCCAACCTGCAACTTCACGGGACATGAACATGGACAGGCCCCATCATACCCGGAGAGATTTTGCTTGAGGAGTACCTTAAGCCCACGGGGATTTTGCAGAACGCCATGGCGCGCGCCATCGGGGTAGCCCCGCGCGCGATCAATGAAATCGTGCATGGCCGGCGATCGATTACGCCGGCCGTGTCGTTTCGTTTTTGTGCCTTCTTCGGCCAGTCCGACCTATTCTGGCACGGCATCCAAGTCGAGTGAGACTTTCGCAGTTGACCTGGGAGAAACGGCGGCTGAGCGACGTCGCTCAATCGGCTGCGGCGCTTCGGTAATAATCGGTGGACCAATGACCAACGCAAAGTTCTTCGACGAAAGTTCAGACCAATCGCAGGTAAAGTCTGCTATCGTCACCAAGTATTTTTGGGCATGGGCGCGGGTCATTATCGGCGCTCAAAATCATCTCACAGAGAATGCTGACAAGAGAATCGCGTATATCGACCTGTTCGCCGGACCGGGTCGATATAAGGATGGCACAACTTCGACGCCGTTACTCATTCTGAAGAAGGCCATCGAGGATGCTGATATGCGTCAACGCCTCATCACGGTCTTCAACGACAAAGATGAAAAGAACACGAAACCCCTGTCGGAAGCTATCAACCAGTTGTCCGGCGTAAATAGGCTTAAGCACAAACCGCAAATCTATACGCAAGAAGTTGGCGAAAACATCATCAAGATGTTCGAGAAAATGAAACTCATTCCGACTCTTTTCTTCGTGGACCCGTGGGGCTATAAGGGGCTGTCGCTTCGTCTAGTCAACTCGGTGCTAAAAGATTGGGGGTGTGACTGTATATTCTTCTTCAACTACAACCGTATCAACATGGGACTGAATAACGAGGCGGTGTGAGACCATATGAATGCGCTATTCGGTGAGGGACCAGCTAACGACCTACGAATACGACTTCACTCGCTCACTTCGGAACAGCGCGAGTTGACCATCATCGGAGAATTGTGCAAAACGATACGAAATTTGGGTCCAAAGTACGTACTTCCGTTTCGCTTCAAAGACGATAGAGGTTCACGAACAAGCCACCATCTGATATTCGTGAGCAAGAACTTCAAGGGTTATGAAATAATGAAGGAAATCATGGCCAAGGAGTCGTCCGACACCGAACAGGGCGTCGCCAATTTCGAGTACAGCCCCGTGGAAGATCGCATGGCTACGCAACAATTGCTCCTATTTCAGTTGTCGCGTCCCCTTGATGATTTGGGCGACATGCTACTCCGGGATTTTGCCGGACAGACGCTCACAATGGATCAGATTTACAAACAGCACAATGTCGACCGTCCCTACATAAAGAAAAATTACAAGGACGTCCTTAAGCAGTTGGAAGAACAGCAAAAGATTATGGCGTCCACTCATCGAAAGGGCACGTTTGCAGACACTGTTCGAGTGACTTTTCCTGTTCGTGAAGGAATAAACAATGGGTAGCCATTCGTCAATCGAGTGGACTGAGGCAACCTGGAATCCGGTGACGGGCTGCTCAAAGATTAGTGAGGGATGCACGAACTGCTACGCCGAGCGACTGGCACTCCGGCTGCAGGCGATGGGCAATGTACGCTACCATAATGGATTCAGGGTGACACTTCACGAAGATCTACTCGACGCCCCGCACAGATGGCGTTCCCCGCGGCTCATCTTCGTCAACTCCATGAGCGACCTGTTTCACGAAGATGTGCCAACCGAGTTTATTCAGCGCATATTCCAGACAATGAACGATTGCCCTCAACACACGTTTCAAGTTTTGACAAAACGTAGCGTGCGCCTGAAAGCGTTGGCACACAAGATCAGGTGGACGGCGAACATTTGGATGGGCGTCAGCGTGGAAAACGACCGGATGTACCACCGCATACATGATCTCCGTGAGGTTCCTGCCCATGTACGTTTCCTGTCCTGCGAACCGTTGCTTGGGCCGACCGAAAAACTTCCGCTACAAGGCATCCAGTGGGTGATTGTGGGCGGCGAGTCAGGCCCAGGTGCAAGACCGATGGAAGCTACGTGGGTGCGGTCAATCAAAGACCAATGCGAGCGAGCAGACACGGCGTTCTTTTTCAAGCAATGGGGTGGTGTCCAAAAACATCGGAGAGGACGCGAACTGGATAACCAAACCTGGGATGCCATGCCTGCCCGTGCGTCCGTCTCCGGACCCTCCGAGCGGCTGTTCAGGTAAAAAAATAGAGAACCACATTGGAGAGATAGGAGCGCGACTTGCTGATGATGAAACTCCACCAGAAGATATTGAGGGCTTTCGCGCCGAGTCAGTTGCTGCGTCCTTTGTCCTTCTGCATAGCGGTATCATTACGGCGCGAAAGGAGGGCTGGGACATCCCGGAGACCTTGATGCTCTTCGGGTCAGTTCATTATATATGCCTTCCGACAGGATGAACCGCACCACAGCTCAATCGCTTCTCCTATGCACATACTTGAGCAGTTGCGAAACTATCTCAAAATTCCAACCTGCAAATGCATTGAACGTCTTCCACGACAACCCACATGGTTCCTTAAAAAGGATCGGGAGGTAAGGTATGACGACTGAAGGCAACCTTGGGTCGTTATTTATTCATAAGCTGCTGTTCCCCAGATATAGGTACCACCGAGAAAGAACTGATCGCATGTGCCTTCCCCTTTCTCTCGACTTTAATCCGAGATCGCTCGTCGTGGATAGTTCCACATCCTATTCATTGGCTTCCGATAACCCCTCTCCTTCACTGGACGCCATTTTTATCCCCTTTCGCAATCGTCCCGAATATGTATCAGAACTGCTCAAGATTCTCCCGGAAAATGAGACTCCGATCTTTCTGCTTCCTTCGACAAGTCTTGACCTTGATTTGGTCAAAATAGGACGCAGACGGCATGTAGAAGCCCTTTTTATGGACAATCCCGATTTCATAGCTATGCTGCACGGCCTACGTTGCTCTTCTAACAGACTGTGCATGTCATACTTTGTTGAGTGGGACCTCCCTGCAAAGCGCAACTATGCCCTTTGGTATGCACGCAAGCATCGCCTGAACCGCATAATGCTGCTGGATGACGACATACGAGACCTTCACCCCACTGCTTTTCTAGCCGGTGCGAACGCACTTCAGGATTTTATTGTGTCTGGTTTCTTCGTCGATGACTTTCCCGATACGTCTGCAATTGGCCATGCTGAAATTGAGTTGGGCGAGTCAGTTTCTACGTTCTTGAGCGGCAGTTGTCTTTTTGCCAGAACGGATGAAGATGTTGGATTTTTCCCCCCCATCTACAACGAGGATTGGCTCTTCATGGTTCCGCATATAGCCCGGGGACGTGTTTGCTCCCTTGGGCGTGTTTACCAGAAGTCATACGATCCGTTCGCCAATCCTGATGTAGCTTTATTTCAGGAGTTTGGGGAGATCATTGCGGATAGCCTCTTCGCCTTAGTGGCCAGTAATCGCTATCCAGAACGACTCAATCCTAGGGTTTGGCGAAAACTCCTGAACCTACGGCGCGACTGGCTGATGGAGTTGTCAAATCGTGCCTCGGACAATCGACATCGATCAATTATCGAAGTCGCACAGACAAAATGTGCGGAAATAACCGAGGCGGACTGTGTCCGTTTCATGAGTGATTGGGAGTCCGACCGTAAACAATGGGATCAGACACTTCAGGAGCTTAGATGATGGATCAGCAAACTCGGATACAAACGGCCGATGGCTTTGAGCTTGCTACTGTCACCACGCATGGTGAGCATAGTGACATTGTAATTTGGATGCATGGTATTTCAGTGGATAAAGATGAATACTTGGGCTTTTTTTATGATGGTGCCAACGCCCTTTCCCGCGAGGGCTATTCTTCCATTCGCTTCGACTTTCGGGGGCATGGTGACAGCCAGGGAAACTCGCTGGATTTCTCGATTGTCAATCAGAGTCTAGATGTGGAGGCAGTCATCGAATTCGTTCAAAACACATATGGGTCCTCGCCTTTGCGTCTCCACTTGGTTGCCGCCAGCTTTGGGGCACCACCGGCTGTGTTTGCAGCAGCAAGACATCCCGATATGATCCAGACGGTAAGCCTTATATCTCCTGTTCTCTCCTACCAACGAACCTTCCTCAAGCCAGAAACTGAGTGGGCAACTGAGCTCTTTGGAGAGGAACAGATGCAGATGCTGGAACGCACTGGGCGACTCCAGTTGGATTCAAAGTTTTGTATTTCGCGGCGCCTAGTCGAGGAAATGCACATAGTCCGCCCCGACGTCGCACTACGTGAACTGAGTCAATCGGTCCTGGTTTTCCACGGCAACTGCGACTCAATGGTTCCGTATGACGCGACTGTTGAAGCCTGTCGAGGTCTTAATCATGTGCGATTGGTGACTATGGACGGTATCGACCATGGCTACATGGTGCTGGGAGATGATGAAGGATTGGACCCAAAATCGATTGTGAACAAGAAAGAAATCTATCGTCAGTTCATAGATTTCATAAGGGGAGGCTGAATCGCGTGACTTTTACCAAGATTGGAACGTGTCATATCGATGCAAGTGCGCAGATTTGTTCCGGTGCTGTTATTGGCAAGCCGTTTCGTCCGCTGCTTGGAGGTAGTACCGAAGATTCGCTGGATATAACGACGACTATCGAGAAGGAAGTCTATGTTGGGTACTACTCTATTGTTGGTTCAGGAACTGTGATTAAGGAGAAGGTGATTCTCGATGATTTCAGTATCATCGAGTGCGAGGTGACCCTCGGTAGCGGCACCCTCGTAATCTACCGCGCGCAGGTTTGCAACGAGGCATCTATTGGTGAAGAATGTGTAATTGGTGGCTTTATGGCGGAGCGGGTGGTTGTAGGGAAAAGGTCTCGAGTGTTTGGCAGGATTGTACATTCTCAGCACGACCCAAAAATCGCATGGGATGCTTCTGATGCGGAGGAAGGTTCCGCTATTATTGGGGATGATGTGTTTATTGGCTGTAATGCAACTGTTGTAGGTCCGATTGAGATCGAATCAGGCGCCTACATCTGCGCTGGTGCCATAGTCACCAAGCCTGTACCGCCACAGCACGTCGCATACGGTGTGAACAAGATAATTCACTATTCAAAATGGCAAGGAGACCTTCAAAGTTCTCCCCTCTTCCAACAATATCATGGGGCCTCAAGATCTCAGGGAACTCAGTAGGCAATAGCCAATAATGTCGATTCTCGAATCTATTAAGACTTTGCTAGCCGCCTATGCGCTGATCACAGCACTACCGACCGTACGACTGTCTACGAAGAAGCTTCTTCACTGGTGGAGGACTCGTCATCTCCAAAAGGTTTGGGGAATCAAAGATGGCGACTCCGTGATTGTTGTGTGCTCAGAGCTTGATAATCCAAAGGAAAGGCAACTTGTAGAACCGCCCCGTGAGTTCATCTATAGTCTCAAATACGGTGATGTGGATGCATACTTTGAGGTAGTTACAACACTCCTTAGGCTCTATCCTGCCATCAAACTCCGTATCATGTCGGCAGGTGAAGCAACTGCGACGCGAGTGGACTTCGCGAAACATCTCATTCTGATTGGGGGACCCGACTACAATGCCTTGACAGAACAAATTCTAAGTCGGGATATCACACAATTCAATTATCGAAGCCCATATGGAGACACTCGATCTGAAGAGAACCCCGAAGAGATCGTCCTTTACGACAAATTGAATCAAAAAGAATATTGCTTTCCCACCGAGAATCCGGGTGATGGAGCTAACAACCGGGATTTTGGATACTTCGAAAGGGTCGCCAATCCAAATAATCCGGAGAGGAGTATTGTTCTCATCGGGGGGTGTCACACGATTGGAGTGACGGGTGCGGTTAAGGCATTTTCTATGGCTGAAAGTGAGGAAGGAGAAATACAGGGTCAGGTATTGACCAACGCAACATTGGTTGCAAAACGAGTAGGCAAGGCTCAAGCATTTGCTGTCGTCGTATCAGTAGATCGTGTGTTGGGCCAGACAATAAGTACTCCAGTGGTTGAAAGTGATAAAATAACGGTGCGTCCCGATGGTTCAAGATAAATCCTCAAAAGCAACAACGCATAATGACGAGTAAAGAAATATCACAATGGGGCGAGAGGGGTGAAACCGCAATGTTCTTTACTCTGTACCCTCTAAAAGTCGTCTCTAGAATGCTATAGCCCAAGAACGAATGCTGTAATAAGTAGTAATGTCGATATCCTACCTTCAAATTCGATAAAGACTTCTGGGGAACTGATTGCAGAGAACGCGGTGGGAACTAGGCAGCCCTCTTTACATAAATGAATGTTGCAAGGTCTTGACCGAGACTCAGATTCCACCGATCACAAATCGTATCTACGCCATTAGAGCGTAAGCGTGTCGCAAGCCCAAGCACCCGCTCCGAATGCTCTTCACTGTTATGCGAATAGGAAACGAAATACGTTTGATGGTGGCTTCATCTGCTCCCTCTCTATTCAAGCGTTCCGAATAACAGATATAGCTGGGATGTCCGCAGAGATTCTCTCTTGCACTGGAGTGTCCGTCAGCAGTGCCTCATTCAACATCGCCTCAACCAAGCGCCCTCGTGTTTCATCATCAGTGGTCAAGTTCGCTTCCACTTGATTACATAGCGTCATCAGTTCATCGACTTTGGCGACGATGCGGTGTTGTTCAGCGAGGGGGGGGAGAGGAAAAATGTACCTTGCAAGACCCTTGCCTGTGAAATGTTTGATGCCAGTTCCGGTGAAATACTCCGCTAAACGTCCGTCATCGGCACTTGCCCGTAGCGCCTTTACAAAAAATTCGCTATCCACGAAGTCCAAAAAACGAACACGATGAATTGCCTTCTGAAAGTAGATGTCGGTCCTGCGGTTGTCCCACACCGCCGCTCGACCGGGTTCACCCCCTTCGCATATCAACACATCGCCATCTTGGAGAGTGAACTCTGGAAGCTCCAAATCCTCAAACTGCATTTCCAGCAGGTTGGATAGATCAAAGTCGAACCATCTCACGTTGATGTTGCGGAGATATTTACGAGGCGTTCCCTTGTTCTTGGCTTTGTCGAGCATCTTGCCAAGGCGGGAGTCGGCTACTGCACCCACGTTCACCCAAGCCCACGATTTGGGTAGCTCGAATGAGCCTGCGTCTGGAACTGAAATCTTTTTATGCTTCAACAACTCTGAAGCCGGTTCGTCATTCGTATCTTGTGGGACGAGCTTGCCGCGGATGGCGAGGTTGAGGATGGTTTGGCGGAGGGCTTTGATCTGGTCGGGGCGGCTGGTGAGTGGGGTGAGGTTATTGAGTACGAAGGCTGCGTGATTCTGAAATGTCGCCAAGTCAGGATCGGGTGCGTTGAGACGGGCGAGGTTCGCTGTCGTCATTCGGTCGCGTGCCGCCTCTCGCTTCATTCGCGCGGCCTCTAGGCGGTCGCAGAGGGCCATGAGTTCATCTACTTTGGCGACGATGCGGTGTTGTTCGGCGAGGGGTGGAAGGGGAAACGGAAGAAGCGCAAAATCTGAGTCGTTTATAGCCGGATAAGCCTGACCGCGCATACTTGCTTCAACAATGCCAACTATAAACGGGCTCCGAAGCACAATCCATTGATATCGTGCCAGCACAAGACCAAATCCATTCAGAACGGCAAAAGCCGTGCTGGCGATGGGCTCAGGTTTTAGATCTTCATCTACTACCGCGATGTTGAGAAGATAGGGTCTGACGCAAGAGTAGATCACATCGCCTTTTCTTATCAATTTTCGCGCACGGCTTGGTGCCTCATGCGCATATAAGCTCTTTGCCTCTGCTATGCAGCCTGCCTCTTTGTCAATTGCCGTGACATCTATGTAAGTGAACGGGCTGTCTGGCACAGTCTGCCCCCTGTCACTCGTTACTTCTCGAATACGTGTCCATAGCCAGTTAAACGGCAACTCATACGGATCTTCGGTCACAGGTGGCAGAGGCTTGGACTTCCTTATCTTCTCCGACTTCACCCACCGCGCTTTCTCGGTCGCGATGCGCTTCAGCAACTCCGACGCCGGTTCATTGTTGGGGTCTTGCGGAACGAGCTTGCCGCGGACGGCGAGGTCGAGAATGAAGCGACGCAGGCGTGGGATGGCGTCGGGGGCGTCGGCGATATGGTCGAAGTGCGTGAGTAACTGTTGGGCGTTCATGGGGCCAACATGCCGGCCGGTGAAAAATGAATCCCCGATTAAATCAGATCTCCGTGTCGCCAGGAGACTGGGAGTTGCCGCTACGGGTCCACCGGTCGATGCTCCGTGCGCTCGTCTGCGGCCGACCGGATGTCCGTTTTCGAAAAGTCACCACCCTTGAACAGAAGTGGGGCGGCCAAATGCTTGGCCAAGGCGTAAGAAAAGCAGTCGCCATAGTTCAGGGCTGCTTCATGACCGCTGACCTTACCGTACCTCCGGTAGGCATCGAAGGCTATGTCGGCGATACGAGGAGAGACCTCCATGACGATCATGCGGCTCTTGAGCAGGAAGGCATCCAACGCCATGACTGCGCTGTCGCCGGATCGGGCAAACAGAACCATCCGGGTCTCGAGCAGGCTGGCGGCACTGACATAGGTGGCTGTCGCCGCTTCGATCAATTCATTGAAACGGCGGCGTTCCGGTTCGTTTTCCATGATGGCGATGAGTGCCGATGTGTCGATCACCATCAGACCGGAAGGCCTCGTTCGTCGTAACCGATGATCTGTTCCGCGCTTCGCCCGTCGCGGCGAGGCAGATCAGCGCAATGCAGAGCAATATGATCTAGTTCATCGGCAAGCCGGATGGCACGCCGGGTTTTTTCCACCTGCGCCAGTCTTTCCCGGACGGCTTGTTTGACGGCTTGGGTCAACGATTCTCCGGTCAGGCTTGCGAGCCGTTTTGTCAAGGCTTGCGTGTCGTCGTCTTTGATATTCAGTGGCATCGATAAATCCTCCATGGTTTAACATACGGAGGAATGAAGGAAAAATCAACTCAAGCGTCTCACGTACCGCAAGCTCCGGCTGGCTGAACGTCACTTGCACCTCTATCGCAACAATGCCTCTGCCAGAATCGCTTTCAATTGGTCGCGTAGCGACGCTGCTTCGGCCTCGGCGGCGGCCAATTTTGCCAGTAGTTCCTGCGGGTCACCGTGGTCGTCCTCGGTTGTGTGCGGGTTCTTGATGTCGAGGTTGTATCCGCGCGACTTGATCTTTTCAGCAGTCACCTTCCACGCGCGGTCCGTTTCCTTGCGGCCTTTGCGTGTTGCACCGCCCCACCAGTCGATGCAGGGTTGCAGGTGTTCCAGCTTGATGGGCTTTGTCATGGAGTAGGCTTTCTGGCCTTCGGGGACGAGGTGTTCGTAGAACCAGATATCCTTGGTCGCTTCGCCTTTCTCGAAGAACAGCAGGTTGGTGCCGATGGAGGCGTAGGGCTTGAACACGGAGTTGGGCAGGCGGACGATGGTGTGCAGGTTGCACTCCTCCATGAGATGCTCCTTGAGCCGCGTCTTGACGCCTTCGCCAAACAGGGAGCCGTCTGGCAAGACGACTGCGGCCCGCCCGCCCGGCTTCAACAGCCGAACGATCAGGGCAAGGAACAGGTCTGCGGTTTCCTTGGTTCGGAAATGCTGGGGGAAGTTGCTCTCGATCCCGTCTTCTTCCTTGCCGCCAAAGGGCGGGTTGGTCAGCACGATGTCCACCCGGTCTTTCCGCTCCCAACCGATGTAGGGCCGCGCCAGGGTGTTCTCATGGCGGACGAAGCTTGGATCCCCGATGTCGTGCAGTAGCATGTTGGTGACGCACAGCATATGCGGCAGTTGCTTCTTCTCTACGGCGCGCAGTGCGGCTTGCATCTTCGGTTCATCCGAAGGCTGTTTGACGTAGCGGGCGCGCATGTGGCGTAGCGAGCAGGTCAGGAAGCCGCCCGTGCCGCAGGCAGGGTCGAACAGGGTTTCCCCGGGTTTAGGATCGATGCGGTCGGCCATGAAGGCGGTAACGGCTCGCGGCGTGTAGTACTCGCCTGCGTTTCCTGCGGATTGCAGGTCGTTGAGGATCTGTTCGTAGATGTCGCCGAAGTGCTGGCGTTCGGTCAGATTGTTGAAGTCGATGCCGTTGATCTTGTTGACGACTTGGCGCATCAATTGGCCGGACTTCATGTAGTTATTGGCGTCCTTGAACACGTCGCGCACCACGCGGGCGCGGTTGGCATGTTGACCGGTCGGCCGGATCTTCTTCAGGGCGGGGAACAGATCGTTGTCGATAAAGGCGAGCAATGCTTCGCCGGTAATACTCTCGGGGTCGGCTGCCCATGCGCGCCACCGGAACCGCTCCGGGACCGGGGATTCATAGCCCGGCTGCATCAGTTCGAGTTCCTCGTCCTTATCGTCGATGATCTTGAGGAAGAACATCCAGCACAACTGGCTGATGCGCTGGGCGTCGCCGTCCACGCCGGAGTCCTGACGCATGATATCCTGAATGGTTTTGACGAGGTTGCGGACGGACATGGGCTACGCGATTTCCTGGTAGAGCGCCGCTTGCAGGTCGTGCACGGCGGCAACGAACTTGTCCTTGCCGCCGAAGGCGTTAATCAACTGCACCGGGGTGCCGATTTCGGTCAACGGCGGGATGCGCAGTACGCTGACGTCATCCAAGTTGAACACCCCTTGGTCGGCGTATTTGGCAAGCAGGGCGTCGAGCACGGCGCGGGCCTGTTCCCCGTATTTGTTGAACACATCGCGTTTCTTGACGTTCTCGGCGCGCTCGCGGCGGGTGAGCGGCTTGGCGTCAAAGGCGACGTGGCAGATGAGATCGAAGGGATCGAGGTCTTTGCCCAGTTCCTCGGTGATAATATCGAGCCGCAGACCCTCGTCTTCCAGTTCTTTGACAATTGCCTGCTTGCGCTCTGCCGCTCCCCAGTGCCGGAGGAAATCGTCGAGGCTGGCGAAGCGCTTTTTCAGAGCCCTCTTGGTGAAGTCGCGCAAGGACTCGGTGACCAATTTGCCGTGTTCATCGAGGTGTTCCACCCGCTCGCCTATGACTGTGGCCTCGATACCATCCACGTAAACTTTGCGCGGACTATCGCGAGGATACGGCGGGGGAGGGTCATCGATGATGGTTTCATCCTCCCCAGGTTCCGCCGGGATGGGATCGTCGTCATCGTCTCTAGGTGGCATGTCGTCAGGCGGCATGATGGAATCGCCTCCGCCCGGTTCGTAAATCTGTACCGGCTCACCATCGAAATCCGGGTCGGCGAAGTGATTGGTCGCACCCCGAAAATCCATCAGGGTGAAGTAAAATTTGTGCGTTTCGTCGTGTACGCGGGTGCCACGTCCGAGTATCTGCTTGAACTCGGTCATGGATCCGACTTCACGGTCGAGCACGATGAGCCTGCACGTTTGCACATCGACACCCGTGGACAGCAGCCGCGAGGTAGTGACCAGCACGGGGTATCTGGATTCCGGGTCGACGAAGTTGCCCAATTCCGCTTGCCCTTCGGGGTCGTCGCCGGTGATGCGCATCACGTAGCGGTAGTTTCGGTCCACCAAGCCAGCGTTCTGGTTGACGAGCGTCTGCCGCATGCGTGTGGCGTGTTCCTGGTCGACGCAGAAGATGATCGTCTTCTGGAAGAGGTCGCCGCTTTCCTGCAAGAATTCCGTCACCTTTCGGGCGACGACGTTGGTCCGGCCGTCCAGCACCAGGTTACGGTCGAAATCTTTGGTGTTGTAGATGCGGTCTTCAATTTCTTTTCCGCTCCGGTCGCGTTGGCCTTTTTCCGGCCGGTACCCTTCCACGTCCCGGTCGATATGGACTTTGATGACTTTGTAGGGGGCGAGGAAGCCGTCCCTGATTCCCTGTTTCAGGGAGTAGGAGTAGACCGGCTCATCGAAGTAATGGATGTTGGAAACGTAACGAGTTTCCTTGGGCGTGGCGGTGAGGCCGATCTGCGTGGCTGTGGTGAAGTATTCCAGGATTTCCCGCCAAGCCGAGTCGTCGGCGGCACTGCCACGGTGACACTCATCAATCACGATGAGGTCGAAGAAGGTGGGTGAAAATTCGCGGAATATCTTCTGGCGTTCTTCCGGTCCGGTAATTGCCTGATACAGGCTGAGATAGACTTCGTAGGCTTTATCGATACGCCCGACGGTGGCAGGCGAGTCCTCTGAGGAACCGTCGTCGCGTTCGATGGTTCCCGCTCTGGTCGAAAGCTTGGTCATAGCCGGACCAAAGGGCCGGAAGTCGTTGACCATGGTTTGGTCCACCAGCACGTTGCGGTCAGCCAGGAACAGGATTCGTTTTTTGCGCCCTGCCTTCCACAGTCGCCAGATGATCTGAAAGGCGGTGTAGGTTTTGCCGGTTCCCGTCGCCATGACAAGCAGAATGCGGTTGCGTCCTTTGGCGATGGCTTCGATGGCGGCGTTGATGGCATTGACCTGATAGTAGCGCGGGGTTTTGCCGCTGCCATCGTAAAAATAATCCTGAAGGACGATGGCCTCTTCTTCGGCGGTCAGGCCTTTCCACGCGCAATAGCGTGCCCACAGGTCTTTTGGCGAGGGGAAGGAATCGTTATCGAACGTGGTTTCTTTTTCAACGCCGGTGCCGCTCCGGTCATGGAAGACGAACCCATCACCGTTGGAGGAGAAGACGAAGGGCGCCTGCAACGTTTCGGCATAGTCGAGGGCCTGTTGCATGCCGTCGCCGATGGCATGAGTATTGTCCTTGGCTTCGATCACCGCAATGGGGACGTTGGGCTTGTAACAGAGGATGTAGTCAGCCCGCTTGGCCTTGCCCCTGCTGACCAACTTCCCGCGCACGATGATGCGACCCTTGGTGAAACTGACCTCCTCGCGGATTTGCGTCATCTCGTCCCAGCCTGCCTTGCGCAGGGCCGGGGTGATGAACTTGGTACAAATGTCGCGCTCGCTCAGGTCTTTTTTATTCATAAGCGCATGATTTTATAGGTTGCGTTCAAGTTGCACAATGTGCGCTGGATGACAAAGATAAAGACGCTGGATCCTCGATTAAAGATGTCGAGGATGACAGAAAAAGAAAAGCAGATTCGTCGCGATGCTCGGAATGACAGAAGGGGGAGGGGGTGGTTTTATTTGATCCGTTACTCGATACTCTTCAATTTTCCCGTCACGAATTTGTGGAGGGTGCTGGAGATGAGGGTTTGGTAGGGCATCCCTTCCTTTGCCGCCCTTTTTTGCAGGCTGTTCAAGTCGCGTGACGAGATGCGAATGTTGATTCGCTTGTCCTTTTGAAGGAACGCGTCGGCTGCCTCTTCCATTTGACGTTTCGCTTCTTTGAAGTTGTTGATGCTTGTCAATTCCCCGCGTTCAAAGTCCTGGAGGATCTTCACTTCTTCCCGGTCTAATTTAAGAGAGTTTTTCATTCGAGATACTCCTTTGTCGCTTTCCTGCTCGGGATGATGGTTTTGAGAAACCGTCTCATGTTGTGTGCCTTTTGTCAACAGATGATGTCGTCACAACTACGAGATTCCTCGCAGGTCCTTCGCGCTGCTCAGGACAAGCTCGGAATGACAGAAGGAGGGAAAGCGCCTTCACCCCGGCCCTCTCCCAGAGGGCGAGGGAGAAAAGGCGAATGCCTCTACCTCCCCTTGCCCCTCCTTACAAAGGAGGGGAAGTTACATATGCAAATGTTTCATGGCGGCGGCGCAGAGGATGATGAAGACGCCCATCCAGAGGCCGGCTTTTTGGAAGGGGATGGGTTCGACAATCTGTTCTTCTTTTTCCTGTTCGTCTTCGTCGCCCGTGGGTTCGATGCGGAAGATGACGGTGTAGAGGAACAGGGTCAGGATGCCGAGCACCAGGGTGAGCTTGATGAAGAAGACGGTCAAATACTTGGCGTTGTTGGAGAGGCCGAAGCCGGTCTGCATTTCCATGGCTTCGCCCACGTAATGCAGGTTGATGCCGCCCGTGAACAGAATCACGACCAGCAGCATGCCCACTACCTTGCGATACTGTTTATAGAACGTGTCGCAGATGGGCTTGATGTATTCCCTGGGCACGGACGATTGCAGCCCCGGCGTCACCGCCATGACCAGGAAGGCGAGCCCGCCGATCCACACGACGGCGGAGAGCAGGTGCAGCCAGTGGTTGACAATGGGAATGATTTTGTTGATATCGGACAGCGTGGCCAGGAGGGCATCCATCAGAATTTGAACACCGGTTTTTCGTTACCGAAGCGTTTTTGGCGAAGCTCTTCCATCAGATCCACGGTGATGCGCGGGACGTTGTGCTCGCGGGCGTGCCGCTCGGTGCCTTTTTTCACCATGGCGCGCAGGAAGTAGGGGATCCGGCTCAACCGCGCCTGCGCGGCCTCCTCCCATTCCACCTCGACCTCCTCGGGCACGTTGAACGCGACCCGGATCTTTTCCCCGCCCTTGGGTGTATACAGGCACCACTGGTCCTCGTCCATCCAGTCCCCGTGGTCCACGTAGGGACGCGCCCGGCAACCGCCGCAGATATCGCTGTATTCGCAGTCGCCGCATTTGCCCTTCAGGTGCGGATACCGGAACGAATCGAAGATGTCCGACTTCTCCCACAGGTCCACGAAACTCGTGGTCCTGATGTTCCCGGCCGACAGGGGCATGTAGGGACAGGGGGTCAGGTCCCCGTTGGGCGTAACCCGCGCGTAATTCGTCCCGGCCAGGCAGCCCCCGCCCATGTACCCTTGGGCCTTGGTGATCGGGGAGTCTGGGTCTTTTTCATAGGCGAGGCGTTTGAAGTGCGGGGCGCACCGCGCGCGCACCAGCATGTCCGAGTACCGGTCCTGGCTCTCCACCAGGAAGGCCAGCACCTCCTCGTACTGTTCGGGGGTGATGTCGGTCAGTTCCTCGCCGCGGCCCGTGCAGACCATGAAGAAGACGTTCAGCACGCGGGCGCCCAGGTCGTGGGCCCAGTCGATGACGTCCGGCAGTTCCTTGTAGTTCATGGGTTGGGCGCTGAAATGCACTTGGAATTGCAGGCCGTTCCGTTTGCAGGCTTCGATGCCCGCGACCGCGGCCTCCCAGGCCCCGGGTATGCCGCGAAACGCGTCGTGTTTGCCCGCGTCCAGGGAGTCGATGCTGATGCCCATGCCCATGACGCCGATCTCGACGAGTTCGCGGGCCAGGCGGTCGTTGATGAGCATGCCGTTGGTGCCGAACACGACCATGAACCCCTGGGCCACGGCGTGACGGGCGATGTCCAGGATGTCCGGCCGGACCAGGGGTTCGCCCCCGGTGATGACCAGCAGGCAGCCTTTATTGACCTCGGCGATCTGGTCGATCAGCCGGTAGCATTCTTCCGTCGAAAGCTCGTCGGATCCTCCGCCGGCTTTGGTGGTGGCGTCCAGGTAACAGTGGTCGCACTTCAGGTTGCAGCGTTTGGTGAGGTTCAGGGCGACGAGGTAGGGCTTGAAATCATCGACGGTCCGGCCGTCGCCGGGACCGGCGCCAGGCGAGGCAAACCCGGTGACGCGGGAGTCGAGCCCTTCCCGTTGCGGGGCATTGATGACAGGGAGTGATTTGCCCATGGCTCCCTATTGCTGGGCGCCCGCGCCGGTCAGTTTGGCGATGATTTCCTTGACGTTGCCGGACTTCATGGCTTCTTCCATAGTCTGCTTGGCCTGCTCGATCCCTTCGTTCGCCACGTCGATGGTGATCCGGGTGGTCCCCAGCTTGTCGGCGTGCTTGATGATGAGTGCCCGGGTGCAATCGCGCATGAACCCTTCGGGCGCGCGTTCCAGGCGTTGCAAGGCTTCGGGCTCCCAATCGTAGGGAGAGTGGGGCTTCGGCCCGTTCGGCTGAGGGGCAGGTTGTTCCATTTCCGCCTCCTTGTTGGCGAAAATCGGGGTGTAGTCTTCGTTGGCGGCTTCGTCGATCATGGGCGAGGCATACTCCAGGGTGATCGTGGTCATGCCGAGTTTTCTCGCGGACTTTTCGATCTTGGCCTTGGCGCGCCGTCGCTGGAACCCCGCGGGCACCGCCCGGATGGCTTCCTTGGCGTCCTTGGTCCATTGCATGGGCACGTCGTCGTACGCCAGTTGTGTTTCCAGGACCCCTTCCTGCTGGGCCGCGGCGTCGAACACGCTCTTGTCGACGGTCTTGAAGTCGTCGCCCGCTCCCCCGCAAATCGGGCATTTGACGGGTTGGGCGCCTTTTCCGATGTACCCGCACCTGTTGCAGACGTAATATGGTTGGGCCATGCGGTCCAGATAGGATTGCGTGGACGGGCTCACCGCGGGATTCGCTACGGGCTCCTTTTCCTCGACCACTTGATTGACCATGCCGCTGAGGGTCGAGCCCATGAGGTCCTGGGCCACGGCATCGTCGGCCTGCATCCGGTCGCGGTCGATGCCCGCCTCGTCGAGCTGGCCCCCCAGGGCTTTCATCGCGTCCATGGCGCCCTTGGGCAGGATGTCGCCCACCGCGTCGTCCACTACCGAGTTGCTGATGATGGTATGGCCTTTTTCAATGGCATAACGGTGAATCGCGGTCTTGGCGACCCCGCGCGCGAAGACCGGCACCTTTTCCATGCGTAACAGGGCTTCCTCGGTCCAGGCGATGGTGTATTCCGCCTGGGTGTCGATGGGAGGCACGAATTTCTTGTTGGAAATCAGGACGTTGCAGGAAGCCGCCCGGAGCAGGTTCTCGGTGTTGCTGCCGATGTCCATGTCGTCGTCGCTGTGTACGCCGATGCGCCCGACGATCAGCAGCCAGGGTTGCTCCTTGCGCACGTACTGGAGGACTTTCTCGAATACCTTGCCGTCCAGGAGCGTGGTGCGGATGTCCGACCCCTCTTCCTGGGCCACTTCGCGGGAAATATCCAGGTGCGATTGGTAAATTTTCGCCAGGCCGCTGTCGATCACTTCCTCGTGCAATTTTTCCTGTTCCTTGAAGCGAAAGACCTTGCCTGCCTCTTCGTTCAGGACCCCGGAAATGCTGTGGAACGCGGCGTAGTGGAAATAGGGATCGAACGCGGAAATGGCCTCGACCTGTTTGTTCAGGGCTTTACCCAGGGCGAGGCCGGTTTTCAACCCGCCGAAGCTGTACGGGCTGCCGTCCACGGCCACGACGATTTTCCCCCCGTTCATGGGCTTCAGGTCTTTCACGACGAACATGTCCGAATTGCGCACCCGGCGCAGGACCCGTTCGGTATTGCTGCCGATCACGGAATCTTTCACGGCGCCCACGCCGAGCGAGCCCATAATGGTCAGATCGTAGGCGTTGGCGTTGATGTCTTCGGCCAACACCTTCCAATTGCGACCCTCGAGGGACCGGCGTTCCAGGGGGAGATTCGACTCGGTACACCTCTGGTCCACGTAGTCCAGGTAGGAATCGGTGATAATCTGGAGCCCGCGTGTGATGAGAGAGTCGTGAATCTTGCGTTGGCGGTCGAGTTCTTTTTCGTCGTGATATTCTTCGGGCAGGCCCGCTTCCATCTGCTTGAACCGCTTGTCGTGCATCTTGGCGGCATAGACGTGGCTGCCGACGATTTTCGATCCGAATTCCTGCGCCAACCGCACACCCAGGTCGACGGCCATATTGGAATGGTCGGAATTGTCGACCGGGATGTAGATGGTTTTATACATGAGAAGCCTCCTTACGAAACTTCACGGGTCTATTCGAGTCCCACACCTGCAGCGGAATGCGAGAAGTCGCATCTCAAGCGCAAAAAAATTGAAGACGGATCTTAGCACCTGGCATTCAGGCAATGCAACAAAATGTGGGTGCCATCACTCGTGGATAGGGTCCGGCCCGCTGAAATGACTGATCGAGTCGTCTTTGCAATCATGCGATTCCTGTCGGCATTGAAAAATTTTTGAAATCCGTTTAGTATCTGCCGCATCCGTTCACGGCGGGAAAGGTATGGGAGACTCCTGGGGGTGCGAGGAGGGGGGCTCTTTGTCCATATCGAGAGAGGATCTGCGAGGACTCTTGAGTTCGTTCCGGTTTGGCCTATATGGGAAATGCTGTCAACTATTTGAAAATACTTGATTTTTTTCAATGCGAGAATGTTGTATTTGACAAACCTACCTCGTTTTTCTTTATGGTAGGCGGTCTTTGGGCTGCCATCCGTGGCGTTCCGGGCAACCCCATTCTTTAACAGTTCAACAAGGCATTCCTCTCCGATAGGATGGACAGGGGATGCCTTTTTGTTTATTGAGCCAAGGAAAGGTGACCGTAATGAGTCAACAGAATTTTTTGTTTACCTCCGAGTCCGTGACCGAGGGCCATCCGGACAAAATCGCCGACCAGATATCCGATGGCATCCTGGATGCCATTATGGCCAAGGATAAGAATTGCCGCGTGGCCTGTGAGACGATTCTGACGACCGGTTTGGCGTTCGTGGCGGGAGAAATTTCCACGAAGGCCTACGTGGAAATACCGGATATTATTCGAGAAACCATCCGTGACGCGGGCTATACCGATGCCACGTGGGGGTTCGATTACCGCACCTGCTCGGTGTTGACGGCGATTGATGCCCAATCAGGTGATATTGCCATGGGTGTGGATACCGGCGGAGCAGGTGATCAGGGATTGATGTTCGGCTACGCCACCAACGAGACGAGCGAATTGATGCCCATGCCGATCGTGTTGGCCCATCGCCTGACGAAACGCTTGGCCGAGGTCAGAAAAACGAACCTGTTGCCTTGGATGCGACCCGACGGCAAGGCGCAGGTGACCGTCGAGTATAAGAACGGTAAGCCGGTCCGCATTGATACGATCGTGGTCTCCACCCAGCATAGCGACAAGGTGACGTCCAAGAAAATCGAGCAGGAAATTAAGGAAAAAGTCATCAAACCCGTGATGCCGAAAGGGATCTTCAACTCGAACAAGGTTACGTTTCACATCAACCCGACGGGCCGGTTCGTGACGGGGGGGCCCATGGGTGATACCGGGTTGACTGGTCGCAAGATCATCGTCGATACCTATGGAGGCGTGGGGAGTCATGGCGGGGGGGCTTTTTCCGGCAAGGATCCCAGTAAGGTGGACCGGTCGGCGTCGTACATGGCCCGGTATATTGCCAAGAATATCGTGGCGGCGAAATTGGCCGAGAAATGTGAAGTGCAATTGGCGTATGCGATCGGGGTGCCGGAGCCCGTCTCCGTGCTGGTTGACGCAAAAGGGACGGAGAAAGTCGCGATTGAGGTCATCGACAAACTGGTCCGGAAACATTTCCCGATGACCCCGCGTGGAATCATTGATTATTTGAAACTGCGACGTCCTATTTATAAACAGACGGCTGCCTACGGGCACTTTGGGCGAAGCGGCCCGGGGTTCACCTGGGAAAAAACGGATAAGGCCTCGATTTTGAAACAGGCCGTTGACGTGTACCTGTGACGTTGAGGGTTGATCGAGTCCAAGCAGAAGGGAGCGACGAGGATGATCTCATGGCGCACCTTGTTCGCGAGTTTCGGTGAAGACGTTATTCGTGAAGACGTTGTTCGTGCGTCGAGGGAGTCTGGAGTGTCCAAGCAGAAGGGAGCGATAAGCATGAGTACAACCGCGCAACTGGAGAATACGGTGTGTGATTATAAGGTGGCGGATATCAGCTTGGCTGATTGGGGCCGGAAAGAGATTCAGATAGCCGAAACGGAAATGCCCGGCTTGATGGCCTTGAGGGAGAAATATCGAGCGGCGCAGCCCCTCAAGGGTGCCAGGATTCTCGGGTGCATTCATATGACGATCCAGACGGCCGTCCTGATTGAAACCCTGATGGAGTTGGGGGCCGAAGTGCGATGGTCCTCGTGCAACATTTTCTCCACACAGGATCACGCCGCGGCCGCGATCGCGGCCCGGGGCATTCCGGTGTACGCCTGGAAAGGCGAAACGCTCGAAGAATATGACTGGTGCATCGAGCAGACCATTCTGAAGGATGGCCGGCCCTGGGACGCCAACATGGTCCTGGATGACGGGGGTGATTTGACCCTGATGCTTCACGAAAAGTATCCGGCGATGTTGGATAAAATCCACGGCATCACGGAAGAGACCACCACGGGGGTGCACCGGCTGCAGGAGCGGCTGGAAAACGGCACCTTGAAAGTGCCGGTCATCAACGTCAACGATTCCGTCACGAAATCGAAAAACGACAATAAATACGGATGCCGGCACAGTTTGAACGATGCGGTGAAGCGTGGCACGGACCACCTCTTATCCGGGAAAAAAGCCCTGGTGGTGGGGTATGGCGACGTGGGGAAAGGGTCGGCCCAATCCCTGCGCCAGGAAGGCATGATCGTGCGCGTGTCGGAAGTCGATCCCATTTGCGCGATGCAGGCCTGCATGGACGGCTTTGAGGTCGTGTCGCCCTACAACGATGGAATCAATACGGGGAAAGTGGAAGACATCAACGCGGCGCTGTTGGGCAATACGGACCTGGTCGTGACGGCTACCGGCAACTATAACGTCTGTGACGCCGCCATGTTGCAAACGCTCAAACCGGGAGCCGTGGTCTGCAATATCGGCCATTTCGACAATGAAATCGATACGGCCTACATGCGGAAACGTTGGGAGTGGGAGGAAGTCAAGCCACAAGTGCATAAAGTCTATCGGAGCGCGCTTGCCAACGACCACCTGCTCCTCCTGTCCGAAGGACGCCTGGTGAATCTGGGCAATGCGACCGGTCATCCTTCCCGGATTATGGACGGGTCCTTTTCCAACCAGGTCCTGGCGCAAATTTATCTGTTCGGAAAGAAATTCGCCGATACTCCCGGGGCTCCGGTCACGGTCGAAGTGCTGCCGAAGAAGCTGGATGAGGAAGTGGCCGCCCATATGGTGCGCGGGTTTGGTGGGACGTTGACCAAACTCACCGGAGAGCAGGCCTCCTACATCAATGTGTCCGTCGAAGGCCCGTTCAAACCGGAAACCTACAGGTACTGATTGTTGCCGCAGCATGCTGGGTCAAAAGCCTCATGCAGCCGGTCAGGACAATGGCCTAAATATCCGGCCTGTTGGGGCTTTTTCCATGTTGCGAAATTCCTTGCACCGGCATACAGTAATCCGACAATTGCGTTATCAGGACACATTTATCTTTTGCACGAAGTTGGGGAACTAAACCTATGTCGACAATGTATCAGGTTTTGCGAGGTCCGGAGCATTTTCTCCCCCCGGCGGCTGCCAGTATGGGTATTCGACTGCCGGACCCCGGGCAGGCTCATATTCATGGGAAAATCGTCAACGAGGATGAGGCCATGGAGGTCGCGGCCCGTCAGTTCTTATCGGCCAAAGTTCCGACGATCTTCCCTGGTCCGCTGGTTCTGTGGGCCTGGAATGAAAAAGCGGCTAAGAAGGCCACGGCAATCAGGCATCTCTATGAAACGATCAAGGAAAGCGTCACCCCGTCCCAACAGGCGATGCTCATTCCCATGCCCGATTACCGGCCCAAATATCCGAAGATCAACCCTGAAATCGAAATCAATCCCAACCATCCCAACCTCACGATTTGGCATAACAAGATCGATGCCTGCATGTTCGTCGGGGTGCATTGCCATCAGGCGAACCTGTCCCTCAAGATTATCCGGGGCGGCACGTATTGTTATACCATCGCCATGTGCGCCCAGGCGGGTCATGAAGACGCCATGGTGTCGTTCCGGGATGCGACGGCCGACAAGATCATGAAATTGGCCGATTGGGTGAAAAAGTTGAAAGGGTCGGTTGAGCCGCCGAAAGACTGAGGGCAAAACAGTCCGGTATTTTTTATTTATTTCACGTGCTTGAAACGCTACAATAGAGACACGAGACACGCAGTTCACATGAGATGCCCTGTGAGAAGAATCCGGTAGCAGAAGGAGGCGCAATCATGGCAACGCAATCATTAGTCGGGACAAAAAATAGATCGGGCCAGGTCGTGACGGACCCCTGGAAGATGATGCATGAGGCCGAGCGGTCGCCGTGTTTTTTTACGGGCAGTGAAGTGATCAAAGAAGCGATCCGGCGGGCCAACTGCGACGTCATGATCGCCTATCCGATTACTCCGCAGAGTGAAGCCGCGGCGTTGATCGGTGAATTGTTTGCCGAAGGGTTTATCGGCGACTACTTCCGCGGGGAAAGCGAGTTCGCGGTTATGTCCCAATGCGCCGGGGCGGCTTTCGGCGGCGCGCGCGTGTTCACCACAACCGCGGGTCCGGGCACGATGCGTGCCATGGAGAACTTTCCGATGTGGGCCGGGGCGCGGCTGCCCATTCAAATGATCGTGACCTGTCGAGGCATCAACTCGCCGCTCTCCATCCAGCCGGACACCTTGGAAATTTCGTATCTGTTGAACACCGGGATGCTGGTCTGGCACGCCGAGACGGCACAGGACTTTTATGACTGGATTTTGAAGGGGTACATGGTGTCGGAAGAACCTGACGTGCATTTGCCGTTGGCGCTGTGTTGCGACGGGTTTTTCGTGACCCATACCAAAGACGTGGTCAATCTGACGCCCGCGGACATGTGCCTGCCGCCCTATGACCCGTACCGGTCGCCGGTCCCGTGTATGGACATGGAATGCCCGCCGGTCCGCATGATGCGTGACCCGTTCGTCATGAAGAGTAACTATATCAGTTATGCCACCCATGCAAGCTGGCAACAGGAAGTCTGGGCGGCAGTGGAACGATCCCGGAAGCACGCCATCCGGTGGTTGGACGGCCTGATCGAAGTGGACCGGCCCGATGCCGAGATTCTGATCGTCTCCTCGGGGACCGCGGTGTCCCAGGGGCGTGAGGCCCAGGCGCTCTTGGAAGAGGACGGCATCGAGGTGGGTATCGTCAAGATCAAGACCCTCCGGCCGTGGCCGGAAGAGGAAATCCGGCAAGCCACCAAGAACGCCAAGCACATCATCGTGCCGGAATTCAACGTGACGGGTTGGCTCGCCAAAGAAATCCGTGCCACGATTCCGGATGCGGACCGCGTGTATGCCGGCCCCCACGTGTGTGGGGGCATGACCATGCCGCCGGAAGTCATCGCAGCCGACCTCAAGAAGCATTTGGGCATTAAAGCCGAAAGCCTGGCCGGACGAGGGAGCTGACGCGCAATACACCCGTCACTACCATCGACCCGGCATGCGGAATGAACGTGATTATTCTGAATACGCGCTAGGAGGCGACCATGAGCAAGGAACGCATTAAGATAGCTCCTGAGATGTTCGATATCATGCCCGAGGAGTACCAGGACCTGGTTGAACGTGCCACGTACGGGAAGGATGGCCGTGGGTGGAAGGATATCGGGACCTCGAAGGAATTGATCGAAGAGCATTCGTTGTGCGCCGGGTGTCCGGAGTCCATGGCATTCCGGTACATCCTGGCGTCGTTGCCCGCCCCGGAAGATACCGTGATGGTGGGTTCCACCGGTTGCACCAGCCTGGTCTTTCCCCACGTGGGCGTCCACAACATTCATTCCCTCTTCGGCAATCAAAACGCGATCGCGTCCGGGCTCAAACGCGCGCTCAGCGTGCGGTTCCCCGGACAGGTCAAGGACGTGGTGGTGTTGGCCGGGGACGGTGCCACAGTGGATATCGGTTTGGATATGACGCTGCAAGCCTGGTTCCGTCAGGAAAAATTCACGACCATTTGTTTCGACAACGAGTTGTACGCCAACACGGGCGGCCAGGAGAGCGGTCTGATGCAAAAGGGGTTCGTGGCCAAGATGGCGCCGGTGGGCAAGACCTTTGAAAAGGTGAAATTGCCCGAAATCGCGCGTGAGTCCGGCTGCCACTACGTGGTGAATTGCACGGTCAGTAAACCGAACCTGGTGGAAAAGGTCATCAAGAACGCGATCCACGTGGCCCGCGAGATCGGCCCCACGTATTTGCAACTCTATACCCCGTGCATCCTGGAAATCGGAAAGAACAGCATGGAAGGCTTGCAGGAAATGCGGGACTCCGAGAAGCCGACCGAACGGTTTGCGTATAAGGAGTACGTCAGCGATGAAGCCAAGGAGTTGTTGACCGAACTGGCGGCGAAGGAGAAAGAGCGCAAGGCCGCCTTGAAGAAGCAATTGGCGGACAAGCAAGCGGTGGAAAAGGAATTGGCTGCAAAGGCCTGAGCCTTTCCGGCGGAAAGGGGACATCGTCATGATCAAGCGGAGATTGAATATTCGCATGTCGGGTCTTGGTGGACAAGGTGCCGTGACGGCAGCGCACGTATTGGCCATGGCGGCGTCCCGTGACGGCAAGTTTGCGATTTCGAATCCCTTTTTCGGCGCCGAAAAGCGGATGGCGCCGGCCGAGAGTTATTGCCGGATCGGCGTGAGCCGGATCTACGATCGTGGAGAGTTGGTGTTTCCCGACGTGATCGAAGTGTTTCACCCGCAGGTCGTGACGATGGGCAAAAGTTACACCATGCCGTTTTACTCGGGCATCAAGGAAAACGGCGTTGTCATCATCAATTCCGACGTGCCGCTGTTGTCGGATGAGGACGTGAAGCGGTTGAAGGATCTGGACGTGGCGGTGTTTTACATCAAGGGCACCCAGTTGGCATTGGAAGTGGCGGGGACGGAGCTTTCCACGAACATGACCATGATCGGGTCGGTGTCCGGTATTACCAAATGCGTCTCCCTGGAGGCACTGGACGGTGCGTTGCAGGAGCGGTTCGGGAAAAAGTTCGTGGCGTCCGGCGGAACGGCCACCCTGGATGAAGCCATCAAGAAGAAATTCGCCAAGAAAGAAATGTTGTTGAAGAAGAACCTGGAGACGGTTGTCCGGTCATACGAAATCGCGGCCGAATGGGCGGAAAAGAACAACATTGAACTGGCTGTTGCGGCGGCATAAATAGAGACGGAGCATTTATGTATAACGTAGCGCAAGTCACCGATGAAAAATGTGTCGCCAAAAAGGGGTGCCGGTTGTGCATCATGTACTGCCCCGAGGCTAACACCCTGGATCTGAACGTCGAGAAAATGGTGGCGGAAGTCATTATCAATCGGTGTAAGGGCTGTGAGTTGTGCAAGGTCGTGTGCGACGCGGCCAAGCATGAAGCTATCGACATGGTGGCGGTGAGTGCCAATGGCCAGTTGATGGAGAAGGCCGGCGAATCCGCGGGTTTGGGGCAGGCCTATCAGGGGTAATTTTCATCCACCAGATATCGGCATAGGGCCCTGCGGCAGACGCCTTGATTGTCGCGGGGCTTTATTTTTTCTTGAGGAACCTCTGAGTTATTGTGATAGCGGGATGCAGGGCAAGGCGTCCCGGAGCGAAACCCGAGGCTTATCAGAGAGATAGGTGAGGGTTGAGCGAGGACACAACGCAGCCCTGCGCCCGATAGTGCAGTAAATCTGAGGTTCCTTAAGAGAGACCCCGTGCGATTCGCATAAAACAGAGGGTGCGGACATGAGCGATGACCTCAGAGAACTCATGGGTGAGATCAATCAGAGCATGACTCGATTCCATGACCGGTTGGAGAGCCGGGCCCAGGAAATGGAACTCATAGGTGGGGACCCCGACGTCGTTAAAAAACTGACCATCGGTGCCGATGCCATGAAAGACAGCGCCAACATCTATATGTCTTGGGCGCGGCATTACGTCGCCTTGTCCGAAGGCGGCGCGGCGGAAGCCGATGAAGGCGAAGAAGATTCCGACGATTTTCAGTTTTGAGGCTTCAAAAGACCCTTGGAAGGTCAAGTCGAGCGACCGCTTTAGCCCGTTACCATTATTGCTCAACTTACATGCCAGGTATATGATGACGAATGTTACGAGCAGATTGATCCGACGCGACACACGAATTGTTATAGTCATCAGACCAACATAGACGTTCCTCGGTAGCTCAGTTGGTAGAGCGGTCGGCTGTTAACCGATTGGTCGCAGGTTCGAGTCCTGCCCGGGGAGCCACTTATAGAATCCTACGTATTCCGCAGGGTTCTCGATTAAGCCCCCTAACTCATCGAAGTTAGGGGGCTTTTGTATGGTGCCGAAGGCGGGATTTGAACCCGCACACCCCCAAGGGGCGCTAGACCCTGAATCTAGTGCGTCTGCCAGTTTCGCCACTTCGGCATGGAGCCTGTCCTGAACGAAGTGAAGGACTTGCCATTATCAGCTTTTGCCCGGATGGGCGTCAAGACTCATAGTGCCGAAGCGGTACGAGACGGTTCGGAAAGTTCAGGAGATTGTTGACGCCAGAGGCGTTGCGGACCCTCAAGGTCCTCGGTGTCGCCGGCGATGATGATCTGTTCTCGAATGAGTCCGGCGACGCCGAGTAAAAACGGGGCTGGAATCTGCGGGGCATTTTCTGCGATCAACACGTCGAAGCGCATGCGTTTGAACAAGGGATCGGTCACGATTCTCCCCGGGGTCGAGACGACCAACCGTTTGTTCTGCATGAATGCCTGCCGGTTGGTGGCCTCGCTGGCGGCCAGCAGTTCACGAACTTTCTGGGTACCCCCCAGCTTGGAAATGTCGTCTTTCAACGCTTCGTATTCCGGCCGCATCTCTTTCGGCATCGCGGCTTCAGGTGACAGTTCACGGATGCGAACCTGCGCGATCTCCACCTCTTTCATCAGTGCCGCGATGTTCCCGGTATAGAGTTTCCGGTATTCCCCCAGGGTTTCCACGTTCTTGCCCATGGTCTGCATGCCGAGCCGTTTCCAGATGGGCAGGCTTTCGTACTTGGCGAGCAGGTGGTCGATCTCTTTGATTTTCCGCTGGAATTCACTCACTTGGGCCATGAGCCGCCATTCCAGTAATTTGACTTCATCCATGTCCCGTTGTTTCTGCCCTTTGTAGGCCAGGACCGGGATGAGTTCGCGAAAGCGCTCATATTTCTGGCGAAGGGTATCCTTGTGCGACCGGGATTTGGCGAAAAATTTGTGCATTTGCACTTCGAATCCCAATTGGCCGAGTGAAATTCCTTCGGTTTGCCGGAGCACCGCAATTTCGTAGCGGCTCAAAAGACTGGCAAAAGGCAAGGCGGCGTTCCGCAGGGTTTTGGCCAGGAAGCCGAGTAAGCGATCCACGGCGTCGTGTGCAGGCGCCACCAGCAGCACGCGTTTATTGTGTCGCATCAGGTTCACCGCCAGCGTGCCGAGCTTCGTCCAACGCGCGGCTTGGTCATCATGCCAGACGGTGGTCAGGACGGCCGCCGATGCCCCGGTCCTCGCCGAGGCATTGGCTTCGTTGTGTTCCGGGTCCAGCCAAGGCACCAGCCGCTCGGCGGGTCCCAGGGCGTAGGATTCGGGGTGCGCCGCCATGTCGGCCAATCGCTCCGAGGCCAGGCGAAAAAATTCCGTGGTATCCGGCACGAGCGTATTGTCGAGTGTGGATTGCCCCAATGTCTCCTGGGTCTGGACCAGGGCAGTGTCGCCCTGTCGCCGCAGCAGGAAGCCGCCGGTCGGTTCCAAGTCTCCGGGCGGCACGATGGTGACGGGTACGTCTTCCAGAAACGTCGTGCCCGCGGGGACCTCCATGGCATACAGGTGCAGGGTGCCGGCTGTCCCGAGATCCTGGGTGGCGCGGGATTCGATCAACGCGTCGGATGCTCCCGCGGCGTCTTTATGGTCCGCCAACCGGGTGGCAAATGCGTTGAGGAGGTCAGGCAGTTTCATGGTTCGCGGCTGGGATCGAGCGACTGCTGAATACAAATGGCCACGCAGCCCAGTCCACCCGTGATTGGGCGTCGATCAAAGGCGCACCCTCGATTCTTGGCACAGGCCGTGACAAACGGAACGTGCTGCGCGAAATCGAGGTCGTCGAGCACGTGGGCTTGCAGGAGGTCATCGTCCAGCACCGACAGGATGAGCGCACGGTTGTGATTGTCATCTTCCAATACAGCGGATTTCGGCGAAGGCGCGATCTTGGCGCGGGCCGCTTGAACGTGTGGCAATTCTACGATGGCTTTGACCAGATGCTTCGGCGGATGAATCGCCCTTTGACTCAGCCGGACGTTTAAAGACGTCAGGTCGAGGACATCCCGGTCAGTGGCCTGCGCCAAGGCGACGTTTTCGGCCCGTTGCGCGACAAACGCATGAGACATGAGTATGGTCAAGGCCAGGCACTCCACGCTCAGGACCCACATAATCGCTGTTTTCGCGGGAGCAAGCCTGGTGCAATGATGCAGCATGAGGGCATTGTAGAGGACACTTGCCGAACGTGTCCAGCGTGATGGAGCCGGGATGGTTCAACGACGGGTGTGCCCGGCGCTGGCTTCAAATTGACATTTTCCCCATACGGACCGTATGATGAATTCCTTTCGACAGCGAAAGGGAGGCAGGGTACCGATGAAGGTGATTCTTCAAGAAAATATCGACAGTTTGGGATATGTGGGAGACGTGCTCGACGTGGCCGACGGCTATGCACGGAACTACTTGCTCCCGCGTCAAAAAGCCTTGGAGGCCAACCCCCGTAACGTGAAGGCCTTGGAACATGCCAAGCGAGTGACGGCCCATAAGGCAAAGAAAGTCGAACACGGCATCCAGGAACTTGCGACGAAACTGTCTGGCGTCTCGCTTACGTTTCCGGTCCAGACCGGCAAGGATGACAAGCTGTTCGGGTCCATCACCACGAAGGACCTGGAAGCCGGGTTGTCTGCCGAAGGATTCGACGTGGACCGTCGAAAGATTCAATTGGCAAATCCCCTGAAAGAGTTGGGCACGTTTACCATCGGCATCAAGTTGCATCGGGACATCATCGCGAATGTGTCCGTGAGTCTTGTTAAACAGGGTGGAGAGGCTCAGGCTGAGACTCCAATCGATGAAGCCGCGGATGCGACCGCTGCCGTCGTTGCTCAGGCGGAAGCGCCTGAGCCGCAGGACGAGTGATGGCCTACGTTGTCGGGACCCTGAAAGCCGTTCAACAAGAAGATCCTGAGGTCTACGCAGCTTTTCGCGCCGAAGAGAAACGGCAGCGCGACAAGCTGGTGTTGATCGCTTCCGAAAATTATGCGAGCCCTGCGGTTCTGGCCGCGCAGGGATCGCTCATGACCAACAAGTATGCGGAAGGCTATCCGCGGCGGCGCTATTACGGCGGCTGTCAGTACGTGGATGCGGTTGAAGAACTGGCCATCGCGCGGGCCAAGCAGTTGTTCGGGTGCGAGCACGCCAATGTCCAGCCTCACTC
Organism: Nitrospira sp.; assembly: GCA_011523385.1. Lineage (GTDB taxonomy): Bacteria > Nitrospirota > Nitrospiria > Nitrospirales > UBA8639 > Bin75. The sequence continues at coordinate 22,959 of WTGX01000005.1, read as the reverse complement.
GGGTTCCACCGCCAATATGGCGGCATACCTTGCGGTCTTGAAACCCGGCGATACCATCCTGGGCATGGCCCTCTCACAGGGTGGTCATTTGACCCACGGCAGCAAAGTCAATTTTTCAGGAAAGCTGTTCCAGGCCTTTTCCTACGGGGTCGATCGTGAAACCGAGTTGATTGATTACGACGGGGTACAGCAAAAGGCCAAAGAAGTCCGCCCGCGCATGATTATCGTCGGGGCGAGCGCCTATTCGAAAGTCATCGACTTCCCGCGGTTTCAGGAAATTGCGAAATCCGTGGGAGCGTATCTGCTGGTCGATATCGCGCATATTTCCGGCTTGGTGGCGACGGGGCTGCACCCCAGTCCGGTGCCCTATGCCGATTTTGTCACTACCACCACCCACAAAACCCTGCGCGGGCCACGTGCCGGCATGGTGATGTGTAAAGAAGAACACGCGAAAGCCGTCGATAAGATCGTCTTCCCGGGACTGCAAGGCGGTCCACTCATGCACGTGATCGCAGCCAAGGCCGTGGCATTCAAAGAAGCCTTGGCCCCGAGCTTTACCGCCTATCAGCAACGTATCCTGGACAATGCCAGGGCCTTGGCGGATGGGTTAGCCGCACGGGGCTATCACGTGGTGTCCGGCGGGACGGATACACACCTGTTCCTGCTGAATCTCAATTCCAAGGGGGTGACGGGGAAAGAAGCCGAGGAGGCACTCGACGCCTCGGGGATCATCGTCAATAAAAATGCCGTGCCGTATGACGAAAGACCGCCGGCGGTGGCCAGCGGCATTCGAATCGGAACACCCATCGTGTCGACTCGGGGGATGGGCGTGACCGAGATGTCGCAAATCGTGGCGTGGATGGACGAGGTATTGCAATATCCCACGAAGAAACGAATCCAGAGCCGGATTCGCAAGGAAGTCAAAGCCCTGTGTGCTCGCTTCCCGGTTTTTTCGTAACCCGTTGCTGCCATTGTTTCGCAGGAATGACAGATAGGCGTCGGGAATGACAGAAGGGGGCTATTTTCATACCAATGACAGATTGGTGCGAGGCGTCCATTTGAACCGAACCCGTCATGAAATGTCCGTTCTGTAATCGACTCGACGACAAGGTGATTGATTCCCGCACGGCCCGAGAAGGCGAGGTGATTCGCCGCCGCCGGGAATGTTTCGGATGTCGTCGTCGCTTCACGACGTATGAACGGATCGAAGAGAATCTTCCCACAATCGTCAAAAAAGACAACCGGCGAGAAACGTTCGATCGTGCGAAAGTCATGGCCGGCCTGAAAAAGGCATGTGAAAAGCGGCCGATCAGCAGCGACATGCTGGAAGCCGCGGTGGGCCGGATTGAAAAACGCCTGCAGGATTCGGGTGAATCGGAAGTCCGGGCCAGGGTGATCGGCGAGGAAGTCATGCGGGAACTCCATGGGTTGGACCAGGTGGCCTACGTGCGGTTCGCCTCCGTGTATCGTGAGTTCAAGGACATTGATCAATTCATGGAAACGATCAAGTCTCTTGCGCAGGACCGAGGAACCACCTGATGCGCAATGACGCCACCGTGGTGTGTGCTCATGCCTTCCGCTAGCCGTTCCATTCAAAAAGCCGGACCCCGCCGGGTTTCGGCTTCCGTTCCGCA
>WTGX01000005.1:0-21225 GCA_011523385.1 Nitrospira sp. | reverse complement strand
CTAGCCGTTCCATTCAAAAAGCCGGACCCCGCCGGGTTTCGGCTTCCGTTCCGCAACGAAAAACCAAACCGTCGTCCCAACCGGTTCGCCGGCGAGCGGCTCCGGCTACCCGTGTGGCGATCCTCGGCGGGGGCCGTGGCGGGCGTGCCCTGTTGGAGATTTTTGCACAGGATCCGCTGGCTCGCATCGTCGGATTAGGCGAAACCAAACCGCGTACACTCGGGACCAGGCTTGCCCGGCAGTTGGGCGTTCCGGTGACGCAGGACTATCGCGAAATTTTGAACATGAAAGAGGTGGACCTGATCATTGACGTGACCGGCAGTCCCGAAGTCGAGCGGGCGCTACAGAAAATCCGAAAACCGAGCGTGGCGATCATCGGCGGCGCGAGCGCCAAGTTCATGTGGCAGTTGATCGACGCGCGGATTCGGGCCACGACGGAAATCGAAAAAACCCTGAGCCGGTACCAATCACTGTTCCGGCGGTACGTCAAGGAAGAAGCCGAGAGCGCGGTCGATGAGGAGCGGACGCGTATCGCCTGTGAAATTCATGATGGGTTGGTCCAAACGCTGGTCGGCGTCAATTTCAAAATGGAACGGTGTGGGGATCTGATCCAGGAAGAACCCGACAAATGTCTTGCCCTGTTGAGTGAGGCCAAGCACCACCTGAAACACGGCATTCAGGAAGCCCGGCAAGTGGTGTTCAATTTGCGACCCGGTCAATACGAGCAGCTAAACCTGCTCTCGGCGCTGACCAATTATCTCGATTCGTACAAAAAGCAACATCGTGTCCAGGTCGCGTTCTCCCATACGGGGAGCGATGCCCGATTGCCGCCCAAGACGAAAGTCTTCGTCTTTCGGATGATTCAGGAAGCTTTGCAAAATTCCTCCAAGCATGCCGGGGCGTCAAAACTTTTCGTGCAATTGAACATTCAACCGCATCACCTCTCCGCCGTGATCCAGGATAATGGGAACGGGTTCGACGTCAAGGCGGTTTTTCAGAACCCGGATAAGTGGGATCACTTCGGCATGCGCGGGATGAAGGAGCGGGCCAAGTTGCTCAACGGCGACGTATCGTGGGAGTCCCACAAAGACGAAGGGACCACGGTCACGGTGTCGATTCCGTTGACCAGAAAGGATAGCGGACGAAATGGCAAAAAAAATTAAGGTGTTGATTGCGGACGACCATCGCGTCGTACGTGAGGGCCTGTCCGCTATTCTGGAGACCAAGGAAGAAATCCACATCGTCGGCGAAGCCGGTGACGGCGGCGAAGCCGTGGAAAAAGCCAGGCAATTGTTGCCCGACGTGATCGTCATGGACGTGAGCATGCCGGGCATGACGGGCGTGGAAGCCACGCGGGTCATCAAGCGGGAAATGCCTCATATCGGGATCATTGCCCTGACGATGTATGAGGATCATCAATATATTTTCGACCTGGTCCGGGCCGGAGCCACGGGTTATCTGCTGAAAGATTCGGATTCCACGGAAATCGTTGCGGCCATTCGCGCCATTTCCCGTGGGGAATCGCTGATCCATCCGTCGGTGGCGAGTAAAATTCTAGCCGAATTTTCGTTATTGGCCGAAGGCAAAGGCAAAAAGAAGTCCTTACTGGAACACGACCTCACGGAGCGCGAGATCACCGTCCTGCGATTGGTGGCGGACGGCAAGACCAACAAGGAAATCGCCAACGTGTTGGACTTGAGCGAGAAGACCGTGAAAAATCACGTCCGCAACATCTTCCACAAGCTCCACGTCTACGACCGCACCCAAGCCGCCATCCTGGCTATCCGAAAAGGTATCATTGAACTCGAACCGCACCCCGACCGTGCGTGATACGAACAGAGCTTAATAGATGCAAACCGGGGACATGGTTTACAGTGGTAGCCTCCGCGGCAAAAGAGGGCCTGCCCATGCCGTGGGAAGCAAGGAGAGGCTGGGCCCAAAACCTGAAGAAAGGCTTCCCAATCTCGAAAGGTCGGCTACCCCTGTCCCTCGATGAAAAATAAACCGGCTTAGGGTAGGCCCAAGCCGGTTTCTCGCGTTTATTAGGGAAACTGCTCCGTGGCTCCATAGAATGCTCCGGCAAATACGCTCTCACTTCCTCCGCCAAAGGTAACGTAGGCACGATGTGTCCCTGCAACGGATCGCGGGTTGCCTGCACCGTCATCGATATTTGAAAACCTGCCAGTCCAGTCGCCGTCCGAAGAGGTAATTTGAAGTTGCGGATGGGTCAGTGTCACACTCTGTCCCCAAAAGGTTCCTGCTTGGCTGATTGGCGCAGCACCGAGGATTATTTCATAGTCGGTGGCGGTCAAGTCAGATTCAAATGCCGTACGTCCGTCAGGTGCCACGGCAAGGACGTTGTGCAGTCCGATATTATCAACTCTTCCTGAGATCTGGTTGGATCCAAAATCAGCAGTAAGCGTGGCTCGTCCCGCATACTCGCCTTGTTCAAGAGTTCCTGAAGGAACCGCCGGGGAGCCGTCTGTTCCATACTCCGTAAGATACACCCCGGCTGCCGCGCCGTTATACGTGGCTGTCCCTGTTACAGGCGCCTGGATGGTCTCCGCAAATTCCGGTCCGTCGATAAACGTGCCTATTTCCGCGCCTTGCGTGTCAAGATCCACATGCAGCCAATAGCCTCCAGACAGATAATCGGTAAAATCGGTATTTGACCATTCCACTGAAACCCCTGCGGCTGTGAATTCACGCTCATTCAACCTATAGACATATCCCTCTGCGGCATTCCGGTTCGTGACCAGGTTTTCAGATGGAGAATACTCGACAACATCGGAAACGAGATCACGGTCGGTGTCCAAAGTGGTGGCACTTCCATTCTGGCGATTGATTCGCAAGGTGAACCGTCCGCCATTAAAACTCGTCTCAACCCCGGTGACGCCTGAAATCCCGGCCGTTAAGGCTTGAACAACACTGCCGAATATGGGGTCACCAGATTGCCCACCGGCATTCAGCAGATTCCTGGCAGCCGAAGCGGCAGCAGCAATATCCCTGGTCTCTGTTCCACTAAAGGCCGTCTGCATGTCGGCAGAGGGCGTAGAGGGAGGATCTGGGTTTACAAGACCCCTGCCACCACCACCGCCACCTCCACAGGCACTGAGCAAGATTCCGACGCTAAGGGTGATCGCCCCAAGATGGATAAGTTTCATGATGTTCTCCTTGTATTGAAGGTGATGAATGAGTGCCCGGTCCGCACAGGTCGGGCCGTGTCTGTCTCACCAAAGCGTCTTGGAGACCCTGCGTATTTACCTTTTGGGATACAACATCGTCTGATGTGGGAGCTACCCACGCAGGCGATGCGAGGCTCTTGTATTGAGCAGGCGACCCGACAAAGGGGTCGCTTTGATGAAACAGACGAAGCAACTATAGCGTAAACTGTCAGGCGGTGTAAATGACGACCCCGGAATTAAGCGGGTCAGCGTACTCTCTGGGAGAGAGCAGGGTGAGGGGAGACAATCGGGGTAGGTCGGGTTAGCCGAAGGCGTAACCCGACAGCGGGGCTGCCCACTTCAGGTAGGGCGCGACTCTACGACAAGCTCACGACCAAGCACCCGCAGGGCCTTGTGAATGCGGGTTGTCGCGGTGCCGTGGCGCGGAGCAAGCAAGAGGCGGATTACTTTGTCGTCGACACCGAAACGCCGAGCCAAGGTCACGCGAGACAACCCGCTCTTGCGGAACGCGAGGACAAGCGCGGCTTTTGCCGCCATATCCGCGGGAACGGCAATTCAACCGTTTAGTTGTTGATGAACGTTTCGAGCCGTCGTGCCAGGGCGTCGAAGTCTTCGGGGCATTTTCGGCGAATTGTCGGTATGTTGCGTGCGGCCTCTTCGCCCAACATCTTGCGCCCTTCGCCGGGAGTGTTGGCAACGCCACGTTGCTCGGCCAAGGGATTGAAGTAGATCTCTTTGACGGAGACCTCCGCACGAACGTCTTGCCAATGCCAATCCTCAGGCAAGTCCATGCCAGCCAGAAGCCAGGTTTCAAGCTCCTCCCAGGCGTTCTCGGCAAAGAAGGTTCGTCCGGTGCCGAACTTCTCTTCTAGGACATTAAGGCGCTGGCGACGGTTTGCATCACCGTCGCGGTCGACGCACAGGATAAAGATATGCGTCATTCCTTTATATTCTTCGACGACCTTTTTAATGCGTTCTGATTTCATCGCCTCGCCAATGCCGCCAAGCAAGGGTTTTTTGCAGACTCTGACATTCGCACGTGGTTTGCCAATGGCTTGAAAAAGTCTGGAGAAAAGTGGTTTCAGGATAAATTGATCCTTGCGAAAATCTTCAGGAATGATAAGGACATTCACCTTTCGTCGTCCTTGTCGTTTCCCTCGGTGAAGGTGAGCGCGGTTTCCATCCAGTTTTCGGCAAGAAGTCGTCCCAACCCGCCTTGAGACGTTTGCAGGTCTTGGGCGTTGGGCAGTCGGGCAACGGGGCGGATGACGGCGTCGTGTGAGTCTTCGAGACGGCAGACGACGGACAGGTGCTCGAACGTATCGTCGTTGACAAAGGTCAACATGTCCGGTGAGTGGGTGGTCGTGATGACTTGGATTCCACGTTTCGCGGCTTGCTTTTCAATCAGTTCAACTAAAAGCCACTGCCGCGCCGGATGAATGCCGGTTTCGATTTCCTCGAAGAAATACATGCCCACCGGATTCTTGCCCAGCAGCGCGATTAACACGGCGAGAAAACGCAACGTCCCGTCCGACGCGCTGTAGGCTGATATTTTTTTGCCGTTCTTTTCCCGAATCGTAAGATGGACCCGACCGCTGTGGTCGAAAGGAAACTCGAAATCCTCCACGTCCATGGGCGTGAGTTCCTGAATCCAGCTCGTCAGGATTTCCGCCTGTTCGGCGTCGGCGCGTATTTCTTGGAGCGCCGTTGGTAAATTGTCGCCGAAATCTCCCAACACGGTCGCACCCGGGAAAGAGGGTTCTCGCATCCGCTCCGGCAACGGGTCCCAAAAACGCATGTCGGCAAGGACAGAACGGAGAGTTCCGGAGAGTTGATCGTTCAAGATCCGCCTCGTTCTGCCGGGCATGACGTATTGAGTCAGGACCGGTTGGTCTGTGGCAGCCTGGAATTCCGGTTCGGAACTCTCCTCAACCTTGACCGATAGGGAGTGAGGGGGACGACCTCCCCTGTAGTAGCCTGGGCTACTGGTAGTGTAAACCGTTCCTGATTCGGTTCGGAGTTCTTCTTTCAGTAACCTGAATGGACCAAGTTCGTCAGGTACGTTGCGGTCAGGATCACCCTCCATGAAGCGTCCCACCGTAATTGAGTAGTGCAATGGGGTTCCGTTCAGGTTCAGTTCGACCTCAAGAGAGAACGATGATTCCCCGCCAACGGAGGAAGGTGCTTGGCGGACGATTTCATTCGTGGCACCGCGAATCGGTTCCCATTCGCGTTGACCGCCCGGACCGTATTTGCCGCCGATGATCTCGGCCAGGGTATAGCCACGGCCGATGCCATGTAGGAAGCGGAACGCGTCGCGGACGTTGCTCTTGCCGCTCGCATTAGCGCCCACGATGATCGTGAACGGCCCAACGCGAAGCGTTTCATCGACAAAGTTCTTGAAATTGATCAGTCGAATTGACGTAATCATCGTCCAAACTAACTATCCTGGCTTGCTTCAGGGTAACGTCTCTGGCAGAAACGGACCATTAGTTTCGCGCCAACAAGTCCTGCTCGAACGGCCGGAGTTCGCCATTGATTGCGAGGACAACGAACATGTGTGTCAAGAATAAGCATCCGCATCCCAGCGGCGACCGGTTGTCAGGATGTCGCCCCGAACCTTGATCTTGTGTTGCAGGCAGCCGATCAGGTCGGCGCATTGCTGGTCATAGGGAATGACGCGCGCGACCGGCTTGCCGTGCTTGGTGACGATCAAGCCTTCCGCATCAAGCCGGTCCAACAACGCCAGGCACTGCTTCTTGAACTGTGCGGCTTCAATCGTTTTCATGTCACGCCTCCATCTGAATACACATCTTATAGACTACTCATGAAATTTGTCTATGCAAATAGAGGGTAGGAAAAAAGCGCCATGAGATGGTGCGGCTACAGAAATCAACTACATCTACAAAGACACTGGATTCCCGATTAAAGCTGTCGGGAATGACGGCGGGAGAAGGTATGGCGCTTGCGGGGCCGTTTCGGTTGGTGTTACCATTCTTCGTAGTCAAAGGAGAGCGTGGTATGGCCAATGTGACGTTGTTAGTGTCCTCGACGTGTTCAGCCTGTCCTTCTGCCAAGAGTCTCTGGAAGCAACTGCGGGTGAAGCACAGCTTCAGTTACCGGGAAATCGATATCAGTACCCCCGATGGTCAGGAACTGGCCGACCGCCACGCGGTGCGAGCCGTTCCGGCTACGATTATCAATGGGCGACTCACCTTTGTCGGCGTGCCTTCACGGCAGAGCGCGGAAAAAGCGTTGAGTCAACGTCGGGGCTAACCTTTAAGCCGCTGCCCGCGGCGTCAGGGGCCCTCCCAATGAACACCTCCCTTCCGTTTGGGATGGATGAAGAGGATCTGGAGCTTGAGCTTCCGGTCTTGCCGCCCCGTCAAGCCGCCGCTCCGCCCGACTGTCCGTTCTGTGGTGAGCCCATGACCTTTATCGATGCGGAATGGGGCTGCGCGGATTGTAACGGGGAACTGATCGGTCCTGAGACGGGATAAGACGGACGCAGATTTGTGACCCTATCCCGCGTGACACGTACGCGTCGCTTCTCTTCCTGCCATGCTTCATGTCGTTACGGGTCTCTTTCATCCGGATCTGGAACAAGCCTTAGCCTCCGACCTTCGTTCGGTTGCCACCCCGCCTTCGTCGCCGTGTCTGGTGCTCGTCCCCTCCGAGAGTTTACGCACGTACCTCAAATGGGTCTTTTGTATTGAGAAGGGCCTGCCTCTTTTCAACGTTCATCTCCTGACGTTCCACCAGTTGGCTGCGCGGTTGTTGGAAGAACAAGGCCGGCCGGTTGCGGCCCGACTGCGGGGCGAGTCTTTTTTCCGGGAATGGGTGCACCAACGGCTGCGCCGGCGCGACGCGGATTTCACCGGGCTCAACGAACTGGCCTCGATGCCTGGCGGATGGGCTGCTCTCTGGGCCACGCTCAAGGATCTCAAGGACGCGAGAGTAGACGCCGGGGCGGTGTTGGAGGCGTTCAGCCAAAGCCCGTTCTCAGCGGATTGCAGGCTGCAAGCGGTGATCCGCTTGTACCGGACTTGGTGTGAGGACCAAGACCATCATTCGTTGTATGACCATGACGACCTCGCGGTGTTGGCGCTCGACCTGATTTCCGAGTCTTCGTGGCTTCGGCAGCAGGCCCGTATCTTTTATTATGGATTTTATGATCTGACCCAAGGGCAACTCGATCTCTTTCAAACGATCGTCAGGCAATACCCCACCACGTTGTATTTTCCATTACTCGATCAACATCCTGCCTTTCGCTTCGCCCAGCAGTTCTTCGATCAGCACATCCGCGGGCTCGCCACGGGAACGATTGAACACAAGGTCGAGACCACGTCTCCATTTCGAGATCTGTTCGATCCTTCACGGGAGTCCGGGTCCCAAAAGGTCAGCGTGCCCGAGGCGCTGACTGCGGATGATGCTGGTGCGAGGGGGGACGGGACTCGTCACGCAGGAGCCATCCGGGCGCGAGAGACCTGTCGACTTATCACGGTTTCCGGTGCGAACGATGAGATTGACGTGGTGGCCAAAGAGATCCTGGCCTTGGCGCACGAGCGGCAAATTCCGTTTCACGACGTCGGCGTGGTGGGGCGGACGTTGACCGGATATGAAGACGTGCTGCCTCGCGTCTTTTCGGCGCACGGCATCCCCTTTCAGGCGACCCTGCGCCGGCCCCTGAATCAGTATCCGTTTTCCCAAATCCTGCTGCGCCTTCTCGGGCTTCGTCTTCCCAATTCCGACCGGAATGCGACCTTTGACGTGTTGCATTCTCCGTTCGTGCATTGGCAGACCTTCTGCCCCGATCTTGCGGCCCCGCGTCCCGGTGTGTGGGAACAGTTGAGCCGGGAGGTCGGGCTCGAACAGGGCCCGCGGGACCGGGAGAGACTGGTCAGGTTCTTTGAAACCGGTGTCCTGATGCCGCACAAGCGAAGACAGGGTGAGGATACGATACCCGGTGAAGAGGTCCGTAATTTTTGGCGCGTGCTGGATCAATTAACCCATCTCCTGGAGAAGTTCCCTGAAAAGGCGGGTTGGGACGTTTTCGCGGACCTGGCTGTGGCTCTCATGGACCGAGTCCTGATGAGGCCGTCATCGGCCTTGGACGCCCACGCGCCTCAGGCAGCCCCTGGAGCGGAGAGGACGGCCGGAGTGTATCAAGCGATCCGGGAGTGTTTTGCAGAGATCCAGGCGCTCACGGATGTCAGCGGGCCGGTCCTGTATGCGGAATTTCACTCCACGCTAACGCGGTTCATGGAAGAACGGCTCGTGCGGAATCCTTCGCAAGCGGAGAACGGGGTGCGGGTGGTCGATGCCATGGCGGCCAGGGGCTTGTCCTTTCGCTACCTGTTCGTGATCGGGCTGACGGACCACGTCTTTCCCCGGCATATTCGAGAGGACGGGTTTTTCCGGGATTCGGCGCGCCGGTTTTTGGACGTCAATTTGGGGTTCAAGGTCCAGGAAAAAACCAGAGGGTACGACGAGGAAAAATTACTGTTCCACTTGTTAATGCACGCGGCGCGGGAGGGTGTCACTCTGTTAGCCCAACGGTCGGACGAGGAAGGCCGGACAACCATTCCGTCCTGGTACCTCCAGGAAGTGGAACGCTGCGTGCCGGGTCTTGCTGCCGTGGACGTGCCCAGGTCAGCGCTTCACAAATCCCAGGCCATTTCGTACGCCGACGAGGCGCGATGGACGCCCCGCGAGCGGCTCGTACGACACGTGTTGCAACGCCATGAGCCGGTCCGGGCCACGGCGGGGGAACCGGCGTGGTGGCGGATACTGGAAAACGGGCTGGCAGCACTCCACGAACAGGAGAGCGATCGACCACACCTGAATGCCTACGATGGTGTGACCGGGCCACTGCCGGAATATTGGAAGGGTCTGGCCCTGTCGGCGACCAGTCTTCAACGCTATGCTACCTGCCCCTTTCAATATTTCGTACAGAACGTGTTGGGCCTTCACGTGTCGAGGCCGACGTCTCGGAGTCAGGGCCCTGGCCCGTTGGAAGTGGGCACGCTGCTCCACGAGATTTTAGGAAAGTGGTACGACCGGTTGGAACGGTACGGGTGGTTTGCGGGGGATGCCCCTCCCGACTGCAAGCCGCTGGGCATCCTGAAGCAGGTGGCGGAGATGGCGTTCCGCGAATTTGAACAACAGAACTCGGCCGGACCCGCGCTCTTGTGGGAGATGCGACAGGAACAGATTGTGACTATGCTCGAACGGATTCTTGAGCAGGACAAACGGGAACTGGGAAACGAATGGCGCCCGATACTGTTTGAGGAGCCTGTGAAAGGGGAGATGCCGGTAAAGGTCGCGAAGGGGACAACGTCGCTTTCCGTGACCGGCCGGCTCGATCGGGTGGATTGGTCCTCCTCCCGGCGCCGGTATCGAATCATTGATTATAAATTCACCGGCAGCAACGTGATGACGGATCAGGCGTTGGCCAGGGCGGTCGTGCAGGGCACTCGCCTGCAACCGCTGCTCTATATGGAATTGGCCGGGCAAGGGATACCCCCATTGTTGGAGCAAAAGCTCGGGCTGGGCAAGGACGGGCAGGCCGTCACCTGTGAAGGCGTCTGGTTTTACGTCGTGGCGCCCCGGGAACTTCCGGAGGAACGGGGGTTTGCTCCCGTGGCCTTTACAGCGGAAACGCGGGCAGGCGTCGTCCCGCAAACCGAGACGCTGATGACCACGCTGGTCGAAGGGATCCGGCAAGGAAAGTTCTTCATCGTGCCGGGACGGCATTGCGACTGGTGCGACGTGCGGGCGGTGTGTCACCGGACCCATCCGGCAAGCGCCCGGCGCGCGCGGGAGGATTACAAACAGATCCGGGCGCATCGAAACGTTCGCCGGCAGCAGCCCCCGAAGCCGTCCGCCAAATCTGTCAAAAAAGATGATGCCACATGAAGACGGCAAAAGTCGTGAAAGAGAATCTTCCTGACAGCCACGCACGTCACGGCGCCGTCACGGCTTCGGGGACCAACGTCGTGGTGACCGCGGGGGCGGGCACGGGCAAGACCTCCCTGCTCATTGATCGCATTCTCCACCTGCTGACCCGGGGCCACGACCGGCTGGCATTAACGCAGATCGTCGCCGTCACCTTTACCAACAAGGCGGCCAGTGAACTGAAGCTGCGGATGCGGCACCGTCTGCGGCTCATGAAGGAACTCGCCACGGGCCGGTCTCCCGATAATGAACTTCACGATTACGAAATCCGGTCGATCCTGATGCTTCAAGAAACCTCGGGCCTTACCGATGAAGAATTGGCGGCAGTGAGCGACGAGGCCATGCGTGAGGTGGAGCGGGCGCACATTGAAACCATTCACAGTTTTGCCGGTCACCTCTTGCGTCTCTATCCCGTGGAAGCCGGCGTGGATCCGTCGTTTCAAGAAGACGACGGCACACGATTTCATGAGCATTTTAATGACGAGTGGGACCAGTGGTTGCAGCATGAATTGGACGCGAGTGGGCGCCGGCATGACGCCTGGCGCCGGGTTCTGGTGCGCTACGGTCTGGACGACGTCAAGCAACTCGCACAGGCCTTGACGGATGAGTTGATCCCCATGTCCGGAATCCGTACCTCACAACCGGCGATCACGCCGCATCTGCGATCCTGGCTGGCAACGTTACGCGACCGCGGCCGCCTGTTGCAGGAACGGTATCAAGGCACCCTGAAGATCAACCGTCTGCTCGAAGCCGCCGTCGCTTTGTTGGCGGGCGTGGAAACGAAAGGCATGCTGCGGCCGCAAGATACCGATGAGGCTGTCGCGCTTCAACAGACGATTCCAACGAAGACGAAGGCTTGGACTGACGAGGACTATGAAGAAGCCAAAGGGTTGCTCAAGGTCGCCCAGGCGATTGCACGGTCGGATTCGGAATCGTTATGGGACGCGGTGCAACTCCTGGCCCCGTTTGTGGCTCATTGCCGGTCCTCGTTTGTGGAAAAGGGGCTGGTGTCGTTTAACGGATTGCTCGCGCGGGCGCGGGGCCTGCTGCGGGACCACCCGTACGTGCGCGCCGAATTGAAAGAGCAGTACCAGGCGATTATCGTCGATGAATTTCAGGATACCGACCCGGTCCAATACGAGATCATCCTGTTCTTGGCCGAGGCCAAGGGCGCCGAAGCCCGGGAATGGCATTGCGTGCAACCGGCGCCGGGCAAATTGTTTATCGTGGGCGATCCCAAGCAATCCATTTATGCGTTTCGGCGGGCGGATATTGAAGCCTACGATACCGTTGTCCGCGACCACGTCCTGGCGCCGGCAGCCAAGGGTGAGCGGTATGCTTTGCAGGGAAATTTTCGGACCCACGCCCACTTGCTTGACCCCGTGAACCGCTGTTGCGCGAATGTATTTCCGTCCGTTTCCGTCGAAGGGTTGCAACCTCTGTACGAACCGCTCCTGCCCGTGCCGTCGGATTCGCTGCCCTTGCCTCACGAACGGATGGAACTCCGCCTCGTCACCCTGGCGCAGGAAGACGCAGACACGGAGACGTCCAGCCGGGCGGAGGCGGATGCCCTGGCGCGCTGGTTGCGGGATGACGTTCTGGAAAAAGAATCCCTGATCGTGAGTGGACGTGCGGTGCCCATCCAACCGCGCCACGTGGCGGTCCTGTTCCGGACGTTCGGCCACCTGCGAATCTGCCTGGAAGCCTTTCGGCGGCACCACCTGCCTTGCCTGGCCGACGGAGAGAAACATTTTTATGAACGGCAGGAGGTGATCGATTGCAGTCTGGTGTGGCGCACCCTGATGGATCCTGGAGATGAACTGGCCGCGGTCGGGGTGTTGCGATCTCCCTACGGCGGCTGCTCCGACGTGGAGATCGAGTCCATCGTGCAACGTGGATTCCTGGATGATTGGTCACACGAGTCGTCCCTCACGCGCCTGCCGCCAATCTTTACGATCCTCCATTCATTGCACGCGGAGACCCAAGCGCTTCCGGTTCCGGAAGCTATCCAGTACGTGTTCCAGGCGTTGCCTTTGGCGGAATTGGCCGCGGCTTCCATCGACGGCGAACATGCCCTGGCCAACGTGCTCAAACTCCGGGACGTGATGTTGACATTGGCCGTGCGGTCCGGGTTGACGCTTCGAGAAATCGTTCGCCAGGTGGGACAGTGGGTGGATGACCCGCCGGATGAAGGAGAACGGCCTCTTGTGGAAGAAGGGCTCATGTCTCAGGGTCCGGGTGGCGCAATCCGGTTGTTGACCATCCACAAGGCCAAAGGGCTGGAATTTCCCATGGTGGTCGTCGCGGGCCTGCACCGGGACGTGGACGATCGTAAAGCCGCGGTCTGGACGTCGCACGACTGGCTGACCGACACCATCGGTCTCCGACTCGGCCAAGCCGCCGACCTTGGAGGCATTTTTCTCGAAACCAAAGTCGCCGAACGACAGCGAGCCGAACAGGTACGGTTGCTCTACGTGGCCATGACGCGCGCGCAACGGCGTCTCGTGTTGTCCGCGGCGCTTCATGGGCAAGGGACGACCAGGAAGGGCACGCTGCTGTCGTTAATCGCGCGCGGCCTGGACCTGGATGTGCCGGCCATGGTCGAGGCGGCACAAGAACGGTCCCAATGCGACCATCTGGTGGGGAACGTGGCCGTGACCACGACCGTCGTGCCGGCCCCTCAACCCGTGAAGCCTGTCCTGAGCAGAGTCGAAGGAAAATCCCGTCCCGCTCCCCCCACGTGGAAAGCGACCATGCCGGATGGTGCGGAGCACCAGCGCCGGTGGGATACATGGCTTAAGCAAGGGGAGACGGTTGTCAAGACTCCGCTGTTTCTCTCCGCGACGCGGTCCCTGACAACAGGCGACACGTCGTCGCCGAAGTCCCTCGCACTTTTGGAAAAGGTCCCCGGACAATCCGAAAGACAATCCATAGCCCCCAGGCGCAAGAAGGCGGCGTCGCAGCCGGGCTCATCCGATCGAAGTGCAATCATAGGGACGTTGGCCCATCGTGTGTTGCACGATTGGGATTTTTCCACTGATCCAAGTTCCATGCCGGTGTGGATCGAAGACTGCTGCCGCACGTATCTTTCCATGGAATGGGTCCCGGAGTCTGGCGACGTGTGTGCGGAATTGCAGGAACTCTTCGCGCACTTTGTCGAATCAGAACCATATGCCGTACTCCGGCAGGCTGACATTCTGGGCAGGGAAATTCCCTTTGCCGTTCCCTGGGAGAACGCGGAGGCGGATACGGAACACGCTCCGCCCAGCGTGATGGAAGGGGTGATCGACGTCATGTATCGCCGGGATCAACAGCTTTGGATTGCCGACTACAAGACGCACCGGGTAGAGTTCCACTCCGTGGAGCAGGTTGCGCAGGAATACCGCGCACAGATGGAGGTCTATCGTCGAGCGGCCGAGTCGGTCTTCGCCCAGGGTCCTGTCCGGACACAACTCATCTTTTTACGGAGTGGACTCAGCGTCGAGGTTTGAGTAGGATAGGAAAATCTCAACTCCCTCTCCCCTGGCGGGAGGGGGCTGGGGTGAAAGGCTCTTCTTTTCCCCTCCTTTGTAAGGAGGGGCGAAGGGGAGGTAGAGAGTAGAGAAGGAGACAATCTTTCCCTTCAAACACCTGAGGAAAGGAGAACGTTCATGCCATTGAGCCGTAGGGACAGGTCCCCGTACCTGTCCGTGAAAATAGGATGCCTGATATGCAGTCTCGTCTTCATCGGGGCCTGCAGCAGTACGGGGAAGGCGAGAGTTATGACCTTGAATGCTCCGGGTGGAAGCAAACCCGAAGCGGCGTCGGCGGTGAAAGCGGGCAACCAGGCCTTTGCCGCCGGGCAATGGTCCGTGGCCAAGCAGCAGTATGAAAAAGCCATTGGCGTCCAGAAGACTCTCGCGGAGGCGCATTACAACCTGGCTTTGACCCTGGATCGCATGGGCCAGCGAAAGCAAGCCGAGGGACACTATACCCAGGCCGCGAATTTCGCTCCCGGTCATCAGGTCATTTGGAATTCACGGATTTACCGCCGCTATGGTGACGTCACGCCATCGGGAGGCGGAGGCGGTGCCATACCCGGAGCCCCGGGATTAGGTGGACTCGGTGGCCTTGGCGGAATCGGCGGCGGCGGTAGGCCGGGCGGGGCACCCCCCGGAGGATTTTAGCCAACCCCGTCAGTTGTCATGCTCTGATGCCCGCTTAGAGGGGGGCTATGCCTTATCGTGGCTTCCCTCTTCTGTCATTCCCGTGAAAAACGGGAATCCAGTGTCTTTGTATTCGTAGCCGCGTCATCTTATGACGCTTTCGTGGTAGAGAAGATTCGGAAAGAATTTACACTTGCAGCAAGCGCCGCTGAAGCAACGTCTGCATGTTGCGACGCCCATCAGCGATCATGAGAACATAAACGTTTTGTTCCGTCACCCGGTAGATAATGCGATAAGGCTTGAAGAAAATTTCGCGGTACTCCCGAATTCCAATGTCCAGCAATTCCTTCGGGTAATTTCCGCGGCGGGGATGCTTGGAGAGGCTGCCGAACGCCCGTTCGATTTGCTCCAGCACCTGATTCGCCTTGCCCGGGGCATCGTGTTGCTCAATGTAATCGCAGATCTCCTCCAAGTCGCGTACCGCGTCATCAGTCAACTGAACCAGGAAGGGCATCAGCGCGCCGGCCGTCGCTTCCGAAGCCGCGTGATGACATTGGTAGCGGGTTGGATCTGACCCGCTTCGATCTGACGATTACCCAGCGCGAGGATCTTGAGGAGCGCAACGGTTTCCTGCGTTTGCTCGTAGCTGTCGATGTCCTGCAAGACTCCCTTGGCTTCACCGTTCTGAGTGATAATCAAGGGCTCCTGCCGGTCCCCAAGCGAGCGCACGATCTCGGCGGCATGGGCCTTGAGATAACTGATGGGCTTGATCCGTCCAGACAGTTTCATCGACACCTCATTTCAGACTGAATATAGACCATAAACAGGTCAACAGGCAAGACCTAAAACCGCCCTCTCCCCATGGTGGGAGAGGGTTGGGGTGAGGGGGGAACTTAGTGGGTAGGGTTAGCATAGCCCTTCGACTTCGCCCGTTCGCTTCGCTCAGGGCAAGCTCAGGACAGGCGTAACCCGACCGCATGGCTAACGGAGGGCTCGGTTGGACAGCTCTTTTCTATGCTGCATAGGCGATGACTTCAAGCTGAGCGGCTCCATCGGTTTGCTCAAGTAAATGCTCAACTTTCTCCATGACCGGATCCTCAATAGAGAACTCCGTGCAATTGGTGCATTCCAGCACAGGGAGTTTCTTGATCACGACGATACTCGCTGATCCAAGGCGGAAGGGAAGATCCGAAATAGTCGGCTCCAAGCGTTCCCCACAAACATGGCACTTCATGATAATCGCCTCCGCGTTTTCAAGTCTGGCAGCCATTCTTGTTCACTTGGTCGGTACGTGGTCACGATGCGGACGTTCTCACTTTCTACATCCGTTGCGAAGAGAATATGGTAATGTTCACCTGCATATTCAGTATATATCAGGTAACTTGGCAGGTACTTGTCGTCACTGTACGACTCGATGATTTTGTAAGCATGAGAGGTGGCTCGGCTATTTTGAACAGTTTGTGAGCTGTTGATAAGTGGCTCTCCGCTCTGGTTATGCCGCCGCCGGGATTGGCGTGGGCTGGTTGAAATATGCCTGATCGGGCGTTTGCCCGCCAAGTGAGGAATGCGGTCGGGGCCGGTTGTAGAAGGCCAAATAGCGGTCCAGCCCGCGACGCTCCGGTAAGCGTGCAGGTAAACTTCCTCGTATTTGATCGTCCGCCAGAGCCGTTCGACAAAGATGTTGTCGCGCCCCGCCCCCTTGCTTCACCCCGCTGTCGAAACCCTCGGGCAGGCCTGCAACAGTTGCTCCTTCCACTGCTTGATCTGGTTCGGATGGACGTCGAACTGCTGGGCGAGTTCCGCCAGCGTCTTGTCTCCACGGATGGCCGCCAGCGCCACCTTCGTCTTAAAAGCCGGACGATGGTTCCGGCGTGGTTGTCTCGTCATGCTTCCTCCTCATTGACGGCAATGATGCCGCTCGTGAGCAGAAATGTCACTTATCCCCCTTGTTCAGATTTCCCGAGCCATCTCTCATGGTTTATTTCCCTGATTTTGGGCAAAAAAAAGCGACTGGGCTTTTGGGGCTCTCGCCCCAAAACGAGACGCTTGGCGACTCATCCCAGACGCTATGGATATAAAATAGAGGAAAATCTTGTAGAATGCAAGTCCTTGTAAGACCATAGGGGAAGAAGTAACCTTATCCCCTTTACCCTGCCCTTTTTCACATCCTCACATCCGGGTGAGGTGCACTCGTGAAGGCGTACGCATTCAATGACTCCGCTGTGCGTTCGCGGGGTGACGGCGTTTGTAGCCTATCAGGAGCATGGTGAGCCCGAGAAGAATCATGGGAACGCTCAAGAGTTGTCCCATGGTCAGGGTGCCCAGCACGAATCCCAGATGGGCGTCCGGTTCTCGAAACAATTCCACGAAACTGCGGGAGATGCCGTAGCCGGCAATAAAGCTCCAAAAGACCGTGCCGGGAGGCGTGGCCTTCCTTCCCAGGAACCAGAGAATGCCGAACAGGGCCACCCCCTCCAGAGCCGCCTCGTATAATTGCGAAGGATGGCGACAGGCCGACCCGCCCCTCGGGAAGACCATGCACCAGGAAACGTCCGTGGGTCGTCCGTATAACTCCCCGTTGATAAAATTCCCCAGGCGCCCCAAGCCCAACCCGATCGGCGCAGCCTGTGCCGCCAGGTCCGCAATCGTGTACGGGGCGAATCCTCTTTTATAACAGAAGAGCCAGAGCGCGAGACACGTGCCGAGTAACCCGCCGTGGAAGGACATTCCGCCTTCCCACACGAACAGAATTTTCAGGGGGTTCTCCAGGTAGTACGCCGTATTGTAAAAGAGGGTATAGCCCAACCGTCCGCCCAGAAACACGCCAAACGCGGCAAACACGATCAGGTCGGACAATTGATTCGCGCCCAACGGGACGTTTCGTCCGGCGGCCCGATGTTTGATCAGAAAATACGCCGCCAGCAGGCCCAGCAGGTACATCAGCCCGTACCAACGAAATTGCAGCGGTCCCAATCGAAAGAAGACCGGATCAATCTCAGGGAAGGAGAGGGACGCCCACAACGGAGGGATGAAAGAGTTCAACACGGATATCCAGTCGAAAGGATCGCCTTGACCACGAATTGGACCAAGTGCGAACCCATCCTAGGGGGGCGTTGCCGGTTTTTCAAGGGATGACACTCTGTCATACTGCTTCTCCCTTTGTCATTCTGAGTCGAAGGTGCTTGTCCTGAACGGAGTGAAGGAACTATCTCGTCTTTCAACAACGAATTAATGGAAAAGCAGATCCTTCGCTAGGTCCTTCGCTCCGCTCAGGACAAGCTCAGGATGACATCCCCCATTTGAGCATTTGCCTCGGTGGTTGGTGACGGGGTAGAGTCTGTGCGAGCACCTGCGTGACGACCCGAAATGCCTGTCCTGAGTTTGTCGAAGGGGAGGATCAAAATGAGCGACGAGTCTCCAATACACGAAAGTCCGGGAAATGAGACGGCCCAGGATGCCGTATTGCCCGGCGTCAAACATATAATTGCCGTGGCGAGTGGAAAAGGCGGAGTGGGCAAATCCACGGTTTCCGCCAATTTGTCCGTGGCGTTGGCACAGAGCGGCGCGAGAGTCGGGCTGATGGATGCGGATATTTATGGCCCGAACATTCCCATGATGATGGGCGTGCCGGAACCTCCGGAAAAAGAGGGCGACAAAATCAAGCCGGCTGAGGCCCATGGCGTCAAGATCATGTCCATGGGATTTTTTGTGCCGGAAGAAACCGCCATTGTGTGGCGGGGGCCCATGGTGCATACCGCCATCCAGCAGTTCTTTCGTGACGTGCTGTGGGGCGACTTGGACTACCTGCTGGTGGATTTGCCGCCCGGGACGGGCGATGCTCAACTCAGTCTCTCCCAGATCGTACCGTTGACCGGTGTCGTCACGGTGACGACGCCGCAGGAAGTGGCACTCTACGACGTCCGCAAGGGACTGATGATGTTCAAGAAAGTCAACGTTCCCCTCCTGGGCGTGATTGAGAACATGAGTTTCTTTGTCTGCGGGCGTTGCGGAGAACGAACGGAGATCTTCTCGTTTGCGGGCGGGGAGCGCGCGGCGCAAAAATTCGACATCCCCTTCCTGGGTCGCATCCCCTTGGACCCTGCGATCCGGGAGGGCGGAGACGCGGGCATGCCGATTGTCGCGGCGGATCCGAAGTCTCCGCTCACCCTGGCGTTTCAGGGGGCAGCGGAGGCGTTGCAAACACGCGTGGAGGAACTGACCCGTGAAGCAACAGGAGCAACCCTGAGCGACATGGTCAAGAAATTGAAAGAACCCATGGCATAACAAGAGATCGCTGGAGGATCCCAATGGCAGAAATGGTCAAAGTGGCGAATACGGATGAGGTGAAACCCGGAGAAGGCATAGTCGCCGAAGTCGGGGGCAAGGAAATTGCCGTCTTCAACGTCGATGGCACGTTCTATGCCTTGGACAATACCTGCGTGCATCGTGGAGGGCCGTTGGGTGAAGGTGAGTTGATCGGCGAAGTGGTCACCTGTCCCTGGCACGGTTGGGAATACAACGTGACGACCGGAGCCTGTATTACGAATCCATCCGCATGCGTGGCCAGTTTCCTCGTGGCGGTGGAAGGAAACGAAGTCAAGGTCTCCCTCGAACCGCTTTCATCATCTTGATGCGCAACACTCTCTTCTGTCATTCCTGCGGAAGCAGGAATCCAGTGTCTTTGCCTATGGTAGTTGTAGCTGCGCGATCCCTGCTCGGGGGCAGGGACATGCCTTATCGCGCTCTTCACCCTCTCCCTCTGGGATAGCGCAGGTTGGATGAGCCCTTCGACTACGCTCAGGACAGGAATCGCGTAATCCGACCACAGGATTTGATCGGAGCCATGAAGAACAAAATGATCAACAAAGCGCCCCGGCTCAGCCAGCGGGAGCCCATCCGGTTGCAGCGTCGTCCTCCCAGCCTGGCCAACTTGGATATGACGAAGCACGTTGGCCGGAAGGCGTACGAAGCCAAGCTCGCCAAGCTTCAGGTTCGCTTGAAGGAACTCTCCCTGGCCTACCAGTCCCAGAGACGACGTGGCGTGATCGTGTTGGAAGGATGGGACGCCGCGGGCAAGGGCGGCCTTATTCGGCGGATACACTGGCCGCTCGACCCGCGTGGGCTGAAAGTCTGGCCGATCTCCGCACCGACCCAGGATGAACTGGACCACCACTACCTGTACCGCTTCTGGACACGCATGCCGCGGTCCGGGCTCCTTGTGGTTTTCGACCGCTCCTGGTATGGCCGGGTGCTGGTGGAACGGATTGAAGGCTATGCCACGCAGACCGAATGGCAGCGTGCGTATGCGGAGATCAATGAATTCGAGCGCATGCTCGCTGACGACGGCGTCCGTCTCATTAAGATCTTCCTGCACATCACGCCCGAGGAGCAACTCGCGCGGTTCCGGGCGCGTTTCAATGCCCCGCTCAAACGTTGGAAGCTTTCAGCGGAAGACTTCCGCAACCGGACCCGCTGGGCTGACTATGAGGTGGCGATTGAAGAAATGTTCCAAAAGACCTCGACCGTCAGCCGTCCATGGACCGTGATTCCGGCTAACAGCAAGCATTACGCCCGGCTTGCCGCCATCGAAGCGATCATTAAAGGGCTGGCGGACGGAGTGGACGTGATCCAGCCCGGACTCGACCCCACGTTCGAGCAGAGAGCCCGCAAGATCCTCGGTCTTGATCAGCCTTCCGGACGAAAAACACGCTAGCGTCGCCTTCGCTTGGACAGTCCGTTACTCCACACTTTTCAACTTCCCCGTCACGAATTTGTGAAGCTAGTTCATGCATCGCTAACCTACGGCTTCACTTGTCTAGACATTATAGAAAGAAGGCAGTACAGTATAGCCTAGATCGTAAGAATATTATTCTGACCTTGATTTTCCTTGAGGAGAGGGACCATGACAGAAGGTAATATGAATGACGTAAAGCAAAGTAGCGAGTCGGACTGGACGGATAAAGTTGGTGAGGCAGTCAAGAACATCGTAAGAGATAAGGGAATTGTAATCGTTAATGAACCCAAGACGGTCATTCGTGCAGCACCAATCATTGAAAATAAGCGCATCACTGGAGGCAAGCTTGTGATCGAAATTGAGTTCTAGTCCGTTAGGTCGGCTTAGCAAGTGCGTAATCCGACGCCCTCAATCGAGAAACGATCAGTGGAATACGGATCGCGTGTCCAAGTCGTCAACCCTTTCTTTGACCTATCTCGCTTCCTCACCTGCTACTTTTGCCTCGCCCGGTAACGGCGACCTGCCCTTGAAAACACACGAATGCCGTGTTCACGGCAGACGGTCTTCGGGTGCCGGTGGCTGACCACCTTTTCTTCGCAGAAGGTGGCGTGCCGCCTTGATATCGGCTTTGACGCGGTGCGAGGCGAAGAATTCGACGGTTTTCATAGCGGAGACCTTTTCGGCAACCGCTGTTGCCACAAACTGATTGATGCTGGTGTCGTCTTCTTTGCTGATCTCCGCGACGGCTGCTTTCAGAGACGCGGGCAGCCGCAACGGGTAAGTTACGGTTTGCTTCTTCATGACGTTATCCTCCTCAATCCTGCATTCATATCATATTTTTTTCTTCACTCTCACCCTAGCCCCCGGATCAGATCGGGGCAGGCTTTCTCCCGTCCGGGGCTGAGGGAGTAAAAGAAAATGAAAGACGCTGGATTACCGATTACAAATGTGGGGAATGACGGAAGGAGGCAGTGAGATTGTCAACGCCTGTCCTGAGCGTTCTTCGACTTTGCTGTCGCTACGCTCAGAACGAACGGGAGCGTGAAGTCGAAGGGAATTACTGAACACATACGGATGATGAAATGCCTGAATCGGGAAAGCCTGGGCAGTGACGATGGATGTTGGGAATTTTAAAGGTAATTAGGGCGGAACGTAACCAAAATAGATCTTCAGAAACTGTTTAAACACATTCTCTTGACGGTGA
>WTGX01000014.1 GCA_011523385.1 Nitrospira sp. | reverse complement strand
AAGGCTGAGCAGGAGCGCGGTCCGGGTTTCCTGCGGCTTGCCAACTCGCTATCGGCCCTCTATCCTCAAGGCTGCGACGAGAAACGCCTGCTCGACGCCATGTTGCTGGCGGTGCCGCGGTAGCCGGATGGATGATTTCGGTCAGGCGTTATCCAACGTCGTACGCATCATAAATCACGGAGGAAGGCATGAACACACATTCTGAACTCCTCAAGCGCATCACCGTGCGTGTGGATGTCTTTGGCGGTAAGCCCATCATTCGCGACATGCGGATTGCGGTAGAACACGTCTTGGGAATGCTGGCGGCAGGGGACACGGCGGAGACGATTCTCAATGAGTATCCGGATCTGACCGCCGAGGATGTCCAAGCGTGCCTGCTGTTTGCCCACCGTTCACTGGCGGGTGACCACGTGTATGAGCGTGTTCCCATACGAGAGACCTTGTGAAATTTCTTCTCGACGTGTGTGCTGCATCCCGAAGCTTGCACGCATTATTGGTCGACCTTGGCCACGACGTTGTGTCTGCCCGGGACGGGTTTTCTCGTGCGATCGATGAAGCGCTACTGGCCATGGCCACTCAGGAACAGCGTGTACTCATCACAGAAGACAAGGACTTCGGCGAACTGATCTTTGTGCGCCGGCTGCCACACCCATGTGTCGTTCGCTTCGTCGGGATGCGGATTGCAGAGAAAGTGGCCGCCATGCGGGATCTCATCGCGCATCACGCTGATGCGATGCACGACGGGACAATCATTGTGGTGACACGGGAACGGGTACGGTTGCGATCCGGAACAGACAACCACCAAGGTGACGAGTAATGGAACCCTGGTACAAAATCGTTACGCTTCGCCAAGAAGTACGCGAAGACCGCTCGTTCAGTTCTGACGAGTTCGCCATCGCCCTTGAATTGCCCCTCAAATAGGCATACGGCACTTAATGTCAAGTCAAATTTGAGGTGGGTTCAGGCTGCGGATTTTGCCAGGTCGGTCAGGGATTTAAACCCTTCCGGATCGTGAATGGCCATTTCCGACAGCATCTTCCGGTTCAAGGCGATGTTGGCTTTGGTCAGCTCATGGATAAACCGGCTGTAGGATAACCCGTGCGCTTTGACCGCGGCCGAGATCCTCGTAATCCACAGTCGCCGGAAATCTCTTTTCCGATGTCGCCGGCCAATATACGCGTAGACTTGGCCTTTATCGACTGATTCCGTTGCCGTCCGAAACAGTTTGCTTCTGCCCCCATACTGCCCCTTGGCTAATTTCAGCCGTTTGTTTCTCCGGCGGCGAGTCTGCGGACCTCCTTTGACACGTGGCATGACTTAGAACTCCTTCGTTTCAGAATATTGAATGTTGTCTATCTCTCAGGACTTGTATGGCCGCGCTGGCCCACCCTGTCCCGGAGCAATAGCTCTTCTCCGATGAAACACCGGGCTTCGCGTGTCCGACAAATCAGGAATAGGGCAAGAGCCGGGCCAGCGAGGCCTGATCCGGTTTGGCGACGACCACCGTATCGCCCAGACGACTTTTCCGTTTGGCGTTTTTCGTGGTCAGGATGTGTCGCAATCCCGCCTTCCGTCTCAGGAATTTTCCGCTTCCCGTACGCTTAAACCGTTTGGCTGCTCCCGAATGACTTTTCAGCTTCATGCGTGCCATGTCCTCATCCCCTTAATTCTTGGGCGACACAATCATATACAGATTGCGCCCTTCCATCCTGGGCTCCATTTCGATTGTTGCCACATCCTTGAGCTCTTCCCGAACCCTTTCCATGGCCTGCCGGCCTAGATTTTGGTTCGCCATTTCCCGGCCTCGAAACATGACCGTCACTTTGGTTTTGATCCCCTCTTCCAAGAACTCCACGATCCGGCGAACTTTGGTTTCAAGGTCATGTTTGTCCGTTCGCGGACGAAGCTTGATTTCCTTTACCTGCGTCGATTTCTGATGCTGGCGCGTCTTATGTTCTTTCTTGCTCTGTTCGTACTTGAATTTTCCATAATCCATGATCCGGCACACCGGCGGCGTGCTGGTGGGCGCGACCTCGACCAGATCATACCCACCCTCATGGGCCCGTTTGAGTGCCTCGGAAGTTTTGAGGATCCCAAGTTGTTCACCTTCTGATCCGATCACCCGGACCTCGGGCACCCGAATCAGATGATTCACGCGATGTTTGGCAGTGACCGTTCTACCCATCAGTGAACAGATGAACTGGTCAATGGTTCTGCTGGCATATCTTGTCGAATCAGATCTATCACCTCGCTGATTGGCAGCGTCCCCACGTTGGTCCCACTGCGTTTTCGCACGGAGACCGATTCGGCCTCCCGTTCCCGGTCTCCAACGACGAGCATATAGGGAATCTTGGCTTTTTCGGCTTCGCGGATTTTGAGCCCAACTTTTTCTTTTCGCAAGTCCATCGAGGCACGCAACCCTACGCCCGCCAAGCGGTCCCGGACGAGTGACGCATACTCAGCCTGTTTGTCCGTAATGGGCAGCACGATGGCCTGGACCGGAGCGAGCCACGTCGGAAAGGCGCCGGCATAGTGTTCAATCAGAATGCCGAAAAACCGTTCGATGGATCCCATCAGCGCCCGATGAATCATGATCGGTTGGTGCGCCGCGCCATCTTCCCCGATATAGGACAGGCCGAAGCGTTCGGGATTATTGAAGTCGATTTGCACGGTCGAACATTGCCAGGCCCGGCCCAACGCGTCGTGGATTTTCAGATCGATTTTCGGTCCGTAAAACACCCCTTCGCCGGGGTCGATCTGATACGGAAACCCGCTGTTTTTCAGCGCGGCTTCGAGGGCCTCCGTGGCCTGATCCCACTTTTCCACGGCGCCGACGGCTTTTTCCGGTCGCGTGGACAGATACAACGCGAATTCCGTGAAGCCGAAGCGCCGGAGGACAAACATCGTGAAATCCAGGACTTTTCCGACTTCGGATTCGATCTGGTCAGGACGGCAGAAGATGTGCGCGTCATCCTGTGTGAATCCCCGAACCCGCATGAGGCCATGCAGCACCCCTGATCGCTCGTAGCGATAGACCGTTCCCAACTCTCCATAGCGAATGGGCAGTTCCCGGTAGCTGCGCAAGTGCGACTTGTACACCATGATGTGAAACGGGCAATTCATGGGCTTCAATTGGTACTCACCCGCCTCCACGGCCATGGGCGCAAACATGTTCTCCTTGTAATAGTCCACATGCCCGCTGGTCTTCCACAACTCCAACCGGGCCACGTGCGGGGAATAGATCAGTTCATAGCCGTTCTTCATGTGGCTGTCGCGCCAGAAATTTTCGATCAACAACCGGACCAGCGCTCCCTTGGGATGCCAGAGAATCAAGCCCGGTCCCGTGTCGTCGGGGCTGCTGAACAGATCCAGTTCCTTGCCGAGTTTCCGATGATCACGGCGTTTGATTTCTTCGAGTTTCTGGAGATGGGCATCCAGGTCAGCCTGCGCGGGGAACGAGGTCCCGTAAATGCGCTGGAGCATCGGATTGCGTTCATCCCCCCGCCAATATGCGCCCGCGGCGTTCAACAACTTGAACGCTTTCACCTGACCGGTTGCGCCCACGTGCGGGCCCCGGCACAAGTCGATGAAGTTGCCCTGCTGGTAGAGGGAGACGACGTTATCCTCGATCTGTTCGATAATTTCGACCTTGAAGGCTTCCCCTTTTTCCCGAAACAGCTTGATCGCGTCTTCCTTCGACATTTCCAGGCGGTGTACGGAATAATTTTCTTGAATGATCTCGTGCGCCCGGGCCTCGATTTTTTCCAAATCCTCCGGCGTGAACGGCCGTTCAAAAGAAAAGTCGTAATAGAAGCCCTCGTGTATGGCCGGTCCGATCGTCAGGTTGGCCGACGGAAACACGTCTTTCACGGCCTGAGCCATGATATGGGTGCTGCTGTGGCGGTAAATTTCCTTCCCGTCCTCCGACGCAAAGGTCACCGGCTCCAGCGTGGCGCTCTTGGTCAGAGGCGCGCTCAGGTCGCCGGGTTGTCCGTCAATCCTCACGGCGAACACCTCCGGCGGAAGCGTCCCCGTCATCTCCGTCAACGCCTCGCGCGCCGTGACCCCGGGCCGAAAGGACTTCGTACCGGTCCCCGGCAACGAGATTTCGATGCATTCGCCTTGGACTTTTTCGGCCTCAATCGAAACTGACATACGCCTGAAATCTCCCGTTATCTGCCTTCCCCCGGAGGAAGAAGGTGGTAGGCGCGGGCGGTATTGAACCGCCGACCTCTACCGTGTCAAGGTAGCGCTCTCCCCCTGAGCTACGCGCCTATCACAAACAAAATATGCTAGAGGAGCCTCTCATATCCTGTCAAGAAATCAGGATTGTGATGGTTTTTCAGCTTGAGTTTCGCTTCTTCACTTTCTTGACTTATGTGCTATTGGAATTCAAGGTGACCAATCGTCTGCGATGGTTTCTACGCTGAATCCATTGTCTTCGAGAATTCCTTTAAAGCTCTTAACGTGGTCGGCCCCGCAAATGAATAGAACGGGCCATTCGGATTCGGGTACCGTTTGTAGACGTTCAAGCCAGTAAAGCTCACGCTTCGTCCGTGATTCGCATTTTCGTCGTTTAGCTTCATCGCAGGATACGCGATCAAAGAACACCTCCACATCAATTGCAGTTTCATACTCTATTCCAAGGAGCGCGCGCCGTTCTCCGTCAGGATCACAGAAAAGATGCTTGAGAGATAAAGCCTTTGCTGCTTGTTGTGGAATCGAATTATTGCGATGCGCTTCTTCTAAGGCTTGCTCGCTCATTTCCTCGGCCACGGTTCGAATGTTGTAGACACGACAGGCCTTCTCAAGAAAATCTTTAAAGGCTTGCACATCTTGCTTCGAGCAGTCTTTATCTTCCTTCTGGTATTTATGGCTAGTACCAATGAGTGCTATCTGTTTCATCATTAAATATCATGCCCAAATTCAAACTTAGACTTTCTTGATCCCAAGAATCATATCTTCAACTTCCTTGCGGGCTTGAGCGAGACGGTCTCTCGCAGAAGTGAGGTCAGCAAGGGCCTCTTCTCGGGCTTGGGCGTATGTCCGTTGCTCGGATTCGGGAAGGTAGGGAATCCGAAGCTGGCAAAGATTTTCCGTATACATACGCTGCTTAACGGCACCGACGCGATTGAACTGAATCAGGTCAATGAAGAAGGACGTCTGAATGAGGACCGCGAGGAAGCCAGGGAGTATAGGGCTTCGTGCATCCTCCTTCACGCGCCAGACTTGATACTCGGGACTGGTAATGGCATCTCCATGAACGTCAGGAACAATCCCAAGCGAACCGACGTTACAGCGTGTTGGATTGTGGAAAAACCAGTCTTTGCGGATACGTTTATAGGCTGCCTTGAAGCTCTTACCCTTCTGGTGCCCGTTCAGGAAAACGCCTTCCTTGTTGTTTACCCCATAGACGGGCCAGTTCTTTTCTGGTTTGTCGAAAGGCCGGACAAGATCGGTTGCTTCTTCAATAAAATCCCCCAGCGGTCGGAAGGATGGACACGTCAGACGAAACGCAGAGGCTCGGCCAGATTTTACGTCCCATGCTGCCAAATCCTTGAAGTCAAGGGCGAAGAAACGGGAATGAATCACGTCTCGAGAAGACTCTCTGCGATAGAGTTCAAGTAAGCGCACATTCAAGGCGTTGACAGGCTGGGCGAGCTTTTGCTGTGCGGATTCAACGGCGGTTATGGCTTCATGCCAGAAGTCCACAATCGTGCGTTGAATGTCAGGGTGCGGAAGCGGGACTTCAACTTCTTCCAAATCGGAAGGCTGTACCCGCTTTCTCCCGCTTGTGCCACTGATTAGGGCATTAATCTGGCGGCGAAAGGCGTCCGTCTGAAACAGGAGCTTCACGTAACGCGGAAGTGCAACCTCGGATCGTACGCGGTAAACGGGAAACTCACTACTGACAGCGATGCGAGGAAGCGTGTCCGAGACAACGCCAATGGCTCCGTGTCGAACGTCAATCTTGGAGTAAATGACGTCGCCTGGTTCCGCAAGGAATAGGCGACCCTTGAAACCAGCAATGCTGTCCTCCCGAGGTTCCATCTCTCCATCGAAATGGAGCGAAACAAGAGTAATGTCTTTAGGATCAATCCTCATCTTTTCGATGGCTACTGACTTCCGTTCGAGCCCAGAAGTAAGGGGTTTAATCAAGTCCGAGGGCCACTTCCACTGGGTGGTGAAGAAAGAATTGACACTCCATCTTTTGAGGTCTTCAAACAGAACGGCGAAAGCTTTTCCTGTTGTCGGTGCAATCATGCAGGCGGCGCCACCGCTAGAAAGAATTTGGGGGTTGCCCGAAACTCCCGATAAAGCTCCAGTGTGGTCTTCTCCATGCCTTCCGGAATGTGGTTGCCGGAGAAAAGCTCGTTTGGTACGCGGTCGGTTTCGCCGGTAGCGGTGATGCCGACATGCTCGGCTTCGTAGAGAAAGACCGCATAGAGGAAACGGGATTTGAGCAGGGAGCGAGCTTCGGCTCGCATCTTTGCTTCAATGTCGCGCTGATACCGCTTCAATTCGTCTTGCAGGACTTTGCGCTGGACTACGTTCTTGTCTTTCTTGGCCTGGGCAATGGCCGCTTCGAGTTCCCCGGTTCTCTTGGCAATCTCGGGGGCGTACTTATCGCGGATATCCTGTTTGGCGGCAACCTTCTTTGCGTCGAAGTCGGATTGTTCTTCTTTGGTAAACTTCTGCATGAAGAGAAGCGACGCCTTTACTGACGCGCCGGAAGAAACGAACGTCTCGGGTGGCAAGGACACGACAGCTCGGATGAAAGCTCTGTCTTCACAGAACTCTCGAACATAGGCCAGGGAAGGATTGTTGAAAACGCCTTCGGGGAGCACGATGCCGAGACGCCCGCCAGCCTTCAACAGGTCAAGGCAACGTTCAATGAAAAGCAGTTCGGTCTTGATCTTGCCGACCTTGCGTTTCCCTTTATTAGCCGGCAACTCGAACAGGCTGGCTATGGGTTTACCTTTCGCAGCACGAACACGGCTCAGAGCGTCACGGTAGTGGTCACCGTAGATGCCTGCATAGTGGCGTTCGAGTTCGCTGGGGAGCATGACCTGCTCTTCAATGATAGTATCAGAAGGTTCTACGCTCGAGCCAAATGGCGGATTGGTCAAAATGATGTCGAAACGGCCCTCGAAGATGCCGTTGACATTCAGAAAGCCGTCATGGTGATGCACCCCACCGTGACCGTCACCATGCATGATCATGTTCATCTTGCTAGTGCGGGCCATGCGGTCATTCGCGTCTGTGCCGTAGATGCAGCGATTCGCCAAATTCCAGAGCCGTGAGTCACTAACGTCCTTGTCAATGGTCTTTTGCAGTTCCTCGTACTTGGTGCGGAGAGCTTCGGCCTGCTTCTCCTGCGCCATACGCTTCCTGCTTTCGATTTGCTTGCGGAACTCTCGATATTGCCGATCCACATCGGCAAGAATTTTTTCCCGGACAATCTCGAAGAAACGGATCAAGAATCCTCCAGAGCCGCTGGCCGGGTCGCAAATAACTTCCCCCTCTTTGGGATCGACCATGCGAACCATGAACTCGACGATTGGACGCGGCGTAAAGAATTGGCCGATTTCGCCACGGAAGGTCTTGCCAAGAAAGCGTTCGAAGGCAATGCCCTTGATGTCTTCGCTCGTGTCGGAGAGATTGTAGCGTTCGAGAAGCCGCACAATCTCAATACCAGTTGCAGGCTTCAGGTTCAAACGCTCATCTTCGGCGAAGATGCGGTCCGTTCGATAATGCTCCTTCGTCTTTTGGAACAGGTCTTCAAGCGGATTATCTCCAAGCTGATCCTCAAGATACTCGACGGTAAACAGGTTCTTGCGCCGCTGGCGGCTTTTTAACTCACGTTCAACAAAAACCTTGACGAACAAAATTTTGGCGGTTTCGTCAAAGGCTGCTACAGGATCTTTCTTCTCCCGATTTCGGATGACGTTGTGGCACTGGTGAAGAAGATTGGCGAACTCGTCTTCTTTGAAGGTCTTCAATCGAGTGAGAAGCTCTTCAACCTGCTGATCGGTGGCGTCTGCGTGAGGAATATCCTCTATCTCTTCTAAGTAGCCTGGCATCCGGTCTTTGCGGACATGCCAGAACTTCGTTTCCGTGTTGTTATGGGTGACAAAGAAAGGCGCATTGGTCAACCGGGCGTAGCGATCTCCTTGAGCGTAATTTTCTGACTGGATCGTTACGTTGTCGGCTTTGCATTCAACAATGATGAGCGGTGATTTACGTGCCGCTTTGTCTGATGTGGAACGCCAGATAACAAAGTCGGCTCGGGCCTTCCCAGAACCTCGTCCGGTGACTTCCTCTTCTTCGGCGATCTGTTCTAGGCAATAGCCGTATTCGTGAAACAGGACGAGCAGATATTCCTGCCGGACAAATTCTTCCGGTGTTTCGACGAGCCATTTCCCGCGAACGCTGCTCCATATCTTGCCGTCCTCCCGTTTCAGTTTCACGCCGTTCTGCGCAACGTAGGTAGGCCGTGGATGATGTATAAATTTGGGGAGGTTTCGTTTCAGACGTCCTGTCACTTTTCTATACCTGTTTCAAGCTTGGCTTTCTTTAGGTTAAACATCATCATTCCGTTGGGCATTGAGAATCTTGATAATTGCTTCCGCCCCTAGTAAGTTACCGGGACCAAGGTTCGGTCTTATTGGCTCAAAGACCTTCACCATACGCTGATAACCGCGAATACGCGGCGTATGTACGTTGAGATCACGGCCTTTGAATCGAGTGAACCGATCCAGTTTGTCTATCAGAAATCTGGCGATGAGTAAATGTTCGGTCTCATTGTTCCCGTCGAATCCCCGAAATACTATGCGCTTGCCAAAGGGTTCGGTCTCTTTCGCAATGTGATCTTTATCCTTCTTTGATAGCACCGCGTACGATTCTTCGAGGAAGGACCACATATCAAGTACATTGACAACTTCATGAACCGTTGCACTATTGTCTTCATGTCCATGGAAGATACTTGGATATTCCCATTTCAAGCCCCAATAGTGGCCCCCTAGTAAGGCCTCCTTTACAAATAACGGATCAATATCGCCCTCGATCTTATGAGGCTTGTAAAGCTCGCAGAGCATCAATGTGATCAGCTTCTCGCCATCGCTTAGCTTGAGCGGCTTCCTCTCCATCTCGGACAGCCCAGATCCCATCAATCGACGGATTGCCTCTGCCCGCGACGGAAGGTCCGATTGGCATACGCGCCAAGCGTCTACTCTCTCTAGAGTTCTTGAATCAAGTCGCATCTCGAAACGCTCGGTCTTTAGCTGCATATTTTTTAGCTCTCCTTTTTATGTACGTATTATATACGGTTAGTACGTTATATATCCGTATTATACGGATATAATACGTTTTTTCAAGACCTGTCTACCGGGCATACTGTGGAAACAGCATTGGTAATGGTGTTTCATAGAATCACGCTTTAGTGTTCGGCAATCTTCCCTAGAACTGGAATGGGCATCTATTAACGCCATACTCTCCGCTAACCGCAATGTCATCACTAAGACGAGGTCGGGTTGAATCGCAATTTCCCGAACGGTAGACTTACCCTGCCCCAAAAACCAAAGAAACCCTTTCATGAAAAGATAGCCATCAGCTTCATCAAGTCCGCAAGAGGTCTCGTCAATAAATATTCAAGCACCGTCGAAGCCAAGGATAAAGGGGGCACGCATACATGAAGTCAAATCTTCAAATCCGTGCTGAACGCTCAGCGGAACAATTTGCTGATAAGGCGCGCAAACCCCTGGTCATCGAATTCGCGGGCGTTCCAAAGGCGGGCAAGACCAGTACGCTCACGCACGTGCAGACTTTTCTCAAGCGTTGTGGTTTTCGGACCGACGTGGTGGTTGAACGTGCTTCAGTTTGCCCGATTCGAGACAAAAAGCACGCGAATTTCAATATCTGGACGGCTTGCACGACGCTTGCTCAGATCCTGGAAAAAACACAAAACCCGCCGCGACCGGATGATCCCCAAATTCTCTTTCTTGATCGAGGCATCTTTGATTCCATTTGTTGGATGACGATGATGGAGCGAATCTCCAGAATCCGTCGTGACGAAAGAGAACTTATTCAAAAATTCCTCTTGATTGATGATTGGAAAAAGCGAATCTCGGCCGTTTTTGTGATGCTTGTCTCGCCATCGGATGCGATGAAGCGCGAACAAGGGGTACTTCCCGTAGAAGGCACAGGTGGATCCATCATGAATTCTGAGATCCTCCAGCAGATTAAGGAGATTAATGAAGAATGCGTTGATCAGCTTGGGAAAGATTTTCGGATATTTTCAGTCAATACGTCTGATGGTGAAACTAAAGAAAACCCCGAGCGCACGGCGGAAGTTGTCGCTGAAGCCATTCTCGGTTTGATAGAAGCACAGCTTGAAGAAAACATCCTTTCCTGTTCCAAGAAAGTCGTAACGAAATTCTTCGGTGAAAAGAATTTCATTGATGCTTCTCAAGCAGAGAAGCTGGCCCGGTACTTCCGTGAAGATCACGAGAGCAATTTCCGCCCAAGGGATGCGGTTGAAAATGATGAATCACGTGTTCAGGCCCTTCCGATCGTCGTGATTCGAAATGCGGATGGTGAGGTGCTTCGGCTTCGCCGACGTGAAAAAACGGTTGATAACATCCTTCATGACAAGATCGTGATTTGGGCTGGAGGCCACGTTCGATGTGAAGATGCCGTCAACGGTGACCCGCTCACTCGTTGTGCTGTACGGGAAATCGAAGAAGAGCTACGACTTCAGATCGAACCTGCCTCCCTGCGCTCGATCGGAGCCGTCTATTTCGACAACGGCGGGAGTACTTCGAAGCACGTGGGAATCGCGTACGAATGGCGCGCGTCTACAAATGACGTTTCGGTGGTTCTGAGTAGAACCGAGTTTTTCGAGAAGCGCGGAACGTCTCTGAGCGGAAGCTTCGCTTCCGTCGATCAACTCGCCAAAGACGTCGGAAACAACAAACTAGCGGAGCCCTGGTCAGTAGAACTGATTCGTGAATATCTGGCGAAAGATACCTTTGACTCTAATCCGCGTCTATTATGATGGCTGTTATCAGGATTCAGTGTTTTGGCGGGAACGGCGCATGACGGATATGTGGTATTCCGTGATTTTCTTGCGCAGGGTGTTTCGATTCATGCCCAGAAGCTTCGCGGCTTGAATTTGGTTGCCATTCGTTTCATGAAGGGCATGTTGGATCAACGGTCGTTCCACGGCCTGGATGAGGGTCACGTGCAATCCCTTGGCCGAACTCGCCTTCATGGTGTGCACAAACTCGCCGAACTTCAACTCGACGTAATCTTCGAGCGTCAAACCCGGGAATGCCTGTAATCCGCGCTTGGCTTCCCGCCCATCAAATTTGCCGAGGAGCCATTTCATGGTATCCAAAGCCGCTTGAAGGGAAGGCGGTCCCGAGATGATCAAGGTCTTCGACACGTCGAGGACGTGTGGCAAGTCACTGAGGCCTTCCTTCGCCGTCTTTTCCGAAAGCACCACCCCATCGATTGGTGCCTTTTGAGCCTCTTGTTTGACCTGCTGGAGATTCTCCACCGCCACCACGCGAACGCCTACCCCATCCCGCCGGATCTCGAAAGACTTCGCTGCCGGAACGCCCACTACGACGATATGACTCATTCGCGACACGGTCCTTACCCTTCGATAACGTGGCGTACAGGTTTCTCGTTCATGCGAACCCCATCAACGGACACAGGAGACGGAGGGTCAACCAGACGAGCACGGCCCCGATGATATTCAAAAACACCCCGGCTCTCAGCATGTTCGGAAGCGGGACGAATCCCGTGCCGTAGGCAATCGCATTCGGCGCGGTCGCGACCGGCATCATAAACGCGAGGCTGGCTCCCAAACAAATCCCCAAGGTCGGGGGAACCGGGGAGACCCCGGCCGCGGTGGCAATGGAGATGACCACGGGAACGAGCATGCTCGTCGACGCGGTATTCGAAGCAACCTCCGTGATCATCAACGCCATGCCAATGGCAACGGCCGTCAAGGTCCACAATGTGTTGCTCCCAAACAGCGCCACCAGACTTTCTCCAATAATCTCGGCCAGATGGGTTTGCACCATCAGATGTCCAAACGTCAAGCCTCCGCCGAATAACAGGATCGTACCCCAGTTAATGTTTGCGGCCTGGGTCCATTTCAACGTAAATTCCCCGGCCTTGAAATCGACAGGCAACACAAACAGCAGCCCCGCCGCAAAAATCGGCACCATTTCCTTGGGAAGACGGGCATTGATGAACGTCACCAGATCGGCATCCCGTCCCAACACGATCCCCAACACCCCGGGCCCGATCCAGCACGCGACGGCCAACAGCAACGCGAGACAGGTATTCTTTTGGCCTCGTGTCCAGCCTTCCTGTTGCCGGCAAAGATTCTGAAGATGCCCGTCCGGGTCCGGGAGCGTTTTGGGCAGCGGGTGAAGCCAAAAAAGCACGGTGGCAATGCCCAACCAGAGCACACCTGCCAGCGGAAGACCGATAGCCATCCAATCGAAAAACGAGATGGAAATGCCCGCCTGCTGGGAAAGCAACCCCACGCCAATGAGATTAGGCGGCGTGCCGATCATTGTGGCAATCCCCCCGGCCGCCGAGCCATAGGCCAGTAACAGAATCACCCCGGGCTCATGGGACCCTGGCTCTTCCCGGACCCCGCGGATCGTCGAGAGAAGGCCAAGCGCAATCGGCACCATAATCGCCACGGCCGCCGTGTTACTGATCCACATGGACAGGAAAGCGGTGGCCAATCCCATGGTCCCGAATATTCCGACCGGCCTGGCCGTGATCCTCTTTCGAGACAACAGCCACACGGCAAACCGGCGATCCAGCCCGTGCACCACAAAGGCTTCGGCCAAAAAGAAACTGCCGATAAAGAGAAAAACGATCGGATGGGCAAACGTCGCCAGCACTTCCTTGGCCGACCCCAAACCCATGGCAATACACAACGCCGCACCGATCAATGACGTTACGGCCAGGGGAATGGCTTCCGTGGCCCAACTGACCACGACCCATACCAAAATGGCCGAGAGGATATGTGCCGCAGGAGGCAGACTGGAAAACGGATTGAGATACACCAGGAGCGCCAGCACGGGCGCCGCATACAGGCCGACCCGTTGCCTCATTCCCCAAGCATGCCGGTTTGCGGGTTTCATACCGATACTTATGGGACGACTTCAAAGCGCATTTGGCGGAAGTGGGAGTCCAGCGTCAATGCGCGACGAATCCGTAACTCTCGCATCACGACGAAGCTGCAACAATCGGTAAAGGAGAAGTCTTTGTTCCGATAGCGGAAGAAGAGCGCTCGCGCCCGGTCTCTTCGCGGTTCGTCAATGGACTCGATCCGTAGTCGAGCCGAGCCGTCGATTTGCAGCCACCACGCTTCGGCGGCATCGAGCCCAAGGCGAAACCGGATCGTGGTCAGTGTCTCGTCGATCACATAGTCCGTTGTCGTCAGCATGCCGCCGGCCGCCAACCATTCATCCCGGGCTTCCCGCACGGCCGACCCCGCCATGTCGCGGCTATCCGCAACTGCAACCCATGCGGCCGTATCGACAAACATGTGTCTCACCGGTACAGCACCTCGTCATGCCGCACAGCAGCGTCTCCTGATTCGGATGCACCAACAGCCGGGGCCCGGTACAGCGTATCCGATTCCAGCGAGATGCTGTCGAGTGGAGGACTGTCAACCGGGACTATGTCAAAAGCCGGACGACTTCTATACAGGACGGTAAACCGTTTCCCATGCCGCACTTTCTCGACGACATCATACAACCGCTCTCGGAGTTGTTTCGCACTGATCATCTCTGGCATCGGGGCACCTCCTGAGGTTTAACTCAAGTTAATCTTTTTGTGATGCCGGGTCAAGCATCCAAGCGGCGGCGGTCACATCCCGCGCTATTCATCAGTCATCTCATGGCCTCCTCGAATGCCCCATACAACAACGCCTCAAACAACGGTCCGCGGATTTCACCGCTTGGAGTAAAGCTCGCTTCCACGGCAATTTTCTTATACCATAAACCAGGAAATGGCGAAGCCGGTTACTCTGCACAGCAGGGGAACATGCTTCAAGTCGCACACTTTCACGGAAGGAGGCAGGAACATGAAACGTATTATGGGTATGGTTCTGGTGACCATTCTGTTCTCGGGTGCCGCTCTCGCTGAACCCCTGCCCCCGCATACCGCCAGGATCGGTGAGGGGGCGTACAGCTTCGGGAACCCGGCGAATGCCTATTTTTCGATGTTTGTGGTGACGAACGAGGGAGTGATCGCCATTGAATCGGTGAATACGAACCATGCGAAAGACATGGTCGCAGCCATCAAGGCCGTCACGGATCAGCCCATCCGGTATCTCCTGCACAGTCACAATCACTGGGATCATGCGAGCGGCGGTCAAGTGTTTCATGATGCCGGAGCGATTGTGATGGCCCATGAGGAAGCCTATCGATGGATGCAGGCGAACCCCGGTCCGGACATGATGGTTCCGGATAAAAGTTGGTCGGGTAATCGAAAAGATCTCACCTTGGGCGGTACCGTCCTGGAATTGCATTACCTGGGCATGAATCATGGTCTGGGCATGACCGTGTTTCTCCTGCCCAAAGAAAAAATCGCCTATATTGCCGACCTGGTCGACCCGCAGGCAGTCCTGTTCAATATTGTGCCGGATTTCAACATCAAGGAGTGGGAGCGATCCCTGAAAGAAATCGAACAAATGGATTTCGACAAAGCGATCTATGCCCACAACGGGAAAGCGCAGCCGTTGTTGGGGGGCACCAAACAGGAAGTGAGAGAGTATATCCAATTCCTTCAGGACATACGCGGCGCGATTTATGCGGAATTCAAAAAAGGCACGAACTGGATGATGATCCCGAAGGCCGTGAAGCTGCCTCAATATAAAGACTGGTGGATGTATGAAGAATGGTTGCCCATGAACGTATGGCGCATTCTGTTGGATGACTCGATGGGCCCGTTCCCTTGGAGACCAAACCCATAGCCGGAGTGGCGAAGCCGCAGATGCAGTATCGGCTCGTGACTTCCCGAATACACGTCTGGAGCCGGTTGAAGGGTAAACCAGTTATGAGAAGGAAGGCATCCAACGCCAGGACTGCGCTGTCGCCGGACCGGGCAAACAAAACCATCCGGGTCTCGAGCAGGGTGGCGGCACTGAGCAAGGATTCTGCTGGGATTTTGCCAGGAGGAGACGAGGTATCATAGAATTTCAGCATGAACAAGGCGTTCCAGGCATCCTGTGACCAAATCCTGACTCCCC
Source organism: Nitrospira sp. (assembly GCA_011523385.1). GTDB lineage: Bacteria > Nitrospirota > Nitrospiria > Nitrospirales > UBA8639 > Bin75. The sequence goes on along the minus strand of WTGX01000014.1, from coordinate 24,779 downwards.
TGTTTGAGGCCTTGACGATACCGGGGGCTCAACCTTTGGTGCTTGGGCCACATGGCCCCGGCCTCGCGTTCATCCTGAGCCTGTTGAGGACGACGGGAGACGAGGCGTCAGCCTCCGAGCGACCCTTCCAAGGCGTCATTCCCCACAACTGGCTCATCCTGTCTCCGACACAGGAAGAGGCGGAATCGTTATGCCGGGACATGGCGTTTTTCTTTGACTTTTTCAACCTGCCCGCCGAATCTCTGGCGTTTTTCCCGGACCGGGGCCAAGCCCCGTATGAAGCCGGGGCCCCGTCCATCGATCTCATCACGCAACGGATGCGGACCTTGTTTCAGCTTCAAAGCCATCGCCCCACGGTGGTCATCACGACACCGCCCGCCGCCTTGCAGTACCTAATCCCCCAGTCCGTGTTCGCGCAAGCCTGTTTGACGCTCAAAGTGGGCAGCGTCATCGAGCGGGAATCGTTGCTTCGCCATTTGCTGCGTACCGGCTACCGGCGGGTTTCCGTAGTGGACATCCCCGGAGAATTCAGCGTGCGAGGCGGTATCGTGGATATCTTTTCCACCGGGGCCACCGAACCCTACCGGATCGAGTTTTTGGGCGATACCGTGGAGTCCACCCGGCAGTTTGATCCGGGCACACAGGAATCCACCGAATCGGTTCTCTCCGCGGTGCTCCTTCCCGCCCGGGAATACCTGCTCCCGGATGACGAATCCGACCACTCGCTGGTCGAGATGCCGCCGGATGCCGAGTGGCGATTGCCGGACGTCCACCCGTCCATGGCCACCCTGTTGGATTACTTCCCGGCTTCGCCTTTCGTGGTCATGGATCGTCCCATCGCCTTGGCGCAGCACGCACGAGAGTGGGCAGAACGCTTGCACGCGGCATGGGAAGAACACGACATGGCGAACCCCGCATTGCCGTATCCTGACCCCTCCCATCAGGCGGGTGTCTGGGATGAGTTCCTGCCGTTCCTTTCCGAGGGTCCGCTTCTGGCGTTTGACGTGGTCGCGCCCGCCGACGGCGCCTGGAATCCGGTCATCACCCTTCCATGCCAGTCGGCCAAGAGCGTGGGCTTGGGGCTCCGTGGAACGTCCTTTACCGAGACCCTGTCGATCCTGGAACGGCTTCGCCGTGACGGGCCCGTGATCGTCGTGGTTCGATCCTCCGGACAAGTCGGGCGCTTGTCGGGGCTGTTTGCCGAACACCATGCGCCCGCGACGGAACAGAACCCCTTCTCGCACGCTTTCGATCCTTCGGCACGCTTGCCGTTCTATATCCTCCAAGGATTTCTTTCGTCGGGGTTTGTGGCACCGTCATTGCCGTTCGCAGTGATTACCGAAGACGATATTTTCGCCAAAATCTCGCGGCATCGCCCCCAACCCAAAAGCAAGACCGCAACCTTTCTCTCCTCGTTGGAGGATTTGAATGCCGGCGACTACGTGGTCCACATCCAGCATGGGATCAGCCGGTACAAGGGGCTTCGGCGTTTGTCCGTTCAAGACTTTGAAAGCGACTATCTCATCCTGGAATTTGCAGGACGGGACACGCTCTATGTGCCGCTGGACCGGTTGAACCAGGTCCAGAAATTTCGGGGCAGCGACCACGTGGCTCCGACTCTCGACAAATTGGGAGGCACCGCGTGGGCCAAGACCAAGGCGCGCGTCAAGAAAGCCATTGAGGACATGACCGACGAACTCGTCGATTTGTATGCCAACCGGGAAGTCGTCACCCGCCAACCGTACCAGGAGGACGGCACCTTGTCCCATGAATTCGATGCGGCGTTCGATTATGAAGAAACCCCCGACCAACTCAAGGCCATCGACGACATTCAACGGGACCTCCTGCTGCCCAAACCCATGGACCGGCTCGTGTGTGGAGACGTCGGGTACGGCAAAACCGAAGTGGCGATGCGCGCGGCGTTCCAGGCCGTCCAGGATAACCGGCAGGTGGCGGTGCTGGTGCCCACCACCCTCTTGGCGCAACAACATGCGGAAACGTTTACGCGCCGCTTCGCGCCGTTTCCCATTCACGTGGCGACGCTCTCACGGTTTCAAACCCCCAAAGAGGCCAAGGCGGTGTTATCCGATCTCGCCTCGGGCATCGTGGACATCGTCATCGGCACCCACCGGCTCCTGCACAAGAACGTGCGCTTCAAGAACCTGGGACTGGTCATTATCGACGAAGAGCAGTGGTTCGGCGTTCGCCATAAGGAACGCCTGAAACAACTGCGCACGCAAGTGGACGTGTTGACGCTCACGGCGACTCCCATCCCGCGCACGCTGCAAATGGCCTTTTCCGGAGTCCGGGACCTGTCGGTTATCGACACGCCTCCGCCCGGCCGCCTGGCCATTCGCACCCAGGTCGTCCGTTTCAATCCCAACCTGATCCGCGAGGCGATCCGCCGGGAACTGGCGAGACAGGGACAAGTGTTCTATGTACACAACCGGGTCGAAACCATTGAGCGGACGGCCGGTTGGCTTCGGGAACTCGTACCCGAAGGCCGGCTGGTTATGGCACATGGGCAGATGAACGAACACGTGCTCGAAGGCGTCATGCTCAAGTTCTTTCACGGTGAAGCGGATATCCTGGTCGCGACCTCGATCATTCAATCGGGGCTGGACGTGCCGCGCGCCAATACCATCCTGGTGGACCGGGCGGATACCTTCGGTCTGGCGCAACTCTATCAACTGCGGGGGCGTGTGGGGCGCGCCGGCGACCAGGCCTATGCCTATTTCTTTTTCCCCAATGAAGAAATCCTGGGCACCGATGCCCAACGACGGCTGCTGGCCATTCAGGAATTTGCGGACTTGGGGTCGGGGTTTCGCATTGCCGCCGCGGACCTGGAAATTCGCGGCGCCGGCAACCTGCTCGGCAAACAACAGTCCGGCAACATTGCCGCGGTGGGCTTTGATCTGTATATGCAGATGGTGGAGCGAGCCGTGCAACAGCGGCAAGGCGACCCCGTTGAAGAAGAGATCGAACCCACGTTGCACGTGCCCGTATCGGCCTTTATCCCGGACGACTACGTCGAGGACGGCCACCAACGCTTGTCTTTGTATAAACGCCTCTCCGCCAGCCAGACGGTCGGCGACCTCGCGCTACTGCATGGGGAGACGCAGGACCGGTACGGAACGCCGCCCGAACCGGTAGAACAGTTGTTTCAGGTCATGCAAATTCGCCTGCTCGCCAAAAAGCTGAACGTGGAGTCGCTGGACGCCGCGAATGGCACCGTGACCGTGACCTTTGCTCCCAACGCCACGATTGCGCAAAAGAGCCTCGATTGGCTCATGCAGTATTCGGAAAACCGGCTCCAATTCCTCTCCCCCGTCTCCTTTGCCGTACCCATGGACCTCGATGACTGGCCAGCAGCGGTCTCGGTCCTGACGACGATGTTGAATGGCCTGTTGGATGCTTCTTCGGACACTTTGATGCCTTCACGCTCATGATGCACGACCATCACCAACCCGATTCGTCATCCCGTCACTCGCCATGCCGACGCATGTCAGGGACAGCGGCTCTACTGTTCATGGCTTTATGCGTGATCACGTGCCTTGTTTCCGTTGCGTCTGCTCAATCCCCGACGCCGAACGGTGAAGGAAAAGCGGTAACTGATGGGATCGCCGCCATCGTCAACACGGAGATCATTACGGTTTCAGAGCTTCAAATGGAAATGGGTGATGAATTCTTTCGCTTGAAAGCTCGTTATGACGGCGATGAACTCAAGGAGCATCTCTCTCAGAAACGCCTTGAAGTCTTGACTCTGTTGATCGAACGAAAGCTCCTGGTCCAGGAGGCCAAGGCCAAGACCATTTCCGTCAGCGATGAAGAGGTGGACCAAGCCTGGGAACAGATGCGCAGAAACCCCGCCGGGTTCCCGCCGGCGGCCACTCAATCAAAGGACATCCTTCGCGAAGAATTGATGGCCCGCCGAATCAGGGATATCGAAGTCCGTCGAGGGATCGTCGTCGTACCTGAAGAGATTCGCGCCTACTTTAAAGAGCAACAACAGCGCTTTACCTCTCCGGGCACACACCACATCCGGCAGATTCTCCTGCTCCCGAAGCTGGATGAAGACCGGGAAACACTGAAAACGCGGGCGGAAGTCCTCATGAGTCAGCTCAAGGAAGGCACGAGTTTTGAGAAATTGGCTGAATTGTTTTCCGATGGATCAGAGAGCGTGATGGGGGGCGATCTGGGTTTCGTCACGAAAGACGAACTTCTGGCCCCGTTACGTGAAGCCTTGGACAAGCTCAGCCCGGGGGAAGTCAGCCCTTTGATTGAAACGGAAATCGGGATCCATATTCTCCGGCTTGAAGAGAACCGGCCGGGAATCACGCAACCGTTTGAGAAAGTGAAAGAAGCGATTGCGAACCGGTTGTATCAAGAGAAAATCCAGGAATCCCATGACAAGTGGATGTCATCGCTGAAAGACCGGGCCTACATCGAAATCCGGTTTTGATACATTTTGATGCAGATTTATCGCATTTATAGCTCGTTAATGTTTATTTTATGTGTATATTTGTCGCATATTTGCGCGCATGTCACTGATGGGGCGACATTGCGTCATTTGACATAATCTGCGTGCAGACTTCCTGAAGACCGGGAGGCACGTTCGTTCCACCCTGGCTTGATTGATACAAGGCATCGAGTTCCTGCCAAGCGGCAAATTTGGCGTCCAGATACGATCCCAGCAACTTGAACGACGGCGTTGCGGTGTCAACCCGTGTCACGCCGATCACCGGATTATCGAAGAAATTCTGAATAAAGCCGGTTTGCGTCAACTGCACGCTTTCGAGGGCTCCTGTCCTAGCGGAACGACGGATTCTCCTGACCGCGTATTCCCGGTCTTGCCAGACAATATATTCCTCGGTGCGCAGATGAGGAGAGTATTTCTGACTTTCTATTTCCTCCCAATCGGGCGGCAAGCGATCGCCGTGAAAGTCGTGCAAGAGAACCAGCCCACCCTGTGTATCCCAAATCCTGTACAAGTCATTGAGGCGGCCTTTTAGTTCGCCGGACCCGGCCCGTTCGCAGACCTTTCGGTAAGCGTCGGCGGGGTTGGCAATGATCCCTTTGATGTAGGCTTCCAGCCGCAGCCTGTCCTGCTCTTTGAAAAGAAGCAGGGCCGCCTGTTGACCCTCCTCGACTGCGGGTAACGCATCGACCCAGACGACGAATGCATCGCCGTCTGACGTGCCCCGGTATTCCCCTGCCAAGCGATCAAACGGGCTGGCGTTTTGGTGGCCCGCCGCCGGCGCGCGTTGAGCGCCAGCGTCTCGTTCATCATTGTTTTGAGCCAGCGCCTGACAGGCGGCCATCAGGAACACGAGCGAACCGGCGATGCCAAACTGCAAGACCCGGCAACCTGAACGTCTCCCCATGACGCGGGTTTTAGCCGGAGGGGCTCCACGATTCATAACGCGCTTTCAATGCGCTCCAGAGTTCCTGGCGGCCTTCGTTCGTTTTTGAGGAATACCCCACCACCGCTTCATCATGTTCCACGCCCAGGGTTTGGCACACTTGCAAGAGGGCCTGTCGGCGCCGGCCGCGAGACAGTTTGTCGATCTTTGTCACCACCACGATTGGTCGATACCCGAGATGGGTCAGCCATTCCAGTGTGGTCACGTCATGAGCTTCAACCCCTCGCACGTCGACCAATTGCACGACCGCGCACAATTGAGCCCGGTCTTTCAGATAACGCTCAATCATCGGGCCCCATTGTTCACGCACCGACCGGGCGGCTTTGGCATAGCCGTACCCCGGCAAATCCACGAAGTAGATCGGGGACAACGTCTTGTCACTCGTGAGTATCCGGAAAAAATTGAGCGTTTGCGTCTTTCCCGGAGTCGTGCTGACCTTGGCGATACCCTTGCGATTCAATAATGAATTGATCGCCGACGATTTGCCCACATTGGAACGCCCCACGAAGGCCACCTCGGGCAGGTGCTCGCGAGGATAGTGGGCCGGCTTCAGGCAACTCTTCACAAAATCCGCTGATAGAATCTTCATTCTCAGATCACAGACGGCCGCGCAAGCCTCAGGGTTTCCGGGTTTCGCGTTTCATGGCTCGTTGCATTTCACGCCCGGCCTCGCGTTGTTTCACGGCCTCCCGCCGGTCGTAGTGCTTCTTCCCGCGCGCGACTCCCAATTCGACCTTGGCGATCCCGCGTGGATTGAAATACATGCGGAGGGGCACCAGCGTCAGACCTTTCTGCTGAACTTTCCCGGCCAGTTTTTGGATTTCCTTTTTGTGCAACAACAGTCCGCGGGGCCGTAAGGGGTCATGGTTCGTGATATTCCCATGACTGTATTCGCCGATGTGACAATTATGCAGGATCGCTTTCCCCTCGGCCACCGTGGCATAGGCCTCGCGCAAGTTGACCCGGCCCTCCCGGAGCGACTTCACTTCGGTGCCTTTCAGGATCAGCCCGGCCTCGACCTTTTCTTCAATCGCATAGTCGTGAAACGCCTTGCGATTGCTCCCGATCAGTTTTGTCGTCGGTTCTTGAGACATGCAGCCATACCGTCTTTATCTTTATGGAGGTCGTTCTTGCCCGGGCTTTCTGTTTTCGGTCCCTCCCCTTTGTAAGGGGAGGACAGGTGGGGTAGAGCCAACCGTCCTTGGAGCACGGAGTTTCGCCACCCGTCAATTGACCCTACCCGATTGACGGCCTAGAATACCATTCCATGCACGCCTTTTCCTCCTCCAAGTCACTCATCGAGGAAATTTCTCAAAGCCATGGGTTTGCGGCGCGCCTCTGGGAGTCTCGTCTCCAAAAACAATGGAAAGGGCTCGTGGGCGAGGTCGTGGCGGCCCATACCTGGCCGACCCGGATCAAGTTTCGAAAGCTGCACGTGGCCGTGGACAATTCCGTGTGGCTACACCAACTCCGCTATCTCAAAGCCACGTTACTGGAGAACATTCAGGCGCAGATGGAAGAACTCCAGTTAGAGGATATTATTTTCCGGATCGGCGAACTCCCGGAACTCCGCGAAGACGACGTCGACGTACCCGCCGAGCAGGCTCCCGTTTCCGCCGAGGCGCACAAGACAGCCCGCGAATCCACTCAATCCGTCAATGACGACGAACTACGGGATTCGCTCACCAGAGTCATCGCCCGGGCGCTGTCGTCTGCGCACCATCCCAAATAACTTCCCTCTTCTGCGCGCCATGCAAAGACAGATACTTGTCAATCCAGAAGGGGCAGATTATCCTGCTCAGCAGGAACGGTCGTCTGAACCTTGGGAGAACCAATCATGGGAATGGTGAAAAAGAGTATATCCGTAACAGATCAGCAAGCCGACTGGATCAAAGCGCAAATTGAAACCGGAAATTACGGTAACGAAAGCGAAGTATTCCGAGATCTGATTCGCGACCGCATCAGCCGCGACGCTGAAACCACGGCCATCCGTGCCGCACTCATTGACGGCGAACAAAGCGGCGTCAGTCAAAAGACCGTTGAGGAAATTTGGGAAGAAGCGCAACAACGCCACAGATCCCAACATGCCTAAGTATCGGCTTACTCAACAAGCTGAACATGACCTGCTGAACATCGCATTGTATGGCATAGAACAATTCGGGGGTGAACGGTCCCGCCGATACTACAACAAGCTACAAGAACGTTTTGACAAGCTGGGAGAACAGCCGGAGCTTTAGCTTGATGGAATGCATCGTTATGCTCGTTTTGGAATGTCCGATCAAGGCCCTTCGTTTCATACCTGGATTGCAACTTCCTGATACTCACTTTCGGCAACGCTGATTGCTTGCTGCCGATTGAATTCCAAGGCTTCGACAAGTGTGACGCGAAGGGCATCAAGCAATTCTTCTCTTGTCCTTTCTTGACAATTCACGCCAGGGATCTCTTCTATCCAGCCAATCCACCACTCCTTACGTTGCTGGATCAGTGCCGTGTACGTTTGGGCCATGTTTTCATCCTCAATGGTGCGATTCTTCAATGGGGAATCAGAAGCGGAATGACGTGACGGCTGTGTTTTCGATAGATGCGAAAATCCCGGTCCAGGGTTAAGACTTTACTTTGGGCATGTAGTTCCGACATCCGAACCAAACATGCATCCGCCAGGGACATGGGAACATCCGCATAGCGCTTGATCAGCTTCATGAGTGGCTGGGCTTCCTGTTCCAGGTTGAACAGGGACTGAATGACTCCCCGGTTCACCAGTTCGAGAACGGCTTGGCTTCCTCCCGGTAAATGACGCATCAGAAAACAGGTTTCAGCCAGAACCGCCTCGCACGTGAGCAACGGCGGGCGTATTCGCTCCCATTGCTGTTTTGTCCAATTGTGGTAGCGGTCGCTCCGGTTGAGAAACGCGACCAGGGGGCCCGTATCCACAATAATGGACTTGTCCACGTGGATTATCGACCAAAGCCTTCCAGGTGGATTTGATTGACTGACAGGTCGGTCGGACCGGCCACAGCCCCTGCCAGATCATGGGCCAATTCAAACGCCGACCCTTTTGAGGAGGTGTCGCCTTTTTCAAAGCAGAGGTTCAGAGCCTCCCGGACCACTTCCGACCGTGTCGTCTTTCGCCGTTTGGACCTGGACAGGACTTTGGCATAGAGCGCTTCATCGAGTCTAAGTGTTAAAGTTTTCATGTTCTCGCCTTCTGTCCTGGTTTTCTTTGTCATACAAATATGACGATACTGTAATTCATGTCGTATCCGCTGTCAATGTGGCCTTCAAAGCCCGTCGTCGAACAGGATCTGAATGTTCTGGCGTTGCTCGGGGATTGATGGGTCCGGAATGGGGCCGAGCCAGCCCTTGGTGTCGCCTTGGCTGTAGATAAATCCTCCCCTGACGGATCGTTCGAACTCCTGTCGGAACGTTTCTTCTTCAGCGCCCAGCCGGTTCCCCGTTGCCGCGAGGACCCGTGCCGTCAGATACCGGCGAAGCGTTTCCGGTTGTGTCCACTGGGGATCGGAAAACACGTAGAGGCCGACTTCCCGATAGAGCGTGGCCGGATCGTCCGGGGTCGTGGGGTGTACCTTCATGGATCGGAAATCATGATCGGTCAGGCCAACCTTTCGGAACCGGCGAATGAGGGTTTCGATGTCCGGATCGCTCGTCCACGCCGGCACGTGGACGGCCACCACCGTGCCTTCCTGTCCTCCGATACTGAAAGGCGGGATGGTGCGGTCGGGTCTGGACAGGAACATGCCTCCCGCAATCAGCGTGAAGCCTCCCAGTAAAACGGTCAGCCCTATTCTGACAACGGGGTCGAATGGCTTTTTGGGCATAGGAATAACAAAGGACGCGCTCCCTCACCCCCGCCCTCTCCCAGGAGGAGAAGGTGAAATACAAAGACCCTGGATTCCCGCTTTCGCGGGAATGACGGAAGGAAAGGCGGGGATGACGGAAAGGGACATCATGCAAGCCCGGTCGTCTCCGCCGCGTGACCGGTGCCGTTGCTCTCTTCACTTCCGTCGTTCTCGCTGCTCTCCGCGAGTTTGGCCACGTCCACGACGCGGTCGGTCTCTTCCATGTCGATGAGACGCACCCCTTGAGCATTGCGCCCGATGTCCCGGAGAGCCTCGACTTTGGTCCTGAGGATCTTTCCTTCGGACGTCATGATCATGATCTCATCGGTTTCCTTGACCTGATGGAAGGAGACAGCCGACCCGTTTCTCTCGTTGACTTTGATGCTGATCAGCCCCCGCCCCGCCCGACCTTGCGTCCGGTATTCGGTCGCTACGGTCCGCTTTCCGAATCCCTTTTCGGTCACAGTCAGGATCGAGGCCTCGACCTCGGGCTGGATAATGACCATCCCGATGACGTGATTGGTGTTGTCCAAGCGAATGCCCCGGACACCTCGAGCGGTCCGGCCCACCGGCCGGACGTCCTGTTCTCCAAACCGGATGACCAGTCCTTCCCTGGTGCCCAGCATGATGTCGCTCCGGCCATTGGTGATTTCCACGCCAATGAGCTTGTCGCCTTCCTCCAAGGTCAGGGCGATGATCCCGCCCTGCCGGGGGTTCCCGAAGGCGGATAGTTTCGTCTTTTTGATATAGCCCATGCGGGTCGCCATCACGACGTACAAGTCATCGGGGAATTCCCGAACCGGTAGCGTGGTGGTCACCCGTTCTTCCGGTCCCAGGGCCAACAGGTTCACCATGGCCTTGCCTTTGCTCGTGCGGCCGGCTTCGGGCAGTTCATGCAGTTTGAGCCAATACACTTTTCCCGCATCGCTAAAGAACAGGATGTAATCATGCGTCGAGGCGGTAAAAATCTTCTCGACGAAATCTTCTTCCTTGACTCCCATGCCGATCTTGCCTTTTCCTCCACGACGCTGCGCCCGGTATTCGGACACGGGATGACGTTTGATGTAGCCCTCGTGGGAAATGCTCACGGCCATGGTTTCATCCGCGATCAAGTCCTCGATGTTGATCTCGGCTTCCTGCGGAATGATTTGGGTGCGGCGTTCATCCTGATACGTGGTCTTGAGTTCAATGAGTTCGTCCTTGATGACCTGCTTCACCAGGTCATCCGAGCCCAGGATGGCCTGCAGCGAGGTGATCCTGGCTTTCAGTTCCTCATATTCTTCCGAGAGCTTGCGTTGTTCGAGTTGCGTCAACCGTTGGAGCCGCATGTCCAGGATGGCTTGGGCCTGAATCTCCGACAGCGGGAATTGTTGTGTAAGACCCGTCCTGGCTTCGTCGGGCGACGCCGCCCCGCGAATTAACGCAATCACGTCATCCAAGTGCGACAATGCCACGGTGAGGCCTTCGAGAATATGCGCGCGTTCCTGGGCTTTCCGTAACTCGTAGGCGGTTCGCCGGATGACCACTTCGCGTCGGTGCTCAAGAAAGGCCACCAGGATTCCTTTGAGATTCAAAATCTCGGGCCGGTTATTCACGAGCGCGAGCATGATGACGCCGAATGTATTCTGAAGTTGGGTATGCTTGTACAACTGGTTCAGGATGACGGGCGGAAGCTCGCCTTTCTTGAGTTCGATCACCACGCGGATGCCGTCCCGGTCCGATTCATCCCGAATGTCGGAAATGCCTTCCACGCGTTTCTCCTGCACCAATTCGGCAATTTTCTCCAGCAGCTTGGCCTTATTCACCTGATACGGAATTTCGGTCACGATGATGCTCGACCGGTCCCGCTTCTCATCGGTTTCCACGTGCGTTTTGGCGCGGATGGTCAACAGCCCTCGCCCGTGTTCATAGGCGTCTCTGATGCCTTGCGTGCCATAGATGAATCCGGCCGTGGGAAAATCCGGACCCGGGATCATGTCCATCAAGTCCGCAATCGACGCCCCGGGATTCTCAAGGAGGTGGATCAGGGCGGCGAGGACTTCGCCGAGATTATGCGTGGGAATGTTGGTGGCGTAGCCCACGGCGATCCCGCCGGCGCCGTTGATCAACAGGTTGGGGGCCTTGGCCGGTAGCACCAGTGGTTCGACGTCCGATTCATCATAGGTCGGACCGAAATCCACGGTTTCCCGATCGATGTCCGCCAGCATTTCGCCGGCCAACCTCGTGAGCCGTGCTTCGGTGTAGCGCATGGCGGCCGGCGGGTCACCGTCCACCGATCCGTAATTCCCCTGGCCGTCCACCAGGGTATAGCGCATGTTGAAGTCCTGGGCCATGCGCACCTGCGTATCGTAAATCGCGGAATCGCCATGGGGATGATAATTTCCCATGATTTCGCCCACGATCTTGGCCGACTTGCGGTAGGTCCGGTTGTGCGCCAAACCCATTTGGTTCATGCCGTACAGGATGCGCCGGTGCACGGGTTTCAGCCCGTCACGGACGTCCGGCAAGGCGCGGCCGACGATCACGCTCATGGCGTAATCCATGTACGACAGGCGCATCTCGTCTTCGATGGCGACTTGGGTGAAACGTTCTTCGGCGGGCATCGTGGGTAGGAGGATCGGGGTTCCTGGTGACTATACGTCCAACCGGCGGACTTCCAACGCGTGTTCCTGAATGAAATTCCGCCGCGGTTCGACTTCGTCACCCATGAGAATGGTGAAAATCTCGTCAACTCCCGTCATGTCTTCGAGTTTCACCTGAAGCAGGGAGCGCGTCTCGGGGTTCATGGTGGTTTCCCACAATTGCAGGGGATTCATTTCCCCCAAACCTTTATAGCGCTGAAGATTCAACCCCTTTTTCCCCACCTCCAGGATCTCCCGGAGGAGTTCATCCGTGGAGGCAAAAGTGGTTTCCGCGTCATTCACTTTCATGCGATACAGGGGACGGCCCAACCCGATGGCGCTGGGCGCCAATTTCTGCAGTTCCCGAAAATCCGCGGATCCGACCAGTTCATGGTTCACTGCGAGGGTTGACACCACTCCGTTCGTCGGCATCCGGCAAACGATTTTGTTGGATTGATGTTCTTCATCTTCCACCAGGTCGACGCGAACCGGGGCTTGCGGATAGGCGATGGTCAAGCGTTCCTTCACCCGCTCGATCAGCTCCCTGACCGCAGACTGGTTTTTCAGAAGTTCGCGTCCCAGGCTGGGCTCATCCACGAACGCGCGCAACAGGCCGGAGCCCTGTTTTTTGCGGCTCAGTCTTCCCAGCAGACTTTCGAAATCGATCATGTTCTTCAGGATGGGGTTGAGCGCCTGCCCGCTGACGAACGCGCCATGACTGTCCACGTAGACTTCGACGGCTTGTCCTGCCAACTCGGCAAGGTAGTCGTTCAGGGCCTGTTCGTCTTTGAGATAGTGTTCGGATTTACCTTTTTTCACCTTAAAGAGCGGGGGCTGCGCGATGTAGACATAACCTCGATCGATCAATTCATGCATCTGGCGAAACAGGAACGTGAGGAGGAGCGTGCGAATGTGACTGCCATCGACGTCCGCATCCGTCATCAGGATGATTTTGTGGTACCGGGCACGGTTCAGATCGAAGGCTTCCTTGTCATCCTTGCCTTTTTCCGCGTCATCCCGCTTGGGTCCGATCCCCGTCCCCAAGGCCATGATGAGCGTGCGAATTTCTTCGCTCGACAGCATCTTGTCGAACCGCGCTTTTTCGACGTTGAGGATCTTCCCTTTCAGCGGAAGGATGGCCTGAAACTTTCGATCGCGGCCTTGCTTCGCCGACCCGCCGGCTGAATCCCCTTCGACAATAAACAACTCGCTCAGGGCCGGATCCTTTTCCGAGCAATCGGCCAGTTTTCCGGGCAGCGATCCGCCATCCAGGGCGCTCTTCCGGCGGATGAGATCCTTGGCCTTCCGGGCGGCTTCGCGTGCCCGTGCCGCGTCCGCCGCTTTGCCGATGATCCGTTTGGCCACGGCCGGATTTTCTTCGAAGTACGTTCCGAGTCCCTCGTTCACCGCGGCTTCCACGATCCCCTTGACTTCGCTGTTGCCCAACTTGGCCTTGGTCTGTCCCTCGAATTGCGGGGCCCGCACTTTCACGCTGACCACCGACGTCAGGCCTTCTCGCACGTCGTCGCCCGTGAGCGAGTCCATGTCCTTTTTCAGCAGGTCGTTCGCGCTCGCATAGGAATTGATTGTCCTGGTCAGGGCCGCCTTGAACCCGATCAGGTGCGTGCCGCCTTCCCGCGTATTGATGTTGTTGGCAAAGGAGAAGAGGTTTTCGGCGTAGCCGTCGTTGTACTGGAGCGCGACTTCCAAAACCACGTCGGGTTTTTCGACGGCAATGAAAATCGGTTTGTGGAGCGGGGTCTTGGCTTCATTCAAATGTTCGACGAACGACACGATGCCGCCCTTGTAACAGAAAACCTGTTCTTTTTGACTTCGCTTGTCGGCCAGCGAAATCGATAATCCTTTGTTGAGAAAGGCCAATTCCCGAAGGCGTTGAGCCAGCACGTCGAAACTGCACTCGATGGTCTCGAAAATCGTCTCGTCCGGTTTAAACGTAATCTTCGTTCCCCGCTTTTTGGTCACGCCCGTCACCCGCAGCGGGGCGGCCGGTGTTCCGCGGTCATAGACCTGTTCAAAGACCTGCCCGTCCTGCCAGATCTCCAACTCCAGCCATTCCGACAACGCGTTGACCACGGAGATGCCCACGCCATGGAGCCCGCCGGAAACCGTATAGGCGCCCTGCTCGAACTTCCCGCCCGCGTGGAGGACCGTCAGGGCGACTTCGGCCGCGGACTTGTTCTGGGTGGGATGGAGCCCCGTGGGAATGCCGCGGCCGTTGTCCGTGACCGTGACACTGCCGTCGATTTCCAGGGAAACCTCGATCGTTTCCCCAAACCCCGCCATGTGTTCATCGACGCTGTTATCCACCACCTCGTACACGAGATGGTGCAGGCCATCCGTGCCCGTGCTGCCGATGTACATCGCGGGCCGTTTCCGAACGGCTTCGAGACCTTCCAGCACACGGATCTGCTCCGCACCATAGCCGCTTTGTTCGACGGGGTCTTCGGGAAAACCGGAGGGATCAAAACCTGTGGCAGGTGGTGGTTCGTTTGACAAACGCTGAGGGTTCATCTCCTCGTGAAACATGCTATTTCAGTATACATGACCCTTACACTTTGACGGGCATCACGACGGCTTTGAACAAGGCGTTGTCCTTCTCTCGTATCAAACACGGGCTGAGGGACGCTTCCATATTCAGCACGACCGTCTCGCTTCCCATGACGCTCAACACGTCAAGCAGATATCGGGCATTGAAGCCGGCGGAAAATTCCTCGCCGTTGAAACTGGCGGGAATTTCTTCATTCGCTTCTCCCATATCCGGATGACTCGATAAGAGCGTGATCGCCTTCTTTGAAAACGTGAGCTTGACGGCATAGGTCTTGTTCTGGGACAGGACCGAGACACGTCGCAGGGCCCCTTCGAGATCATCGCGGTTCACCGCGACCTGTTTGCTGCCCGCCTTGGGAATGACCTGCTGATAGTTGGGGTAATTGCCTTCCATCAGCCGGGACGTGAGGACCAGCCCGCTTTTTCTGAAGATCAACATGTTCTTGGTAAAGCCGATCATCGGCTCATCTTCGTCCTCTTCCAGCAGGCGGCGAATTTCAGCCGCAGCCTTTTTCGGGATGATCACTTTTTCTTCTTGCGCATCGGCGGACTCCTTATCCTCCCCTTCCAATTTCTCCCCTTCCAATTTTTGCTCCGCCATCGCCAATCGATGCCCGTCAGTCCCCACCAACCGGATCATCGGCGTTCCGCCTGTACTCGTGACCACAATCAACAATCCATTGAGCACGTACCGCGTATCGTTGTCCCCGACGGCAAACAGGGTTTTCCGAATGAGGTGCAATAAGCCTGTGCCGGGCAAAGGAATGAGGCCGTCCCGCTCAATGGCGGGCAGGGGCGGGAAGTCCTTGCTGGGGAGCCCTACGACCTTGAATTCCCCGCGGGCAGTCGTAATGGTAACCAGGCAATCCTCCGTGACGGTCATGGCGATTTCCTGGTCCGTGATTTCTTTGAGAATTTCATAGAGCTTTCTGGCGGAGAACGTGACCGACCCGGTTTCCTCGACCGCGGCTTTGTAGAGCCCCCGCATCCCGAGTTCCAAATCCGTCGCCGAAATGTCCAGGCCTTCCTTTTTCGCTTCCAGCAGGACGTTCGCCAGGCTGGGCATCGTATTTCGTTTTTCCACGATTCCCTGGACGCGATGGAGGGCCGTCAACAGGACTTCTCGTTCCACCGTCACTCGCATGAGAGACTCCCTTCTGTTATGCCTTTCCGATTTCGTCTTTGAGGTTGTCCAGCGTCGCCCGCAAGGTATGGTCTTTCTCAAGGGCTTTTTCTATCTGGCGACACGCATGGATGATGGTGGTGTGGTCTTTTCCTCCAAACTCGCGTCCGATTTCCGGGAACGAGGCGTCCGTGAGTTCCCTGCACAGGTACATGGCAACTTGCCGGGGATGAACCACGGTTTTGGTTCGTCGCTTGGATTTGAGTTCGGCTACTTTGACGTGAAAACTCTTCGCCACCACGTCTTGCACGTCTTCCGGGGTGATCACCTTTTTTTTGTTTCCCAGCAGATCACGAAGCACGGTTTTCACCATATCCATCGTAATGGGCTGGCCGGTCAGTGTGCTGTATGCTCCCAGGCGGATCAACGCACCTTCCAATTCGCGTATATTGCTCTTTAATCCTTCGGCCAGAAGGTGAATAACGTCGTCGCCGATCACAATACCTTCTTCCTCTGATTTCTTTCGCAGGATCGCAATCCGGGTTTCGACGTCGGGCGGTTGCAGGTCAGCGATTAGCCCCCACTCGAATCGTGAGCGTAACCGTTCTTCCATCGACGGCATCTCTTTCGGAAACCGGTCGCTCGATAGAACGATCTGTTTTCTGGCCTCATATAGCGCATTAAAGGTATGAAAAAATTCTTCCTGCGTCCGCTCTTTACCCGCGAGAAATTGGATATCGTCGATCAGGAGCATGTCGATGTTTCGATAGCGCCGGCGCAGGTCCATCATCTTGTCATATCGGATCGAATTGATGACTTCATTGGTGAACTGCTCCGTCGTCACGTACGCAATCCTCAGTTCACCTTTCTGCATGACGAAATTCCCGATGGAATTGAGGAGGTGCGTTTTCCCCAAGCCCACGCCTCCGTAGATAAAGAATGGGTTATAGGAGCGCGCGGGCGCCTCAGCGACGGCGAGACTTGCTGCGTGGGCAAATTGATTACTGGCCCCGACCACAAAATTCTCGAAGGTATATTTTGGATTCGGCAGTTGGCGATGGACCCGCGTCTGCTGGGGAGCAGCCGGTAATTTGCCTGCTCCCTCACCAGCCACGGGCGATGAAGGCTCACCGACAATAAATTCTATGTCGACTTTTCCTTCTTCACCGGGCCGAACCGCTTGTAAGGCTTCGCCGATCATCTCTCGATAATTTCTTCCCAGCCATTCCCCGAAAAACTTATTGGGAACGACAATTGTCGCTTTCGTTCCATTCAGTTCGCCCAATTTTGTCGGCTGAAACCATGTTTCTATGACTTCATCCCCCATTTTCGCTTGGATGAAGCCCAAGGCCTCATTCCAAATGCCCAATATCTGTTGCTCAGTCTTTTTCATTATAATTATTCACAGGTTTATTAACACTTGTTAATAACTTAAATATTCTTCTGTTTACCCTATTTCACTCGACCAGCCAACCATTTTCTTCAAGACTCATCACAAGTCTTTGACCTCTTATCCCTCTACTTTTCCATATATTTCTTCTTATTATTTATCAATATAATCAATAAGATATATAAAAACCACCTTATTCACAGCCCCTATTCCTCTTCCTGCTCCTACGAATTTCTTCTTTTAAAAATCAGGAAATAATAGTCTCAGCTTCGAAAACCATCTTCAATACGTCAGGATAATTAATCAACGGATGTGCCGATTCTGTCATTTTTTCGGTAGACGCAAGCATATAACACGGGAAAGGAAGCGGCTTGCCGGACTCGCGACGCTCTTTCAGGAAAACCCCTTGGACTGAACAATCTGAAAAATCGGACGTCTTAACAAGGTCTTCCATGGAGGATGCTGCCCCGACAGATAATAGAAAGAGAACCTTCCTCATGATTCAAAACACCAGGACCCGGTCGGCTTGACAAAGCAAGGATGTAATTCCTGATTGTGAAACCTCTCGAACGGAAAAATCCGTATCGACGGGAAAAGCCTCACTGCTCCCCTCAGGGAGCACAATAGGCAGTCCCAGTTCCCGGATCGCGGGGAGATGTTGTTCGAGAATTTCCGCATCGACAACGTCACTTACTTCTTCAGTGATGAGCATTCTCGCTTGTCCAAGCAAAACAACCGTGACTGAGGGGGACCCGGTTGATAAACCGAGCGCGATACGAAGACCTTCGGTTGGACGATGAGTTTCCAGGGGGTTGCTCTGAATCAATACGAGAATCGAAAGGCCCATGATTGAAAAGACAAACGGATTCTCGCCGTGGAAGGAACGATAACCCGGGTTTCGTCGATGAAAACCAGTTGAAGATCGCCCCATTGTGTATGAGGCACGGACTCTGGTGATGAAGATAGAAAAGCTTAAAAAAAAGAGATGATATTCTAAGCACCACTACGTATAAACAAACAAAGAAAAAATCGTATTCCCAACACGCCAAAAAGTCAATTCATGTTTCTACGTGTTTGCGGAATCCGAGGCGTTTAGGGATAGCTGATGAGGCGGTATCCAAGGTATGAATCTCCTGCTCTTTCGTTGCCATGTTTCTGAGAATGACGTGGTTATTCGCGACTTCATCGTCTCCTATGATGACGACATGGGGCGCGTTGAGCCGGTCTGCGGAGCGTAGGAGAGTCTTCAGGGTTGAACAGGTATAATCCGTATCGGCTTTCATATGATTTGAGCGGAGGGAATCAATGAGAGCCTCACCGGCTGGCTTCCCTTTTTCTCCGAACGCTGCCACAAACACCCATGGGTCCGGTGCCGGCAGGGCTGATTCGGGAAGAGCCAAAATGACCCGCTCAAGTCCGATGGCGAAACCAACTGCTGGGGTGGGGACGCCGCCCAACGTTTCAAACAATCCATCGTACCGTCCGCCGGCACCAATCGCGTTTTGAGCTCCGAGTACGGAGCTGGAGACCTCGAAGGTCGTCATTGAATAATAATCCAGCCCCCGGACGAGCCGGGGATTGAGCGAATACGGAACAGCTAAGGCTTGTAAACCCTGCAAAACTCGATCGAAGTGTTCTTTGGATGAAGTGGAAAGAAAATCCTTCAGAAAAGGAGCATCGTTCGTGGCTTTATGACACGTTGGAACCTTGCAATCCAAAGCTCGAAGAGGATTGATCGCCAGTCGTCGCCGGCAATTTTCGCACAGCCCGTCCGCTTTGGTTTTCAGAAAGGAAACCAATTCCTCTTTGTAGGCCTGACGATCAGCAAGTTGGCCCAGTGAATTGAGTTCCAACGAGAGGCCTGGCAACTGAAGCGCTGAAAAATATCTCCAGAGCAGCGTGACAACCTCCACGTCGGCGGACGGTTCGGAACTCCCGACATATTCCACTCCGAACTGGTGAAATTGCCGCAACCGTCCGGCCTGAGGGCGTTCATGGCGAAACATCGGGCCGATGTAATAGAGTTTTCGCGAAGCCTCGTAGGTTTTCAGCCCCCGTTCGATAAACGCGCGAACGACACCCGCGGTTCCTTCGGGACGAAGCGTTAGGGAGGTTCCATCCTTGTCCGGAAAGGTATACATTTCCTTTTCGACAATATCGGTGGTGCCCCCGATACTGTGAACGAAAAGGTCCGTTCTCTCAAAAACAGGGATTCGGATTTCATGAAAGCCGAAAGTGTGGGCCAACGCATGCGCGGTTCGTTCCACCACGCTCCACTTGGGCATTTCGTCCGGGGTAATATCCTTGATGCCTTTAATGCCTCGAATCACCGTGACGGTCCTTTGCTCATGAGCGGATGAAGGTACACCAACCTTCCGACTATAGAAGGGGGGCCTCAGTGAGTCAACGGAATGGAATTTTGAGAAATACGGTGAGAAGGGACTTATGTCCCAAAATCCGCATAGGGTGCAAATTTAGGTATTTAGCATTCAGGAGCGGCGATGCTAGAGAGGTAAGCGGATGAACTCCGACAATCCGAAATGCCTGTTGTGATGCCATTTAATCATAATCCAATGAAGCCACAACATCACGGCCATTTCGATGAATCGGGCCGTTCGTCTGTTCTATATCAGATAGCCCATCATTGATCATGATAAGCCACCGAAACTCTTGGAGTAGATGAAGCCAAGCTCGCACCCACTTCACAATCCGACCGTCTTGCGAGTCCAAATAGGTTTGAAGCCTCTCTTCATGCTGCTCAAGTTGAGCAACCGTGGTTCCCTTGTCATCAATCATACGTGGTAACGGCAACCGGTTACGCATTTCCATATAGATTTTATAACAATCCAAAAAATCGTCTTGCATTGTGTCTAAATCTCTTTTGGTTAGCCTTTTCGGCAGGTTAGACAGGTTGCGGTGGCTTACGGTGCGAAGCTGCTTGGCAAGTCTTATTCCGTCCTTGCAGCGTTGTTCATCATCGACAGTCGATGGAGACATGGCTTTCTTGCTCCCAAGTCTATAAAGAGTTTTTCGTGATCACAAGGATGCCTGACTTCTTTCCCTGTAACGATTTTATCCTGCTGTACATTGTACTACGTAATGTGGAAATAAACTCCTCTGTGAAGGATGCAGGGAGTTATTTTAAAAGATCATCGAGATTTTGTCACGCAACTGGTTGACAACTTCCTTCATTTATGAAACCCAAACGAGGCAGGTTCAAAAACCAGCAACCCAAAACTTCTGAATGTGATCCGATAGACCGTGAGAACTTTGAAGAAGCAGTTAAATTGGAACAAGCGAGTATACGGGGCTGTTCACTCTCCACCCACAGGGCATCGGCCATTACGAGGTAGTTCACCCCCCAGCGCGAAATAGATAGTGTTGGCGAGTTGCTTCCAAGTCAACCTCTTTGTTGCTGGGTTGTTAAGCGCGAAGCACACAGCCACCGAGCCATCTTCAAGCGAGTAGCCCTGTACATCGTCGGTCATATACACATCCCTAGCCGTCACTTGGGGCATTTTCCCCCAGATCTCCGTTCCGAGGACAATGATCCGCTGAGGCCGGAGGTTATTTAATATATTGCGGTGGAAGGTTTCCTTCTCGACATAATTCGTAAATGCGACGCGATGCCAGACGCGGTGCAGCAAGTTCTGGTCCGGTTTTATTTTGCCAGCGAGCCCTCGCGATAGCTGCTTCATGAAATAATTGGCATTCTTGAAATCGGCTAAAACCTTTTTTACCAGTATCGTTGGGAGAGAGGGCAACTGGTCTGCGAGCAAGAGAAGCCCGGTCTCATCGTAGTATTCACCTATCCAAGGCTTAAGAGATTTTTGAGTCATAAGCTTGCTCCCGGCAGTTGAGGTTCATAGGGAATGTGGGGTCTAAGCGGGCTGCTGGCGGCGCTTGACGACCCACTTTTTGATCGCTAACGCGGTCATGCCAAATAGAACCAGAAAGACAAACAAGACTAATATCGGAGCAAGAAAGGTCAATATGGGGATGACTGCCGCCGCAACGTCTTCGGCAATCGAAACGAAAGGAGTACTCAATCCGAACGTAGCCAAGTTCAGACCACCTTTGAGAAAGGATCTTGAAAGATGAACCGTTTCAGCCGTCCCCCCACCGGCAATAGCGGCAAGCCCCCATTGCAGGAGCGGGTCCATGTCCGTGAACATTGAGGCTGAAAGAATTGTTCCCGCGATAGCGGCTAACGGGGCCTCAACAACATTGAGCATATCATCTACCGCCGGAATTTCATGTCCAATAAAATCGCAAACCGTTGCGATACCAAGAGCAATCAACGTAGGCCATTCACCCACCCAACTGAAACTTTCGGCTAGTTCAAGATTTCCCGTTTGGGCGGCGATGCTGACGACAAGCGGAGGAATGAAGACCCGGAAGCCACAGGCCGCGCTGAGCCCGAGGCCGGTCAGGATTGCCAAGAATGTGTCTCCAAAATCCATTGTTTGACCGTTCTTTTGGCAGCCTATCAGGAAACGGAGTCAATCCATCCACGGAGGAGGACCGGGAGATGGGATCCCAAGGAAATCTTCTACATAGTACATTATCGTTCCCACAACGATCACAAAGATATCGATGAATACCCAAATGACTACGAGAGCCAGTATCCACAGAATGCCTTTGCCGAAACGTCCGAACATCACAAGTCTAACCGATTGCCTATCACCTGAAGAGACTTATCCTTTTACCTTGATATGATGCCGGAACCTCATGATTGTCCGGAGGAAATGGGGTTTCTCCCGCTGTTTTAGGACTTTGTTGGCGTTTGGGGGTTCTCTTGCGCCTCCTTTGGCCCGGTCGCACCTGTAAGAACATCTGTAATAGATGTCGCGGCACTCCGTATGCCCTCTCCTGTTTTTGTCGCCACCCCTTTCATAACCCGCGTTGTCCCTGCTCGAACAATAGACCTGAGAAGTTTGGCGGCTTCGACAATTGCAGACTTTCTGATCAAGCTCTTATCACGTGCGACCCGGGCGTTACAGTATTGTCTGGCGATCACGCCGACTCGAAGCGTGAAAAAGGCATTGGCTGCCCCAGAAAGAATGCAATTGGAAATCGCGGTCAATCCCGGGATGGCTCCGAGCATCGACCCTGCAGCGGTTGTCACAATGGGTGCGCCTAGCTCACTGATATCGATATCATCCAATGCGCCAGCAACGATGGCCGTCGATACAACGTTTGCATACAACTGGGCCATGTCTCTTAACGTCGGTCTCTGATAATAAACGTGCGCCACCTGCCACACCATCCTGGATTGGGCAGAGAGCACGACTATGGCATCCATATTGCCATTTTGAGAAACGGCCGTGCCTATAAAGACCTGGGAAGCCGTGTCCTTGATGATGTCTTCAGCCCGGGCGTCCAATACGTCGATGGCTTTTTCTACGTCCTCTTTTGTTTCAAGTGCAAGATTTTTCGTGTGAGGGTTGGTTTTCAGGCGGGTCTTCAACAGGGAAAGATGCTTTTCAAATGCAGGTGACGTTTCATCATCGGGAGGTATCAGCGCTTTGGGAAGGCGAAAAAACAGCACGATGGGTGTGATAATCAAAACGGCATAGAGTGCGATCAAGCCCCAGAAGACGATTCGGCCCAATCGTTCATCGAACTGGGTTGCTAACTGAATGAATTGGTTTGTCTGGTTGACAACCATCACGGTGCCGGCCACCAGAATCAACAGGGAAATCAGAACAAAGATGTATTTGATTGAACGATTCATTGTTCTTCTCCCTTATGATTTCAATTAGAATGCGGGGGCAGGCCCGACATGCGCGGCGGATTGTCGCTGCATCCGGGGTCTTTCTCGTCAATCAACTTGTCAAAATCGTTATCAATACCGTCGGTGCAGGCTCTTGATGACTGTGCGGACTCAGGGGATGGATTCGCGCCAGGTCGACTCCACTTTTGAGGGATACTGTTCCACAGGCGGTCGAAGACCGATTCGAACTCGACTGCTAACTCCGGAGAATGAAGAATAAGCGTGTTTTCGTCATTTTTCTTTGCCCCTGAAAAGCTCCAGTTCATCGACCCGACTGCAACCGCACGACCATCGACGACCGCGGCCTTCATGTGCATTTTGCTACCCCAGTTCTCTACCTTGACTGGAATGCCCGCCTCACGCAGAAGCTCGTGCTTGGTGTACTTGCTCTGTGCCGACGTGGCATCCACGATGACGCGCACATCAACGCCCCGTTTGTGCGCCGCAATCAGTTCAGCGGTGACGTATTTATTGGTCAGATAAAACATTGCGACGTCGATGCGGCGCTCCGCCTGGGCGATGAGTACCTGCACTCCGTTACGCATGGCTTTGTCTTGTGGAGAAAACCACACTTCCACTTCCGTAGTTGCTATTGCAAACCGCTCCACGCCGTTGCTTTCCTTCAACGCATGGAAACGGCCCGACCACATTTGCTCGAACTCCTGCGTATAGATAGCGGCAAGTTGCGGTGAATCGACTACAGCCACGATGTTGGCGTTATACCCGCCCGTTCCCGTATCCGATATGTTGGCCGACCCAGTCCATACCCAGCGCCGATCGATGACAAAGAACTTGTTGTGCATTATCCGGTTGAACCTTTCCCGTTTGCCCATCTGGTCCAGCTTTTGTTCGGCCTCGTAGTCGTCTCGTGTGTTGCCAAGCTTTTTGATCCACAGATCAGTCGAGGTATAGTAGTTCTTGCTGTTTCGATCACGGTCGACAACACCGCGCACGACCACCCCACGGGCCTGGGCCGCCTCGATGGCCTCTAGAAGTTGCGTTTGGTTGCGCATCCCGTAGACGGCAAAGTCGATAGATGTTTCCGCCATTTGTATCAGTTTCAGCAAGCGCGCGCAGATTTCATCTTCGCAACGGTCTCCCGGCGCGGAATGGATGCGCGGATCGGCAAACAGCAACTCGACGGGCCTGCTGTGAGCTTGGCCCTCGCTGTCTGCAAAACTCGTACGACCGGGAGTGCTGACTGCAAAGGCGAACAGCAGCACGACAGTGCCATAAAACGCCGAGTGATAGTTTATATGTATGGGCATGCCGTAAGAGGGTGTGGATGAGTTCATCTGTGTTCCATACGTTCTAGCGTTTCGTTTGACTCACTCAGTCGAAGTCGATCCACAGATTGGAATAGACCTCGTTCAGGCTGGTGACGTGCGGCCAAGATACGCCTAGGCCCTCACGTTGTCTAGCTATTGAGACCTGAAATATTTGACAGTCAATAAGCGGGAATTTACAATCCTTTCATTATTACCGTTTCGGAAAGAGGGTCTTGACCATGTCCATGACGTATCGACAACCGTCGAATCTCAAGAGAAAACGAGACCACGGGTTTCGCAAGCGAATGAGCACCAAAGCCGGGAGAAAAATACTTGCCCGCCGTCGCAGAAAAGGCCGCTACCGCCTGACCGTATCCGATGAGTGACGTTTCCTCACGGTGCCCGCCGGTATTCTTGAAAAAAACAGAGGACTTCGAGCGAGTCAAACGGGAAGGCCAGCGTATCACGACGCGATTCTTCAACGTGGTTTCGTGCTGGTCCCCGCTTGAGAATACCCGGGTCGGTATTGTGGTGAGCCGCCGGCTTGGGACGGCGGTTGTGCGGAACAGAGGGAAACGCATTTTTCGGGAATTGGTGAGGCAGACGTACCAGAGTCTTTTGCAGGGCAATGATATTGTCGTTTTTCCGAAACGGCCGGCGCTGGAACTCAAGCATCAACATCTTTACGAAGCGTGGATCACGACCCTGATCAACCAGGGGCTCATGTTGGCCCCTAACCCCCCTGCCCCCAAC
>WTGX01000001.1 GCA_011523385.1 Nitrospira sp. | reverse complement strand
AAGCGCGGAAGCGCGGAAGCGCGGAAGCGCGGAAGCGCCTACTGTTTTCTGCGGTGGGGTGGAGCGGACATCATGCATCCTGAGACCTCGTCTTGGGATTCTTGTTTTACCCTGCCCCGAGTGAATCGACTGTCACAAAGAATAGACAACCCGGCGTGGGAAATCAAGGGCCGGGTCGGGTCGGGTCGGGCTCAGGTGGAGTCGGAGTACGTTGCGCTGATCTGACCTGCGGGGACTCTCTACCTTTCTTTGGACAGGCACACAGGCCTGTCCCTACATCGAAGAAGAAGGCGACGGCGCTTATTCCGGTGCAGCCGGTTTCGCGGGCGAGCCGCGGCGGCGTTTTCTGGGGAACCGCTCGTCATGGACTTGCTTCAGCCGCTTGTGTTCCACGTGCGTGTAAATCTGGGTGGTGGCGATGTTGACGTGGCCCAGCATCATTTGCACGGCTCGCAGGTCGGCGCCGTGTTCCAGCAGGTGCGTGGCGAATGAATGGCGCAACATGTGCGGCGAGATCGGTTTGTGAATCCCTGCTCGCATGGCCCGCCGCCGGAGAATGGTCCAGAAGCTTTGTCTCGTCATGCCTCCTCCCCGCCTCGTCACGAACAATGCCGGCGCGGATCGACCTTTCAACAAGACCGGCCGTACCTCCCGGCAATAGGCCACCAGCTTTTGGCGCGCGACTTCGCCGATGGGCACCATGCGTTGCTTGTCGCGTTTGCCGGTGGCCTGCACGTACCCCACTTCCAGGTTCACCGCCGAGAGGGGAAGCAAGATCAACTCCGAGACCCGAAGGCCGGCCGCGTACATCAACTCCACCATGGCGGAATCCCGGATTTCCTCCAATCCTTGCCCAACCGGTAACTCCAATAAGGCCGTCACCTCGGATTCGGACAACGTCCTGGGCAATTTTGCCCATTGCTTGGGCGCCCCGGGCAGTTGGGACAGCACTTCCGGGGCTCCATGCTCCGTACTGAGAAACCGGTAAAACCCGCGGATGGCCGCCAGACACCGGGACACCGATGCCGGCGACAACTGTTGTGCATACAGATGATTCAGAAATCCGGTCAAATGCGGTGGGACGTCCAGCGGATTGGTCATGCCCTCCAACGCCAGGTACGCGCGCAACTTTTCGAGATCGCGTCGATAGGCCTGGACGGTATTGTCGGCGACGCCGCTCTCAACTCTCAAATTGGTCAGGTATTGGTCGATCAGGTCGTCCATGCGCCACGGTTGCGCCGTCGGCTCGTCATTCATTTACGGTTCCGCTCGTCCCCTGATCAACAGTGCAGCATATTGTCATTAAAAGCGAGGCATGCTGGCATTCCTGTATGAGTTCACTTATGCGCTGACAAATTCTGCTGTCTCCTACTGTCATTCCCGACATTTTTAATCGGGAATCCATGGTCTTTCTCTTCACAAAGGAAAAAAGGGAAACCTCTAGATCCCCGATCGAGTCGGGGATGACAGCAGGGGAAGTATAAAAAGAGCTAATGAAACCTGAATTGGTGAATCTTTGCAATTCACCTATAGTATCAGAGGCAAGCCCTTCCAGCCAGAAGCTGCCGATTTCAAGAAAAACCCAGAGGCCCACTTGCAGGTTCATCCAGGTAGCTTGACTAAAGACTTCACACATCCTAAAACGTAATGATGAACATGAGGAAGAATTGAACATGGGTATTTTTGCTATAGCCGCACTGGCCAGTTTTCTCTTATTTGGATGGATTAAAGCCAGCCCCCGGGTGCGTGCCGTTTCCCTGAACCCATGGGTCCAAGGTGTGTTAGGTTCGCTCGCCCTTTTTGTATTGGCGCTCTTTGTCATAATCCTGACTACCCAATGGCCATCATACGACGTTTTTCGAGTCGCCCAAGATCTTACTGGACGCGAGACAGTACAGTTTATTCTCGGAGCGGTATTCGGATGTCTTCTACGGTACTGGGGGCCTCATTTCTGGGAAATGCGGATGAGACCAGGGACTCGATACAACTGGGTGGCAATCAGTCTTGTTGGGCTGCTTTTACTAGCCGCAGCCATTCCCTATATAGAACGCCAGTTAGGGGGCATGACAGGCCTAAAGACACCGGTCGCCGAGTTTCAATTTGCAGGCGAGGGAAGGGTAGAGTCCCCTGACTTGGAGAAAGACTTACAAATTAATGTGTTAACAAATCTCGAAACGTTACAATTTGTGACATTTTCTAACTATTTTATCAAAATGGATCTTAAGTATCTTGATCTCTTTCCCAAGGACGAGAGTACGAAACACAGAGAAATTTACCAAACAAGCCTATTGTTTACTGAAACGATCTTAGGTCCACTTGGTAGATGTTCCCTCAAGGCACATAAAAACTATCTGGACATTGAGAGCATACGACATGCACTGCATCCAATAGCTCACAAACTTTATCTGTTGATTCAACAAGGAGGTTCAATTCGAGAACGACAGTCGAAAAGCTCAACCCCTGCAAAAAAACCGGACGGCCCGAAGGAAGCAAAGAAAAGTTTGCGTGCTAAATTCTTTGAGGAGGCAAATAAAAGTTTGGAAGCCTTAAATCAGGCATTCGTAAAGAGAGAGAACAAGTGCAAATCGTTAGACCCCGAGTCCTCATTGAATCCCGATTCCCTGTTGAAGAAGTATCCACAGTTAGATCGCGATTTCCTGTTGAAGCCCAGATTCTTGAAAGACTTGGTTAATCCAAAGGCATTGGCGAATGCCCCTCACATCTACCTTGCTCTAGCTTACCTAGACGCGTTCAACCACAACGTGGATAGGACCATCTTCCTTCTAGAAGAATTAGCATCTCAACGATTCAGCAACCACGCCCCTGTGGTCTCTTTTAATATTAACTACTCCCATGCTCTTTTCCTGGATCAGGAGGGCAAATACGACCGCAAAAAGGTTTTCCTATACTTAGATACTGCACTGGACATTGCTCAGAAAGCATGGAGCAAAATAAAAGATAGAGGACCCGATTCTGAAGATTACCACCTTCTAGAACAGCAAGAAATCTATGCGAAAAACTCTCTTGCCTATGTCTCAGCGCGGGAAGGGATCAGGAAATTCGAGGCGTTGCGATATGCGAAGAACAACTATGACCATCGCACCAAACTATATGTGCAGGATCAGCCACTTCTTATTGACACGTATGGCTATGTCAAGATGGCTTTCGAGGCTAGAAAAAACAATCCAAATTCTGACGAAATTGCGGAAGCAAGAGCGCTCTTCAAGGAAGCCATATCCCATCAAGAAGTTATATATGAGAAAAATCTGATCGATTTGAACAAAAATGCTTCAACGATGAAAGTGCTTCGGGCACATTTGGAACAGGCAAACAAGTTGCTTAAGTATAGTGATATATAGGACTTCTCAACTGCTAGAGATGCATTGTACCCCTTATTCCTATAGGCGGTCTACAGGCGGTGGCAGCCCTCCTATAAAGGCGTAAGCTCTGTAGCTCAACAGCAAAACACTTATGCCAATCAGCGCAAGCATTGCCGGTATCTTCTTCATTTCTTTTCTCACCTCCTTTTGAATACATTTTACAAAAAAAAGCAAGGAAAGAAAAGGGGGGAATTAACACGCAAGTATTGTTTGCAAGATGGGGCAAATCCACATTACGTAACAATGTCTCATGATTGTCGCCACGTCCTCTTTTTCCCGCACGTTGATTCGGGTCCTCCTCATCAGCCTCGTTCTGTGGCCGGGGGCGGCGCTTGCCCAAATGTCATCCGATGCACCTGCCGAGGGGGAACCCCTGCCGCTGACCGAGGATCAGACCCTTGACCTGTACGAGGAACAGCCCCATCCACTGACCGAAGAACAGGGTCTCGCCCAAATCAAGGCTCAACTCGAACAGGAACACACCGGAGAGGCGATTCGATTGATCGAACGGTTTCTCGATCAATCCGGCACGCCCGCGTTCATCGAGCAATTCTCTTTTTTGCACGCCATAGCCCTGGAAGCCGAGGGACAATTCAACCAGGCCATTCCCACCCTTGAACAATTCCTCGAAGAATTTCCAGGCTCAACGCTGGCCCACGATGCCCGGTTGAGGCTGGGCACCCTCTATACCGAAGTGCAACAGCCCAAACGGGCCGTTTCCATCCTGTCCCGGGCCCTGGATCTGAGTTCGGACGAAACCCTGCGCGCCGAGGCACTCTATCGGTTATGCCTCGCATACGAGTCAACCGGTGAGTACCTTCGGGCGATTGAAACCGCATTGCATCATGCCGAACAATCGGGGGCGGACAAACGACGGGATCTCCTGGACTACGTTCAGCATCTCATCCTGGAAAAGATGAACGAACCGTCCCTCGGTGAGGTCATCGATGCCTTTCCGGGCACGTCTCCCGGTGATCTGGCCTTAATCCGCCTCATTGAATTCCACAAGTCACAAGATGACAATACCTTGGCCGAACGGGACATCCGCGCCTTTCTTCAACGCTTTCCCGATCATCCCTATGCCCGGACCGCGACCGCGCTTCTGCAGATCGTCACTGCCGGAATCAAAGCCCATCGCCACGTGATTGCGGCGACGTTGCCTTTTTCGGGAAAAATGAAACACTTTGGAACCGAGACGTTCAACGGCATCCGGTTGGCTCTGGAAGAGGATGAGGCCCTTGGGAGTTCCAACGCCGTCGGTCTGGTGGTCAAAGACAGCGCCCTTCCGACGGCCCAACTCCGTCGCGATGTTTCACAACTGCTCGACGAATTTGCCCCCATCGCCCTGATTGGTCCTTTGTTGGCTCGAGAGGTTCAACTCCTGGCCGATATCCCGGATTTCGCGGCCGTGCCCTTTATTTCACCCACCGCGACCCTGCCCAACGTCAAGCAATTCGGACGGTATTGGTTCAGCAGCGCCATGACGCCCTCCCTCCAGATCAACCGGCTGGTGGACTATGCCATGCGGCATTTCGGGTATACGCGTTTTTGTATCCTGGCCCCGCAGACGCCCCATGGGAAAACGTTGGTTCACATTTTTCAACAGGCGGCGGTTCAAAATGGAGGAGAGGTGATTGCCACGGAGTGGTATCAGCCGGGAACGACCGATGCGTCACGTCAAATCATTCGCATGAAAGAGACGGACTTGAGCCTCTATGGAGAAATGCTGCCGCTGGTACCCGAGGAGCCGATTAATCCGGAGAACGGCGTGGTCACGGAGGACAAAGTACCCGGGGACGGGAATGAAGAAGATGTGCCGTTAGTGTATACTCCCGGATTCGATGCCCTGTTTCTGCCGGGCCATCCGACCGACGTGGCGTTTCTGGCCGCGCAACTTGCCTTTTTCGACGTGAACGTCCCCCTGTTGGGAACGAATGCCTGGAACCACCCCAATCTCCTGACATGGGGACGCAGTTCAATTGATGGGGGGCTGTTCGGCGACGCCCTGTTCCTTGAGACCGCCGATCCGAAAACCCGGCGTTTTATCACCGCCTATCGTGAACGGTTTCAGTCTGATCCATCCATTTTTGCGGTCCAGGCTTACGATGCCATGCACGTGGTCCTTGATACGATCCACCGCGGAGCCACGACGGGGCCTGACGTCCGCATCCAACTCTTTGTCCGGCATGATCTTCCCACCCTGGGCGGTTTGGAAAAATTCGATGAAGGTGGCATCCTCACTCGTAAAGTGTATATGATCCAAATTCAGAATGGTCGGTTCGTCCAATTGAATTGAGTGGAATTAAACATTCATGGCCCAATTTTTCCATACCCTGTCCTATGTGATCCTTCCGCTCATGCTGGCCGTGGTCCTGCA
Source organism: Nitrospira sp. (assembly GCA_011523385.1). Classification (GTDB taxonomy): domain Bacteria; phylum Nitrospirota; class Nitrospiria; order Nitrospirales; family UBA8639; genus Bin75. Next base: position 125,683 of record WTGX01000001.1, on the reverse strand, counting down.
TGAGTATGCGCACGGTTGGGTCGCCAATTATTACGGAGACGCCACGGCCCGGGAGCACGGCCGGTTGACGCTCAATCCACTCGTCCACATCGACCGGTTCGGCACGATTATCGTTCCCCTGCTCTGCCTGTTGATGCCCGGAGGCTTCCTGTTCGGTTGGGCGAAACCCGTTCCCGTGACGCCGGGACGATTGCGCAACCCCCGGCGCGACATGGCCCTCGTGGCGGCAGCCGGTCCGGCCATGAACTTCATACTGGCCATTCTGAGTGGCATCCTGTTGAACGTCCTGCTCAGCATCGATCCCACACTGCAGGAGAATTGGCCCCCACAGCCGGGCGTGCCCCCCAGAAGCGACCTGTTGGGTATGCTCCTGTTGCCGTTGACCGCCATGGCCCTGTTTTCGATCATCATCAATACCTTGCTCTTTGCGTTTAATCTGCTTCCGATTCCCCCGCTCGACGGAGGCCGGATCCTGACGAACAGCTTGCCGCTCAAACCGGCCGTCCTGCTCAGCCGCCTGGAGCCCTACGGCATGCTGATCATCCTCGGCCTGATTTTTTTTGATTCACGGATTCACGTGGTGAGCGGCTTTATCGGGACGATCTTCCAATTCATGACCGGCAGTATTCTCTCAAGGCTGGTATTGTAATTGCTTGTGAAGGAGTGAACGATGCGCGTGTTAAGCGGCATGCAGCCCAGTGGGCGCCTGCATCTGGGAAATTATTTGGGAGCCCTCACAAATTGGAAAACGCTTCAGGACACCCATACGTGTTTCTTCTTCGTGGCGGACTGGCACGCGCTTTCCACCAATTACGAAGACACCGGTCACGTCAGGACCTACGTCCGGGAATTGCTGATCGACTGGCTCGCGGCGGGGATCGACCCCGAACGGTCCACGGTCTTTATCCAATCGCACGTGCCGGAACATGCCGTGTTGCAGTTGCTCCTCTCGATGCTGACCCCGGTCTCGTGGCTTGAACGGAACCCCACGTATAAGGAAAAGCAGGAACAACTGGAGGGACGTGACCTCTCCACGCATGGGTTTTTGGGATATCCCGTTCTGCAGGCTGCGGACATCCTGCTTTACAAAGCCAATGCCGTGCCGGTTGGCAAGGATCAACTCCCCCACCTGGAACTGACCCGCGAAATCGCCCGCCGGTTCAACAGTCTCTATACCCCCGTGCTGGTGGAACCGCAGGAACTGCTCACGGAGTTTCCCAAAGTCGTCGGCACCGACGGTCGCAAAATGAGCAAGAGTTACCGGAATACGATCAACCTGTCGGACACCGAACCCACGGTCCGGCAAACCCTCAAGACCATGGTCACCGACCCGGCCCGGGTGAGACGAACCGACCCGGGGAACCCCGAGATTTGTCCGGTGTTCGAATTCCACAAGATGTATTCCGAACCCGCGGTCATCGAGCAAATCAACCGGGAATGTCGCACGGCTGCAATCGGCTGCATTGACTGTAAGAAATTCGTGGCGGACCGCGTCGTGGCGCAACTGTCGCCCATCTGGGAAGCTCGCGGCTCGCTCGAAGCCAACCCCGCTCGACTCGACGAAGTGGCCCGGGACGGATGCGAACGCGCGTCCGAGATCTCCCGTCAAACGCTCGGAGAGGTCAAGGAAGCCATGAAGATTTGACTTCGTCGCTTCCCATAAGTATTATTTTAGCTTCCCCTCTCCCAAAGGATTTTTAGTTCATTTCACAATACAGGACAGCGATGGCTATTCGTGTCGGAATCAACGGGTTTGGACGTATCGGGCGCAATTTTTTCCGGGCCTCCTTGGGTGACCCCGATATTCAGTTTGCCGGCATCAACGACCTCACCGACTCGAAAACCCTGAGTCATTTGTTGACTTTCGACTCGGTCCATGGACGATTTCCGGGAACGGTGGAAGCCGGAGACGGTCACCTGCTGGTCAACGACCAACGTATCAGCGTCTTTGCCGAACGGGATCCCAAGGAATTGCCCTGGAAAACGCTCGGTGTGGACGTGGTGGTGGAGTCAACGGGCCGTTTCACCGACCGGGAAGGGGCGAGCCAACATTTGTCGGCCGGCGCTCCCCGTGTCGTGATTTCGGCACCGGGCAAGGACGCCGACCTTACGATCGTCCTGGGAGTGAACGAACAATCGTATGAACCCCAGTCGCACCACGTCATCTCCAATGCTTCCTGTACGACCAACTGTCTGGCTTCGGTGGCCAAAGTCCTGCTTGAACAATTCGGCATTGACCACGGCTATATGACCACCATTCATTCCTATACCAATGACCAGCAACTGCTGGATTTGCCTCATAAGGACCTGCGACGCGCCAGAAGCGCGGGCCTCTCGATGATTCCGACCTCGACCGGCGCAGCCAAAGCCGTACATTTGGTCATCCCGGAACTGAAGGGCAAACTCGACGGGGTCGCCATTCGCGTCCCCACCCCCAATGTGTCACTGATCGACTTGGCCGTGGAGACCGAACGGGACTGTGACGCCGCCGAAGTCAACGCCGCCTTTGCCCGGGCCGCTGAAGGCCCGCTCAACGGTATTCTGGGGTATTCCGAAGATCCGATTGTCTCGATTGATTTGAACGGAAGCGCCTATTCGGCGATTGTCGATGCGCCCCTCACGACCGTGATGAATCGTCGATTCGTCAAGGTCTTTGCCTGGTACGACAACGAGTGGGGCTATTCCTGCCGATTGAGGGATCTGGTGAAATTTTTGGCCTCGAAGAACTAAGCGTTCAGGCTTCGTCCTCCTGAAACACACCGGGCCGGGAGGAAGGGAAGTATCGTGCATATCACCAAACAAACCATTGATCAGCTCGACCTGCAAGGGAAACGGGTCATTATCCGCGTGGACTTCAACGTTCCGCTCGATGAGGACCGAAAAATTACGGACGATTCCCGGATTCGCGCGGCGATTCCCACCATCAATCACGTGGTTGACGAAGGCGGGAGCGTGATTCTGTGTTCCCACTTGGGACGTCCCAACGGAGAGGTCTGCCCGGAACTCAGCCTCGCGCCGGTGGCCAAACGCCTGAAACGCCTGTTGGGGAAGGACGTGACGTTTGCCCCGGACTGCGCCGGCCCGCTCGTGAAAAACCTCGCGAGCCAACTGCAACCCGGCACCGTCCTCTTGCTGGAAAACGTCCGGTTTCATCCCGGAGAGGAAGCCAATGACAAAGAGTTCGCATCAGAACTGGCTTCATTGGGTGACGTCTTCATCAATGATGCGTTCGGCACCGCACACCGGTCCCACGCCTCCACCGCGGGTATTCCCTTATTCATCAAAGCGTCCGCAGCCGGATATTTGATGAAACGTGAAGTGGAGTATCTCGAAGGGGCCGTGGAAAGTCCCGTCCGCCCGTTTGTCGCCCTCTTGGGAGGCGCAAAGGTCTCGGGAAAAATCGGAGTTATCAAAAACCTCGAAAGCAAAGTTGACAAGGTCGTGATCGGCGGCGGTATGGCGTTTACGTTCCTGAAAGCCATGAACCTCGAAATCGGCCGGTCCCTGGTTGAAGACGAGATGCTGGATTTCGCCAAAGGCGTGTACGAACGATCCGTCGAGCAAGGTATCAAATTTTATCTGCCGGTGGATTGCGTGGTGGCGGCCAGCCTGGACCTCGGCGCCGAAACAAAAATCGTTCCCATCCAGGAGATCCCCGAAGGATGGTATGGACTGGATATCGGGCCAGCCTCCGTCAAACTCTTTACCGAGGCGGTGGAAAATGCCAAAACCATCCTCTGGAACGGGCCGATGGGCCTGTTTGAACGAGACGCCTTTGCCCGGGGCACCCAAGCCATGGCCCATGCCGTCGCCAATGCCTATGCCCTGACCATCGTCGGAGGCGGCTCGACGGCCTTGGCCATCCACCGCGCCGGCGAAACCGACAGCATGTCGTTTATTTCAACGGGGGGTGGTGCGGCTCTCACCTTGTTGGAGGGAGGAAACATGCCAGGGCTGGCGGCCCTGCCTGCCAGGTAATGGATCCTGCTCCTTCGGCTCAGGCTCTACCTCCCCTACCCCCTCCTTACAAAGGAGGGGAACGAAAGAGCCCCCTCTCCCATTTCCCGCATTAAGCGGGAAATAGGGAGAGGGCTGGGGTGAGGGGGAAATTGTCAACGAATGACCGAACACATAGAATCCTGATACGGTCACCGCGTTCGTGAACCCCCGACTCATCGCAGGCAATTGGAAGATGCACAAGACGACGGCCGAGGCTGTCGAATTTGTCCATCGATTCCGGCAAGCCTTGGAGCAGGACGTCCGTGCGGAAATCCTGCTCATGCCCCCGTTTACCGCTCTTGACGGCATCCGGCAAATCCTCCGCGCCGGCGATCCCTTCAAACTGGGCGCGCAAGACCTGTCCTGGGAAGAAGAAGGAGCCTATACGGGCGAGATTTCCGGTCGCATGCTGAAAGACGTGGGCTGCCAATCGGTCATCGTCGGGCATTCGGAACGCCGGCGACTCCTGGGAGAAACCGATGCCCACGTCAATAAAAAACTGAAGGCCGCGTTGCAGCACGGCCTCGTTCCCATTCTCTGCGTGGGAGAAACGCTGAAGGAACGACAGGCCGGTCATACTCAAGACGTGGTCAAAAAACAAATGCTGAGAGCGTTAGTCGATGTGCCGGCCGAACGTATAACCGGACTCGCCATAGCCTATGAACCGGTTTGGGCCATCGGCACCGGGTACGCCGCTACCGTCCCACAAATAGAAGAAGTGCATGCCTTTCTTCGCACCATCCTGAAGAGGGAACGGCCGCACATCGCAGACACCACGCGAATCCTCTATGGCGGAAGCGTTGCCCCTGAAAATGCCCCTGAACTTTTTGGATCGGGTGAGGTGAATGGGGCTCTGGTCGGAAAAGCTTGTCTTGATCCTGAAGGCTTTGCTAAGATCTGTCGGATCGCCTCTTAAATCCGTTACGAAATAACAATCTGGAAACATCCATGTATACTGCCGCCGTCATTCTCCATCTCACCGTCTGTTTTTTGATGATCGCCGCGATCCTGCTTCAGGCAGGGAAGGGAGCCGAAATCGGCGCGGCATTCGGCGGGTCCAGTCAAACGGTGTTCGGCAGTCGCGGTCCCGGAACGTTTCTCAGCAAAGTCACGGTGGCTGCGGCCATTATTTTCATGCTGACTTCCCTCGGACTGGCGTTACTGTCCAAACAAGAAAACGCCGCGTCGGTGATTGACGTTCCCACTACGTCAGACGAAGCCACTTCTTCCGCTCCGGACAGCACGGACACGGCTCCTGAATCAGCGTCCCCGGAAGCATCGGAAGCCCCCTCTGAATCCCCCGACGAACACTCCGAACACGCGCCGCAGTAATTTGACTCCCTCGCCCCTTGAGGGAGAGGGCCGGGGTGAGGGGTCTCCAGGGGCTCTGTCTTTTTCCCTGTTCGTAAAAAGAACGACCGTACAATTTATTGACAGAAGAACAAAAGCCGCTGGATCCCCGATTAAAAATGTCGGGGATGACGGAAGGGAAAGTGGGTCGGGACAAACCCTGGGACTTACACCGGCGTCAGCCATTGGGCGTGGGAATCGTCTTCGCCCTTTACGATGTCAAAGAAGGTTTTCTGCAGAAGATCCGTGACGGGGCCACGTTTTCCGGTTCCGATCCGTCGGTCATCGATTTCCCGAACCGGCGCCACTTCGGCGGCTGTTCCCGTGAGGAACACTTCTTCGGCCACGTATAATGCATCACGGGTAAACCGTTCCTCCACCACTGGAATGTTTTTCTCCTTGGCCAACTCCAGGATGGAATGACGAGTGATCCCTTCCAGGATGGAAGTCAGGGGAGTGGTCTTGAGCACGCCCTTTGACACGATGAACACGTTTTCTCCGGTTCCCTCGGCTACGTAGCCCTCCGTATCCAGGAGAATGGCCTCGTCGTACCCCGCGCTTTTCGCCTCACACTTGGCTAAAATGGAATTCACGTAGTACCCGGAGACTTTTGCGCGGGTCATGGAGACGTTCACGTGGTGGCGGGTAAACGATGACACCTTGGCCCGGATTCCATGCACCAGGGCGTCCTCTCCCAAATAGGTGCCCCACGGCCAGGCGGCAATCGCCAGCTTGACGGGATTATTGCCGGGATACAACCCCATTTCCCCATAGCCCACGTACAGCAAGGGACGGATATAGCAGGAGTCCAGCTTATTGATCCGAACCGTCTCCACGATGGCCTCGAACACGTCCTTGCGGCTGTACGGGACGTTCATCATCACGATATGCGCCGATTCGAACAGCCGGTCCACGTGCTCGCGCAAGCGAAAAATCACCGATCCGGTTTTCCCTCGATAGCAACGAATGCCTTCGAAGGCTCCCAGGCCGTAGTGCAAAGAATGCGTCAACACGTGGACGGAGGCTTCTTCCCAATTCACGAAAGTTCCGTCCATCCAGATTTTTTCACTCGGCGTCACCATGACCGGCCTTTCTGCTCTCGACTATCTTCCCGGAAACGCGTCCTCATACTCTTAGCTTATAACGAGGTGGCCTCAGCCTGTCAATCCGGCTGCTTCGACCGCCCTGCGTGCCTTGACACCCCTTTCCGGGGCATGATACATGTGCAGCCAATGAAAGGATGACGTTCTCATGTACGCGATTTTGGAAACCGGCGGAAAACAATACCGGGTCGAACGTGGTTCGGTCCTTCAGGTCGAAACGCTGCACGCCGAAGTCGGCCAAACCTTGGAGTTGAAGCCCGTCCGGTTCATTTCAACGGGTGAGGAACTCCTTCGCGGACAACCGGTGATCGAAGGGGCACACGTCCAAGCCACGGTGATTCGGAACGGCCGAACCCGGTCGGTCACGGTGTTCAAGAAAAAACGCCGGAAGAATTACCGGAAAACCCGCGGACATCGTCAATCATTCACCCAACTCCGCGTCGATGACATCGTCACGGGCTAGCAAAAGGACCTGTCATGGCACATAAAAAAGGTGGCGGTTCATCTCGAAACGGACGCGACAGTAATCCTCAGTATCTGGGAGTCAAACGATACGCCGACGAACGGGTTCAACCCGGCAACATTCTCATTCGCCAACGAGGCACCAAGTTTCATCCCGGCTATAACGTCGGGATGGGCAGGGATCATACCCTCTTTGCCAAAGTGGCCGGAATCGTGAAAATCGAGGGAGGCGAAGCGCGACGCAAGATCAGCGTGTATCCCTCCTCAACATAAACAACCCATCTTCCTCCCCGGGCTCTTTCTTTCCCATCTTCCTATGACAATCGTGGTGCCGCATGTTTATCGACCACGCAAAAATTTTTGTCCGGTCCGGCAACGGCGGGAACGGCGGTTGCAGTTTCCGGCGGGAAAAATTCGTCCCCCATGGCGGCCCGGACGGCGGTGACGGCGGGAACGGAGGCAACGTCGTGGCCACGGCATCGACCCGCGTCACCACGTTACTCGACTTGAAGTACCGGCGCCACTATGAGGCCGAATCCGGAGCGCCGGGGCAAAAAACCAATCGTCATGGCCGTACCGGCGCCGACGTCACGATCACCGTGCCGGTCGGGACCGTCATCAGATGCGCGGAAACCAACGAACTCCTGGCAGATCTGGTGACACCCGAACAGCACGTGACCGTGGCCAAGGGAGGAAAAGGCGGCAAAGGCAACGCCCGCTTCGCCACCTCCACGAACCGGGCGCCCCGGACGTTTGAAGAGGGGACACCCGGTGAAGAATTGCACCTCGACCTGGAACTGAAACTCCTGGCCGACGTCGGACTCGTGGGCTTTCCCAACGCCGGAAAGTCCACGTTGATTTCCACGCTCTCGGCCGCTCGACCGGAAATTGCCGGCTATCCCTTCACGACCCTGCAACCGCATTTGGGAGTCGTCCCCATGGGCGAATACGACAGTTTCGTCATGGCCGACATTCCCGGCCTTATTCAAGGTGCCCATCTGGGCAAGGGCCTGGGCCATCAATTTCTCAAGCATATTCAACGGACGCGTTTCCTGTTGTATCTTATTGATGTTTCCGACTGGACCACGGATGATCCCGTGAACACGTTGCGCGTGTTGCAGGAAGAGTTGTCCGCCTTCGATCGCACCCTGGGGAAGCGTGCCTTTGCCGTCGTCGGAACCAAAATCGACACCCAGGGCAACGGGCAACGCCGCCGGGAGATCGAGCGCTATTGCCGGGTCCAACAGATGACCTTCTTTCCCATCTCCTCGGCCACACGCGAGGGGCTCGACACCCTACGTGCGTTCATGGCTCAACGTCTTCAGGAAATCGAGGCGGCATGAGAGACCTCATCGTCTCATACGCCAAACGGCTCGTCATAAAAATTGGCAGCAGCATCCTCGCTGCCCCGGCGGGCTTGCGGCTCGACCACATTCAACGCCTCTCCGGTGAAATCGCCCGTCTCAAGCAGGAACAACGGGAAATCGTCCTGGTGTCATCAGGGGCTATCCTGGCCGGCATCGGGAAACTCGGCCTCAAGTCCTATCCGCAAACCCTGCCTTTGCAACAAGCCGCGGCTTCGGCCGGACAGAGCCATCTCATTCACGCCTATGAAACCTGTTTTCAGGAAGCCGGACAACATATAGCCCAAGTCTTGCTCACCCATGAAGACCTGGCCGATCGCAAGCGTTTTCTCAATGCACGGCACACGCTGACGACGTTGCTCAAGCTGGAGAGCATTCCGATTGTCAATGAAAACGACGCCGTCTCGGTGGACGAGATTCGTTTCGGTGACAACGACACCCTCGCGGCACAGGTCGCCCACCTGGTCGATGCGGATCTGTTCATTATTCTTTCTGACGTCGACGGGCTGTTCACCCGGGACCCTCGACGCGACCCGGAAGCCACGTTGATCTCGCACGTGACGGACATCACTCCGGAGATCGAACAAGGAGCGGAAACCTCGCAGAGCCAGGAAAGCCGTGGGGGCATGGTCACGAAAATCCAGGCGGCCAAACTGGCCCGGCAATTCGGAGTCCCCACGTTGTTGCTCAACGGTGAAACCCCGGACCTGCTGTCAAGCGTCCTGGCCGGCTCAGGCCACGGCACCCTGTTCTTTTCTCAAGGCCGGAAGCTCCCCAGCCGGAAACATTGGATCGCCTATACGCTCCGGGCAAAGGGAAAACTCGTGCTGGATGCCGGCGCCGTCACGGCGCTCACCACCCGAGGGAAAAGCCTGTTGCCTTCCGGGATCGTCGACGTGAAAGGTACGTTCGCGGCGGGTGATCCCGTCTCTTGCATGGACACGGACGGCAAAGAGTTTGCCAAAGGATTGGTGAATTTTTCATCGGACGTCATCATCGACATCAAGGGGCGCCGGACCAACGAGATTTCCCATGGGGCAGGCACTCACGAATATGAAGAAGTTATCCACCGGGACAACCTCGCGCTGTTGGTCTGACCGCCCCAATCCCGATCCTACGTCGTGACGCGGTGAGCGACTCCCCCCTTACACGAATTGGTTTGCTGGGCGGCACGTTCGACCCGGTTCACAATTGCCACCTATGGATTGCCGGGCAGGCGCAAAGAGCATTGTCCCTCGACCGGGTGATCTTCATTCCATCGGGCGCTCCGCCCCACAAGTCTCGTGACTCGTTGACCCCGGCCCGGCATCGATTGCGCATGGTGCAACGCGCCGTCGCGGGACTGGCGGGTTTTACGGTTTCCGACGTGGAGGCCAACGCGCCGGAGACCTCCTATACCATCGACACGATCCGAACGCTTCGGGAAACCGTGAAGGACGAACTCTGGTTCATCATCGGCCTGGATGCGTTTCTCGAAATTGCCGGGTGGAAATCGGCCGAAACGCTGTTGACCTTGACAAACTTTCTGGTGCTGTCACGGCCCCACGTTCCCTTTACCCGGACGGCCTCGCTGGGGCTGTTGCCTCCCCTGCCGGCCGCGCAGCTACAGCATTTGGATAACGGCCGGCAACAGCGCCTGGATCTCCCCATCGGCCCTCAGGCCAGGATCACGTTTCTGCGAATTGACCCCTGCGAGGCATCATCGTCCGATGTTCGAGAACGAATCCGGAAGGGCGCGGACGTCACGGACTGGTTGCCACCCCCTGTGCATTCTTATATAATCGAACACAACTTGTACGTCCCGTGTTAAGGAGCCGCCCTATTTCAGACGCCAAATCTAAAGCCTTGGTTATCGGAGGTATCGCCCTCGATAAAAAAGCCTCCGACGTCATGGTCCTGCAAATAGGACACCTCACCTCGATTGCCGATTATTTTGTCATTTGCTCCGGAAATTCAGGGCGGCAGGTCAAAGCCATTGCCGAAGCCATCCGGCAGGAAATGGCTCATCGCTTCGGAGACCACGGCGCAATAGAGGGAGAAACCGCGGCGAACTGGGTCCTTCTCGATTATCAAGACGTCATCGTGCATATTTTCCGTGAAGAGAGCCGCGTCTATTACGGTATCGAGAACATGTGGAGAGACGCACCGCAAATCCCGTCAACGGAATATGATTCGCAAGCCCTGAGGTCTCTGTTGTCACAGCCCCCCGAATCGCCGAAGATGCTGCATCAAGCAAGCTGACACCGTAGTTTTGATTGCCGAGGGAGTAAGCGCATGACTCGATTCGACGTGCTCGCGGAACAAGTGCTGCAAGGCCATTCGGTCAGCCGTGAAGAAGGCTTGGAACTCCTCCAAACCGACGACACCCAACTCTTACCCCTGGTCAACGCCGCGTATACGATCCGTCACGCCTATTTCGGTCGAAAAGTCACCATCCAAATGTTGTTCAACGCCAAGAGCGGCGCCTGTCAGGAAGATTGCCATTATTGTTCGCAATCCAGCATTTCCACGGCTCCCATCGACCGCTATGCGTTGGTGTCACCGGAGGACATGCTCAAAGCCGCCCGCCGAGCCCATGAAGCCAAAGCAGAACGGTATTGCGTGGTGATCAGCGGACGAAGTCCGCTCGAAAAAGAAGTGGACGACATCGCCTCGGCGGTAAAGCGGATCAAGCAGGAACTGCCGATGCAGGTCTGCTGTTCCCTGGGACTGCTCACCGAACCCCAGGCCAGACGACTCAAGGCCGCCGGAGTGGATCGCATCAACCACAACCTGAACACAAGCGAGGCCTATCACTCCTCCATCTGCACGACCCACACGTATCAGGACCGGATGACCACCTTACGCAACGCGCGCGCCGCGGGTCTGGAATTGTGTTCGGGCGGGATCGTCGGCATGGGAGAGTCCGACGAGGATCTCGTAGACCTGGCCCTTGCCCTGAAAGACCTCAACCCCGACTCGATCCCGTTGAACATGCTGCATCCGATTCCGGGAACCCCGCTGGCCGACGCGAAAAACCTCACCCCGCAACGGTGCCTGAAAATTCTCTGCCTGTTTCGTTTTGTACACCCTCGCAGAGAATTGCGCGCGGCGGGAGGACGGGAGTTCAATCTCCGGTCCCTGCAACCCATGGCCCTGTACGTGGCGGACTCACTGTTCGTCAACGGCTACCTGACGACCCCAGGCGACCCCGCCCATGAAGTCGAACGGATGCTCGCAGACATGGGCTTCGAAGGGGCGGGCAACCATCCTGCCGTGCCTGACTCACCTGTCCAGGCCGGTTGAAGGGGCGGGGCAGCTTTCAAGCTTCACTCGTACCGTAACCCGTCGGCGATGGTGCCGCCGGTGGCCCAGCGGGCCGGAAGGTACCCGGCGAGCAGTCCCGTGATTCCCGCGACAAGCACGGCTTCCAGGATGGTCTTGAAGGGAACGGCCATGTAAATGGTCCAGCCGAAGGACTGTTTGTTGATCACGCTGATCAACAAGGTGGCGAGCAGGATCCCGCTCAGCACCCCGAGGCACAACCCCAATAAACCCAAACACAGCGATTCGCGCACGACCAACCCCTGCACTTGCCTGCGACTGCCTCCTATCGCGCGAAACGTGGCGAACTCCCGTTGTCGCTCGACCACGGTTGTCAGGAGCGTATTGATAATCCCCAGCAGGCCGACGATCACCGTGACGATTTCCAGCCCGTAGGTCAGCCGGAAGGTCCGATCAAAAATTTCAAGAATGTGGGCCCGGAGTTCCTTGTTGCTGATGATCGACACCGGCAGGTGCGGACCGAGCGCTTTTTTCAGGTCGTCTCGCACGCGCTGGGCCGTGGCGTTCGGCTCGAGGTACACCGCCAACACCGTTGCCGTGCGATCACCCCACCATTGTTCATAGAGCGACCGGTCCAGCACGATCTTTCCGCCGTCCGTGGCATAATCGTAAAAGACGCCGATCACGGGAAACTCCTTCTGCCCGGCACCGGTCGGCAACGACAGCACGTCACCCGCGTTGACCCCGAGCCGGTGGGCCAACACTTCCGAAACCACCACACCCTGTTCTTCAATGGCCTGACGGAGCCGGCGGGACGAATCGCCGTCCACGAACAGGTAGCGGCTCCGTTCCGCGTGAAGGGCCAGATCGCGCGCCGCAACGTAGGCTTGGGTGGAACCCACCTGCATGCGGACCTGACGGTAGGGATCCACGGCTGCTACTCCGGGCACCGCCCTCGCACGCTGAACCATTTCCGGTGAAATGCGAAAGACGTTCTCATGCGGGTCGGCATTCAACCCTTCCTCATGAGGGGTCACCACCAGGTCCGCCATGAGGGTCTGGTCGATCCATTGCTCCACGGTATCCCGGAAACTCTCGATCATCACGCCCACGCCCACGACGATGGCAATGCCGACCATAAAGGCCGACAGCGTCACGCTGTTTCGACCCGAAGACCTGGCAATCTGATCCACGGCCAGGCGGGTCATGGAGCCCGGTGTGATACCTGGCCCCGAACTCCGACGCGGACCGTCGAAGGCAGGCATCTTCAAGGCCGCCAGGCTCAGCAGGTGAATGCCCAGTGGAGAGAGCAGCGTGCAGCCCAGCAGGACGCAAAACGCCGCGGCATATCCAAACACGGGAAGACCGTTGACCGGACCGGGCAAGGAGAGCAGCCCGGCCAAGCCCAGGACCCCCGCGGCCAGGACGGTCCACCGGCCGTGATGATGCCGCGTGGTTTCATATTGTCCTGGCGCGATGGCTAACGCCGGGGCAGTCCGGCTCGCTTCCAGGCACGGGCCCAAGGCCCCGACCACGGACAACGCCAGTCCCAGGAGGCATCCTCCTAGCAACACGGGCAGAGTGAACGGCAGGTCTCCCATCGTCGCAATGCCATAGAGTTCGGAGACCGTTTCCCGTTCGAGCCCGACAAGCCAATACGCCAACCCGCTGCCGAGCACGGCCCCCAAACCTCCGCCCACGGTGCCGGCAATGATCGCTTCACCCAGAAACAACAGGGCAATGTGTCCCCGCGCCATGCCGATCGCCCGCAGGGTCCCGATCTCCCGTCGATATTGCACCACGGAAAACCCCACGGCGTTGTAGACCAGGAACGTGCCGACGAAGAGCCCGACCATACTGAGCGTGGTGAGGTTCAACTGAAAGGAAGTCAGCATCCGTTGCACCTGCGCGTCGCGCTGGGATGGACGACTGACGAGAACGGACGGGCCCAACTGCGCTTGCAGTTCCTGGATCACGCGGTCCACGGGTGCGCCGGGGGACGTCACCAGGTCCACCCCATCGAGTTGCCTGAGCCGTCTCAAGTTCACCTGGGCCGCGGCAATGTCCATGACGGCCATGGAATCCCATCGTTGTTCATCATTGGAAAACGTCAACACCCTGCTCACGGTCGCCTCGAAATGATGCGGCCCCGCGTGCACCGTCACGGGATCACCCCGTGCCACGCCCAAGCCGGTCGCCAACTCGCGGTCCACAAAGATCGCGTCCGGGCTGAGCAGGGGGTCCAGCGAATATTCCTCCTCACTGGAGGATTGTCGTACGCCCGTTTCCTTGCCGAGTACTTCCAACAGGTCCAATCCCCACACCATGCTGGCACGGGTGGCTCCGTCACCTGTTTCGAGTGTGACGGATTGTGAAACATACGGATGAATTGTTTGGACATCTGGATGCTGGCGGATCCGTTCGATCAACGTTTCGTCGATTCGACGTTCCGCCCCGGAGATATGAATCGTGGCCTCTCCCACGACACGGGTGACTGCTCGCCGAAACGACTCAAAGACGGTTTGATTCGCCAGGTAGATGGCAAGTGCGGCGGCTACGCCGACGCTGACCCCGGCTACGGTGAGCGCGGTTCTGAACGGCCGGCTCGTCAGATGTTTGAAGGCCAGTGTGCCAAATAGGAATATCCGTTCCAAAAAATGTTGTCTCCTAAAATCCAGTTGTGGTAACGTATAAAAACTCCTATTAAGAACTTCGGTGCAAAAGGCACATGCGAGTCTCTTATGGCCAAAGTCAAATCGGCTTCTCAAGAGAGCAAAAACAATTCCAAGGAAAGACTTGGCGAAGTGCTCTCGCTGACTGCCCGGCAAAAGGAAATTCTTCGTCTCGTGGCCCAAGGTCACACAAATCGGGAAATCGGCGAAAAGTTGAACATCAGCGTCCGGACGGTTGAAGTCCACCGGTTTAATCTGATGCGACGACTTCGCGTGCGAAACGTGGCCCAACTTCTCCGGCAAGCCATGACCCTACGGCTTATCCCGAAGAATGCCATCCCCACCGGCAAAGCCCACTGAATTCACTTTCCTTCCCCCGGCCGCCTGACGGGCATGCTTCCGTCTTTCCCAAGGCCGCCTCAGAGTTCCTGCAACCTGCCGCGACAACTCGAGAGAGAGGCGTAGCCTTTCCGTTGCAAGAGTTCGCCGAGTTCCTTTTCCAGCCGTTCAAACACGCCGACCCCTTCGTCAACGAGGGCCGTTCCGATCTGCACGGCGGACGCTCCACATAGAATATGTTCGAACACGTCCGTACCCGAGACGATGCCTCCTGTCCCGATGATCGGCACCCGGCCGTCAAACAACTTCCAGAACGCTCGAACGTTGGCCAGGGCCACGGGCTTGATCATCGTGCCGCCCAGGCCGCCGAATCCGCCTTTCGGCTTGATGACCACGCGTTCCTCGTCCGGATCGACCACCAGCCCGTTGCCCACGGAATTAATGAGCGACAAGAAATCGACTCCGACGTCCTGTAACATCCGGGCCACGGCCTCATGGTGCACCGGATCGAAATACGGAGGCAGCTTGACGCCCATCGGCACGGTAACGATGTCCTTCAATGCCAGGAGTAACGAGCGCGACGCCTCCACGTCATAGCCGATTTGCGGTTTGCCTTGGATATTCGGGCAGGAGAGATTGACTTCGATGAGATCGGGTGAAACGGCCGTGATCGCCCGGGCCGCCTCGAGAAAATCCGGAGGACTCAGCCCGGCAATACTCGCGATCACGGGTTTGCCGAACTTGTGAAGGGTTGGAATGATGTCGGCGTAGGCCGGATAGCCGAGGTTGGGAAGCCCCATGGAATTGATGGAGCCGCCGGGAAAGCTGTAATACCGGGGCTCCGGGTTGCCCTGCCGGAACGCCGGCGTCATGGACTTGGTCACGATCGCCCCGCTCCGGCTCTGGCCCAAGGCTTCCAGTTCTTCCCGGGTCACGCACAAGGCCCCCGAGGCATTCATCAGGCAGGTTGGAAAACGGACGTTGGCAATCGTGGCCGAAAGATCCATCTCACGTCGTTCCGGGGACATGGGACATTAGAGACAATTGCCCGCCCTCCAGTTCGTACACGTGATCCCCGACCCTTGCGGCGGATTCCGAGTGAGTGACGAACACCACGGTCTGGGAGGCTTCTTTGGATACGCGCCGAATCAGCGCCACGATCTCTTTGGCGGTCCGGGAGTCGAGATTGCCCGTGGGTTCGTCCGCTAGCAGGATGCGCGGTCGATGGACGAGAGCGCGGGCCAAGGCCACGCGTTGTTGTTCTCCACCGGATAATTCCCAGGGCCGGTGCCCGGCCCGATGGGAAACCCCCACCCGCTCGAGCGTCTCTGCAACGCGTTCTCGAATGACTGCCGGCGACGTCTTCTGAAGCCGTAAGGGCAACCCGACGTTTTCGGCGGCCGTCAACCCGGGAACCAGATGGAACGCCTGAAAGACCATGCCGATCATCTCCCGTCGATACCGGGTCCACTCCGCATCGGAAAACCCGTGCGTGGGTTGGTCATCGAGACGAATGTCCCCCGAAGTCACGGTATCGAGACCCGCAACCAGATTCAGAAGCGTGCTTTTCCCGCTTCCGCTTGGGCCCATGATCACACAGAATTCTCCGGAGGCAACGTGAAGGTCCGCGTCCCGAAGCACGGAGACCATGACGCTGCCTCGTTCATAGACTTTGCAGACGCGATCCAAGGCGATCGTAGACACCAAGACCTTTCTCGACACCGTGAGCGTGTGACGGCGACCTTGTCATCACGATTCCGTATAGCACATGATGGAAAGGTCCAACAATACGCAGGATAGAGGACCGGCAGAGACGTTCCCTTCGTTCCCCGGTTCCTCCCCCCACCGGTTCGCCGGCGGGCTGCGCCCTTGACTCCCCGACTCCCCCTCAAGGGGGGAGTGATGTCGGAAAAACATGACCGCCCGATTGCTTCGCCGATTCCTCCACATGGTGTTTCCCATGAATTGTCGGATATGCAACAAGGCCCTGGAGGACGACCCTGTTCCCTTTTTTTGTCAACGCTGCTGGAACCGGATTGAGCCCATCCGTTCGCCCGGTTGCCCTCGCTGTGCGCATCCCTTTCCTTCTCCGCACGCGCTGGCTCATAGTCCCGAACACCTGTGCGGACCCTGTCGAAAACACCCGCCAGCTTATCACCGGGCCTGGACGCCTTACGCCTACCAATCCCCATTGAAGGAAGCCATCGGGCTATTGAAGTACCGGGGCAAAACTCACTTGGCCCCGGTCTTGGCTCATCTGATCGCCCAAACCCACCCTATCCCCTCGAACGTCGATGTCCTGATCGCCGTCCCGTTACACCCTGACCGGCTGCGGGAACGGGAATACAATCAGGCGCTCCTTCTGGCCCACCACTTGGGCCGACACTGGAATCTTCCCGTTCTCATCGACGTGCTCAGACGGACCAAGCCCACCCCTCCCCAAACGTCTCTCACGCGAAGGGAGCGGCTCAAGAATCTTCGGAGATGCTTTGCCGTGGCGACCCCTTCCGCGGTTGAGGGCAAAACCACACTGCTCGTGGATGACGTGTTCACCACGGGTACCACGGTCAATGAATGCGCCAAGGCGCTCAGAAAAGCCGGTGCGGAGGCCGTCTACGTTCAAACCCTGGCCAGGATGAGCGCCCATGAATAGTGAGCCGCGAGAAAAGAACCCCTTGACTTTGTAGATGGTTTTCTCTAGTCTAAATACCTGAGGATGCCTGCGCATATCGATCCCACGACTGTTGAAAAGGAAACGCATCATGTTTGCCGGACAATATCACTGTAAACTCGACGAGAAAGGTCGCTTCATTTTCCCGACCCCTTTGCGCGAGCAGGTCGAGGGAGACCGCGTGATTTTCGTCAAAGGGCAGGATCTTCCGTTGTCCGCCTATTCGGTGCAAGAGTGGGAAAAAGTCCTTGCGCGCGTCAAGGAGACGTTTGACGAGGATCAAAGCCGGCTCTTCATGCACTACGTCGTGGCTGAAGCCGCGTCTTCTGAAATCGACAAGACGGGCCGGGTCCTCATCCCCGGACGGCTGAGAAAAGTCATCCCCCTTGAAGACGACCTGGAAATCGTGGTCGTGGGCATGTTTCACCGGTTGGAAATCTGGAATCCTTCCGAATGGCGTCGCTATCTCATGCAGCAGGATGAGCAATTGGAAGAAAACCTCGGGAAAATGCACAATCTTCTCTAGCTGCCCCGTGATTCCGCGTCCCCGACGCCCAAACGAATTTCTTCACAAACCCAGCGAGTCGCTCCCGTGCCCTCATCGGATCGACCGATAAGCCTTCCTCAATACGTTTTCAAAAACAGCCGCGGCGGATCAGCCCGGTTGACCGGCGTCTCCATCGGCCAACTTTCACGAAACATCGCCATTGACGTTTCCTCGGGTTCCCGCAAGAAACCCACGTGGCCCCGTCTTTCCGGCAAAGCCTCCCTGAATGCCACGCGGTTCTCCCTGACCAAGGACGAGCTATCGATGACCCTGCCCATTCCGCCCAGCATCAACCGGCAATATGCCACGGTCAACGGGCGCCGCGTGTTGTCGGCGACGGGGCGTCGCTACAAAGGGACAATCGGTCAATTGCTCATGACTGCCACCTCTTCCACCGAATGGCACGCTTTTTTGCAGAAGGCCCAGGAACACTTCCTGACACTGACCATCCACTTTTACTTTCCGACACTGTTGCGACGGGATCTCGACGGTGGGCTGAAAATCGCTCAAGACTCCCTCTGTGAAGCCATGAACCTCAATGACAATCGGATCATGGAAATCCATCTGTATAAAGCTCTGGACCGGGACAATCCGCGACTTGAATGCACTCTGGCCCTGGCGAGTCTCTTGAACCCCGGTATTCGCAAAGCCTCCAGGCGAACCGACCGATCCCCGGTCAAACCTCGTCGTAAGGCCTCTACCCCACCTGACCTCTCCTTACAAAAGAGAGGAACCAAAGCTCAATCCCGAAACCGTCAGCGGTAATCCCTTTCGGAATGTGTGCCCTCCCTTGCTTTTCGTCGATTCTTCTTGGTATGCACGTGTCCTGACTGTCGGAACGACTCGTCCTGTATCTCAAAACGGAGCACGCCTGGCATGCGCATCTCGTTATCCTGGCTTATCAGTCTCGTCCTGTTAGGAACCTGGTACGTTCCGCCCCGGATTTTCGCCGAACGGATTCTTTTCAACCCGCAGCAAAAGGCTCAGCTTCAACGAGTCGAGACCATTTTCGTGAAAGCGGTCGCGCTCACGGAAAAGGGCTTGGTCGACCCGATCCTCATCGAGAGGGCGGCAGCCGACCGGCTGACCGCAACCGGGTTCACGGTCATCACGGCTGAGAGCAAGCCGCATGACGTCGTGCTGAAAGTGCGGTGCGATGAGCGAAAACCATGGGCGGGAATCAGGAAATCCGATGGAGAGGTCCAGCAATCGGGGGCACCTTCTCGAAATTGGAAAGGGCCGGCTTGCCGGTTAAGCTACTTTTTCGACGGCCAAAAGGGGCCTTGGCAGTATGAAATCAGGACTCCTTTCGACAATGCGTGGGAGGCGGCCAAAGCTGGCGGGCATGATGATGCGGGTCAGTTCGCATTGCAGCACCTCGGCCAAGCGCTACGGGAAAGCAATTTTCCGCTTGATCTGGCAGCGGAATGGAAACAAGCCGAGCGGCTCTCTTCCTTTTTGACCGGTCCCAAAACCGACAAGGCCACGAAGTTCAAAATTCTCTCGCTCGCCGGTCACGTGCCGGGCGACATTATGCTGCAAGCCCTGCAACAAATCCGAACCGAGGCCGACTTCGCCGCCCCCGCCACGGTGGCCTTGGGATTTATGGGCGAACCGGCCATTCCGACCCTGTTAGATCTCTTATCCGATCCATCGGTGGACATTCAGGCCGCGGCAGCGGAAGCACTTGGGGAAATCGGAGCCCACAGTGGCAACGTCGGGATCCTGCCTCCCCTCCTGGCCATGATGCAAGCACCCGACATCCACCTTCGCGTACAGACGGAAATCGTGAGAGCCATCGGGAAAATGCCGGATTTCCAGTCGGTCGAACCCCTGCAACAACTCGCCCTCAAGGCATGGACCGACCGTTCAAACGATCCACTCATGCAGGAACTTCGAGAAGCCGTGGATTGGAGCCTCTGGCAGATCAACCCCACCGCTCACACCGAGGCGGGCTACTGAATTGGCGCGCCCGAGAGGAGTCGAACCTCTAACCTTTTGATCCGTAGTCAAATGCTCTATCCATTGAGCTACGGGCGCGTCCTGGCCGTTTGATGGTAGTGGTTACCGGAAAGCCTCAATCTTATACAAGTCCTTGCGGAGCCGGTCAACTCGGCCGTGCGAGTGAAAGTTCCTGCCTCATGCGGGCTGCCGGAATGATTTCAGACTACGGGCGCGAGTGAAAAAACTGGGGTCCCGAAGAGCGTGGAGGCTGAGGCATCCTCAACCCTGATCGCAACCGGATCTCCGAGGGCGAGAGGGGCGGCGTCCTTGTCCCAGACCACGGTCACGTTGCTTTCCGTGTGTCCCATCCATTGCCAGGACGATTTTTTCGCGTTGCCTTCCACCAGCACGTCCACTTCCGTTCCGATCAACTGCCGGTTTTTCTCTGCGGAAATCGTTCGCTGGAGTTCGACCAACCGCGTGACCCGCTCCGATTTGACGGCTTCGGGCACGTCATTGGGAAATTTTCGATAGGCGATGGTGTTCTTTCGTTCCGAGTACTTGAACACGTAGGCCGATTGAAATTCGATCTCCCGCACCAGTTCATAGGTCTCGAGAAACTCCTCGTCGGTCTCGGTGCAAAACCCCGCGATGACGTCCGTGCTGAGGGCAATGGCCCCCTGCTTCCGGATTTCGTCCGCCAATGCGCGATATTCGGCTTTCGTATACGACCGTCCCATCAGGTCCAGGATGCGGTCGCTCCCCGCTTGGAGGGGTAGATGAATCTGCCGGCACACGTTCGGGTGATGCGCCACCACCTCGATGAGGGCGGGCGGAAAATCCTTGGGGTGCGGGGACGTGAAACGGACGCGTTCAATCCCGGACACGTCAGCCACGTCCGACAGAAGCCTGGCAAACGTGACGCCCTCGCTCTGATACGAATTGACGTTCTGCCCCAACAGCGTGACCTGCTTGTACCCTTGAGCCGCGAGGGCATGCGCTTCTTCGAGAATCCCCTGCGCTGGGCGGGACCGCTCACGCCCACGGGTATAGGGCACCACGCAGAAACTGCAAAAATTGTCACAGCCCCGCATGATCGCGATCCAGGCGTTGACCCCGGGCATGCGCTCCGGAAGAATCGCTTCGTAGGTTTCGTATTCCGACAAATCCACGGCCATCGACCGTTCACGGCGTTCCAGGGCCTTCGTCAGCAGGTCCGGCAGTTGCCGATAGGAATCCGGCCCAACGAGCACGTCGATCACGGGTTGCGACTCCATCAATTCCTTCTTGAGATTCTGGGCCATGCACCCCAGGACGCCGACCACCACGTCCCGAGATTGCTTCATCGCCTTCCACTCGGCCAGATGGCCGTAGACCCGGTTATGGGCGTTTTCCCGGATCGCGCAGGTATTCATCAGCACCACGTCGGCCTGCTCGGGGAAGGACGTCAACGCGAACCCCCGGTCTTTCAACAGCGACCGTACCAGTTCGGTGTCATATTCATTCATCTGACAGCCGAACGTTTGAAGGTAGACGCGATAGGACACTGGGGAACTCACTATGCAGTTTCTTCCAGGCGGGACTTCGTCACGAGGGTGCCGTAACTGCCCTTTCAAAAGATTGAAACACCGGAATCGGAACCCGCCTGTGCCGTGGCGGTTCCTCATCCGCCAATTTCCCCAAGGCCGCATGTTCCATGACCCCGGTCAGTCTGACCCGCCGTATCTGATTCGCCAACGAGCCGGAACCGGCCACGCTCACCCGGATAAAATTATCCGTCAGGCCGGTCCATAAACCGTCCTTGCCCATGGATTCAAACAACACCAGGCAATCCCTGTCGAGAAATTGCTGGTAGAACTGCGCCCGTTTCGTCGCAGACAGCCGCGAAAGCAACCGGCTCCGGGTCTTGATCACTGCCGAAGACACGGGATTGTCCAACCGGGCGGCCGGGGTTCCCGGTCGAGCGGAATAGCTGAACACGTGAGCATAAGCCAATGGCAGATCACGGACCACGTCGTAGGTCGCCGAAAACTCGCGATCGGTTTCTCCGGGAAACCCGACGAGCACGTCGGTGCCAACGCAGACGCCAGGGATCTTTTGCACGACGTCTTCCACCCAAACCCGATACTCGCTCACGGTGTAACGACGGTTCATCGCCGACAGAATCCCGTCATGCCCGCTCTGCAAGGGCACGTGGAAAAACCGGCATAACTTCCTTGAGGTGCTCATATACTCGAGGAGCGCTTCGGGGATGGTCGTCGGCTCGATGGAAGAAATGCGGATGCGGGCCAACCCGGGGATGCGTTCCAACCGCTGAATCAGGTCGAGAAGCCCTCCGGACCCATTCGCGAATCGCCCGATGTTCACGCCGGTCAGGACCAGTTCCCGGTGTCCTCGTTCCACCAGGCGTTCGGCCTCCCGTACTGCGTCGTCGGCTAGACGGCTTCGCTCACGTCCCCGGGCAAACGGGATCAGACAAAAGGAACACATGAAATTGCAGCCGTCCTGGATCTTCAGATTGGCTCGCGTCGTGGCATATTCCCCCACCCCGTCCTGAACAAAATCTTCCCGGCTCATGGATCCGGAATGCCGGACGAGGGTGGTTGAGAGCTTGTGCCCCCGAGTCATCTCTTTCAGATAGTCCGGGAGCAACATTTTGTATTGGTTGCCCAACACGAGATCCACCCCGGGAAGGTGTTGCAAGGTGTTGAGGCCGGTTTGCGCATAGCATCCCGTCACCGCAACGAACGCCTGTGGCGAATGGCGCAACGTCCGGCGAATCACCCGCCGGCAATCGGCCTCGGCGTTCTCCGTCACGCTGCACGTATTCAGGACGAGCAGGTCGGTCGGCTCTCCATAGGCCACCCGTTGATAACCCATTCTGGTGAACCGGTCGGTCAGGACCGCGGTCTCCGATTGATTGAGACGGCAGCCGGCTGTGTAAAACGCAACTTTTTTCTTCATGGATCCCGGATTCGTTTAGAGAAGCTCATTATAGAGAACCCGCGCTCACGCCCACAACCGTTGACAATTTCTGCGTCGAAGCCGGTGAATGAGGACAAGTTCAGCGTCAATCACAAAAACGAATTGCCCAAGGGCATAGTTAGGAGTACAATGAACGGGAGTAGCCACAGGAACGGCTGCTCGACCTCTCTTCTTGAGGGACCGTATGACCCACCCCTTTCCGATTGCACCGATCTTCCCCGCATTGCTGCTTGCTTTTTTGCTGCCGGGCTTGAGCGGGGCTCAGCCCACCTTGCCCGTCGAGCCTGACGAAGAAACCCGGCTGGAGGAGATTTATGACCATGAGGCGAGCATGGTCATGTTTTTGTATTCATTGAAGGGGACGGAAGAAGTCGATTACGTGGTCGGAAGAAAAGTCTGGGAACACCAGAGAAGCGTGTATGGGAATCCCGTGTATTATCTCGAGCCCTATCCCCTGTTTTACTGGTGGAACCACACGATGTGGAATGATCCCGAACAGGATGGAGTCAATGGGAACGAACTCGTCTATAAAGAAGACGTTGATTTTGACGCAACCCGCTACAAACCCTGCCTTTTTAACGGGCAACGCTGCTGAACGCTTCCGGCCTCCGCATGCCCTTCAGGGGATAGCGGCACGCTCCCGGATGCGAACAGCCGCTCTCAGACTCACCCAAAGCCGTCCCCATGCCAGTTCTTGAACGGTCCCACACGGCACCATCTTCCCTTCGCAGCCGGCTGGCGTCCGTTCGCCTGTTACCCGGCCAAGTCGTTGCTTTAGCCGCCGCGACCCTGATTTTCATCGGCACGGCCCTCCTCATGCTTCCGTTCGCCACCCCGGACGGCGTGGAATTGCGGTTCATCGACGCCTTGTTTACCGCGACCTCGGCCGTATGCGTCACCGGGTTGATCGTGATGGACACCCCGCATGAATTCACCACCTTCGGGCAACTCATCATCTTGCTGCTCATTCAAATCGGCGGACTGGGCTATGCCTTGCTGGCCACGATCATCCTGTTGGCCCTGGGACATCGCATCGGCCTACGGGACCGGATGATGCTGGCTGAAACGCTGAGCACGTTTGACATGGCCGGATCGATTCGCTACGTCAAAATCGTGGCCATCGCTACCGTGGCGTTGGAAGGATTGGGGTTTCTCTTTCTCGCCTTACGCTTTTCACAAGACATGCCATGGGGGGAAGCCCTCTACTCCGGTCTCTTCCATTCGATATCAGCCTTCAACAACGCGGGATTCGCCCTGTTCTCGGACAGCCTGATTTCCTATCGAACGGACCTCTCCATAAACCTGATCGTCACGGTCCTGGTCATTCTGGGAAGTATCGGTTTTCTTGTCTTTCAGGACGTGTGGGACAACTTCAAGGGCCACCGTTTCCGGCTCCAGACGCATACGAAACTCGTGATCGTGGTCACCCTGATCGTTCTCGTGTCGGGCACCGTGGGCATCACCATCCTGGAGTGGAACAATCCGCAAACGTTTCAGCCCTTGAGCCTCGGCGAACGTCTTGCCACGGCGCATTTTCATGCCATGTCCCGTACCGCGGGGTTTACGACCATGGATATCAGTACCATGAACGACGCCACCCTGTATTTCCTGCTGCTCCTGATGACCATCGGCGGCTCACCCGGCAGCATGTCGGGAGGAATCAAGACCACGACCTTTGCCATCATCTGGGTGACGATCTGGTCGGTGCTTCGACGCCGCCATGACATTGAAATCTTTCACAGGAGAATATCGCGGGAATTGGTAGTCCGCGCGTTTTGCCTGGCGATCCTGGCGTTCACGGCCATCACCCTCTTCACGCTGGTCCTCGCCTTTACGGAAGAACGTCCATTTTTAAGCATCATGTTCGAAGTCACGTCGGCGATGGGAATCGTGGGCATGTCCCTCGGAGACGGGGACGCGCGAAGCTTCTCCGCCCTGTTCACCGACTTCGGCAAGCTGGTGATCATCGCCTCGATGCTGATCGGCCGTTTCGGGCCGCTCCTCATCGGTCTGTTCGCCGTTTACACCACCACCACCCCACGGTATCGGTTCCCGGAATCCAGGGTCATGATCGGATAAGCATCCCCCGGCTATTTCAGGCGTCGCTGCAGGATCAGGACGAATGCCATGAGGGTAGGCAGCGGGGCAACCAATAGAGGAAGCAACCAGACCCACGCGTTCTTCCCACGGACGCGCGCCTGATCGAATATCCAGACAAATACCCACACAACCAGCAGGAAATAGTTGATTCCCAGCCAGTGCGTCGCGCGCGTGGTGAGGGCACTGGTGCCGTCACCCGTGGCAGTGCTCCAAAAAACCATTTGCAGGACGCCAAACGTCACCAACAGGGTGATGACAATCCGTTTGCTCCACACGTACATGAGCTACGCCTCCTTTTGTATCATGAATCAAGGTTCAGATGTGATTCTGGGTCGATGTGCCGTCCCCCTTGTACAACGGGTAGAATAGTATGGATGCCGGCAAAAATCGAGATTCAACGACCAGAGAGGTCCTCTTTGTCATCGCCACGCAAGCTGGAAGAACCCTGTGGATGACTGGAAAACGCCTTTCTCAGCCTGTGCATAACACAAAATGTTTTCTTATAACTTTCTGAATCTCAAGCGTTTTAGTTGTTCTCAAGCTATACACTGTATTCCAGTCTTGACAACAAGAAGCACAATATTTAGTATTGACACCTCAATTCAGGCTCTAAGGATAGTGTCATCTTGAGCAAGTAAATTCCAACTACAAGGTATAAATTAAACTTTGAAGGTTGTTAAACGGTGAAAATCGAACGCCGTTTCACCCAAGCCGAAGAGTCTCCATACCAAGGTATTCCGTTTTCCACCCGGTCTTCGGAAATCAGAAATCCGGACGGCTCCATTGTATTTCAGCTCGATGACATTCAGGTCCCGGACCAGTGGTCTCAACTGGCCGTAGACATTCTGGCCCAAAAGTATTTCCGGAAAGCTGGAGTGCCGCAGGTCGATGCCGATGGCCAGCCCATCAAGGATGAGCAAGGAAACCCGGTCACGGGCGGCGAGCGTGACGCCCGGCAGGTGTTTCATCGCTTGGCGGGTTGCTGGACGCAGTGGGGCGAAACCTATGGGTATTTCGACACGGAGCAGGACGCCCGGGCCTTTTATGCCGAGCTGTGTTACATGCTGGCCAAACAAATGGCGGCCCCCAATTCACCGCAATGGTTCAATACGGGCCTGCATTATGCCTACGGCATCAGCGGTCCCTCGCAAGGTCATTTTTTCGTCGATCCCCAGACCCAAAAACTGAATCTGTCCCAAAACGCCTACGAACGCCCCCAAGTCCACGCCTGCTTCATCCAATCCGTGGATGACGACCTCGTCAACGATGGGGGAATTATGGACTTGTGGGTCCGCGAGGCCCGCTTGTTCAAATACGGGTCGGGCACCGGAACCAACTTTTCCAGGCTCAGAGGAGAAAACGAGCCGTTGTCGGGCGGAGGAAAATCTTCCGGGCTGATGTCCTTCCTCCGGATCGGAGACCGGGCGGCGGGCGCGATCAAATCTGGCGGCACCACCCGGCGGGCCGCCAAAATGGTGTGTCTGGACCTGGACCATCCCGATATCGAAGAGTTCATCGACTGGAAGGTGATCGAAGAACAGAAGGTAGCCGCTATGGTGACCGGATCCAAGGTCTGCGCCGGTCAGTTGAACGCCATCCTGAAAGCCTGTCATCAAAAGAATGGCGATGATCCGGATACGGTTGAACTCAACCCCGAACGCAACCGTCCGCTCAAGGAAGCCATCCGCTCGGCTCGGCAGGCCAACGTGCCTGAGGCCTATATCCAACGGGTCTTTGCCTATGCCCAGGAAGGCTATACCCATTTCATGTTTCATGAATATGATACGAATTGGGACAGCAAAGCCTACCAAACGGTGTCCGGGCAAAACTCCAACAACAGCATTCGAGTGCCCAACGGATTTTTTGATGCGCTACGGCAAGACGGCGAGTGGCAACTCACCCGCCGGACAGACGGAGCCGTGGCCAAAACGCTCAAAGCCAAGGATCTGTGGGATCGCATCTGTTGGGCGGCCTGGATGTGTGCCGACCCGGGCATTCAATACGATACCACGATCAATGAATGGCATACGTGCCCGGAGGACGGGCGCATCAACGCCTCCAATCCGTGCAGCGAATACATGTTCCTGGATGATACCGCGTGCAACCTGGCGTCTCTGAACCTGGGCGCCTTCATGACGCCGGACGGTGAATTCGACATCCCGGCGTATCGACACGCCATCAGGCTCTGGACGATCGTCCTGGAAATCAGCGTGCTCATGGCCGGATTCCCGAGCAGGCCCATTGCCGAGAAGAGTTTTCACTTTCGAACGTTGGGGCTGGGCTATGCCAACCTCGGATCCCTGCTCATGCGAAAGGGCATTGCCTACGATTCTCCCGAGGCATTGGCGATCTGCGGCGCCCTGACGTCGATCCTGACCGGCGAAGCCTATGCCACTTCAGCGGAAATGGCGGCAGAACTCGGCCCATTCCCCGGGTTTGCGAAAAACCGCGAGCCGATGCTGCGGATCATGCGAAACCATCGAAGGGCGGCCTATCAGGCCAAACCTGACGACTATGAAGGCCTGACGATTACGCCGAACGGCATTGACCAGGCTTCCGCTCCCGCAGCACTGGCACAGGCCGCGCAGGAGACCTGGGACCACGCCATCGAATTGGGTGAAGCCCACGGTTTCAGGAACGCGCAGGCCACGGTAATCGCCCCCACGGGCACCATCGGATTGGTCATGGACTGTGATACCACGGGAATCGAGCCCGACTTTGCGCTCGTCAAATTCAAGAAACTGGCCGGCGGCGGTTACTTCAAGATCATTAATCAAAGCCTGCCCCCGGCGTTAAAGGGACTGGGCTATTCCCAGGAGCAGATCCTCGACATCATCACTTATGCCACGGGCACCCGAACCCTGAAACAGGCTCCGTTCTTGAATCACGAATCGCTCCGCGCCAAGGGGTTTACCCCGGAAGTGCTTGATCGCCTGGAAGCGACGTTGGATGAGGTCTTTGAAATTCAATTCGCCTTTAATAAATGGACGTTGGGGGAGGAGTTCTGTCGGAACGTCCTCGGCTTCTCCGACGACCAACTCAACGATCCCCAGTTCACGATTCTCAATGCGTTGGGCTTTACCCAGGAAGAAATTCTCGCGGCCAATGATTTTTGCTGCGGGACCATGACGGTGGAAAAGGCACCCCACCTCAAAGACGAACATCTTCCAATTTTCGACTGCGCCAACCGGTGCGGTCGCATCGGAAAACGGTTCATTTCCACGCAGGCACACATCCGGATGATGGCCGCGGCCCAGCCGTTCATCAGTGGAGCCATCAGCAAGACCATCAACATGCCTTCGGATTCCACCGTCAGAGACGCGGAAGACGCGTACCTCATGGGATGGCAGCAGATGCTCAAGGCCGTGGCTTTATACCGGGACGGGTCCAAACTGAGCCAACCCTTGAACGCCTCGACGGACCCGACCGAAAAATCCGAACGTCATGACGACGTCATGAAGGCGGCCCAGCAGGTGACGGAACGGGTCCTGGTCCGGTATCTCGCCAAACGCCGTCCGCTTCCCTCACGACGCGGGGGGTATACGCAAAAGGCCATGATCGGCGGTCACAAAATCTATCTCCGCACCGGTGAATACGAGGATGGAACGCTCGGAGAAATCTTTCTCGACATGCACAAGGAAGGGGCGGCATTTCGCAGCCTCATGAACTGTTTTGCCATCGCCATTTCTTTAGGCCTCCAGCACGGCGTGCCGCTCGAAGAATTCGTCGAGGCCTTCCTGTTCACCCGCTTCGAACCCAACGGTCCGGTCAACCTCAATGACCAGATCAAAATGTCGACCTCGATCATCGACTACATCTTCCGTGAATTGGCCATTACCTATCTGGATAAGAAAGAACTCGCACAGGTCAACCAGGATGACCTGCGCGGGGATTCCGTCAAACAGGATCCCGAATGCACGGATGATGAACCGGCCGATCCCAGGACCATCACGACGACAGCCATCAATCCGGAATTGTTTCCCGCGCGGCAACGCATTCAAGGGGACGTTGGGAATGGAAACGGCCAGGGAAATGGAAAAGTCGCACACAAAATCGAGCTAAAACGGGAAACCCTGACTTATGCCGCTGAGATAGAGACGGCGTTTCAGAAAGGGTTTGAAGGCGACCCCTGCCCCAATTGCAAACAGTTCAAATTAGTCCGCAACGGGATGTGCCTGGTTTGCAGAAACTGCGGTGAAACTACGGGGTGTTCGTAGGTTAGGAACCTCTGATTTATTTCTTTACGTCCATCGCACAACGAAACCCGATCGTCAGGTCGTTCGCGTCAATGGGGAAATTCGGTTCGGCGCTTCGCCGGGCGGTCACTTTCAACCATTTGGGCGGATCTTCCCACGATCCGCCTCGATAGACTTTCCGTTCTCCCCCGGCTGGTCCCGGTGGATTCTTCTCCGGACTCTCTTCGTAATACGTCCGATCGTACCAATCCGCCACCCATTCCGACGCGTTGCCCGCCATGTGGTACAACCCATAGGGACTCTTCGTCCCCTCCTTTAATCCATGACGGATACTCATGCCGGTCACTCCGCTCTTCACGGGCGCCAATGTCACCTTGTAGCTGACCCATCCGGTCGTGCCGAAGTTATACCGCGCAATATCGACGAACGGCTGCATGTGTCCCCAGGGGTAGCGACGCCCATCGGTACCCCGGGCGCCCTTCTCCCATTCGGCTTCGGTCGGCAGCCGCTTGTCCACCCATTCACAGTAGACTTTCGCGCTGTCCCACGCCATGCCCACGGCCGGACGATCTTTCGCCTCTTCAACGGCCGCATAGTCGTCCCACAATGGAGGCAACTCGTGATTGGTCTCATCGAGGAATTTCTGATATCGTTCCATCGTCACTTCAAATTGATCGATATAATAACTGTCCAACCACACCGTATGTTCCGGACGTTCATTCCTCGACCCGTCATTGGCCCCCATCAGAAACTCCCCTTCGGGGATCTTGATCATCGGGGCCCCATCCTTTCCCTCGATCATCTCAAATTTGGATTCGATCGGAGGTTCGGTTGACTCATACTTCCATTCAGCCGCCGCCGTGTGCCATCCCAGGACCATCCCCGTCAGTCCGATGAACACGGTCAACCACGCTCCACGCTTTTTGTGCCGCTTCATGACGCTCCTCCGTCCCCAACTCCACGTCAAAAAAAGCCGCTGAAACACGGTTCAGCGGCTACTCTATAATGGCGTCCCCAACGGGATTTGAACCCGTGTTGCCGGCTTGAAAGGCCGGCGTCCTAGGCCAGACTAGACGATGGGGACAGAAAACGAATGCTCAGAAAGAATGCATGGTAACAGGGGTGATCTGATCGAGTCAAACGGGTTTCCCAACGATCGAATGTGCCATGATGCATTCGAGGCGTGCAAGCATGCCGGCCACACATTCTCGCGTTGGCATGAGAAAGGTACGGGGGCGGGTCGATAAGCCGGATTCTGTTCCGTATCGAGCGTGCATACGGCGGTGACCATGTCTCTACGGCTTATGTTACCATAAGCCTCCAGCGACCTACCCGAGAACCTCGGCCGGACCGGCCTCTCCCGAACGTCCCGACTCACCTTCGCACACGGCGTTTGCCGTGCAAAGCCAAGCAGGCCGTTCGGCGCGTCCTCCTATTTGGTCTTGCTCCGGGTGATGCTTACCCTGCCATCCACGTCGCCGCGGACGCGGTGGGCTCTTACCCCACCATTTCACCCTTACCCCCGGCCATCCGAGGATGGCCCCGGGGCGGTTTATTTTCTGTGGCGCTCATGTCGGATTACTCCGCCTGGGCGTTACCCAGCACCCTGCCCTGTGGAGTCCGGACTTTCCTCTCACCTGAAATCAGGCAAGCGGCCACCTGACCCACGCCCTCATACCCGGAAACCATGATACGCAATGCCTGTGTCGGAAACAAGAGACTGGCGGGAGAGAACGTTCAGGAAACGCTCATCCATCCATCTGTTCTTGAGCCACGGGTTCTTCGGCGCCCACACCTGTTTCATGGAGCGCGGCCTCATAATACAAAATGCAATGACAGTAGGGACAGGTCAACAGGTCGTCGGCCCGCTTCACACTGGCGACTAGCTGGGGAGGAATTTGTAATTGACACCCCTGGCAAGTTTCACCCTGGACGGTGGCTACCACCACGAGTTTCATGGAAGATTTGAGCATTGAGTATCGATGATGGACCCGTTTTTCCAGCGAAGCGATCAGGCCTTGCTTTGCTTGCTCGATTTGCGCGACCTCATCAGCCAATTTCGCCGATAAGGCCTCCAGTTCACCCTTTTCCTGTTCCAGGGTTTGAATGAATTCCTGAAGCCGTTTCTCGACTTCGTCCAATTCCTTCTGCTTCTCTTCCCCCCGCTCCATGGCCAGGAGGACCCGTTCTTCCAGACCATCCTTTTTCTTGTTGGCCAGTTCAAGTTCAAACAAATGGGCCTGATACTCTTTGTTCGTTTTCAACTCGTTCAACCGCCCGCGCATTTTCTGGACGTGACTCTCATGCGCACTCAAATCATCTTCACCGCTACGTCGCTCCGCCGCAATAGTCTCCAGCAGGGTCTTCAGGCCTTCCGCGCGCTTCCGCGCCTCGTCGACCGGTGATTGAGCCGCGTGAAGCCGTTCGGGAATCTGTTGTTGTTGTTTTTCGAGATCATGCAGCTTCAGGTCAAGCTGCTGGAGTTGTACCAGGAGGGAAAGTTGAAAATTCAAAAACGCCTCTGCACATGAGAAAGGACTGAGTCAGTCATGATCGAACACCTTACCGCATCTATCCTGCAAATAGCAAAGTCAGTCGTGATAGCCGCCTACGATCTTGTCGATGAAATTCAGGATGGCGGTTTTCTTGGCAGGATCTTTTTCCAGTTGCAAGGCTTGCTGATAATGATCCCCCGCAATCTCGGGTTTGCGTTTGAGGTCGTAGACTCGCCCCACGCCAAACGTCGCCCGCGCGTCGTTGGGATCGGCCTTGATGGCCACGCTGAAACTATCGAGCGCCGCATCGACCTGGCCCTTGTCCAGTAGCATCCATCCGATTTCCGTTGCCGCCGGGCCGAAGTCCGGCTTGATGCGCAAGGCTTCCTGATATTCCCGCAGGGCGAGGTCACGCCGCCCTTTTTGTTCATAGACCCCGGCCAGCGCATAGTGCACCTCAAAGTCTTCAGGATTGAGCTGCACCGCGGTTTTATATTCACGAATGGCCGCGTCGATCTTTCCCTGTTCGGCCAACGCGCAAGCCAGATTCACGTAACCCAAGGCATCCCCGGGCGCGAGTTTGATCAGTTCCCGGTACTGGGGAATGGCCATTTCCAACTGGCCGTGTTCCTGATACGCCGCGCCCAGGTTCAACCGAGCGGCCAAATAGGCCGGATCCAATTTGACGGCTTGGCGATAGGCCTTGATGGCCTTATCCGTTTGGGCCATCCGTTGATAAATCTGAGCCAGAAAAAAATGGGGAAAGGGCGAGTCCGGGGCCAATTCGATTGCCTTTTGGTAACTGGTGATCGATTGCTCCGATTGACCGGATTGCGCCAGAAACATCCCGTGCATCAGATGCACAAAGCCTTCTTCCGGATACGTCCTGCTCAGGCGATCAACCCATTCGCGAACGTTCGCAATATCCGCCTCCTCCTGTAACGACTTCGCGTACATCTTCCACGCGAGGGCAAACTCACCCTTCAACAGATACACGACGTTCAAGGCAAAAAACGCCCTTGGGCCGGCAGTCTCACCCTGCGACCAGTGCGTTGCGGCGTCGCGCACCACGTCCCAATCCCCTCTGAGGACGGCCTGTTCGATGATCTGTTCTTTGCTCATGCGTGGCCCGCGTTCATCGCTCGCATCACGACAGGAATCCCTCATGCAACTCTACCTCCCCTTGCCCTTCCTTACAAAGGAGGGGAAATAGCGGGTCATGCTCGTCTTTGCCTCCCCTTTGTAAGGGGAGGCCAGGTGGGGTAGAGGGAGGAGCAAAGAGAGGAGAAGATGGGTGGGTTCTTTTCATACCATAATGCACCGGGCCGGTTCTGCCCGGCTCATCGCGTCAGCGTATCCTCGACGTCGGGCGGAGTGGCGGCAATCAATCCGCCCAGATGAGGATACTGTTTCATGATTTGTTTCTTCATTTCCCAGGCCACCGTGCGGTAGGACCAATGGCCTTTGACTCCCGACCGGAGCTGACACATATAGTCTGCCTGGGCATAGTCCATTTTAAAGACGCACCGGACCCTGAACCCGAAGGGAATCGCGTAGATCGAGGCTTCCTGATCCATGCCCCTCAACCGTTCGATATCCTGTTGAACCGCGTCCATGGCCATTTGATATTCCCCGTCCAGGTTGGCCTCATACAACGGGGGCGGGGTCTCATAACCGTGCACGGTGGTAAAGTTCTGTTGGATCTGCTGGCACCGTCGATGCCGGTGGAGGTCCCGCCACCCGCCGATGTCCATCAATACGTCGAAGATGAGGGGGTAACCGCATCGAAACTCCTTGATCGATTCGTCATAGGGCCCGCGATGGCGTAAGGCCACTTCAAGGGTTTCCTGCTTTTCCTTCTCCGGCCATTCCCGCACCAATTCCAGAATGCGGCGATACGGCGCCTGGCTGACGCGATACAACACGCTCGTGACCAGTTCGTCCATCAGCGAATGCGGCTCGATGAGATCAACCGGCACCGTTTGACCGGCCCAGGCCGACGGCTGATCCAAGCCCCCCTTGCGAAAGATCTTCTTGGCGTGCCTGGACAGATCCCGGTAGACCTCCGTTTGGTACTCGTTGGCCTTGGCGTGGCGAGCCAACGTCGGGGCCAGCGGTTCCGCAGGTTTGCCGGTCTCTCCGTCCAATTCTCCCCACACATTGGAAGGAGGTTTGGCGCAGGCTTCCTGCAACTCCTCGCCAAGGGCCTGGAGTTCGGGTAGTTGCGTCGACAAGAACCGGGTGATTTGTTTTTCCAGCGTCCGGATACTGACCACCTCCCCGACGTTCGTCGTCGAGGCCAGGGGCAGCAGGTACCGGGTAATATCGTACACGCGCGCGGCCAAAGTTCGGCCGTAATTCGCCTCGCTCATGCCATCGGGTCTGGGATAATGCCGTTCCAGATGTTCCAGCAGGGGATCATGAAACGTGCGATAAAGATTGAACAGGCTGCCGAGAATCCCGCGATAAAACGCCTCGGGTTCGGAATCCTGGATGGTGGACGGCACGTAACAGCCGGACACGGCAAAGTTCTGATACCGGCTGGACTTGGCCTGTCCATCCCACAACGGTTCATCTTCCAGACGAATGGCCGCCAGTTCGGAAATGCCTTCCAGGCACACGGTCACGTGCCCCAGATCGGCGATCGAGGCATGCCCGTAGGCAAAATAGAACTGCTCCCAAAACTTCTCGGACGAGTGCCCGTGGACCCACCGCAAGCTGTCTTCAATGGAATCCGGGGAACGGCTGTACCGGGCCAGGGCATAGGCCGCTTTCTCGGGCGGCATCGGCGCAAGGACGATCACCCGGCGTTTGTTTTTCTGCTCGTCGGTCACGTTCTTCTTCGGCTCTACGGCTTCATGCCGCCTGCCACTCACTATAATCAGGCAACCGATCTAATCTCAAGTTGGCATGCGGTCATCACCTCTTCGCAACAACGTCACGAAAGACTCTTGAAACGCGGGGCGCGGCGGGCTACACTCCATCCCCAACGAGAAATCCGGGCCGGCACCTTCGGCTTCGCTTCCTTCGACTTCGCTCAGGACAGGCAAGGCAGGCTCCGTCCGGCCCCTGAAGGCGCACCGGAACAACCGAAAGAGTACGGCGATGCCCACCCACGACAAACAACCCATCCACGGCCAATGGTCATCCCGCTTGGCCTTTATCATGGCGGCGACCGGCTCCGCGGTCGGTCTCGGGAACATCTGGAAATTTCCCTACATTACAGGGGAAAACGGGGGTAGCGCCTTTGTATTCGTCTATCTCCTCTGTGTGGCGGCCTTGGGGATTCCGCTGATGATGACGGAGGTGATGCTCGGACGTCGCGGCAAACGAACGCCGGTCAATACCATGCGTGTTCTGGCTGCGGAAGCCAACGCCAATCAAGGCTGGCAGATCATCGGATGGTCCGGCACCGTTGCCAGCGTATTGATCCTTTCCTATTACAGCGTTATCGGCGGATGGACCATCGGGTATATTCTCCATGCGGT
This sequence comes from Nitrospira sp., assembly GCA_011523385.1. Classification (GTDB taxonomy): domain Bacteria; phylum Nitrospirota; class Nitrospiria; order Nitrospirales; family UBA8639; genus Bin75. The sequence goes on along the minus strand of WTGX01000001.1, from coordinate 90,704 downwards.
TAACGGTGATTTCTCGGGACTCAGCGGAGACGGAGCATCGAGTCTCTTTGGAGACTTTATTGGAAATCCCTTAGTGCAGGTGGGTTGGCATACGGCGTTCATGCTCATCACCATGTTCATCGTGGCCCGAGGGGTACGCAATGGATTGGAAAAAGCCGTCACCTATCTCATGCCGGTGCTGGTTGTGCTGTTACTCGTTCTCGTGGGCTACGCCATGACCACCGGTTACTTCATGAAAGGGATCGCCTTTTTATTCACACCCGACTTCAGCCACTTTTCAGGCACCAGCATGCTCACGGCCCTGGGTCACGCGTTTTTTACGTTGAGCCTGGGCATGGGCTCCATCATGATATATGGGTCCTACGTGCCCAAGGGCACTTCCATTGCCAGTACTTCCGTGGCCGTCGCCGTCGCCGATACGTTGGTGGCCCTCGTCGCAGGCATGGCGATTTTTCCCATTGTCTTTGCGAATGACCTCGCGCCCGGAGCCGGGCCCAGTCTCATTTTTGAAACCCTTCCCGTAGCCTTCGGCCACATGACCGGAGGAACGTTCTTCGGAACACTCTTTTTCGTGTTGCTCCTGATTGCGGCATGGACCTCATCCATTTCATTGGTTGAACCGACGGTGACCATGCTGATCGAAAAGTTCAACGTGACCCGTCGGCAAGCCGCTTTCCGGACAGGTCTCGCCACGTGGCTCTTGGGATTCGGCACGGCCTTTTCATTCAACCTCTGGTCAGACGTCACGGTCCTGGGGATGACCTTTTTCGACCACCTCGACTTCCTCACCTCGAATCTCATGCTGCCGTTAGGCGCGATCTGCATGGCCATCTTTGCCGGTTGGGTGATGTCCAAACACATGAGCCGCGAGGAACTCAACATGAACAGTGAAACAGGCTATTTCATCTGGCAAGTCTCGACCCGCGTCATCGCCCCTATTGCCGTTTCGATTGTCCTCCTTCACGCCATCGGCCTGTTTTGAAGACCCGGGAAATGTTCGACGTGTTTGGCCTGGCCCTGAACATCGAGGGGCGGACGCTGCTTACTTCGTTCACCTCCTTGTACGGGTTCGCCGATATGCTGTTTGTTGCTTATACGCGAGGCTTCTGTTAATGTGGGGAACAGTCATTAACGTACTCGTTTCCATTCATCACTGAGACAACCATATGGCTTGGGAACCAAGAGATCCATGGGGTCAACAAGGCGGAGCCGATCCGCTTGACGACGTCCTCAATAAAGCCAAGGAACAATGGCAGCGCATGAAGCCGACTCGCGGAATGAAGTCTATCGTCCTGATCGTGGCGGGCATCCTGGTGCTCTCTCAATCGGTCTTCAAAGTCGAACCCGATGAAGAAGGGCTCGTCAAGCGGTTCGGCGACGTGGTTCGGACCGTCGAACCGGGTCCCCACCTCAAGATCCCCTTTATTGAAAGCGTGGTCACGCCGAAGGTGCAAAAACTGCACCGGATCGAAGTCGGATTTCGCACCAATGCCCGGGGACGGGCGCAAATCGTCCCGCAGGAAGCCCTCATGTTGACCGGAGATATGAACATTCTCTCCGTGGAATTCATCGTCCAATACAAGATCAGCCAGGCCAAAGACTACCTGTTCAACGTGGCCAATATCGAAGAAACCATACGCAAATCGGCTGAGGCCGCCATGCGGGAAATTATCGGCAAAAATAAAATCGACGAAGCGTTGACCGTGGGCAAGGCCGCGATCCAGCAATCCACGCAGGAACTCCTGCAAACCATCGTCGATGAGTACCAGGGCGGCGTCCAGATTGCCACCGTGCAATTGCTCGACGTGAACCCGCCCCAGAAAGTGGCCAAATTCTTTAAGGACGTCGCCAGCGCCAAGGAGGAACGGGAGCAACTGATCAACCAGGCCCATGGGTATCGGAACGACATCATTCCGAAAGCCAAGGGACAAGCGGCCCAAGACGTCAATCAAGCCAAAGGCTACGCCCAGGCCAGAATCGCGCGGGCGGAAGGTGAAGCCAACCACTTCTTGCAAACACTGGAGGAATACAAGAAAGCCAAAGGTGTCATCGGCAAGCGCCTGTATATCGAAACCATGGAAGAAGTCCTCTCGAAGGTCGACAAGATCATTCTGGATTCAAAAGCCGCGGGTAACGTGTTGCCGTACCTGCCGCTGGAACGGCTGCGAAAATTGCCGGGCAGAAAAGCGGAGACCGCTCCCTGATGAAACAAAACCTGCTTGTCGGCATCATCGGCGTCCTGATCCTGCTGGTCGTGTTGGGGGCCTCGCCGTTCTTCATCCTGGATTTGACCCAAACAGCCATCGTGGTTCAGCTCGGCAAACCCAAGCGGACCGTGACGGAGCCCGGGCTCAAGTTCAAGCTGCCCTTTGTCCAGGAAGTCCGTTATTTCGACAAGCGACTCCTGGATTACGATGTCCCCGCCCGCGAAGTCATCACCCAGGACAAAAAGACCATCCTGATCGACAATTTCGCCAAGTGGAAAATCGTCGATCCCCTGGAGGTCTACAAGGCGTTCCAAACGCAACGCGGCGCACTGCAACGGCTGGACGACATCATCTATTCCGAACTGCGCGTGGAACTGGGCCGGCACGAGCTTTCGGAAATCGTCTCCGCGAACCGGTTGTTGATTATGTCCGAGGTGGCCAAACGCGCCAACGAAAAAGCCTCGAAATACGGCCTGGAAGTCCTGGACGTCCGCATCAAGCGCGCGGACCTGCCCGAACAGAACGCCAAGGCCGTGTTCGACCGGATGCAAGCCGAGCGGGAACGGATCGCCAAACAGTACAAGGCCGAAGGCGCGGAAGAAGCGCAGAAAATTCGGTCGGACGCCGAAAAGGACCGGGAAATTCTCTTGGCCGATGCCTACAAAACCGCCCAGGAAATTCGCGGCGAAGGTGACGCCAAGGCCTACAAGATTTACGCCGATGCCTATCGCCAGGACCCGCAATTCTTTGAATTCGTGCGCTCCATGGAAGCCTACCGGAAAACCTTCTCCAAAGACACGACCATGGTGCTCAGCCCCGACTCCGAATTTCTGCAATTTCTCAAGAGACGGAAACGCTGAACGCACATTGTGGATTTTTGATTGTGGATTGCTGACTTTTTCCAATCCAAAATCAGCAATCAAAAATCCTCTATTCTCAATCCACAATTCCTCATGAATCAAGACCATCTTGACCTGTTACTCCAGGGCCTGGAAGTCTGGAACAAATTTCGACGGACCCAACCCACCGTCCAACCTGACCTCCGGGAAGCCGACCTGTCGGGGTATGATTTCACGAGAATGGATTTTGCCAGGTGCGACCTGACGGGTGCGGATTTATCCGACGCCTACTTGCTCCGGGCCAACCTGGAAGAAGCCGATCTGACCGGAGTCAATCTCACGGAAGCGGACGTCATCGAAGCCAACCTGCTCAAAGCAACCCTTACCAACGCGACGCTCGTGATGGTGGACCTCAGTGGAACGGGCCTGATCCGTGCGGATCTCGCAGGCGCGGATCTCACCAAGGCCAACCTGACGCGCGCCTCACTGCCTTGGGGAAATTTACAGGGGTGCAGATTGGTGCAAGCCAACCTGAAGATGGCTGACCTGCGGGAAACTGATCTCACGGGCGCAGACCTATCCGAAGCCAACCTGCAAGACGCCTCCCTGACCGGGACCGTGTTGCAACAAGCCAACCTGCAAGGGGCCAAAAACGTATCCTTGGAGTACCTCGGAAAAGCCCGGACGCTTTTCCAGGCCAGCCTCGACCCTCGACTTCATGAAGAAATTGAGAAGAACTACCCGAACCTGCTGAAGCAACCGTAAAGCCCTGCCTCCACAAAGCCAGCGGCCCGTCTACTGCTGGGAGTCGCTTCTTCGGATGAGAACTAGACGGCCCAGGAGATGCTCCGGCGACTTCATGGGAGGCTCGACCAGATCGACTCGCGGGCCGACGCCCTGAACAAGACGAAGACCATCGGATGTCTGTACGAATCCTTTGGCTCGCAGGGCATGGCGTGCTTGAATCCGTTGGATCAACGTCTCGGGGTCGATACCCTGCTCAATGACGCATTCTTCCGCCTCAAACGCCTCATGGGTATGCGGTTCACGTGTCGGCGGCTTGGCGGCTTGCCTGGGTTGGTTCCCTGGATCCGGAGGAAACAGCACCGGCGTGCTGACGCGGGCATGAACGGCCGGCACGATGGGAGTCCCCGGAGCCAGGCACTGCACCCGTTCCTGAACCTGTTCACGTTGGTCCGACGGCACGAGATCCAGTTTGTTCAGTATCAGCAGGTCGGCCGATGATACCTGCTGTTCAAAAGTCCCTTCCAGGTCACGCTCTTCCGCAACCTGTTCGGCATTCACCACCACCGCTGAAAGACATTCGCCAACCCACTCGGACACGGGTTCGCGCCAGAAATTCAGGAGCGTGTCAAAGGGCAGGGCCACACCGGACGTTTCGACGACGACCCGGTCAGGATGTACCTCTTCCCGGATCCGTTGAAGCGTTGTCACGAGTTCGTCCGACAATTTGCAACAGACGCATCCGCCTTCCAATTCGACGTAATTGTGCTCGGCCAAGCTTCCCAGCAGGGCCTGATCGATGCCTAATTCACCGAATTCGTTCGACACCACCGCCATCCGCACCCCCTGCGCCTGTGCGTCTTCAAGCAGGTGCCGAACGAGCGTAGTTTTGCCGGCACCCAGGAATCCGGACACAACCAGTGCCGGCACGCTGTTTCCGGTGACCGGCACGTCACCTGCCGGTTGCTTGTGCTCCAGTGATGAAGGGGGATTGTCCTGTGACGACATCATTTTGGATTGCTGATTTTGAATGTTTGACAACCACAGCCGGGCTTGACGAGAATGACTGAATGGATACGTCTTCGCCAACCTCAGCCGACCTTCCGTCGGAAACCAAACTTCCCGACCGCCAATGCACTTGGTGCCGGGTCGCCATGACGAAACGCCTCGTGGCCGACGGCCGATTCATCCATTACACCTGCCCATCCTGCCTTTTTCAACATACCTCCGGCAAAACTCCTGCCTCCTGACGAGACAAGAGCCGTCGTTCGAAAGCCGTATCAGGATGGCGCTTGCCCAATTTTGCTCAGACCAGGTGAAGAACTCCGGACTAGAACAAATTCGACACGATACGCGTGCCGCCGACCCACGTGCCGATGACGCTGCCGATGGTGGGAAACAAAAAGGCCAGGAACACCCGTAGCAGGCGGCTTTGCCACCAGCGCCGGGGAATGGCCACGTCTTCGGCTACGGTCTGAAATTCACGCACGATCGGTGGTTGCATATAGGCCTGGACGAATGCCGTGACGTATCCGACGCCGATCACCGGCGTCAGGCTCGTAAACGGAGCGCCGGCCACGGCCACGACAATCGTGAAAGGATGAGCCCAGGCCAGTAATGCTCCCAAACCACTGGGTACGCCGTTGGCCACGATCCAGAAGAGGGCGTTGTCTCCGGCTGCCGCAGCCCCTTTCTGATAACCGATCAAGGCGATTGAACCGACGATAATGGCCGGGATAGCCCATCCCACCCATTTCCACACCGGAGACACGGGCGGAATCACGTCCATGCCGTCCAGGTTGCCCCGCAGTTCGCCTTGGAGAATGGCTTTAATGCCTTCCACGTGTCCGGCTCCCACCACCGAGACGATGGTCTTGCCTTCGGCCTGCAAGGTCTTCTCCGCCAGATACGAGTCCCGCTCGTCGATCAAGACCGTTTTCAACGAGGGAACTTCCCTGCCCAATTCCTGCATCATGTCCGACAGCACGTCCTGTTTTTTCAAATCCTGCAACGACTCCTCGCTTACGGGCTTGGTGTCGAACACGCTCAACAGCAGCGACGAGACCAACATGCTTTTTTTGAAGAACGGAGTGGACCGCCAAGCCCGTCGCATGGTAACGCGTACGTCCCGGTCGCAGAGGAAAATGGGGACGTCGTGCTTTTTGGCCACATTGATGGCTTCCAGCATCTCGGTGCCGGGCAGGACGCCAAGCTGATCCCCAAGCCGTTTTTGATAGGAGGCCAACAGGACGTTGGCCAACATGGTACTGAGTTGTTTTTTTCGGATCACCTCCTTGAGGTCGAACGACTCCCATTTCTGCTGCTGGGACAAGGCTTCGTACCGCCGGGAATCCAATTCCACGCAGACCGCATCCGGCCGTTCCTCTTCAATGACGGCGCGAACCAGGTCCGCGGACTCTTGGGACACGTGAACCGTCCCGACCAGGATAATCGTTTTGTCTTGCACGGCCAGGACGTGTACTTCGGGAGAAGAGCGGGCCATGCAGGGAGAGGCCTTCGACGGCGGCAAGGACTCCTGACCGTTATCGGCTTCCATTGTGACACCGCAAATGGCTTCGAACCTTACAAGTCCAACATGTACGTGACATTATCACCCCCGAACGCCTTGACCTTGCCTTCGATCATCTTTTCATTTTGACTGTACACTCTCACGGTGACGTCCTGACGTCCCGTTAGCGACTTCATCTGCTGCATCAACATCAGCACGATCTTTCTGCCACGATCCCGATCAACCGCCAGCCGCCGGTAAAACTCTTCGGTGACGTGCAGTTGCAGAAGGTCCCCTTTGACCAACACATCGTCCACGGCCCCGCTTTGGCCCCCCAATTGCGCGTGTATGCGTTCGGCAACCTGTTCATCCGTCATGGCTTGACTCATGTCGTTGAGAATTTCTCCCTGACCCTGCCCATTCTGGCCTTGACACGAACATAACCCGAATCTGTCATTCCTGCGGAAGCAGGAATCCAGTGTCTTTCGACTCCGGAACGAAGGAAAAGCAAAAACCCAGGAAACCTAGAAAATCCGTTCCGTCGCCTGCTCCAACCAAGCGGCCGTGGACGAATCGACCAGCGGCCCGATCACCGCCCGCACGCGGGCGTGGTAGGTGTTGAGCCACTCCGTCTCCGTTGCATTCAATAACGTCGCGTCGATCAGCGAGGCATCAAACGGCACGAGCGTGATCGTCTCGAACGCGAACCATTCCCGTCCTCCCCCGCCGCCTATCGTCGCGGGGATCACGACAACGAGGTTTTCCAACCTGATCCCGTATTCCCCGCTTTTATAATACCCGGGTTCGTTTGAGAGGATCATTCCGGGTTGCAAGGCGACCGTATGCCCGCCTTTCGAGATACGCTGAGGTCCTTCATGGACGCCCAGGTAACTCCCGACCCCGTGCCCGGTCCCGTGATCGTAATCCAACCCCACTTCCCAAAGCGGGCGCCGGGCCAGCGTATCGAGCTGTGCGCCTGTGGTTCCTTTGGGAAAGGTGGCCGTGGCGAGGGCAATATGTCCTTTGAGGATCCGGGTATACCGGTCCCGGTGCTCGGGTGTCGCGGACCCGACGGCGACCGTTCTGGTGACGTCGGTCGTGCCGTCCAAATACTGGCCCCCTGAATCCACCAGATACAACGTGCCGGGCTCAAGACTTCGACACTGCTCATCGGCCGCCCGGTAATGCACGATGGCCCCATTGGGGCCGGCTGCGGAAATTGTCGGAAAGCTGCTGTCCTGCCAGAGCGGCTGCCGGCGGCGACAGGCATCAAGATACGATTGGGCATCACGTTCGGAGAGTTGTCCCGCCTGCGCTTCCCGGCTCAGCCAGGCCAGAAATTCACACACCGCGGCCCCGTCTCTTTTGTGCGCCTCCCGGGCCCCGTTGATCTCGACCGCATTCTTGCAAGCCTTGGGCAAGAGGCACGGGTCTTCCTCTTCGATCAGTTGGGCTCCGGAAAGAGTCAGGCGTTCAGGAATCCAACTTGCCGTGCGGTTCGGGTCGCACAACACGCGTTCCCCGGTCTTCCCCAATTGTTCCAAGGTCTCGTGAAAGTCAGAGACGGGACGAATCCGCACGGCCGGTCTCACGTGCGGCGCCAAGGCATCGGAAACCTTGGGCGGGTCGAGAAACAGCGCCGCCGTGCCGTCCTGATACAGCAGGGCGAAGCCGAGGGGTAACGGCGTATGCTCCACGTCGCCACCGCGCACGTTCAACAGCCAGGCAATGGAATCCGGAGCCGTCAGGACGGCTACGCCGATATTCTCATTTTTCAATTTCGCGGCAAGTTCCTGTCGTTTGTCTTCCGAGGACTTTCCCGTATAGGCGAGGTCATGCGGCACCACCTTGGCCGCGGGAGGCGCGGGGCGATCATCCCATAATGCGTCAATGGGATTCGGTTCACATGGAGTCAATGCGGCACCGGCCCTGGAACAGGCTTCTTGCAATTGTCTGACTTCTTGCAGCGTATGCAGCCACGGATCATATCCCAGTTTATCGCCGGGCCGGAGAGCGCCGGACAACCACGCATGCACCGGTTCGTCGATGAGATGGCGGAAGGTAAATACCTGCACGTCGACTTGCTCCCGGGCCTGCAGGGTATATCGTCCGTCCACGAAGATAGCGGCCTGTTCGGCCAATACCACTGCCGTCCCTGCCGAACCCGTAAACCCCGTCAACCACGCCAACCGCTCGGCACAAGCCGGCAAATACTCATTCTGATACTCGTCGGCATGGGGGACGATGAACCCAGACAACCCTTGCCGGGCCAACTGTCCACGCAATGCGCGGACCCGCTCTTCACATGTGATTGACTTCACGCGATTCGACCTTCTATTTCACGAGAACTCTTCAATTATGACACGATCCAATGAACGAAGGCAGGGTTAAAACCCCTCCACTTTGGCATTTTTCCGATTCCAAGCAACCTCGATAGATAGCTAATGAGGCAGATCCGATTTCATGCAATCAGGGAGAGTAAGTACTTAGCAAGAGATTCTACTTCTCTTTGACTAAACACCTGTCTTTGATTTCCAACATACTGGGTGATTTGATTTTCGGACAGTATCCTCACATATTGAAATTCCTGAGTCGGCCTGTGATTTATTAAGCAGAGGATCTTTCTCGGAGATATTTTTCTGTCCCCCCAGTGGTTGGAAAAATTATCGATATCCCCTCTCTCGACGGCCTGATTCAGTAACACAAAAATCGCAAAGTTGCTCCTCTTCAATTGCCTGATTGGAGAAAACAATTCCGTGTTTTCCACTGAAGCCTTGCTCCAATTCTTCGTTTCAACCAAATAAAGACCGGTGGGTCCGACGACAACGTGATCTACCTGTATTGAATAGATTTTGTCCTCATTCCTTCTGTCATATACCGGTTGAGAAAATTCCAAGCTGCAATCATTGATGACGGTGTACGTATCGGGAAGTCTTGATAATTCCCGCGCCACCCTTTCCTCCCCTTCGGCTCCGTAAAACAGGTATTTGTGTCTCCTGAAAACCGAAAGGATTCTTTTCTGTTCTTCTCTATCTCTGGCTGAATACCGTTCTATCCATTGTACGGCGTTATTTGTTCGATCCTCGATTTCAGCCCTCAGACTGTCAATCCTTGCAAATCCCTTCCTGAAAGGTCTTTCCACTTCATTCTCGAAAGAGTTTTCTAAAATTTTCTTTCTCTTTGTTAATCTCTTTTTCCGAAAAAAGAAAAACATTCGCATCAACACGTTCCGTCTTTCGTTTCTGGCAAGAGTTCTTGTCAGTTCCTCCAATTCATTTGTTAACAAAGTTCTCCTGTTTTCAATTTTCTGATCAAGTCTGCGGGAGAATTCTCTATATTTTGACTCAAGATCAGCAACTTCCTGTCTCAGAATTTCTCGACATCTTTCCCTGATACGATTAAGAGAACTTTCGTAATTATGATGGAACGACCGAATTTCATCCAACGTTCTGAAGGCACCTATCCCCTCTCGTTCAAGCGCATCAATTAACTGAGTCAGAGAACCCACTTGCCTGTAAATCCTCGCCATACCATAACGTTATTCAAGTATCTACGTTTCAAGCAAGGCCCGACGCGTCCGTTTTCTCAATCTCAAACCTTCCACCAAGCCGATTTCCCTGAGATTGCCGGTTGCTTTGCTTGAGCAAATCAAGACCGAGGCCAACAAGAGGGACGTCCCTTACCAGTCACTGATTAAGGTCTGGCTATCCGAAAAGGTTGCTTCCATTTAGGTGCCCCTCTTCTGTCAGGCAAAGAATCCCGCATGCAGGCTTGCGGTCTGTACACATAAAAATGGCGTCTCCCCTGTCATCTGTCATCCTCGACAATATGAACTGGATCCCCGATTAAGAATGTCGGGGACTGATCCAGAGTCTTTGCTTGTTCCTTCGTTCGTGAAGACAAAAGACACTGGATTCCCGATTACTAACGTCGGGAATGACGGATTGAGTTACTTTCGTATCAAAGATTGAACGGTGCTGCTTAAGAACCGAGCGCGGCTTGGACGGTCTCCCCGATCTCCGCGGGATTGCGCACGACCTGCACGCCGGCGGCTTCCAGGGCGGCGATTTTTTCTTTGGCCGTGCCTTGGCCTCCGGTGATAATCGCACCGGCGTGACCCATGCGCCGGCCTGGTGGGGCCGTCATGCCGGCAATAAACCCAATGACCGGCTTCGTCATTTCTCGTTTGATGAACTCGGCGGCTTTTTCCTCGGCGTCGCCGCCGATCTCCCCGATCATGACCACGGCTTCCGTCTCCTCGTCGTGCTCGAACATTTGCAGCAGGTCGATGTACCCCGTGCCGATGATGGGATCGCCTCCGATGCCCACGCAAGTCGTCTCGCCAAGCCCTAAATTCGTCAATTGGTTGACGGCTTCATAGGTCAGGGTGCCGCTGCGGGAGATCACGCCAACCTTTCCTTTTTTATGAATGAACCCGGGCATAATGCCGATCTTGCACTCGTCGGCCGTGATAATTCCGGGACAATTGGGACCGATGAGCCGGGTCTGCGTACTGGTCAGGGCGCGTTTCACCCGGACCATGTCGTTCACGGGTATCCCTTCCGTAATGCACACCACAAGCCAAATTCCCACATTGGCCGCCTCGAGAATGGCATCGGCGGCAAACGGAGGCGGCACAAAAATCAGAGACGTGGTGGCTTCGGTTGCTTTCACGGCATCGCGGACCGTGTGAAAAACCGGGATGCCTTCCACGTCCTGCCCGGCCTTTCCCGGTGTCACTCCTGCGACGATCTGGGTACCGTACGCCTGACACTGGGTCGCGTGGAATGACCCTTCCTTCCCCGTAATCCCCTGTACGACCACCCGTGTTGCCTTATTCACCAAAATGCTCATGCGCTCTTCCTTTCCTCATTCTTGATACGAAAAGAGCCAGCAAAACCCCAAAGCGTCATTCCTGCGAAAGCAGGAATCCAGTGTCTCTAAGAAAAGTAGCGGTGCCATCTCATGGCGCCTGAAGAGGCACCAACGGCAGGCGCGATAAGATCGCGCGGCTACAACTACAAAGACGCAGGATTCCCATTTTTCTTGCGAGACCACTGGCGAGTTCAAACGATCAATCAGCCTTTCTTTCTTTTCTTGCGTTTCATGGCCACGATCTTTTGCGCGGCTTCCCAGAGATCCGTCGCCACGTCCACCTTCAACCCCGATTCGAGGAGAATCTTCCGCCCCTCCTCCGCGTTGGTGCCCTGAAGGCGAACCACCACGGGCAGGGTGATGCCGACCTCTTTCGAGGCCTCGATCACGCCGTTGGCAATCCGTTCACACCGGACGATCCCACCGAAAATATTGATAAAAATGCCTTTGACCTTTCTGTCCTTGAGGAGAATGCGAAACCCCGCCGCAACAGTTTCCTTGGTGGCGCCTCCGCCCACGTCCAAAAAGTTGGCGGGTTCCGCGCCGGCCAACTTGATCACGTCCATCGTGGCCATGGCCAACCCCGCTCCGTTCACCATGCATCCGATGTCCCCATCCAGTTTCACGTAATTGAGGTTATTGGCGCCCGCCTCGATTTCGAGCGGTTCTTCCTCGTGCAGGTCGCGAAACGCCTGGACGTCCTGATGCTTGTACAACGCGTTGTCGTCGAAGGTAACCTTCCCGTCGAGGGCGACGAGCTGTTTGTCCGTGGTAATCACCAAGGGGTTGATCTCGACCAATGACGCATTTTTTTCCATGAACAGCCGATACAGGTTCCCGAGCATGTGAATGAAGGGCGTCACCACGGCTTTTTCCAGGGAAGGCAGCCCCAAGGCAAAGGCCAGGTTCCGGCCATTATACGGGTGAAACCCCACGGCCGGATCGATGGTTTCCCTGAACAGTTTCTCCGGAGTCTTCTCCGCCACCTCTTCGATTTCCATTCCCCCTTCGGTACTAGCCAGAAACGTGGGGCATCCGCTATCCCGGTCCACCAGCAGGCTCAAATACAATTCCTTGTCGATCCCCGCCCCTTCCTCAATCAACAGGCGCCGGACTTTTCTGCCTTTCGGCCCGGTTTGATGCGTCACCAGGGTTTTCCCGATGAGCGCTTTCGCCAAAACCGGCACCTCCTCGCGTTGCTTGGTGATTTTGACGCCACCGGCCTTCCCCCGTCCCCCGGCGTGGATTTGGGCCTTGACCACGTAGACCGGCGCATCCAGGGCCGCGGTCCACTTTTCAGCGGCTCGCGGCGTCTTGATGGCCTTTCCGCGCGGCACCGGCACCCCGAATTGAGCAAACAACTCTTTCGCTTGAAACTCATGAATGTTCATGCTTCTCCTCTTGAAGAAAAAGGCTGACTCAGCGATCTCTTCTTGCCAGAAAACCGATAAAACTCTACAAAACCACTTGAAGGCAGGATGTTCAAAAAAGCCGTCCAGCGCGGCCGCAGCAAGCGAGAAGGCGAGGCGTACGTTTGGAGTACGTTGAGCCTCCGAGCGCTGCGAGAACAAAGCTGGTGGGTTTTTTCAACATCCTGCTACGGCTGTTCGGTATAGGCGGGCAACACGACCGGCGACGTGACCTGGTTCGTGACCCTGTGCTTTTTCGCTTCTGACCGGAACCGCTGCAAATGGTTTAACGTCAACCGGCCTTGAGAAAGGGTTCGCACGCGCTCCGCCACCGTCAGCCCCGATCGTTTGCCGAAGACCATCAAATCCAGCAACGAATTGCCCATTAGACGATTGCGTCCGTGCAACCCACCGGAAGTCTCTCCGGCCACGAAGAGGTTCTTCACGGACGTTTCGCCGTTGACGTCGATCTTCACTCCTCCGTTCTGATAATGAAGCGTCGGATAAATCAGGACCGGGTCTTTGCGGATATCGACGCCGTACCGGGCATATTGGCGCACCATGGCGGGGAAATGCTTGTCCAGCGTGCCTTCGCCATGCTCCACCTCAAGCAACGGGGTATCCAACCACACGCCGACGCGACCGGTCGGCATGCGAACGCCGCGACCTTCTTCGCATTCCCGAATAATGGAGGATGACACCACGTCGCGCGTATCCAACTCGTTCACGAATCGTTCGCCCCTCCCATTGACCAGGTGCCCGCCTTCGGAACGTATCCCCTCGGTGACCAACTGCCCGACGAGTTGTTCCGGGTACACCCCTCCGGAAGGATGATATTGAAACGTGTCGATTTGGACGAGCGGAGCCCCGATGCGATAGGCCAGGGCAAGACCGTCGCCCGTGGCGCCGTAATGATTGCTCGTGGGAAAACCCTGAATGTGCAACCGCCCGATGCCGCCGGTCGCCAAAATCACGGTTTTGGCGGCAACCACGAGAAACCGTTTGTTGTCCAGATCCTGGAACACCGCGCCGGTGCACGCGCCGTGCTCGTCACTCAACAGTTCCACGGCCGCGGCGAATTCCAGGAGTTGGATTTTCTGGTTGAGCACCTCATCCTTGAGTACCCGCATGATTTCGAGGCCGGTGTAATCCGAGCAGGTGAGCAGCCTCGCCTTGGTACTGCCTCCGCCTTTTTTGACGTGGAGGTTGCCGTCGGGGTCCCGATCGAAGAGTACGCCCAATTCCAACAACCACTTCGCAATGGACGGCCCTTCCTCGACCATCGTTTTGAGCAACTCATGGTCGTTCTTCATGTGACCGCCCTTGAGGGTATCCAGGAAATGCTGGACAGGGGAATCATCGGGCGCCACGGCAATCTGCATGCCGCCCTGCGCCATCACCGAATTGGAATCCCCCAAGCGCAACTTCGTAGCCAGGAGCACCTTGGCCCCCTGACCATGCGCGTGAAGCGCCGCGGCACACCCCGCACCGCCGCCCCCCACAACGAGGACATCGGCCTCGTAATGAGGCGTCAGGGAGAGATCACCCGCAACCACGCTATCGCCTTCCAGGACGGAGGCGAGTTCCCGTACCGTCAAGTCCCCGGCATTGGGGCCGAAGGCCACGGGACGGTAGGCGGCTTCACGATGATCGGGATGAAACTTCTTAATCAGGGTGTCGCGCTCGGCCGGAGAGAGTTTCGGCAGGGTTTGTTGTCGCCTGGCGTCACGGGAGCTGTGGACCACGTCGTGCAGAGCTTGGATATCCACGTGTCAGCCGCACTCCCCTACGACTTGATCGTGGCCGAGGTTTGCTGTAACTCATCATCGGTCATCTTCAGGATGCGGTCCCAGTCGTCGTTGTACTGTCCATCGGCAATGGCTTGAATCCGGTCGAAGAGGCCGGGCGGTTTTCCCATTTCCCGGACGCCGTAGGCTCGACTGGCATAGACCCCCACCAGATTCGGCGCAATATCGGCAATGCACACCGGCACGCACAAGCCGCACATCACACAGTCCATAAACGTCTCCGACACCGCCTTGAAGTCCCCGAAGACGGCTTTCCATACGCCTTCCCGCACGTCGATCTGTTGAGGGCATGCCTCGGTGCACGCGTTGCAGTTCCTGCACAAGGGCGCTTCCGGATACAACGTGAACAGGTCCTGCTTGGGATTTTCGAGTTGATTCAGATCATACGTGGCCTTGCGCGCGGGAAACGCCGGGGCGAACGAAAACGACATGCCGTCTTCCACCGCATGGGAACACGCCAGGCAGGTTTTCACTTTCGGATCGTCCTTGGTCCGGTAATAGGTCGCACAGGCTCCGCAAAACCCGCCCAGACACCCGGCGCCCCGCGTGACTTCATGGCCGGTATACCAGAGAGCCTTCATCAAGGTAATCCCAGCCGGAACCTTGAAGGATTTCCCCGCGATCTCCACCGTGACCATCTGAGGCTGGAGCGCCTCTTCCTGGCTCACGGCTTTTTCCGTATCGAATGAACCCGCCATGTCCGTTTGTTGTACTCACCTGTTCCCCTCCTTTGTAAGGAGGGGCAAGGGGAGGAAAATCCATTCATGCATTCAGGGCATTCAACGCCGAGCCGGCTTGGAACCACTTCACCTGCTGTTCCGTCATGCTGTGATTGGCCTGAATCGTGACCTCCTTGCCGTCCTTCTTATGAATGGTCACGGACACCGGCTTCCCCGGTGCCAACTCGTTGAGGCCCGTCACGCTGACGCGATCGTCCTGTTCGATTTGATCGTAATTCGCGGGGTCCGCAAACGTCATGGGTAGAATGCCCTGCTTCTTCAAATTCGTTTCATGGATGCGGGCAAAGCTTTTGGTCAGTACGGCCTTCACGCCCAGGAAACGCGGGGACATGGCCGCGTGCTCCCGGCTGCTCCCTTCGCCGTAATTCTCGTCACCGACCACGAACGACCCGATACCCTTGCTCTTATAATCACGGGCGATCTGCGCGAGGGTGAGTTCCGATTCCCCGGTCAACACGTTGTTGCCTTTTCCCGCTTCACCCGAAAACGCATTGTTGGCACCCAGGAACATGTTGTCGCTGATTTTGTCCAAATGTCCGCGAAACTTGAGCCAGGGGCCGGCCGGTGAAATATGGTCCGTCGTGGTTTTCCCCTTGGTCTTGATCAGCAACGGCAACTTTTCAAAATCTTTACCGTCCCACTTGGGGAAGGGCTGCAACAATTGCAGCCGCTCGCTGTCGGGAGGCAGATCAACGGCCAACCCCTCGCCGTTCTCTGCCGGAGAAACGAATCCTTCTTCGCCCTTGGCAAAGCCTTGAACCGGCAATTCTTCGCCCTGAGGCGGATCGAGTTTCAATTGCTGGCCGTCCGGGGTGGAAATGGTGTCTTCCAAAGGATTGAATCCCAGGTCGCCCGTCAGGGCATACGCCGCAACCAACTCCGGACTCGCCAGGAAGGACAGGGTATCGGCGATCCCGTCGTTGCGACCGGGGAAATTCCGGTTAAAGGAACTCACGATCGAATCGGATTTGCCCTTGACGCCATCGGCCCGTTTCCACTGCCCGATACACGGACCGCAGGCGTTCGCCAACACGGTCGCACCCAACTCCTCGAACGTCTCCAAAAAGCCGTCACGCTTCATGGTATGGAAGATCCGTTCGGAGCCCGGCGAAACCAGAAACGCGGTCCTGGCTTTCAACCCGGCTTTCAGCCCTTGCCGGGCAATATGCGCGGCCCGGCTGATGTCTTCATACGACGAGTTCGTGCAACTGCCCAGCAAAGTCGCCTTCAACTCCACGGGGTATCCCTTCTCCTTGGCCTCGGCCTCCAACGCGGAAATGGGCCGCGCCAAATCCGGGGAATGCGGACCCACGACGTGCGGCTCCAGGGTCGAAAGGTCGATTTCCAGGATCTCGTCAAAATATTTTTCCGGCGACTCATACACTTCAGGGTCGGCCACCAACATCGACTTGTTGGCCTCCGCCAGGTCGGCGATCGCTTTGCGCTCCGTGATCGTGAGATAGTCCACCATCTTTTGGTCAAAGGGAAAAATCGACGTGGTTGCCCCGAGTTCCGCACCCATGTTGGTAATCGTGCCCTTGCCCGTGGCACTGATCGTTTCCGCGCCCGGGCCGAAGTACTCGACAATTTTGTTGGTGCCGCCTTTCACCGTCAGTTTGCCGCAAATATACAGGATCACGTCCTTGGGCGAAGCCCAGCCGTTCAACCTGCCGGTGAGTTTGACGCCGATCAGCTTGGGATGCAGCACTTCCCACGGCAACCCGGCCATGACTTCTCCCGCGTCGGCGCCACCGACGCCGATCGCCAGCATGCCCAACCCGCCGCCGTTCGGCGTGTGGGAATCGGTCCCGATAATCAACCCGCCCGGGAACGCGTAATTCTCCAGGACCACCTGATGAATGATGCCCGCGCCGGGTTTCCAGAACCCGATGCCGTATTTCTTCGCGGCCGATTCCAGGAAGTTGTAGACTTCACGGTTTTCATCACAGGCGCGCAGCAGATCCTTGGACGACCCCATTTCAGCCCGAATCAGATGGTCGCAATGTATGGTGCTGGGCACCGCGGCCTTTTTCTTGCCCGCCTGGATAAACTGCAACATGGCCATTTGGGCCGTGGCATCCTGCATGGCCACGCGATCCGGACGAAGCGCCAGCATGGCTTTACCACGATTCCAGACCTGGGTCTCAAGATTGTCGGCATGGGACACCAGAATTTTTTCGGCCAGGGTCAACCCACGCCCGAATTGTTTTCTCGCCGCTTCCACGGCCGCCGGCATTTTGTCATACAACGTTTGAACAAGTTCGATCGACATAGGACGTTCTCCGCATGGCTTCCGAGCCCCGATCGTTCTACGGACCGGGCCTATGGAAACCGTCAATATGTTATCAATACGTTATTTGAGCGGCGGCACTTCCCGACGCGCGGGTGCCGCGTAGTTCACCAGATAATTGAACAACCGGATCAACCGGCTGCCCTGACGTTTTTGATCGGTCCAATGACCGATCAGCCCGATGGTCCTGGCCAGGATAAAGAACCCGTTCAGACTGTCCACCGGGAATCCGAGATCGACGAGGACGGCCGCCATGGTCCCATCCACGTTCAAAATCAGGTTGTCCTTTTTCGCCGCCGTGATCTTTTCGACTTCCAGGGCAAAGTCCAAGTGCGGGGTGGCAAGGTCCAAACTCTTCACGTATCCCACCAATTCCTTCACGCGCTTATCGGGATTCCGCAGGCTCTTCACCCGATGCCCGATTCCCGGCACCGGACCCACGTTTTTCTTCATGTACGACAGAAACTCGTCCACGGACATGTTGTTGTCGATAGCATAGCTGAAGTACCGGCCCGCGTCGGTCACGGCTCCGCCGAATCGCGGACCGATCATGATCAACCCGGCTGCGACGGCTTGCGACAACCCGATGCCGGCACAGGCCCCGATAATGGTCGTCAACGCCCCGCTGACGCACGGGCCGTGATCGGCCGACAGGATGATGATCCGCCTGATGATTTCGGCCTCCTGCTTGGAGACCAGCCGCTTGTCCCACAGGAGCCCGATGATATGAGGAATGTCATAGCCTTTGTTGATGAGTTCGGACGCCGGGTACCCTTCGTACAAGGGCTCGTCGCCCCGGTCGTCGCTGATGGTGGACTTGATCAGGGGGGCGACCAGGATGTCGCCGTCTTTCATGCCCTGTTCCACGGTCTTGGGGAGCTTGGGCTTTTCCGCTTCACTGAGTTCGGGAATCGGCGTGACTTCGCCGGACTTCACCAACTCTTCGTACGTTTGCTTGATTGCCGGCCCCAAGGCACCGAAGGTCTCCGGAACGAGAGCCCCGGCCTTCTTCAGGGCTTCCGACTTGGCCCGGGCAGACCCTTCTCCCTGGAGACCTTCCTTGGCTCCGGCATGTCCGAATTTCATGCCCTTGGGCAGACTTTCCTGGCAAAAACCGGATACCACTGACAAGAGCTTAACCCGGCGTTTCTTCGCGCCGTACCATTCCGCAGCCCGTTCCTCCAGATCGCCGCCCATCTCGCCGACAATGACCACGGCCTTGGTTTGCGGATCGTTTTCGAACATTTCGAGGTACGTCACGTAATCCGTTCCCGGGTAGGCGTCCCCACCGATGCCGATGGCGGTCGTGATGCCGTCGGCAAACTGCGAGCAAATCCAGATGATTTCATTCGACAGGCCACCGGATTTCGTGATCACCCCGAACGAGCCGGGGCGATAGAGTTTGCAGGCCACCAGGTTGTCAAACGCTCCGCCGATCACCCCCAAGCGGCATTCGCCGGCCGACATGACGCCGATGGATGAAGGTCCGTTGAACACTTTTCCGAGTTTCCGCGCGTGCGCCCCGAGCAATTTGGAATCTTTTTCAGGCAAACCCTCCGTGATCATGGACACCACTTGAATGCCGGAATTGTCCAAGGCTTCCTTGGCGCCGGCATAGGCGCGATCCGCACCGATATAGACCAGGCTGGTATTGATTTCCGGGTGGTTCGCGGTGGCCTCGGCAACCGTCTTGTACACCGGAATCGTGAGGAGCCGGTTTCCACAGACGATTTCATTGGTCTTCCCGGCATCAGGAGGATACACAAACGCCGGAACGTTCAAAGGCTGCTGAATCATGTGGCGGAACTCACCCATGCGCCGGGCCGCGTTCACTCCCGCCACCCCGCCCTGGATCACAACATGCGTCTCTTTCGTTGCCAGAATACTCATCGAACTCTCCTGCCTCTCAATATGTTAAAAAACTCTTTTGCCGTCTTGCCCTCTGGTGTAGTCAGTTCATCCCTTCCGTCAACGAATGCGAACGGCTCCTTGGCAACTTCATCATTTCTTGGCCAGAGCCATGTCCACGATGTCCGTCAACGGGGTCCGGCGATCAAACACTTCGATCTCAAAGCCTTCGTCCTTCAACGCGTTCATGGCCGCCAGGCCCTGCTTTTCGTTGGGCCCGCCCCGTCGCACCCAGATTCGCACGCCGTCCAGCTTCCCTTCAGCCTTGGCTTTACGAAACGCATTGATGATGCCGCCGAACGTCTTCTTGACGTCGGTGAAATTGGCAATGGCTCCTCCCACGATGATGTTTTTGATGCCGGGAAGGGAACAGACCTTGTCGGTCAGGACTTCAACGGCCCAATCCGGAGGATCGCCCGAATACTCGGCGTAATTGGCCAACTTGCCGCCTCGAGCCACCACCGCATCCGAGTAATACACGCTGGCCCCGCCGCCCGCCGGAAGCATCGCCGTGTCTCCGCCCGGAATTTCGATCAGCTTCACGGAACCTTTCACCTTTGAATCCACGGCCATGACCTCTTCTTCATTCTCGGTATAGGCTCGACCGAATTCCGCGGCAAACGGAAACGTCCAGTCCGGATGACGAAACTTGGCGTCACCGTCCAACAGGGTCACGGCATCGAGCGCGACCAACTCGCCGGCCGCGTTGCGCACTACCGGATTGATCTCCAAATACTGCGCGTCTTCATTGTCGAAGCACAGAAACAGCTTCCTGGCGAAGTCAGCCACTTTGGGGATCAACTCTCCGGAAAATCCGGCTTCTTTCGCGAGGGCCTCAAGGGCCGCGTCGGCGGGAGTATCTCCCACGAACACGGAGCACCGTTTCACGCGATCCCAATTGGATTCCACCTCCACCCCGCCACAGTTGGCGACCATCACGTCCGCACCGTCACGTGTCGATTTCACGGCCACGTAATACTCCTCGCTATGGTCCACGGCTTCGGACACGATCACTTCCCGAATCGTCAACGTTCCGATTGTTCGACCAAGCATCTCTTTCGCGGCTGCCGTGGCCCCCTTGAGATCCAGGCCCACCTTCACGAGACCAAGTTTAAAACGCGACCCCAACGCCTCATGCGCCTTCACCACCAACGAACTCGTGTTCAACCAATCATTGGCCTGCGCCAACTGCTCCAGTTCCTCTGCAGAACCGACCACGACATAATTCGGGGTTTGCAACCCCCATTTTTTCAACAAGCCCATTCCCGGGCCTTCAAGAACTTTTGCCATAATTCAACCTCTGTCAGTCTGAATGATAAACGGAGATCAGGACATCAAACCGATGATTGTAAAGAGAATGATCTCCAGCCGCAATCAATCGAAAGGCCCATATCAGCGAGTCACGAAAGACCCAGTAGGTGACGGCCCCTGTGCCGTCCCGAACTCCAAACGGCTGGCAGCACGGTTCGGACCAAACCGTCAGAAAACTTCCCGCCACGTCCTGACCCGAGTCGGCACGGCAAGCAGCGCGGCTTGCAGGCGACAACTATCGTAGTGGACGCTCAAGGGTCCCGTCTGGTCGATCCGGCCGGCCCAAACCCCTCCGCGAATCACAATTCCACTTCCCTGGCCGTTGAGAAACAACGTGCCGGTCACCAGGATCATGCCGTCCCAGTGGACCTCACCTTCCAACGTGGCGTTCCCTTCCACCAGGAGAATGCCGAATCCTCTGGTTTGCCGTATTCGGATTCCTCGCGGTGACACAAAGGACCCGCCTTCCGCAAAAAACATCATGGGGACCGGCGCCGTTCCCAATTGCTGATTGATTTGATCGGCTTTTAATGCCATTGCGTCCGTTTTCAGTGCAACAAGGGCAGCGGAAGGAGTCGGCACATGGGAACTGTGCCGGGGATTCGCGGGATTTCCGTCGAATTGCATGGCCGGGGCACTCGTGACGGTTCCTCCAGACACGACCGGTGGCAAGCTTCCGACCGCTCCACAAGCGTCATGGCCATTGATCGCACCTGGTGCGCCCGCGAGACTGACGTCTCCGGATGCATGAAGCGCCCCAAGCTGGTTCGGGCCTGGGGGGTGTACCACTTCCTCCTCCAGAACCACGGAACCGCTCGTAGTGGTCCCACGAGCAACCAGTTTCTCGATGGGCAACCAAGTGGTGGGTGAATTCGTCGTGAAGGAGACCGGATCGCGACTTGTGGTTGAGGGGTATCCGAAATAGACGACGTTACCCCGGTTGCTTTTGCTATGGCGAGCGGCGCTGCCGTCAAGGTCAACGTAATGAGGCGTGGCTGGCTTATGCCCGGCCCGCTCTGCATCGTATTCGGTTTTATGCCGAATCTTTACCCAATAGGGGAGTTCCGTCTGCACACTGTTGGGCTGCACCACCGTATTGGTTAAATTACTTGGAACAGGAACCAAGTTGGTCTCATGCGAAGCATATTCAGGATCGAAGGATGGCGTCCACTCCGCAGATTCCAGGACGTAGGCAGTCCACGATGGATCCGGCGGAACCGCCGGGTCCCGGATGAAGACCGCTGCAGCCCCCAGAGTCTTCCGCAAACGCGACCGGGCTTCCGCCAATCCGGCCTCGGCGGCATAGAATTCCTTAACGGCCTCCTTGTGGTTCCCACTGATCTGGATTTCCGTCGAGGTGGTTTGCAAGACCGTTGCCGTCACGAGACTCACGACGGCCACCAGCAGCAGAACCGCCACAAGCGCAAAACCTCCGGTATGGTTAACTTGCAAATCGACGATTATCGGGTGACTTGAGCACCGAAGCATATCTGTCATGACCATTTAGTATTGTGTGCCAAAAAAGAAAGCTTCAAACTGAAACGCTACCCTCGATCCATCACACTGGACTCGCTCACTACGTATAGCTATAATGATTTTTTCAGGCTTCCTGCCGTGGCAACCTGAACGATGATGCCCCGCCATTGGAAGCCGCGTGGAGCAAAACGCTCCCACATCATGCCTGCAACAGGATCTCGGATGAGACTAACCGAAGAAGTCATACCCCTCTTACTATAACCCAGGAGAGCAGTTATCTCGAACAGGTGGCAGGTTGAAACCCTATCGTCACCTCCTTCATCCGCCGATTGCAACCAGAGACCTCCATGGAGGAATTTGTTTCCATGGGTATCCAAAGTGGGCGTGATGTCTTACGGCAGACAACGATTAAGGGCTACAGACGATGACTTCGGCCACTCTCCGTATGCTTGACCACCGCGTCCGCTATCTCGTTACAATCCGGAAAGCCCTGGGCACATTGTTGACGTTGAATTTTGCAGTGTGTTGGGCAGCACCTATCTTCATCCAGGGCCGACTCTTCCACATGGGACTGCATCGCATTGTGCGGCCCATCTTCTCCCTGCTCGACCGCTCCGCGGCGTTACGACGCTTCGCGGCCACGTACGTCTATCGACGGGCCGTTCATGTCGACTACTTCGCAACGGCAATATTCCTCACGGGCGGAGCCGCGATTTCCCTCGGTACGGTCTTCGGCTGGCAAATCAGGTTCGGGGCGTTGCCGTGGTGGCTCGTGGCGGCCTACTACCTCGCATGGGTGGGGTTCGGTTGCCGCGGCATGGGCACCGCCTGGACCTTTGCCCATCGTGAAGGCCACGTTGCCGCAGGCCGCATGTACCGACTGTGGATAAGTAAGCACATCGGAAACATTTTCGAAAACCGTGTCGGTGTGTGGTACGGCATCGTACCACACATCTTTTCCACGTCTCATATTCTGCTCCATCACCGTCTGAACGGCGGCAAGGGAGACCCGGTTTATGTGTGGGACCTCGACCGGACGAAATTCAGCGATCTACTGCTCTACCAATGGCGGTTCTTTGTCTACATGACCGGCTTCAGTAGTCTTTCCGAGTTTCGCAGGCAGCGCGGCGCGCATCAGGCGATTCAACGGGCGTATGCCACGCTACGTCGGGGCATGCTCATCTATTGGGTGTATGTGCCGGCGGCAATCATCACGTTGTTACTCGCCACGGGGTCCGGCGCGGCATCAGCGATGGCGTTCCTGTTTCTCATCTATTTCCAACCGCTCTTCGTGATGTCATCCTTCCTCGCGCTTGTGACTTTGGCGCAACACGGGTTCCTGGAGTACGACGACGCTGGACGGAATATCAAGCACGTGGCCGCCATCACGATCCTGGAAGGTGACGACGACTCTTTCGGGGAGGACGATCATCTGGCGCATCATTATTTCCCCAACGTCACTCACGACCGATTGCCGGAACTGCAACCATCCCAAGAGCGCGAATGGGCTCGCTGGCACGGTGCGGTGTTTAAGGGAACCTCCATCATCGAGATCGCTATTCTGCTGCAACTCGGCCGAATTGACAGGTTGATTGACCGGTACTACGTGGACTTCTCCGGAGAGCTAGACAGGGATGAACTTGTGGCGCTTTTTACTCGCCGCGCACAACGCAGAGAAATGAGCTACGAGGACTATGAATTTCGCTATCTTCCCGGGCTGAGAGAAAGAGTTCGTGAGCTCGTGAAACGGGGCGTTTGTGAAAACGAAAACCGCGCCTATATCTACCAGGCGCACCACAATTTCGACCCAGATTTGGGAATTGCGCACAATTAGTTTGGTCGAAGTACCTGTCCCTGCTGTCCGGCGATTCTCGGAAAATGCTGACAAAAGAAGCCCATGGCAAATGCGAATTCGCGTTTTCATTATGATGTCTTGATCGTTGGTGGCGGCCCCGCCGGCGCCACTTGTGCCCGTTTCTCCGCCCGTCACGGCCTGAACGTGGCGGTGATAGAACGGTTTGCCCCATACTCCGCAAAGCGGACCAGCGCCGGCATCTTTGACCATACATGGAAAATACTTGAACTGTCCCCCAGTAGCTATCCGCATCCAATGAAATCGCCCAACGTAGCCACGTTCAAAACTCTGAATAATGGCAAGGAACTGACGGGTATGTTGAGCGCCGTCGTCAGCAAATTAAATCGATATGTCTATTTTCCCAATCGTGATGAGTTCGATGGCTGGCTTTTGTCGTTGGCAATGCTCGAAGGCGCGAGTGTGGTGCACAATACCGCCATACGACCGCACGACATCGATTTCAAAGACGGTCGATACCATGTACAAGTCGGAAATCAAGTTCATACGTCGGAGTATCTTGTTGGCGCTGCCGGTACCTGCTGTCCCGTTTACCGGCGGTATTTCGGCAACTCCGGTAGCTGGCCGGATACGACAATGTTTCTCACCGAGGTGGAGGTACTGGAAAGCGAATACAGTGGGCCACCCTACGTCAGTTATTTCAATTTCATGAATTCCGGGGTGTTCGGATGGACTTACATTGAGGGTGACGGCTGGCTTCACCTGGGTACGGCCATCCTCTCCAAGCAGCAAAAGATCAAGAAAGCTGACATGCTGCTTGATGAATTTGTGCTTTCCCTAAAGTCGAAGGGACAGTTGCCTGAGAATTTCAAGGTCGAGAATCACCCCACGTTAGGCGGTTCAATTCGGATGTTCGCAAAACACCCCATGTCGAGCGATGATGGCAGTTGTTTCGTGATCGGCGATTCGGCGGGCCTCTTGCAGTTGGATGCATACAACGGAATAACAAACGCGATATTGTCCGGCCGGCTTTGCGCCGACGCCATATCGCGTGGAGACCGCACGGGGAACATCCGAAACAAGCTTCATCGCTACCTGTTCACGGACGTCCTGCACGATATGATCGGCAACGCGGTGCCCATGCTGAAAAGAATCAAGCCGCTATCCTGATATGCCGGGAAGCAGGCGTTACGCAAGGTCAGTGCGCCGTTTCAGGAGTGACAATCTATGTCTCCTGTGAACGGTTTTTCGTCATCTCATTCTATTCGCCTGTTATTTGACCTTTTATAAGGAGAGTTGCTGCACCCTGCCCATTCAAGTCGGCTAGGATGAGAGATTCCGGATCGGAGTCGATGCGGTCCTCCAGGACGAGTTCCATAACCAACCATCCGCGAAGCGAGTTAGTCATAGACGCCCTCGAAATGACTCTTTGTCGCACAGCCCCGTTAAGTACCGTTTACCCGAATCTGTGCCTTGTTTTAACTCAGCATAAGATTTGTCTTGTTGAAGTCGAAGCATTATAGTCTCTAGACATACCTGTCTTTCCTTATGGTATCGAGGTAATGCAGGGAGACCACGGCTGATGGCTGTTACGAATGAAGGCGTGACGAATCAGACGCTCAATTTGCCCGAAGAGCTCATCCTGATGCTCCTCAACGAGGAGAACGGGTACTTTCACCAGGTACCCGGCTGGGATTTGAACTGCGCTGTCGCCGGCGCAGTGCTCGCGGAACTCTCCCTCCTGTCGCGGATCGACACGGACATGGATTCCCTGTTCCTTGTGGACCCGACAGAAACGGGCGACCCCGCCATGGACCCCATTCTGAAAGAGATTGCAAGCGAATCAAGTCAACGGAGTACCCAGTACTGGATTGAACGGCTTGCCCCCAGCGCGGAGTCAGTCATTGATTTGACTCTGGATCGCCTGGTTAACCTGAAGATCCTGGAATATCACGACGGCGAGTTCTGGACGCTGGCTCATACCGGCTGGCAGATGGAACTATACGGCAACTCCCAAGAAGGCACTGCAGGTCAGTTCATCAAAACACGGATCAGCCGGGCTCTCTTCATGAATGAGATTCCCGATCCGAGAGACATTATCGT
This sequence comes from Nitrospira sp., assembly GCA_011523385.1. Lineage (GTDB taxonomy): Bacteria > Nitrospirota > Nitrospiria > Nitrospirales > UBA8639 > Bin75. The sequence goes on along the minus strand of WTGX01000001.1, from coordinate 64,672 downwards.
GATTTGCCTCGTCAACACGTGCGACGTCTTTCGCTTTATCTTCCAACTCGATGACGAGTCAGAAGCACGCATCCAACTCATCTGCAAGATGGATGTGATCGGCCGGTCCATCGCCGATGCGGTCGCCCACAACCTCGCCGGCCCCTTGCTTCGACGTTCCGCCCTGACCAGGAAGATTCCGGCTGTCTCGGTGTTAAAAGCGCTGCTCAATCCCCATGTTCGCACGGGCAACATTCCCGCGCTCTTTGCGGACCTTGCGCAAAAATACGGACCGGTATTTGAGATCCGCCTGCCGTTTGCCAAGCCCATGATTTTTCTGGCCAGCCCCCGGACCAATCGCTGGGCGCATAAGCGAGGGCGCATGTACCTGAGAGCCAAGGACTATTTTGCCGACTTCGAGAAAGTCTACGGCGCGTCCGGAGTAATGCCTTCCTTGGACGGGGGCGATCATTTCCGGCTTCGCAAGGCCATGTCGCCAGCGTATTCCCGCCGAAGACTGGAAGGGCAGTTGGATCAACTCTATCATTATGCCAGAAATCACATGGCGCATTGGACGGTTGGAGACACCTATCCTGCGACGACCATGTGCCGGCTTATGATCAACGCGCAACTCTCACCGCTCTTTATCAGCACTGATTCTCAGGATATCTTTGACGATCTGTCGAAGTACAAGGAACGAGCGCTCAAAGTTCACATCTTGAAGGTCCTCCCCAAATTCATGCTCAAAACCCCGGCAATGAAACGCCGGGCAAAAGCCGTAGACACGTTGCTGGGACGGATCCAGAGTGTCTATACACCCGCACAGCGGGCCGGTTGCCCGCGGACCCTTGCTGATGACTGGCTGAACCTGCACGCGAGCGATCCGCAGTTCGTGCCGGAGACGACGCTACGCTTCCAGCTTACAGCAGCACTGATCGCCAGCGTGTACTTGGGCGACGCGTTCAGCTTCGCGTTGTACGCGATGGCGTCCCAGCCGGAACTTTATGCGAAAATCCAGAGTGAAGCTGATGCCCTATTCGACAGCGGCGACCCGAATAACGAGAACTTCACCCCATCCGCCCTTGACGTCACGCACCGCTTCCTCATGGAGTGCTTGCGAATGTACCCGATCGTCCCGATGTCTATTCGAACCATGATGAATGCGTGCATGGTCGAGGGCTACGAACTGCCGGTCGGAACAAACATCTACATTGCCCAAACTGCCCCGCATTACATGAAAGACGTCTTTCCTGACCCGTTCACGTTTGACATCGACCGGTATCTGCCGCCGCGCGACGAGCACCACAGCCCCGGGTACGCCCCGTTCGGACTGGGCCCCCACACGTGTCTCGGCTCTCGGTGGATGGAACTGCAATTGGCCATCAACGTGCTGATGGTCGCGCATTACTTCACGATCGAGGTGTCCCCCGAAAACTACAAGTTTCGGTTCGATCCCCTTCCGTCGATGAAACCCAGCAAAAAGCTGAAGTTCCACATCGCCGAGCAGCGGCGCGAACTGCACGTCTGACGCGCCTTGGCCTCCGGTACCGGGGCAAGGAGCGGGTGAACAATATCAGCATGCAAACTTCGGTTTGATTCAACCGCGGGCACTCGTTATAGGCTTGGTTTTTCCATATCCCGAACACCCGGGACCGTCGAAAGCCCAGGGAAAAGAACCTAAAGGGGTTTGCGAGCCAGGAAACAGTACAATGGCGTGAAGATCCCCGCCTTGCCGCCCATGACGTAGGCCTCCGCGGTCCGATCCATGAGGCGGACGACTTCCGCGGAGCCCCTCGGAAACAGCCGCAGCACCTCGGCCAGCTTTGATCCCGCGATAAACGCTTTTCGTCCCCATGGAATCCTGCACAAGAGGTTACCCAGCGTCCCGTGCCGCATCTCCATGGGTTGATACCAAGGTGTGGACGGCCCCTCCTTCACGTCCCGGTCCATTCCCTCGATGACCTGGAATCCCGCCGCTTCGAGCGCGTGATTCACTTCCCCGAACGTCGCAATGTCCTTCAGCGCAATGCCACGCATGAGTTCCCGCTTGATGGTCCGGTGCCGGCTGTCGCTCGGATCGTACTTGTCCGTCAGACACATATCCTGACCCCAGAACAGGGCTCCGGGTTTCAGCACACGGAATATCTCCGCGAACGCGCGTTGCTTGTCTGGCGCATGGCACGTTGACTCGATGGCATACCCCCGGTCGAACGTGTCATCCTTGATGGCGCTCATGTTCATGAAGCTGCACGACTCGTAATCGACCATGTGGTCGAGCCCCGCCTCGGCGTTCAACCTTTTCGCCCTGCCCAACTGGATTTGATTGATGTTGATCCCGACAACCCGAACATCAGCCTCCCGGACGACCCGGCGCATCGGACCGCCGATCCCACAACCGACATCGACCACCGTCATGCCGGGTTTCAACTCCAGCTTGTCGATCATCAGCCGCTGGTGACGGAGTTTGGAGTCCTCCAGGCTCTCCTGAGGAGTGAGGGGAGCGAAGTGCAGGGATTCGCCCCAACTGTACACCATGAACTCGTTGCACAGGTCGTAATAATCTTTCACCGTTCGGGTGTGGTCGTACTCATTCACACCGGCAGCCTTCGGCGTCGCCCGGTCGATCCAGCCGTCGAAGTGCTCCACGCGACAGGTAACGTCCACCCCCCGGTACGCCTCTTTCAGCGCATGCGGTAGTTTGCCTAGTTTCATGGCGGGGTTTCTCCTTTCACTTCTATGTCCCTATGTCCACCGCAAAAACCGTGTCAGCAATGGAGAGGACACGCTCCCGGCGGCCTCGTCCACCTGCACTCACTCCGGACGGTCCGCGAAGCCCCTGATCCCGTCGATGGCCTGGGTTCGTTTGAAGTCGAATCAAGTTTTCCGGAATTGTGCAACAAGATGAACTATCCGCCTTGCTTGATAGAAAAGATTAAAAGATCAGACGCATGAAAATGCGCTTCATGCCACTTCCAAAGGGCAGGACTTGGATTCTCAGGCTACCCAAGAGAGACACTATAGCCTAATAGATTCATAGAGTCTAGTGCCATTTATTGCACTATTTTGATTTCGACTGCAAACTTGTTCTATTCTTTGCAAAGACATGATCTCCGTATTTCTGGACCGCTACACCGACTTCATCTTGCGCCACCGATGGCTCGTCCGTAAGATCCAATACTGCCTGCCCGTCTTGCCCGAACGAGGCACGGGCAGACAGCAAATAGCACCGTCTCCCAAACATGAACCCGCGTTGGGAAAGAGCAAAAGGACATGACAACCGACGGGAACGGAACAACACCTCGGCGCATAGCCATTGTCGGCGGAGGCATATCCGGGCTGGGAACTGCATGGGGGCTGCATCATCACCCGGACCGATTCGACTTCCGGCTGTTCGAGGCGCAGGACCGGATTGGCGGCAATGCCGTGACGGCCGATATGCCGCAGGATGACGGCGGCACAATTCCCTTCGACATCTCCGTCACCGCTTGTATTCCGTCGGTCTACCGGCACATCCTGTTGCTGCTGAAGAAGTTCGGCATCGAGTTGCTCGACACCAGGTTCAGTTACAGTGTGAAGTACCGTAGCCACGTCTATGCCCACGATTTCGACTCCGACATCAGGGAGCAGCTACAACCCGAGATCGCGAGATTTCAACGACTCTTGAGGCGGCTGCATTGGTTCGGCTGGTTGAGCCGTTGCCAATCAAAATTTCTGAACGCCCTCAATCCGTTCAATTACGTCAGCATGCGGACGGTTCTGAATCTGGGCGGCTTTTCCGGGGACTTCAGGTACAAGGTGCTGAAGCCCATGTTCGTCAACTTCCTGATGGCGACCAACGTGTTCGATATGCCGGCGGCTCTCTTTACGAGGTACCTCGAATTCTTCGATATCGAAACCGCCACGCCCATGCAGACGTGGGATCAGGGAACACGCCGCATCTACGAAAACCTGTCCGCCAATTTCCGGGACAAGATCTACTTCAACAGGCCCGTCCGAAAGGTGTATCGGCAGGCGGACGGCGTCTTGGTTGAAGACGAAGACGGCGTCAAGGAGACGTTCGACGAGGTGATTTTTGCATGCAATGCGAACCAGACAATGATGATGCTCGATCAACCCACGATGCTGGAGCGCTACATCCTCTCGTCGATACGTTACGAGAGCGAACTCCACAACCATACGATCGTCCATTCCGACTCTTCAGTCCTTCCGGATAACGACGTGAAGCCCCTGACAACGCGGAGCAATCACATAGAACAATATGGGGCCAGGCCGGACAATTATGAAATCACGTACATCATGCACAACCAGCAACCGTGGGCTCATCGGTCTGACAAACCCTGTCTGGTGACCTACAATCCAATCAGCCACATCGATGAAAAAAAGATTATCGGAAGATGGTGGTTTCAGCACATCGTCCATGACGTGCGCCACGTGGCCTTGCTCGTTCCTTTATTCCGCTTCATTCAAGGCAAGAAACGGACGTGGCACTGCGGCGCCCACACGCTGATCAACAGCCAGGAAACCTGCTTTGTCAGCGGACTCGCCGCTGCAACGCAAATCGGTGCGGATTATCCCTTCGACGACCCCGTGGCAAGGCGGTCCTTCAACTATTACGGGAGCATCCTGTATGGTTGGGAGTTCAGAAAAGCGAAGGGCTGAAGATCTGTCCGACCATATTTCACCCCCGACGCGTGAAGTCGTCGTTCTCGCGATGTCGCCTGCAACAAACAGTTCGATAAACTGCCGCTGTTTGTGCCAACTTCACCGGCGTCCCCTCATCAGTGATGCAAATCTTCGCGATCGGCGCCGCCAATCCTGAGGAAAATCTCTGGGGCAAAAACGTACTTGATTCAGTCTCCCGAGTGCGGAGGTTTGCGGGCGAGGAAGAAAAACATCGGAGTAAAAACACCGGATTCGCCACCTTTGGCCAGCGCGTCCGCCCCCCGGTTTAGCAGGGTGCTCACCATGGCAGTGCCCTGCGGGACCGCTCTAATTTTCTCTCCAAACATCAATGCCAAATTGAGCAAAGCCCGGCCAACGGGTGTGCGCGGAATACTCGCAAGACTGAGATCGCGACTCTGCAAAGCTCGGTGCCAAGGCATTGCCGGGTCTGATTCGGGGGCGAGGTCTCGAGCTTCCAGGAGTTCGAATCCAGCGGCGCTCAATGCGGCGCAGATCTCCGCCGGGCTGCCGATATCCGGCAGCGCGGTTCCCATGATAATGTCTTTCTTGATCCGTAGGTGCTCCATGTTCCGCGGATCGAAATCCTCCGTTAGGCACCAATCGTAGCTCGCGAAACAGGCCCCTGGACGAAGGACGCGGAGGATCTCCCTGAACGCCGCTGTCTTGTCCGGCGCGTGGGGCATGGACTCGATGGCGAAAGCGGCATCGTAGTGGTTGTCACCTTCGGGAATCTGCATGTAATCGCCGCGGATGAATCGGCATAACGACTGGAAGTCCCGGGTGTGCGCCTTCGCGCGCTCAATCTGGTAGGGGTGGTTGTTGATACCGACAAAGCTGGCTCCTGAATAGCGGGCCAGATTGCCCATCGGTCCCCCTACCCCGCAACCCACGTCGAGCACTTGCATCCCCGGCTTCAGGGCCAGCCGATCGGCGAGAAAACGCTGGTGCCTGAGCAGAGACGCCTTGAAGCTCTCGCCTCGTTGCCGTGGGGCAAAGTGAAAGGACTGACCCCAGCCGAACTCGTAGAAATCGGTTGCCAGGTCGTAGTAGTGATTGACGAGCGATTGATAATGCTCTTTCCTGCTCTCGATGCCGGCGTCGCAGATCGCGGTGTATTCATCGACCACGGATTTCACTTCATCCTGGGCGAGATCCGCGAGAGAACGGGAGTTCGATTGTTTGGCGGGCATACGGCTCATTCGATCATTTTGATGGTTCGCACGATTTTTCCAGAAATAGAACATTGAGAGAAAAGATCCGTAGAAATTCCTGGCCCGCATTGCCAACAGTTTTGTACTTTTTCAGTATAGAAAAGGTAGCGTGACAAATCAAACTCCAGGTCCGGGTTGTGTCCCTGAAGGATGCTCTGCCTGTTTAGGAAACACACGAGTTGTCCGGTTGGATGCCTCGACAGGAGGTATCGTGATGACCGGGACGGCATGGCTCAAGGAACGTAGAATGTTTCATCACCGGAGGCGAAAAGGCCCTGCTTCCCGGTTCAAGCCGATTTACTCTGATAAGGCCGTTGCGTTTACCTGTGCCCTGTGAAAACTTCATCCGCTTGATTTGCGGATGGCAGGTGTGTCATGCATTTGGGATAACCAGCCTCTATTTCAAACGGATGAGGTTTTCAGAAAAGACAGAAAGCACAATGGGAGAGCCGTGAGGCTGAACTGTCCGTGAGGATCAAGAGACATGCCCGAATCCCGCGCTGATCGAACGCTTCGAGAACAGGACGCAGACCAAGCCAGCCTGACGATACCAGTGGGACTGTTCGCGGCACTAATCGTCGCGATCCTTGCACTTTCCGGCATCGGTACGCGCTATTACGTTCACGGGGATCTGAACGTCATCCATGCCCTTTTGAGCCTGTTCTTCTCGATCAACCTCCTGATTTGTTATTGGGAAGTGTGTCTGTTCATTCGACGGAACCACATCGAGACGCGCGCCGAATATTGGCGTGAACGGCGGTGTGAAACCGGCCGGACTCCGGCCTTCGAGTTCTTTGTCTCAAAGGTCTCCTTGACACAGGTATTGTCTCCGACGCTCTGGGCCGATGTCTGGGCAGCCTATTCCCAGTACGATGACTCCTATGCGGACCGCCGGACGTTCGGTTACAATGCGGATATTGTCAACGGCTTTGTGACTCCGGTTCCATCACTGATCCTGTACGCGGCTTATACGATCGACTTCCTGCCCGCTCTCTTTGCAGGCATTCTCGGGGTCATGGTGTTCTGGCAATGGACCTACGTGACGTCGGTCTACTGGGTCAGCTTCTTCATCGCCAAACGGCAAACCCGGATCAGCCGTCACGAGTTGTACATCTACATCTTTGCCATCAATTCTTTTTGGGTGCTGTGCGGGCTGCTGGGGTTGTATGCCTCGATCAACCTGATCGTGGACGGCAATTACAGCGTTCTGGGATATTGAACGGAAGGATTCAGGGAACCTGACAGATCCAATCTGATCCGGCGCCGCTGCTCGTAGAGACCGAGCGCGTGCAGCGGGAAATACTGTCGATACAGGACGTAGTCCAACAGCGCCGTGCGGAAAAAGACCCCGGCCATGTCTTGTTTGGGCCATGTCCCATCCGCCTCCTGGGTGTCGAGTAAAAACCGGGTGCCCTGCGAAATCGCGGTCCAGTTCGAATCTCCCGCCTCAAGGAGCGCCATCAACGCCCACGCGGTTTGGATGACCTGACTTTCCTCATGCGCAACGTATCGGCCGGTCAAGCAACCGCTGTGATGCTCACCCCATCCCCCGTCCTTCCGCTGGCGATCCAGCAGCCATTGGCAGGCCAAACGCAGTGCCGGATCACCAGGACGCGCCCCGGCGGCCAGCAGACCCCTGATCCCGAAGAAGGTGCCATAGATGAATTGAACGCCCCAGACTCCGCGCCACGACCCATCGCTTGCTTGGGTCCGTCGAAGCCAGGTGTCAGCCCTTGAGAGAGCGTCCAGCACCGCCCGATTCGTGATTTGCGGGAAGTGCTTCTGACAAGCGGCGAGCGCCGCGAGGCAAGACGCGGTGCACTCGACGTAGGAATGCTCGGTCATCGAGTCGCCAAACATCTCGGCCGGATTCAGCCACTCGAGCCCAACCGCGGAGCGTCGCGCTTCATAGCTGCCAAAACCGCCATCACGGTTCTGGCTACGCAACATGAATTGAACCGCATTGTTGAGCGCCGTCGTGCTCATGGCCTTACGGTCGGCGACAAGAATCCCCAGCACCGCTTCCGCAGTGCAGTCACTCACCGGCCAGCCGTGCCATCCACCGGGAAAACACCAGCCGCCTTTGGGGTCGTTCCGATAGGCCTCGCGAAATCCTTCGAAGCTGGCACCGATTTGTTGCCGCTGCAGAAATTCGGCTCCGCGCCGGAGGGCGTTTCGAACCCCGTCGAACTCGGGCACCGTCGCCAGCGCTTGCAGGGCGAATCCCGTATCCCACGAGGAGCTTCTCGCTCCGGTGACTCGTGCTCCGCCCTCTTCGTCCTCCCAGATCCAGCCATCCAGCTTCGCGAGCGCCTGCCGGCAGTCGGAATCATTTGGATCATGCAGCCACAAGGCCAGGATGTTGAGGAACCCGCTAACCGGAGAGATGCTCGTATGGCTGGTGGTTTGCAGTTCCCATTTGATCTGCCGGATGATCGCGTCCTTACACCGGGCGCGCAGACGTTTGCCGTGGAACCGTTCGAATAGCCGCGCAAACTCATAGCCGGCTCGGAGCCACACGCTGGGACGCGCGTAGAGGTCGGCGCCTCGCAGGCGATTGCGGCCCGCGGAAAAATCGACGTTGGCAAACCCCTGGGGGAACAGTTCCTCTCGTAACGACGCGATCGTGGGCGTGACGGGTGCTTGGAACCGATACGGGTAAATCGCCGCCATCGCCATGTAGATGAGCCGGGTATGGCAATACCAATTCGAGGGATGCAACACGATCCAACGCGGCAAACTCCACAACTCCGGGAGAATTGCGTTGACCCCGCGCCAGTCGTAAAGATTGAGAAGCGCCAGCCAGAACTTACCCCAACTCGGGATATTGAGAACCCCCTCCGCTTGCAGGAATCGCCGGGCCGGCTCGATGAACGGATCATCCCGTTCAATACCGAGCAACCTCGCCGCAACGTAAACCAGGGTTGTGACAAACAGGTTGGGTGGTGAGTGCTCGTGCAAACCCCATAAACCTCCTTCGAGACGGGTCCGTTCAAATGAGCGCAGCACACGCCGACGCCGGCCGGGCTCGAGCGGCACCTCCATAATGTGGTGCAACAGCACGTATTGGGCGGTCAGCATGGGACACCAAACCATCTCACCTTCCCAGGCGCCGTCCTCACCTTGGAGACGTAACAGGCGCGCGCACGCGCTCCTCAATGCCGGTTCGGCATCGGGTGAGGCAACCTCCCGCGGGAGGATGGACTGGTGGTCACTCACGCTCGATGGCATAGAGACCAGAAGCGCGCGGGCCAAGGTGTCCCGAATTTGCTCCTCTTTTTCGCCACCCTCGCCTTTCGCCTTGTGCAGATGTATGACGCCACGCAGGAGCCACCTGAGACGAACGGCAAGCGCCTGAACGATGTCGCGGGCCCGGCGCCAAGCCAACTGGTCGCACGATCGCGGAATCGCCCCGGCAACCGCCCGGAACACCATCGCGCCACCCACGAAACTCATACGGGATATCGATATGTCTTCACAGGAGAGTAAACGCATGGTCCGGTTGCGGAACGTGGAACTTACCCGCCAACGCCGGTAGATCGCGTGTCTGACCGACACCGCCTCGGCCCGGTGATCGGTGAAGACCTCGTAGAGTTCCATGGCGAGCAACTCCGGAGTGTGGGTCGCCTGGAAACGCTTCATGGTGAAGTCATGAAAGTCCTTGCTTTCGGCCAGCATCAGCGCATCGCCGAAACCGAGGGTCATTCCCACTGCAGTCAGGGGATGGTAGCGCCCGGCTGCATCGCCGATAAGCACTCGACGTGGGTTTCCGTACGTGACGCGCGGGCTCAGTTCATTGGCCGCGGCGTGGAATTGCCCAGCCCGCAGCGCTTCGACAAATGCAGGCCTGAGCGTTTCCGGTAACACACCGGCATACGAGTCCGCCAAAAAGCCTATCCGGTCCCCGGGTGCCCAGCCATCCGATGGGACATCGACGATGATCCGGACGCAATGCTCTCCCAGACGGTACATGAGAATTGGACCCGGTCCACCACACAACACGTGCCCATAACCCTCCAGCGGTAAACTCACCCCTCTTAACGTCAGCCCCACCATCCGCGAGCAGGTCTTCGGCTTTATCGATAAGCCCAACGATCGACGCACGATTGAAGCCCGGCCGTCGGCGCCGACAATCCGCGCGGCTGATATGGATTTATCGGTGCCGTTACAGGAAAACGTGACCCGCGTGTCTTCCACCGAACGTACTCGCGCGCGGGTAATGAAGTCGACACCCGGCTCGTTCTCGATCGCTTCACGCAGATTCGAGACGATGGCCGCATGCTCGCACGCTATACCGTGACGTCCTTCCGGATATGGAAGCACGATCGGCTCCGAGCCGTCTTCAGGGAACACGACAAATCCTTTACCGGTGGTGCTGCGGGGCTGCGTATCGAGCCTTATGCCGACTTCGCGCAACATCTGCACGGCAGGCGGATGCAGCCATTCGCCCGCCATTCGTTTGGAAGCGTTGGGATTGGCTTCGAGCAGAGCCACCCGGGCGCCTTTCCGCGCGTGAGCAAGCGCGCAGAAGCTGCCTACCGGACCCGCGCCGACGATGGCGACGTCGTAGCGCCGAACAGTGGCGTCACTCATTGGACAATGTTCGCTTGCGAGCGGCGGCGGTAGCGGAGCCGGCATGGTGTCTCGGGACCCGTGACCCAGCTACCGTAATTCGGGGCGGGAAACGCCGTGTCGAGATGAAGATCGAAGCGATCGAGCAGCACGGTCCAGATGGCTTTCAGTTGCAGGTAAGCAAAATGTTTCCCCATACACACGTGTTTGCCGCCGCCGAAACCGATCAAGGCGTACTGGTGTTGTTTGTCCTCGCAAGCGGGGGGATCAAAACGCTCCGGAGAGAATCGTTCCGGGTTGGCAAACAGGTGAGGCAACCGGTGAGAGACCGCCGGCGACACCATGGCCAGGGTGCCTGCAGGCACGATATGGTCTCTGTACCGCACGGGTTTGAGGACCTTGCGGATCAGCATGATCAACGGCGGGTGCAGTCGCTCGTTCTCACGTACGGCGTTTTCCAGCACCACTTGTCGTTTGAGACTCGCGAGGGACATGGCTCCTTCCTCGCGATAGACTTCTCGGATCTCGTCTCTGACCCGCGCCAGGTATGAGGGCGCACTCAGCAGTTCCAGACCGGTCCAGGTTGCGAGCACCGCACTGGTGTGTTGGCCCGCGAACAATGCCGTCAACAGGATCCCGGTAATCTCGTCGTCACTCAACGCGCGGCCATCCTTGTAACGGGCATTCATGAGCGCCTGCATGAAATCGTCGGGACAGGCTCCGGAACGCCGGCGTTTCTTCATGATCCGGCTAAAGAGTTCGGCCACTCTTCGCCGGGCCCGGTCGCGGCTTCGATGCGCTGCGGTCGGAAGTCTGGGAAGAAAAAATCCCAGCGTGTTGATGCCTTTTTGCAGGTCGTGATACGCCTCGGCAAAACCCGTGTCCACCTGATCCCGGACTTCCTGTCCAATAAGACAGCGACTGGCGATCTTGACGGTGAGTTCGTTCATCGCGTGCGGCAGATCGACTTCTCCGTCATCGCCGAGAGCATCGGCGAACTGACTCGTTTCTTCGAACATGATCCGGGCAAACCTGCACATCGCGGCTTCGCGAAGCGCCGGAAACAGAAACCCCAGTTGCTCGTCCATGAGTTCGGGGGAGGCGTCGTACGCCACGCCGCGTCCGAAGATGGGTACCGTGAACTGATAGACGGCTTTGGCGTTCAACTGATCTTCGGACGCTCTGAAGTAAAAGTCGTGGGCTTCGGGTCCGGTGAAGAGAACAAACTCGCGGGGACCGAGCCTGAACCTGAAGAGTTCGCCCCGCTCGCGCCAGCCGCGACTCAACATCGAGACCGGATCCTTGAGAAAATCCGGTAGATGACCGATCAACGGCCAGCCACCCGGGAGTTCGGGAACGGCTTTTGCCGGCCGCGGCAAGAGTCGCGCCGAACGCAGGGTTGCCACACTGTGAGATCGATGTTCCACCCCTGCCCTCCTCAGTAGACAAACGGCAGCATCGAATACCGTACCCGCTGCGTGTAACGTTCCCAGAGTTCGCCATACTTCGCGCGACAGCGGTGCTCATCACGTCTCGATCGATGCCACAACAGCCCCGCCAGCCACGCGGGTAACAGGTAGGGCACCCAGGATGCGAACCCGGTGGTCAGGGTGAACGCGAGGTAGATGCAGATTTCACCGGTATAGTTGAGATGCCGTCCAATGCCCCAAAATCCGGAGACCAGCAGGCGCCCGTCCAGGGACCGGGCGGGTTGTCCCCAAATCTTGATGCCAGGGTCACGCTTGAACCGGTGCTTTTGCTGGTTGGCGCCGCGGAAGATCCAGAAGCCGAAGGCGAACAACAGGACGAGCGTCACGGCGGCAATGGGAGACAGCGGGCCCGGGGCGTGGACCAGCCACCAGCCGGCGAGGCAGTAGAAAAACGGCACCAACACGTAATCTCCCCAAATCAACATCCATCCGAAGCGCTCACTGACGATGTCCCAGGTGTGGAGCATGCCGTATTCGAACTGGAAGTAGTTAAGCACGTACAGGAAGGTGAAGATCTGATAGAGCGCCATGGCCAGGGTCAGCCCGCCGTAGGTTTCGTACTGCACGACGGCGAACGAGGCGTTGAACAGCGCCAGGGCGATGAGGGAAGGGCGGTAGCTGAACAGCTTCAAATCCACCCCGAACCAGGCGGGATTGAGTTCCACGCCAAAGAAGAAACCCTTCCACGGTCCCGGTGGTGCATCCCGGAACTTGGCTCTCCGCCAATACAGCCAGCCGGACAAGGCGAATGCGAATACGTTGGTCACCACGAACAAAGCGGCGAAGTGGGTATGCAGCACGGAAAGAGAAAACCAGCCGAAGACTTGGGCGAGACAGGCCACGATCACGGTCATCAGGAACAAGGCAAGGCCGTTCAGTTTGTAGGTGGTTGCTTGCCCTTCGACCTCCGGCCCCGTCACCCGCCGTCCAGGCAGGAGCATCGAACCCAGAAACAACACGCCGACAAACCCCGACACCATGGCCGCCGTCTCGAGCAGGGCGCCGACCGACAGCGCGGACCACGGAAAGTGGAGTTCAGATCCCGGCATCGCCGTTCTCCGTCGCGCGCGCCATGTACTCCCGCCACTTGCGCACGGTCACGTTTTGAAAAGCCCGTACCGCCGGATTGTACTCGATGGGAGGCGCGTCCCAATGTCTCTCGTAACCTTCCTGCTCCGCTTCGACCGCAACGCCGTCCTGGGCGAGTAAAGGGCCGATGAGAACACGATTCGAGATCTTCAACACCGCGGTCATGGCGAAACGGGGAATACGTACCGGCAGCAAGGGCACCTTCAGCGACTTGAAGTAGAACAGGAAGAACGCCCGGGTGGTGCGCTCATCGATCGGCAGGACGAAAAGCCAGTGCTTGATCGCGTCATCGGTGTTCGACCATTGGTAGGGGTATTGATAGCACAGATCCATATGAGTGGTGTCGACCTGGCCGTGATCGACAAACAATCCTGAGATGCGCCCGCGACCGACCTGCGTATCGTAGGCCACGTGCACGTTGTCGTCGACGGTCTCGCAACGGGTGAGGATAGCGCCTTCTTCGAAGGGACGGTATCGACGGTGCAGGTGGGCGTGGGTGAAGTCGCTCACGTTGTCGATCACCATCGAGTGGTGGGCCGCCCAGGTGAAGACCAACGGCTCACAGGCCCATCGCTCGGGTCCCTCGATTTCGGGGATGTCCGGGATCCGGCGCAACTCCGCTCGCTCCGGGTTCCCGGGGAACAACCAGACCAGACCGTAACGGACCTTCACGGGATAGGTTCTGAGCGGGAGCTTCGGGAGACCCCGTCCGTAGCGGTCGTGGGGGATCGCGACACAGCGTCCGTTTTCATCGTACTGCCAGCCGTGATAGGCGCAGACGAGGCGGCAGCCTTGCACCTCGCCCATGGAAAGTTTGAGTTGGCGGTGCGCACAGCGATTGTCGATTGCGTGAAACGAGCCGTCCTTTCCCCGGAACAGCGCAATGGACCGTTTCCAGAAAATGACCTCGACCACCGCCCCCGGTTTGACGCGTCGCACTTCCTCAACCGCGTACCAATAATCCGGGTCCATACCCGCGGCGCGGGCTTGCTGGCGCAAGCTGCCGGCCCCCTCGAAGCCGGGCGGTGTACCGGGCGCCGGAATCCCACTGAGTTTCCGTTTGGAATTAGCCATAGGCCTGGCTCGGTGAGAAAGTGTCCACGGGTGTCGCGGCGGTCACGCACGGACGTTTCGCAAGTGGATTCGTGATCGCGTTGCGGTGGTAGTGAAAGGCGTAGGCCTCATGAACCGCAGCGCGGATACTGGTTGGCTGATAACCGAGATCCCGTCTCGCTTTGCCGATGTCGGCGTGCAAGCGTTTGCATAACAGGCGAATAGCGCCCGGGGTGAAACGCTGAGGGAAACTCGGGTGAAACCGGCTCAGATAAAAGCTCGTCATTTCCGAAAAAACGAGCATCATGTTGGCTGGAATACGCCGACACGGTCGCGGAACGCCTGAGACTTCCTCGAACAGGTCCAGGATCTCGGAGATGGTTTTGTACTCGCTGCTGAAAATGTACTTCTCGCCTGAGCGTCCCTGGCGCATACACAACAGATGTCCTTCGACAATGTCCCGTGACGCGACAAACTCGAAGCCACCGTCAACGTAAGCATGGAGCTTGCGGTTGCTGTAGTCACACAAGGCTCTCCCCAATCGTGAGGGGAAAAAATCGGCGGGTCCGACCACGGCGCAGCACGTTGCCACCACAACGTCCTGTCCTTTCACCGCGGCGCGCCAGCACTCATGCTCGACGAGCGACTTGCTGCGTTCGTACGGCATCGTGCGCTCCATGGGATAGAATTGCATCGTCTCGTTGGCGGGCGCGGACGGATTATCCAAATCGTACCCGACCGCACTGAAAGAGCCCGTCACCACCACCCGGCCGGCTTCTACTTCCCGCGCCGCTTGCAGCACGTTGCGGGTGCCGACGACGTTGCAGTCGAACACTTCCCGGCGATGGGCGCGATTACCTTCGATGGTTGAGATCTTGGCCGCGACGTGGTAGACGCCCCGGCAGCCCTCGAGCGCACACCGGGTTACGTCCAAATCCCGGATATCACCAAACCTGCGTTCAACGTCAAGACCTTCCAGCCCTTCGTTGTTGTCCTCGTGTCTCAGCAACACCCGGACCCGGACGCCGTCGTCGAGCAGTCGGCGCACGAGATTGGCGCCCACGTGTCCGGCCGCACCGGTCACGAAAACGGGCGGCGGTGAAGAGCCGGCGAGTGTGCTTGATTCTGAGGTCATCTCGTGCCTTGATTGTGAAATTGTGGCATGAAAGCATCCGTAATATGTTTCATGACCTCTCCTCTCTCACTCACTGCCCTACCTGATCGTGGTGCCGAGACGTGAGGTAAAGGAGTGTCTTGCTCCACAAGGCGTTCTGGCGGGGTGAGGCGGAACGCTCAAGTTGTCTGAGAGGCGGCATTCTAGCACATGCCATTTAATCGCTCTAGTTCTATTTATTGCACTATTATGGCCATCAACTCGTCGTTCTGATCGACACGGATGGCGCCGATGAGGCGGCGGAGGGTCTGGTCTTCCAGTGGGTGTAATTCTTCTAGTGGGTGCAATACATGAACTGGAATCTGTTGTTTCACTGGACTATAATCCCCATCAAAATTCCTGCTTGGGTAGTCCAAATCTCACGGACCCGCCCTACGGAAGTCACGTGGCGATGATCGGGACGTACCTTCAGGAAATACTCGACAATGGGACCATCGGGGTCTCCTCGGCTACAAGCTGTCGGAAAACAAAGCATGACCTCCGTACTGCTTGATCGCTACACGGCATTCATATTGCGCCGTCGCTGGCTGGGCCTCGCGTCGGCCGTGGCGGTCATGCTGGCTCTGACAGCCGGAGTCCAATTCATCACCATCTCCAACGACTGGCGCGACATGTTGGACGAGGACAATCCTCAACTCGTCGCATTCGACGCCTTGGAGGATACCTACACGGCAACCAACGCGGCGTTGATCGCAGTCGCGCCCAAAAGCGGGACGGTATTTACCCGCGAGGCACTCGGCGCCGTCGAGGAGCTGACCGAGGCCGCGTGGCGTGTGCCCTCGTCCACCCGGGTTGACTCTCTTACCAACCACAACCACACCGAGTCGGTCGGGGACGACTTGAACGTCGAGCAACTCGTTGACGACGCGGGATCGCTCAGCGATGACGACCTCGCGCGGATTAAGGAGATTGCGTTAAACGAACCCAGTGTCGCGGGCCGTCTGGTCTCTTACGACGGGCGCGTTGCCGGACTGGTCATCAGTTTCGCCTTGCCCGAGCAGTCGGAGGCCGCGGAGATCCAGATACTCAACTATCTCCGCGGCCTCCTGGAAGAGGCCCGGGCGGCCCATCCGGATATCGCCTATCACATAACCGGCAATGTCTTCGTGAACCGAGTCCTGACGAAGGCGGCCCAGGACGATATGGGAATTCTCGCGCCGGCCGCATTCCTCGTCATCGTGTCCGTCGCCGCCATCCTCCTGCGCTCCCTGTTCGGCACGCTGTCTCTGGTCGTGGTGCTCCTTTTCGTCGTCGGCTCGACCATGGGTGCCATCGGCTGGACCGATTTGGTGCTCAACGCCGCCAACTCCGGCGTTCCCCTCATCATCATGACGCTCGCCATCGCGCACTCGGTCCACGTCGTCGAGAAGATCGTATCCGGTATGGGCCAAGGGCTGGACAGGGACACCGCTGTCGTCGAATCGCTACGCGACAATGCCTGGCCGGTGTTCCTGACGACGGCCACGACGATGATCGGGTTCCTCAGCATGAACGCCTCGGACTCGCCGCCTTTCCGGGTCCTCGGTAACCTAGTGGCATTCGGCATGTTCTGCGCCTACGTGTATTCCATGACGCTTCTGCCGACGCTGCTGTTGGTTCTGCCGTTGCGCGCGAGTCCCGTACGCGCCGGGCATTCCACTTTTTTCGATCGACTCGGCGACTTCGTCGTGGAGCGCCGCGCGCTCCTGCTCTGGTCCATGGCCGCCGTCGCGATCGCCTTGGTGGCCGGCGTGCCCCGCGTCGAGTTGACGGACAACTGGACGAAGCATTTGGATGAACGTTACGAGTTTCGACGAGATACGGATTTCGTCATCGAGAACCTGACCGGCGTAGAAACCCTGGAGTACAGCCTGAGAGCCGGACGCGAAGGCGGCATCACCGATCCCGACTATCTGCGCAAGGTCGACGCTTTGGCCGAATGGTACCGGGCCCAGCCGGAAGTGGCACACGTCCAGGCGTTTTCAGACATCATGAAGCGCCTTAACAAGAACATGCACGGCGACGACCCGGCTTTCTACCGGCTGCCAGAAGACCCTGAGCTTGCCGCGCAGTACCTGCTGCTCTACGAGCTTTCGGTTCCCTTCGGCATGGACCTCAACAACCGCATGGACATCGGCAAATCCTCGACGCGGATGACCGTCACGCTCCACAGACTGAAGTCCGAGGAACTGCGCAAACTCGAAGTGCGCGGGCAGGAGTGGCTCCGCGCCAACGCGCCCGAACTCGCGAGCGAGGCATCAGGGTACAGCCTCATCTTCGCCCATCTGGCCATACGGAACACCAAGAGCATGTTGTGGGGCACGGTCACCGGCATGATCCTCATTTCGCTG
This sequence comes from Nitrospira sp., assembly GCA_011523385.1. Lineage (GTDB taxonomy): Bacteria > Nitrospirota > Nitrospiria > Nitrospirales > UBA8639 > Bin75. Next base: position 47,091 of record WTGX01000001.1, on the reverse strand, counting down.
ATCCTGATCGCGATTTTCAGAAGTGTGCGTCTCGGCCTCATCAGTCTCGTGCCCAACCTCATCCCCTCGGCCATGGCCTTCGGCGTTTGGGGCTATCTGTACAGCGAGGTGGGGCCCGCCGGATCTCTCGTGACCGCGATCGCCTTCGGCACCGTCGTCGATGACACGATTCACCTCATGAGCAAGTATCTAAAGGCTCGTCGCGAGGGCCTTTCCGCGTCCGAGGCGGTGCGCGACGCCTTTCGTTCGGTCGGTCAGGCGCTGTTCACCACAACCATGATGCTGGTACTGGGCTTCCTGGTGTTCGCTTCGTCGGGCTTTGCAATCAGTTGGATGCTGGGCCTCCTGGTTGCGCTCACGATCGGCTTCGCGCTGGTCCTCGATTTCCTGCTCCTCCCACCCTTGCTGATAGCCATTGACCGGAAGACTCAATGATACAATAATGTCACGCCCGACCGGCGCACCGGGCGTTTGCGCCTCCCTGCTGAACCGAAATTGCCATAGAATCCAGTCCGTAGAAAGCATGTCATGAACAAGTCACTATTCCGCGCTTTCCTGACAGTTGCGTGTATGTGCGTGCCGGCGGGGTCCGCCGGCGCACAGTCGCTCGAAGAGGCACGCTCCGTCTATGCCGAGGGCCGCTTCACGGAGGCCGCCGAACTTGCCCAGGGTCTCGACACCTCAGAAGGCTATGCGTTCGCGGCCAATTCACTGGCGATCTACGGCTACTACATGGCACCGGATAGCGAAAAGGAGGGCTTGTTCAGGCGAAGCGAGGATCTCGCGCGAAAGGCGATCCGGCTCGACGCATCCAACCCTGAGGCCTTTCTTCAATTGGCCCATGCCATGGGACGCCATGCGCAGGTGGGCGGCATATGGGAGGCGTTTAACGAAGGCTACGCCGGTCAAGTGCGTGATGCCATTCAAGAGGCACATCGGCTGAACCCGGACATGGCGGCCGCCCATTTGAGCTTCGCCGTTTGGCATGCGGAAGCCGTCAGCAACGGCGGATTCTTCGCCGGTCTGCTCTATGGGTCAAACGAAGAGGACGCTCTCGTGCATTTTGAGCGGGCGCTCGAATTGGCGCCTCAAAACAAGGTCGTGCTTCTCGAGTACGCGCTTGGCCTTCTGAACCTGGATCCCATTGGCAACCGCGGGAAGGCGCGCGACCTGCTCGAACGCGCAATAAGCTTACCTCAGAAAGACGCCCACGACCGGATCATCCACCGGAAAGCGGTCGAGCGGCTGGCGGCTCTCGACGGCGGATAACCCAACTGGGATCGCTGCCACCCCAGACGGGTGGCCCATGGCGCATCTGATTAACGCCACCAACTCAGGGCTGAGGTTATGGTTGACGTTCGACCTTGCGATTATCGTGTGATTCCAGCAGAGAACCATATCTGTCATTCTGAGCTTGTCCTGAGCGAAGCGAAGGACCTAGCGAAGAATCTCTCCCTCAACAACCGGACATCGTTAAAGAACAGCAGATCCTTCGCTTCGCTCGGGATGACAACTTCGTGCAGGTTCACAGTGAGATTCAGGGTTTCTACGCATCAACCTTGCCTACCTGACCCATTCCGTTCTGGTCCTGGAGCCTACCCCCGCAGTCTTCAGCGGGGGTCCAATGTTCACGAGGACTGGGGCTTTCGATTGGTTGCGTCGAATGCCGGTTCTCTTTACAATTTGCGATTTGGTATCTGGAACCAGGCGTTTTTGTCCGTTCTTACACAACGTTGAAAATAGAGGAGGAACCCATGTCAGCAGAACCGGATATTATTTACACGAAAGTCGACGAAGCGCCGGAACTGGCGAGCGGGTCGTTTTTGCCGATCATCCAGGCCTTTGCCAAAACCGCTGGCGTGAACGTCGGCAGGAAAGATATTTCGCTGGCGGGCCGGATCATTGCACAATTTCCCGATCGCTTGAAGCCGGAACAACAACAGCCCGACGATCTTGCCCTCCTGGGCGAAATGGTGGAGACGCCGGACGCCAACGTCATCAAACTCCCGAACATCAGCGCATCGATTCCCCAAATCAAAGGCGCCGTGGCCGAATTACAATCCCAGGGATATGCCGTTCCCGACTACCCGGAAGACCCCAAGACCGATGAAGAAAAGAACATCAAAGCGAAATTCGACAAGGTAAAGGGCAGCGCGGTCAACCCGGTGTTGCGACAGGGCAATTCGGACCGTCGCGCGTCGACCTCCGTGAAACAATATGCCCAGAAGAATCCGCACAAAATGGGGACCTGGGACAAAGCCTCGAAAACGCACGTGGCCCATATGCCGGGTGGGGACTTCTTTGCCAATGAAAAGTCGACGACGATTAACGAACAGACGGCAGGAAAAGGCCGCATTGAATTCGCCGGCAAGGACGGCGGCACGACCGTGTTGAAAGATAGCGTGACTCTCGATAAGGGCGACGTCGTCGACGCCACGAAGATGAGCGCCAAGGCATTACGTCAATTTTTCAAGGAACAGGTTGAGGACGCCAAGAAGACCGGCATCCTGTTGTCGCTTCACATGAAGGCTACGATGATGAAGGTCTCGGACCCCATTATCTTCGGGCATTGCGTTTCCGTTTATTTCGAAGACGTCTTCAAAAAACATGGAAAGGTCTTGGCCGAACTTGGTGTCAACCCCAACAACGGGTTGGGCGACGTCTATGCGAAAATCGGCACGTTGCCGGCCGCGCAGCAGGAGGAAATCAAGGCGGACCTGCAAGCGGCTATGCAAAACGGCCCGGACCTTGCCATGGTGGACTCCGACCGGGGCATCACCAACCTGCACGTGCCGAGTGACATCATCATCGATGCTTCAATGGCCGCGGCGTTGCGCGTCGGCGGGAAGATGTGGGGAGCGGACGGAAAGGAACATGACACGAAGGCCATGATCCCGGACCGCAGCTACGCGGGCATTTACCAAGCGGTGGTCGATTTCTGCAGGGAAAACGGAGCCTTCAATCCGGCAACCATGGGCAGCGTGCCGAACGTCGGCCTTATGGCCCAGAAAGCCCAGGAATACGGCTCGCATGACAAGACCTTCGAAGCCCCCGGAAACGGCACCATCCGCCTGATCAATGGAGCCGGGAACGTCCTGCACGAACAAGACGTGGAAAAAGACGACATCTTCCGCGCGTGCACGGTCAAGGATATTCCGATTCAGGACTGGGTGAAGCTGGCCGTGAACCGGTCCAAGGCGTCCGGAATGCCCGTGGTGTTCTGGTTGAACAAAAACAGGCCGCACGACGCGCAACTCATCGAAAAGGTGAACCGCTATTTGAAGGACCATGATACAACGGGCATGGATATTCAGATCATGGCGCCGGTGGACGCCATGAAGCATTCGCTCAAACGGGCCAAGGACGGGCAGAGCACCATCGCCGCCACCGGTAACGTCCTGCGGGATTATCTCACGGACCTGTTCCCGATCCTGGAACTGGGCACCAGCGCCAAGATGCTCTCCATCGTTCCACTCATCAAGGGTGGGGGGTTGTTCGAAACCGGAGCCGGCGGATCGGCCCCGAAACACGTGCAGCAGTTTGCGAAAGAAGGGCACTTGCGATGGGATTCTCTCGGCGAATTTCTCGCCCTGGCGGAATCCTTCGCCCATTTGGCCCGAACCCGCGACAATAAAAGGGCTCAAGTCCTTGCGGATACCTTGGACCGGGCCACGGGCAAACTCATGGAGAACCGCAAGTCACCCGGCCGGGTGCTGGGAGAGTTGGACAACATCGGCAGCCACCTGTACGAAGCCCTGTATTGGGCACAGGAACTTGCCGCGCAAAACGACGATACGGAATTAAAGGAAAAATTTGCCCCGGTGGCGAAAGAGCTCGAGGCCAACATGGAGAAAATCCTCGAAGAAGTGAAGGCCGCAAAAGGCAAACCCATGGACGTGGGCGGCTACTATCACCCCGATCCGTCGATGGTCGCAACGGCCATGCGACCGAGCGCCACGTTCAACAACATCCTGGCCACCCTGGGATGACTCAATGCGACACCGTGTAGGGCACAACGATCGTTGTGCCCTACAACTCCTTCATTCACTTCGTATTTCTTCACTCACGTCCAGCTTCTCCTTGTAAAAACTCAGGCAATCTTTGATCTGCGCCACGGCGTCGATGGGGGTTTCATAGGCCCAGACCGCGTTGTCGGCGATCTGGTTCCCGACGCGAACGGAAAAATATGACGCATCCCCTTTGAATGGGCAGTGGGTGGAATGGTCCGTCCGCTGCAAATAGGACATCTGCACGTCGCTCCGCGGGATGTAATTCGCCGGCGGCAGCGGTCCTTCCTTCAGGACCAAAGCCCGGGTGGTATCGGCAATAACGGTTCCGTTAAACGAGACTTTGACGCGATTGGGATTTTGTTCAATGGTAATCGCATGGGGGTGGCCTGGGCTGCTCATACGGTTTCTCCTTTCCACGTCACGGGTTACGGCGTCCCGACCAAGCGAAACCCGACGTCGTCGCGCAGGAAGGCGGACAGATTCCAGTAGCGATTCGAGGAACGCAGGTATCTCGGGTAGCTGGTCCAGGCACCGCCACGCAACATGTGTCGTGCGCAATTCCTGCTCTTCCACGCGCTCCCATCGGCCTGGGGACCCGGAAACTTCTTATTCCAACAATCTTCCACCCACTCCCAGACGTTCCCGCTCATGTCGTACAGGCCCAACCCGTTGGGTTGTTTTTGTCCGGTCCGATGGACCCTGTTCCCGCTATTCTTGTCATACCAGGCAACCGAATCCAGATCGTCGCTCCCGACGTAGAGGTGCGCTTGACTCTTTTCCCCGCCCCTGGCGGCATACTCCCATTCCGCATCAGTCGGCAACCGATAGTGTTCTCCCGTCAGCACGTTCAATTTCTTGAGAAACACTTTGGTGTCATCCCAGCCCACGTTTTCGACGGGACACCGCGGGCAGTTCCGGAACTTGCTCGGATTTTTGCCCATCACCGCCTCCCACAGATCCTGGGGCACCTCATACTTGCTGATCCTGAAACTCTTCACCTGTACCTGCCGGACCGGCGTTTCATCATCGTCGCAACTGCTCTGCTCCTCCGTACACCCCATCGTGAACGTACCGCCCTGAACGGCCACCATCTGCTCTTTGAGACTTTTCAATAACGACGGCAACAAGTCCTTGAGCGCGGCGGCTCGTTGCTGCGCCTCCGCCTGGCGTTTTGCTTCCTCCGTTTGCAGTTGTTCGGCTTTTTCGATTGTTTTTCCTGCGACGGAAAGCAGTTCCAGGGTAGGTCTGTAATATTCGGAACTCTTTTCGATATTGACGACAAATTGCTTGAGCGAAGCCTGTCCCTGGCGGACGTCGTCCACTCTCATTCCGTGTTCAACCAGCAGTTTGCCGAAAAAGAAGTAGAACTCCAACGGGGGTTCGGTATCCAAGGCTTCGATTTTCTCAAAAGCCCGTCTCGCGGTTTGCGGCTCGCCATTTTCCAGCGCCTTCTTCGCTTCCAACAGGTATTGATCCGCCAGAATATCATCGGGCAGGTCCTGGGACACCGCCATCCCGCAATAGCACAGACTCAGGATGACACAAACCAGGGTCAACGTTGTTCTCATCTTCGCGCTCCTCCAGCCGTAGGCGAACTGTGAATGTGAAAGACATGATCGACCGAATCGCATTGGCAGCGGATATTAGTAGAGCGCCGTCGAAGCGTCAAGAAGAGGAACCACCCGGTACATGATGTTTCACGGCAGGTTTCTCGGGACAATGCGAGATCGAAGCGTAAACGTCCGGTAGCCTTCATTCTCGGGATATTGGCTGTCAGCGTGAGCGGCTCGAGCCGTGACCTGCACGTCAACTGCCCGGATACTCGGCCCGTGCGTCGTGGGATGCCCCAGGGTGTCGCGATAGGAAACGGTAAAGGACTCGATATGTTCCGCCACGGGTTGTCGCCCACCCATTCCCACTTTGCGTCGCAACGTGGAGGTCGAGTCGTCATACAAATAGATAATGGATTCCTTCGAGTCGGTGAGTACGCCGTTTCCATTCAAATCGGCTCGAACGTGCAATTCCGTGGGATGATAACTAAGCCCATGAAAATCATTCGATGAAGCGGAATCCCGATTGACCCCCATGGGATCATAGCCGGCCATCCGAATCTCCCTGGCCATCATGTCCATAGCGGCACGAGCGGTTTGTTGCATGGCCAACACGTCCTCCTGAACGATCTGGCGTTTCACCTGGTTCAGGTGGACCGCATAAACCGCACCAATGGTAAACAGGCCCAAAGCCAAGGCGATCAGAAGTTCCGTAAGGGTGACGCCTCTTTGGTTCGTCACGGGTTTGAACTCCATTGAATGCTATGGCGCAAGAATCGTGGATGCGGTCACGGAGTGCCGGTCGTCCGACCACCACACGGTGACCGTCGCCGTCTGTAGTCCCGGAACGGGTCGACCGGGGTGCCTCTCGACAACGCGTTGATACAGGGGAAAGTCCGGAATGCTGCCGTAGGCTTCCGTCGTTTCAATGGGAGCCGTCAACCTTGCGTCGTAGCCGGCGTTTGTCAACTGCTCCAGCCTATCCTGGACCAGGGTCGTGGCAGTGGTCAGATGCTTGCTCGCTGCCGAGCCCTTACTCGCGGTAACCGCCACCCCTGTGAGGGCAAAAACGGCGACAAAAAAGAGCGCCATGGCAATGACGGCTTCCAGGAGGGTCAGGCCCTTATGGTTTGTCACGTGGCTCATACGGAAATTCAGGGGATGGTCACTTTCACGCGACCCGTAATGCCGATTGTGATCGCTTTCTCACCGGAGACATTGGAAACCCTGACCGTGGCAAGACTGGAAGCTGTGCCTCTCGGATAAAAGATCGGATTATTGTTGGACTCGATCGTAACGCCGGCAAACTCCTCCAGGATCGAGCGGGGTTCAACGGCTTCACCTGGATCGGCCCTTCCATTATTGTTGTCGTCATCCAAAATATCATAATGCTGCGAGTCCGTAAAAAGGACGCGAACTTCATTGCCCTGCTTAACGGCTTGTGCCCTCGCCGCCAGGAGGTCCGCACGTATCTGCCGGACCGCCCCATTCAGACGATAGTGCGGCAATTGCGAGGAAAGCCACATGCCGCTCAACCCCAACACGACCGCCAGAATCCCGAGGACAATCATGAGTTCCGTCAACGTATACCCCGCAGGCTCATCCGACGGACGTGTAAGACATGGGGCACAGGGTTTCACTTCCTGCAACTCTACCTCCCCTTCCTCCTCCTTACCTTCCTCTCCCTTGATGGGAGAGGAAGCAAATTGTCGGATTACGCCTGTCCTGCCTGTCCTGAGCGAAGTCGAAGGGCTACGCTAATCCGACCTGCAAATCTCAACGATCCTCCCTCCCTCTCTCAGTACAAAAACATCGACTCATACATACCGAATAGTTCCTGGGAAAAAAACAGCGATGCCACTGCCCCTGCTGCCAGGAACGGGGCAAAAGGAAGGTATTGACCACGCTCCATGTCGCGAAAGGCCATGAGACCGATGCCGACCATGGCCCCTGTACACGACGCGAGAAACAGGGTCATACACACGTGCTGCCAGCCAAGGAACGCACCGATCATGGCCAGAAATTTGATGTCGCCCCCACCCAGACCCTCTTTTCCAAACAGATACGGACTGACGGCCGCGAGCATCCACAGGATACCTCCTCCCAATGCGATACCCAGCAAGGAACCGGTCCAACCTACGGGCAAGATGAATGCCGCGGTGAAAAAGCCGATCACCAGACCCGGGAGCGTGATGACATCGGGGATCACGAAATGATCGAGATCGGTCATCGTCACGACCAACAACAACGAAAGAAACAGCGCATGCACGAGGGCGCTATGGGTCCATCCGAACTTGTAGACGATCCCGAGATAGCTGACTCCGTTCAGACATTCCACCAAAGGATAGCGCCATGAAATCTTTCCCCCGCACCATCGGCACCGTGCCCTCAGCCGGATAAAACTCAAGAGTGGAATGTTGTCGAACCAGACAATGGGTGTCTTGCATTGCAGGCAACGGGAACTAGGTCGAATGATGGATTCACCGTGAGGGATTCGCAGAATGCAGACGTTGAGGAAACTCCCTATGACCAATCCCACCACAAACAACAAAATATAGAAGCCTGAAACATCCATCACTCTATATGTCGTAACTCTGAAAAAAATTCTTTTTTTCTTACTTGGAACACTTGTTCCACTTTACTTTTTAATGGGCACCCTGCTAGTATTACCTACATAATTCATCTTGTGAAATATTTCGGTGACCTATGGCCGTTCAAACAAGAGCAAACAAAAAGAGAGACCTGCTTCCCATGCGACGGAAACGCCCCGAGTCGCTCACCGAACGGGAACAGGAAATTCTTCAACTGATCTGGTCCGGCCTCAAGAATAAAGAGATCGCCGAACGTCTCGTCATCAGCGTCAAAACCGTCGAAGCCCATCGTGCCAACATGATGAAAAAGGTACGCGTCTCGAATGCCGCCCAACTCTTAAACGCGGCTATTCAAGAAGGCTTGATCCAAGTCCGGTAATACGTTCGCTTTTTCCTTCCATTGACGACCCCGTCTGATTGCGAAAAGCCGGAATGCCCTCGCGGGAAGACCCGGACGTTACATCCGTTGACGAACCGCTTCATAGGCAACCACCGCCACACTTGCCGAAACGTTGAGCGAATTTACCTCCCCGCGCATGGGAATGCGGGCGTGGACATGACACCGTTCGACAATCCTCGATCTGAGTCCTCGTCCTTCTCCTCCAAACACCAATAAGACAGGTCCCGTGAAATTCAACTCGGTATAGAGTCTCGGAGAGCGAGGCTCCAACGCCACGGTGGTTACCCCGCGGTCCTGCAAACGATCGATCAGTTTGGCGATATTCACGCACCGGGCCACCCGGATGTGCTCGACGGCGCCGGCAGAGGCTTTTGCCACACTCGCCGTCAACCCAACGGACCGGCGGTCGGGAATAAACACCCCATGAATCCCAGCCGTGGCAGCCGTTCTGAGAACGGCCCCGAAATTCTGCGGATCCTCCACCCCATCCAGAGCCAAGAAAAACCCCGGCTCCTTTTGTTGCGCGGCATACTCCAGGATCTCATCCTCTGAGGCATAGGCTTTGGCCGCGACCAGCGCCACCACGCCCTGATGATTGGCAGAAGGGACCAGCCGGTCGAGTCGTTCACGCGGTTGAACCTGTAAGGGCACGCCTTGGACTTTGGCGAAACGAATGATCCGGGAAAATTGACGCTGTCGATGCGACAGGAAGATTTTTATGAACGTTCGCGAGCCCGACCGGAGCGCCTCCGTGACCGCCTGAACTCCGAACAGGAAATCGCCGGTCTTATCGCTTCCACCTGGTGCTCCCGTCCGGCCGGTCCTCGAGAAGGATTCCTTTGGCCGCCAAGGCTTCTCGAATGTGGTCGGCGGCAGCGAAGTCTTTTCGCGCCCGCGCTTCGGCCCTTTGTCGAATCTGTTCCTGAATCCACTCATCGGTGTACTCCTGCTCGGTGCCCATCCGGTATGGCTCGATGCCGAACTCCAACTCGCGAAACACCCACTCTCTTTCATTGAGCTGAAATAAACCCAACGGCGCGCCGTATTGCCGAAAGATTGCGAGAACCTCCTGCCGGTCCTGCCCGGACAGCCCTCCTCGAAGAACTTGATTAGCTTCGGCTCGAAGCTGCTGAAATGCCGCCAACGCCTTGGGGGTATTCAGATCATCGTCCATGGCCTCTTCGAATGCCTGACGAAATTGGGTCAAAACGGTTCTTAAAGCCTTCCCAAAATCTTGACCGGGTCCGGGCTTTTCGGAGAGACGGATGAAGAGGTCATACACGTTATCCAATGCGGATTTGGCTTCCGCCGCGGCCAGGTTGGAAAAATTCACGTCTCCACGATAGTGGGTCGAAAGTAGAAAATAGCGTATCGCCTCGGCCGTCACGGGTTCCGGACAATTCGACTGGTCGAAAATCTCCCTTACGGTAAAAAAGTTTCCCAGCGATTTTGACATCTTTTCTTCATCAATGGTGACGAACCCGTTATGAACCCAATATCGGGCAAACCCCTGTTCCGTCGCGGCACGGGATTGCGCAATTTCATTTTCATGGTGAGGAAATGCCAAATCCTTGCCGCCTCCGTGAACGTCGAAATTAGCGCCCAAATGGCGCACGGACATGGCCGAACATTCGATGTGCCAGCCCGGCCGGCCCGGGCCCCAGGGACTCTCCCAGGCCGGTTCCCCGGGTTTGGCCGCTTTCCATAAGGCAAAATCCATGGGGTCCCGTTTTCGTTCATCCACTTCGACTCTCGCCCCGGCCTGCATGTCGTCGAGGTGCCGTTTACTCAATTGTCCATACTCCGGAAAAGCCGACACGCGATAATAGACGTCGCCGTCGACCCGGTAGGCACATCCTTTGTCCAGCAGCGTGCCGATCATCTGCAGAATCTCCGGCATGTGTTCCGTGGCCCGCGGTTCAAGGTCCGGAGTGCCGACACCCAACCGTTTCATGTCACGGGCGTATGCCTGCATGTATTTCTCGACGATCCCGTCCCAGGGGATGCCTTCCTCCGCGGCCCGGTTGATGATCTTGTCATCCACGTCGGTAAAGTTTTTCACGTACGTCACGTCGTAGTCCCGGTACGCGAGATACCGCCGGAGCACGTCAAAGACGATCGCACTTCGGGCATGACCCAGATGACACTCGTCATACACGGTGACGCCGCAGACGTAGATGCCCACGCGGGGCGGCGTGATGGGGACGAACGGTTCCTTCTGATTCGTCAGGGTGTTGAAAATTTTCACGAAGCGGTCATTCAGAGGTTGGCGAAACGGAAGGACTTAAGGCCTTTTTCGTTTGCCGTTTGACGATCCAATATCCCAGAACGATGCACGCCACTAAGGCGATGGTGAACAGATTGAAGTATTGCTCCAGAACTTCTTTGACCCACGGACCCAACAGTTGCAACGTCCCGGCGACCAGAAAAAATCTGGCGCCCCGGCTGATCAGCGACGCCAGAACGAAGACGCGAAAATTAACATAAAACGCGCCGGCTCCGATTGTAAACACTTTATACGGAACGGGCGTCAGGCCCGCAATCAGGATTGTCCACCCTTCATAGCGTTCAAACGTGTCATGGACTTTGGAGACGCGATCCTGCCCGATCAGCCGCAACAGAAGCGGCTTCCCTCCCCACCACCCGATGAGATAGCCGAACATGCCGCCAAGCACGGAGCCGACGGTGGTGATCGCTGCATAATACAGGCCCCACGAGGGATTCCCCAGAGTCATCGCCATCAATAACACGTCGGGGGGAATAGGAAAGACGGAGGACTCGGCAAACGCCAACAGAAACAACGCGGGGTCCGCGTCAGGCGATTCCGACCACGAGACCATCCACTGATAGAGGTCCTGGAACATGGCGTCCGGTCGCCGTCTCTCAGGATGACCGCGTTCGCTTTGACAACGCGGATTCCCATGCCGCCAACTTTTTCATGGCGGCGTACTGCGTCATGTCAAAATGCAGCGGCGTCAGGGAAACCTTTTTGGCGGCAATGGCATCCACGTCGGAATTCTTTCTTCGGTTCCAAGTCACCTGTTCTCCCGCGATCCAATAATATGCGCTCCCCCGCGGATCGATGTTCTCGACAACGGAATTGCGATATTGCCGCCGGCTTAACGACGTGACCTGGATTCCCGTCATGGCTTCGGCTGACACGTCGGGCACATTGACGTTCAGTAGGGTATCGGTCGGCAAACCATCCTTCAGGATCAGGGTGGCCACCTCGACCGCGACCCGGGCCGCCGCGGTGAAACGAAATCGTTTGAAACCCTCCTGTGAAACGGCCATCGAGGGAATTCCGCGGATTGCGCCTTCGAGCGCCGCGGCCACGGTTCCGGAATTGGTCACGTCGTCACCGAGATTCAATCCTTTGTTGATTCCCGACACCAGCAAATGGATCGGACGGTCGCAGAGAACCCGGCCCGCGGCCACGATGACGCAATCCGACGGCGTGCCGTTCACTGAGAAGACCTGCCGGCCGAGTTGCTTCAATCGGAGGGGCTTATGCAGGGTAATGGCCCGGCCCATGGCGTTTTGGGGGCGTTCGGGAGCCACGACCCAGACGTTGCCGAGCTTCTTCAGGTGTTTCGCAAGGGTGCGGACCCCGGAAGATTCGACGCCGTCGTCATTGGTAACCAAAATGTTCATCCCAGATCATGATACGCGGATGTCATAAAAAAGCCTACCTCAACGGAATTGAGGTAGGCTTTTTCGGAAAACTCGCAATGGCGCGTTCAGATATTTTGCATGAAGTGCGCAACCGCTTCCTGGTCCACGGCACCCATGATGGCGGAAGAAGGAACCGTCGCCGACTTTTTCCCCGTCAATCCGCATTCAATCTCGTCAAAAATCATTTCCACCGGCATGGACATGCCGCCGTAGACGTGAGGGCCTGCCACGATTTTGGCGTTCGAGTAGCCGTAAATGGCCGTGGCCACGTCTTTGGCCAACCACCCGACGTAATTGAATTCCGGAACGACAATGAGTTTGGCCTTGGCGCACAGTTTCCGCAACTCCCTCGTGGGGAACGGGCGAAGCGACTTCACCTTGATCAACCCCGCGTGAATGCCCTTGTCTTTGCACATCCGGATGGCCTCGCGTGACTGGGCCGCGGCGCTTCCGGAAGAAATCAACAGCACGTCCGCACCCTCAACCTCTTGCGCTTCAATCAAGCCGTCCATATACAGGTCGATGTACTTGCGCGAACGTTCCACCGCCGCCCAGACCTCTTGCTGCCACACGGCGTGGATGTTGTACGCCATGAAATTCGATTTTTGAACGGGCGCGTCCCGGGACAAGCGGGCCGGAGGATTTTCCGCATCCAGGACCGGAACCGCCCCTCTCCAGGAATCGCGTGACGGCAACTTGAGACCTCGATCCTGCATGGCGCAATAGCCCCGGGCATGGGTCACAAAAAAGCCGTCACAGCACACCCCGACCGGCAGCGTCACGTCGTTCTTTTCGCTGATAATGAACCCCTTCATGATGAAGTCGAACAGGTCCTGCTGATTCTCTGCGTGAAAGACGATCATGCCGCAGTTCAACAAGTACGAGACTTCGATATTGTCCGGCTGAATGGCTAACGGAGCATTAACAACCCGGCAGGTAAACATGGCCACGGCGGGAAGACGATGCCCCGGCCATGAAGCAATCGGTTCAAGTCCCCGCAACGTACCCGGTCCGGCCGTCGCAGTAAAACACCGCACACCGGCACGGGACCCGCCGGCAATCGCCGACATGACGCCGTATTCCTCTTCGCCCCGATAGTACTCCTTGACGTACCCTTCTCCGTACAACACCCCGATCAACTGCATGGTTTCGCTTTGGGGCGTGATCGGATAGGCGATGGAAAGATCCACGTTGGACCGGCGAACGGCTTCTTTAGCGGCCTCACTCCCCGTAATGAATTCCCGCTCACGAGGTGCTTCGGAAAACATATACTCCGGGGAAACCTCCTGTTGCCGTTTGGCCTCCTCATGAGGATCTTTTCTTCCTCCTTGACTGGAAGGTGCCGGAGCCGCACTCGTAATCGGGTCGCCTTGCGGGTTGGTCTTGACTTCCGTTTCCAATGCTTCACTCATGGCTTCCCCCTCTAGGGTGGCGACAATCCCAGGCCGAACTTTCTGGGATCGTGTGATCAACAATAATAGGCCTAGCCTTCACGCTGCATATCTTCGGCTTTATGCCCGAATGCCGCGGCACTTGCCGTTCCTTCTTCTCCCAACGGAATGTCCAAGGGGTTCGTATGTGTCTTGCCGTCATGCACCCGGGACTGCAACCCCGTGAACCGGACGCTCTCGCCGCTCTCCGGCAACGCAATCCCCATTTCCTCACGCACGCGTTTGAACACCTGTGCCGCTTTTCGAATCTTGGCGGCATCGGAATCCCGCACCGTAAACATGGCGTCTTCGTGGCCCTGCTCGGCGCAGATCGCCGAGGTCCAGCAATTCGTGCCGGCTCGGATCATTTTCAGCGTCAGATTGGCGTAATGACAATGCACTCCGATGAAAATACACGCTTCGATCTTATTGCCCCATATCGTCAGATTGGGATGATTGGGATTGATGACTTCTTCAGGCTCGATCTTCGGATATTTCGGACGATAGTCGGGCATCGGAATGATGAGGACTTCCGGGATTTGGGCCGCAAGCTCCAGGACGGCCCTGGCCTTCTCGGCCGCGTGGTCGTTCCAATTCCACAACACCAGGGGACCGGGAAAAATCGTCGCATTTTTTCTCGTGAACATGGCCCTGGCCATTTCTTCCATCGCCTTCTCTTCCGGCACTTCATGACCAAACGTCAGGCCATGCTCCGGCAACGGGGGAAGAACACCCAATTCGGCCGCGGAGGGCGGATGAAATCCCGCCGGACCCGGTTCAACTATTCTTTCCAACTCTGTCGCTGCCACCTCTATCCTCCACTCCGGATTTATCCGGTTGAGACGAATGCCGTCCTTGCCGTTCGAACAACGTCCCTCAACCTTGCCCTCGAACAGGATTGGCTAAGACTGCTGAACTCGTTTTTTCACCATAGGTGACATTTTCCGTCAGGGCCGTATCACCGATTTGATCAATCATTTCCATTTTAATGGCATTATGCTTGGCCATGTTGTCGCACACCCAGACGCACTGCGCACAGCCCTTACACCGGTCCACGGCAACGTAGGCGGCTCCATATTTGAACCCTTGATCCTGGCCGGCCTCATTGTCGTACAGAATGGTATTGGCCTCAGGACAATATTGCGTGCACAACTTACAACTCGTTGCCGCACAAATTTCGGTTTCGATATTCGCAACTAAATACATACAGGCCTCTCTCGTCGGTTAAAGCATTACGCCATGGCTGGCGAGGTGGATGTCTCTTTCTTTTGAGCCCAATTGTTTTCGACGGCAAACTCCCACGCCGCTTGGACCACCGCCAGGTTCTTCTCGATCAATTCCTGTTTCTTCTTAAACTTTCTTTCGACCACGCTGTCCAGGGCCGCAGTCCCACCGGACACCACGAAGCCTTTGCCCAAGAACCGGTCTTTCACTGCTTGCGCCAAGGCCTCCATGTTCGAGAGACCCGTAATGGCACCGATGGCGCCTACCATGGCCATATTCGTGGCCAGGTCGATGCCGGCTACCTCCAGCGACAGTTTGGTGGCGGGCAGATAGAACAGTTTGGCGTTCAATTCCTCCAGCTCACGTTCCTGGTCGGGCTCGAGTTTCATGGGACCATCATTGTTGATCAAGGCGACCCCGTCCTTTTTCAACCCGAAATAAAACGGATTCGTGTAGCTTTTCCCATGGGTAATCACCTGAGGGTGAAAGATCATGATAATGTGGGGGAACGTGATTTCGCCGATTTCATAAATCGGCTCATCGGAGACCCTCACGTAACTCTCCACCGGGGCCATTCGCTTTTCGGATCCATAGAACGGCACGATGGTGCTTTCCCCACCGGCATTGATCACCCCCGTGCTGAAGATATGAGAAGCCGTCACGACCCCTTGGCCGCCGACTCCCGCCATACGAATGTTATAACGAATCGCCATGATCTGCACCCTCCTCTCTCGTCACGTACACGTCTGTCTTTCTTCGCTCAATCGACCGCCCTTACTGCTTTTCCACGGCAGCGGCAGGCTTCGGCAGATATTCTTTGTACCCGTACAACTGGGACAAATATTCCTTGGCTTCATCCGTAATATATTCCGTGAATTTGTAGCGGTCGGTTTCGACGGTTTTGGCGTCTTCCAACACCTTGTCCGTCGGGATTGCGTATTCGATATTACAGGACGTGTAGGCTTGAATATAGCTGGGACCAATTTCCCTCGCGACCAACACGGCTTTCTTGATCACGCTTTCCACCCGTCGCGGGTTGTTGGGGACCACCGTGGCCACATACGCGCACCCGGCGACCTTGGCCATACCCAACATATCCATTTTCTCGAACTTCTTCCCGAGCGGCGCCATTTTCAGGACCTGATTCCGGTTCGTCATGCCGCTTTCCTGGCCACCGGTGTTTCCATAGACCTCATTGTCCAGCATGATGGTGGTAAACTTTTCCTTGCGGAACCAGGAATGCAGGGTTTGAGCGAATCCGATGTCAGCCATGCCGCCGTCTCCGGCCATCACGACGACGTCTTTGGGCCTATCCCCAAACCGCAGACGAAGGCCGCGGGTCAAACCGCTGGCCACCCCGTTCTGGTCTCCATAATTGCCGTACACGAATGGGATGGCGGCTTGCGAAATGGCCAACCGTCCGCACCCGGCCGTCCCGACCGTGATGGTATCTTCCGGATTCGGAAAGGCCACCATGGCCAGCCGGATGAAGAGCGTCATGGCACAACCTGCACACATCGGGTGTTCTTCCAAAATCTCCTTGAAGGTACCGACTTGGGATACCGAGACTTTTTTCCCGAACGGGCCATGCTCCACCATGTCCCGATATTCTTTCGGCATAAACTTTCCGAATCCTGGTGTAAACTTGACGTAATCGAGGCTCATTGCGGATCCCCCTTATATTTGAGACGTTAGCCACTCAGCCCATCGGCAGTGAGCAACTTATAGGTGCTCTCTGCTCATTTGATCGAAGCACTTCTCGTCTGTTTCAGCAACCTTAACGTAGATGAGGTCTCCTAGTAAAGACCTCTCATGACCCAACCCGCGGCATCCTCTCCTGATTTTTGGGTGAGGCAGTCATCCCTGACAGCTTGGCAAGACACGCCAAGAGCCACCCTGAGCCAAAATCCACGCATTCATCCTAAAACCGAACCACGGAGAAGGCAACATAAAAGAAGACCCACCTCTTTAAAAAGAAGCCCTATGCGGGAATTTTGAGGCTAGGCCTTTGGCCCCATGGTCCGGTTTCAACACAATGCGGGAACAACGCGTCCGGTTTGATGTTTTGTGAGGAGACTGGAGACGGATCAGTGCATAACTGCACTAATCCAAAATATATTGGAGAGGATCAACAACTTTGTCGTTGACGGCCACTTGGTAATGAAGATGGGGCCCGGTCGAAAACCGCCCCGTACTGCCGACCCGGCCCAACAGATCGCCTCTTTTTACCTCTTGGCCATAGCGAACGAGAATTTTAGACAGATGGCCGTAGGTCGTTTCAATTCCATGTCGATGATTGATTCGAACGTAATGTCCCATCCTGGAATCATAAGATGCCACGACTACTTTGCCTTTGGCGGGTGCACGGACCTTTTCCCCTCTGGGAGCAACAATGTCCACACCTGCATGGAACGCCTTCTTTCCCGTAAACGGCGATATGCGTGGCCCAAACTTTGATGAAACGGGTCCCTTGACGGGCCAGATTGACGGTGTCGCAGCCCAAAGGCCAACCCGTTCTCCCGCTGTTTCTTCCAACCGGGCCAATACGTGAAGTTGCCGGACAGTCTGCTGATCAAGCCAGGACAGCCCGTTCCTGATGTCAGTTGCCATCATGATCCCAGGATCGTCCGGATTCTCGCTCTCGCCAATCTCCGTGAGATAGTCGAAATTGAGAATCCCGGTTCTACCATCAAGGGTAGCCTCATACGGAACCTCTTCGCCGCCCTGTCCACTGACAACAGCGGTGTCCCTTTGCTCGGGTTCAAGCCCGAACATGACTTGCAACTTTTTGTTTATCGATTGGATAGTCAGGACACGCTGCCGCATTTTGTCGACGGCTTCAGAAAACTCAACCACTTGTCCTTTAGACTGGCCGAGTTCCTCCTTCAATCCTTCGAGTTCGGCAACCTGGTCGTTTACTTGACCTGTCTGCACCACGTAATGCGCAAGCACACCCACCTGCACGACCGACAATAGCGCAGCCGCGAGCAGCACTCGTTTAAACGTTCTCTTGGACAAAGAGATCCTCAAGGGCTTCCGGGTCATGCCCCGAAAAAGCATAATCGCCCATCTGTCATCAGAGGGGTGGTTCATGGGATCAGTCCGGATCTTCGGATCAGCCTGAATGACTTGGGGTGAAATGCACTGGTGAATGTGGGCGCTGGAAAACCTACTTTAAGGAACAAAATCACGCGTGGTCAATTGGGGGGAATACTAATACTGCTTTTTACTTTTTTACAATTGGCCTGACTTCCATCGTCCACGAAATGAGTCAGAGAGGCAGGACAACTAATCAGGAACATGGGTCATGGCCTTGACCCATGCGAGGTATTCGCTTAAACCCGTCATCACCGATAAGGCGATAATTTCAGGCACCTCGTAGCTGTGGAGTGCTTTCACTTCGGATTCCAGGGCATCGTAGACGTCGGCATGGGATTTCATGACCAGCAGCCATTCACGTTCTTCGCAGACTGTGCCTTCCCATTGAAAAATGGACGTCACATTGGGCACAACCGTGACACACGCCGCCAGTTTCTTTTCCACGACGCGGCGACCGATCAGAAGCGCTTCTTCCTGGTTCGAGGCCGTTACCAGGACAACCAGCGCTCTCTGATCGACACCCACCTGACAAGCCCTCTCGAAACCGCTGCCGGCTCAGGGTTTGAGACGCGTCGGAGCTTTTTCTACCAAATCTTCAATGGCGAGCCGCAGCCCTTCCTGCAGGCCTCTCGAGTAATTAGTGACGGAATCCTCCAATCCTCGATAGAGGCTATCGATTTCCTTGGCCTCGAATTCCATGGCAAAGCCCCACAACACGTTGTCCGGTTCCCCCGCCCGGGTTATTTGTGTGAACATTTCCACATCGATCTCGGTGGTGCCCAACGGCAGACCGGCAAACCACAACACCGTCCCGGCGGGACCCAACAGATACGTGGAAATATTCCGCTCCCATCGCGTCGAATAGAGCCGTCCCTGCAAAACAAAATCGCCGGGAGGCAAGGGTTGATCCTTGTCGACAAACGTCACGGAAGTAAAAATGTTCGTCTTTCGAATTTCCTCGGCCAGGGCACGCGCAAAATCGCGTGACGGGGAAAAGAGCACTTCATCAACGGGACTGGGGGACGAAACCGTTTCGGGCCGGTCATAGACCGCGGTGGCATGAGGAACGAAGGGAATCACGGATGCCCAATATTGTTCACGCACCTCTGTGCCACGCTTATCATCCAGCGGAACAACCACCAGACTGCCGTCAACCTTCTGGTCAGTCGTGACATCCAAATACGCGTTTTCCGGAGGAGGCGGATAATCCCAATCCCGTGAGCCCAAGCAGCCCGTTATCGTCAATGACACGATCAGAAGAACACCACACGCCTTATGCACGACAGACAGGCGACGCATATCTTGCCTCCTTTGGCAGGCAACAGTTTCCAGCCGTTGCAATGATGGGTAATACATGTACGACCACGACTTCGCCTTTCGCCACAACCGTCACGTTGAACGGCCGTCAATGCTCACTCAATGACTGAGTCCTCCGGCACTTACGAAACGTTCCATCAACTCGGGGTACGAGCGGGTAACCGGAAATTGAGGATATTCGGAACAGATCGAATCCGGTGGACGGAAGAAAAACCCGGCATCGGCTTCCTGCAACATCGACAGATCATTATAGGAATCTCCCGCCGCCAACACGTGGAAGTTCAGACTCTTGACTGCGGCCACCGCGTGCCGTTTCTGGTCTTGCTGCCGAAGCGCATAATTCCGAATGTAGCCTTTATCGTCAATCTTCAGGGTGTGGCAAAATATGGAAGGATAGTGAAGTTGCTTCATCAGGGGACTGACCAGATCATAATAACTGTCTGATAAGATAATGACCTGACAACGCTCTCGCAACCACGTTAAAAATTCCACGGCGCCATCCAGGGGTTTCAGCCCCGCCACCACCTCGGTGATGTCCGACAGCTTGAGATCAAATTTAGCCAGGATGGCCAAGCGCAGCTTCATGAGTTCGTCATAGTCGGGAATGTCCCTGGTGGTGACGTTCAAGTCGGTAATCCCCGTTTTTTCGGCCAAAGCCAGCCAGATCTCCGGAGTTAGAACCCCTTCCATATCCAAACACGTCACCACGGGTGATTTCATACGCCCCTCAAAAACATGCAAGTTTCGGATGAAAAGTAAACGGGAAACACGGCAAGAATGGTAGAAAGAAAGCTATTGTATAAGAATCGGAGCGAGACTACAAACCTTTTATCCAACATGGGCTCCCGCCACCTTGCGCCCACCCTTTATCCAAAGGCAATGAGCAAGCCGAAAGCAAGGTAGCACAGGCCGTTGAAAATCAGATGATAGGGCCTCAAGGCATGGGATCGTAAACGAAGTTTCAGGTACCCCGCAGCAAGGAACGTCAATCCGATGCCCCACAGGGCTTCTTTTCGCGGAACCCATGGCGTCAACAAGACTCCCAAAGCCGGAAGCAGGCTGCCTTGAAACACCATCGCTCCGGTGATATTGCCGAAGGCCAAGGTGTCCCGGCCACGCCGAACCCAAATGATACTATTCACTTTTTCCGGCAGTTCAGTGGCCACCGGTACGATCAACAACGATAAAGCCAAGGTGGAAAGCCCAAGCCAGGCGGCCAAATGCTCCACGCCGTACACGAAACCCTTGGCCCCTCCGACGATCAGCCCGAATCCGATAAGCAATTGCAGAAGGATCGTGGCAAGGTTCTCGGGTATCCGTAACCGGCTCAAAAACAGAGGGTGATCCGCTTCGGTGCCATGGCCCTGCTCAACCAACTTCTCGGATGCGCGAATGGTCAACAGCAAATAGACGAAATAACTCAGGATCAAGACCAACGCCAACGACACACGAGCCCATTGCCATTCCGAAGGCACGAAGATTGCGAGGGTCGCCAATGCAAAGGCAAAGAGAAACCAACTCAGGTCCCGGTGCACACCGGTAGGCTCGGGACGAAGGGCTTGCGTCCAACCACGACGCTGGGCGGCAAACGTTCCCATTAAGAAAAATGTAATGGTCGACAGCATAAGCGGCGCGCCCAAAATGGCTCCCACCCCGACGTCATGGCGAACCGACAAATCCCCGGAGGCGGCCAACACCGCCACCACCGGAATCATCGCCTCGGGCAAAGCCGTTCCCACGGCCGCAAACACCGACCCCGTGACCCCCTCGGAAATGTGTAGCCGTTCTCCGAAATGTTCGAGCGCGTTGGTAAACGTTTCCGCGCCGACCAGGATCACGACCAACGAAATGAACAGGATCCACAATTCCATAGAAAGAGGTTTCCTTGGTGAGCCGCCATCCGTCACATGGTTCGGTGAACCTTGCTCATGGCGTGCGGGTGCACTAGACTATCGTCATGAGTGATGAGATGGGAATCATCCTGGGTTGTCTGGCCGGATTGCTGGCCTGCCGATTCGGTATCCAATGGTGGCGACGTCGCAAGGCGGCCAAACAAGCCGATGAACTTCTCTCCAACATTGTGAAAGGCAAAGACGCCTTTCGCCGGTGATACGGGATCCCCGTTCGGAGACAAGGACGGGCTTACGCGCGTAGGTATCAAACCCCGGCACGATTTGGCAACACGTTCAGCCAATTCGGCAAAGCCCCTGCTTTCTCACGGAAACCTGCAAGCAAACGGAACGCTGCCCCAACAACGCCTCGCCCCCCTCCACGCAGAGGCCCGGGCTGCGTCCACGCCGCCACCAGGTACGCTCAAAAATTAAAGGCCAGTTGGATCGGGCCGCCCTGCTTGCTTCCTCTGGGAGAGAGCCTGCCCCGGACTCGGTCCGGGGGTCGGGGTGAGGACTCCCCGCCCGTGTTGCGGGCCATGATTTCCTGGAGGGGCCCCCGGCACAACCCGCAGCGATGCCGTTGCGTCGAGAGGGTGTTGCGTTGGCGATGATAGGCATGACCGCACCTCGCACAACGCCACGTGAACTTCGCGGGAGCCGGGGTGCCATTGTCGAGCGTATGATAAATCGTAATCCCCAGGCCGTCAGCATTCATCAGGGCCATGATTCGTCGAAATTCCGGTCCGTGCGAAGGGCACCATTTCTTCACGTCAAACTGCCATTGATGAATCATCTCGTGGGCCAGGGTCCCCCGCATCTCTTCAAAAGACTGCCCGGACAGGAGCGGGACCGACAAACGAATCACGCGCCCTTTGCCATGCCGTTCCTCCGGAGCCACCCAGGAAGTGCGCGGACCCGTCCGGCTGCGAAAGAGACCGGCGGACGCCTTCAGGCGATTACTCCATTGAATCTCGATGGCCGGCAGCCGGTTCTGAAAATACGAACCATTCAATTCGCGCCAGATCGATTGCAGGTGTTCGACTGAAAGGGGAACGTTGATTGGGGTACGACAAGCCATGTTCTCGACACGGATCTTCATGGAGTCTGAGGCCACGCTATGCTACCATGATTGCCGTGTAAACCAAAGCCTGCCCTGAGCGTAGCGCCAGCGAAGTCGAAGGGCTCCGTGCCAGCTAATCTACTTGTAGCTGCGGCATCTTATGCCGCTTGGAGAGGCCGCCAAGAGATGGAAGCGCGATAAGGCATGTCCCTGCCCCCAGCAGGGATCGCGCAGCTACACAAACACAAAAAGGATCGTAGGTCTGGTTAGCGTAGCGTAATCCGACATCCTTTTTGAAGGAACAACATGATCCCTGAAGCAGACGCGAAGAACCATCTCCCGGTCGATGAAGCCTTCATGCGCGAAGCCCTGAGGGAAGCGGAACAAGCCGCTGCCGACGGCGAGGTCCCCGTGGGAGCGATACTCGTGCATGAGAATGCCATCGTAGCCAGCGGACGAAACACCAGAGAACGCCACCAGGATCCGACGGCCCATGCGGAACTCATTGTGATCCGGGAAGCCGCCGAACAGTTGCAATCCTGGCGATTAACTGGCACAACCCTGTACGTGACGCTGGAGCCTTGCCTCATGTGTGCCGGCGCCATGCTGCAAGCGCGGATTCCTCGCCTGGTCTTCGGCGCGTGGGACCCCAAAGCCGGGGCATGCGGGTCCCTGTTTGCGCTCCATGAGGATACCCGCTTGAATCACCAAATCGCCGTCACGCACGGCGTATTGGAAAACGAGAGTCGCGACCTGCTGCAACGGTTCTTTCAGCAGATCAGGCAGGACCAGTCCCTCACCATGACCTGAAAACGCTTGCCGACAGACGAGCGGAGAGGTGCGAGAGTGGCCGAATCGGGCGGTCTCGAAAACCGTTGACCGGCAACGGTCCGTGGGTTCGAATCCCACCCTCTCCGCCATGTCGTGATTGAGTCGCTTACCTGATTGCACATTTAACGCTCAGTTAACACGCAGCACCATTCATCCTGGCAGTAAGTGGCGAAAGTGCTTGCTTCAAACCTCGCATTCAATTCCCTTCTTCTGGTTTCGTGCCTTGCTGTGGGCTTCGCTCTGATGCGCTCACGAATGCTGAAGAGCGAACTCTGGCAGGCGACCCTGACTCCTCTCTCCTCCATCATTGGAAGCGGATTCCTGATCATGGCTCCTCTGCTCGCCAGTGTGGTAGGGATCCGTTCACCGTTCGCCATACTGGGCATCGTGGCCCTGGCCTATGCAATCGGACACGTCATCAGGTTCAATATCCTACACGTTGAACCCCGTATCGCCAGCGGACAACTGTCCAGGCACTCACAGGAAATCGAGTATCTCTCATGCATTGCCCTCGTCCTGGCCTACGTGGTCGCAGTCGCCTTCTACCTTTCACTGCTGTCAGACTTTCTCCTGCACTATCTGGGTATCTCCAACCCGAATCTCGAACGCTTGCTCACGACGGCCATCATTCTTTTCATCACCGGAGTCGGCTATGCAAAAGGGCTGGGCGGCCTCGAACGGCTGGAATCGTTCTCCGTGACCATCCAACTTGCCGTCATAGTTTCCCTGATAATCGGACTGGCTATCTTCAGCATCGACTTCCTGCTGGGCAGAGAAATACATTTCGACTACCCCAAAAGAGACGTATCGACACAATTCCGAATGCTCGCCGGCGTTCTCCTGATAGTCCAAGGCTTTGAGACCTCCCGCTTTCTCGGGGACAAATACAGCAGAGAAATTCGTATATCGAGCATGCGGAACGCTCAAATCATCTCCGGCATCCTCTACGTCGTGTCGGTTATTCTGTTGCTGCCGGTCGTACAACAGATAGACCTCATGGACATAGAGCTGTCGGAGATCATCAATGCCATGCAACCGGTGGCCGTCATCCTGCCCTTGATGTTGATGGTGGCCGCGCTCATGAGTCAGTTCAGCGCGGCAGTGGCGGATTTGGGTGGGGGTGGCGGCCTGTTGCGGGAAAACAGCCATCACCGTCTGTCAACCCGGATGGGATATGTATCGGTCTCTGTCTGCGCGATACTGCTGGTGTGGGCGGTTGACCTCTTCGAGATTATTACGCTGGCCTCCCGAGCTTTCGCAACCTATTACTTCCTGCAGACGCTGCTTGCCCTCATCTACAGTTACAAGGATTGTCCACCGACGGCGAGAATGACGCTGATCAATGAAATCCTGTTCATATGCCTTGCTCTCATACTCGCGTATGTGATCGTCTTCTCCATTCCGGCAGGCTGACGCCGCTGACCGTATCGAGCCCTAATTTTTGTTTTTCCAGGTCAACTCTTGGGACGTTTGTAGAACGTCACGAAAAATTTGGCGTCCTCGGACAAACGCACATAGTGAACTTCTTCCGGCAGGATAACGAAAGGCTTTTCCGATGAAATGACCGCAAGCGGGGCCTCGTCGCCTTTCCTGAAAAAACTCACGGTGCCGGATTCAACCGTGAGCAGGCCCCACGTTCCGGCTTGCAAGTCATGATGGTTCAGGATCTTGTCGGGCACGGTTTCGTTCGTGAACACAGGTGTTTTGCCATAGGCCTCTGCGTCGTCCGGTAAGGAACGCTGTTCAGTCATCATGCAACCTCCCTCTTTTAAGAAACTCTTTAATCCGTCACTGGAATTGACCGGAGTTCCGATCGTATAACCATCTAGAACGCTGGTCCTGTAGGAAGAGCACTTAGCCGCGACCGAGCTTGTACTTTTGCAGGCCTGATTCCGGGACACATGAACATCTTTTTGCAATCACAAGTGGTGACAGCGGCTACGGTCGATAGCGGCAGGCAACATCTTTGGGAACCTCTGATTTAATGCACTATCGGGCGCAGGGCTGCGTTGTGTCCTCGCTCAACCCTCACCTATCTCTCTGATAAGCCTCGGGTTTCGCTCCGGGACGCCTTGCCCTGCATCCCGCTATCACAATAAACCTGTCCTCGACCCCCGATTACAAACGTCGGGGGCAGGCTATTCTTAATCGGGGATCAGAGGTTCCTTTGTTTGACAACAGACGGTTAATGGACTATAGTTTGCTCACTGGATTGGGGGTTGTTCCCGGTCGGCGACTGGCTCTGGGGTTTCCCGGGGCCTTTCGTTTTTTAGGGAAAGATTTTAAGGCCCCAGCCGTCACTCTTCCCTGCGTGATTCCGGTATAGTTTCCGCTTAATGATGTCCCACGCGCGATTGGTTTGCGCGGGTTCCATCACATGACGGCCTATCGGACGCGCGGTCAAATCGGTCAGTTGCAGGCCGACAGAGTTGATCTTCTTGTCAGCGAAAACGATCTCGAAGCCCAGCATTTCACCCTGATAGTTCGCGCCGTCGCGAATTCGACGGAAGGCAAGTTCAAGCTCATCGTCTTCCCGCCTACCTCTCCGTTCGACCACCACATGAGTGATGTGCTTATGCTGATCCTGCTCTCGAAGGAAGGAATAGGCTCGCTCCATGCAGAACTGGAGTGCCAATTCGTATGGATTTACAGGATGAACGTAAGTTCCGGCGTGTCGCTGCTTGTGGATCACGGTGGCGACGATGGTAAAATCGGCTTCGCCAATCAGCCGATTTAATCCCTCCATGAAGGCATCGCGTTTTTCCCGGTTGTTCAGGAACACGAAGGGCGGCTTCTTCTTGCGGATTTCGTGTTCGTGCAGAACAACGATGTCGTGGCCGAAATGAGTGAACTTGAATTTCTGTACTTTGGGCACGACATCGTTCGTATAGTGATCCTTCCGAAAGATGCAGAAATCAAGGACGAAGACGGGATATTCCCGGTCAATGGACTCAAGACTGTGGTCGCCACTTTCATCGACAAAGATAACATAGTCGCTGTAAGTCATATGATTCCGCGATTTTTTTACACTACCTTGATCTTCTTCAACAATTGCCTTCTAAACTGCCTCCCTTTGACTGTCTTGGCTGCAACGATGAATATTCCTTTATCGGCGCGCTTGGTCTTGATCGGTACCAGTCCCATGACTCGACACTCAAATCGTCTGAGCATCGTTGGCGTTGTACATCTGATGGGTGCCTGGGAGCAAGAGCAAATCCTGACATTGTGCTATTGTTTACCTCGCACCCTTCGACTTGGCTCAGGGCAGGCATTGAAACCGGATGCCCCACCAGTCTTCGGTCACGACTTCCGCGCCGCCTATGCCCTCGATTACGCGTTGCCGGCTTTTCGTTTGGCCTTCCTTGAGCACCTGATACGGGGCATCGCAAAACTCGCGAATCCTGTCGAAGGCCTCGTCTCGTTTGGACGTGTACAGGTGCCCGTTGTTCCCTTTGTACAGATACCGGACCACTCCGGCATCCGGGCCCTCCCGAATGACCTCAACGCCGCCGCCACACCCCCCGATCACGCCACCCAACACGACGATGAGAGCCACGCAGGCTCTTGACCAGCTTCCGAAAACGGGCATAGGATATTCTCTAAGCAGGAATTGGTTCCTAAGTCTCCTCCACACTTTTTCGAGAGGGAGGTTTCGTATGAAGATCCGGACAATTCTCAGTGGCCTCATGGGTCTCTCATTCGCGTTGGTGGTGCTGGGTGGCTCCGTCTCGGCTCAACAAACGTACGTGCTGACGGTCCAGGAGTTGAACCGGGGTCTCCAAAAAGCCCCGAGCCTCCAGCAGAAAGGGTTTTTTCTGATTGACGTCCGCACCGGCGATGAACATACGACGGGCTTCATTCCCGGCACCGACGGCAATATCGACTTTCGGGAGATTGGCCGCCGTCACCTGGAAATCGGGGCCAAGCTCGATGATCATATTGTCGTGTATTGCCAATCCGGTCACCGGAGCAACATCGCCGCGGAAACGCTGGCCAGTCTCGGGTATCAATACGTGTATAACGTCTCGGGGAGCATGAACGCCTGGAACGAAGCCGGGTATCCAGTCGATTTCCCGCGGCGCTGAGCGTTTGCCCTTCGCGAGCATACCGTAGGTCGGATTGCTTGTCGAAGGGCGTAATTCGACACTACGGACAGGCACAGGGGCCTGTCCCTACAATCCAAGGGGAAGAGATTATGATCGACCGTCTTCTTCCTCCCTGATCTCCGAAAAAATCCGGTCGAACTCCAGGTGCTGTTCACGAAAGGCTTCGAGGAGCGTGGGATCGAAATGTCCGGGCCTGGTTCGCTCGTTGCCGTTCAGGATGATGTTACATGTCTTCTTATGGGGCAGAGCCGGTTTATACGGTCGCATGCTCCGAAGCGCGTCATAGGTATCCCCCAACATGACCATGCGCCCGCCCAAGGGAATGGCTTCGCCTTTCAACCCTTGCGGGTAGCCGCTCCCGTCCCACCGTTCATGATGCGTGAGGGCGATGTCCCGTGCGGTCTGCAGGAGCAATGACGGGGACCCGGCCAACAGATTGGCTCCCAGGACCGGGTGCCGTTTGACGATCTCCCATTCCTCTTCATCCAACGGTCCCGGTTTTTGCATGATCCTGTCGGGGATCCCGACCTTTCCCACGTCATGCATGGGTGCCGCGTCGAAAATCAGTTGGGCGTCCTGTTCATCGAGTCCGGTGACCAGCGCCAGGATTTTGCTGTAGTGACTCAGGCGCTGGATGTGCGCGCCGGTCTCTTCATCCTTGTACCGGGACGCCAGGGTCAGACGGACCACGGTATCGGCATAGGCTTTTTCGAGTTCGCGCGTTTTCTGTTGTTGAGCCGCATAGGCCGCCTTCAGGTCCTGTGCATAGGCCTGCAACTGCTTGTTCGTCGTTTCCAGTTTGTATGATTTTTTCCGTTCACGGGACAACAGGGCTTTCAGATCTTTGGCGTACAGGGCGAGTTGCGACTTGGCCGAACGCAGTTGTTTGTTGAGATCATCGTCAGGGACGAAATCCTGAGAGAGTTTCATCGGCACCCGGGACCTATGCCGTGCCCGTGCGGTCGAGCGCCTGCCGGACGGTTTCGAGTAATTGTAAGGGGCTAAAGGGTTTAACGAGATAGGCAAAGACTTCCGGCGCCGGCTCGACGTCAATTGCCGTTGGCGGCTCCAAGGCCGTCAGGAGAATCAGGGGAATATGCCGGATGGCCGGATCAGCCAGCACGGTCTGGGCCACGGCAAGACCGTCGAGTTTGGGCATCATCCGGTCCAGGATCACCACGTCAGGCCGTTCCTGCCGGACCAGGTGCAAGGCCGACTCCCCGTCCGAAGCTTCCAGGATGCGATAGGCCGGATCCTCCAGGGTGGTTTGAAGCAACAACCGGAGATCGGGGTCATCGTCTGCAATGAGAAGTGTTTGCATTACACCCCTACCCCGGCAACTCTGCATGGGATGTAAACGGGTTCAGCCTCCATCAAAGACCGGATCTTCGTCGTCATCACCAGGTACGACGGCCGGGGTCTGCCCCGCAGGGGCATCACCCTTTTCCAGGCGACGGGCCACCGTGATGAATCCCGAGTGGGCGATCATTCGCAAGTCAGGCCGGACGCTACGCCCGTCGATGTTCCAATGGCGCACGAGGGTCTCGAAGGTTTCGATCAGTCCGAAGGCCCTGGTCCGTTGGAGGGTTTCCACCGTCTGAACCACTTGGGGCACCGTCGGAACAAAGCTCAGGTAGATGCCGCCGGACCTGAGTGCTGCAGGCACGTGCGGCACCACGTTCCAGGGTTCCGGCAAATCCAGGATCACCCGGTCGAAGACGTGGGGCATACCGTCCACCTCCCAGCCGATACCTTCATGGGCATCGCGCTGCACCAAATGAAAGTTGGCCACGGGGCCCAGGAATCGATCGATATTCTTCATCGCGGTTCGCGCAAAATCTTCCCGTTTTTCGTAGCTCACGACCCGCCCGCGTTCGCCGACCGCGCGCAGCAACCCCAGCGTCAACGCCGCGGAGCCAACCCCCGCTTCGAACACGGAGGCCCCCGGATACACATCAGCCCACATGAGGATCATGGCAATGTCCTTGGGGTACAGGACTTGCGCTCCCCGGGGCATCTTCAGCGTGTATTCCGCCAGGGTGGGGCTCAAGGCAATCATGGTCTTTCCCCCGGAAAGACGGACTGCGGTCCCGTCGGGCCGACCGATGAGGTCGTCATGCGGAATGGTCTCCCCGCTGTGTTGAAACCGGTCGCCGGCCTTGAGCGTGAGGGCATACTGCCGCCCTTTTTTGTCCACCAGATGGACGCGTTGACCTGATTGAAAGGTGTACATCGCTCGCATTCTAGGAGCCTGTCCCTGAGGGTGCAACTTGTCCGACGTAATTTCCGGAGCCCACCGTTTATCACGTTGCATCAAGAAGACCGCATCCCAGGGCATCATTTTTGATCGAACCTTATATTACGTAAGTTGAAATATTTTCTATGATGATGTATAGGTTTGGCGTTTCGATCTATATTTATTGAATGCAAGCGGCCAATTCCGGTCGCAGTCAATTTGTTTTCTGTTTATTGCCTTCTCAATATCAGAAAACCTAAAAAAGGAACAATGACATGAACGGGGACACGGGCATAACAAGACTTTTCTTTTTCTTGCTTATGATTGTCACGATGACAGGATTCGGATGCGGCGGTGGCGGTGGCGGTGGCGCAGACGCAGGCATACCAATCAACCTGATTGCGGATCGAGCCACCGTAGCTGCCAACAGCACACCCTTGCAGGGCAGCGTGACGCAAACCTCCAACACTGACGCCAACGGCGTCACAAGAAACAGCATTTCCAGCACGCCCAGCTACGTCCAAGAAAGCCTGCGAGCAACCGTTCGTAACGGTGCGACAATCCTGGGCACTTCGGATATTGTCGATGATTGGTTTGACTTCAACAGAGCCCTCTGCCAATCGTGCGGTACGCCCCCCTCAGGAACGAGTTCTCAATGGCAACACGTCAGCTTCGAAAAAGAAGAATCGAATGGAACGGTCTACAGCATTGTCTTCTCAGACATGGAAGATAACGACGATCTCGACTACCTGTCTGCCGGAATCTGGATATATGTCCCTGAAGAAGCGGCTGATTCAATGGATCTTGATGACGTGGTGTATGGAACCTTCGCGAGAGGAAACCGACCATTCTCGCAAGACAACCTGCCAGGACTGACCGGAGAAGCCACGTATGAAGGCGACGCCATAGGCCTGTACACTGATGAAACCACCACTACTGCAGGCCTGTTCAATGCAACGGTCGCATTGACTGCAAACTTTGGCGACGCCTCTCAGACGGGAACAATAAGTGGATCCGTCACCAATTTTAGCGCAAGGGACGTTGACAGAGGGCAGTCCATTTCGTTCCAGGGGACCAGGTTGGATTTAGGTGCGGCAGATATCAGGGACACCCGGGCCGGATTCTTCACCGGCGATACCTCCGGGTCCCACCAAGGAAATACTTACTCCGGGAAATGGGGAGGAGAATTCCTGGGCAACGGGGCCTCACCGACGTCCGTCACAGGCACCTTCGGAGCTGAACATAGCGATATTACTTTTATGGGCGTCTTCGGGGCATACCAGCAATAACTTCACTGCTCGTGCAGCAAAGCCGTCCATCCCGGTGGATGGCCTTTTGTCCTCCGGTCGGAGACCACGCGTCTCTGATGACAAGAGAGAACGGAAAAGGGCGATCTCTGTCGCCCGGCAAAGATCGTCCTTCCATACAAGAAAATGGCTGGAACATACAGCCGTTTTCTTGACAGCCTTCGGAGAGGGTCGTAAGATGATTTTTGTAGGAGGTTTCCTCCGCATTGAGTATCCTGCATACAACGCCTTTCCGGTTGTGGCACGTTCGTCTTTCCCCGCGGCAAAAGCGGAAAGGGCTCGCGTTCATCGCTCTCAGCATTCTGTTTTTCTCTTGTCACGTCGGCCTCTCCCGGGCTGAACCTTCCCTGGTGGTCACCGCCGCCTATGAAGGCGTGATCAATCCCGTCGCCGCCGAATATCTTCACGAAGCCATTGCCCATGCCGAGCAGGAACGCGCCGGGTTTCTCGTGTTTCAACTCGATACGCCCGGTGGCCTGGACACGTCGATGCGGTCGATGATCAAAGACATGACCGGGGCCCAACTGCCGATTGTCGTCTACGTGGCTCCGACCGGCGGGCGGGCTGCGTCAGCCGGCGTCTTCCTCACCCTGGCGGCGCACGTGTCGGCCATGGCGCCGGGGACCAATATCGGAGCGGCCCACCCCGTGGCCATGGGCGGCGGGGAAATGGACGAGGTGATGAAGGAAAAAGTGGAGAATGACGCGGTCGCCTATATCCGGTCCATTGCCGAACGCCGGGGCCGGAACGTCGAATGGGCGGAAAACGCCGTCAAGAAAAGCGTCTCGGCCACCGCCACACAGGCACGGGAACTGGGCGTGATCGATCTGATCGCATCGGACATGGATGACCTGTTCCGGCAACTCGACGGGCGGGAACTCTCCCTCGGTGAACAGACCATGACCCTTCAGACCCGGGACGCGCGCACCCGGAATTTTCCCATGAGTTGGCGACTCGAAACCATGAAAGCCATCAGCGATCCGAATATCGCCTACGTGCTGATGACCATCGGCACCATCGGGTTGATCGCGGAACTCTACAGTCCGGGCGCGATTTTGCCCGGCGTGGTCGGCGCCATCAGCCTGATCCTCGCCTTTTATTCTCTCCAGTCCCTTCCCGTGAACTACGCGGGGGTGTTGTTGTTCATCCTGGGCATCGTCATGTTGATCCTGGAGGTGACCGTGACCAGTTACGGGGTATTGGCCATCGGCGGGGTCACCGCCATGCTGCTGGGATCGCTGTTTCTCTTCAACCAGGATTTCCCCTATTATCAACTCTCCTGGTCTGTTATGCTTCCCGTTATAGCCTTGGCGGTCGGGTTTACGTTTCTGGTGGTCAATTTCGGCGTCCGCGCCCTACGCCGGCAAACGCCCACCGGCAGCGAGGGGATGATCGGCCGCATCGGATCGGCGAAAACGAACCTGACGCCAGGCGGGCAAATTTTTGTCCAGGGTGAAATCTGGGACGCCGTCAGTTCGGCGCCGGTATCCGAAGGACAGCCTATTCAAATCACCCAGGTCGACGGACTCACGGTCCACGTCAAACCCCTGGAACCGAAAAAAGAGAGTCAATAACCATGACACTTTTCAGTCCGACCATGTTGTTTATCTTATTACTGGGTTTCATCATCCTGATCTCGAAAGGGTTCTACATCCTGCGGGAATACGAGCGCGGCGTTATTTTCCGGTTCGGCCGTCTGGCCAAGGGTCTGATTGGGATGAATGGACCCGGCGTTGTCATCATCATCCCGTTCGTCGACAAACTGGTGCGCGTGAGCCTCCGGACCGTGACCATGGACGTGCCTCCCCAGGATGTCATCACGAAAGACAACGTGTCGGTCAAGGTCAACGCGGTGATCTATTTTCGCGTGGTGGATTCGGAAAAAGCCATCGTCGGGGTGGAGGACTATTATTACGCCACCTCCATGATCGCCCAAACGACCCTGCGGAGCGTCCTGGGCCAGAGTCAATTGGACGACCTGCTCTCGAAACGGGATGAAATCAACGCGGACTTGCAGCGGATTATCGACCAGGCCACCGAACCCTGGGGCATCAAGGTCTCCGCCGTGGAAGTCAAGAACGTGGATCTTCCGCAGGAAATGCAGCGCGCGATCGCGAGGCAGGCGGAAGCCGAACGGGAACGACGGTCGAAAGTCATCCATGCCGAAGGCGAATTTCAGGCCTCGCAGCGCTTGTCCGACGCCGCCAACATCCTGAGCCGGAATCCGGCCGCCCTGCAGTTGCGGTACCTCGAAACCATCATGAACGTGGCCGGGGACAAGAATTCCACGATCCTGTTTCCGGTCCCCATTGACCTGTTGACCCCGTTCTTGAAACACATGGAATCCTCGGATGCGCCACCACCCAAACAAGTGGAGCCCGAACCATCAGATAAATAGCGTGACGTCATGAAACGTCTGTTCGCAGTCATCGGCCTGGGACGATTCGGATACAGCGTCGCGGAATCGTTGGTTCAAAAGGGGTGTGAAGTTCTCGCCATCGACAGCGAAGAGGCCAAAATACAAGCCATCAGTGAGATCGCAACCTTTGCGGTCCAGTGCGACGCGACCGATGAGCGCGCGCTGAAAGCCGTCAGCACCCAAAACGTCGACGTGGCGGTGGTGAGCATCGGCGAAAACATCGAGGCGAGCATCCTCATCGTCCAGACGTTGCACGAAATGGGGATCGAATCCATCATCGCCAAGGCTGTGACCAACGTGCACGGGAAAATCCTCAGCAACCTCGGGGTGACCGAAGTGATATACCCCGAACGGGACGCCGCAATCCGGCTCGCGCACCGTCTGGTTTCGCCCGAGGTGTTGGACTATCTCGAATTGGCGCCCGGGTACAGTGTCGAGGAAGTCGCCGTGCCGGACCGGTTTTCCGGCATGAGCATCGAGGAAACCAAGATCCGCGAACAGCACAACCTCAACATTATCGGCATCAAGAAACAGGTCAATCGCATGATCAAGGGAAAACTCAAGAAGGAGGATACCTTCAATTTCACTCCCTCCCCCAGCGATATGATCGAAAAAGGCGACGTCCTGGTCATGATCGGGAAAGAGCATGACCTGGACGGATTCAGCAATTCCGAATAAAAGCGGCAGGGAAAGAAGGGGAACCAAATGACCGGCATTCCGGGTTGAGGCGGGCGGGCACCCATTCGCTTCGCTCAGGACAGGCTCTGGCCCGCCCCTACATAACCGTCATGTCACAGCGCAAATGCCAGAACCTCCTCAGCGAATTCCGTGAGAACCTGGGAGCATTTTATGCCGAACTGAAACTGGCTCCGCCTTATGATAGTGTCGAAAAAACCATACGATGTCTCGACAACCTGCTTAAGGCCAAGACAGCCGAGGAGCAAGCGCAAGTGCTCAGCGATAATGCTTTGAAATGGCAACTTCACGTGCAGGCCTTTGTCGACTCCGGCCTGCACAAGAAACACCGTGGCATCATTACCGGACTCGCGCACACCGATGCTTTTGATCAGTTCCCTGAGTCCTTGCGATATTTATTGGAGCCTTTTCGACCCTGAGCATGTCTCCCTCATTGTGTTGCTTTTTTGCAACATCGCTATTGACTTTTTACATCAATATCAATAACGTGCAAAATAGATTTTTCATTTATCGTTAAATTTCAATGATTTACAAAACATTCAGATATACTTTATTTGGCCCGAAATTTGCATTGATATCTAAGGTGTTCTATTGTATTGGAATATTTATTCCAATTTTGGGAATATTTATTCCAATTTTGATTTGGAGAAACGGAACTATTACATGTTCGGACAACGGCAACAGACCATTGAGCAAACGATCTCCGGATCCGGAGTCGGGCTTCATTCCGGACGTCATTCGAAGGTCAGTCTTTCCCCGGCGCCCGTGGACAACGGCATTGTGTTCCGGCGGAAAGTCAATAGTCACGTCGAGACGTGTCAGGCGTCGATTCGCAATCTACGATCGACTGAACTTTGCACCGTGCTTGGGTCCAATGGATTCCAAATTCAAACGACCGAACACGTGCTGTCGGCTCTCTGGGGATTGGGAATCGACAATGCCTTCATCGATATCGATTCAGAGGAAGTCCCGGCAATGGACGGCAGTGCGGCCCCCTTTGCCAAACTCATTCGCCTCGCCGGAATTCTCCCACAGGAACGCCCTAAGACCTATCTCAAAATTGTAGAACCCATTCACATCGGTGACGGCAATCGAGGAATTTCCATTCTTCCCGCTCTGTTCCCCAAGATCACCTATACGATCGACTACGATCATGAGTTGATCCAACAACAAACGTATGAACATGAGTGGTCCACGGTGGACTTCGAAGCCAATATTGCACATGCCCGGACTTTTGCGTTTTCGCATGAAGTTGAAGCCTTATGGGCTCGCGGATTGGGACAAGGCGGGTCCCTGGACAATACCATCGTGTTTTCGGACACCGGCATTATGAATGAAGAGGCACTTCGTTTCCCGGACGAATGCGTTCGCCATAAGGTGTTGGACCTCATCGGTGATCTGTCCCTCCTCGGCATCCACGTCATCGGTCATATTGTCGCCAAATGTTCGGGGCATCAACTCCACACCCAACTCGTCCAGGCGATCCTGGACAACCCCGAAGCCTGGACGCTGATTGGACCTCCGGAGAAGCATGTCAGTGAACTGGCCGATCTTATCGGAAAAGATGACATTCATGCCGTGCCGGTCCCTGCCAACGCGGCCTTCTGATTCCCTTCCGTTCCTTGTTTCCAGACGGACTTCCTTCTTTCATCCTTGACTTCCCCCTCTGTCATTCCCGACGCAAAGAACTGGATCCCCGATTAAGGATGTCGGGGACGAATCCAGGGTTTTTGCCTTTTTCTTGGTCCATCAGGAGAAAGACCCTGGATTCCTGCTTCCGCAGGAATGACGGATGCAG
This sequence comes from Nitrospira sp., assembly GCA_011523385.1. GTDB lineage: Bacteria > Nitrospirota > Nitrospiria > Nitrospirales > UBA8639 > Bin75. The sequence goes on along the minus strand of WTGX01000001.1, from coordinate 11,450 downwards.
GCGAGTTGCAAACAAATGATCGATTCGGGCTCTTGCTGGCTATTTTCGTACGAGGGTGCTAGGGTGACGGGATGATGCCGCGTCGCGTTCCGTTCCTCCTTCCGCTCTTGATCTTCTGGTTACCCGAACTCCTTCTCGCTGCCAATCCGACGCCCGCACCTGGCTTTCAGGGGATTCCCTGGGGAAGTACGCTGGCGGAACTTCCTCAACTTGTCCTCGTCGAGCCCGACGAGCGGGTCGACATTTATGAATACAAGGAAGGCCCGGCGCGTTTTGCGAACGAACCGGTCGACTACATCAAGCTGTATGCCATTGACGACCAATTTGCCCGGGTGATGATCCGGTACCGAAATGAAGAAACGCACAACCGGATCAAGCAGGCCCTGGAATCGGAATTCGGAAAAATTCAACACAACCGCGGGTCGATGATCCGGGGGCTGAACCAGGAATACTCCTGGCGGCTCGATGAAACCGAAATCAACCTGAGTTACCGGGGACTGGGGGAACGCGGGTTACTGATGATTCAGAGCCGCATTTTAGCACCGCGTTTTCTCGATCTGTTGAGCGACCACACGCATTAGACCACGACCTCAGCCGTCGATCCGGTTCCGGGCTTCCAGCACCTTCCGCACGACCACTTCGATTTGTTCCTCGTCGACAAAGGGGGAGAGGATAAAGGATTTCAACGCCACGATCGGTTCCCCGTATGCTGAAGTCCGGTAGCAATCCGTCAAGGACAGCACCACGCCCCGCCCCTCCATCGCCTCTTGATGGACGTACTGGAACACCTTCCGGTTGTACTCATTGTGTGATCTCAGCAGTTCTCGATAGGCCACGTCTTTGCTTTCCTCCTCTTTGATCCGAAACGTATCGATCCCGCGAGGGTAGACCCGAAACAGGGTCACCGGGCCGAAATTCTCCCGATTCAAGACCGTGGTCCACTCATTCCCCTCCAAATGTTCGCGGAGCAATTGCGACATTTCCACGATGTGACCGATAATGACTTGCAGGCCTTGCTTCCCGAACAATTTCATGTTCGCCAGGGCCGCAAGAATCCCCCCACCCGCCCGGGAAGTCTCGATGGTATGCATCCCCGGTCGATGGGTCCCGAACTGATAGAGGTACGGCATCTGCTCTTGGGGCCGTTGAATCAAACCGAGGTCGTCGCGCTGTTTGAACAACACCAGGCTTGAAATATACGGGGCAAATCCCGATTTGTGAAAATCAATCCCCACGCTGTCCGCCAGTGACAGACGGTGGATGGGCAGACGAGCCCCGGCCAGCGCGCGAAGGGTGCGCGGCCGGAATCCCAAGGGATTGTGCTCAAAATCGTAGTCGTTGAACACCGACCAGGCCCAGCCGATCACGGCGTCGGCATGAACGTGGGGTTGGTACGGAAGTTGAAATTCTTCCACCAATTCATCACGCACAGCCACGATGGCGGCCAGATCGTCAAGCCCAAAGGCATCGGTGGTCCCCATGGTCGCGATCACGGCGGCGATTTTCCCGCCCCGTCTGAGGACCGCCCCGGCCTGCTCTCGAAAAGCCTCGACATTCATGGCGTTTCGCGAGTCCGCGGGAACCGTGACCACGCTCCGTGATCCGAGTCCAAGCCACCCCGCAATGTTGTATCGACAATAATGACTGGCCTCGCTGGCAAAGATGACCGCGTCCTCCCGCACCCCTGAAGTCATGGCGCCGGGAATCGCTTTTTCCAATCCGATCTTGGCGCCGTAGAGCGTCGTGCCCGTCCCACCGAAGGTGAACACCCCTCCCGCGCGATCCGGTTCGTACCCCACGAGGCGCGCGCTCATCGCCACCATCTCCACTTCCGCCAGGGCCAACCGGTGGCTGTATTCATCCCACCCGAGATTCGGGTTATACAAGGATGCCAAAAGAATCCCGATCAAAGAGGAAATGGTCGGCGGCGGGATCACGTTCTGTTGAGTGTGGGGATGCCCGGGAATGGCCAACCCTGAACAGTACTGCACAAGCTCGGCGGTCACGTCCTCGACGCTCATGCCGCTTTCGGGAAGACTCGCTTCTCCAGCCTTAACATAATCCAGGGGCAGTCGCTGCCCCAGAATGGGGCGTTCACTTTTCAACGCATCCACCGCATCCATCGCGCGCATGACGCTGTGGACAAAGTAGCTGTCATGGACGCGATTGGAAATCGGCTGGGGAAAGCAGATGCGGATCTTGGCCAACAGGTCGTGGTACGGTGCGGTCATACCCTGTTCCCTCCCTGACCCCTTCGAGGAGTTTGGAAAAGTACCACGTCAGATGACGTAGTATTGTATTGTACCACGGAAGGGCCCGGAGCCTTCACTGCACGGGAGACAACCCCATTGACGCATGAGGACCCGATGGCGCACCATGGCGGAAACCCGTCACGTGGACAGGGAGTCGCTCGTGCCACCTTCTCCTGAAACCTTCGCGATCAATCCCGACTGCCAGGTTTCCGTCGAACAGATAGGCTTGGGCCGCCACAAGGTCGTCATGGTGGACGGATTCTACCGGTATCCCGACCAAGTCCTCCAACAGGCCCTGGAGCTCCCGTATACCGATCGATTCGAGATTGTCGGCAACTTTCCCGGCGTGCGGGCTTCGGTGAACGTCGGGACCGGGGCGATCGTGGATGCGATCAGTGACTTCTGGGGCATGAAGCTGTACCCGTTTTTCGACCCCCAGCCGGTCGTGTTTCAAGGCATCACCAACCGGCAGTACCGCCTCAACGTGGGGCAGCGTCAACCCCATATCGACCAGGACGTGACCGCCATGGTCTACCTGAACCCCGCGGAATCCTGCATGGGCGGGACCGGCCTGTACCGTCACGTGCCCACGGGATTGGAACGAGTGCCCATCGTTCCGGACCGGGAGATCCGCGAACTGGCCGACAGGTTGGAACTCAGCGATGAATTTCTCAGCAGTGCGGAGGGTTATGAAAATTTCCAGAACAGCATGATCTTCAATCCCTTGTTCGCCAACCGGGACAATGCCTATATCAACGACGGCAACGCCTATTGGGAACTCCTCTTCCTGATGCGCATGCTGCCCAACCGCCTGATCATTTTCGACGGACGCTGTTTTCATTCACAACACATCACGGACGACCAGTACACCCAGGCCTTCCGGGTCAACCAGGTCCTGTATCTCAGCCAGAAGCCCAAACCCTGAACGCCCGTTTCCGCAGTCTCCTTCTGTCATCCCCGACTCCTCCTCCTGTCATTCCTGCGAAAGCAGGAATCCAGTGTCTTTCTCCTCGCGATTGAAAAAACAAAGACTCTGGATCCTCGATTGAAAATGTCGAGGATGACAGATAAAACAAAAGAAGAAACCCTGGATCCCCGATTACGAACGTCGGAACGTTTACGCGGCGTCCCCACCCTGAAGATAGGTTCGGCCTTTGTAGCGTTTGGCCACCGCGATAAAGAGGATCGAGACAACCAGCATGACCAGCGTAAAAAACCAGTAATAGTCCGGACCGTCCAGCCGCACGCTGCCGTCGTCGTTCTGAATGAAATAATTCACCAATGAAGTAAAGGCGTTCCCCAGGGAAACCGACAGGAGAAAGAGCGCCATGACGAACGATTTCAAAGCCCTGGGCGCCTGGGTGTAGGAGAATTCCAGACACGTGATCGAGACCATGACCTCCGCCGCGGTGATCACCACGAACGCCGCGATTTGCCAGACGATATTCGGCCGCAGTCCCGAATCAATCTGCATCTCGATCACCGCGGAAATCACGAAGGCGATGACCGTCACAAAAAATCCGATGCTGATCTTCCGCAGGGGCGTCAAGGGAAACACCCGGTCGACGGCGGGATAGACGCCGCAGGCAAACACCGGGATGAGGAGCATGATCAAAAAAGGATTGACGAACTGAATTTGCGAAGGGAGCCATTCCACCCCCATCCAGTAGAGATCCATCTTTCTGGCCTGGAGGACCCAAGCCGACCCGGTTTGATCATAGAGTGCCCAGAACACGGCCACGAACAGGTATATCGGGGTGAGCCGCCACATGGCCAGCAGGCTGTCGCGCGTCAACAATTCCTGAAGAAACGCTTTCCCCCTGGCGGGGATATGAGCATATTCCCACCGGCCCAACCAGAACACCCACGTCGCCAGCAGCATCAACAGCCCGGGAACGCCAAAGGCCAGATGGGGCCCGATATGGTTGAGCAGCCACGGGGTCAGGAGCGTGGACAGCCCCGCGCCGAAATTGATCGCGAAATAAAACCAGTAAAAGGCTTTGCTGAGCAGATGACTGTTGGTCGAACTGAACTGGTCTCCGAGGTTGGCGGAGACACAGGGTTTGATTCCACCGGAACCCACGGCGATCAGCGTGAGCCCCACGGCCAACCCGATCCGCGTGTGATCCAGCGCAAGGGCCAAATGCCCCAGGCAATACACCAGCGACAACGACATGATCGTTCCATACTTCCCGAACCAGACGTCCGCGACCAGTGCCCCGATGACCGGGAAGAAATAGACCGCGGACGTAAAAAGATGATAATAGGAACGCGCTTCGGGTTCGCTCATCACGTCCAGGGCGCCGTCCGCGTTCATGAGATATTGGGTCATAAAAATGACCAGGATCGTGCGCATGCCGTAGAAACTGAATCGCTCGGCGGCTTCGTTCACGATCAGGAACGGTATGCAGGACGGCATCCGGTCCGAACGTTCGGGCTCGGTACGGAATCGGCTGTTGTTCACGATGAAACCTCGACTCCCACGCGGTTCATGACTGCCCCCGGTAGACGGTCTTTTCGATGTGAAGGGGTGTCCCGGAAGAAAACAACGGGTGTATAACACAGATCTGCCGTTGATGAGAAGATCAACGGGACGGCACCCTTCGGCTTCGCTTCCTTCGACTTCGCCCGTTCGCTTCGCTCAGGGCAAGCTCAGGACAGGCAGGGCAGGCTCAGGCCGTCCCCTACAATGACCATGATGCAGGGACAACCCCCCGTGGTTGTCCATGGGACTTATGAAGCGATTCCCTCCGGGTTTTCCCAGACAATCTTTTGTAACCGGTACCGCGATCCTGGGCTTCACGCTTGCTCTCTCGCCTTCAGCCGGGCCGGCGGAAATCACGCCCGTTGAAACGCTCGACCCGGTGGTGGTGACGGCCACGGCATTGCCGACGAGCCGATCGCAGACACCTCTCCGGACGAAGGTGTTCACGCGAAAGAGCTTTGATTCTCAACAGCCCAACAGGATCGGGACTCTCCTGCAACAAACCCCCGGGATTTTCGTCGATGAAATGGGAGGCCGGAGCGGCCTCAGTTCACTGTACATTCGCGGGGGTGATCCGAATTTCACGATGGTGTTGTTGGACGGCGTTCCGTTGAATGACCCGACGAACCAGCGAGGCGGATCGGTTGATCTGTCGTCCCTGACTCCCGAGCGGATCGAACGGATCGAAATCGTCAAAGGACCAGCCTCGGTGTTCTATGGGTCCGACGCCATGGCGGGCGTGGTGAACGTCATTACGCAAAAAGGGACAGAGACGGATCGACGGATCGCCCGCGCGGAAGGGGGCCAATGGGGCTATGCTCGCGGAATCCTGCAAACGTCGGGGACCGCCCACCGGTTCCGGTATGCCGGATCAGCCGCCTTCACGCGGAACGATGGTCAAGTCACGGGAAACCGGTTCGCTTCCGGAACGATCGGCGGCCACGTAAACTGGTCGCTCCCGGATTCAGTCAAGTTCGAACTGACGGGACAATACACGACCACCGACACCCGTTCCTTTCCGGAAGGCAGCGGCGGGCCGCGCCTGGCCGTTCTCCGCACGACGGAGCGGCGACGCACGAACGAAGTCGCTTCCGGGGTCAACCTGACGTTCCCACTCGCTCCAAACTGGGAAAACCAACTGACCGGCAACCTGTTCCACCGGCAACAGGACGTTGACAACCCGGGGGTGCTGTCCGCACCCGGAAGGTTTCGCGTCCCCCCGACGGTCTTCCGGACGGACTTTACCAGAATGCGACTCCATTGGACGCTTCGGGCTTCCCTGAACGAATTCTTGAAAGTGGCGGGCGGGTTTCAACTGGTCCACGAGCACGGAACGCGAACCGGAACCCAGGACCTGACCGTGTTGGGATATCCGTCAAAAGTCGCCACGGATTTCGAGCAATCACGCACGACACCGGCGGGGGTGCTGGAAACGATCATGACCCCGAACGAGCAGGTCAGGTTCAGTGCGGGTCTCCGGGTGGACGGTCCTGATAATTTTCCGCTCCGGGCGACTCCTCGTCTCGCCGCCAGCGTCCAACCGTTGCCGCGAACGACCGTCAGGGGGCAGTACGGCAAAGGCTTCAAATTGCCGAGCCTGAACGCCCTGGGCGATCCCCTCATCGGAAATCCTCACCTCTCCCCCGAAACCAGCACGGCGTGGGAAGCGGGCATCATCCAATCGAGCCCCGTCTGGGGCAGTGAAATCCAGTTGACCTGGTTCCACAACACCTTTTCCAACCAAATCGATCTGGACCCCGTTCTTGCCGAACAAAGGACCTTCCGCCTCGTCAACCTGAACAAGGTCAGGACGCAGGGGATCGAATTGAACGTGGCCGCCACTCCATTGCCGACCGTGTCTTTCCAAGGTTGGATGACCTTTCTGAATGCTCGCATCGCAGGGACGAAAGCTCCACTCCGGAATCGGCCCAAGGCATCGGGTGGTCTCGCGGTCCGGGTCCGGCCCACGCCCGCGTTGACCCTGCGCGGCCAACTCCAGGCTGTTGGCCGACGCTTCGATCTGCAAATTCCCACGACGCAAACCAGGCTGCCGGGGTATTATCGAATCGACCTCGCCGCCACCTATACCCTGAATGGCAAATGGAAAATCTTCGGAGCCGTGGACAACCTGACCAACGTGGCGTATGAGGATTTTCTCGGATTCAGCGCACCGGGGACGTGGGTGCGCTTCGGGGTGGAAGGCCATTGGGAGTAGAGACCACTGATCGTTGGTCCCTACAACACGGTCATTGCAGGGGACGGCCTGAGCCTGCCCTGCCTGTCCTGAGCTTGCCCTGAGCGAAGCGAACGGGCGAAGTCGAAGGAAGCGAAGCCGAAGGGTGCCGTCCCGACCTGCCCGGCCTAGGTTTTGTGAAAACTGATATGATCCTTGTATTCCTGAATGGCCGCGCGTAACGAGGATTTGCCGAGGGGGATGTTAGCCTCGAGCGTGTCTTCAATCGCGGGGTCGTCGATGACCACGTCGTATTTCTCCTGCACGTTCGTCAGGATCACTCCCTTTTCAACCTGCCGGGGCATGAAAATCTCCGTCCACACTTCTTTTTCCACGAGACACACGTCGCAAAAACGTTCATACAACATTTCCAATCGTTCAGGATCGGTGACTTTCATATTCGGGACTCCCGTATGTCTTTACTCATTCGTTGACAGGATAAGGACTGACCACAGCATTACCTTCTTTTGTAGCTGCGTCATCTTATGACGCTTTCTTCGGGCCGCATAAGGCATGTCCTGGGCTCTAACCCGGGATGCGGCCCCTACAAATACAGAAAGACATGCCTCATCTCGCTTTTTTCCCCTTCGACACACCATAGCCGCCTCCGCCCGGAGTTTCAATCCTCAACCGATCCCCCTTGATCACGGACAACGTCGTCTTCCCGGGGAGTCTCTTTTCCCGGCCCTTGCGAATCAACACGTTTCGACCGGATTGCCCGCCCCCTCCACCGGCCAACCCGAACGGTCTCGATTTGCGTCGATCGGAGACGATCGTCACTTCGGCATCCTGCAGGAATTCGATTTCGCGCGTGACGCCGTTTCCTCCCGCGTGGATGCCCCCACCGCCCGTCCTTTCCCGAATGACGTATCGGGATATCCGAAACGGATACGCATACTCCAGGGCCTCGACCGGGGTATTCATCGTATTCGTCATATGGGAATGGATGCCGCTGGCTCCCGGACAGGCGGCCCCGGCGCCCATGCCCCCGCCCAACGTTTCATAGTACGCAAACGGCCGCTGCTTTTCGGTATCCCACCCCCCGATTGTCACGTTGTTCATGGTGCCCTGGCTCGCGGCCGGGACCCGGTCGGGGCAGGCCTGCGCCAATGCCCCCAACAGGACGTCCACGATCCGCTGGGACGTCTCGACGTTGCCCGCGGCCACCGCCGCGGGAAACCGGGCATTGACCACCGATCCTTCGGGCGCCAGGACGCGGATGGGCGCCATGCACCCGCTGTTGCCGGGAATATCCAGCCCCAGCAAACAGCGAAACACGTACGCGGTGGCCGACGCCGTAATCGCATACACCGCGTTGACGCTGCCTTCGCACTGCGGTGCACTTCCCTCGAAATCGACCACCGCCTCGTCTCCGGCAATGGTCACGGCCACGGCAATCAGGATCGGTTTGTCGTCGAGGCCGTCGTCATCGAGCACGTCCTCGTACCTGTAGGTGCCGTCAGGCAACTGCCGGATGCCGTGCCGGGTCAGTTGCTCACTATAGGCCAACAAGTCGGTCATGTTGTCCCGAACGCGCTCCACTCCGTAGCGGGACGCCAATTCTTGAAGCCGTTGCCCCCCGATCCGGTTGGCCGCCAGTTGCGCCTGCAAATCACCGGCGCGTTCCCGTGGGGTCCGCACGTTCGCCAGGAAGAAATCCCACAGGGCCTGGTTCACCTCGCCGCCTTCCACGAGTTTCACGGGAGGGATAATCACCCCTTCCTGATACAATTCCCGGGACAACGGCATGGAGCCAGGCGACATCCCCCCGACGTCGGCATGATGCGCGCGGTTGGCCACGAATCCCAGGAGCCTGTCGTTCTCGACGAAGACCGGCGAGACGACCGTGATGTCCGGCAGGTGCGTTCCGCCGTGAAACGGGTCATTGAGGATCGCCACGTCGCCCGGCACAAAGGTCAGGTGCCGTCGGCAGGCTTCGAGCGAAAGCGGCATGGCCCCGAGATGGACCGGGATATGAGCGGCCTGCGCCACCAGGCGTCCCGCTTCGTCGAACACGGCGCAGGAAAAATCACGGCGCTCCTTGATGTTCGGGGAAAACGCCGATCGTTGCAGGCGCACGCCCATTTCCTCGGCCACCGAACTGTACAAGTGTTTAAAGACTTCCCGTTCAACGGCTTTCTGCACGAACGTCTCCAACGGTGACCAGCACGTTTTGCCAGGCGTCAACGTGGGCGTCATCGGTTTCCGACAACAGAATGGTGGTATCTTCCTGGAAGATCACCGCGGGGCCGGAAACGTGATGCCCGGGATGCAATCGAAGGTGATCATAGAACGGGACGGATCGGGACCCGGAGGCAAACACGAGTCGACGTTCATAACACAGGGCTTCGGAGGAATCAGCAGACCCCGTTGCCCGTGTCTCGATCCGCGGGGGACTGACGTCACCGATCGCACGAACCCGAAGATTGACGATCTCCAGACCCGCGGCCTCGTCCTTATGCCCGTAGCGCCGAACATGTTGTTCATGAAAGGCCGCTCGAAAGGCAGGGGAAAACGGCACGGTCAATTCAAAGGATTGGCCCTGATACCGGAGATCCAATTCACAATGAACGTGCCGGGCGTGAACAGGAACCTTCTGGATCGTAAGATCCTCCTGCGCCTGCTCCACCATGGGAACAAACCGGCGTTCCAACTCTTCACACGGGGTTTCACCCGGACACATCACCGTTTGGACGTAATCCAGGAACACGTTCGCCGTCAACATACCCAGGGCGGATAACGTCGAGGCTGCCAGGGGAATCAACACACGGCCGACGTTGAGGGATCGCGCCAGTTCGCAGGCGTGGACCCCTCCGGCTCCACCGAACGAGAGCAGCACGTAATCCCTGGGATCGTGACCGCGTTCGACGGACATCACGCGAATCGCCCGCTCCATCTCGGCATTGACGACTTGGAGGATGCCCAAGGCAATCTCCTCCAGATCAGCGCGAGGGCCAGCAGCGTCCGGGTCCAACGTTCGTGAAAGCGCAGTCAGGGCCTCGTGGGTCGCCTCCAGATCCAACGGAAGTTCGCCGCCCAACAGGCCCGAGGCAGGCAACCGGCCCAGGAAGGCATTGGCGTCCGTGACCGTGGCCGTCCGTCCGCCTCGTGCGTAACACGCGGGCCCCGGGTCGGCCCCGGCACTCTCCGGTCCGACGCGCAGGGCGCCCCCCGCATCGATCCACGCCAGGGACCCGCCTCCGGCACCGACCGTATGAATGTCCAGCACCGGAACACGAATGGGCATGCCGGCAATTTCCGCCTCCGACGTCGCGCGAATCGCTCCATCGACCACGGACACGTCCGTGGACGTGCCCCCCATGTCGAACGTGATGAGCCGAGAAAACCCGGCAAGACGCGCAAGGTACTCGGCGCCGCTCACTCCTCCCGCAGGTCCGGACAGGATTGAACGGACGCCCTCCTGCCGCACCCGAGCCGCGTCAATTCTCCCGCCGTTCGATTGCATGACGTGGAAGGATCCGACGGCGAGCGATTGTTCAAGGGTGTCCAAATATCGGTTGAGAACCGGGGAAACATAGGCGTTCACCACCGTGGTGGAAGCCCGTTCAAATTCCCGAAACTCCGGGATCAGTTCATGCGAAGCGGAGACAAAAAATCCCGCGTCCCGGAGACGTTGCCCGATTTGACGTTCATGCTCGGGATTCACAAAGGAAAACAGCAGGGAGAGCGCCACGGCCTCGACCCGTTGTTCCCGCAAGGTCTCGATAAGAGTCGGGATCGATCGTTTGGACAGGGGGCGCAACACGCGCCCGAGATAGTCGACCCGTTCCTGAACGTCCAAGCACCGGTCAGGAGGCACGAGCGCCGGCACGCCGCCACTGAACCAGTCGTAGAGGTTTCGACGGGTTTGCCGGCCGATCTGCAACACGTCCCGAAACCCCTGCGTCGTGACGAACGCCGTGCGCGCTCCCTTTCGCTCAAGCAATGCGTTCGTGGCCACGGTCGATCCGTGCACGACAATATAGCCGGGAGCCGGAGACAGTCTCCGCAACCCTTCCAGCACCGCCTTTGCAGGATCAGCGGGAGTCGAGAGCACCTTGAATGTTTTCACGCGACGTTGGTCATACACCACAAAATCGGTGAACGTACCGCCGACGTCAATGCCGATACGGTATTGGCCGCGGCGCTCCGGGGTCTCCGGTCGTTTTTCTCCTGTTTTATTCACAGCTCGATTCGATTGGGATTTGACCCGCCAACGCGCTTACCAACGCAGCCCGCCACGAAGCATGAGGCCGTAGTTCACGTCCTTGTTGTTGGCCGCGTCGTCGATGGCGCCTTCCAATTCGACCTGCAAGGCCCCGGTCCGCAGCCGCCCGCCCATATTCAGCGTCCGGGCGTTCTCGCCGGCCAGCGCCACCCCCACAAACGGCGTCAGCACCGCCCGGCCCGCCAGGGCCCGCAGGCCCCAGCCCGCGATCAGGTCCAGCCCCAGCCCCGGCGACGCCGCCCCCCGCGGGGC
>WTGX01000030.1 GCA_011523385.1 Nitrospira sp. | reverse complement strand
GAGCGGATCCGGCAGATCGAAGCGAAGGCGTTGCGCAAACTCCGCCATCCGAGCCAGAGCAAGAAACTGCGCAGTTTCGCCGAAGGCTTTTGATACGTCTCGGAATTTCTGAAATGGTTGGTGCATCAGGATGAACCGGACCGAACGAAGACGACAAGCCAAGTTGACGGCCAAGTCTCCGACGTCGTCAAGCACGGTGTTTGCCAAACAATTGTTTGAGGAAGCGATCAACCATCATCGGGCGGGTCGATTGTCCCAGGCCGAAACCTGTTACCGACAAATTCTCACTCAGGATCCGACCCATGCCGATGCCCTTCATTTGCTCGGGTTGGTTGCCTACCAGCAAGCCAGGTATGAGCGGGCGCTCGACTGTATCTCGAAAGCCGTTCAACGCGATGCAACGAAGCCGCTCTATTTTTACAACCTGGGGCTGGTCCATCAAAAACTCAATCAATTACACGAGGCTGAACGTTCCTACCGGCAAGCGCTCTCACTGAAGGGTGATTACGTCGAGGCGCTGGGGAATCTGGGCAACGTCTTGAGGGAAAAAGGAGAACTGGACGAGGCCTGTGCAACCTATCAACAGGTCTTGAGGATCAAAACCGATCATGCGGAAGGGTACAACAACCTGGGCGTGGTCCTGAAGGAACAGGGCAAGAAAGACGAAGCAAGGGACGCGTATCAACGGGCCATCGCTCTCAATCCTGAAAATGCCGAAGCCCACTACAATCTCGGCGTGATCCTCTTTGAATGCGAACGTCTTGATGAGGCGATCACCCGATTCGAGCAGGCTGCATCCATCAAACCCCATTACGCAAAAGCCCATCACCATATGGGATTGGCCAAGTTGTGGAAACAGGATATGGATGGAGCCTTGCACGAACTCCGCACGTCGGCCCATCTGCTACAAAACCATGGAAGGTTTGTGCCGATTGTCACGCTCTATGCTTCACGCATTAAGCACGATGCCGAGCAGATCCAGTACTTGGCCGAACGCGGATTGTTGGTGCAGTCTGATACCCGATACCAGGCCACCCTGACCGCGTTACGAGAGCGGGTTTCGGGGGAGGAGAACCAGCGGATACACCTCAGCCAGGAAGAGGCCAGGGCCCTGGCTCCGTCGGTAAATCGAATCCTGCATTATGCCGACAATCCCGTGTTGCCCCAAGGCGCGTTGAATCCGGAATTGGACGTGGAAGAGATCGAGCAACGCTATAACGCGAGTCATCCTGAAATCATTTATATCGATGCGTTGTTGCGGCCCGCGGCGCTCGAGGCCCTGCGGCAATTCTGCTTGGAATCGACGATTTGGAAGAAGGATTATGAAGACGGGTACATCGGGGCGTTTCTGGGCGAAGGATTTTCCTCACCGTTATTGTTGCAAGTGGCCGAAGAATTGCGTACCACCTTTCCGGGGATCTTTCGCCAACATCGATTGCTCCAGGCTTGGGCGTTCAAGCAGGATAGCGCCCGTCGTCCCTTGAAAATCCACGCCGATGCGGCGGTGGTGAACGTCAATTTCTGGATTACCCCCGATGACGCGAACCTCGACCCCGCGAGCGGAGGATTAATCGTTTGGGATAAGGATGCCCCGCAGGAGTGGGATTTCAAGATCTACAATTCCACGGCGTTTCAGCCGAAGATCCGGGAGTTCCTGAAACAAAGCGGCGCCTCGCCCGTGAAGGTGCCCTATCGGGCGAACCGGGCCCTGGTCTTCAACTCCGACCTCTTTCATGAATCGGACACCTGCACATTTCGGGACGAATACGTATCCCGCCGCATCAACATCACCTTCCTGTACGGCCGACGACGCTGAACTGGAATTGACGATCGTTCCGCCTGGATTCTTAAAGAGACACGAAGAGAGAGGGTAAACGGGCAGGCCGTTACAGGCTGACGAATCGATCGCAGCCCGTAATGATTTGGGAGAGGACCACCAATCCGCAGAACGTCACTTCCTGACCGTATCCTTCCGTGGAAACCTTGTGCTGCTGGCACCCGTACGCACAGACGTTCAATTTGACGCCTGCCGAAGCCAGGCTGAGGATCGCCGGGTTTTCCAGGTTTTTCACGCCTTCGTCGATGAGGTACAAGTACACGCTCACCTGAGAACGCAAGGCTTCACGGCTCAATCCCGCGACCACCTCCGCATTGGGATGAGAAGGAGGGGTTGAGAGAAGCAAACCCAGTTTTTTGCCTGCCAGATCGTTCATGGGAAGAATGCTCAAAGAAAACGCGTGCGTCCGACTATACTGTCGGGAAAAGAGGCGGTCAAGAGAGTCGAAGGGCGGAAGCGGTTATCTGATGAAATGGACGTTACGGGCGTTGCATGGATTGACGGCGCCGGCGGAACACGAGCAGGTACACCCCGCAGTTGAGGAGAAGGACAAGAAGACCGAGGACGACTTGGACCCGTCCGGTCAATCCCGCCGGATACAGAAGAGGCAGGACGTAATGCTCAATGAAACCTGATTGATATCCCCGTCCTCCTCCCGTTTCCCGAAGCCACTGTTCCAGGGGCGTGAGCGGACAGATCCAGCCGGTGAATTCAATCAAGGCTCCCCAACTCGCCGCCGGCAGGTGGAGCCACATCACCCACGGCCATTTGAGGATCAGGAGACCTCCGAACAGGACAAACAGAACGAAGGTGAGGTGGAGAAGAACGAGGAGATCAGCCAGCCGGTGATAGAAAAGCGTGGACATTCCCAAGCACCTTGTCCTACCGAATCATTGAATCTCAATCCCGCCTCCTTGCAGATCAACGTCCGCGTCTTTCAGTTCCATCTTGTTCCCGACGTGCCATTGTTCGGCCGTCACCTCGGACACCGTTCCGCCCGGCAGGTAAAATTTGGCTTGTGGGATTTGGATGCCGCGTTCCCCATTTTTTTTGACGAGGAGCACCACGCCTTTCAACGTGTTATCAATTACCGTCACCGATTCGGGATCGGCCCGGAGCTCGAAGCGATCCTGGTCATTGGACGTCCATTCATTGCGCTCCAGCTTGGCAACCTGCGATCCGGCAGGATTATAGAGGGCCATGCTCAGGAGAAGACTCCCATCTTCAGGCTTGTGCTCCACCTTGATCAGGTCCTGGTCCTGTGCCACAAAAATACCGTTCGTATTCCGAAGCTGATTTGACCCGATTGAAATGTCCATGATCCGTTGTTCGGTGTGCTTGGAGATTCACCTTGGCCTGAGTCCCTGTCTCATCCCGATGGCAGGGACGAAGATACCGACTTGAAAAGCCGGGGTCAACCTGCAGTGATGCGGTCACTGACGGATGCCACTGTGCGGAAAAGACGCGTTCGGCGATTCATAGCGACGGCAATGGAACCCGCTGCTCGTTGATAAACAGGTGAAGTTTGTCCATGGGCCAATGAGCCGTAACGGAATCTCCCGCGCGAAGCGTAGGGAGGGGGGAGGTTCGTGCCACCAGAGGCTGCCCTTGGACGATGAGATACACCACGGCGTCACCGCCAAGGTTTTCGATCAGGTCGATGGTTCCGGCGATTGTCACGTGCTGCGAACCCGGGAGATCGAAGGTCACGTCTTCTGGCCGGATCCCCAATGTCGCGGACCCGGAGTCTGCGCATTCGGGACGGCACGGGGGCCGTCCCCTACGGTCGTGTGTTTGAAACGGCACCCTGAGCGTCAGGTCTCCGGCGCGGAATTCAAGGTCGCGTTGATCGAGGCGAAAAGAGCCATCGAACAAATTCATCGGAGGGTTGCCGATAAAACCGGCGACAAAGGGATTAGCGGGCTCATGATAAATCTGCTCGGGCCGTCCGATCTGCTGAATCCTGCCGCGATTCATGACCGCAATGGTGTGTCCCAGCGTCATGGCTTCGGCTTGATCATGCGTCACGTAGACCATGGTCGTGCCCAAGCGCCGGTGCAGTTTCTTCAATTCCACCCGCATCGAAGTCCGGAGGCGGGCATCCAGGTTTGACAGTGGTTCGTCGAACAGAAACAGCGTGGGCTTCCGGACAATGGCTCGACCCATGGCCACGCGCTGCTGTTGACCACCCGAGAGTTCCCTGGGTTTCCGGCCGAGCAGGTCGTGAATTTCCAATAACGTAGAGGTTTCAGCGATACGTGCTTCGATCACGGGTTTGGGTTCCCGCCGCATTTTCAACCCGAAGGCCAGGTTTTCCCTGACCGTCAGGTGTGGGTAGAGGGCGTAGTGTTGAAAGACCATGGCGATGTCGCGGTCCGGAGAGGACACATCGTCCACGCACCGTCCTCCAATGTGCACCGAGCCGCGGGTTTGCGGTTCCAGCCCGGCGATAATGCGCAGCAACGTGGATTTGCCGCAACCCGACGGACCCAGCAACACAAAGAATTTGCCATCGCCGACTTCGAACGACACGTCATGCAGAACCCGGGTCCGGCCGAACGTTTTCTCGATGTGTTGCAGTTCCAGTCCGGCCATGCCTTACCCTTTCACCGCACCGGCCGACAGGCCGTTGATGATCCCGCGTTGAAACAGGAGCACGAGGATGATCAGCGGCAGCGTGGCGATCACGGAGGCCGCGGCGATTTCTCCCCACGGCATGATAAATTCTCCCTGAAACAGGGCAATACCCACCGGCAGGGTTTGTTGCTCGGGGTCGGTGAGAATCAGCAAGGCGAAGAAAAATTCGTTCCACGCGTAGATAAACGTGAGGATGGCCGCGGTAAACAGCCCGGGTGCCGCGAGGGGGAGCATGATTTTGTACAACGCCTGCCACGTTGTGCAGCCGTCGATGCGTGCGGCTTCTTCCAACTCGACCGGCAGTTCGTGAAAGAACGTGGTCAAAATCCACACGGCCAGGGGCAGGGTCAGTGAGACGTAGGGCAGGACCAGTCCCCAATGGGTATTCAGCCCGCCGAAACGTTCCAGGATTTGCCAGACCGGTCCCGCAATGACGATAGGCGGAAACATCGCGACACAGAGTAGCCCCCCCAGGACCCACGTTTTTCCCGGCAACCGCAGCCGTGCCAAGGCATAGGCGGCCGGAGTTGCGATGACCAGTGCAATGACGGTCGTGCTCCCGGCAACGGTTACACTGTTTCTCACGTAGTGCAACAACCGATGCTCGAAGAGTGCCGAGGCATAAAACACGAGACTGCCGTCCGGCCACCAGGTTGGAGGGATCGCTTCCACTTGGATTTGTGACTTGAACGAAGTCAGGACAAACCAGAGGAAAGGGCACAGACTGCCCAGGACGGCCAGGAGAATCCCACCGAGCAACACCGGACGATGCATCATGCCGGCTCCCGTTGCAGGAGTTTGGACCCAACGGTACGAACGTAGAACAGGGAGAGAATCGCCATCGCGACAAAGACCGTGACCGAGATCGTGGTCCCATAGCCCATCCGTCCCTCGGTGAAGAGGGTCTTATAGCCGTAAAATTGAATCACTTGCGTGGCGTCACCGGGGCCACCTTGCGTCATGACGAAGACGAGGTCAAAGACCCGAAACGCATCAATGGTCCGAAACAAGAGAGCGGTGAGCAGGGCGGGTTTCAGCAGGGGAAGGGTGATGTGCCGGAAACGTTGCCATGCCGTGGCTCCATCGACGCGCGCCGCGTCATAGGTCTCCTCGGGAATGACTTGCAAGCCCGCCAGGACAAGGAGTCCGGTAAACGACGACGTTTTCCAGACGTCGGCCAGGACGATCGCGCCGAAGGCCATCCACGGGTCGGCCAGCCACGGGATGTAGGCGTTTACCCGGTCGCCGAAGAGGATTGCGTTGATTGCGCCATATTGATCGTTCAACAGAAACCGCCACATCTGTGAAGCCACCACCGTGGGAATCGCCCATGGAATCAGCACGGCCGCCCGGACCCATCCTCGCCCTCTAAAGCGTTCATGAACGACCAGTGCAATGCCCGTACCCATGAGCAGTTCCAGGATAGTCGAGAGCAGGACGAAGCCCAGTGTGACGATGAACGCCTGATGAGCGACGGGGTCCTGCAACAGTTCCGCGTAATGGCCGAAACCGACGAAGGATCGTTCCGGACCGGGGAAGTCCGAGTACAGGCTCAGCAGGAACGAATCCATGGCCGGATAGAGGGAAAAGACGGCCACGAACGTCAGGGCCGGAAAGGCCATCAACCAGCCGGTGGTGTGCTCTTGGGTCGATTTTGTCACAAATCACGGAGTAAGGCCAAAAACCGGTTGATCTTCCGGTCGGCTTCTTGGGCCTCTTTTCTGATATCCGTTCCGGGAAAAGCCAACACGCGACTGAAATACCGTTGAAGAATGTGCGAAACAATGGGATAGACAGGCGTACGGGGTCGTGGCCGGGCGGTTTGAAAAACCGGGAGCAGGTCCCTGTACTGGGGGTTGGCGCGAAGTATCTCCGGGTCGGCGTACAGCGCAAGCCGAGAAGGAGCTAATGAAGCATGGATCGCAAAATGTTTCTGCATCTCGGGACTGGCCATGAACTCGATGAAAGCCCATGCCTCATCGGGATGTCGCGAATAGGCGCTGATCCCGTAGAGCCACCCGCCCAAGGCGGACGTGCTCCTGCCTCCGGGAAAACGCGGCAGGGGGGTCACGCCGACCTTGCCCACGATCTTCGAATGCCGCGGATCATTCGCCAAGCCCCATGCATAGGGCCAATTGCGGTGAAACACCGCGTTGCCTTGGAGAAACACGGCGAGGGATTCGGACTCCTGATAGGTCAGCGCGGCCGGGGTCGCCAGTCGTTGAATGATTTGTTCCCGGACAAATTGCACGGCTTGCACGGATTCGGGTGCCGTCAAATTCGAGCGACTGTCGTCGTCCGTCAGAAACGAGCCATTGTGACTGCCCAGGAACTCCAGCATGTCGCACACCAGTCCTTCATACTGCTTGAACTGGCCGCTGTAGCCCCTGAGGAGCGGGTTGGTGATTCGTTCTCCTTCAAGAATCGCCTGCGCCTGACGAACCAGGTCATGCCACGTGGAGGGTGGTGAAAATCCATATCGCTCCAAGAGATCCTTGCGGTAATATAGCATGCCGCTGTCGATGCGGGACGGCACGCCGTAGACCCGGCGACGATACACGCCCGAGGCTATCGTGGCCGGCAAAAATTTTTCCCGTTCGCCCCGGGTGAAATATTCATCGAGCGGGAGGGCCCATCCTGCGGCGGCAAACTCCGCGGGCCAGATCACGTCCATAAAGAAGAGGTCGAGCGAAACGTCGCGGTTTCTCAACTTCTGCGTCAATAAATCGTGATAAGCCGTTGAGGAATGCGGCGCAATTTCCCGGTTGACGCGGATGTGCGGGTGGGCCTGCTCAAACCGTTGAATGGCCTCATCCCAGACGCTGGGATGGTCCGCCTTCCATGTCACAAAATGAAGAGTGATCGGCGATGAAACGAGAGTAGGGGACGCCCCGAGCCTGCCCTGCCTGTCCTGAGCTTGCCCTGAGCGAAGCGAACGGGCGAAGTCGAAGGAAGCGGAGCCGAAGGGTGCCGTCCCGAATTCCCGGCAGTGCGCGAAGGGGACGTTGAAGAGGAGCGACGCTGCGAAAAGCCCAACTGCCCATGGCGAGAAGTGACGAAGGAACGAAGACGCCGCAATGGAGAAAGAGACGTGAAGGCCGTTCACGTACAATCGAGGGAAGTCAAATCGAGACAACTTGAATGGTTTCAAAACGTTTTAGCCCGCGATCTTCTGAAATCAAAAAGTCGACGCCATGTTCCAGGCAAACTGCAACAATCTGGGCGTCAAACACAACGTTGCCGGTTGCTTGTCCCTGGGAAATCACGTTATGTAAACAGGACCAGTACCGGTCCCCCGGAAGCAAGAGCCTTACGGACGGGCTTTGAAGTAACCCGTCCAACGCCACAAGAGCATTTTGCATCGTGGTGGGCGGTGTAAAGACACGGTGGTGCGTCACGACGCGAAGAAACTCGCCCAGGCAAAAAACAGGCAGTCCCCATGGCATTGTCCCCTCCGAAAGGTTGTGAAGAAGTCGCCTGGCCTCCGCGTGCTTCGTCATTTCCTTCCGATGGGCGTGAACGAGGACGTTAGTGTCAAGAGCCCTCATTCCTTGTCGTCCATGACGTCATAGAGGGAAGTGCGATCGTCGGGATTCACCCCAGGAAGGAGTCGTCCTTTTTGAGTGGGCCAGCGAAGTTTATACTTTGAGCGCCTCGGGCTCGGCCTATAAAGGAATTCCTTCAAGGCATCCTGGATGACTTGCGTGACGGTCGTCCCTTGCGATGTGGCCCGGATTTTTGCAGCCTGGTAAAGGCGATCATCAAGATTGAGAGTTGTACGCATGCAGAAAAGCATACAGATCAAGCAGAAATCTGTCAATTAGCTGCTGACAATGATTGTCCTCACCCGCCGGCCCGCGTGCTCGCTCGTGAATTGCGAAGTCGCATACGTTCCTCGAGAAAGGATCGACTGGGATCTGGCGTGCCGGCAGCATGAAGCCTATTGCCAGGCCCTTCGGCAATTGGGTGTGGCCGTTGAAGTCCTTCCATCCGAAGAAGCGTTTCCCGACAGTGTCTTTATCGAGGATAATGCCGTTATCCTCGACGAATTGGCGATGATGACGTCGATGGGGACGCCGTCCCGGCAGGGCGAACCCGCGTTGCTGTTTCCCGTGCTTGCCCGGTATCGTCGCCTCGCGACGATACCGCCGCCTGCGACGATCGAAGGCGGGGACGTCTTGCGCATGGGCAAAACGTTGTACATCGGAGTCTCGACTCGAACGAATCGCGAGGGCGTGGAAGCCCTTCGGGCGATTGTGGAACCCTTGGGATACCAAGTGACGCCTGTCGGCATACAGGCGTGCCTCCATCTGAAGACGGCGTGTACTTCCCTCGACGATGAGACCTTGTTGGTGAACCCGGACTGGATCGATTCGGATGTCTTGGGGGCGTTCCGGCTATTACACGTTCCGGCCGAAGAACCGTTCGGGGCGAACGTCCTACGTTTGCCCGGTGGGGTGCTGGTTCAAACCTCCTCTCCATTGACGCGCGACGTGATCGAGTCGCAGGGCTTTGCCGCCACGTGCGTTGATCTCGGCGAGTTCGCCAAGGCCGACGCGGGCCTGACGTGTTTGAGTCTGCTTATCGAGTAAGACGAAGTGTCGGATTGATAAGAGATCCCCGGGTCGGGTGAGCGTAGCGTCCCCCACTTCCCGCTTGCATTGGGCCGCCTCTCTACCTACAATCCGAGCAAGGCCCATGACGCGTCCAGCTAAGACTTCCAAACAGTCCAAGCCGACTCCATTGCTGCCGGCCAAGCTCGACCGGGGTATCAAGCGCCGGTTCCAAATCCGTTTACTGAAATGGTATGACCAGTTCGGACGGGACCTGCCTTGGCGGCGGACCGCGGATCCGTACAGGATTCTCGTCTCCGAAATCATGCTTCAGCAGACACAGGTAGACAGGGTCATTCCCAAGTACCATGAGTTCCTGGAAAAATATCCGACGCTCAGGGATCTGGCCGAAGCCGAACCGGATGACGTTCGGGAGACGTGGTATCCCCTCGGGTACAACGTGCGTCCGTACCGCCTCCACAGTATCGCCTGTGAGGCAGTGGCCCATTACGGCGGAAGGATTCCACGCGACGCCGAACAATTGCAGTCGATGAAAGGGATCGGTCGATACACCGCGGGCGCGGTTCGATCCTTTGCCTTTCAGGAAGATGCCCCGATTCTCGATACGAACGTGATGCGGGTGCTGCATCGAATCTTTGCGGGAACGGGTGATCCGAAAACGCAAAAATCGAAACTCTGGGCCTTGTCCGAAGCTCTGATCCCCAAGGGTAAGGGCTATGACTTCAATCAGGCCCTCATGGATTTCGGCGCGGTGGTGTGTACGGCACGTAGTCCATACTGCCTGTATTGTCCGATGCGGGAATTTTGCAAGGCGTATCCCGTGGACACGAAATAGTTGCGCCGGATATGGCTGAAAGGAAAATCCTCCAGGTCGCCGCCGCCGTGATTGAACACCGGGGCCGGTATTTGATTACCTGCCGGGAAGCCGGCGTTCACTTGGCGGGCTATTGGGAGTTTCCCGGTGGGAAGCGCGAAGCGGACGAAACGTTCGAGGCCTGTGCCCGCCGTGAGGTGTTCGAAGAAGTGGGCATTGAAATAACCGCGCCGAAACCGTTGACGGTGACGCGTTACGACTATCCGGACAAGAGCGTGGAACTGCATTTTTTTGCGTGTTCCCTGTCCCGGGGTGAACCGCAGCCATTGGGTTGCGCGGAATTCCGGTGGGTGACGCCCGAGGAGCTGGCCGAGTATTCATTTCCTCCGGCTGACGGGCCGGTCGTGGCTCACTTGACGAAACTGGCCGGGAGCCGGGAAACGTAAATGGGGACGGCCATTCGGTTGGCAGCCTATGAAAGTCGTGTTGGACATAGAAACGATTCAAGCTCCACGGGAAGAATGGGCGCGTTTTGTCGGCATCGATTCGGTTGCCCTTGAACCCTGCGAAGGGAATGACGCGGGTGATTTATTCACTCAGGCCGAGGCACGTGAGCAAAGGCGAAAGGAAGATGAAAAATATGAGCAGTCGTCCTTTGACGGAACCTTCAGCCGGATCGTGTGCATCGGGCTCCTGATATTCTCCGACACCATGGAGTTCCGTGGGGCGGTGAGTTGGTACGGCGACCGGGAGCAGGAACTCCTTTGGAAGTTCTGGACTCGTCTGGGCGAACTGCGGCCCTCGCTATTTATTACGTACAATGGGCTGGGTTTCGATCTCCCGTTTCTGAAAAAGCGTTCGATCATTCACCGCGTCAAACCGTCGATGGAGATCAGTTTGGCCAGATTTCGCACGGAGCCGGTCTATGACGTGATGGCCGTATGGAGCAACTGGGACAACCGTGGCTGGGTCAAACTGGACGTGTTGGCCAGGGCGTTACAGGTCGAAACCAAATCCGGAAGCGGCAAGCAGGTGGCTGACATGTGGGCTCAAGGGCAAAGACGGGAGATCGCCGAGTATTGTCTGCGCGACACGTATGTCACCTATGCCTGCTACCAACGCATGATGTTCCGCGCCCCGCTCGGCAGCGACGTGCTCCTCAAAAATCCCCAACTGATCGAGGTGAGTTAAGGGGACTTCCGTTGTTTCTTCAAGCGTTCGATTTCCTGTTTTTGCCTGGACAATTCGCGGCGCAAGGCTCGAAGTTCCTTCATGAGGGTCTCGGACGGTGGGGTTTCCAACCGGATAATGGGGCGGTCCGGAGGAATGACCGGCTGGACAACGCGGGGTGGCGAGGCATCGGGCAGCGAGGGGGTCTTGGTGCTGTCCTTGGAAACGGATGGAGGAGAAGGGTTCAACTGCCGGGGAAGAGGGGCTTGAGGACTGACTTTCGGAACCATGAGGCGTGGCGTGTCATCGGGCGGCGAGGGCTGTGCGTAACTGTCCTCGAAGCCCGCTCCGTCCGGCATCGCCAGCGAAGCGATATCAATGGTGAACTTCGTGACCGTTTCCTGATCCCAGGACGTTTTGATGGCGGTCTTGGGTAGAAACACGACTGTGGGCCTCGTGACCCCCAAAGCCTCGGAGTTCCTGGGTTTGGTTTTGGAATGCGGGCGCCGGCCTGAGAAACCGGATAAACTCAAGGCCATATGCAGGTCGTTCTGTTCGAAGGATAGCATGCCGGTCAGGTTTTGAATCTCCGGTATTGACGGTAAGGGAATACGCATGAAGACTTGTTCTTCAGCCGTGACCTGCAGAAAGGCGCGTTGTAAGTGAGGTGCCCAAAACGCGACCTGTTCCGGGGAAAGCAGGGGCGATGATTTTGCCCCGCTGTCCATCAGCCGTTGCAGCCACCTTGCAGGGGACCGTCGATAATGGATGCCGGTTAAAATCTTTTCGAAGGTTTCGACCGAGACGTGAGCCGGATGGGAAGGCCGGAGCGAGCCTTTCGAGACGGTTTGCAGCATAAGGGAGCCGTCCGGCCCCTCATGAATGGAAGTCTCGATTTGAGGAGTTCCCACACATCCACTAAGGAACAATGTCCCCAGAAAAACAATCAGCAAAATGCGTGGGCGAATATTCATACCATCACCGGAGTCTCGAATCCTACCATATCAAAAATGCGGCAAGGTTGAAATGCCCTATATACCCCATATTCCCCGATTACAAACGTCTGGGCCAGGCTTTGCCACATAGAGCGGGTTGCTACGAGTCCCTCCCCTTTGTAAGGGGAGGATAGGAGGGGTAGAGTAGGGGAATGCGATCTACGTAGGGCGGGTGAGTGTAGCATACCCCGACGTGCCCTTAGAAGGAAGAAATCATGGAACTGAGTGCAAAAACGCTATGGCCCCTGTTCCCCTTGCTTTTGTTGGTCGTGGTGGTGTGTTTGACAACGGCCCTGGTAGCGGCCGTTCGCCGGAACATGGATCGGACCATGATCAGGATTCAAGCCGGAGCCCTCATGTGTTATGGCTTGGCGGCCGTGACGGCGATTGCCAGTGAAGGCGGCGGAATTTCGTCTCACGTACACCGCCCTTTTTCGATCCTGACACAAGTGCTGATTGTGTGGGCGATTGCCCGCTGTTGGGGGAAAGAACGGCGTTCCCTTGTCGCCTTGAACGTCACGGCGTTGGCGGCAATTCTGGGAGATGCCGCTTTGCACTATCTCCTCGTGCGGTAAGAGGCTCGCTGCTCAGGGGAGAGCGGGTTTGTCGTCCCCCTGAGAAGGGGGATTGAGGGGGTTGTCTTTCAAAGGCGGGGCACTGGCGCACACAAGGACGCGGGAACGTTGTCAACGCCTGTCCTGAGCGAAGTCGAAGGGAATGACTGAACACATACGAGGATGACGGAAGGGGAGGAACCCGTCGGTCGGGTTCGCGTAGCATACCCCTACGGCTGCCTGAGGCCACAGGCCCGGGCAATGCCGTCACGGTATTGGAGCCATACGTTCAATCCCGTTTCCAATTTCTCCAGGATCAAATTTTTGGTGCCGGATTCCACGGCTTCTTTGACGATCAGGTCATAGACGACGGAGCGGTTGCAAGGTTCGATCATCTCGCGTGCGCGGATCAGGTCAAGGTGTTCCGGGGAGAGTCCGTGGTAGGCCACGAGGGGATGTTTCTTCACGATGTCTTCAACGTCCGCATTGGATTTTGGGGTTTTCTGATTCATGACTTCGTCCCGGTCGTGGACGGAGCCTTCAACGAAAATGGTGAGCACCGCCGCGCCTACAATCCAATCTTCCCGGTCACAGATTTTATCAAGCCATTCCCGATACGCGTAACTTCTTGACAACAATTCGACGTCACGAAATTCAGCCCGTTTGTACCCTAAACCCATCATCATTTGAAGAAAGAGTTCCTGGCGCGGTTTGCCCAGCGAAAGCCTGCCGGTTTCTTCTTCGTAGATCGTCGTGGCCAGGTGACGACGGATCTGCCAGGGGGGATTTTTCCCGACGATTCTCGCGAGCAGGACGGCAAAATCGCGAAGATAGACGGCGTATTCCTGGCGGAAATGAACGTTGAGTTGTTCCTTGGTGACGGTGCTTCCGTTGAAATGGGGTGTCGACCAGTGTTGCTTACGGCCGAGAACGTCGAAAATGCGGTCGCGGAACTGTTCAGCCGAAAGCTTCCACATCATGGAGCAGGATAGATGATTGATCTACGATCAAGTGCAGGTGGAACGTGAATATGAGCAGAACACGTACACAAAGACGTTACGATTTGCGTTTCCCGTTTTTGTCACCCTACAATGCCTTTTAATCAGCATATCATAACCAAGGTAAAAACAACATGGCTTTTGATCCGGTCTCGTTGGCGGACCCCGATGAAATTCTGACCTTTCTGTCGCATGTGGCCTTGCGGGGGAAAGGGATGACAACTGAAAATCTGATGGACTACGTTCTGGATGAAGGATTTACGGAGCCGACCTATCTGAGTGCCAAGGGCGAGGATTCGCAAGCGTTTTTCCAGGAACAGCCCAATGCCTGGGCCGTCTATCAAATTCGAGAGTGGAAACGGGTGCTCGTGGTCAGTGGAGGCAACGAACGGGAGAGGCGGGTTCAGATTACGGAAACCCCTTAGGGCCTCAGCGACGGCTGGACGGGCCAAGGGACGATCTGGCGCAAAGGATTATTTCCATCCCCCGACCAGGACGCCTTCTTCAAAATACAGATAGCGGTGCTTGACGGACCCCGCTTCGATCCAGTCTTCGTAGACCCATTCTTCCCGGCGGACGCCGCGGTCGGTATACGTGATGTTCATCTGGTAGGGCGAGCCCCAGGCCTCAATGGCTTGTTCCCGGGTCATGCCCACGATGACGTCCTTGTCCTGGATGTGGCGTTCAAACGTCGGGTCCAGGAATCCCGGCAGAAACCCCCATGCGAGCATGGACAGGGCAAAGGCGCCCAGAAAAACATAGAGGGTGATCCGGACGGAGCGCCGGCGCGGAAAGGAAATCGATTGCCCTTCTGACAGGTCGTCCTGGAGAGCCGCGTCGTGGGGAGTATCCGGAGCAACGGAAGTGGGGAGGGATTCTGGAGGTTGCATGGGCAGTGAAATCAGTCTAGCAACCGTGAATAAAAGCCGTCAATACGGGGGCGCCGATGTTCATCGAGGTGGAACAGAACCCCAACTGTGAGTCGTCCGTCTTTCTCCGGTTTAAGGAGTTGGGCCCGGCAAAACGTCTTCAACAAGTCAAGAGTTACGAACGTTCTTCTCGAGGTGAATGGTGCGACGTCGTGGGATGGACCGATAATGAAGACCGTCCGGAATGCCAGGCCATGGTGCAGCCCGTTGAGGAATCCGGACGCGGAGCGGCATACGTGGTGTTTGGAGGCGTGTGGGGGCTACGGTTGAAACAAGAAGGAGTCCGGGAGGCGTGGAGTCTGGAAAGTCCCAACCAGTGGGGTGAAGCCTACATGCTGCTCACGGACGCGCACGATCTTCGATTGGAAGAAGGAGACTGAACGGGCGGTTATTCGGCGTAAACCGGAACCGGAATGGTTTTCTTGGGTTTGGGAGGTGCAGGGGGGCGTTGGGCAAATTCCTGGGAGTAGGGGTTCATGATGGGTTCATGGGTATGCCGGCCGGTCTGATGAATCCGCGACAGGCTTTGGACGGTGAATTCCAACCGGTCGATGGAGGAATTCACGGTCAAGTAGTCCGGGATCCCGTTCACGGAAAATAATTGATACGCCAGCGACCACTTCCCGTCTTCCTTATCCCATTCCTCTACCACGAGTTCCGCCGCCTTCGACGGAGGGCCCTTGAACAACAGGACCCACAGATTCGATCGAAACGCCGGGTCTTTCGGGCCGATGGAAGGGTTGAATTCGTTGACCAGCGCGGGAATGGCTTTTAACGGGACACTGGGCGTGAATTCGACTTCAACCCGTTTCACGTGCAACGTGGGAAAATCCACGGCCTCGCGGAAATCCGGTTTATAGACAAACGAATAGCGGACTTGAACACCGTTGCGCGAGTAAGTGTACACGTCCTCGCCGTTCTGGGGAGACACCAGCTTGCTGAAATATTTTTTCCAGTCCTTGGGCGAATAATAACTGAACACGCGAAGGGCGGCTTTTCTCGAACGGATGGCGTGGGGCGTGCCAAGTTTGTCATGAACTTCCTCTTGCGTGAGCCCGAGAAACCCGTCCTCAAAAAAGGGTTTGGCCTGCAGGGAGGCCGTGGGAAAAACGACCGTCAGGCAGACGGTCATGAGCAGGAACAGGGGCAATGGTCGGAAACATAGGTTGTGCATGAATCAGCCTTAATTCATTTCATCCTAACCGTGGACTCAGGGTGAGTCAAGCAAGGGGGGCGGTAGAGGCATTTGTAACGCGACATATCAGGTCAAAGCCCGAGCCATGCCTGATACCGCTTTGGCGGCCTCTCTGCAAATGTAGCTGCCGCATCTTATGCGGCAAGAGAGGCTGCTAAGAGAAAAAGCGCCATAAGATGGCGCAGCTACAAAGACAAAGATGTCGCCATCGAGACCGCATCATAGTCTTGGCAGATTTTGACCGCTAAAGACGGGAGCAGTATAGTCACTGCTTTTCCGGGACATCGCAACGACAGATGTAGGTCGGGGTAGCGTAACCCAACAACATAGAGTCCAAGAAGCCTGAGGATGAGATTCACGAAATGAGTCCGACAACCCGCATCGAGGAACTGAAAGACCGGCTTCACCGGCGAATCATCGTGTTGGATGGCGCCATGGGCACGATGATCCAGAAGCAGAACCTGATGGAAGCGGACTTTCGCGGGGAGCGGTTTGCCGCGCATCCCTGTGACGTGAAAGGCAACAACGACCTGCTGGTGTTGACCCAACCGGAACTGATCGGCTCGCTCCACAGGGAATACCTGGAAGCCGGCGCGGACATGATCGAAACGAATACGTTCAACTCCAATGCCATCTCCATGGCCGATTATCAAATGGAGCATTTGGCGTACGAGTTGAACCGGGCCGGGGCGATGGTGGCGCGGGAGGCGGCGGACGCGGCCATGAACCAGGATCCCTCGCGGCCGCGATTCGTGGCCGGGGTGCTGGGGCCTACCAACCGGACGGCCTCGATGTCGCCGGACGTGAATAACCCGGCGTTTCGCGGGGTGACGTTTGAACAGTTACGACAAGCGTATGCCGAACAGGTGCTGGGCTTGGTGGAGGGCGGGAGCGACCTGCTGCTGGTGGAAACGATCTTCGATACGCTCAATGCGAAAGCCGCGTTTTTTGCCATTGACCAATACCGCCAGGAACAAGGGCTGTCCATTCCGGTCATGGTGTCCGTGACCATTACCGATCAAAGCGGACGAACACTTTCCGGACAGACGATTGAAGCCTTTTGGCATTCCATTGCGGATGCGAATCCCTTCAGCGTCGGGATCAACTGCGCCTTGGGTGCCAAGCAAATGCGTCCCTATATCGAGGAACTCTCGAAATTGGCCCCGGTGTACATCAGTTGTCATCCCAATGCGGGCTTGCCGAACGCCTTCGGGGGGTTTGACGAAACCCCGGAGCGTATGGCGGAAGACCTGCGGGAGTTTGCCGGGAACGGGTGGTTGAACATCGTGGGCGGATGCTGCGGCAGCACGCCGGAGCACATTGCCGTGATTGCCGATGCGGTGCGCGATTTTCCTCCTCATGCGGTGATCGAACCCGATCATGCCACGAGGTTGAGCGGGTTGGAACCCCTGACGATCCGGCCAGAACTGAACTTCGTGAACGTCGGAGAACGCACGAACGTCACGGGCTCACCGAAGTTTTCCCGGTTGATTCGCGAGGGTCAGTTCGAGGAAGCCCTGGCGGTGGCCAGGCAGCAGGTGGAGGGAGGCGCGCAGCTCATCGACGTCAACATGGACGAAGCCCTGCTGGATTCTGAAAACGTCATGGTGCGGTTCCTGAACCTCATTGCCTCGGAGCCCGATATTTGCCGCGTGCCGATCATGATCGACAGTTCCAAGTGGTCGGTGATCGAGGCCGGACTCCAATGCGTGCAGGGCAAGGGCGTGGTCAATTCCATCAGCCTCAAGGAAGGCGAGGAGACGTTCAAGGAACAGGCCCAACTGGTCAGGCGGTATGGCGCGGCCGTGGTGGTGATGGCGTTCGATGAAACGGGGCAGGCCGATACCATCGACCGGAAAGTCGAGATTTGCACCAGAGCGTACAGGATTTTGACGGAAGACGTGGCGCTTCCGCCGCAGGACATTATTTTCGATCCGAATATCCTGACGGTCGCCACGGGCATCGAAGAGCACAACGACTATGCGGTCAATTTCATCGAGGCGGTTCGGCAAATCAAGGCCACGTTGCCGCACTGCAAGACCAGCGGCGGCGTGAGCAACATTTCCTTCTCGTTCCGCGGGAACAACGTCGTGCGCGAGGCCATGCACGCGGCGTTTCTGTATCACGCCATCCAGGCCGGGCTGGACATGGCCATCGTCAACGCCGGCCAGTTGGGCGTTTACGAGGAGATCCCCAAGGACCTGCTGGAACTGGTCGAGGACGTCCTGCTGAATCGCCGGCCCGACGCGACCGAGCGGCTGGTCGATTTCGCCGAAACCGTGAAACAGGAAGACAAGGCGACCGTCAAAGCCTATGCCTGGCGTGAAGGCTCCGTGGAAACCAGGCTCTCGCATGCGCTGGTCAAGGGGATCGTGGACTACATCGACGCCGACGTGGAAGAGGCCCGGCAAAAATACGACAAACCGCTCAAGATCATCGAAGGTCCGTTGATGGACGGCATGAACGTCGTGGGAGAACTCTTCGGGGCCGGCAAAATGTTTTTGCCGCAAGTCGTCAAGAGCGCGCGGGTCATGAAAAAAGCCGTGGCATATCTGCTGCCCTTTATGGAGCAGGAAAAGGAAGCCTCGGGGAGTACGTCCCAGGGCAGGGTGCTGCTCGCCACGGTCAAGGGTGATGTCCATGACATTGGGAAAAACATCGTGGGTGTGGTGTTGGGGTGCAACAACTACGAGGTGATCGATCTCGGGGTGATGGTCCCCTGCGAAAAGATCCTGACCAAAGCCCAGGAGGAGCGGGTCGATATGATCGGCCTGAGCGGCCTGATCACCCCGTCGTTGGAAGAGATGGCGTACAACGCGAAAGAAATGGCCCGCCAGGGCTTCGACGTGCCCCTCCTCATCGGCGGCGCCACCACGAGCAAAGCCCACACGGCCGTCAAGATCGCGCCGGGCTATTCCGAGCCCGTCGTGCACGTGACGGATGCGTCGTTGGCCGTGAACGTCGTCCGGCAACTGTTGAGTAAGGACGATAAGCCCCGGTTCGTGGAGGAGGTGAGGCGCCAACAACGGCAGTCGCGCGAAGCCTATGAAGGCAAAAAAACCTTGAAGAAGTTGTTGCCGCTGGAAGAGGCGCGGAAACGGCGGACCCCGATCGATTGGGACACGTCGGAACGGGCAAACCCGGGTTTTCTGGGAACGCGGGTGATCGACGATCAGCCGTTGAGCGACCTGGTGCCGGTGATCGACTGGTCTCCCTTTTTCCATACGTGGGAGTTGAAGGGGAAATACCCGGCAATTTTGGAAGATCCGGTTGTGGGAGCCAAAGCCAAAGAACTGTTTGACGACGCCCAGGGGTTGCTCAAGGAAATACTCGACAACCGGCTACTTACGGCCAAGGCGGTGTACGGATTGTTTCCGGCCAACAGCGTCGGCGACGATATTGAAGTCTATAGGGATGAGTCGCGCTCGGAGGTCCTGGCGACCTTCCATGCCCTTCGGCAGCAACACGAAAAACCGGAAGGCGACGCCAACTACGCCTTGGCGGACTTCATCGCGCCCAAGTCGACCGGGCTGCCGGATTACGTGGGAGGGTTTGCGGTGACCACGGGGGTCGGAATCGAGGCCCTATGCGGGCGCTTCGAAAAAGACCATGACGATTACAACGCCATCATGGCCAAAGCCTTGGCCGACCGGCTGGTCGAAGCGTTTACCGAGTGGCTGCACCGGGAAGTGCGCAAGGCCTGGGGGTACGGCGAAGAAGAACGCCTGTCCACTGAGGACCTGATCCGGGAGCGCTATCGGGGAATCCGGCCGGCTCCGGGCTATCCCGCGTGTCCGGACCACACCGAAAAACGGACCCTGTTCGACCTGCTGGAAGCTGAACGGCACACCGGCATCCACCTGACGGAAACGTATGCCATGGTCCCGGCCGCGTCGGTCAGCGGCCTGTACTTCGCCCATCCCCAAGCCAAGTACTTCGCCGTGGGAAAGATCGATCAGGATCAGGTCAAGGACTACGCCGCGCGCAAGCAAATGGACGTGGCCGTCGTCGAACGCTGGCTCTCCCCGAATTTGCTGTAAGGAGGCTGGTGTGAAAGGCATGGTGCTTGACAGGTTGCGAACAGCCCCCAAATCATTTTTTTTGAGAAGATTCTCCAAATCCTTGCCATAAATCAGAAATTATGTATAATTATTACATATACTAAATTTAGTATATTATATAATTTTGTATTAATTTCTTAATGAAAGACAATCCATACAGACCTGGTGCAGCTCATGTTCCGCCTTATCTTGCCGGGCGCAATAAGGAACGAAGTGAATTCTCTCGCCTTTTGAAACAAAATCCAGTCTTGGAAAATATGGTTCTGACCGGTATCCGGGGCATCGGCAAAACCGTTCTGATGAAAGAAGCGCTTCGCAAAGACGCCGTCGAAAACGGCTGGATTTGGGCAGGTAGCGATATTTCCGAAGCGGTTTCCGTCAGCGAAGGCCACCTTGCGCGCCGGTTGCTGACGGATTTGAACACCTTTTCCGGTGCCTGGGAGTATGCCTCTAATGAACGGACTCCCCCAGGGTTTACCGCCTCGCCAGAGCGCCAAATACGCCGCTTTGATTACCAAACCATGAAAATGTTGTTTGAATATGAGCCTGGTTTGACTTCGGACAAAATCAAACGGATTTTGCTTCTCGCCTGGGAATTGATGCGGAAAAACATGCCGAATAAAAAAGGGATCATATTCGCTTGGGACGAGGCGCAAAATCTGGCGGACCGAAGCAAGGACAATGAATATCCTCTGGGCGTGCTGCTAGATGTCTTCAGTTCCCTGCAAAGTCAAGGTGCACCGTTCATGCTGGTTTTGACCGGGCTACCAACGTTGTTTCCAAAACTGGTGGAGTCTCGGACCTATGCCGAGCGTATGTTCCGGGTCGTCGCTCTGGACAATCTCAACTCTGAAGATTCCCATCAAGCAATCATGAAACCGCTGGATAACGAACCTGATGAGATACAAGATTTTTTTAACGGTAACATTAGCGGAATTTACAGTCTCACTGGCGGCTATCCGTATTTTATTCAATTCTGGTGCAGGGAGTTATACGATTATCGTGTCGGCATCACGCAGATTGTGGAAGAGCAAGACGTAGATCTTGTCGAGCGCATTTCCCGAAAGCTGGATATGGATTTTTTTGAAGGCCGCTGGGCACAGCTAACGGACCGACAACGGGACTTGCTTGACATCATTTCGTGTTTAGAAAACAGCGGCAGGGAATTCACCGTACAGGAAATTGTCGAGCAGTCAAAATCTACCAAGCACGCTTTCAGCAGTAGCCATGTCAATCAGATGCTGGCTGCGTTGTTCGCCAAAGGCATGGTCTTCAAAAACCGGCACGGCAAATATATCTTGGCAGTTCCGTTGCTGGACGAATATATTCGCCGGCGCAAAGGCAGGAAACGGTAGAGTCCGTTTGTCGGCATGTGATCCGGATTCGCCTTCTTTCGGAACGGCATTGAACCTCAGATCCCGTAGGTCGCGTTAGCGTAGCGTAACGTAACGTAACCCGACAGCCTAGCTAATCACCCGCCGCTTTCTTGAACGTGATATCCCCGTAATAGGCCACGGCAGATTCCTGCGTGTTGTCGGTATCCGTCATCACGGCCACCCCGGAAATCGGGGGCGGGTCGTCTCCGAAGGCCTTTTGATAATCCTCGTAGATGTTCCGCGACTCGGTCACCCACTGTCCGATTTTGTCCGCTCCGCTTTCAAGGACGATCATTTGCACGCGATCCGTGTACGGATTGGGAACCATCGTCCCGACCGGGCTTCGACTCTCCCAGATGTACGTGATGGCTCCGGTCGGGGGATACTGCCCGTGGAGGAGCCGGGCCAGTTCATATTGGGCCTGGTCCAAAAAGCCGATTTTGCTCTCGTCATAGGCGAACGTGATATACAACCGGGCAGGGTAGTCGTCTCCCTGCTTGGTGGTGACGTCGCCCTTGTGCAACACGTTCTCGATCTTCCAGCGCCATTCGACAATGGGATAGACCTTGGGGTCGATGGTCACCTCCCGGGTCAACCCCGAGGAAGAGCCCCGGCTCACGGCTTTGATGACTACGGTCCCGTCATCTTCCACCAGCGAGTATTCGGTATGCTCGTCGATCTTATGGAACGTGAGGGGCTTCCAGGAATCAGGAAAAGACCCACCTGCCTGTGCGCGGGAAAAGGTCCCCACGTGAACGGTGTCCGGCGCTTCCGCCTGGAGGGGAACAGCAAGCAGGGCAAACCCCAAGCCTATTCCGATAGGCCCCGCAAACACATTCCAGCCATGCCCCATGCGTTTCATGATCGAATGCCGTCTTGACGCCTCAAGCGCTCCACGCTATTCCGCAACAAGCGCGCTGGCCTCTTCTTTCCAGTGATCCTCAAACATCATTCTGAAAACAGCGGGAGGCTCGCAGACTCTCATTTCGCCCCTGTCAACGGCCTTGTTGTACGCCGCTTCAAGAGTCTCAAGCAGTTTCTGCTTGTAGTCCGTATCATCATTCCCCTTCAGGTGAATGCCTTTGGTTTCGAGGATCAGAAGCCTTCCATCCCCCCGTCTGCAGGCGACGAAATCCGGATAGACCCGCTGTCGTCTCCATCCCTGGAGATGATACTGCTGCCTTGCGGCGATTTTGTGCCACCAGGAGATGGCGTTACTCTTGTCCAGATACAGCGCGAAATCTTTTTCGAGTCCATTGAAATGGCTTTCATACACGGGTTCAAAAAGACTCTGTTGTATTGATTTACCATGTTCGCCCTGAAGGGACCTTTCCCTGCTGGACACGAAAACCTCAAACGACTTGTTCAGTTCATAATCCAGATCTTCGTCGGTCTCGAGGTGAAACCTGATCGCATCACATTTGATCTTGCTGCGAAAAACCGACTCGGCTTTCTTGTCCAGGTCTTCCTTGATATTCTGTCGCAAAACCTCTGAAAGATGAATCCGGTTGTTCAGCAATTTTGAATCGTCGTATTCCGTGTGTTTTTTGAGAAAATTCGTTGCCATGCGAGCAGCCTGCCATGGGTTCGGTACCACGTCCGTCAGCCGCCGGACGAAATAATCAAGGTGCAACCGTTCGCCGGTCTCAACGGCCTCGTCGAAAACACGTCTCTCACCCTGAACGTCAACCGTAGCGATGATCTCCCGAATCGTGTCATCGTCGTCCAGATTTACTGCCTTGCCCACATCGATTCCACTCCAATCGATCGCGCCCAATATGTCGCGGTCGTAATCAATCGGACGCCACCTGCAACCTTCTTTGTGCAGAACCTGTGGGAGAAAGATCTGAAGTTTCTTGTATTTTGGACGGCGCTTGACGGTTTGTGGTTGTGGCGCGTCACCTTCGCCATCGCCTCTGATGGAATTACCAAGCCCAGTCAGGCCCTCGTTTTCCAGCCCGACCTTCACCTTGTCGACGGCTTTGCCCACGTCCGTGTTGTAGCAATAAATATAGCACCGGTTCAGGGCATCGCTATACTCAATTCTGCGCGCGTGCGGCTGTCGCATGATCCGTCCGGTCATCTGGGTCATGGCCGTGGTCGCCGTGGTGTTGTCCAATAAAGCCAGTACGTAGGCAAACGCGCAGTCCCAACCTTCCTTGAGGGCATCCTTGGTGATAATCCAGCGGACGGGACTTGTTTCACTAAGCAGGTTCTCGCCAACGAGTTCCTTCTGTTCCGACGATTGCACCCTGATCCGGTCTTGCGGTACGGCAAGCTGTCGGACCAGATGCTCCCGCACGTCCTCCGAATGAATGTTCCCTCTACCCCGTTGTTCTCCGCCAGTCCGCTGGACCCTGACCAGGGCAATGGGCCGGATGTAGTGGTTTTCCCGCGTTTGCAGTTTCTGCGCTTCAGTTTCCAGTTGCTGTAATTTCCGCTGGGTTTCGGCAAGTGTGTGTTTCCAGTCCGAGTTGCCGAAGCTGTGAATCTCTATCGGCAGCTTGATCATCTCCTCGGCTTGAAGCTCGGTTCCCGAAATATTGACCAGGATGTTGCTGATGCCGATTCTGGGCGTGGCGGACAGTTCGAGCACAAAGCGGGGATTGAGTCGATTGACGGACTTGACGAACTCGCGATTATTCCTGTCGTTCGGCCCGTACGCCTTGTGAGCCTCATCCAGAATGACCGTGGGACGGATCAGTTTCAGCACGTTGATCAGGCTGTGCTTCACCGAGCCGGCGACGTTGTTTTTCTCAAGGTCGGGGTACCGTTCTGAAAGCGCGTGGTTGGCGCTTGAATCGTCCTGTTCGGGGAAAAACGACGTGTAGCTGCCGCTGTCCCGGAATATTTTGAGAAAATCCTTTCCTCTTTGCCTGTTGGCAGACGGCAGCATCAGCATCATGATGCAGAGACGGCTTTCGACGTCCTGCCGGGTGAAGCGGTCGTCCTTCTGCAACAGTTTGACCCTGCCGCCGGAAATCCTCTCAAGCATCTGCCTGTACGGATGCTCGCGGGTCCTGAAAGCCTTGAGCGTCTGCTCGTAGATCGCCCTGGTGGGCACGATCCACAACACGAAGCCCACGTCCTGCTTGATACGCTCAAGCGCGGCAACGCCCAAAAGGGTCTTGCCGCCGCCGGTCGGCACTTTCAAGCAGACGTGCGGGATGGGTTCACCGGACGTGCCGGTTCGGGAAATGTAGTCGGGGATTGCAAGGGTTCCGTTGTCTGAAATACCGGGGAGAACGTTCTGCTCTTTCAGGCTCTGCCAAGCTGAACGAGGATAGTTTTTCAATTCTTCGGGAACAGGTTTTTTCTTTCTCGCGTAAAACTCTTCACCATCCGCCGCGTCTTTGTGTGCTTCTTTGAGCGCCCCAAGCCATCGGTCCAACTGCTCAAGAGCGTTTTTCTGGTAGTTTTTGAGTTGCACGAGGGGTATTTATCCCGTACTTGATTTGGGACTGCTCGACATATTCATTATTTGGCGGCACAAAATTCGTCGACAGTAAGACCTGCAGAACGGATCAGGCTTCTCAGGGTTCCTTTGGCGACTTCTTTGTGATCAGGAACGGAGAGCGTAGCCATTTCCCCTTCTTTTGTCATGACAATGTGGCTGCTCCTCTGACGTGCTACATTCCAACCGAAGGCCTCGAAAATTCGGACAACTTCGTTCCCGCTTAAAGCAGGCAATACGGGCATTACACCGCGACCTCTATTTGCCGCGTTTCGATGGTCAAGGGCATCCCTTCTTTCGCACGTACCTCAAGGCAGAGCGCAATAGCTTCCTTGATGTTGGCGAGAGCCTCACTCTTTGTTTTGCCTTGACTCACACAACCTGGGATTGCAGGGCATTCAACAATCCATACCCCGTCTTCATCTCGATCAACTGTTACGTTAAATCTCATTGTTCAGAAACCTCCGGTTACTGTTTATAGTATAAGCCATGCTTCCTTGAGCGCCTCAATCCAACGGTCCAACTGTTCAAGAGCGGTTTGCTGGTAGGCATAGACCTCACAACCGCTTTTTTAGGGACGTCACGACTTCAGAGGCTTCGCGGCCTGTAATATTGTCTCTCTCGTACGCATCCAAACGCCGGTCGAGCTCAACCCTTTGTTCATTGGTCAGCGGCGGGGTGGTTTGTTGGCAGGTTTTGCGTTGCATAAGCCGTGATTGATTAAAACAGCGTAGGACCCGTTCCGGGTATGTCACAGGGCGTTATGGTAAGACCTTCCACTTCACCCTTGCTCCAGCTATCGCGCAGTTCTCTGACAAACTGCTCGGAGGATTTCCCCCCGGTCGCTTCGGGGGCGATTCCACGGAGTTCACTTAAAGAAGGAAGCTCGCTGCTTGGGGGCAGGACACGCATTTCCTCGTCATCTCCTCTTACTTGGCGGATTCTAACCACTCTGCATGCCATACGGCAATCCGCAGAACGTGATTTCCATCTGCGACAATTCCTTTTGGCCCATGAATTTGTGGGTGGCGAAGACGACGGCGGTTTTCTGCTTTTTCCTGGCCTGCTTGGCGATGCGGTCGGCGCGGTCGCTGTTCAGGGCGGAATCGGCGCTACGCAGGAAGGCGAGGGCCGGTTCGTATATCAGATAAAACAGCCGGTCGCCGGTTTCGTAGAAGAAACCGTCTCTGTCGTTTGCCTTACGAATTCTGTCCGGTGCCTGTCCGGTGGCGGTGTACACGAGGTGGCGAGCCAGGGTTTCGTAGTCCGGCAGGTTCTCTCCGGCGAGCATTTTTTCAGGGCTGATTTCATCGCCCAGCGTACAGTAGGTGAAAATGCCGCCCAGTCCGTTTTTCAGGGTTTCGTCCTTGGCCTTCGGCACGCCTTTGATGACACGGCGAACACGTTCGGCGGTGATTGTGTTGGCGTAGTCTTCACATTCCACAAGGATGAACTTGCGGTTGCCACTGTCTTCTTTGTTCAAGGCGAGAACAGCATGAGCGGTCGTGCCAGAGCCGGCGAAAGAGTCGAGGATGATGGAGTCTTTATTCGTAGCAAGTTGAAGGATGCGCGTGAGTAGTTGAACTGGCTTTGGCGTATCAAAAGGGGCTTTCCCTTCGTGGAGAGTTTTTAGCTCCAAAGTCGCTTCCTTGTTGTGACCAGCGAACTTATGGTCCCACCACGTATTCGGCGTAAGGCCAGCTTGAGTTTCAGAGAGGAATCTCTTTAGCATTGGCCGTCCGGTTCCCGATGTCCCGAACATAATTCGCTCTTCGTCAAGCCATTTTTGATACTGTTGCTCATTCATACGCCAATAACGATTCGGGGGTGGGTCGAACTTGTTTCCCTTCGGTCCAATGATTGTAAACCGGCCAGCGGCGTATGGCTTGCTGGCGGATAGGTCTTGTGCTCTCCAAGGACCACGATGGTCGTTGTCAGGGTTTTTGTAGTCTGCTTCTTGTTTGGGAGTTCGAGAGAGCTTGTTGACTGAGAAATCGTCAATTGTTTTAGCGTAGCAAACTACGTGGTCATGCATGTCTGACACAAATCCGGCGGTTACATTTGAGACATAACGCTTCTGCCACACAACGTTTGCTACAAAATTTTCCTCCCCAAAAATCTCATCCATCACCATCCGCAAGTGGTGATGTTCGTTGTCGTCGATGGAAATAAAAATCACCCCGTCCTCGGCCAGCAGTTCGCGCAACAGGTGGAGCCGCGGCCACATCATGCAGAGCCACTTGTCGTGTCGCTCCAGGTCTTCGCCGTCCACCGGGCTTTTGTCTTTCAGCCACTCCTGCATCATCGGGCTGTTCACGTTGTCGTTGTAGATCCAGCCTTCGTTGCCGGTGTTGTAGGGCGGGTCGATGTAGATGCACTTGATCTTGCCGGCATAGCGGGGCATCAGCGCCTTGAGCGCGTGCAGGTTATCGCCGTGGATGATCAGATTGTCGTCCAGGGAAGACTTGCTGCCTTTCGGCGGAAGGGCCCCCTGCTTACGTGAGGGCAGGCTTTTTGCGGCGTCCGGCTCAATTGTCCTTGACGGAACGGTCAGGTGATGGGAGTAAACGAGAGATTTGCCTTTGAAATCAAGGGTCGGCATGGCAGTGCCACAATGTACAATCAAACCGCTGAATGGGCAATGACCGTTAGCGTCATCAGTCAGGTCGGCCGACCTATATTAACGCTGTGTCTGCCAAAATCAAAGTCAATCTGGCGCGGCTACCAATGCAAAAGCAAAGACACTGGATTCTCTCGTTCGCGGGAATGGCAGATCCGGCTTACAGATCAGGGAGAATAGCCGGTCACGTGATCAGCTTTACCAGCGTGACTGTGAGACCGACGATGCCGGCGGCCATAATCCAAAGGTGGCGGTAGAGTCGGGCTTCCAATGCGGCGATTTCGGCGGCAATATCAGATCGCACGGCAGTGATCTCCGACTTCACGGAGGCAATCTCGGCAGTGAGGTCGGACCGCACGGAGGCAATGTCGGTCTTCGTAGCCATGTTTTCGCCCATGGCGTTGCCGACTGTTGCGACGACGGCTTCGGCCAAGCGTTCATCGGCCCCGGCTTCCTTGAGGGCTTTGACCGCCTTGTGTGTGTCAAATGCAACCGCGCTCATGCAACCTAGGCTACTACGAGTGGCCGTTATCGTCAAGAAGAGGGCGGAGAGCGTCATAAGACATTTCCCTGGCCGTAGGGGACGGCTGGAGCCTGCCCTGAGCGAAGTCGAAGGGTGCCGCCCAAATTTTTTAAAATTTATTGCATTTTTTAATAAATTTATTTTTTTAAAAAACTTTACATTTTGTACAAAATGTAAAAGAATTTACATTCTTTGCAAATTTTACAATTTGTACAAAATCGTGAATTTTGCAAACTTTTTGCAAGTTGTCATTTTATCGTCATTGTTGCGTGCAGGACTTATGCTGGTTTGCCATATATATGGTTGAGCCATACATCAGGCTGAGGAGAACCTTCCATGAAGACCACGCTCAATCTGGACGATCAGGTTTTACGTCACGCCAGGGAGCGTGCCGCGCGAGACGGCGTCACGCTCACGAGGTTCGTCGAAAATGCCCTGCGGGCAAAACTGATGGCCACGCCTCGCAAGGGGCCGGGTTTCAAACTCCGAATCACCACCGTGAAAGGCGAAGCGTCCGCCCAACGTCGACATCTCTGACAGGGAAGCACTCTACGACGTGATCGACCGGGAATGATTGCCGTCGACACCAACGTCCTGATCTACGCACATTGTCATTTCATTTCTCGATTCGTCGCCTTCTCGAATGATAGTTGTGCCGCTGTAATCCTTGACCACTATTTCCCCGAAGCATAGAATGGGCGTCATCAAGGGGGTCCTTGTCCGGGGCAGGCTTTTCTTCTGTCCGGATTCGGCCCTTGGAAGTGAGGATCATGAGGATCGACTACAATAAGGGCGGGCTGATCAGCCCGCAGCTTCTGAAGCAGCGCCGCACGGAATCCCAGTCCGATGGCGGGCCTAAGAAAAAGGTCATGCTGCTTTTCCCGCCGGATTGGTATCCCTCCGAGCCCTACCTGAGTCTTCCGACGTTGACGGCGTTCCTGCGCCGGGCCGGGCACGACGTGGTGCAGAAGGACGTCAATCTCGAAATGTACGATTGGTATTTCAGCGCGGATTTTCTCAAGCGCGTGTTGAAACGCGTGCCCCAGCAACTGGATCGTTTGAAACGACTGGCCCGGGACCGGGGGCTCTCGCAGGAAGAAACCGGGTTGCAAATGGCCTTGTGCGAATGTACCCGCTCGCGAATGGCTGATTTGATCGAACAGGCGGAGCGCGCCAAAGCGATCATCCGTTCGCCGGAGTTCTACGACGCGGCGAAACTCGAATGGGCCATGAACGTGTTTCGGGAGGTGACCGCGACCATTTCGCTGGTGTACGCGCCCGCGCGCATTTGTATGCCGCCGATGGAAACGGACCTGTCGTATAAACTCTTCATGTC
Source organism: Nitrospira sp. (assembly GCA_011523385.1). Classification (GTDB taxonomy): domain Bacteria; phylum Nitrospirota; class Nitrospiria; order Nitrospirales; family UBA8639; genus Bin75. Next base: position 15,053 of record WTGX01000030.1, on the reverse strand, counting down.
GTCGGAGGTGCTGGCTGCTGTCGAGGATACGCAAGTCAACGTCTATCGCGACGTGTTCGACCACATCGTCAAACCGGCCATCATTGAAGAACAGCCTGACGTCATCGGCATCTCCATCGTGCTGCGGCAGCAACTGTTTTCCACCATGACCTTCTGCGCCATGATCAAGGAGCAGTTTCCCCATATCCACGTGACCATCGGCGGCAATACCGTGACCCGGTTGCGCGACGTGCTGCCCGCGACGCCCAACCTGTTTGCGTTGTTTGACACCGCGGTGGTGTACGAGGGCGAAACGGCGTTCCTTCAATTGGTGGAAGCAATCGGGACGGATCGCGACTTCAACGAGATTCCGAACCTCCTGTGGCGGGATGAGGCGGGCATTCATACGTCGCCGGTCACGTCTTCCGAAAACATGGCGGACCTGCCGCCCCCGGATTTCGACGGGCTCCCGATGGACCGGTACTTCGTGCCGGAACCCGTGCTGCCCTATCTCGCGACGCGGGGGTGCTATTGGGGCCGGTGCGAGTTCTGCGATCACGGCGAAGGCTATACGGCCGGCTACCGGACCAAGAAGATCCAGGAAATCATCGAGGAAGTCCGGTTCCTGCGCGACAAGTATCAAACGCGCCACTTTCACTTTACCGATGAATCCTATCCCCCGGCGCTCTTCCGCAAACTGACCCGTCAACTCAAAGAGCACCAGTTGGGTATTGCGTGGACCACGCACATCCGCTTCGAGAAGAGCCTGTTGGACGACGAAGTGTGGCAGGATGCCGAGGATTCAGGGTGCAAGTTCCTCCACATGGGTTATGAATCCGGCAGCGAGCGGGTCCTGAAACTCATGGATAAGGCCACGACCACGGAGGTGATTCAACGGAGTCTGGAACTGTCCTCGAAACACGGGGTGTGGAACCACGTGATGGGATTTTTCGGGTTCCCGGGCGAGCGGTATGAAGACGCGAAGTTTTCCATGGATTTCCTGGAGGACAACAAGGAGCACGTGCATTCCATCGGCTTCGGCACGTTCGATCTCAGCAAGCATACCCCGGTGGCCAAGGACCCGGAGCGGTGGGGCATTACCTTCTACAAGAACCCCGAATGGGACTTGGCCCTGGATTATTACTTCACCGTGAAAGAGGGGCTGGGCGTCGAGGACGCCGAACGGGTGTTCGAGGAATTCGAGCAGAACCATTACGCCGGCTGGGATCTGAAGATCTATATCCGGGAATACGTCTTTCTCTACGTGGCCCATTTCGGGACCAACAAGCTGCCGGCTCTCCAATTCGGCATCGCGCCGGACGAGAGTGCCGAGGCCCTGGCGAACGTCTGATGTCTTCTTCCCTCATCCACGTCGACAACGCGTCGTCAAAAACCAAGAGCGGCCGGAAGTTGAAGACCATGCTGCTTTTCCCGCCGGAGTGGGTGCCCACGGCTCCGTACCTGGCGTTGCCCAGTCTCACGGCCGTGCTCCGGGAAAACGGGCATGAGGTCGTGCAGCGGGACATCAACATCGAGATGTACGAATTGTTCTTCAGTGACATGTTCCTGATCTGGGTCAACGCGCGCATGGTCCAACAACTGAAGACACTCGAAGCCAAGGGCGCGGGGTTGAGTGAAAAAGAGATCGACCAGAAAGCCTGTTTGGAGGAAGCCCTGGCCTTCGACGTGATGGAATTGGCCGCGAACGCCGAGGAAGCGAAACGCATCAACCGGAGCGACGATTTCTACGAGGCCGATAAACTCGAATGGGCGTTGAACGTGTTTCGTGACGTCATGCGGTACATCTCCGCGGCGTATTTTCCCGCTTCGCTCGTGTATTACCCCATGGAGAGCAATTTGGGCTACCGGCCCGGGGTTTCGAGCGAAGTCTTCGAGTGTTTGGACGATGAGCAGGTAAACGTGTACCGGGACGTGTGCCGGCAATTGGTGCTGCCGTTGGTCAGCAAAGAGCGGCCCGAAGTGGTCGGCGTCTCCATCGGGACGAAGATGCAAATGATCGCGGGCTTCACGTTCTGCAAAATGATCAAGGAAGCGTTCCCGGATATCCACGTCACCGTCGGGGGCAACGTGATCACGCGGCTTCAAGAAGACTTGGCGAAACAGGAGCCGTTTTTCTCGTCCGTGTTCGATTCGGCCATCATGTATGAGGGCGAACATGCGCTCGTGTGGTTGTTGGAGGCCCTGGCAGGGGATCGCACGTGGCAATCGCTGCCCAACTTGATGTACCGGGAAAATGGGCACGTCCGGATCAATTCGGAGATTTATACGGAAAAGACCACGGCGCTCCCGTTGCCCGATTTTCAAGGTTTGCCCCTGGATTCCTATTTCGTGCCTACGCGCATCCTTCCGTACCTGGCGACCCGGGGCTGTTACTGGGGGCGGTGCACGTTCTGCGATCACGGGCAAGGGTACTTCGACCAGTACCGCGGCAAGCCGGCCCATGACGTGGTCCGGGAAGTCAAGGCCCTCAAGGAACTCTATCAGGCCGATCACTTTCTCTTTGCCGACGAATCCTATCCGCCCGCGCTCTTCAAAAAGGTGTCCCAACTCCTGGTGGAAGAACAGGTGGGCATCAAGTGGACCACGTTAATCCGCTTTGAAGAGACGCTTCAGGATCCTGAAACCTGGCGACTGGCCGCGGAGTCCGGCTGCAAGACCCTGTACTACGGGATGGAGTCGGCCAATGAGCGCGTCCTGGAACTCATGGACAAGCACGCGCGGAAGAGCGTGATCGAAAACAATTTACGGGAAGCCGCGAAGGCGGGGATTTGGAATCACGTCATGGCGTTTTACGGATTCCCGGGCGAGACCAGGGAAGAAGCCGAGGACACGCGCCAATTCCTGATCGACAACAAAACGGAAATCCATTCGGTCGAGTTGTTTTACTTCGTGGCTTATCGCCATACGCCGATGGTCAGGAATCCCGACAAATTCGGCATCACGATTCAGAAACAGGACGAATACGATATGCCCCTGGATTACTATTACACGCTGAACGAACCGGGGGGGCTGAATTGCCTGGATGCCATGCAGTTGTGCGAGGAGTTTTACCAGAACGATTTCGAACCCTGGGCCGTGCGGATCAACGCCCGCGAGCAGATCTTCCTCTACATTTCACGGTTCGGCACGAACCGGTTGCCGCAGATCTATGCCACCCGGCACAGTCCGGCCGATGCCGCGCCCGATACCGTGGCGGGGTTGATCACGTGGCCGGTGGCCAAGGTGGACCCCGAAGGCGGCAAAGAGGGGGAACCGGGCATGGCGCGGGTGGTCAGCCATTCGACCACGTCGTAGGGGCGGGCCGGAGCCTGCCCTGAGCGAAGCGGAGCCGAAGGGTCAGGAAGGCGTGTGACCGTGGTGTTCCAGATACTCCTTCAGCAGTGTGTACGCGGCCTGTACTTCCTTGGTCATCGCCTCCGCTTTCTTGTACATTTGCATATACTTGGTGGGATTGTTGGTCAGGTTCGCGTACCGGTGCGGATGCCAGGTCACCAGCAGTTCCTGATAGCGTTGGTGCAGCGTCGTGGAGTTCAGTGGCAGGGTGAGATTGAAGAGTTCGAGAGCCTTGGTAACGGGCTCGTCCGTGTTTGCAGGCGGTAAAGGCATTATCGTGAACCGGGTTCTCGCGCCTCGAAGTGTGGCAAACGCGTCGTGGTGGTGTCAATAAGTGCATTCGTAGCCGCGCGATCTTATCGCGCTTCTCCTCCCTCTCCTTCCGGGAGAGAGCCTGCCCCGGACTTGATCCGGGGGTTGGGGTGAGGGGGTATTGTCAACGAATGAGTGAACACGGACAAGGAGAACGGGGCTAACAATGGGACGGGACCTGCCGGTCCTGGAGCCGACGCTGGTGCTTCAGGACAAAGGTTATCGGGAAGTATTGATCCGCGAAATGGACGCGGGCAAAATCCCCTTGAGCTTGGGGAAGAAGTGCCCGGTCGAATGTACGTTCTGCTACGAACTCGACCATTCCTACCGCGAAACCCAGGACCCGCCGAAAACCACGCAGGATGATTGGGAATTCATCCTCAATTACATCAATGCGAAGCCCACGGACCCCATGCAATTCTGGTGTTTGGGCGGCAATGAATACATGGAATGGACCGACCTGTTCCTCCACCCCAAGGCCATGGAATGGATTGAAGACTTTCTGAAATACACCGACAAGAACATTCAATTTTTCACGGTGGGATTCGTCCACGTACCCAAGATTCACAAGCTGGCGGAGCAATATCCCGGCCGGATCAATTTTGAATTGTCGGTCATCACCCTGAGTCAATACCGGCAACAGATGATGCCGCATGCGCCCTCCGTGCGGCACCTGATGAAAGTGCTGGACGGCCCCGCGGTGTCATCGGCCAATTTTTACGCGTTTGACGAACATACCATGTCCGAGGATGCGAAGGAGATTTCGAAAGTCAATCAGAAATGCGTGTTGTGGATGGGCTGTCTCACGCCCGTGCGGGGCGTCACGGACGAGACCGCCGGTCTCATGCGCCAGGGGAGGAAGGCGCTGGGCGTGGAAGCCGAACGGATTTACGACGCCGGGTTGCCGAATTTGACCACGATCCACACCGAAGCCTACGTGACCGCGTTTCTCAACCGGAAGCGCATCGTGAGCGCGTTCGATTCCCTGGAACTGGAGAAAAAAGATACGGTCGTGATGGCCAAGAGCGTCCATAAGATCCTGAACATGTATCGAAAGAACCGCGCGCGATTCCTGTTTGTGCCGAATACGACGCTGGGCGGCGATTCCGATTGCACCGTGCTGCTCACCTTTGAGGACATCCGCGAACGGTTGACCGGTCAGAAGCGACTCCACGTCCCCAAGTGCATCATGGAATCGGGACGGGGGACGAACATGGATATCAAGGGCGTGACCCTGGACGAATTCACGAAGAAGACCGGGGTGAAGGTCAAGATTCTCCATAAGATCGACACCAAATTCGCCAATGCACGACTCTACCGGAACGGGACCCTGCAAAATTTCGTGGAAGACTACGTTCGGAATCCCTGGGCTGCCGAGTACGAGGCCTTGCCGTTCAGTGCGTAACATGGTGACGATCTTTAGCTCCATCGTGCGGGCGGGGACGTGGCTACGGGTTCCCCGCGTATGACGACTCCTACCAGATCGCTCCCATTTTACAAGGCGGACGTGTTCGCGGACGCACCGTTCGGCGGCAATCCCGTGGCCGTGATTGCCGACGCCACGGATTTGACCGAGCGGGAATTCCAACAGATCGCCCGTGAGATGAATCTCTCGGAAACCGTCTTCGTGGTGCCGCCGACGGACCCGGCGGCGATCGTCAAACTTCGTATCTTTACTCCCACCCAGGAAATTCCGTTTGCCGGCCATCCGGTGATCGGCACCTTTTTCGTTCTCAGCTCGCTACAAAAATTTCCCGTGACGCAACCCGTGACGCGGTACGTCTTCGAATGCAATATCGGCCTCTTTCCCGTGGAATTGCACGTGATGGACGGACAGGTGGACAACGTCTTCATGACCCAACCCAAGCCGCAATTTTTGGGAACGGCCGAAAGTATTCAGGATCTCTACGAAGTCAGCCGGGCCTTGGGAGTCAACAAGACCGCCATTGCGGAAACCCACCTGCCCATCGAAGTGGTGTCGACCGGCCTGCCGGTGGCCATCGTGCCGGTCCGGACCCTGACTGCCGTGAAATCGATTCGAGCCGATCCGGCCGGCACGAGGGAGGTCTGCGATAAACTCGGCGCCAGCGGCATCATGGTTTTTACGACGGTGACCGTGGAGGAATGGGCGCACGTGCATACACGCATGTTCGCGGCGCCAATCGGGATCTGGGAGGACCCGGCCACGGGCAGCGCCAGTGGAGCCCTCGGCGCGTATCTTGTCAAAAACGGCGTCGTGGACGTCGGCCCGACCACCGAAGTGTTCATGGAACAGGGCTATGAAATCGACCGGCCCTCCCGGATTACGGTCCAGGTGTTCTCCGATGACGATGCCATCCAGGAGATCAAGGTGGGCGGCCAAGCCGTGATGGTAGCCGAAGGCAAACTCCTGTTCTAGCCGGAAATTGTCTGTTGTTCCCTCCCCTTTGTAAGGGGAGGATAGGTGGGGTAGAGTCAACTGCTCATGGAGCGGGGTTCGCCATGATAGCCGCAAGCTCTACCTCCCCTGACCCCTCCTTACAAAGGAGGGGAATTTAAGGATGACTCCCTCTCAGAAGTTCGTGAAAGCCGTCACCTTTCATCGACACGGCGGTCCGGAACGGCTCACGTTTGAAGACGTTCCGCTCCCTGTTCTCAAGGCCGGGGAAGTCCTCGTCCGGGTCAAAGCCTGCGCGCTCAATCACCTGGACATCTGGATCCGTCAGGGGATCCCCAATTACACGATCCCGCTTCCGCATATTTCCGGGTGCGACGTGAGTGGCGTGGTCGAACAAATCGGGGAGGGTACGGACGCGCCGTATCAGATCGGACAACCCGTTGTCGTTTCCCCGGGCATCAGTTGCTGGCAGTGCGAGTCCTGCTTGGCCGGGAAGGATAATTTCTGCCCGACGTACCATCTACTGGGCGCCGGGGTTCACGGAGGCTATGCGGAATACGTTAAGGTTCCTGCCGGAAACCTCCTGCCGATGCCTTCCGGGTTGACCTTTGAACAGGCCGCAGCCTATCCCCTGGTCTCGGTGACGGCCTGGCACATGGTGAAAACCCTGGCTGACGTTCGACCCGGAGAAACCGTGTTGGTGATGGGAGCCGGGAGCGGCGTCGGCAGCATGGCGATCCAGCTCGCCCGTCTGCTCGAAGCGCGCGTGATCAGCACGGTGGGAACCGACGACAAAATCGAAAAAGCCGAAGCGATCGGAGCGGATATGGTGATCAATCATACCAGGGAGGACGTGACCCAGCGAGTCCAAACGTTCACCGATGGCCGCGGCGTGGACGTGGTCATCGAGCATATCGGTCAGGCCGTGTGGGACCAGTGCCTGCGATCGTTGGCGCGCGGGGGACGGTTAGTTACCTGCGGCGCGACCTCCGGACCGGAGAGTCCGTTGGATATGCGCTACGTCTATTCCCGGCAATTGACGATCAGGGGATCCTACATGGGTACCCGTGACGAACTCGTGGAAGCCAGCCGCTTCATCGAAGCCGGAACCGTCCGTCCGGTCGTGGACTCGGTCTTCCCCTTATCCGAAGCCCGCCAAGCCCAGGAACGGATGCTCGCCCGCAAGATGTTCGGAAAAATCATCCTTGTGCCTTAAATCATCGAACGCTGAGCCGAAAAACGTTCCCCACCATGGTTTTCGTAGGGGACAGCCGGAGCCTGCCCTGCCTGTCCTGAGCTTGCCCTGAGCGAAGCGAACGGGCGAAGTCGAAGGAAGCGAAGCCGAAGGGTGCCGTCCCGCGAGGCTGTCAGCGAATGAAGGAACATATACGATTCTTGCCGATTCCCCCATCAATTTTTATCGAGCGGTCGAAGCGGATGCGTGAAGCCGGAGGCCCAAGGCTCGCATAACCTTGAGTACGGTGGCGAACTCCGGATTGCCGCCGGGTGACAGTGCCTTATACAGGCTCTCCCTACCCAAACCGGCGTCGGCAGCCACCTTCGTCATCCCCTTGGCCCTCGCAACGTCTCCTAACGCAGCCGCGATCAGTCCCGGGTCGCCGTCTTCAAAAGCCGCTTCAAGGTAGAGAACGACGTCTTCCTTGGTCTCCAGGTAATCCGCCGCGTCCCACGGCCGGGTCTGTATCTTTGCCATTGCCGCCTCCTATAGTTCTCGCGCCAGATTGTGCGCCTTTTCAATGTCCTGATCCTGGCTGTCCCGAAGCCTCCTGAACCATCGTGCATAGACATCGGTTTGGCGAATCTCAATCATTGCCTAATTGTATCCCAAAAGATACAATAGTGTAAATAGACAAATACCTGTCAGGAGCATAGAGGTGGAGGAAGCGTTACTTCCGCATTTCTCCGACAATATGCGGGAGTTCGGGAAGGATGAGGGCTTCCATGGCCAGGCGGACCGCGCCACTCGAACCGGGAATCGAGAACAGCACGATCCCCTGATACAGGCCGGCGGTGGCTCGGCTGAGCATCGCCGGCGAGCCGATGTCCTTGTAGGACAAATAGCGAAAGAGCTCCCCGAATCCCGGCAATCGCTTTTCCAGGAGGCCATCGACGGCTTCAAACGTGGAGTCGCGCCGGGAAATGCCGGTGCCGCCATTGATGATCAGGGCATCGAGTCCAGGCTGCTCGCCCAACTCTCGGACCAGTTCCCGGACTTCGACCGGTTCGTCTTTCACCACGTGATAGGCGCCGATGCGGTGGCCGCCCTGCGTGAGCAGCTCTCGAATGAGTTGTCCGCTTTTATCGGTTTCCGGGGTTCGCGTGTCGCTGCACGTAATGACGCCGCACTCGATGGACGCGGGTCCTCGGGCCTTGTGTTCGGCAGGGGGGGGCTGATCGTGCACATGAGGGTTGTGAGACGAGGGCATGACGGGAAGGGCACGGTTGACGCAATCCTAGTTCCAGATGGAATCGGGATTGCATTGAGCCACCGGCGTTCCTTTTTTGATGTGTTCATCCAGGATCAAGGGTACGTGTTCTTCTTTGACTTTGGAGTACCAGATGCCGTCCGGGTACACGACCACGGTGGGGCCATTTTCGCAGGGACCGAGGCAGGTGCTGCCGGTCACGAGTACTTCTCCCGGTTGAAATCCCCGTTCCATCAGACCCATGTTGAGATTCATCAGGATATTTTGAGAGCCCTCCCCGCCACAGGATGGTTTCGGGTGACCCGGCGGTCTGGTGTTGGTACACACGACAATATGATATTTCGGCTTGGGCATGACGACTCCTTTCGGTATATTGGTACGAAAATGAATGCCTGGTTCCCTCTGGCGTAGCGGCGCCATCCATTCGGGACGGCACGGGGGCCGTCCCCTACGGCCAGGGGAGGTCCCGTATTCGTATTATTTGTAGGGGCAGGCCCCTGTGCCTGCCCTCCGCCCTGAACGGACTGAACCAAGCCATTGAGTGATTATTTCCGGGGGCGAAACAGTTCCCACGTCTCGAGACATTCTTCCGGCAAGTCCCAGTGCGTGACGCCTTTCCCGATGAAGTTCAGGTAGTCATCCTTGACGCGAAATTTGCCGATAGGAATGGCCGCGTGGGTGGCCACCAACTCTTTTTGTTCGTCTTCCGTCATCACGGTCACTTCCAGGTGCCGGAACGCGCCTTCCGGGACCTCCCCGTCGAAAGCATCCAGGATCTTCAAATCTTCGTCGGTCAGTTCAAAGACCGCCCCCCACACGCGTTCTCCAGGTGATGGGGTGATGCTGGCCAAGCCGCATCGCCACTGCGAGGAAAAGCGTGGGAAGTGAATGGTGTGGTCCGGGAGGTAAGCCTTGAATAAAAACTTGTGTTCAGGGGCTCGTTTTTTCAACTGGTTCGGATTCAGGTTGTCGGCGTAGATAAAGACTCGCATAGGGTATCAGCCTCGCTAAGGTAGCACGTATAAACGCATCCTTTTATCATACCGGTTCGCCGGCATGTCAAGATTGTGCTCTATGGAGGCGTCTGCTGAAAGAAGATTAAAAACGGGATTAAGAGGCAACAGAACGCCTTCGGGCTAGGATCGTTGCCGCAGGAAGGTCAAGATTCTTTCCATGCCCATTTCAAGCAAGGTTCCCCCGGTTTCATACGACTTGTTTTCATCGGCATGCCGGTCCGCCCAATCCAGGGCAACGGGGAGGGGAATCAAGCGCGCCGGGCCTCCGGTCAGCTTCGCCCACATCAGACTCAAGACCGTGGCGATGCGAAACGGCACGGAGACCGGTTTGACGGCAGGGTCCGTCATGTCCTGACAGAACTCAGCCGGGGAGGTCACCAGGTATTCCCGGCATGCCGCGGGGCGGAACTCATAAATGCTGCACGCTTCGTCTTCGAGAAAGATACACGGCAGGCGCCGGGCGTAATAGGCTTGGTTGATGGGCTCCATATCCTCATCGGACAACTGTGAGCGGGTTTCGGATAATTGCACGAGGCGGCCGAGGAGGCCCGCCTCGTGCAAGGTGTCCTTCAGCGTGGCAAGACGTTGAAGATAGCGGTCTCGTTGGGGTGCGGGCAATTCCTCGATCCGTTTCTTCAAAGTAAAGGCTTCCGGGGGAGAAACCGGGACCAGCACGCGACAACAGGCGCCACACCCTTTTCGACAGGAAATCGTTTGCCCTGCCTGTTGCACTTTAGCTTCTTCGAGTTTGAGGGCCTGTTCTCCCAGGGAACGCATCAGGGGGACAATGTCCGACACCGGAATAAAACTCGTCGGTACGGAAATCTCGGCCTGGAGGTCGCCTGCAGAGGTGGGGAGGGAAAGACGAAAGGTATCAAGGGGATTTGACGAACTCTGTTGATCCGGCATGAGATGCCACCAGGAATATTCGGATTTCGACTATAGCGTAGCGCATTGTTACGGCCACGTACAAGACCGCTTGCCACGGTTAAAAGGTTTGGCTTATTCTGTGCGCGATGACGATCTTTCAAAAAATCCTGAACGGCGAGATTCCGTGTCATAAGGTCTATGAAGACGAGCACGTGCTGGCCTTCCTGGATATCTATCCGTTGTCCCACGGCCATACCCTGGTCATTCCGAAAGAGCCGGCTGAAACCTTGGACCAACTGTCGGATGAATCCGCCGCGGCCATCGGGCGAGTGTTGCCGCGCCTGTGCCGTGCGGTACGCGAGGCGACGGGGACCGCGGATTTCAACGTCCTGCAGAACAACGGCGCCCTGGCCCACCAAGCCATTGGGCACGTGCACTTCCACATCATCCCGAAAGAAGACGATGGATCGGGTTTGGGAATAGGGTGGAATGCCAAGTCTCTCGATGATGGAGAAGTCCTCGCCCGGAAGATCGCCGGCTGCCTGGAATCCTGACCGCCTGCTGACGAATCCGCTTCCTGAATGAAAACACGTTCGCCTCTCCGAAGGCTTTCTGTGAAGGATCTCTATTGATTGGCGCAAACCGTCCGTTTATGTGAAGAATACAGCCGTTCGTATGGAATGGATTGCCGCGCATTGTCCCGTTCCCTATACTGCCCGTAACCCCGTTTCCGGAAGACGAAGAACATGACGGACACCGCCGTAGGCCTGCTTGCGCACCCCATCGGTTTCATCACCGGCGCGATTCTTTACGCCATGATCCTGGTCCTGGTGTTGCAGGCACCCTGGAAATCCGTCTCACGAAACGTGACCAATGCGCGGGTAACGCCGTTGAGGCGGTTATCCCTGTGGACCGCAGTCCTGGGTTTATTGTGGAACGTGGGCGGGTTGGCCTCGTTTCTCCTTCCGGCTTTCGCGCCCGGTTGGCTGAACCACGTTCTGCAAGTGACCGCGCTGTCCGCCCTGGGGTTTCTTCCTGCCGTCGTGGTGCATTCCTTTCTGCAATCCGGAACGCGCCAGCGCGTCAGGTGGAACCGGCGCGTCCTGGTCGCCGGAGCGTATGCCTTAAGCGCCGGAGCAGCCGTTTTCAACGTTCTGGCCGTCATGCCGGGGACAACCGTCATTGCGGTCGAGGCGATGAGCCTGCTAGCCGTGGGCTTTGTCCTGCTGCTGGCGATTGTGCTGGCCGATACGGTCAGGCGGCAAGGGTGGGATCACCACGCCGGGGTAGTGACGCTGGCCGTGATTGCCGCGGCTGCGATACCGTTCAGCCACCATCAATCCGGCGAATACGCCTGGTGGATGGAATTGATCGGGCACCATGCGTCATTGCCGTTGGCGATCGCCATTTTGTATCAGGACTTTCGCTTTGCCTTCGGCGACATTTTCTTAAAGCGGGCGCTCTCGCTCATCGGATTGGTCGGCATAGCGATAGGGCTGTACGTGGGGTTGGGTGGAGTTCACTTTGCGTCTCGTTCGGGGCAGCCGAGCCCGTTCATGGACGGAACCCTGATCGGGTTGTGGATCGGGACCGCGTTGCTCTATCCCTATTTATCTCGAGGGGTGTCGTGGGTCGTGGATACGGTGGTTTTGCGTCGGCCGAATTACGAAAAATTTCAAGATGCCGTGGCCCGGGAAATTATGCGACTGGACACGCCGGAAGCCATCCTGGATCAATGTTGTGCGATGTTGAAATCCGTGCTTTTCACGGAGGAGATCGAATGGGCTTCCACGCCGGAACGGGAGACCGATGGTCCGCCGCACCGTTCCTCGTCGAGGAAGCCGATCGTGACTCGTGACGCTCCCGACGTCGTCGTGGAAATTCCAACGGTCGATCCTCCCCGATATTGCATTAAGATCGGGCCACTCTCTCATGGGCGGAGACTCTTATCCGATGACTTGTATCACCTGGAATCACTGGCGCACCTGGTTTCCCGTCGCGTTACGACGGTACGGGTCACACATGAACGCTGTGAGCAAGCCTTCAGGGAACAGGAAATGCAAAAGTTGGCGACCGAATCGGAACTGCGAGCGTTGCGCGCGCAATTGAATCCCCATTTTCTGTTCAACGCCCTCACCACGATCGGCTATCTGATCCAGGCGTCTCCGGCGAAGGCCGTTGACACGCTCATGCGATTGACCGATCTCCTGAGAAGCGTGTTGAAGCGGTTGGACAAAGAGTTGACGACCGTTGGGCATGAAATGGATTTGATACGGGCCTACCTGGAAATTGAACGAATGCGTTTCGAGGATCGGCTGACGGTCTATATCGACGTTCCGGAGTCGGTTCGCGACGTGCCGATCCCCGCGTTGATCGTCCAACCGTTGGTGGAGAACGCCGTCAAGCACGGCATTCAGCCTTCGGCAGCCGGGGGACACGTGCGGATTACGGCATGGATTGAAGAAGCATGCGATTGCCGGGAACAGCGCGTGCCGCCTCGGCTGCACTTTCAAGTATGGAACACGGGGGGCGAAACAGGACCCGCCCCCAACGGGGGTGGCCGGGGAACCGGGCTGGGTCTGTCCAGCATCAGACAACGGTTATCGCTGCACTACAGCGAACGCGCGACCATGGACGTCAAAAGCAGTGCGGATCAGGGAACGGTGGTGAACCTCGTGATTCCTCTCGACGGACATGAGGTGACACACGCCTTTCCGCAGGGACAGGGAGTGGCATGACCGTGACGTTGCGCGTGATCGTGGCTGATGATGAACGTCCGGCCAGGCAATTTCTGGCAACCATGCTCCGCTCATTTGAAGACGTTGATATCGTGGGGGAAGCCAAGAGCGGCAAGGAAACCATGCGGTTGATTGAACAAACGCAACCCGACCTGGCTTTCCTTGATTTGCAAATGCCGGAAATGGATGGCCTGTCCATCGTCCGTTCCCTGCGCCAGGGGCGAATCCCGCTGGTGGCCTTTGTGACGGCGTTCGAAGAGCACGCGGTGAGTGCCTTTGAAATTGAAGCGTTGGATTACCTCCTCAAACCCGTTGATCGAGGCCGTCTTCGAACCACGATCGATCGTGCCCATGAACGACTCGAACGGGCTTCATTGGCGGAACGGGAACCCTTCGACTCCGCTTCCTTCGGCTCAACTCAGGACGGGCAGGGCAGGCGTGATAGGCAATCCGCACCCGCTGTTCGTGAATTACCGGCGCTTGCGGGGCCGTATATCAATCGGTTTCCCATTCGCAAACAGGACGATATTTATTTGTTACCCGTTCATCGCATTGCGTCGGTGGTCTCGGAGGGGGAGTTGATGCACGTGACGACGATTGATAAGGAACGATATACGATGAACTACCGGTTGAAGACGCTGGAAGCCAAGTTGGACCCCAAGCGGTTTCTTCGAGTCGGTCGCGGGGCCTTGGTCAACGTCGACACGATCAGGAAAATTACACCCATGCCGGGAGGATCCTATCTCGTCACGTTGACGAATACCCAACAATTGCGAGTGAGCCGCAGTCAGTCTCGATCGCTCCGCGGCCATCTTCTGCAGGTGTAATGGGTCGAATGGAATGAATCCGCGTGAGAGAGAAAAGATGAAGGAGCTTTGCAGGATGAAGCACGTCCGGATGTTTCTCGTGATGATGAGTGCCTTGTTGGCAATGTGCCCTCCGTTTGTGTGGAGCCAGGTCGATGCTTCCACCCATGAATCGGATCATCTGGAGGATGAACAGGTGGAGGTCCTGGAAACCGTACACGTGCATGGATTCAAGTTGAACAAGGACCAACAGCTTGGTCCGGTCCCCAAGTACACTCCGTGGCCTGCCATGCCGCCGGCGTTACAAGGCCACGAAGTCGACGACTGGATGAAAGCCCGCATTCTCGTCAGCAAGACTGCGGAGACCACACTTGTGGTTCTGGTCCCCGCGAAGAATCGCTTCATCAACCTGGCCGGAGTCCAAGCGCTCCAACAATGGACGTTCGATCCCCAAATGAAAGGGAACGATCCCGTCGATGGAGAATTGACGGTCAGAATTCACTTCAGAACCCATGAGTGACAGCAACTCTGTCCAATCTGTCATCCTCGACAAAAAGAACTGGATCCCCGATTAAGAACGTCGGGGACGAATCCAGAGTTTTTCCTTTATCTTCGTCCCTGAAGACAAACGACCTTGGATTGGTATGAAAATAGCCAACGACACCTCAATTGTCATTCCGAAGCTTGCCCTGAACGAAGTGAAGGGCCTCGCACCTGTCCTGAGCTTGTCGAAGGAAGGAGTCTCTCCCTCAATCACCGAGCACTTCAACGACCCGTTCGCTTCGCTCAGGGCAGGCTCCTTGATCCTTCGCTAGGTCCTTCGCTCCGCTCAGGACAAGCTCAGGATGACCACGTGTGCTATTTTCATTTCTTGGGGTGCGGGTTGCAAACCTGCATGAGGGATTCCTATAAATCGCCTGCATCCCCTAGGTCAGATCAGCGTAGCGTAACCCGACACCCACCTGAGACAGGCCCGCCTCTTGACAAAGCACGTCGATTCGTCTATTTTTCTGACCAATCATTCTACTTACTAACACAAAACCCTAAACACGATGGCTCCGCATGGACGACACCTTCTCCCCCCGAACCGCAGAAAACCAGACGCTTCCGCGCTTCCGCGCTTCCGCGCTTCCGCGCTTCCGCGCTTCCGCGCT
>WTGX01000035.1 GCA_011523385.1 Nitrospira sp. | reverse complement strand
GGCAGCAGGCGCCAGCCAAGCGCCAGATCCCGGCTGGCCGGGGCCCAGCCATACGCCACGTGCGGCACCCCCAGGCCCGACCCCAGCGGCAGGCCCCAGCCGAAGTCGGCGGTCACGCGCAGGTCCGCCGGGCCCGGCGTGGGCAGCAACGCCACCGGGTCCTCCGTCCAGAACGGGCTGGCCCCGCCGGACCCCGCGTCCCCATACGTTTGCCGGAGGGCCAGGGTGGGGCCCGCCGCGGAATCGGGGTCCGGGTCCCATTGGAGGGTGGCCGTGCCGCCCCAGGTCTCAAAGTCCTGGTCACTATGAGCCAGGAGCGTCTGCCCGGCCAGATCCAAGGTCAGCCCCTGAGCTGGCGCCTCCCACCTGACCCCCCCGCGTACTTCCACCCCGAAGCCCTGCTCGGCATCCCCGGCATCCTGCCGGAGACCCAGGTCCAGCCGGGGGACCACGGAGCCGCCATGGGCCAACGGCTGCTGCCAGGCCCCTTCCAGGCCCAGCCTGACCAGGACCACGTCCGCCTCACTCTCCGCTACCATTCGGGCATCCACCCCCTCCGCCGTGGTGCGGAGAAACCGGGCCTCCGAGCGCACGGCCAGGGCCAAGCCGCCCGTGGGGGCGGGCTCCAGGAGCCGGCCCCGTAATCCTCCGGCGGCCAGGAGCAGTGAGGTGTCCGTCTCCATTTCCGGTTCCGTGGGGAGGGTCAGGGCGACCGTGCCCCGGCCATAGCCCAGCGTGCCCCAGAGCGTCACCTGCTCCGTCACGTCCAGTCCCACATACGGCGTCACCAGCGTCAGGCTGGACTCCAGTTCCCCCCGGTGCGTCGTTCCGGCCGAATCGCCCTCCCCTTGGGTATGCGACACGGCCACGCCCAGCACCCAAGGGCCTTGCGCCCAATCCACCCCCAGGGTGCCGGAGAGGACATCCCCCTCCACGTTTTGAGTGCCGGCTTGGCCGGCAAAGCGGGTCCAAGCCCCCTGGCCCCAAAGGGCATAGGAGCCCCCGGTGGCAGAGGGGGTACTGGTGAGGGCAAAGGCACTGCCCGCCAGCAGGTCCCGGAAGGAGAGCCGGTGGCCGCCGGGATTCAGGCGGGGATCTTGCGGCTCGCCCGGTGGCGGCGACAGCCGGGCGGGGTCAGTGGCCGGGGTCTCCCCGAGCCGATCGAGCGCCAGTCCGGCCACGGTGCCGGTGAGCCCCGGGGTGCGGGCAGCGGCCAGCCGGGCGGTGAGGCCGGTGACGGCCTGGCCGGTGACGGTGCGGCCGAAGCGGGCCAACCACGGTGTCATCAGGGCCGTTGGGTCTGCGACGACGCGCACCTTGATCCGCGGCAACGCCCCCGGGACAAGGGCCGCGTAGACCGGATCATGGGACTGCACGGCGACGGTGAGCGTCGTGAGGCCGCCCGCCCCGGCGGTGACCGTCACCCGCTGCGGGGTCTGCCAAGTCGCGGGGGCAAACTGCCGAGAGTCCGGCGTGAGCATCACCACGCTGGCCTGTGAACTGGTGAGGGTCACGGTGACCGGGGCCGTGGGCTGGGAGGTCAGGTGGACCGTCACCGTTGCGGTTTCCCCGGCCTCCGTCAGGTGTACGGTGGCGGGGGCGACCCGGAGCCCGGCGGTATCATTATCCGTGATGGTCAGGGTATGGACCTGCGTGCGACCCAGGGTGTAGCCGGTGCCGTCGGTGAGCGTCAGGCGCACGGTTTCCGGCTCTTCGGCCACGTGATCGTCCAGGAGGGCCACCGGGATGGTCGCCGTGGGCGAGCCGGCGGGGACGGCCACGGTGCCGGAGTTGGCAAGGGTCAAGTCGTGGTCACGCCCGGCCGTCGCCGTGCCGCCCACGGTGTAGGTCAGGGTGAGCGCCGCCATCGGCGGGGGCGCCAGTGTCACCGCCACCGGCTGCGTCCCCGCGCCTTCGGGGGCGCTCGAGGCGCCCGCGGCAAACGCCACCACCGGTGTCGGGTCCCCACCGTCGCCATCCCCGCTGATAGTCAGGGTATGGACGTGGGCGGAGCCGACCGCGTAGCCGGTGCCGGTGGTGAGCGTCAGGATGATGGTCTCGTCGGGCTCGTCGGTGCTGTCGTCGGTGAGCGCCACGGGGATGGTCACGGAAGACTGATTGGCGGGCACCGGGAGGGTCCCGGTGCGACGGG
>WTGX01000021.1 GCA_011523385.1 Nitrospira sp. | reverse complement strand
ACCATCACGGACGACGACGTGACGCCCACCGGGATCACCCTGACCGTGGATGACGACGAAGTGGCCGAGAACGCCACGGCCACCAAGATCACGGTGACCGCGACGGTGAACGGAGAGACCCGCTACGTGGACGCCCAGACAGTGACGGTGGCGGTCGGCGGCGGGACCGCCACCTCGGGGACCGACTACGCCGCGGTGACCGGTTTCGACATCACGATTGCGGCGGGCACCGCCAGCGGGACGGGGTCCTTCACCCTCACCCCGACGAACGACACCCTCGACGAGCCCAACGAGACCCTCGACGTGACCGGGACCGCCGGCACACTCACCGTCACGAAGGATACCATCACCCTCACGGACGACGACGTGACCCCGAGCTTCTCGGTGGCGGACGCGAGCGGGAACGAAGGGGAGGCGATCAGCTTCACGGTGACGCGGGCGGGGGCGGCGTCCAACGTGGTTACGGTGAAGTGGGCCACGGCGCTGGTGGCCGGCCAGGCCACGGCCGCGGACTTCACTGCGGTGCCCTTGACCACCCTCACGTTCGCCAAGGGCGTCACCACGAAGACAGTCACGGTGACCACCACCGAGGACATCCTCGATGAGCCCAACGAGACCTTCGAGGTGAAGCTGAGCGCCGCGGGGAAGGCGGCGGACGATCCCGGCGGGACGCCCACCATCACCCGCGCCACGGCCACCGGGACCATCACGGACGACGACGCGACGCCCACCGGGATCACCCTGACCGTGGATGACGACGAAGTGGCCGAGAACGCCACGGCCACCAAGATCACGGTGACCGCGACGGTGAACGGAGAGACCCGCTACGTGGACGCCCAGACAGTGACGGTGGCGGTCGGCGGCGGGACCGCCACCTCGGGGACCGACTACGCCGCGGTGACCGGTTTCGACATCACGATTGCGGCGGGCACCGCCAGCGGGACGGGGTCCTTCACCCTCACCCCGACGAACGACACCCTCGACGAGCCCAACGAGACCCTCGACGTGACCGGGACCGCCGGCACACTCACCGTCACGAAGGATACCATCACCCTCACGGACGACGACGTGACCCCGAGCTTCTCGGTGGCGGACGCGAGCGGGAACGAAGGGGAGGCGATCAGCTTCACGGTGACGCGGGCGGGGGCGAGCGGAAACGTGGTCACGGTGAAGTGGGCCACGGCCCTGGTGGACGGCGGGGCCGCGGCCACGGACTTCACCGCGGTGCCCGCGACCACCCTCACCTTCGCCAAGGGGGTCACCACGAAGACGGTCTTGGTGACCACCACCGAGGACACCCTCGATGAGTCCAACGAGACCTTCGAGGTGAAGTTGAGCGCCGCGGGGAAGGCGGCGGACGATCCCGGCGGGGCGCCCACCATCACCGACGACACGGCCACCGGGACCATCACGGACGACGACGCGGCCCCGACGGGCGCCACGCTCAGCGTGAACCCGGGCACGGTGCACGAGAACGACGGCGCGACGGACGTCACGGTGACCGCGACCGTGGTGGGCTCGGCCCGCACGGCGGCCACGGCCCTGACCATCTCGGTGGACCCCGGCACGGCGCAGGCGGCGGACTTCAAGGCCGTGGAGGACTTCACGCTGACCATCCCGGCGGGGGCGACCTCGGGCACGGCGACCTTCACGTTCACCCCGGTGGACGACCGCATCGCCGAGGAGGAGGAGACAGTCGCGATCTCGGGCTCGACGAGTCTGACCGCCTACACGGTGACCCCGGCGAGCCTGATCCTCCAGAACTGGGATCCGCCGGCGACGCACGTGGATCTGTCGGCGTCCCCGGTGAGCGTGGCGGAGGACGGCGGCGCACAGACGATCACGGTGACGGCGCGGTTCGGGTCCGGCCACCGGGGCACGGCCACCGCGGTGACGGTGGCGGTGGCGGGGGACACGGCCACGGCGGGGGCGGACTTTGCGGCGGTGGCGGACTTCACAGTGACGATCCCCGCGGGGGACGCGGAGGCGACGGCGGACTTCACGCTGACGCCCGTGGACGACGCGCTCCACGAGGGGAATGAAACGCTCGCGATCACGGGGACGACGACGGTGGCGGATCTGACGGTGAATCCGGGATCGTTGACCATTACCGACGACGACGCGGCGCCCAGCGGGCTCACCCTGAGCGTGGCCCCGGCCACAG
>WTGX01000032.1 GCA_011523385.1 Nitrospira sp. | reverse complement strand
GGAGAGGGCCGGGGTGAGGGGGCAGGGTGAGGGGGTGAGTAAAGTGAGAGTGGGAGAAGGTCATTAAAATGCATACAACGCCCTCAGGTAATAGAATCCGCCGTTGAATCCAAAGGGCGCATATTCGGGATACTTCGTGCCCGAAACCCCAGGCTGCGATCTGTCCGGAAACGACTCAAACAGGTTTTGCGCACCGGCCGAGATCGTCAGTCCGGTTTTCATGGTATACGAAGTTTCAAAATCCACGATCCACTGCGGACCGGCGTCGACACGGGTATTATCTCCACCATCAGTCGTAAATTCCGTAAAGCCATTGTACCAGTAGAGCCGGCCCAGGAACCGCCAGGGGCCTTGTCTGTGGTCGCCTGTCAGCGTGAACCGGAACCACGGCAGAGTTTTTTCCAACTGGATCTCCCGCTTGTCATCGATGGCATCCGGATTGTTGATGGCGGTGACCTCGCTCCGATTATAGTTGCCCGCGAACGTCCAGAGGGTGCTCCCTCCGGCGAACTGCATCGGGTAAGTCGCCACGATGTCCACCCCGTTCGTGGTGGTATCGAACGCGTTGGCATAGTAGGCCACCCTGCCGTAGCTTGCGGCATCCGGGACGCCGGAGGCTATCAAAGCAGCGACGTCCCCTGGAGTTATGGGAATTTGGGCGCTACGTGCGATACGGTCCTGTACCCTGATCCGGTAATAGTCAACGGTCACGTTCAGGTTGCCGACGTCCAACACCGCGCCCGCGGACAGGTTAACGGATTTTTCCGGCTTCAGCGGCTGAGCACCTTTCAGGGCCGCAACCGGATGGTTCGTCGGCAGGGTTCCCACGTCAGTGAGTTGCCCATTGACGAACGCCGTGGTCACGTTCTGAATATTCGCCTGTCCCACGGTCGGGGCGCGGAACGCCGTGCTGATCGAACCGCGAAGCGCCATGATGGACGTGGCTTGCCACCGCGTGTTCAGCTTGCCGTTCAGGGTGTCTCCGAAGGTTTCAAACTCCTCAAACCGTCCGGCCACGCCAACCAGCAGATCCTTGGTCATGTTGGTTTCCAAATCCACGTAGGCGGCGTAGCTGCCCCGGTTGTTCTTTCCCGCGATCCTGGGAGAGAATCCGGGAAATCCGTTGGACCCGATACCGAAGCCCTGAGCAGCGAGATTTGGGTCGATGAACCAGGAATTCCTCCCTCCGGCCGTGACCTCGAATTGCTCCACTCGATACTCCAGGCCGAGGCCGACGTTCAGGGGTGAGGGAAGCATGGCGGTCTGCAGTGACCTGGAGAGATCCAGGTTGAGCACGTGATCCGTCTCCGTGTACATGCCCGGGTTGTATTCCGTGGGAATATCGGTTCTCATTGTGGCGAGTTGCGGATTGATGGTGTTCCTCATGAAGAAGTCCGTGCTGTGTTGACCGAGCACGGCGCTGAAGTCATAGTGCCAGTCGTCCAGCCAGAGATTGGTGCTTGACAGGTCCCCGCGGATGCCGACGGATGCACTCCAGTCGCGCACCGTCCCCCCGAAAAACGGGGTGAATCCACCGGGAAATTTTTCGTTGAACATGAAACAGTTAGAGGGAAGGTTTGCGATGTCACTGGCATAGTCGGCCGCCGGATCCTCCGGCACGGTTGGGCAGCCTTCGCCGGTCAGGTCGGCGACCAGAACCTCGTCAGCGGTATCGTTTGACTTTTGGAATACACCGTTTCGCGTATTGGGATTACGGTAGAAGAACCCGCCTTCTACTTTGCGTTGGGAATAGTTGCCGAAGGCGTAGAGTTCGGTCCTGCTGTTCAGTTTCATGCCGAGGTTCCCGAAGAGTTTGTAGTCATATATAACCTCGGGTGCGCCCCAGACCATGGCATTGGGGCTCCGGGTGAACCTGCTGTTCACCACGTGCCTGTTGCCCGCGTCAATCAGGGCCTGCGCATCGTCGCGTTGGATGCTGCGGTCGGTCCAGTCTGACGCTCCATATTCGAAGCTGAAATTGGCAAACCCTGACTGGATGAATGGGAGGGACAGGGGCACGCCGAAGTTGGCCGCAATACTGCCGGTGTCGCCGTCTCCCGCATAATATCTGCCCCAGCGGGTTTCCGCCGTGCCGCTGTCGGGGGCGTCTTTCAACACGAAATTCATCACACCGGCCACGGCATCGGACCCGTACTGTGCAGCCGCGCCGTCGCGCAGGACTTCCACGCGCTTGAGGGCTATAGCCGGGATTACGGCCAGATCGGGCGCGTGCGCCCCGTCCGAAATGCCACCGCCCAGGAACGTGAGCACGGAGCCCCGGTGACGCCGTTTGCCGTTGACCAGGA
>WTGX01000011.1 GCA_011523385.1 Nitrospira sp. | reverse complement strand
AAGTCGTAACAAGGTAGCCGTAGGGGAACCTGCGGCTGGATCACCTCCTTTCTAAGGAGCATTGCTCCAAAGAAACTATGACACATGTCGCAAGGGTCACCTCTTCAACACAGCTTCTCCTCAACAAAACCTGTGACGGTCCGTAACTGGGGATGGGCCTATAGCTCAGATGGTTAGAGCGCACGCCTGATAAGCGTGAGGTCGATAGTTCAATTCTATCTAGGCCCACCATCTGGCTCCGGCCATCCGGCTCGTGCTGCATGAAGGCGTCCATCTGACGCCACGAGGAGCGAGCGCGGGATTCGTAGCGATGCAGGCGAGGGGGCTGTAGCTCAGCTGGGAGAGCACCTGGTTTGCAACCAGGGGGTCGGCGGTTCGATCCCGCTCAGCTCCACCAAGATATGGTTTTCAGCCCGACGAACGGGCTGGTGGTTCTTTGACAACTGAATAGACCGAAACACAGGTCATGTGTATCAGAAGTAAATGATGTTAAGTTACTAAGGGTGTACGGTGGATGCCTTGGCATCAGAAGGCGATGAAGGGCGTAGCAAGCTGCGATAAGCCTCGGGAAGCCGCAAGCAGGCCGTGATCCGGGGATGCCCGAATGGGGAAACCCAGGCGATGAATGCCGCCTATCCGTCACTGAATCCATAGGTGACGTGAAGCCAACGCGGGGAAGTGAAACATCTCAGTACCCGCAGGAAGAGAAAGCAATTGCGATTCCCTGAGTAGTGGCGAGCGAAACGGGAATAGCCTAAACCTCATGTATGTCAAGCCTGTGCGCGTTGTACATGAGGGGTTGTAGGCCTGCATTGGACACCGGTACAGCGGTGTCAACGAGTGACAAACCAGCCTGTTAGCGGAATGGCCTGGAAAGGCCAACCACAGAGGGTGACAGTCCCGTATGCGAAAACAGGTTGGCTCGTTGGATGCAGGTCCTGAGTACCACGGGGCTCGAGAAACCTTGTGGGAATCCGGGAGGACCACCTTCCAAGGCTAAATACTCTCTGATGACCGATAGTGAACCAGTACCGTGAGGGAAAGGCGAAAAGAACCCCGGTGAGGGGAGTGAAATAGAACCTGAAACCGTATACCTACAAGCAGCGAAAGGGCTATGCCCCGCAAGGGGAATGCCTGATCGCGTGCCTTTTGCTTAATGAGCCGGCGAGTTATTCTGCGTAGCAAGGTTAAGTTGACAAGACGGAGCCGTAGCGAAAGCGAGTCCGAATAGGGCGTCCAGTTGCGCGGAATAGACCCGAAGCGAGGTGATCTACCCATGGCCAGGGTGAATCCGTCGTAACAGATGGAGGAGGCCCGAACCGTTGTTTGTTGCAAAAAGCTCGGATGAGCTGTGGGTAGGAGTGAAAGGCTAATCAAACCTCGTAATAGCTGGTTCTCCCCGAAATAGCTTTAGGGCTAGCCTTGGAGTAACCGTGGCGGAGGTAGAGCACTGGATGGGCTAGGGGCGTTATCGCGCTACCGAACTCAACCAAACTCCGAATGCCGCTACTGGATCTCCAGGAGTCAGACTACGGGCGCTAAGGTCCGTGGTCAAAAGGGAAACAGCCCAGACCGCCAGCTAAGGTCCCCAATTGTAAGCTAAGTGGGAAAGGTTGTGGGTATGCTCAGACAGCCAGGAGGTTGGCTTAGAAGCAGCCATCCTTGAAAGAGTGCGTAATAGCTCACTGGTCGAGTGCGCCTGCGCCGAAAATGTAACGGGGCTCAAGCTTACAACCGAAGCTGCGGGCTTGTCCCTTACGGGATGAGCGGTAGGGGAGCATTCTCTGGGAGGCGAAGGTCGACCGACAAGGACGGCTGGATCGCAGAGAAGAGATTATGCCGGCATAAGTAGCGATAAACGATGTGAGAATCATCGTCCCCGTAAGCCTAAGGTTTCCTGGCCAATGTTCGTCAGGTCAGGGTTAGTCGGTCCCTAAGGCGAGGCCGAAAGGCGTAGTCAATGGGAAACAGGTCAACATTCCTGTACCATCATGTTCGCGTTATCAACGAAGGGGGGACGCAGAAGGGTAGGCACCGCCGGGTCCCTGGAATACCCGGTCCAAGCGTGTAGGCGGGATTCGCAGGCAAATCCGCGAATCCGTTAACGCCGAGGCGTGATGGGGAGGCCGCAAGGCCACAAACGGGCTGATCCCACACTGCCGAGAAAAGCCTCGTAGTGAGTGGGCATGGTGACCGTACCGCAAACCGACACAGGTAGGCGAGTGGAATACACTCAGGGGCGTGAGAGAACACTCCCTAAGGAACTCTGCAAACTAGCCCCGTAACTTCGGGAGAAGGGGTGCCTCGCGTACGTGAGAGGACTTGCTCCTTGAGCGGAACGAGGTCGCAGTGAAATGGCTCTGGCGACTGTTTACCAAAAACACAGGACTCTGCTAACTCGTAAGAGGATGTATAGGGTCTGATGCCTGCCCGGTGCTGGAAGGTTAACTGGAGATGTCAGCCGCAAGGCGAAGCTTCGAAGGGAAGCCCCAGTAAACGGCGGCCGTAACTATAACGGTCCTAAGGTAGCGAAATTCCTTGTCGGGT
>WTGX01000031.1 GCA_011523385.1 Nitrospira sp. | reverse complement strand
GTGCTGGGGTGAGGGGGGAAGCCGGGGTGAGAGGGGCCGATTGAGGCCCCCCATCTGCGGCAGCGCCCGACGCCGGCCCGGATGCGGCCAAGGCCGCTTGGCCAGGACAGAACAGGATCACGAAAATGAACGCGTAGAGAACGGTCGGCATAACAGGGTACAAAAGAAAGGGAATGATCAAGAATAGTTGACAGCCTCTCCTTATTGTCGCTGCGGGATCTTATCCCGCCGTCTTCCGCGCCGCATAAGCTGCGGCAGCTACAAATCACAGCGTTTTTCTATAAAGAACGGTTATTGTCAACTATTCTTGATCATTCCCAAAAGAAAGGGGCAGCCAGAGGCTGCCCCTTTCTTTTGGCTATCGACCGTTCGCTTGAACGGCCGTTGATCGTTGCAATCGCGTTTACGGGTCAAGCTCGGCGCCGAAGGCACCGATGGCATGCCCGGTTGTAAAATGACCGATGAATTCGCCAGCCACGCCGGTCGGGTACCCGCTTGCTGCCTCATTCACAGTGGCGGTTTGATCATTATCAGTTACCTGTGCGCCGTAGAATTGGCCTTCCCATCTGCCCAGCGAACCCATCGGACCGGTGGTACCGTTGAATTCGCGGCCATGTGAGGAGAAGCTTTCCACATTGCCGGTGCTCACACTGAATGCCGGCGTCGCAAAGCGGGCTATGTTCAAATTGAGTGACCAGTCATTGTCAACCGAACTCCCGTCATGATTCGTGAGTTGGAAGTTATCCACCGTGCCGCTGATGGAGAAGTCTGTCGCACTCATAGTGGTGGCGCCGAAATTCGCCGTCAGTGAGGTGTCGGCCGTGAACTTGCCGGCACTGGTCGGCACGGGACCCTTGTTGTCGCCGTCGATGTCGGTCTTCATCACGAACATCCCGGCCGCCGGACCCGAATAGGTCGCCGAGCCCATCAGCGCCGCGACCGCGGTTCCCGCCGCGCCACCGGCGAACGGCATGGAGCCAGTCGCGAAAGTGCCGATCTTGTACGTCGTCTTGCCCCTGACCGTCGTCCCTTGCAGCCAGTACCCGAACGCCAAGTAATCGGCGTCGAAATTGATGCGCCTGATCATGTGCGGGTCCGCGTCCTCGGCAACAGCGTTCGGCGTGAAGGTCCACGTGCCGGTGAGTGAGGTAAGCTGGCTATTCGAGTTAGTCACAGCCGTGCAAGAGTCGGTAGTACATGCAAACGTACCCGGAACGCCGTTGAACGTGCCTTTGAAATCCCGGCCGCCATTCATTTCCTCATCCGCATCGGTATCGGGATCGTCGTCTGCATAGGTAAACGTCTGATTCCTAGCAGACGGGAACGCGGACGCAGAGAACAGGGCGTGGTGGGTCGCAACGTCGGTCCCATCAAGAGTCAACACGCCAGCAGCGTTGGCACTGGTGACCGCGTCCCTGTCGCCTGCGGCAGTGGTCGAATAAAACGTCATGTACGCCACATCTTTCGGATCATCGCGGTTGTCAAACACCGTGACCGTATCCGTGGTCACTTCTTCGACGGTCCGGGTATGTTTATTGCGGGCAAAGCCGTCCACCATTCCTTCCGACGTCATGACAAATTCGTCATCATCGTCGATACCGGCGTCGGGCATCCCCAATCTGTCATATTCTGCAGCAGTACCTGCAGCACCAAAAGCAAGGATCGCCGGCATACCTATCCCGCCTGCACTGGCCGAAAAGTCATCGGCCGTCCCGGTCATTTTCCCCGGCCGCATGGGATTGGTGAGGTCGTCATTGGCTTCCTCTTCATCGGTCGCGTTGTTCTCTCCCGTCATCCCGTCACCATCAGGGTCCGCGATCGCCGGCGCTTTTGCCGCCGCTATCATATCTTCACTATCAGGCGTCGCCATTTCCATGCCTTGCAGCTCATCAATGGCATCCATGATCATGGCCGGGGTCGCATCGGCTGCCAACTCCAACTGCGTTCGTAATTGAGCAATGACCGGATCTTCCGGATTTGCGTTCTGCAGTTTCGTGATGGCCCCCTCGATCTCGGCTTGGTCTGCATCGGCCATCAGGCCTAACGCCGTTCGGATGGCACCCAGCGTCATATTCGCTGCAGTGGCTTGACCTTCCGCTGTGTTGGCCCTGCCTTGTAACGCATCGATCAGCGCCTGTGTGGCTCGTTCACCATCAACCATCAGGCTCGTTCCGCCGCCGCCGCCACCGCACCCCGCCAACGCCAAGGCGGTAATCACGATTGCATACAAAAAGAATCGTTTCATGTCCATGTTGTCTTGTCTCCTTTGATTGATGAGTTATAGAGAGAGAGAGTAGATTACGTACATAATTTGCGAGTTTTGCACGATTCTACGGTTGGCGTATGGCGAAGTCAAGCCTTCATGTGTTTTTTGCTTCCCTCCTGCCTACGTCAAACATCAAACGATTAGAACGGCTTGATGATTGAAACGTGATTAACGATTGGAACCCGTAAACCGTTACGCGTTTGAACGATTGTTAGGGATTGTACGAATGAGTGGTGAATGTGTCAAGCCTTTTGTCTTTCTTTTTCGTTAATTCTTGTTTTTCTTTTTCGTTCATTCTTGTGTGATTGTTCGACGCATGCGGGACTGTTTTGGCATTTGCGTTCCAAAACGAGGAATGCACCCTCACCCCGGCCCTCTCCCAGCGGGAGAGGGAGAAACGCGCCATGAGATGGCGCCGCTACGAAGGCAAAAAGTGGAGTCGAAGGATGCGCGGGAATGACACATGGGGTTGGACATTTGAATGTTTGCCTGTTGGAATGCCACAATCCGTTCCGGGCCGGCAGCGGCATATTGATCGATCATTCCACTCTTCCGTCATCATCACGATAAGGATGCTGTTTATGATTACCTGGTTCCGTCTGTTGTGTATGCCACGCTCCGCGATCTCCACCGCCCTGACGTGCGTGTTCATGGTCTCCTGGCCGGCTGCCGCGGTCTCGGGTGAGTTTGACGACGACGCGGTGGCCATGCCCCTGCGCATCGTCAACCTGAACCCGTTTTTTGTCCCGTACGGCGTCCCGGTGTCCGTGGGGACGCGCACGATGTCGCCCGGGTCGTCGCACCTCACTTTTGCGGTGGACACCGCGTCGTATCTGAGTAGCGCCGCCTCGGGGTCCGAGCGTCTCCTGCTCGATGGCGAGACTTACCGCACCAGCCTCATGCTGCGCCGCGGGTTCCGGCCCCGTTGGGAATATTTTCTGGAATTGTCCGCCGTCGGGTACCACGGCGGGGTGTTCGACAGCTTCATCGAGGGTTGGCACGACTTCTTCGGCCTGCCGCAAGGCGGGCGGGACGTGGTCCCGCATGATCGTTTGGCCCTGATCTACGGGGACGGCACCGGCGCCCGCGTGAATCTCCAGCAGGACGTGTTCTCGCTGGGCGACCTGGCGCTCGGCGTCGGGTATGCGGTGCCGGACTGGCCCATCCAAAATGACGGGTTGACCATCCGGGGCAACGTGAAGATCCCGACCGGGAACGCCGGCTCATTCACGGGGTTGGGCCGCTTTTCCACGTCGCTCTGGGCGGAAACCTCGGGCGCTTTGCCCTGGTCGGCCGAATCCCGCGCCTGGTTGTACACGGCAACGTTGGGCCTCCTGGTCGCCGAGCCGCCGAAGCGCCTGTCGAGCATGGGCGGCCCGTTCATCGGGTTCGGACGGGCGAGCGCCACCTGGCGCGCCCTGTCCCGCTTGAATTTGACGGTGCAGGTGGACGTGCATTCCTCGCCCTATTCTTCCTCGGATTTGGACGTGCTCGCCGACCCGGTGATCATCCTCGGCTTCGGCGGGTCCATCCGGGTGACCGACCAGGCGACGCTCGAAATCGCCGTCACCGAAGATGACGGCCTGCACCGGGCCGCGCCCGATATCGGCCTGCATACGGCTCTCCGCTGGCGGCTCTAGCTGGGATTCAGGCATCCAGCATCTTCGTGTTTTGCCTTTGTCTGTCTCTGTCATTCTCGATCCCTGATTAAGAACGTCAGGGACAGGCTATTTTTAATCGGGGATCCAGGGGTTTTCTTTTTTATGCGTCCGTGAAAACAACGACTCTGGATTCCTGCTCCCGGATCAAGTCAGGGGCAGGTTTTGCGGGGCTAACAGAGGGAGGGTGGCTAACGAACCAAAATCACTATCGTGGGTCAATACCCAACGATTTTCCTGATATGCCGTTTCCAGCAATTCGTCGTCGCTCTTGCCTTGCCATCCCCGCTCCTTCGTATCCACCACGTCGATACCCTGGTCCCTGAGAAACGCCACGACCTTCGGCGAGACGTTCTCGTCGGCGAGGATTCGCACCTGATGAAATTTCACGTTGTCGGTTTGACCTCGAGATAGACCTCGTTCCTATAACAGCGAGCGGCATATCTCAGGCACGCACGAATGTCTTCCCGGTTCAAGTGTGGATAGTCCGCCAGAATGTCTTCTTCGCTCACGTCCGACGCGAGCAAATCAAGGATGAATTCCACGGATATACGAGTCCCCTCGATGATGGGTTTCCCCCCGAGTATTCTCGGATTGACGGTAATGCGTTCCATCCCCGGTCTCCTTCCATCAATTCGGTGGTGGCGACAGTGTCCGGTGCCTGATTTGTGGAATGATAGCGCCGACGCGGGCGAGCCGCAACGCGGCAGGTGGAAAAATCGCGCCATGAGGCAGGTCCCGGGCTTTGACCCGGGATGGCGCGGCGACGCATGCAAAGACACGGACGAAAGTCCCCCTCACCCCGGCCCCCGGATCAAGTCCGGGGCAGGCTCTCTCCCTCAAGGGGCGAGGGAGTAAAAGACTAAGACGCTGGATTCCTGCGCCTGCCCTGAGCATAGTCGAAGGGTGTGCGGGGCTGACGGAAAGAGAAGTCGGGGATGACGGAGGGGGTCGGGGGTCCAGGGGCACGTCACCAGCGAGATACCCCTGTTCTCTTCAAACAAACGGGTCCACGAGTTCTACCCCGCAGGCTTCAAAATCCCGCCGATTTCGGGTCGCAAGTGACAATTCATGAGTGAGGGCGGTTGCGGCAATGAGACTGTCTTTGATCGGCATCGGTCTGCCGAGCGTCCGGAGATGCGCCAGGAGTTCTGCCCAACGCCATCCCGTCTCCGCGTCCCATGGTACGCAGTGAATGCGTCGAGTGACCTCATCGAACCAGCTTTCCAGTTTTCTTCGCCGCCGACCGGATGGAAGCAGCAGGATCCCGAAGCGAACTTCCCCAAGGACCACCGGGTTGACGACAAGGTCGCGTTCGTGACGCGTGAGCCACTCGATGACCCGCGGGTCCGGACTGGGCCTGGTGGCTTCGCACAGCACATTGGCATCGACGAGACACGTCACGATGGTCCTTCAAGCGAGTCGGTGGACTCCGATTCAATCGGCGTGAACCACCCCTTCACCGGACAGGCGAGTAGCGTGTCCACCAATCCGTGATTCTTCGGTGGAGCCGTTGCTGTCAGACGATATTTGCCTTTATCCACCCGTTCCACATCAAATGCTTGCCCGGCTTCGATGTTGTCCTGGCGGCGAAACTTGGCTGGTATGATGATCTGACCTTTTGATGACATGACCGTATTCATGACAGGTAAGATAACGTCTTACCCCGTGATGGTCAAGAGAACGCGCCATGCGTGCAGGTGCCGGGCTTTGACCCGGGATGGCGCGGCGACGCATGCAAAGACACGGACGAAAGTCCCCCTCACCCCGGCCCCCGGATCATCATTGCATCATTGTCATTCTGAACGAAGTGAAGAATCTCTCCGTCAATACGTCAATAACCCGACGCGACGAAAAGCAGATTCCTTCCTTCGACAAGCTCAGGACAGGCGCGAGATCCTTCGCTTCGCTCAGGACAAGCTCGGAATGACAATTGGGGTGTCGTTGGCTATTTTCATACCAATGACAGGAAAGGGAATGTTGCGAGTGCGCGGATGTGGGGACCAACGATCGTTGGTCTCTACCTGTTCCGTTGCCCGAGAAATTTCTCGACCTCTTCCACGAATTCTTCGGCTTCGGCCAGTGCCCGGCTTGCCGTCTGCTCATCAACGTATGACAGTGCCTCATAGTCTCCGGCTTCACGGTCGTCTTTCAGGTTCGCCAGAAATTTTCCCCATTTTTTCTCAAACTTGCCGGTCTTGACCAACGCCAGGCTGAACAACGTGAGCAGGCCCCGGTGGGTCTCCGCCTGATGCCCTTCCGCCAGCAACACGGCTTGCGCCGCGTGAAACGCCGCATAATACGCTCGCGACACCGCGTCATCCCATGCGTGCTGCTTGCCCAGTTCCCGCGCCACGCGGAGCTTTGCGCGTGCCTTTGTCAGGTACCCGGCGATGAGGTCTTGCTGCACCTTATCCAAGGGACACCCCTTCGGCGTTGACCCGTTGCATGAAGGGTGTCTGCAACCGTGTCAACCGCTCAAATTCTGCTTCGGGAAAAATTTTCAGGGAGATCAGCCGGCCATGGGCGAGCAACACGTCCATCACCCCCTCGTATAAGCCGTCGAGAAGATGGTCGTCTTTCCGGGGCACGACGATGAGCAGGTCGTAATCCGAATCCGTGCGGTGCTCACCGCGTGCGCGTGACCCGAACAGGATCACCCGCGTGATGTGCTTCCGTAGCGGGGTAATCTTTTCAAGGAATTCCTGGAGGACCGGATCCTGCATCACGACGGCTCCGCACGCGCGGTTTCGGGACGGTCCATCTTCTCCCAAACAGGCACCTGGCCGCAAGTGCCGGAGAAGAGACGCGTTGTCACCCTTGCGCACCCTTCGACTATGCTCAGGGCAGGCCCTTCGATTTCGCTGGCGCTACGCTCAGGACAGGCTCGGGGCAGGCGCGAAATGACATGGTGGGCTATACGGCGAATTTGATGACGGCGTCGATGGCGTTGGCGGCTTTGGTGATTTCCTGGATGACGGCCTCGCGTTCTTCGGTCTCGCGGAGGGCGCGTTTGGCCGACTTGACCGCCTTGTTGGTTTGCTCGACTGCGACCTTGTATGTGCCGGTGTGCTTGTCGAACTCCTGGCGCAATACCTCGTCGAGCATGGCGGAGAGCAGGGCCCGCTGGCGCAGGTATTGCTCCCGCAGTTCGCCGGTCATTGCCACGTTGCACAGGAGTTCGTCCAGGGCGTTGATGAGTTCGACCAGCCGGGATCGCAGGTTCATGCCTTACTCCTTCAGTTGCTTGCGGATGCGGCTGACGGCCCGCGCCGTGTCGGCGACGCGGCCCACTGCCTCGAAGAGATGCTCGGGGTTCCCGGCACCCGTGGTCGCGTCGTAGAGCGCCTGTTCCGCGATGGTGACGTGTTCGACGGCTTCCTGCAGGCGTTGGTACAGCGTTTTGACGGTCGCCGCCCTGTCCCACGCCTCCCGGATGCGGTTCAACCGCTTCAGCCGCACGTCGGGGTTTTTGGATAACCGCTCCTGCTGATGGTCCGTGTTGTAGCGGCTCATCAGGGTCGCCTTTTCGCCTTCCGCCTGGTTGCGGTGCGCGATCCCGAAGATGCCCGCGGGGCCCACTTCGTCGCGGAGGACCGGCAGCAGTGCCGGCAGGACCGTATGCTGGACCGCCACGGCGCGGCGGATGCCTTGGCGACGTTGGGCGTCCGTGACCTCACCGCCGATGACGGTGACGAGTTTCTTGAGGGCCCCGCGGCGCACGGCCGGCTCTTTCTTCCCGGTGAGGCTTTCATAGTGCTTGCCCATGGCGTCCAGCGCGCCCGCCAATTTGGTGACGGCTTTGTCCATGGTTTTGCCGCGACCGGCGGACGCGAGTTCTTCCAACGCCGTGGCATACCGCTCCAGCGCGTCCAGGAATTCGATGCGCGTGGCGTAGGCGTCGTCCGCGACCAGCGGCGTGAAGAGCGCGTCGTCCACCCCGCCCCCGATTTCGGCGCGTTCGCGCAGTTTGCGCGTGACCACGGCGGCGTTGGATGCCGCGAGGGTGTCCCGGGCCACGGCGGCGACCATGCTCGTGGCGGTCGCAAAGGTGCTGACCTGCCGGTCCGTGGGGATGGATTGGCAGCCCGCGGCCCCGGCGGTAACGGCAACCAGCAGAGTGAGTAACAGGCGGAAGGATTTGCGCCTGCGGGAACGACGAGATCCTTCACTTCGTTCAGGATGACAATTCTGGTGTGGGCGGGAGGTTCTGCGCATAGGGACCTGACCCGCGCCTGTTGGCGCGGGCGCCTGACTATGCCAGTTTTATACTTATAAATCAAATACTGCCTTTATCTGTCATGCCCGGCTCGATCGGGGATTCAGGGGGGTTGTCTTTTTTGTCTGCGTAGCCGCGTCATCCCTGCTCGGGGGCAGGGACATGCCTCATGACGCTTGCAGTGACCACCTCGACCTAAAAATAGAAGCGGGTGAGGATGCCGAACGTGCGGGGTTGGCCCACGCGATAGGCCAGGCGGGCGGCGCCGTTGCGTTCACGGTCGAAGGAGAGTTGCGGGTTTTCGTCCGTGATGTTCTTGATGTAGAGCATGACTTCCCACGTGTCGTACAGCAGGCCCGTATTCAGGTTGAGCAGGTGATATGGGTCCAGCTCCATCCGGTCCCGGAAATTCAAGTCAGAAGCCATGTCTGCTCCGGTCAGACCGGTAATGAGTCTGGACGGGTATCTTGAGCTTTCCTGATCGCCGGGTTGGGTGAACTGGCTGCCGACGTACTGCCAGGAGGCGGTGACGTAACTCTCCTCGGACTGGAAGAGGCCCGGGAACGTGTACGTGGCCACCGCGGAAAGTTGCCAGTTGGGCACGGAGGGGATGCGGTTGCCGTCCTTGATGCCGGGCACGTTGGCGACCGTGGAATCGAATTCCGCCTCCACGTAGCTGCCGGCAAACGTCACCAGCAGGGCGTCCGTGGGATGCACGGCTAACTCCAATTCTCCTCCCATGCTGTGGGCTTCGGGTACGCTGATGGTCACCCGCGATGAACATTCACCGGCATCCACGTTCACGCCCAGGTTGCTGATGTCGGCATAGAACAGCGAGGCATTCAGCGTCACCTTGTCGTATGAGGATTTGAGCCCGACCTCGTAGTTCCACAGGGTCTCGTCCTTGAACCGCTGGTATCCACGGTAGGTGTCATAGTCAGCCCTGCACAGCGGCGCATTCAACGGGTCGTTCACGCCGCCCAGCCGGAATCCCCGTGACGCCTGCGCGTTGACGGCCACGCGGTCCGTCACGTCGTAGTTGACCATGAACCGGGGCGTGAACCCGTTGGAGGACACGGTCACGGCCTGGTTTTGCGCCGCCGAATTGGAGAAGGCCCCGCCCGATCTGAAGGTCTTGTCCTCCTCCCAGTCGTACCAGCGCAACCCGGCGGTCAGGCCCAAGCGATCGAAGAGCATGTAGGTGGCCTCGCCGAAGACCGCGATCTGACTGAGATCGTAGGTCAGATCCGACACATACGGCGAATCCATGGTGTTGAAGCCGTTTCTGGAATCCTCCAACGCCCCGAGCGGGCTTCCGGCATTTGTATGGGTCCGGTCCCACCCGGACATGGGCAGGCGCTGGGAATAGTCGCGTTTGATGTTGGAATAAAAGACGCCTGCCTGCCATTGGAACGGACCGGTGTCGGTGGAACTGACCCGCACTTCATGGGTCATCTGCTCCAATTCGGTGGTGTCCCGCAGGTTGGACGGGATGAGCACGCCTTCCGGCGGAAATCCGATATCGACCGCCACACTGCCGGCCAGCGCGCTGGCGTCCCGGCTGACCAGCAGGTTGCGCTTGGTATAGCTGACGACGTAGGTCGCCTCGATGCGGTCGTTCGGATTCCATTTGACGGTGTTGTCGAGCAGCATGGTCTCATCTTCAAATGCCTCCTCCAGCAGCAGGAATTGCTGGCGCTTCCCGAGCTGCACGCGGGGCCGCGACGTGGAATACGGATTGGCGAACAGGTTGAAGAATTCTTCACGGTTGAAGCCGTCCATGTCGATGTTCTGATAGACCAGCCGGGGGGTGATGGTGACGTTCGCGGTGGGTTGCCACAGCACGGACGCGCGCGCGCCGAAGCGGCCGCCGTCGTTGACGTTGTCGTCCGTTTCGCCCGTGACCCGCAGGGCGTCGATGAACCCGCCGTACCTGGTACCGTAGCCCACCACCCGCACGGCCGCGTTGTCGCCCAGGGGCGCGTTGAAGGCCGCCTTGACGTGCCCGCCTGACGAGCCGCTGTCGATGGTGTTGAGGTCGAATTGCGTCCGCACGTCCTTGACCCCGATTTGCGGCTTGTTGGTGACGTACCGCACGGTGCCGCCGATGGACCCGGAGCCGAACAGCGTACCCTGCGGGCCCCGCAGGGTTTCCACACGTTGGACGTCGTAGAGGTCCAAGTCCGGGGTGAACAGCGAGATTGCAATCGGCGTGTCGTCCAGATAGACGCCCACTTGCTCCTTGACGCCGGGCTGGTCGCGCACGATCTGGCCGGATGAAATCCCGCGGATGTTCACGACGCTCTGCCCGGGCCCCAGGTTCTGGATGTTCAAGCCGGCGATGTTCCGGGAAAGCCCTTCCAGGTTGAAGGTGTTGAGTCGCTGGATGTCGGTCTCTTCCTGCACGTTGACGGAAAAGGGCACGTCCATGACCGTTTCGGTCCGCCTGGTGGCCGTGACCACGACTTCCTGCAAGCGATGGATGTCGGAGACGCTGGAACTTTGAGATGTGCCGGCGTCACTCTCTTCGACTCCGCTCAGGACAGGCTGTGCGGCAGCTTCCCCCGCGCCCATCACGATCACCAATGGTAGTAGTGCGAGCCACTTTATTCCGTGTTTCCAGCAATCCTTTATTGTTCTCTTGGAATGGGCCTGGGGTTTTTTCATGGTTGGTCTCCCTCTGGTGGATTGTCATCACGATCGATCTGCCAGTGTGAATTGCGAAGCGGTCATTATAGCGACCTTGTAAGTAGTTTGTCATGCCGGGCGTCATGTCATTCTGAGCCGGAGGCGAAGAATCTCGTTGTTACCATACCAAGTGCCTAAAAAGCAGATTCTTCGCTTCGCTCAGAATGACCATGCCGGTGCTGTTATTCCCGACTTGATCGAGGAGCCAGGCAATCTACAAGGGATCCAGGGGTTTTGTTTTTTCCCTTTGTCCGTGAAAAGAAAGACGCTGGATTCCTGCTTTCGCAGGAATGACAGAAAGGGTGATCGCAGATCCAGGGGTTTTCATTTTTGCCTTTGTCTCCTTCTGTCATCCTCGACATTTGTAATCGAGGATCTAGTGTCTTTTTGCGGGGTTTCGCCCCCGCGTTCTCCCCCCCCTTTGCCTTGACAAATCCGGAGGGCCGGTGCTTACTGTTTGCATGATGCCCTCCGTGGAACACGCCGCCGATGTTTCCTCAGGCAAGGCCGTGTCGCAATGGTCCGGCGCGTCGCGCGAACAGGCCGTGCAGCGCATGTTTACGGCGATCGCCACCCGGTACGATCTGAATAATTCCCTGCTCAGTTTTGGACTTCATCACCGTTGGAAGGCGTTGGCCGCGAACCTGGTCCCTGCCCGGACGCACGGGCGCGCCCTGGACCTGGGCGCGGGCACGGGTGACCTGGCCCTCTTGCTGGATCGCCGCATGGGCGAGCACGGCCGGGTGGTGGCGATGGATTTGAACTTCGCCATGCTGCGCGTAGGCGTCGCGAAGATCGCCCGGCGCGGCCTGGCCTCCCGCATCGCGTGTTTCCGCGGGAACGCGGAACGGATCGTGTTCCGCGACGACACGTTCGACGCGGTCACCGCGGGGTTCTGCATTCGGAACGTGGGCGACCGGCCGCAGGCCTTTCGTGAGATTTACCGCGTGCTGAAACCGGGAGGCCGTTTCGTATGCCTCGAATTTTCCCGGCCGGTGCCAGCGTGGCTCCGGCGCGCCTATGACTGGTATTCGTTTCATCTCCTGCCCGCGATCGGTGCCTGGGTGGCCAGGGACCATACGGACGTGTATCGCTATTTGCCTGAATCCATCCGCACGTTTCCGGATCAGGAGGGGTTGGCTGCGATGTTGCGCGAGACCGGGTTCGCGCGGGTTGACTATCAGAACCTGACCGGCGGGATCGTGGCCATTCACGTGGCCGTGAAGCCTGTCCTGAGCGTAGTCGAAGGGCTCAGGATGAACGGGGGGTGAGGCGTGATGGATTCCGTTCTCTACGTGTTCCTGCCGTGTAAGAAGGTGTATCCCACCGGCATTACGTATCTGGCCGATTTCATTCACCGGCGCCGGCCGGAGGTCCGCCAGCAGATCCTGGACCTGTCGCTGTTTCCGACGGCCGGCCGCTCGCGCGCGTTGCGGGAGACCGTGCAATCGTTCCGGCCGGACCTCGTGTGTTTTTCGTGGCGCGACATCCAGATTTTTTCGCCGCATGAAGGCGACGCGTCGCTGGAGCAGGCGTTCAATTTCTATTATGCGAGCAATCCCCTGAAGCGCGTGGCGGCGTCGGTCCAGGGCCTGCGCAACCTGTATCGCTATTATCAGGACATCCGCCGGAACCTCTCGTACCCGTGGCTCGTGCACAAGGAGTTTCCGGACGTGCGGTTGATGATCGGCGGCGGAGCGTTTACCGCGTTCGCGGACCAGTTGATCGAACGGCTCCCCGATCACACGCTGGGCATTTTGGGCGAAGGCGAGGACGCGATCCTCAAGACGTTGAACAACGAGCCGCTGACGGATGAGCGGTTCATCGTCCGGGAGCACGGGCGCGTGACCAAGGGCGAGAAGCATACGCCGGCTTTGCTGGACTCATTGACGGTGGACCTGCCGTACCTGACGTCGATTTTTCCGCAGTACCGCGAATACGTGAGCGAGTGTATCGGGGTGCAGACGAAACGGGGCTGCCCGTATGACTGCGCGTTTTGTTTGTATCCGTACATCGAGGGCAAGCGCGTGCGGTACCGGCCGCCTGAGAACGTGGTGCATGACATTGCGCAGTATTATCATCAATGGGGTGCGCGGCGGTTCTGGTTTACGGACGCGCAGTTCATTACGGGGAAAGATGCGTATCCGCAATGCACGGAGATCCTGGAACGGATTATTCGTGAGGGCCTGGCTATTGAATGGTCGGGGTACGTGCGCACGTCGCTGATTTCCGCGGACCTGGCGAAGCTGATGGTCCGGTCCGGCGTGGGCGACCTGGAAGTGGCGATTACCGCGGGTTCGCAGCAGGTGTTGAACAGTTTGCACATGGGCTTCAAGCTGGAACACCTGTATGACGGCTGCCGGTATTTGCAGGAGGCGGGATTCGCGGGCCGCGTGATCCTGAATTATTCGCTCAACTCGCCGGAGGAAACCGAAGAAACGCTTTTACAAAGTATCGAGTCGTATAAGGTGGTGGCGTCGATTCTCGGGGAGGATCGGGTGTTCCCGCTGATGTTCTTTCTTGGCGTTCAGCCGAATACGGACCTGGAACAACGGTTGTTGTCCGACGGCTATCTGTCGGCGGGCTACAACCCCCTCAGCCTCACGCCGTGGAACATCAAGAAGATGCTGTACAACCCCGCGCCGCTGAACAAACTGATTGCGAAGGCATGCCTCGCGGCCTGGAACCGAAAACACGGGAGCCGCGACCCGCGGCCCTGGTCCGGCAGTCTGAGTCAAAGCGCCACGCAGGATCACGGCCATACGTACGCGGACCAGAGCCTGTCCAAGGGCCTGGAAGCCAACTCGGGCCGGGACGCCCTGCTGACCCTGGAAGAACTGTTGCGGTCCCGCCCGGCGACGCGCCGCGCGTCGTCTTAAAACCCTCGCCCGCATTGCACATGCTTTGTCCCTCCCCTTTGTAAGGGGAGGATAGGTGGGGTAGAGCCCTCTCGTCGGATGGCTACGAAGGCCTCTACCTCCCCTTGCCCCTCCTTACAAAGGAGGGGAAGAAGGCGGGCCGGTCACAGCTCGCTGGTGTGCTGATCGAGCGGGACGCCGCGCAGCCGATCACTCCGTGATCGTGAATTCCATGGTGCCGATTACGTTGGGGTCGTACAGGTCCTGGCCGGGACTTTCAAAATAGAGCTTGACGAGATACTTGCCTTTTTTCCAGCCGCCTTCGGGCCGGTAGATTTCCAGGTATCCCGCCTTTTCATTCATTTCCATGAACAGGGCGTCGGTGCCCGTCAATTCTTCTGACGGAGTCTTTCCGTCCGGCATGTGAAACCATGCCGCCCGGTATTGCGAGGGCGCGTCGAGGGCCGAGACCGCAAAGACGAGATAGAAGATGTCCGTGTCCGCCGGAAATTCGGACGCGCCGGGGTCCACGGGTTCCACGTAGGCGTCATCCGTCATCCATCCTTGCCGGCCGAACGTGTCCCAGGGCACCTTGATGTCCCGGGCCATGGCGATCCATTTGAAGGCGGATTGGGGGCGCTGCCAATTTTCCTGATCCAGCGCCATCAGTTCGGTCGTGGCGGTCACGTTTCCTTCACTCTCCTTTGTGGCTGCCTGGGGCGTGAAGCTTTTGTCTTCTTTCCCTGCGGTCACTGAGGGCATCACGAGGGCGAGCAGGAGCATGGCGAGGCCGATGCTGTTGAGGGATCGGTCAACGCGATGTGCGCCATGTGCGGATGATGGTTTCCTGGTCATGATACACCTGCCTCGGCAAATGCTCGTCTCCGGCGTTACTTTACCGCTCTCGTAGCGTTTTCGCAATCATTTGCGGGTACCGGATGCGTTCGGGACGGCACGGGGGCCGTCCCCTACAACGACAATAACGTAGGGACAACCCCCCGTGGTTGTCCGCAGGAAAACGCCCGTGGTTCATTCGGGACGGCACCCTTCGGCTTCGCTTCCTTCGACTTCGCCCGTTCGCTTCGCTCAGGGCAAGCTCAGGACAGGCAGGGCAGGCTCCGGCCGTCCCCTTCTCCCCGTCACGGCGGGGGGGCGGCGACGCGGGTGGCGGCGATGGCGCGGCGGCGGCGTTCGACGATGCCGTCGGCGATTTCGGTGAGGTGTTGTTCCAGAATCAGGCGGAGTGGGCTCCCGCTACGATAATCGGCCGGGGCCATGAAATGCACGCGGTCGGCATGGTGCGCAAGGTCGTAACATTTTTTGAATGACCGGCGCGTGGGATCGTCCGGGTTGTACACGGCCACGGCGAGACCTCCGTGCTTCTTGATGACGGTGAAACACGGCACGTCGGTCGGGCCGTCGCCCACGTAGATCATATGCGGGAACGGCACGCGCCTGGCTTCTTCCGGCATGTGGTCGTTCACGTCCTGAGCCGGGTCCAGCAGGTTTTTGTTGACCCGGAAGAGATATTGCGTTTTTTGCGTATGACTGATGGTGCGCTTGGGGAAACTGATGTGCCCGCCGGCTTCATCGAACTGGCATCCCCAGATGGCTTTGGTCCACTTCGCGATCTCGCTGCCTGCCAGGATCGCTTCCAACCCCGAACTGACGACGTAGTGTTCCAAATGAATGTCCCATTCCTGATATTTGGGTTGTTGGATGATGGCGTTCAATTCGCCGAAACAGTCGGGGATGCCGGGGAAAAACGTGAGTTGCGTGCCCATCCCTTGGAGGTCCCGGTTGGAAAGGGTGCGGATCGCGTCGTGCTCCAGCATCCGCTTCATATAAGCGAGTTCCTGGTCGTAGCCTTGTTGTGTGATGAGCGCGGTGCAGCTTTGCCAGAAGGCCTGCGGATCGATCCCTGCGTGCGGCAGGATCGTCTGATCCTGCATGTACTGCGGGCTCAGGGTGTGATCGAAGTCGTAGACGACGGCGATAAGGTTTTGTGGTTCGGACATGCGGAGAATGTAGAGCCGAGGCTCCTGTCTTTCACCTCCCCTTGCCCCTCCTTACAAAGAAGGGGAATTGTTTAAAGACAGAGGAAGGTCAACCGACAAGGTTGCTTAAAAGATCGCTTTCACCAGTTCCTGGATGCTGCGGTGCATGTCCGCGTCGTCCGTGATGGGCTGGATGACCGCCACCTCGCAGGCCCGCTCCGGGGCCACGCCTTGCCGCATGAGGGTGCCGGCGTAAATGAGCAGTCGCGTGCTGACGCCTTCTTCGAGCCCGTGGTTGCGCAGGGTCCGCACCTTACCCCCGAGTTTGACGAGCCGTTGGGCCACGTCCTTGGCCACGCCGGCTTCATGCTCGATAATTTTCGTTTCAACGTCCGCGGGCGGATACGTGAACTCGATCGCCATGAACCGCTGTTTCGTGCTTTGCTTCAATTCCTTGAGCACGCTCTGGTAGCCGGGGTTGTAGGAAATCACGAGCATGAAGTCATCGACCGCTTCGATGACCTGCCCGCGTTTTTCGATCGGCAGAAACCGGCGGTCGTCCCCGAGCGGGTGTACGACCACGGTGGTGTCTTTTCGGGCTTCGACGATTTCATCCAGATAGACGATGGCCCCGTGTTTCACCCCGAGGGTCAGCGGGCCGTCCATCCATACGGTCTCTTCGCCCTTGAGGAGATACCGGCCCACCAGGTCCGACGCGGTCAGGTCCTCATGGCAGGCCACCGTGATCAGCGGGCGCTTGAGCCGGTAGGCCAGGTGTTGCACGAACCGGGTCTTGCCGCAACCCGTCGGGCCTTTGAGCATCACCGGTAGATGCTGTTGCGCCGCGATGTCGGCCAGCCCGGTCTCGCCGTTGATTTCCTCATAAAACGGCTCTTCGGTGATCCGGTATTGCTCGATGTCGATTTCGTGGCCTTTCACAACTCGCCTGCTTTCTTTCTCCGATGGAAGCCTGGTTTTTTCTTTCTGTCATTCCCGCGAAAGCGGGAATCCAGTGTCGTTGTCTTCACACACGAATGAAAATGCAAAGACGCTGGATCCTCGATTAAAAATGTCGAGGATGACGGAAGGAGTTTCCAGGGATGACAGATTCGAGGTGGCGTTGGCTCTTCTCATGTCAAGATCTGAGACATACGGGGCTAGCGTTGCGCGCCAAAGGCCCCGACGACCCGGTCCCGCTGAAAGATACCGCCGACTTCTTCATGGTTGGGTCCGTAGAACCGGCCTTCGATCGTCGGGGTGTCAAAGCCTCCGCCGAACCGGCCGTTTCTGACCGGCAGGTTCTGCCACGTCATATTGGGATAGGTCGGCGGTACGTCCACGTCACGGACGCTACGGATGTTGGTAAAGGCCACGTCCACGTCCACGTTGGTAAAATCAAAGGTGAGCGTGGCATCGCCGCGCACGGGGTCCCCGAAATCGGCGGTCTCGCCGATTCGTCCCCCCACCATGACGCCCCTCCACGTGGCGTTGCCGCCGACCGGATTCGTGTCATTGACCTGACCTATCGAGACGCCCACGCCATACCGCTGCCCTGTCAGCACTCGCTGATTGCTTCCA
The DNA here is from genome assembly GCA_011523385.1 of Nitrospira sp. GTDB lineage: Bacteria > Nitrospirota > Nitrospiria > Nitrospirales > UBA8639 > Bin75. The sequence continues at coordinate 40,573 of WTGX01000031.1, read as the reverse complement.
ACTTGGATGAGGCCGTGGGTGATGATGTTGATTTCCGCTGCAAATTTACTGTACTGCATCCAGCCTTCATACGACACGATACTCGTGTCGATTTCAATTTTAACGGGCATGCCGCGTTGCTCGTATTCTTCCAGTTGGTGGGACCGTTCGCGAAACACGCCCATGGACAAGCCTCGGTACCGCTCCAGCCGAACGCTCTCTACATCGTCATCATAGTACACCCCTTCAAAACCGGGGTCGCCGGGATCAGCCAGCCCGTACAGGAGAAACTGGCGGCCCGACACGGTGGTCCGACATCGCGTCAGGCCACAGGACGTCGCGCCGTGAAGCCGCTCAGTCTCGCCCGACGGCGTAAACACGAGATCGCTGACCAGTAAGGAATCTGAGATTGCCTTCACCGCCCTCAACTCGGCCAACGCCGTTTCGAGGTCGGGGGGCGGCAGTTCCATGAGCATGGGGTTGTTCCCATAGCAGCCGCTCAGGATCAGCACGAGACTCACGACCATGAAAAAAATGAAGAATCGGTACCGTTGCATCAGGTCGTCTCCTTACGGTTCGTAGTGCACTGGGCATGACAAGGTGTGACAGGCACATCCAACGATGCAAGGTAGCCCACTTGCGTACCATCGTCAACTGTGGCAGCGTGGACGCTTGCTTCGCTTGTCTCTCCGAAGGGGGGCGTGCTATCATGGGATCTTGGCGGGTCTTCTGTTGCAACCCTGCGAACTCCACCAACAGCTATTCTTCATCATCCCATCATTACGACCATTGAGGTGTAACGTTTTCACGGCCTTCATGACGGCGGCAGTCACATGATTCAGCGGTATTCGGACACAACGGTCCCCTCCGCCTTGTCTCCCGCTCCCACGGCTCCCCTCTCCGATGAGGGCCGGCGGTGCCTGTCGGTGCACCATGCCCTGCGAGCGGCGGGGCTGTTCGAGTCCTCGCCAGCCTGGCGTGTCTCACCCGTTCCGTTCCAGTTGACCGCAGATGAGGTGTCGTTCTTCGAGGATTTAGGCCCCCGGCTCTGGTCGTTTTCGAAGGCGCTCAGCCGGCTGTATCTGGACAGCGTCAAGGGCCGGCAACCGTTCTGGGTGCACCAGTATCTGGATCAGGGCAAGCCGCAAGCCCTGTTGGAGTATGCCCGCATGAAACGGTTTCGCGAGGCGCTCCCCCGGGTGATCCGGCCCGACGTGATCCCGACCGAGGCCGGTATGACGATCACGGAGTTGGACTCCGTCCCCGGCGGCATCGGGATCACGGGCAGTTTGTCCTCGGCTTACGCCGCGCTGGGTGATACGCTGGTCGGCGGAGCCAGCGGCATGATCGAGGGGTTTGCCATGTTGTTCCGGTCCGGGAACCCTTCGGCTTCGCTCAGGGCCGGCACGCAGGCCGGCCCCTACAAAGGCAGGGCAGACTCCGCAAGCGAGACAGCGGGTTGTGTCGCCATCGTGGTGTCCGATGAGGCCGAAGATTACCGGACCGAAATGGACTGGGTGGCGTGCCGGCTCCGGGCCGCGGGCATGGACGCCCATTGCGTGCATCCCCGGGACCTGCGGTTCAGCGAGGACAAGGGCTCGTTCTCCCCTGCGTTGTTCGCACGCACGCCTTCCGGGGAACGGCCCGTCTCGCACGTCTACCGGTTTTTTGAACTCTTCGACCTGGAAAATATTCCGAAGTCCGAATTGCTGATGTACTGCGCCAAGAAGGGCCGCGTGAGCGTGACGCCGCCGTGTAAGCCCTGGATGGAAGAGAAGCTGGCCTTCGCCCTCCTGCATCACCCCATGCTGGAGGGGTTCTGGTCAGACGCGCTGGGGCCGGACGTGTTTGCGCATCTCCGGCAGGTCATGCCCAGGACCTGGGTCGTGGACCCGCGTCCCCTGCCGCCGTCCGCGATCATTCCGGACCTGACGCTTGACGGGAAGGCCGTGTCCGATTGGCGACAGTTGGCCCGGGCCACGCAGAAGCAGCGCCAATGCGTCCTGAAGCCGTCGGGGTTTTCGGAATTGGCCTGGGGCAGCCGCGGGGTGGTCGTGGGGCATGATATCCCGCAGTCCGCCTGGGCGGCTAAGCTGGATCATGCGCTGGATGCCTTTACCTCGACGCCCTACGTGTTCCAGGCGTTCCACAAGGGCCGGCAATACGAGATGACCTATTGGGACGAGCGCACGGGGCAACTTGAATCGATGGAGGGGCGGGCGCGGCTGTCCCCGTATTATTTCGTGTCCGGCGACGAGGTGACGCTCGGCGGGATTCTGGCGACGGTGTGTCCCAAGGATAAAAAAGTGCTGCACGGCATGCGCGACGCCATCCTGGCCCCGTGCACCCTTCGACTTCCCCCTCCCGTTCGCCCTGAGCGTAAGGCGCCCCGCGCCTGAAGTCGAAGGGTCAGGGCAGGCCCTGCCGGCTGGATGAGTTGGCCATCGAGTATAAAAGTGTTATTGTTCCTACAGTCCGCTCGTTCCGCGGATAGGGAACACAACCATGGTTGTTCCTCAGAGATGCGCACCCCCATACCACTCCGAGTAACGAGGCATGCCGATGGATGATTGGAAACGTGTCCTGGCCCAGAGCATCACCAAACCCGACGATTTGGCGAAACATCTCGGCGTGGACCCCAAAGAGGTGGAGCAGGTCGTCGGCCCGTACCCCATGCGGATCACGCCCACGGTGCTCGCCACGATCAAGGAGCAGGGCGACGCGATCTGGAAACAGGTAGTGCCGGATGCCGTTGAGATGGACGACTTCGACGCGCCCGACGATCCCCTGGAAGAAGACACCGACAGTCCCGTGCCGCACCTGGTCCATCGCTATCCGGACCGCGTGCTGTTGATGGTCACGAATCAATGTCCGATCTACTGCCGGTTCTGTACGCGCAAGCGGCTGGTCGGCAAACCCGGGTTTTTAAAGAAGGGCGAACTGGATCAGGCCATCGCCTATCTCCGCGAGCATACGGAAGTGCGGGACGTCATTCTCTCGGGCGGCGATCCCCTGTTGTTGCCGGATCACCTGATCGAACGCATCCTGAAGGCGCTCCGCACTATCCCGCACCTCGAACTCATCCGGTTCGGCACCCGCGTGCCCGGGACCTTGCCCCAGCGCATTACCCCGGAACTGTGCAAGATCGTCAACCAGTATCATCCGATCTATATGAACCTGCATTTCAATCATCCCGACGAACTCACCCCGGACGTGAAAGCGGCCTGCGGGCGCCTGGCTGACGCCGGCGTACCCTTGGGCGCGCAAACGGTGTTGCTGAAGGGGGTGAACGATGATCCGTCCGTGATGAAGCGGCTCATGCACGAACTCCTGCTGGCCCGCGTGAAGCCGTATTATCTGTATCAGGCCGACCTGACCAAGGGTACCAACCATTTCCGCACGACCGTGGAAACGGGCTTGTCCATCATCCAGTCGTTGCAAGGGCACACCAGCGGCATGGCCGTTCCGCATTTCGTGATCGATGCCCCGGGCGGAGGCGGGAAAATTCCGCTGTTGCCGTCCGACTATCTGCTCAACCTGGATGAGAACGGCGCGGTACTGAAAAATTACGAAAACAAGACCTACCATTATCCGCAGCCCGACGCGGGTCGTCTACGAGAACTACCCATGGTCGGCACCTCCGCTTCCGAGGGACTCTGTAGCCTGGGCGCCATGGACGAATAACGATGGGCGGGACGCGCACGCCAGAAGGTATTTTGCCCGATCACCACCTGAAACGACTTATTGCCGAAAAAGTCATTTCCGCCGACCTTCCCATTGAAGATGGGCAAATTCAGCCCGCAAGTCTGGATTTACGGCTCGGCACGAAAGCCTACCGGTTGCGGAGCAGCTTTCACCCCGAACGATCAGAATTGAATGCGCTCGATCTCTATAAATCCGACTTCGTCGACTTGATTATGTATGAGATCGACTTGGAAAAAGGGGCTGTTCTGGAAAAAGGGCACGTGTATCTTGTTCCGCTGTTGGAAAGATTACGCCTGCCCAAATCGATACGCGGACGGGCTAATCCAAAAAGTTCGACGGGACGCCTCGATATCCTTACTCGAATGATTACCGACGTGAACGTGGGTTTTGACGAAGTCCGGTCAGGATACTGCGGCCCCCTGTATCTGGAAATTGTGCCACTCTCTTTTACCATTCGTGTTCAAACAGGATTAACCTTGAATCAACTGCGTTTGATCACTGGGCGCGGGAGTCCCGCGGTTTCATACTCGAAACTTCGAACTCTATACCGTGAAGAAAATTTGCTTTATGATAACAATGATCTTAATCGCAGTGTGCCGTTAACTTTGCGAAAAATCCGCGTGGACAACGGACTATTTTTGGGAATCGATCTTCAAGGAGATTCGGCCTCCGACTCCTTGATTGGTTATCGGGCAAAAAGAAACAGCCAAGTCATTGATCTCTCAAAGAGTAGTTATTATGCGGCTCAAGACTTTTGGGAACCGATTTATCGACACGCGAGTGATTCACTCATACTTGAACCACAGGAATTTTATATCCTTGCTTCAAAAGAACGGATTAAAGTACCTGCAGGCTATGCTACTGAAATGGTGGCCTATGAAGGCATGTGTGGTGAATTGCGCACCCACTACGCCGGGTTTTTCGACCCGGGCTTCGGCGCAGGAGACGGGCCGCGCAAAGGCACTCAGGTCGTGCTGGAAGTCAGGCCGCATGACGTACCGTTTTTGATTCATGACGGCCAGACGTTTTTCAAGGTGGTGTACGAGCACATGTTGGACCTGCCGGAACGCCTGTACGGGGCCTCCATCGGGTCCAGTTATCATCAACAAGGACTCACACTCAGTAAACATTTCAAGTGGTAGCGCATGACACCCGAGACGGAACAGCCTGACCCTTCCCGCGTTTCCGGGCAGTCCGAGCCACCTGAGCCCCCCAAGCGGCAGGTGCCCGGGATCCCCGTGGGTCCGCCGCGGCAGGATTCGGACGTGGACCAGGAAGCGCACGAAGCCCTGCAAATGAAAGTGGCCATGAAGATGGTGGGCTCCGCCATGGTCTTCATCGGATTCATTCAGGTCTTCATGTCCGCCAGCACCGGTGCGGAGATTTCCATCTTTCCCATGATCCTGTATTTTGCGGGCCTGGCCCTGTGGGCGTATTCGTCCGTCAGGATCCCCATTGTCCGGTATGCGGTCATCGCCTTTTCTCTCTTCTGCATCGTCGCCTTCATCAACATCGGCGAAGTGCTCTTCTGGCACAAATACGTCATTTACTGGGGCACCATCGCCATGGTGGTCTACTTCATGTTCCAGAACCCGATGAAACCCTCCAAACCGTCGTAGCGGCTTGGGACATCCAACACCTTCTCCCTTCCAGTCCATGGCCGCCTCGATCGCCGTTGTGATTCCCACCTTGAACGAGGAACGCGTGCTGTCACGGACGCTTCTCGCGGTGCGGCAGTTTCGCTTCGATCAAGTCGTGCTGGTGGACGGCGGGAGCCGGGACCAGACGGTGTCCATTGCGCAGGGTCAGTTGCAGGGGCTCAGCCTGCACCCCGCGAAGGTGATGGTCGCGGAGCAGGGGCGGGCCAGGCAAATGAATGCCGGTGCCCGGGCCACGCATTCCGACGTGCTGTTGTTCCTGCATGCCGACACGCTCCTGCCGCCGGAGACGCGCACCGAGATCGAGCGCATCCTGGAGAACCCCAAGTACGTGGGAGGCCGTTTCGACGTCCGGTTCGAGGACGATCGCGGGTGGGCGTGGTTGATCAGTCGTCTGATGAATTGGCGCTCGCGATGGTCGGGCATCGCCACGGGGGATCAGGCCTTGTTCGTCCGTCGTTCCGTGTTCGACGACCTGGGCGGGTTCGCCGACGTGCCCCTGATGGAAGACGTCGAGTTGACGCGACGCCTCAAACGCATGGGATCCTTTGCAGCCTTACGCGCCACGGTGACCACGTCGTTCCGGCGATGGCAGCGACAGGGGACCCTTCGGACCGTCCTGCAGATGTGGCTTCTTCGCTTTTTGTACTGGGTCGGCGTCCCTCCCCGGATGCTGCAGCAGTTCTATGTCCCGATCAGATAATGCCGGCTCATCGCGCCGGGACCGCCGCAAACGGAGCGGCCGTCCGTCCGGAGGACCCCACCGTCAGGGACCCGCCGACGAGCCTGCCCTGAGCCCTGAGCCTGTCGAAGGAGCCTGCCCTGAGCTTGTCGAAGGGTCGAAGGGCGCGATTATTATTTTTGCCAAGGCGCCGGCGCCCGGCGAAGTGAAGACGCGCATGTGCCCGCCCCTGGCACCCGATGAGGCTGCGAGCCTGCACGGGAGTCTGGTCATGGATGCCGTGGAACGTACCCGGTCGCTACGAGGGGTCGATATATTCCTGGCCTGCTCGCCCGGTATGGACCACCCGTTTTTCCAAACACTGGCGGCCCGGCATCGTATCCGTTTGTGCGACCAAGTGGGTGCGGACCTCGGACAGTGCATGGATCATGCGCTCACTGCCGCGTTCAACCGCGGGTACGCGCATGCCTTGCTTGTCGGGACGGACATTCCCAACCTGGCCGCCCGACACTATCAGCGCGCGAAAGCGCTCTTGCAGACCACGGACGTGGTGTTGGGACCTACGGAAGACGGCGGCTATTATCTGGTAGGGGCCAAACACCCCGTACCCGAGCTCTTCGCCGATATTTCCTGGTCGACCGGCGAGGTGCTCGCTCAAAGCCGGGCCCGCGCCGACCGGGCGGGACTGGTGGTCGGGCTGCTGGACCCGGAACGCGATCTCGATACCTTCGACGACGTGCGAGCCTTCCTGCGCGAAGACGCCGGCAGAAAGACGTTGTCCACCCGAACGGGCAACGTGTTGCACACGTTGATCCAACGGCATGGGAACTCGTCGCCTGAATAACCGGCACCCGGCTGTGGCCGTGCCTATTCCAGTTCTTTTTATCGGGATTGTATGTGTTCACTCATTCGTTGACAGAATGGAGAGACTAAGCACACCAGAATGGTCATTCCGAGCGTAGCGAGGAATCTCGTTGTTTCAGCCGCCGAACGCGTGGAACAGCAGATCCGTTCGCTTCGCTCAGGATGACTACTGGCGCGTGTTCTTACGGATGATGCCTCCTCAACCCATCGACTGAAATTGTCAACGAATGAGTGAGCACATACGGGGATGACAGAGAGTGATGGTTTCGAAGGATCGACGACCTTGTTCGTGGCGATGACACCACCGTGATGAAGCAATGCATGTTTTTCTTACTGGTCCTCTCATGCTGTCCGGCAACGGCCCTTCCGGCTGCCGAGCTTGAGACCATTGAGAACGCCACGCTGATCGAGGCCGGCCTGAACGACGGCGACAGTTTCAAGGTTCAGGCCGCAGGGAAGACACTGCACCTGCGGCTCTACTACGTGGATTGCCCGGAGACCGCCGCGGGCACCGATGCCGAATTGGAACGAATCCGCGAACAACAATATCATTTCGGCCTCGCAGACCCCGGGGCAGTCGTGCGCTTCGGCAAACAGGCCACCGATTACGTCAAACGGGTCCTCTCACAGCCTTTCACCGTTCATACCGGTTACGCCTTTGCACCGGGACGTTCCGCCACGGGCCGCTATTACGCTTTTATCGAAACTCACGACGGGCGTGACCTCGGACATCTCCTGGTGGAGCAGGGCCTGGCGAGGATACACGGCAAAACCCGCCCGGACCCTGACGGCACGCCAAGCGAAACCGTGATCGAGGAACTCCAGGACATGCGCTCGATCGCCATGTTGAACCGTGCCGGGATATGGGGAGAAACCGACCCGCGTCTCCTTCCAGACATGCACAAACGCCAGCGGGAAAAAGACCGGGAACGGAAGAACTTGAGGAAGAAGTTGAACCCAAAACGAATTTCCTGCGACAAGCCCATCGACTTGAACACCGCCTCGACCGAGCAACTCCAACAACTCCCCCGCATTGGTGCGGTGAACGCAGCCAAAATCATCGCCGGCAGGCCCTACCGGTCCGTCGAAGACCTGTTGAAGATTCCGGGCATCGGGCCGAAAACGCTGGAAAAGATCAGGTCTTGCGTGACCGTGAAAAACTGAACGGGCCGATAGGACTGGCGGCTTGGATGACACGCCGTTTCTTCAACAATGACAGCGAAGAAAAAACAGCGGCATAAGATGCCGCGGCTACAAAGAGAAAGACGCTGGGTCCTCGCAGATTGCTCGGATCCCCGATCAAGTCGGGGATGACAGGCCCCCCTCACCTTGCCCCCGGATCAAGTCCGGGGCAGGCTCTCTCCCAGGGGAAGAGGGTTCTATGGGGTATTGACACGGCATGAGTGAATTTCTATAATTTTACAATTCCTATCGGAAATATAGGGATTTGAATGATTAAAATTCCGTTGAAAGTGACGTATGCGATTTTTGCGACGTTGGATCTCGCGTTGCGATACGGTGAGGGGCCGGTGCAGGCCAGGACGATTGCCCGCCGGCAGACCATCCCTCCGCGCTTTATCGAGCAGGTGTTGCACGCCTTGAAACAGGGCGGCATCGTTGACAGCATCAGGGGACCGCAGGGAGGGTACGTGTTGCGACAACCCCCATCGGAAGTATCCGTGGCCGCCATCGTCGAAACGATGAACGGTCAGGCCGAGCCGGACAACAGAGAGGCCGGCACGAATGGGCGGGCCTTGCGGCCTCCCCACCGCGAGGCGTTATTATCGAGACTGTGGGATCGCGTGTACCAGGCCGAGCAGGAGATTTTGAGTTCGGTGACGCTGCAATCTTTGATTGAACAATATACGGAGCTCGAACAACAACGAGCGCCGATGTATCACATTTAACGGTGTCGGGAGCACAATCCGGAGGCACATCATGAGCACTGGCCGTTCCACCACGTTTCCTGAAATTCATACCATCCCCATCCCTCAAGAGATTCAAGAGGAAATCGAAACGTTTGAAGATGAGGTCAAACGCTTGCAGGCCGGGGACGTCACCCTGGACCTGTTCAAACCGTTCCGGTTGCAATACGGCATCTATGGCCAACGGCAGGCGGACGTGCAGATGGTGCGCATCAAAATTCCCTTTGGCGGGATGACGTCCAATCAGGTACGCCGCGTCGCCGAACTGGCCGAAACCTATGCCACGGGCGTCGGCCACGTCACGACCCGGCAGGACATTCAATTGCACTTCGTGCCGTTGCCGCAGGTCAGCACGGTCATGCGCAAGCTGGAAGAAGTGGGACTCACCACTCGCGAAGCCTGCGCCAACACCGTCCGCAACGTCACGGCCTGCCACTTGGCCGGCGTCTGTCAGGGCGAGGTTTTTGACGTGACCCCCTACGCGAACACCGTGGCGCGACACCTGTTGCGCAACCCGCTCAACCAGAGCCTGCCGCGCAAATTCAAGATTGCGTTTTCCGGCTGCAATCACGATTGCGCCCTGACGCCCATCCACGACGTGGGCTTGCTGGCGAAGAAAGCCGAAGACGGTACGATCGGATTCCGCATGACAGTCGGAGGCGGATTGGGCGCGGCTCCGCGCATCGCGCACCTGCTCCGGGAATTCGTGCCCATGGATGACCTGATCCCGTCCATCGAAGCCGTCATCAAAGTCTTCGATAATCTCGGCAATCGCAAGAACCGCAGCAAAGCCCGCATGAAGTTCGTGATCGAGAAACTGGGCTTCGACGAATTCCGGCGCCGGTGGGAAACCGCCTATGAAGAGATGTTCGGCGCCAAGCCCGCGCATCCCCCCTTGAAGCTCCTCCCGCATGCCGACCCGGCTCCCCTGATCATGCCGGCGAAGAACGGGGGAAACGGCAATGGCGGTCACCCTGAGGGAGCATCGCCGTTCGCCACGTGGCGACGTACCAACGTGGTGAAGCAACGGCAGGAAGATTTTTCCGCGGCCGTGCTGAGGCTACCGACAGGGGATATCACCGCCGGACAAATGCTGGTGGTGGCTGATCTGGCCGAACGCTATTCCAACGGCAACGTGCGCACCACGATCGGGCAGAACCTGATTATCCGCTGGATCGCCGATGAACAAGTGGAATCTCTGTATGAGGAATTGAACGCCCACGGGCTGGGCCAACCCGGTGCGAACAAAACCGAAGACATCGTGGCCTGCCCGGGGACCGATACCTGCGGTCTGGGGATCACCTCGTCCAAGGGCGTGGCCCGGGCACTGGCCGAAGTGTTTCCGCCCGGTCAGGTTCCCGAGGATTTGAAAGGGACCACGATCCACATCAGCGGCTGTCATAATTCGTGCGCCCAGCATCATATCTCGACCATCGGACTGCACGGGGTGGGTAAACGCGTCGGCGACCACATCGCCCCTGTCTATGAGCTTCATCTCGGAGGACGGATCAACGGGACCGCGGAAGTCGGACACATGACGATCAAACTCCCGGCCAAGAACGTGCCTGCCGCGGTGTCGTACTTGCTCGACGTGTATCGACGCGACCGCCAGGATGGCGAAAGCCTGCACGCCTTTCTCAAACGGGCGGGCAAGAACGCGCTCAAGGAAGAGCTGATCGGGCATTCCATACTGCCGTCCTATGCCGAAGATCCCTCGTACTACTTCGATTGGGAAGCGGAAGAGGAATTTACGCTCGAAGATCTCGGACCCGGTGAATGCGCCGGCGGCGCCATCGAGATGATCGACAATCGAATCCTGGAAGCCGAGCAGGAACTGTATCAAGCCCGCATCCTGGCCGAGAAACATCAGTACGCCATGGCCATCAACAAGTCCTATCGCGCCGTGGTGGCCGGAGCCAAGGCCCTGCTCGTGACCGAGGGCATCGATCCGAACACCGATGCCGACACGCTGGCGGAATTCAATCAGTTCGCCGACCGGCAGAACGGGCTCATTCCGCAAACGTACCGGGGGTTGGCCCGGACCGTCAGCGACCTGGGCACCAAGGACAATTCCGCTGAATTCACCAACCAGAAAATGGCCTTTGCCAAAGGGTTCGTGGAACATTGCCGGAAATTGACCGAAGCTGTCGGCGAGGATCTCAAGCTCGGACTCGCCGAAGAAAGCCCGGCCGCGACGGAAACGGCGCAGGCCCCGGCTCACAGCGAACCCGCGCAGGACGTGACCGTGCTGGATCTTCGAGGGGTCATGTGCCCGCTGAATTACGTCAAAACCAAGTTGAAACTCGAAATGATGGACGAAGGTGAACGATTGGAAGTCTGGCTGGATGCCGGAGAGCCCATCAAGAACGTGCCCATGAGTCTGCGCAATGACGGCCACAAGGTCCTCGGGGAAGATCCGTTGGAAGTTGACGAGCAACATTTCAAAGTGTTGGTGGAGAAGGTGGAAATTTCGTAGAGACAGCCCCCTGTGGCTGTCCGGCAGGAGCCGCCCATACCAGCATTGTCATTCTGAGCCGGAGGCGAAGAATCTCTCCTCAACTATCGAACGGCTGGAAAAGCAGATCCTTCGCTTCGCTCAGGATGACCACTCTGGTACGTTGCTCAGGGCAAGCTTCGGAATGACAAAGAAGGCAGGAGCCACCCGTGAGGGAAACCGTGCAAGAAAATTTTTCAGCAGAGACCCTTCAGGAACTGAACAAACGCTTTGCAGGCCGGTCACCGCAAGAGATCCTGGCCTATGCGTTGGAGCGGTTCTTCCCCAAGGTGGTGTTGGCGTGCAGTTTCGGCGCGGAGGACGTGGTGCTCTGGGACATGATGCACCGCATCAATCCGCAAGCCTCGCTGTTTTATCTGGACACGGATTTCCTCTTTCCGGAAACTTACGCCGTGCGTGACCGCCTGCTCGCCCGGTACCAGGTCTCGACCGAGCAGGTGATTCGGGTCACGCCGGCCCTGACGCCCGGCCAACAGGCGGACCAGTTCGGCGATCTGTTGTGGGTACGGCAACCGGATCAGTGCTGCCAAATCCGAAAGGTCGATCCGTTGACCGGGATTTTGAAAAACTACGCCGCATGGGTGACCGGCATTCGTCGTGACCAATCGCCGACGCGCGCAACCGCGGGGCTGATCGAGTGGGACGCCAGGTTCGGCCTGGTCAAGTTCAATCCCCTGGCGACCTGGACCAACGAGGAAGTCTGGACGTATATCAAAACGCATGACGTCCCGTACAACGCGCTTCACGACCAACACTATCCCAGCATCGGATGCACGCACTGCACGTCGCCCGTTCAGCCGGGCGACGATCCGCGGTCCGGGCGATGGCAGAGTTTTGAAAAAAACGAATGTGGACTGCATCAGTAACCATCCCTCCGAACGAGTGCCTGAGACCGTCACGACACCATTGGAATGCCATCGTAAGTTTCACCGAACGTAGACACCGCTGATGCATCAACTCATCACCAAAATCGGAAAAGGGCAACGAGGGGTCAAAGATCTCTCGTGGGATGAAGCCAAACAGGCCGCCCGGGATCTGATCGAAGGCAACGCCACGCCCTACCAGACCGGGGCCTTTTTGATGGCCATGCGGATCAAGCTGGAAGGCGTGACGGAATTGGCCTCGTTCACCGCGGCCACCCGCGGCTACGTTGCCCCGATCAACATTCCGGCCGGCTTCAACGTGGTTGACGTGCCGGTCTATGCCGAAAAGCACAACACGTATCACGCGTGCCTGCCCGCGGCCATCGTCGCCGCATCCGCAGGGGCCACCATCCTGTTTCACGGCACGGACAATCCCACGGTCTCCTCCGACCTGCCCCGGGTGTTGGCGAAACTGGGCATTCCCGTGGCGTTACAGGGACAAGAGCTTGTTGCCGAGCTGCAACAACAGGGATTCGCATACCTGGACCTCGCGTTGTACCACCCGCCCCTGGCGAAGTTGCTGGCGTTGCGCGAACAACTGGGCGCCCAAAACCTGTTCCATCAGGTCGCCCGGCTGCTCAACCCCGTGCGCGCGCACTCGCAAGTGGTGGGCGTGGCCCATCCGCCGTATCTTGAAAAGATCCCGGAAGTCGTGAATATGATCGGCGGGCGCAGGCTCCTGGTGTTTCAGGGGGTGGAAGGATTTCCCGAACTTTCGATGACGACCCTGACGACCATGCGCGAACTGCGTGACAACCGCGTGACCCCCTTGTCGCTCAAACCCGAGGACGTGCGGCTACCCCCGGGCTCGTTCCAGCACATGGCCGTAGCTCCCCAGCCCACTCACAGCTCGGAGCATGCCTCTCCCAAAGAAATCCCGGCACTAGAGGCGGAGATGATTCATCGCACCCTGCGCAACGAGGCCCATCCCTTAGTTCCTTCGCTTCGCTCAGGACAAGCAGGGCATGCCCGGGACCGGTTCCGCGATTGGGTCGTGTACAACGCCGCCATGTTTCTCTATGCCGCGGGGCGGGCCCATTCCATCGCCGAAGGCGTGCCCCTGGCGCAAAAGGCGCTGGAATCCGGTGCGGCCGCGCAAAAACTGGCGGACCTCGCCTCACCGCCGGCGCCCCTTGGAGACTCGGGGCAAACCGCAGCGATGAATCCCCCCTCACCCCAGCCCCCGGATCAAGTCCGGGGCAAGCTCTCTCCCTCCACAGGAGAGGGAGTCAGCCAGTACAAGGCCGTGCACGCATGAGACATTTGCGACAAAGAGAGGGAGTGTCGTTTGCCTTTCCTTTCCCCTCCTTTGTAAGGAGGGGCGAAGGGGAGGTAGAGGCGATAACCAGAATGGCGAAAACCCGTGCACCATGGACGAGTGGCTCTACCCCACCTAGCCTCCCCTTACAAAGGGGAGGGAACCAAAACCGTCGCACAGAAGAACCCGGAACAGAAGGGGTCGCGCACGCATGAGACATTTGCGGCAACTGGAAGACCAGAGCGTCTATATCTTCCGCGAGGCCTATAAACACTTTGATAACCTGGGCATGCTCTGGTCCATGGGGAAGGATTCCACGGTGCTCCTGTGGTTGGCCCGCAAGGCCTTCTTCGGGCACGTCCCGTTTCCGCTCCTGCACGTGGATACCAGCTACAAGATTCCCTCCATGATCGAATACCGGGACCGGCTAGCGCGCGAATGGCGCCTCAACCTGGTGGTCGGGCAGAACAAGAAAGCCCTGGCCGAAGGGATGAATCATGAACGGGGCCGGGTCGAATGCTGCACCGCGCTCAAAACCAACGGGCTCAAACTCCTGCTGGAGGAGAAAGGGTACACGGGCATCATCCTGGGCGTCCGCGCGGACGAAGAAAGCACGCGCGCCAAGGAACGCTATTTCTCCCCGCGCGACAAGAACAACGATTGGGATTTCCGTGACCAGCCCCCGGAACTGTGGGATCAATTCAAGACCTCGTTCCCGCCGAACACCCACATCCGGATTCATCCCCTGCTGGACTGGACGGAGATCAACATCTGGGAATACATCAAGCTTGAAAACATTCCCTTCATGGACCTGTACCTCAACAGGGGCGACGGCACGCGGTACCGGAGCCTGGGGTGCGCGCCCTGTACCTTCCCCATCAAATCCACCGCGTCCACGGTCGATGAAATCATCGAAGAACTGCGCGCCACAAAGGTGGCCGAACGCGCCGGGCGCGCGCAGGACGAAGGCCGGGGCATGGAGTTACTCCGAAAAGATGGCTACATGTAAGACCGATACCACCCTCGACGTCCGTGACCGCATGAACATCGTCATCGTGGGCAGCGTGGACCACGGCAAGTCGACGTTGCTGGGACGCCTGTATGCGGACACGGGCACCCTGCCGGAAGGCAAGGTCGAAAAAATCCAGGCCATCTGCAAACAACAGGGCAAGGAATTTGAGTACGCCTTCCTGTTCGACGCCTTCCTGGAAGAGCAGCAGCAGGGCGTGACCATCGACACGGCCCGCACCTTTTTCCAATGGGCCGGACGTCAATACATCATCATCGACGCGCCCGGGCACAAGGAATTCCTGAAGAACATGGTCTCCGGCGCAGCGCGGGCCGAAGCCGCCTTGCTGCTGATCGACGCGTTGGAGGGGGTCAGGGATCAATCCAAACGGCACGGCCTGTTGCTCTCGATGCTGGGCGTGAGGCAGGTCACCGTGGTCGTGAATAAAATGGATCTCGTGGACTACCGGCAGGAGACGTTTGCGCTCATTGAAAAGGAGTATCGCGCGTTCCTGTCGCAACTCGACGTGACGCCCCAATTCGTCATCCCGGCCAGCGCCAAGCGCGGCGACAACATCGCCACGCCCAGCCCGCACATGCCCTGGCACACCGGCCCCACGGTCCTGGAATCGCTGGCCCAATTTTCCTCGGAATCCGAAAAAGCCGAACAACCCCTGCGGTTTCCTCTTCAGGACGTCTACAAATTCGATGCTCGCCGGATCCTGACGGGACGCATCACGTCCGGGCGCCTCAAGGTGGGCGACCAGGTGATTTTTTCACCGTCGAACAAAAGCGCGGTCGTGCAAACGCTCGAAGCGTTCAACGTGGACCCGCCGCCCACGCAGACCCAGGCCGGGCAATCCGTGGGCATTACCCTGGACGATCAGATTTTCGTCGAACGCGGAGAGATCCTCAGTCACGAGGGTTCCCTGCCGCTCGTCTCCACGACCTTTCGCGCCAACCTGTTCTGGCTCGGGCGCCGGCCCCTGGACATGGAAAAACCCTATCTGGTGCGGTTGGCCACGCACGAAGTCGAGTGCCGCGTGGCGGAGATCCATCGTATCGTGGACGCCGACAACCTCTCGTTGGATCAGCAACAGACCAGCGCGGTCGTGAAACGCAACGAGGTGGCGGACGTCACCATCCAGGCCAAGGCTCCGCTCGCCTTTGACCTGTACGCGGACTTCGAAACCACGGGCCGGTTCGTCCTGGTCGATGACTACGACGTGTCCGGGGGCGGCATCATCACCGAG
Source organism: Nitrospira sp. (assembly GCA_011523385.1). GTDB lineage: Bacteria > Nitrospirota > Nitrospiria > Nitrospirales > UBA8639 > Bin75. Next base: position 24,803 of record WTGX01000031.1, on the reverse strand, counting down.
ATGGTGGCAGATCGTGAAGAGACCCTGCGGATCGAGGCCCGCCAACGGGATTTCGCCTGGGTCAAGGGCGACGTCACCCTGGCAGACCGCGCCAAGCACTACGGCCACCGCGCGGCGCTGGTCCTGCTCATCGGCCCCGATACCACGGGCAAAACCTTCCTGGCCAAAAAAGTGGAGTCCATGCTCGTGGCCGAAGGCCGGCACGTGTATATGCTGGACCCGGAAAACCTGCGCCGCGGGCTCGATGCCGACTTGCAGGAAGAAGACGCACGGGAAACGATCCGTCGCTACGGCGAGGTGGCGCGGCTGCTCATAGATACCGGGGTCCTGCTGATCTCAACCACGAACTCCTTCACTCCTTCGACCTGGCTCAGGACAGGCCCTTCGACGGGGCTCAGGGCAGGCCTGCCGGCGGATCAGGTCGTCGAAGCGATCCGCACGCTGGTGCATCCCGCGCCGGTGCTCACGGTCTACATGAGCCAGGAGACGACGCCCTCCTCCTTCGACGGGGCTCCCTTCGACTTCGCGCCGCCGCGCTACGCTCAGGACAGGCCCATCGAAGCCGATCTCTCCTTCACCGGCCCCGAAGACTTTACCCGCACGGCGCATGACGTACTCGCCGCGCTGAAACAAAAAGGCATCCTGGCCGAAACCATCGGCAACCAACCGGTGTTCCAATTCTCGATTTGACGCCACGCCCGAAATCACTCATGAAAAACCAGGCTACGCAGGCCCGGACAATTTCAACCCCACCACGCCCGACACAATCAACACGATAAAAACCAACCGCGCCACGTCGCGCGGCTCATTGAACAGAATCATGCCCATGATCGCCGCGCCCGCCGCGCCGATGCCGGTCCAGACGGCATACGCCGTTCCAATCGGAATGGCGCGCACGGCCAACGACAGACACACCATACTCACGCCCATCGCCACCACCGTCCCCACACTCGGCCACAACCGCGTAAACCCGTCCGCATATTTCAGCCCGGTGACCCAGACCACCTCAAAAATGCCGGCGACAAACACATACACCCACGCCATGCCTCCCTCCTTATCGTGACAGGCACTACCAAAAGCCTCCTTGTAACACGCCCCGCTTTGAATAACCACTATTGCCATCGGTACAAAAAGAACCCTCTACCTCTGGGAGAGGGAGGGTCGGGGATGACGGAGAGGGAGGGTCGAGGTGTTACCCTGTACGCCGGCGCGTCGTCCGGGCCTGATCCGGAATCTCGGCCAGCTTCACTTGGCTGTGCGTTTTCCACGCCGGACCCTGACAAGTTGGAAAGTCCTCCCGGTAATGCGTCCCCAGACTGTTCTCCCGCCACAACGCGGCTTCGGTGACACACCGCGCCACCTGGACCATGTTCCTGACTTCCAGGTCGGACCGCGTTTGCAGGGAGGCCTGTATTTGCGGGTCCCACCGGGAAAGTTGTGTCAGCGCCTGGATCAAAGAATCGCCGGTCCTGACCAACCCGACCTTGGTCCACATCAGCCGGCGCAGGGAATTCCGCAGTTTCTCGCTGTCTTCCAACGCACCGACCGGCTCCGCGGCCAACCGGGCAGCCAGATTTTTCAGGTGCGTCCGCTTGGGACCCGCCGGGAGGGACACCGCGGACTGGGCGGCACGGTATCCGAAGACCAGCCCTTCCAGCAAAGAATTGCTCGCCAACCGGTTCGCCCCATGGACCCCATTGCAGGCTGTTTCTCCGGCGGCAAGCAGGCCGGGCAAGGTGGTCTCTCCGTCGATCCCGGCTTTCAGGCCGCCCATGAAATAATGGGCGCTCGGAGAAACCGGAATCCATTCCTCGGTGATATCGATGTCGAACCGCAGGCAGGTCCGGTAGATCGTCGGGAAGCGTTTCTTGATAAAATCTTTCCCCAAATGCGTGACGTCCAAATACACGTGGCGCGACCGGGAAGCGGCCATTTCCGACCAGATTGCGCGGGCGACGATGTCGCGGGAAGCCATTTCCGCGGCTGCATGATACCGTGGCAGAAACAACTCTCCTTTCCGATTGCGAAGTAACCCGCCTTCACCTCGCATGGCTTCGGACAACAGAAACGGGGGACTCGAAGGCAGGTACAGTGCCGTGGGATGAAACTGGACGAACTCCATGTCTTCCAACGTGACACCCGCCCGATAGGCCATCGCCATACCGTCGCCCGTGGCATTGCCCGTATTGGTGGTTCTCCCGTAAATCTGACCCGCGCCCCCGGTGGTCAGAATCACGGCCGTGGCCGGGAGTAGTTTGACGTTGCCCGTGGCTTCACTCACCGCCACCGCGCCGCAGCACCGGCCATCCACAACCAACAGGTCCTTGGTAAAATGACGGTCAAACCATTGAATGTTCTCGTGCTGCCGGGCCCGTTCCAGCAGGACGCGAATCATTTCATTTCCCGTGGCATCGCCCCGGGCCCGCAGCACGCGGTTCCGGCTGTGAGCCCCTTCCTTGGTAAAGACGAATTTCCCGCCGACCTTATCGAACTGTGTGCCCCAAGTGATAAGTTCCTGAATCCGCGTCGGCCCTTCCTCCACCAGGACCCTCGCCGCGTCTTCCCGGCCAAGCTGATGTCCGGCCCGGATCGTATCGGAGAAATGCAGGTTCACGTCGTCTTCGGCGTTCAGGGCCACGGCGACTCCGCCCTGGGCATAGATCGAATTGCTTTCGAGGCGACTGCCCTTTGTCACGATCAGCACCCGTCCGTACCGACCCAACTCGATCGCGGCCCGCAACCCGGCGATTCCGCTCCCGATCACCAGGAAGTCAGTTTCCGGGCCCCAACGATACGTTTTGGTGCTGTTTTTCATGGAAAAAGAGATGGATTGGCGTTGCGGCCGGCCGGCACAATCGGGAGCATCAAAAACGGGGAGTGGCCTGCGGTCCCATGGTCGCATCAGGCCGAACAGGCAACGGGCCTTATCGACCGGACTTTCCGAACGGCATCGCACCTTCCACGCCCGCCAGCAAGATATCCTTTGTGCCGTTCCATACCCACACCCCGTGGCCCTGGTCCGTCACCGGCGTTTCTCCGGGAGAGCGTTGCCATGTCCCCTCCCATCGCACGTTGACCTTGATCCGTTCTTTTTGAATGTAAATCCGTTCGATCGTGACGTTCAAGGAAATCGTTGCATACGTGTCGAAATCCCGTCGGATCTGTCCTTCGAGATCCTGAAAGCCTTGTAATGGCAACATCAATTTTTGAATCGCGTCGAACTTTTGCTGTTCATACGCCGAGCGTAAGGTTTCCACCGCCTGCACGATTCGCTCAAACCGTTCATGATCTGCGGAAACCTTCTTGTCCGAGGAGAAGAACTGACACCCCGCCGCCCCCACGACCAGAAGGAGAAGCAGGCTGCACAAAGAGAGAGTGGATCGAACCATGAGGCCATTATAGCGAGAGCGCGACAAAACCTCAAAAGCGCCGCTTTTCTATGCCCGGACTGCCAATGGATGTCCGATCAGATGCCGATCGATGGTCAGGAGTTTGAGGCCTTCTTCCTGGGCCTGAACGAGCAGGAGTTCGTCAAACGGATCTTTGTGGGTGACGGGAATCTCCAGCGACCGGGCTGCGTGACTCGGGGTCATCGGCAGGAAGATGACGTGCTGGTCTTCAAGCATATTGATCACAACGTTCGGATCGAAGAAACTCTTGCGTCTGCCTGACCGGTCACGGCTCTGGAATTTCAGCCGCATCTCCCAGATCGACACGGCGCTCACATAGAGATGTATCGCCTGATTCGTGAGAATGAGCCGCTCGGCATCGGATAAACGCGCGGGGTGCGTCGTCAAGCGATAGATATATGACGTGTCAAGCAGAATCCGCATGATCCAGCCTATTCGAGCCCGAGTACCTTGCGGCTGAACGCCGGATCATCAAATTGCTCGGGCCACTCCCTCTCGTCGTCTTTAATTCCGAGACGATGACGCGCCTCTTTCAGTTTGTCGAAGTCAATCCCGCCAACTCTGCGGAAGCGCACGAGTTCGACCGCCGGCTCTCCATGCTTCGTGATCACAACGCGCTCACCACCCTGGGCAGCGGCGACAAGTTCAGAAAGACGGGCTTTTGCCTGCCGTAGTGCAAATTCCATGAAAGACCTCCCGTTGATTCACATTAACGTTAGTATGGACCATTCCGTGTCTACGGTCAAGACTACATGGTAACCACAAATAAGGAATATGGCGATGACCATGAATTTCAAGGCCGCCTAACGGCTCACGGAGACCGAACCGCGCAGTTTCTTGACACCTCTTGGGACGCTGTGTTACCTCTGCACCTCCACGTACCTGTTCCGATCACGTGTCTCAGGACCGTTCGCGAGATCCGGATCGGCGAAGCGTTACCGGCTTCCGCCTGAGGAAGAATTGAAGGAGTGTGAATGGCGAGTGTAGTGAAAAAACGACGAAAAAAAATGCGGAAGCATAAGCATAAAAAACTTCGCCGACGCATGAAATTCGCCCGTCGGCGTAACTGAGATTTCCCATTCCAGCAGCAGGTGGGCCAGGGTCATCTGGGAAAACGAACGACAATCCGAGTAAGGGCTGCCTTGGGTCGGACCATGACTTTATTGCATCACGGGTAAGTGCGTCCGCTTTTTTCTCTTTTCAACGACTAGACCTGTTTTCCTCCCCCTCACTGAGGTTGTCTCTTTACCTTTAGGCCGCAACAGCGTCTAATTAAGGGATCCATGGACAGAGCAAGTGCCTTAAGACTTATTCAGCGTATGCATGAGACTCGTACGGTTACAAACGAGGCAATCATAGCTTGGTATAACTTCTATGCGCACCAGCTTCCCAGAATGTCACCGGAGCGGTCAGACTTGGACCTGATACGGACGGTTGCACTTTGGATGGAGTTAACTGATCAGGGCGGAAGCCCAGGGTTTCCTTACGAATACAATTCTGAGTTGATGTTTCCGTCGGTTAACCCTTCGGACTATACAACCAGTTTCTGGTCTAACGTTACTTTTCTGCCTGGAGTCCTGAGCCTTGTCTCTGGCATTTTTCTTCTTTACTTCAATTGGGGACTTGGATTGGCACTGATCGTAGCTGGTGCAATAATCTTGTATGTTGGTTACAGACTAGAAGGTGGGCCTACCAATCCGCGGTTAATGCTAGAAGGGACAACGTTGTATGAGAGAGAAGGTAGGCGAGTTATCGAGTGGGCAACCAAGCAGGCGAAGACCACGTTAGAGATCTGATCCCATTTGTCAAGTAAATTCTACTTGCTCAAAGGTTCGCTCAGTGACTCCATTGACATAGCTCTTCCTTTCACAATCTCGTTTTCCAACCCGCGACGGTTCATGGTCCCCTGTTTCCTTGCCTTTCGAGCCTGACGACTAGCCTTTCCCATGAGTCAATTCTCCCGCCTGCTCCCGTTTGTCCGTCCGTATGTTTCACAAATGGTCCTGGCCGGCGTGCTGATCATGGGCGTGGCGGGCCTCAACCTGACACTGCTGAAACTCGGCGGCACGCTGTGGGACCTCATCACGGTCCAACGGGACGTCGAACGCATGACGCAGACCATCCTGCTGTTTCTGGTGATCGCCGTCGTCCAAAGCGTCCTGAGCATGGGCCAGAGCTACCTGAGCACCCGCTTGTCTCAACTGATCATCGCGGATTTCCGCATCCACCTGTTTCGTCACCTGCAAACCCTGTCGCTCGGGTTTTTTGCCAAACGGCGCACGGGAGAAATCCTCTCACGGCTCATGAACGACGTGGGGGTGATCCAGAACCTGGTGACCGAAACGCCGATCGATTCCGCCAAACAACTGGTGACGCTGGTGGGCGGCCTCGCGTTCCTATTGTATATGAATTGGAAACTCTGCCTGCTGATCGTCCTGTTACTCCCCTTCCTGGTCCTGGTGGCCCGGCTGTTCGGCAAGCGGTTGAAATCCCTTTCCACGCAGATACAGGATCAGACCGCCGCGCTTTCCACGCTCATCGAAGAGGTGATTTCAGGGATTCGAGTCGTGAAATCCTTTGTTCGGATGGACCGGGAGGAAGGACGATTCGGCGTCGCGGTCGACTCCCTGGTGGCCCGGACGCTCAGCCGCGCCAAAATTCTTTCCGTATTTGTCCCCGTCATCACCCTCCTCACGTTTGTGATGGCCGGGGTGGTCTTGTGGTACGGCGGCACGCAAGTCATCGACGGGACCATGACGCCCGGAGACCTTCTGGCTTTCGTGTTGTTTGCGGGGATTCTCATCGGTCCGTTCGGCGCGGCGGCACGCATCTTTTCACAACTCAAGGAAGGTCAGGGTGCCCTGGAACGCGTCTTCGAGTTGCTCGACACCGCGCCGGAGGTGACGGACGCTCCGCACGCCCGACCGTTGCGCCCCGTTCAAGGGCACGTCACATTCTCACACGTAAATTTTGCGTATGACCCGCGTCACCCGGTCCTCACCGATCTCTCCTTCGAAGTGCATCCGGGCGAAATCGTGGCGTTGGTGGGTCCGACCGGTTCGGGAAAAAGTACGATCGCCAACCTGTTGCACCGGTTTTATGATCCCACGGAAGGGTCCGTCATGATCGACAACCAGGATCTACGCGACGTGCAATTGGCCGGCTTGCATCAACAACTCGCCATCGTCCCCCAGGAAACCGTCCTGTTCGGGGACACAATCATGGAAAACATTCGATACGGACGCGAAGACGCCTCGGAACAGGACGTTCTGGCTGCGAGCCGGGCGGCTCACGCCGATGAATTCATTGCGGCGCTGCCGGACGGCTACGCCACGCTGGTCGGGGAAAAAGGCGTCAACCTGTCGGGAGGGCAACGGCAACGCATTGCCATTGCCCGGGCTATCCTCAAAAATCCCCGGCTCCTGATTCTGGATGAAGCGACCTCGGCGCTGGATTCCGAATCCGAGATGCTGGTCCAACGTGCTTTACAGGAACTCATGGCGGGACGCACGACCGTGGTGATCGCCCATCGCCTCACGACCATTCAGGAAGCCGACCGGATTGTCGTGCTCAACAAGGGCAGAATCGTCGAGCAAGGCACGCACACGGCACTCATGCAACGGGACGGCCTGTATCGTCACCTGTATACGCTTCGCATGGTGGAATTGGAAACGCCGGCGTCCTGAAGACTAACTCAGTCCCCTTGTAACCTCCTAGAATTTCTTTCAATAGCGCGCGGCGTCCCGGAAATTGCCCGACCATCTGAAATCCGCAACAGTGTCGTGGATTTCTCTTGCGCCGGATTTTCAGATAGAATGTGACCTTAGAGCAAATAGAACCGTCTCATCCGCTTCAAGCGCCTCTCGGCGATGGCGTGTTGCTCGGGTCAGACAGTCAATTTCAGGAATTCGGCAGGCGTTACAATTTCTACATCGCGAAATGGGTTTAGCGCGAGCAAGTCGGCATCGCCGGTGACGATGTATGTCGCATTGCCGTTGACGGCCAACTCCAAGACTTGATCGTCTTTGGGATCGCGGCATACTTGGACAGCTTCGGTGATTTCTATCAGCTCCGATTCCCGTATCAGGGATCCAAGAAACTCGTCGCGCTCTTCACGGGTGACATACCGGTCGAACCTGTCCCGACCGAGTACGCGGCTCAACTCTCCCACTAATGCTCCGGAAACCAGAATCCTTCCATGATTCAAAGCCAGGCTGAACGCCCTCCCTGGTACGGAATCATTGAAGAGTAAAGCACTGATAATGACGTTTGTATCGAAGACAAAGCCGGTCATTCGTCGGCCAGGATGGACTGCAAAATTTCCGGAGTCAGACCACGCCGTTGCGCGTTGCGGCTGATTTCCAGCATCGTGTCACTAAGTGATCTGCCTGATTCTGTCGCATCACGCAAACACAAATTGACAAGCAAATCCAGTTTGCGACGCTCATTATCAGAAGCCGAACGGTAGAGTTTGGCTACATCGGAATCAACTGACACAGTTATTTGCTCTGCCATTACTGTTCCTCCAAAGTAAACGACTGCAGATCGCCAACCAACGATCAGTTATCATAGCACACTTCTTCTAAAGATACGGAACTCAACGGTGCGAATGCCTCCCTCACGATGAAATCCCCATTCCTTCATGCCGCCTTCCTATAACTGAAACTGTGCCGTGTCTATCTACTTGCTCCAAACGCTGCCGTGAGGTCCGAGCGGTCCAGGGTGCCGGTTGCCCCTTCATGGTTCTGTCCGGTGAAAATCCCCGTGAGGATTCCTGTATCCCCTCCCGTTTGCTTGAACGTGTTGCCGCTCACGGCGATGGAGTAACCTAAATCGCCGTCTCCCCACATCGTGCCGGTTCCTGCATTGCCCGGCGCGGCGCCGGCGGCCCACTGCTCCAAGGCGGTGAAGTCGGCGCGGCCTTCCAAGGTGCCAAGGTTCACGCCGATTTCCGCGTCTCCCGCTACCGGGTTGGCGGCTGGCGTGAAGCCGAGCAAGGTTCCGTTCCATGTGGCGTTTCCGCTTAAGCCCTGGTTGTCGGCGAGGTCCTGGCCGGGGATGGCACCGTACGCCCACGGCTCGGCATACCCGTTGCGTAGGGCTACGCCGAAATGCGCATACGTGCCGTTGCCGACAAGGTGGGTGGACGTGGCGGCCCACGGGCCTAAGTTGGTGACGTTATCGCCGGGGGCAAGGCGGCTGTAGAGCGCCCGCAACGCTTCCCGATCTACCGGGTAGAGCAGGGAGCGCGGCTGTTGCGTGTCTTGGTTCAGTTCGTAGAGTTCCTCCGTGCCCGACATGATGGTGTCAAAGCTCGTAGAAACGCGGCCATAGACGCCAAGGGCATGAATGAGTTCATGCGCTAGCAGAATGACGGCGCGGCGGCTGTCTGCTTCCTGTAAAATGTTGGAATCGAGGTTCGCTTGGATGTAGCTGTTCTATATGTTATTCCCGTTCCAGTTGTTCCACGTGGTGGCACCAGCGGTGTCGTCATAGTACTCCCCGGTGGGGATAAACTCCACGTGGATGGTGTTGTTTCGTTCCCTTCCTGACACGAAATAGAGCCCTTCATCGTTCAGGGTGTCGCGTAGACTGAAACCCGGTAAGGCTGCCCCTAGCTGCATCTTGCTCCCGGCTGGCAAAGCGGCGTTGACCAGACGCACGGCGTGGGCAACCCGGTTTGCTTCCTTGGCGTTGGTTGGTCCGATAATGCGGACTTCCGGGGCGTTGGTGTAACGGGTCATTCCCCTTGGGGCAGAATAAGCTTGTGCGTCTCGTTGGTTATTATCCAGATAGTCCCTAACTGTGCTGGCTCCAACCCCATCAGCAAGGCTTCCGTGCCGGATCGCGGTTGCCCCACGTTCCCCTACACGTGGAAGGGTTCCCGTTTGTGTGCCCTGGTCTACGCCGACGTGGAGGTAGTCGCCTGCGTGATAGACGGGCATCTGCCGGGCATCTTCCCCGGCCTGGCTCGGAATGCGTGAGGTGCCGAAATGCCGCTCACCGGCGAACTGTCCGCATTCCGGGCAGTTGAGGTTTGCTAACGGAAACGGCAGGGTCGGGGGTGCGGGGGGGGGCTGCTCTGAAGCAGGCGGTTGAGATGAGGGAAATCCGCCTCCGCCTCCGCATGCCGTGAGAAATAAGGCAAGACTGATTCCGATAAGAAAGCGAGTGGTCATTTTTGCGTTGCTCCTTTCGCCGGGGGATCTGGGACCAAGAGGACCGCAGATCCAAGCGTGTTCTAGTCATCCAGCCACCAGGTCGGGTTTTCGGACGCGCCTGACTGAGCGGGATCGTTGATCCCTACTTGATCTTGGAAAAGTCCGCTTCGATCGTGACCAATTTCCCGTCGGGGAAAAATACGACAATATTCGTCATGGCCTGCGGGTCAAAATCCTGATACGCGAATCGGGCGGAAAACCGGGAGACGTAGTCCATCTCGGACCCGGGAATTTTCCGGCCGCGGCTGGGTTTGCCTTTATCCACGGCCATGACGTTCGTCGATCCCTGTTGCAGCGCCACGTCGGCACCTTCGGCAAAAAACTCCTCCTGCCCGCACAGCCCGATCTCCATTTCAAGGTTGGGCATGTTCAGGATTTCCTGGATCTTGGTCTCCGGCATCCGGACTTCCTGTTGCGCGACTTTGGACCGCCGGCCCTCTTCGCGCCCGAAATATTCGAACCAATAGGTTTTCGTTCGTAAAATCGCGCTGCTCCCACAAGGTTTGGTTGCCGGATCGTCACCGATACGGGAGTTTTTGTCCGCGGCTTTGATGATGCCGAACATTTCTTCATTATTGGCCGCCTGCTCCATGGGTCCTCGAGCCGAGGCCATGATCTGCTTGGCCTGCTCCAAGGTTAACGCCACGTCGATGGCAAACGCCGGTGACCCCATTCCTCCCACCACGAACAGCAGCATGAGCCCGAGTCCGGTTGTCCGTTGATTGTATCGTCCGTATGAACTCATGCGGTCTCTCCTTCTTTCGTTTAGGTTGGCATGGATCACGAAGGGATCAACAAAGCACCAACGACCCGGCGAATTGTAAGAAACCTCCTTGCCTCTTTTCAACGCCTGTCCGGTTGTCACACCGTGTCGCGCCATGACGGGGACGCCGATGGTTGACTCATCGTGGGGCGTAGTGTTACATTTCCGTCCCTATCGTGCCTGTTCCAAGTGAGCCTTTCACGGGCCGTCGGGCACGGCGGGTTCGCACCCGTATCACACCCCCTGAATTAGAGTTATTGTAGCCGCAACTAGAATCGATGCTCAAATACGCAACGGGTTTTGCATGGCAAATGGAATGAACCAACAAGAACAGACCATGAATCTCGAAAACCTCGAGCGGGTCTATACGAATTACTCTTCGGTCTATGACCAAACCTTCGGCAAGGCCTTTAATCAATCACGAGAATCGGCGGTCAAGGGCCTTCACGTCTCTCCCAATGATCACGTGCTGGAAGTCGGCGTCGGCACGGGCATCGTGTTGCCTCTTTATCCAACCCACTGTCGAATCATGGGCATCGACCTCTCGGAAGGCATGCTGAAAAAAGCCGGGGAGTGCATTACCAAGCATGGACTCGATCACGTCACGCTCCAGCGCATGGACGCGGGCCAAATGACGTTCCAAGATAATTCCTTCGACCTGGTCATGGCAGCCTACGTCGTCACCGCTGTGCCGGATTACCGGCAGGTCGTGTCGGAGATGATTCGCGTGTGCCGGCCCGGCGGCCGTATCGTCATGCTCAACCACTTCAGCAACGGGAATAAGTTCATCGCCGCCGTGGAGAAACTGATTTCTCCGATCTGTCAGCGGATAGGGTTCCGCACGGACTTGTCCCTGGATCACGTGCTCGACGGCACGCCCCTCGAGGTCACGAAGAAGGAAAAGAAGGACCCCTTCCAGTATTGGTATCTGGTGGAATGCGTGAATGCCAAGAACGGCTATTCCCGTCCATAATCGCAGCGACCTGATCCCTTCCTCAACCCGTCGTCCCCATGAAACAGGCCCTGTGCCTCCAGCACGTTCCCTTTGAAGGTCCCGGCGCGTTTCGGCGGGCATTGGCGGACCGTCACCATCAGATCGACACGCGGCTTGTCCCTCAACGGGAGCTTCCCGCGGCGTTCCCGGATTTCCTGTTGGTCATGGGCGGGCCCATGTCCGTGAATGATCCCGATCCCTGGATTGAAAAGGAATTGTTGTTCATTCGACATGCGATCGAGGCGGGCATTCCGGTGTTGGGCGTGTGCCTGGGCTCTCAATTCATGGCCAAGGCCCTGGGTGGAGAGGTGCGTCCCGGTCCCAGACTGGAAATCGGACCTGTTCCGGTCACGCGCACTGTCGAAGCAGACGCTGACGCCGTCTTTGGAACGTTTCCCCGTGACTTCACGGTGTTTCAATGGCACGGCGAAGGGCTGACCCTGCCACCGGGAGCCTGCGTGCTCGCCTCGTCCGAATTCTACCCGGTTCAAGCCTTCCGTTACGGAGACCGCGCCTACGGGCTTCTGTTTCACCTGGAATTGGAAATCGACGGCGTCGCAGCCCTCTGCCGTGAATGCGCCACCGACGTGCAACGAGCCGAGACCACGACAGAGGCGTTGTTGGCATCGGCGGCGCACGTGCTTCCCGAATGCCACCGACTCGCCGACCGCCTCATCGCCCACCTGGCAAGCTGATCTCCCCGTCAGGCACATACTACGGGGACCTGCTCTTCCTTTATACGAAAATACTCAACGATGCCCTGAACTGTCATTCCGGGCTTGACCCGGAATCCAGTCCGAGGCCTCAATGAAAAAAGAACAATCCTGGATCCCCGATTAAAAATGTCGGGGATGACAGAAGGAGGTTCTTGATACGAAAATAGCTTTCAGGCATCCCATTTTCATCGCTTGGTGTGCAGGTGGCCTGCCTGCATGGGAGAATCCCATAGTGCGATCTGCCTCCATGACCCTTGTAATTATAAAAAATAAAAGAGTTACTACAAAAAATGATTGATTTTTCATAAAATAGGGTTTACCTTATTCCTATGCAGGCCTTTCTCAAAGATGTCGCCCTGTTGAGCATGGGCACAAACTTCAGATCTCACCATGACGCCGCTGGCCCTGACGACCTGTTCGTTGTTCAGATGAAAGATCTCGACACCACTTCCGTCAAAATCGAAACCCTGGAAAAGCTTACTCTGAAACCGCCACGCAACGTGACCTCCCTAAAGCCCGCAGACATTATATTCAGATCACGAGGCCGCACAACTACCGCCGTCACCGTGCCAAGAAACATAGGAAAAGCGATTTTGTCGGCTCCTCTCTTCCTTATCAGGGTAAAAGATACATCTAGCGTACTGCCAGGGTACCTGTGTTGGTACATCAATCAAACTCCCGCCCAGCGATTTCTCTACCAGAGAACGGAAGGCTCAGCCCTGAAAATGATAAGCCTTAAGCACCTGGGCGATCTGGAAATTCCATTGCCCGCTTTGGATGTGCAGAGCAAAATTGAAAAAATAGCCGCCATGCTGATGAAGGAAACCGTGCTGCTTGAAGAGATCAAGCAGAAGCGAGAGAAGTACGTGGAAAGGCTCCTGATACGGGCCGCATCCTGACCTTGAAGAGGAGTCATAAATGCTTAAAGAAGCAATCAAACAGCAAGACATTAACGACGCCGCCTGGAAAGCCTGCGACACTTTCCGGGGCGTGATGGATGCCACGGACTACAAGGACTACATCCTGGTCATGCTGTTCGTGAAATACATATCGGACACCTGGAAAGCGCATCTTGAGGAATACCGGAAGCGCTTCGGCGGTGATGACACCAGAATTCGCCGAAGACTGGAGCGCGAACGTTTCGTGCTGCCCGAAGGCGCCAGTTTCTACGAGCTTTACGAAAAGCGCAATGAAGCCAACATTGGCGAGTTGATCAACGTGGCCCTGGATTCCATTGAAGAAAAGAACCGGACAAAATTGGAAGGTGTGTTCCGCAACATCGATTTCAATTCGGAAGCCAAACTGGGCAGGACCAAGGACCGCAACCGGCGATTGAAGATGTTGCTCGAAGACTTCAACAAGCCCGAACTTGACCTGAACCCCAATCGGGTGTCTGAAGACGTGATCGGCAACACCTACATTTATCTGATCGAGAAGTTTGCCTCCGACGCCGGAAAGAAAGCTGGGGAGTTCTATACGCCCTACAAGGTATCGGAACTGGCGGCGCGCCTGTGTGCGCCGAAACCCGGCGCCCGTATCTGCGATCCGGCATGCGGCTCCGGCGGCTTGCTAATTGAAGCCGCCCGACAGGTAGGCGACAAGAATTTCTCCCTGTCCGGCATGGAAATAAACGGCGGCACATGGGCCTTATGCCGCATGAACATGTTCCTGCACGGCATGGACTCGGCCCGCATTGAATGGTGCAATACCCTCACAGGCCCCGCTTTGGTAGAGAAGGACAGGCTGATGAAGTTCGACAACATCGTCGCCAACCCGCCGTTTTCCCTGGACAAATGGGGGGCCGAAGAAGCTGCGGACGACCGCTTCAACCGCTTCTGGCGCGGAGTACCACCCAAATCCAAAGGAGATTTCGCCTTTATCACGCACATGATTGAAGTGGCACTGGAAAAGAAAGGCCGTGTGGCGGTCGTGGTGCCGCACGGAGTGTTGTTCCGGGGCTCGGCCGAAGGGCGCATTCGCCGGAAGCTGATCGAAGAAAACCTGCTGGACGCGGTAGTCGGCCTGCCGGGAAACCTGTTTCCGACCACGTCCATCCCGGTCGCCATTCTCATTTTTGACCGTTCCCGAGAAAAAGGCGGCCCAAACGAATCACGTAAGGACGTGCTGTTTATCGACGCGAGCCGGGAATACCAGCCGGGCAAAAATCAAAACACGTTGCTAGACGAGCACCTGGACAAAATCGTTAGGGCGTATCAGAAGCGGGAATCCGTTGATAAATATGCGCACATGGCCGGCGTCGCGGAGATTGAAGAAAACGATTTTAACCTCAACATCCCACGCTACGTGGACACCTTCGAAGAAGAGGAGCCGATTGATATTGACGCGGTGGAGCAGGAAATTGAGCAGTTGGAAACCGAGTTGGCCGAAATGCGCGGCAAGATGCGAAAAATGCTCAAGGAGCTTGGGAGATAAATCGACAGAGAGAAAGTAATGAAGGAAAAGGGAAGAAATAAAAAGCCCGAGAATCAGGATGTACTGGAGCTTGTGGAGACGTTTGCTAACACCTGGTTTTCCCTGGAGGCCTACGATACTCAAAACTTCCCTACAAGCGGGGCAACGAAAAAAGAGGTTTCGTTTACGGCCGATGAACTGTCGCAGGCCCTGCACGAATTCAAGCAGGAACTGCTCGTGCGTAAACAAGCGACGGATCTGTTCGGTCAGGAAAAGAGCAAAGACGCCGTACACGGGATCGTCGGCAACGTATTTCAATCCTTTGACAAACAAGACGTGTATCCGACGGTCGAAGAAAAAGCCTCACACCTTCTCTACTTCATGGTGAAGAATCATCCCTTCGTGGACGGCAACAAACGAAGCGGTGCGTTTGCATTCGTCTGGTTTTTACGAAAAGCAGGGCTCCTGCAGACAAGCCTCTCCCCGGAAGCCCTGACGGCTTTGACGCTGTTGGTGGCGGAGAGTAGCGCGAAAGAGAAGGAAAGAATCATCGGGTTAATCTTGTTGTTGTTACAAAGAAGATAAAGGCATGAGCAAAAAGCCCTCCAAAAGCCTGACCATCCGTAACAGCACTGCGGAATTTCTCATCTTCACCAATCAAGCCGGTGGAGATGGGATTGAAGTGCGCTATCAGGACGAAACCATCTGGCTCACGCAAAAACTTATGGCTGAGTTGTTTGATACGACAAAATCCACTATCAGCGAACATTTGCACAATATTTACACTTCTAAGGAATTGAACAAGGATTCAACTGTTCGGAATTTCCGAACAGTTCGGAAAGAAGGCAATCGCAAAGTGGAAAGAGAGTTGGAGTTTTATAACCTCGATGCCATCATCTCCGTTGGTTACCGCGTAAACTCCAAACGGGCCACGCAGTTCCGTCAATGGGCAACCCGTATCCTGAGAGAATTTGCCGTCAAGGGCTATGTGCTGGATAGGAAGCGTCTGGAACACGGAGCGTTTCTTGGCGAAGACTATTTTGAACGTCTCCTTGCTGAAATCCGTGAAATCCGTCTGAGCGAGCGACGCTTTTATCAGAAAATCACGGACATTTACGCCACCAGCCTGGATTACAACAAGGACGCCCCGACCACCCGTGAGTTTTTCGCAAATGTGCAAAATAAACTGCATTACGCCATTCACGGCCAGACCGCCGCGGAACTCATCAAGAACCGCGCAGACAGCAACGTGAAAAATATGGGGCTGACCAGTTGGGAAGGAAGCCCGGATGGAAAAATTCTCAAAACCGATGTGGCAGTCGCCAAGAATTATCTGTCCAAAGAAGAGATGGAATCATTGGGGCGTATCGTCGGCGCCTATCTTGATCTTGCCGAAGATCGAGCGCAGCGCAAAATCCCCATGACCATGGAAGACTGGGCAAAACGGCTGGATGAATTTCTGAAATTCAACGAGCGCGAAATCTTAAAGGATGCAGGGAAAATCAGCGCCGAGATTGCCAAAGATCACGCCGAAAGTGAATTTGAGAAGTATCGCATTATCCAAGATCGTCTGTTTGAATCCGACTTTGATAAGGAAACCAGAAAACTGGAGAGACAGCTTGGCAAGAAACGAAGTGGCGTATCCGAATCAGAAAAGCCGGAGATCGGTGAATGAAGCAGGGTTGGCCTCTGAAACAGGTCGGAGAACTTTTCGATGTTCAGTTGGGAAAGATGTTAAGCCCCAAGGCCAGGGAAGGAGAACAACTTCCTTACCTGGCAAACTTCAACGTTCAATGGGGGAAATTCAATCTCGAAAACGTCAAGTCAATGCATTTCACCGAAAGCGAAAAGGAGAAATACTCCCTCAAACAGGGAGACATAATAATGTGCGAAGGAGGCGAAGTAGGTCGCTGTGCGATCTGGAAGGAACGCTCAATAAATTTTTATTACCAGAAGGCACTGCACAGATTGCGACCAAAAGACAAAAACACGATAAATCCTTATTTCACGTGCATCTATATGGAACACGTCACATCGAATAATGGAGTAGCTAAAATTGTTGGTGAAACCAGCATTGCCCACCTCACACGAGAAAAACTTTGCGCATTAAAGATTCCATGTCCATCCAAAGAACAGCAGGACAAGATCGTCAAAATAATAAGCACTTGGGATGCTGCAATAGAAAAGACCGAACGCCTCATTGCCGCCAAGGAGAAGCAGTTTAAGTGGTTACTGAAAAGACTTATCAGCGACCAGCAAAACAATCCTAAATGGCATAAAGTGAAGCTGGGACAAGTAATAGAGGATATCGGAGACGGAGGAACGCCTTCGCGCAAAAATTCCGATTACTTTGGTGGTGGCATACCTTGGGTGGTTATTGACGATATTACCTTCAAAATTGATAAGACAAAGGAAACGCTATCTAAATTAGGATTGTCTAAATCATCAGCAAAAATTTGGCCTAAAGATAGCGTTATTGTTTCAACTGGAGCCACAATAGGTCATGTGGGAATCGCAACAGTTCCTATGGCAACAAAACAAGGCATAACAGGCATCACTCCCCAAAAATCCATTATAAGCGAGTATCTAGCATATTTTTTTCTGGCGCAGACTCATTTGTTGGTCAAGTATGCACAAGGTAGCTCCTTTAAGGAAATAAGACCTGAGACTATTAAGAAACTTGCTTTTTTTCATCCAGGCATCAATCGACAAGAAAATATTGTCTGTACGCTAAATACTGCCCAAAAAGAGACAGCCTTCTTAAGATTACTTGCTGAACAATATCGCACACAAAAATGTGGGCTGGTGCAGAAACTGTTGACGGGGGAATGGAGGCTAAAGAGATGAATCAGCAAATGGATAAACCATTAGAAAAATGGAAAAAGGACGAATTGATTGACTTTTTCAGGAAACATAAAGAGGAAATAGAATCAGTTCAAACCAGTCTTGAAAGAATAAAAGGTTTTGTGGATGGGCATGGGCAGATCCTTGAAGACTTACCGTCTAAACTTGAAGAAGCACAACAACGCAGCGCGGAAATCGAAGAACTCCATCAAACAACTGTTGGAATAAAACAAGAAATTGATGAAATAAAAGAGGACGCAGAAAAAAAGCAAAAAGAAGTCAAGAGCTTCTATTCTGATCTGCTCGAAGGAAAAGAAGCAACAGAAGAAACCCCTCGCCGAGTTCCTTTGATTGAAGAGCAAATAAAGAACTTTCAAGAAAATTCTGAAAGACAGTTTGAGAATTTAAAAGCAAGGATTGAAGGATTGCTTCCAGGGGCAACCTCTGCTGGGCTAGCTTCCAGTTACCAGGACGCTCAAAAAGAGAAGAAAGCCAAGCCTTTATGGATCGGGTTTATTGCTTCCCTTCTTGTTTTAATGGGTGGTTATTTCTACTCTTTTGTATACAACTCACCACCCACTGATTTATCGACAATCGCCATTCGCGCAACTATTGGGTTCCCTTTGATTTGGATAGCATGGTTTTGTCAGAGGTCTATTTCCCAAATGACAAGAATAAGTGAAGAGTATCGCCATAAAGAAAAAATGATGAGGATTTATGACGGCTTTTCAAAGCAGATAGAACAATCAACTGATGCTGAAGAAAAAAAAAGAAAGAAAATGGATCTAATATCTGTAACGATAAACGCTATTGAGAAAAACCCTGCTGAAAAATTAGATCCATCGGAGACTCTTATAGATTCTTGGGGGAAGAAGAAAATTGAGATCAAAGGCGAACAAAAATGACACTCTCTAATTCACAAATTTCTTGCCTTTCATTTCCAATGACTTTCTCTCCAAGTCTTGCCTGCGGAAAACCATGTCACCTTCCGGCATTGAATTTATTGGTGCCCAACTGCTGTGGATAAAACAGGAACAGCAAAATCATTCTAGCACTCACCAACGAGGGCAGAAAAGTCGCATAGATACTGGATCAACTTTGGGTGCAAGATGATGGGCGAATGGAGAGTGAAAGTATTCTAAGGTTTCAATAAAACCCAGGATCAAATCATGGAAAGTACAGAAAAAGTCGTAAAGCATCTGGAAATGACCCAAGGCGTTATCAACCGTTTAGGGAGCAACTCTTTCCTGTTAAAAGGCTGGAGCATGACAATCATTGTCAGTGCGGTCGTTTTAATGGCCAGATATGACATACAGCACCCATGTCTTATTCTGTCCCTTATTATCCCCATCCTTGGATTTTGGATTCTGGATGGATACTTTCTCTGGCAAGAAAGGTTGTTTCGGAAAATCTACGATGAGGTCAGATGTCAATCCGACACCGACTTTAAAATGGACGCGATGAAGCATAAAAATAAGCCAAAATGCAGCTGGGTGTCCTCCATATTTTCTGTCACGCTTTTTATTTTCTATTTGGTAGAAGTTGTACTAATTGTTTTTGTGTTTTCAATTTTGTAGGAGGACTCTATGAGAAAAGTGTTTTTCAGTTTTAAGTACAAAGATGATGTTTCAAGGGCAATGGTTGTCAGAAATAGCTGGGTTACCCAAGGTAAAGAAGCTGCGGGTTTTATAGATGAGGCTAGCTTTGAAAAAGTCAAACGACAGGGCGATATAGCAATCCAGCGCTGGATTGACAGTCAATTGAAAGGCACTTCAGTGACAGTTGTTTTGGTTGGACAACGCACATGCAACAGTCGCTGGGTAAAGTATGAAATAGAAAAAAGCATTGCAATTGGTAACGGTCTTTTAGGTATTGATATAAGTAAAATCAACGATTTTCAGGGAAACACCAGCGAACGATGTGGTCAAATACCTAAAGGCTATTCATTCTACTTATGGAATAAAGACGATGGCTACAGCAATATGGGAGATTGGATAGAAAAAGCCGCTAAGCAAGCAGGTAGATAGGAGATTGGCTATGACAAAAAGACAAGTTTTTTACAGTTTTCACTACGAACCGGATAGTTGGCGGGCATCCCAAGTTCGCAATATAGGCATTGTTGAAGGGAACAGGCCAGCTTCCGATAACAACTGGGAAACTATTAAAAGAGGTGGGGATACTGCAATTAAGAAATGGATAAATGGTCAAATGCGGTATAGATCCTGTACCGTTGTTCTTGTTGGGAGTAACACTGCAAATAGAAAATGGATAAATTACGAAATAGTGGAGTCATGGAATAATGGCATGGGTGTTGTGGGCATATATGTCCATGGTTTAAGAAATAACTATGGCTATGTCTCCGAAAAAGGGGGAAATCCTTTTGACTACATAACGTTCAGCGGCACCAGTAAAAAATTGTCCTCAATAATCAAGTGCTACAATCCTCAAGGAAACAACAGCAAAGAGAGATATGATTGGATTTCAAGGCACTTGTCTAATGCAGTAGAGGAAGCCATCAAAATAAGGAGTCAAAACTAAATGATCTTACCAACCAATAAAGTTCTAACTCCACACACACCCTCTGGTTCGCCGTTCAACCCTCGCCTGAAGGGAAGCCATGCCACTTTCTATCTGCACCCATCTTCGGATAAAACCGGAACGAATACATGAAAGCCGAAATCATCCAATCTCTTAACAACGACTTTGAATCCTACGCCAGGCAAACAGAAAACGGTGTTGAGTTCTGGCTGGCTCGCGACCTTCAACACCTGCTTGGCTATACCGATTGGCGGAACTTTTTACAGGTTCTTAACCGCGCTAAAGTAGCGTGCGAAGTGTCGGAACACAGGATTCTCGACCATTTCGTTGACGCCAACAAAATGGTTTCCCTCGGCTCCGGCAGCCAGCGGGATTTACCGCCCGATGAAGACGTGAAGAAAGTGGAAAGGAATTTACAGTCCGATGAGAAAAGGGAGTTGAAAAATCCAAAGTCTTTGGACAGCGACTAACTATGTCCCTTCACACCGATACATCGGGTACGTTGAGGAACTGACCAGCGCAACCATAGCGGCACCATAGCAAAAACATAGCAATTTCATAGCAAATGCATAGCACTGACATAGCATTTTCATAGCAAAAACATCTTCTAAGCCTGTCTTACTATGTTTTGCTATAAAACAGGATGACTTCAAATCCGTTATTCAAAGGCAAAACCGCCTGCGAGGTGGCGGAGGCATACAGTTCTCGACCATTTTGCCGATGCCGGGAAAATGGTCTCCCTCGGCTCCGGGAGCCAGCGCGAGTTGCCTGACATGATGCTCGCCCGCTACGCCTGCTACCTCATTGCCCGGAACGGGCGCTCGAGCGAACAAGAAATAGCCTTCGAAAATGTATCCATTCGAGTCATGTAGACGGTGTTTATGAAATTGTTCTTTGCTCACTTCATTGAACAAAAATGTTCAGTATATTGAACAAAATCAGTCGACGCGACTTGAATGTCGGATAGAAAAATGCGCGGTTTTCAGTTCAGCGAAAAATACCTGTCCCAAATCCCCGCTCTCCAAGAACTGGTCAACCTGGGCTACGAGTACCTGACGCCGGAACAGGTTTTTAAGGCAAGGCGAAAGAAATTCGGCGACGTTTTGCTGGAAAACATCCTGCGCCAGCAGATCAAGAAGATCAATCGCATCAATTACAAAGGCCGCGAATATCGGTTCAGCGAAGAAAACGTTCAGTCCGCCATCCAGAAAATCAAGAACGTCCAATATGCCGGACTGCTGAAAACCAATGAGACGGTCTACGACCTGCTGACCCTCGGCACCGCGATGGAGCAGTCCATCGAGGGCGACACCAAGAGTTTCACCCTGAACTACGTTGACTGGAGGATTCCGACCAATAACGCGTTTCACGTGACAGCGGAGTTTCCCGTTGAGAGAACGCGCAGCACTGAAACTGCCCGTCCGGATATCGTCCTGTTCGTGAACGGCATTCCGTTTGCCGTAATTGAATGCAAATCTCCGGGCGAAAAGGTGGGGGCCGCCATCTCTCAGACTATCCGCAACCAGACGGAAGAATATATTCCCCGGCTTTTCATCTATGCCCAACTGTTGCTGTCGATCAACAAAAACGACGCCCGATATGCCACGGTTGGTACGGAACAGAAATTCTGGAGTCTCTGGAGAGAACAAGAGGATAGCGAAAAGGACGTGGAGCGGGTCGTCAACACACCGCTTATAGAAGAAACAAAAAACGCTTTGTTCTCCGAAGACTTCGCCGCTGCCCGCCGATATTTCGACGATTTGGGCGCACGGCAGATCACGGAGCAGGACCGGGCTATCTATAGCCTCTGCCGCCCGGAAAGACTGATGGAACTCTCACGCTTGTTCACGCTTTTTGACGCGGGTAAAAAGAAGATCGCGCGCTACCAGCAGTTTTTTGTCGTACGCTCCGCTTTGGAGCGCGTCAAGACGTTCGACAATGAAGGGCGACGAAAAGGCGGTATGATCTGGCACACACAGGGTTCGGGAAAATCGCTGACCATGGTCTGGCTCGCACGTCTTCTGGCGATGGATAAGGAGATCACCAATGCACGTCTCGTCATGGCAACGGACAGGAAAGACCTGGACAGACATATTGAAAAAGTGTTCCGGCAGTGCGGGATTGAGCCGGAGCGGGCAGCCACAGGACGGGAACTTCTCGAACTGGTCAGGTCGAAAACGCCCGTTGTTACGTCCTTAGTGCATAAATTCGACAAGGCGTTGAATGCAGGAAGTCTGAATGATGACGATCCCAGCGTCTTCGTGCTGGTCGATGAAAGCCACCGCACCCAGTTCGGCAACCTTTCGGCGCGGATGCGGCAGATGCTGCCAAAGGCCTGTTACCTCGGATTTACGGGAACCCCGCTCACCAATGAACAGAGAAATAACTTCGTCAAATTCGG
The DNA here is from genome assembly GCA_011523385.1 of Nitrospira sp. GTDB lineage: Bacteria > Nitrospirota > Nitrospiria > Nitrospirales > UBA8639 > Bin75. The sequence goes on along the minus strand of WTGX01000031.1, from coordinate 2,504 downwards.
AGGGCTGATTCAGCCCTCCTATTCCGTCCGGCAAGCATTGGATGACGAGGCGATTGTGCCGCTTCTTTACGAAGGACGTCACGTGGAGATGGAGCAGGACAAAGCCTCCGTTGACTTGTGGTTTGAACGATACACCGCTGATCTCAGTGAGAAACAGAAAACCGATTTGAAGAAAAAGTATTCCCGCGCCAACACACTCAACAAGGCGAAGCGGGTCGTCTATATGCGCGCCTTCGACATCAGCGAACATTATCGCGCGAACTGGCAGGGCACGGGTTTCAAGGGTCAACTGGTAGCACCGGACAAAGCCACGGCCATTCAATATCACCAGTATATGACAGAAATAGAAGCCGTATCCTCCGAAGTGGTCATCTCCCCGCCCGATATGCGAGAGGGTTTTGAAGACGTTGATGAAAAGCCGAATTCCGACGTTCGGAATTTCTGGGATAAAATGATGAAACGCTTCGGCTCGGAGACCGAATACTCGGAAAATATTATTGAACGTTTCACAAGCACGGAAGAGCCTGAGATTTTAATCGTCGTGGATAAACTTCTGACCGGATTCGACGCCCCGGTCAGCACCGTTCTCTACCTCTGCAGAAAACTGCGCGAACACACGCTGCTCCAGGCGATGGCACGTGTGAACCGGCTGCATGAAGGCAAGGATTTCGGCTATATCGTGGACTACGAAGGCATACTCGGGGAACTGAACGCGGCTTTGACAATGTATGACGCGCTGGAAGGGTTTGACGAGAAGGATTTGGAACGTACGCTGGTTTCTGTCAACGAGCAAATTGAAAAACTGCCGCAGACACGTTCCCATCTTTGGGACGTTTTCAGAGAGGTCGAGAACCAAGCCGATGAAGAAGAGTATGAGCGGCTTTTAGGTGATGATGCACGGAGAGAGGACTTTTACAGGCTGCTTGCGGAATATGCCAAGACCCTTGCCGTTGCCCTTTCTTCCCACAAGTTTTTAACGGATACGGATGAAGCAGCCCTGCGGCATTACCGTGAAGATTTGAAACGGTTTGAAAATTTGAGGAAGTCTGTGAAGCTGCGCTACGCCGATACCGTTGACTACAGGGAGCACGAGCCGAAAATCAAAAAACTCCTGGATACCCATATTCAGGCCGACAGGGTTACACAGATCAACGAGCCGGAGAACATTTTTCACGGTCTCCCGACGGGCGAAAGCGAACCGGAAGTCGAGTACGGCAGTAAGACCGAAGCCTCACGAGCCGACAGCATCGCCCACCTGATGAAACGCACAATCAGCGAAAGAATGGAGGAAGACCCGGCCTTTTACCAAAAGTTTTCACACCTGATCCAACGGGTCATTGATGACTTCAGAGCAGAACGTCTCTCCGGAGTGGAATATCTGGAGAAGGTTTCCAAACTGAAAAAGGACTTCGACAGCCGGGGGCATGAGGACGTGCCTGAGAAATTGCGTCTTAACGGGGACGCCGCCGCCTTTTTCGGTGTCATTCAACCTGTGTTTGAAACGTCCGGCTGCCCTATCGAAATGTGTGATGAAAACTCGGCAGATACGGCTCTTGCAATCCATGCAATTCTGCAATGCCACGGCAAAGTCCATTTCTGGGACGACCCGGATGCGCGAAACAGCGCCATCAACGACATTGAGGATTACCTGTATGACGAAGTAAAAGCCAAAAGAGGCATTGCACTCAACAGCGAGCAACTTGATAAGATTATCGAGCGGACCATGAGGATTGCCCGCAACAGGACGTACGGATGAATCGGAAGCCGGAGTCAATCGCGTATGGACGGGAGACGATTGCTTTTGATGTCCTTCATCGTAAGAGAAAAACTCTGGAGATTGCCGTCCATCCGGACAAATCGGTTATTGTTAAAGCTCCGCTGGGAAGCGATTCGGAAGAGGTTGTCCGCAGATTGCGGAGACGCGCCGGATGGATTTATCGTCAGATGCTTTACTTTGAGCAGTTCGAGCCGAAAACCCCGCCTCGCCGCCACGTGAGTGGAGAATCCCATCTTTATCTTGGACGAAAATACCGGCTGAAAATCAGAAAGTCCACAACCTCACAGGTTTTGTTAAAGAACGGATATTTCCATATTCAGTCCCCGAACCTTTCCCGGGGCCATATTCGAAAGTTGCTTGAAGAGTGGTATCTGCAAAAAGCCTCAACTTGCTTCCAAGCTGTCTTTCACCTGGTTTGGGAAAAGTTCAAAAAAAACGCCGTTGCCAAGCCAAGCCTGAAAATACGAAAAATGAAGGCACGCTGGGGAAGCCTGTCAAAAAGCGGCAGACTGACGCTCAATTTGGACTTGATCAAAGCCCCGAAAGAATGCATTGAATACGTGGTGATCCACGAGCTTTGCCACCTTTCACACCGCCATCACGATTCCGACTTCTACAAGCTGTTGGACCGCTGCCTGCCGGACTGGGTCCAAAGAAAACACAAACTGGAGCTGGCGCTGGTTTAGCTTGTCCCTGCAGAAACGGCATTTTATCGTTGGTTTGGTTC
>WTGX01000003.1 GCA_011523385.1 Nitrospira sp. | reverse complement strand
AAGCGCGGAAGCGCGGAAGCGCGGAAGCGCGGAAGCGCGGAAGCGCGGAAGCGCATCTTCGTCCTGGCGGGTGAGGTTCTTCGGGAGCGTTTGACGTTCATGCTGAGGGACATGGTTTGCAGCCTTGTTTGCTTCCTGCCGGAATGGGGCAAGAGTCAAGGATTATATGCAACGAGGGGTTGTGAAGCAAGTTATTGTTTGGGCCGGTTGTTTTAGGTGGGTGTCGGGTGACGCCCTTCGGCTCATCTGACCTACGCTCACATTATACGTTCTTGAGCGTCTGCTCATAATCTGCGTGTGAGCCGATCCAGAACCACAACATGCCTTTGTCGTCACGCTTGCCGACGGCTCGATACTTTTTTGTGATCCGCACGGAATAGATGGGTAGCCGGGGGTGAACTTGTTTGAACTGCAAACTGTTGTGCCGGGGATCAACCTGAAACTGACGATAGACTTCGCGGGCGGCGCGCCGGACTGATGCAGGCAGCGCGTCCAGTCTGTTGCGAAAATCACGCGTGGTCCGTGACCTCACAGCGCGTCCGGGTCAAGCCCTTCCGTCAATCCTTTGCGGTCTTCTTCGTCGGCTTGGGCGGCAAGGTGTTCCAGTGCCTCGTGAGAGTCAGCGAACGCCGCGTCCCAGTGTGCGTCATCTTCTATCGTGTCCAGAATCAGGGACGCAATGGCATTCTGCCGGTCTGCGGGCAATTGCCGCGCACGGGCTATGGCTTTGTCAAACAGTTTACTCATGACCGGATTCTACTCAATCGACGGACGTGGGGCAATGTCCTGTCACTGGTTTTCTTGATGCCTATTTTTCGTGCCAACGAATCAGGGACCGTAGAGTTTATTGTCGGGTTACGCTACGCTGATCCGGCCTGGGGGCGACCGGGTTCTTTCCCTCCCCTTTGTAAGGGGAGGACAGGTGGGGTAGAGAAAGAAAGGTGGGAACAACGATCGTTGTTCCCTACTCCCTGCCGTCCAATTCTCCGGCCAGAATGATGGCTTCGGCAATTTCACGCATGGATTTTCGCATGTTCATGCTTTGACGCTGAAGCAACCTGAATGCGTCGGCTTCCGATAGTTTGCGGGAATGCATGAGGTAACCCTTGGCTCGCTCGACGAGTTTCCTGACGGTCAGGGCTTCCTGCATTTCAAATGATTTTTCCATGAGACGCGTATGCTCAATAGCCACCGCCGCCTGGTTGGCTATGGCCTGCATGATTTTGATTTCCTTGTCGTCAAACGCATGTAGCGTGGAGGTGTAGGTATTGAGCACGCCGATGACTTTTTCCTTGCTCATCATGGGCACCGACAAGAGCGAGCACAACGACTCCCGTTTGGCCAGATCCTGGTAGAAAAACTCCTGTTCCTTCTTCACGTCGGACACGTAGATCGGCCGTTGTTCCTTGACCACCCGCCCGCTGATGCTCTGGCCGATCTTGAGCGGAGGTTTGCGGCGATAAGCCTCGCTCAGGCTCTGAGTCGCCGCAATGTGCAACCGCTGGCTCTCTTCGTCAACCAACATGAGCGAACAGATCGTCGAATCCATCATCTGGGCGGTCGTCGTCACGATCAATTGCAGCACTTCCTCGATCACGCGATTGGAGGCCACGGTTTCCGATACCCGGGACAGGGTATCCAGTTGTAGCGTTTGCCGCTTCATTTCGTCGTACAAGCGGGCGTTCTCAATGGCGCCCCCGACCTGGTTCGCGATCGTCGATAACAGCGCCAGTTCGGCGTCCTGATACCGCCTCGCCCGTTTGTGTTGCACGTTAATGACCCCAATGACGTTGCTTTTGGTGACGACCGGAAGCGACACGAACGCCTGGTACCGGTCTTCCGGCAGGTTGTGAAAGAGTTTAAACCGCGGGTCGTCACTCGCGTGACGCGGGATGACCACCGGCACCCTTTCTTGGGCCACCCAGCCCGTAATCCCTTCTCCCAGCCCCACGGAAATCCGGCCGATCAGCTTGGGATGGGGATTCTTGGATGATCGCAAGACAAGTTCATCCCGGTTCCCGGAGACGAGATACAGTAAACAGGAATCGGCTTTCGTCATCTCGACCACCACTTCGACGATGTGCTTGAGCACCGCTTCCAAATCGAGCGTGCTGCTGATCGATTCGCTGATACGATACAGGACTTCGACTTCCCGCGTTCTTTCTCGAAGGATCGCCTTGACGTCCGGCTGGGACCGCTTCGGCGTTTTCTTTGTCGAAGTTTTCTTTGTTGGAGGCATCCCAATAATCCTGGTATGACTACCCTACTCGGCACGCCTTACGGAGACGGCTCATGACAGTACGCATACCACCGTCTCACCGTGCGCGGTTCCAGCGGCAAGACCTGGACTTTTCCAAGCGACCGGGGAAGCACGCAATGGACCGTTCCGCTTGCCACCTTCTTGTCGTGACGCATGGCCCCCCAAAACTTCGAAAAACTATGGACCGGCATCCGCACGGGCAGACCCGTTCGTTGTATCAAGGCACGTTGCCTGTCCACGACGTCTTTCGAGCACAACTCCAGATAATGGGCCAGGAGGGCTTCATGCACCATACCGATTCCCACGGCTTCGCCATGGATATATTTTCGGTACCGGCTCAGGGATTCCAACGCGTGACCGATCGTGTGTCCATAATTCAAAATGCGGCGCAGACCCGATTCCCGTTCATCCTTGCCTACCACCTTCGCTTTGATCTCACAACAACGCTTCACGACCGTTTGGACATCTGTTTCCCGCATATCGAGAATGTGTTCCATTCGGTCTTCCAAAAACGCGAAAAAATTTCTATCGGAAATGACCCCGTATTTAATCACTTCGGCCAATCCGGCCAACCACTCACGCCTGGGCAGGGTTCGCAACGTATTCGTATCGGACACCACGAGCGCCGGCTGGTAAAACGCGCCGATCAGATTTTTCCCCGATGGATGGTTGACACCGGTTTTCCCGCCCACGCTGGAGTCCACCTGGGCCACCAGCGTGGTCGCCACTTGAATGAAAGGGATGCCTCGCAGATACATCGACGCGGCAAAGCCGGTGATGTCTCCAATCACCCCCCCACCCAACGCCACGAGCGCCGACCGGCGTTCGAACCGATGCTTGACCAGTTCATCGACGATGTACGAGGCCCACCGAAGCGTCTTGGTTCGCTCACCTTCCGGAATACTGATCACGTGACAGGTGAAGCCCGCTTTGACAAGCGCCTGTTTGAGCGACGCCCCATAGAGACGCGCCAACGTCGGGTTGGTCACGACGCCGACTGTTCCGGACAGTCCCAATGACTGCAAATACTTCCCCGTCCGGTGAAGGCTGCCGGGAGCGATCACGATGTCGTAGCTTCGCTTGCCGAGACCGACTTTGACGATTTCATTAGAGCGAGTCATGAGCAGCCCTGCACTCGGCTTTTCCGGTTGAACGATACCATCGGTTGAAGTTGGGGCAAGAAGCTAAAAATTCTTCACGTATTCCTGGTAGGCGTCGAAATTCCGTTTCATCTCATTGATGCTGTCGCCGCTGAACTTTTCCAGCATGGCATTCGCCATCTCATAGGCAATGACGGCTTCCCCCACCACGCCGGCCGCGGGTACCGTACAGATGTCAGAACGTTCCACCGTGGCTTCGAAGGGTTTCTTCGTCTGGATATCCACACTGTTCTTCGGTTGATACAGGGTGGCAATCGGTTTCATGGCAACCCGCACGACAATGGGCTGTCCGTTCGTCATGCCGCCTTCCAATCCACCGGCATGATTGGTCTTTCGAGCAAAGCCGGGCTTGATTTCACTGGGATAAATGTCGTCGTGCACTTCAGAGCCCAAGCGACATGCGGTCTCGAACCCCATGCCGATTTCCACGCCTTTCATGGCCTGGATACTCATGGCCGCCATGGCCAACCGCGCGCTTAGACGCCGGTCCCACTGCGCGTAACTGCCCAACCCGATTGGGGGATTGGTAACAACCACCTCGAAAACCCCGCCCAATGAGTCACCGTTCCGTTTCGCCGATTGAATTTGCTCGATCATCTTTATATTCGCTTCCGGATCAGGACATCGCACCTGAGACTGCTCAGCCAATTCATACGCTACCAGAGGGTCGTCCACCGGCGGAATCGTCACGGAGCCGATGCGGGTCGTATAACTGACCACCCGCATATCAAATTGCGACAGGAGGGCCTTGGCCACGCCGCCGAGAGCCACCCGGATGGCCGTTTCTCTCGCACTGGCCTTTTCGAGCACGTTGCGAATGTCCCGGTGGCCGTATTTGATAGCCCCCACCAAATCGGCATGCCCGGGTCGCGGGCGGGTGACGACGCGTTCTTCCGACGGGGGACCCGGTTCGGCCGCCATGATCTCCTGCCAATTTTCCCAATCCCGGTTGCGAACCAGGAGACCCAACGGATTGCCCAACGTTTTCCCTTTTCGGACGCCGCAATAGAATTCTACCTGATCTTTCTCAATTCGCATCCGGCCTCCGCGACCATACCCGCCCTGCCTCCTTGCCAGATCATGATTGATCACTTCCGCGGTGAGCGGAAGCCCGGCCGGGACCCCTTCCAACACGGCCATCAATCCCTTGCCATGGGATTCACCGGCATTCAAGTAACGCAACACGTTGCACCTTATCCATCTGAGCGTTCAGGAATTCTCACCGGAACGCGGTTCTCCAACGTCCAGTTCCTGGTCCAACCAATACGTTTTCTCCCCTTGAGCCTTCGTCGCCCCTATCGCCGAAAGAGTCACCCCCTGCTCCGTGATGCGTTTCACGATTTGGGAATACGCGGAAATGATTTGTCCCGGCACGACGATCAGTCGCTCCCCGCCATCGAATTCCAGCACGGCCCAATGACCTTGAGCGGATGAAATAATTCCCACGACCATCACGGTTTGAGGGTTTACGTCCACTGCCTGCCCGGCAGATCCCTCCGGCGTTCGGGTCACTGCCGTCGGAACGAAAGGATCGCGATAGCGGTCCGAGCGATAACGCAACGAGGCTAAAGGCTTTTGTGGATTCGCCACCACCTGATCACCAGGTCCGGCCTGAACTCCGGCAACGCTCCCGCACAAGAAGCCCATGAGCACTAAAACCACGCGCATCATGAGGCTGCGCCTCTACCCTGTGATTGTTCCGGCAACAGACTTCTCCCCTGGTTCGACCTCCGCCGCCTGAAAACCCGTCAATTCAATGGAGGCTTGAACGGGATGCTCGGGGTTTGCCTCACTCCGTTCCTGTGCGTGAAAGTCCAGCGACTTCAACGGCAACGTGTTCGGCAGCGTTTGAAGCTCTTCGAGAAAATGGGCAAGCGCATGATACCTTCCCTCGGCCCGGAGCCGAATCGTGACGCGATGCAGGTTCGTTTCCGGTAGTGGGACGGGCTCTTCGAACTCCCAGGACCTGAGCGCCACGTCAACCGATTGCGCTTTGTCCACAATACCCGAGAGCATATGATCCATGGAGGTCGCCAATAGTTTCTTCTCAATTGCGAGCCGGCTTGTCAGGCTGCCAATTTCCTTTTTGAGCGTTGCTAATTTTCGATCCGGTTTTGACGTTGCGAGTTGGTGGTCGAGGGATCGAAGGGTTTGTTGAAACGCCAGGCCGCGTTCCCGTTGAGGTTCCACGACGAATTGAAACAGGATGATCGACGTCAACCCCGCGCAGAGCAACAAGAGCATGGTCTTACGGCTCTTGGGCGTGTCTTCCACCCAATCAAGAATTCGTTCCACCATGATTCGGCGAGTCCATCCATACGTTCATGGAAAATTGAAAGAGATCCGGCAGTTGCGCGTGAGGCCCGGCGCCAACGACGTCGACCGGCCCAAGCCCCTTTTCGAAATCTTTTGCGAGTTGCAACACGTCCTGGAGGGACCGGGCAACGCCTGACAACGTGACCTTTTCATCTTTTGCCTGAAGGTGCAGCAACCACACGTCCAGCGGATCAACCACCCTGCTGACGATCGACAGCAGGCGAATGGGGCTATCCAACGCACTCGTCAAGGCATTGACTCTTTCCTGCCGGGCTGCCATGGTTTGTCGTTGTTCTTCCAGCGCCAAAACCTCCTGTCGGGTTGTTTGCAGCAACGCGACACGGGCCTGTTTGGCTTGTATTTCCCGTTCAAGCCGTTGCGTTGCCTGAGTGACATCGATGGCGACCCATCCCCAAAACGCACAGACGCTCGCCATGACGCAGGCCCCCGCAAACAACTCCAGCTTGGCGCGCTTACGCGCCAGATGCTCATCGTATCGTTGGCCTTTCAATAAATTAATGCTAACCATGGTTGTCCTGATGAAGGGCCAACCCGACGGCCACCCCTCCGAGATGGGCCGACGCCCACAGCCGGTCCTGGCGATCAGCCGAACATTCGATTTCCTCAAAAGGATTGAACGGGAGAGTCGGAATTCCCAACGCGTCGTGCAACTCAGTTCGCAATCGTGGATCATTCGATTGCCCTCCGCACAGAAACAGCTTTTCCACGTCGAGTTCAGGGTCGCGCTCCAGGACCGACTCGAAACAGCATTTGATTTCCCTGACGACCCCCGCCATTGCCGATGGATTCTCAGGGGAATCGGTCCTAGCCAGGGATGAACCATGCCGGGCCGAGCCTTCGACGGCTACCGCGTCACCGGAAGTCAGGTTTGATGACGTTTCTTCAAACATTACGTCCCGGATCACGAGAGGCTGCTCATCGGCAACAAAGATGAGGTTCATTCCACCGGCTCCCACGTTGGCAACGGCAAACGACTTTCCCCTGGAGGCCCGGCGCGTCCGCATAATCGTCTTCATCAACGCGAGGCCATCGACGTCACACACGATCGGATGCATCCCGATTTCTTCCAACAACGTTTTTCGGCTTTCAACCACCTGTTGTTTGGCGGCCACCAGTAACAATTCCAACTCCTTCGGGGCGGGTCGAGTTTGAGGCAGAATCCAATAATCAAAATAAATGTCATGCATGGCATAAGGAATGTATTGATGACCTTCCCACGTCAAATATTCATCAAGGGCATCTGCCTTGACACCGGACACACGTATCCGCTTGACCATCACCGAGGGTCCGGATATGGAGACGGCCACGGGACTGCCGAGGAGACCACATTCTTGAAGCAGATTGCCGAGTGCGGCTTTGAGTTCGGAGGATTGGCGGCTCGACCCCTTTTCCACAACCGTTGATCCAAGACGACGCACGCTAAATCGTTTGAGACGATACCGGCCCGCACGTTGCTCAAGCTGAACCAGCTTGATCGTGGAAGACCCGATGTCCAATCCGACACGGGTCTGCGGTCGTGAAAACACCTCGGCCCATTTCCGGAGTCGTTTCGTCATCGGCTGTCAATGGCGACGGTTCGCCTGCCGCCGGAGGCACAATCCCTGAGATTCCGCGCGAAGGATTAAACCCTACACTGTTATCGATTGAGCGTCAAACAATGGCGATTCGGCTCACCCGCAGATGCGATTTCTTATTAGGGGACTCGTGACGGTTATCGCAATTTGTCCTTGCGGCATCCGGGAAAGGAAGAACCCGTCGTGAGGAAAAGTCCTGCCCCGAAGAACGATACGTCAATATTCAGAACGATCCAAGTCCCGGTGACTGAGGGTGACGTGATAGCCTAACAACCCGAACAGTTCCTTCACCTTGTTGGCAATTGCGACGGAACGATGCCTTCCGCCCGTACAACCAATGGCGATGGTCAAATAACTCCGTCGTTCTCGCTCAAACAGCGGAAGGAGAAAGGCGAGAAAATTCCTCATATGTTCGAGAAAATCTTGTGCCTCTTTGTTACCGAGCACGTACTGCTGGATGTTTTTTTCATTTCCCGTCAACGGCTTCAATTCGGGAACAAAATGTGGATTTTGTAAAAATCTGACGTCAAACACGAGGTCGGCTTCGTAGGGCACGCCAAACTTGTAGCCGAACGTGAGCACGAATATCTTCATCGAATGCCGGTGCTCATGGTCGCCGTACTGCTGGACCATCCAATCGCGAAGTTCATGCACGGTCAACTCCGACGTATCCAGAACCCGGTCGGCACGAGCACGTAATTCACCAAGGTACTGCCGGGGGAGGAGCGGACGGGGTCGACGGGATTCGGAAAATCGACGAATCAAGACCACGTCATTTGCTTCCAGATACAACAGTTCCACGACAGAGACGTTCGCTTGAAGCCGCTCAAGATTTTCGGAAAAATCCGAAAAGAATTCGCGTTCGCGAATATCAACACACAAGGCTATCTTTCGAACCGTGTGACTGCGCTGACTGCAGAATTCCGCAAATGACAGGAACAGCGCCGGGGGGAGGTTGTCGACGCAGAAGAACCCTATATCCTCGAGACATTTCAGGGCTTGGGTTTTCCCGGAACCGGACAAACCACTGACGATCACGAGATGAAGCGCACGTTCCGGTGCAGTATCAGTCACGGCGACCTAAGCGGCGTCTTTGTCGAAGGGATAACCGGCAAGCGGGCGGGATGAGAAGACGGCACAGTGGGGCAGACTCAATACATCCGCTTCCGCTGGCTGGCCGGGGCAATGTTGAGTTCAGCCCGATATTTGGCAACCGTCCGCCTGGCAATGACAATTCCCCTGGCTCGTAACATCGAGACAATTTCCTGATCTTTTAAAGGCTTCCCGGGATTTTCCTGCCCAACCATTTCGCGGATTAACTCACGAACGGTGATCGAAGATAAATCTTCAGCACCCGGTTCCGCACGCTGAATGCCGGCGTTAAAGAAAAATTTCAGTTCCAACATGCCCTGGGGACAATACATGTATTTATTCGTCGTTACCCGGCTGATAGTCGACTCATGCATGGCCACGTCTTCGGCCACCTGCTTCAGGACAAGCGGTTTCAAGTACTGGATGCCTTTTTCCAAAAAGGCCTTCTGGAATTTGATTAAACTTTCAACCACTTTCAGAATCGTTTTGTTCCTCTGCTCAAGACTGCGGATAATCCACTGCGCCCCACGCAGTTTGTCCTCCAAGTACGCCTTCGTGGTGTCTCCGGCTCCCCGGTTCGTTCCTAACATCTCAGTATAATACGGATTAAGACGCACACGGGGCATCCCATCGTCATTGAGGACCACCCGCCATTCGTCTTCATCCTTGAAGACAAAGACGTCGGGCACGATGACCTGGTTATTGTCGGAACCATAGGGACGACCCGGTTTCGGTTCCAGCCCTTCAATAATATGCACGGCCTCCACAATTTCTTCGACGGACCTCCCGACGGTTTTGGCAACGGAGGCGTATCGCTTTTTCTGGAGATCGTGCAGATGGCCCTTGATAATCAGTTCAAGCAGTGATTCCTGGCGAGTACCGTCATGCACGAATCCGTTGCCGACGGGTTTATGCAGGTGGCGAAGTTGAATCAATAAACATTCCTGAAGGTCCCGGGCCGCGACCCCGAGCGGATCGAACGTTTGAATCAAGGACAACACGGAATCCACCCTGGCGACGGAGACCCGCGCTTCTTCGGCAATTTCCTCTATCGACGTTCGAAGGTACCCGTCTTCATCGAGATTGCCGATGAGCATATGACCGATAGCTTTTTCTTCTTCATCTTCGGAAGAAAGCCGCAACTGCCACAGCAGGTGCTCTTCCAACGTAGCCGGTTTGGTCAGCGTTTGGTCATAAGAAGGAAAATCTCCTTCCGGGAACGTTCCGGACCCTTCACTCCTTGGGCGCCAATCACTTTCAAAATAGTCTTCCCACCCCCCAGGCGAGAGCGGTTCGGAAAATTCATTCACGTCGCCTGATTCGATCTCGCCACCCGTGTCACGATCAACGGTCGCAGCGCTCCCGCTGGCTTGTTCTGTTCCTCCCGCGACCACCTCTTCCGGCGTTGGCGCATCTCCTTCGTCCGCATCAGCACTCACCTCCTCAAGAATCGGATTCTCCAGGATATGTTGAGAGAGGACCTGCTGTAATTCCAGTCTGGATAACTGTAAGAGCTTGATGGCTTGTTGAAGTTGGGGCGTCATCACCAACTTCTGACTGAGCCGAAGATCGAGTTTGAGTTCCATTGCCGCTCTGCGGGCCGGCTTGAAACGTTCAGAGCCGAAAACGTTCGCCCAAGTAGATTTCTCTGACCTTGGGGCTTCTGACAATGGCTTCTGACGTGCCTGCCTCGAGGATCGTTCCTTCATTAATGATATACGCCCGATCGGTTATGGAAAGCGTTTCCTGCACGTTGTGATCCGTCGTCAGGATACCGATGTTTTTCCTTTTCAGGGACTGAATGATTTTTTGGAGGTCGGCGACCGCAATGGGATCAATTCCGGCAAACGGTTCATCCAACAACAAGAATCGAGGCGTCGTGGCCAAGGCCCTCGTGATTTCCAACCGGCGGCGCTCACCGCCGGAAAGCGTGAAGGCTTTGCTGTTTCGAATATGGGCTAACCCAAGTTCGTTCAATAAACTCTCCAAGCGCTCTCGACGCTCATCCCGGGAAACGTCCAAGGTCTCCAAAACGGCATGAATATTATCTTGAACGGATAACCGGCGAAATACGGAGGCTTCTTGGGGGAGGTAGCCAATACCCAGGCGGGCCCTCTGGTACATCGGCAGGTCGGTGACCGGATCGTGATTTAAGAAAATCTGGCCATGGTCCGGCTGACAAAGGCCAACCACCATGTCGAAAATCGTTGTTTTTCCTGCTCCATTCGGCCCCAATAACCCAACAATTTCTCCTGATTCAACTTCTAACGAGACACCTCGCACCGCATCCCGTCCTTTGAAACTTTTGCGCAATTCCTGAACGGAAAGGCGAGCAGACTTCCCGATGTGACTAATGGGAGTCTCGAACAACGGCATCTGGACAAAACGCTCTTGTTCATTGATGGAAATCCTGAAGTGCTCCATGACGGACTGCAACAGGTCAACGATGGTCCACGGCCCGGCGGCCCCTACTCTTCGAGGATCACCACGCGGGACCCGCCTTCGACGACGCTTCGTTCTTCTTTTAAAAACATGGTCATTTGGGCTCCCTTGATCCTGGTCCCGCCTTGCCAGGCCACCGGCGACTCCGTCAGCACGAGTTTTTCTTCACCCTTGTAATACAACGCGCGTCCGCACGTCGCCTTCCCATCCGATTTCTCGATGACCACGTTGCCGCTGGCTTCAATGCGGTCAACTTGTCCCGCGGTCCCTTCTTCCTCCGGCTGCCGTCCAGCTTGCGCTCCTTTTTTAAACGTTACAACCATATGATTGGCTCGCATGACGAAGTCTCTTTTCGTGAGGACCACCATTCCGTCAAAGGTCGTCTGCCTCGACTTTCCTTGGACGGTCATCGTCTGTGACGTAATCGTGGTTTGCTCTTTTTCCTCGGCAAAAGCAACGGGGATGGCCCGTGTCGAGACCACACCACAAACCAGAATCGCCATAAGCATTGACATGCCGTATTCAGGACGTAATCTGAACGTGGACATCATCGAGAACTCCTAACGTTTCTGTTTTAAATTCCGCAACCAAACCAATACCGGTAATGACCACGCCGGGAGCATGTATGGTCACCGGCCTGTCCGTGCTGATTGTCTGTTCCGCGTCCACCCAGTGAACATGGGGGGTCAGGATGGTATATCCATTGGCCAACTCAATCACAATCAAGTCTTCCTGATTGCGAAGATCAAAATCACCGTTGGCCGTATTCATTGTTCCCGCTTCAGCCTCCAACCGCATTTCTTGCTCTTGCCCCTGCCGGTCAAACAACCGAACCTGAACCTGCTTCAGCAGCACGTGCTGTTCGGACTCGTGGCTTTCGGCTCTTTGCGCTTCCACCTCCCACTGGACCCGCCCTTTATCGGTCTGACGGTAGGTAAACCCTTCTATGCCGGCATCAATCGTTTCAAAAACCGGTTCCGTCATGACCGGGAGAGGACGATTGGACTGCATTTGCTGCATGAGGACATACCCGAGAAAGCCCGCCAAACACAGGGTCATGCCTCTTAGAATCCATCGAATCCATGAGCGAAACATAGGTTAGCACGTCAATGATGGTTTGGAAGGAACCTGAAACACAATACCATACGCCCCCAACCAAGTAAACTAAACGGCCGTTGAGATGCGCTGATGCTTGCCTGTAAACGGAAAATCTGCGAGGAGCAGGCTCACCGTCAGGGATTCCCGCAAGGCCTGACACGTGAGAAGGAAGGACTGCAAAAATGCTTATGACGCCTTGTCTTCGATCACCGGTTCATCGACGGCCTCACTCACCGGCCCACGTTCGATCAACTCAACAGCCACAAGCTCCGCGGCATCCCCGGGGCGACGTCTCGTTGGAATGATCCTGACGTATCCTCCGGACCGGCGGTTGAATCGTCCGGCAACGTCGCTGAACAATTTCGAGACAACGTCTTTTCTTCTGATGAAATTCAAGGCTTGCCTGCGCGCATGCAGAGAACCATCTTTCCCCAGGGTGATCATTTTCTCAGTAAGGCCACGAAGCTCTTTGGCTTTGGCCTCCGTGGTCTCGATACGTTCGTGTTCCAGTAACGAGGTGACGAGGTTCCGAAACATCGCGTATCGATGTTTGGAATTTCGCCCTAATTGTCTGCCTTTTTTTCGATGTCGCACGCCGTCGCTCTCTTGATAATATGTTAAGGAACCTAATGCGATTGGTTGTTGGTCTGCACCAGATTTTCTCGTCTAAGACCCAAGCTCAACCCCATTTCAGCCAACACTTCCTTGATTTCATTGAGAGATTTTTTCCCGAAATTTTTGGTTTTCAGCATCTCGATTTCCGTCTTCTGCACGAGGTCTTCAATCGTTTTGATATTCGCATTTTTCAGACAATTCGCCGCACGCACGGAAAGTTCCAATTCATTGACGCTTCGAGCCAGATGTTTGTTCAATTCGGCTTGTGTTTCCTCGTACGCGGAATCATGCTCCACCTCTTTCATTTCTTCGCTGGGAATGCAAATGGCCAAATGTTCACGAAGAATGGAAGCCGACGAGGAAACGGCTTCTTGTGGGGTGATACTTCCGTCGGTCCAAATCTCAAGATTCAATTTGTCATAATCGGTCACGCGACCGACCCGGGCATTTTCCACGTGAAAATTCACGCGCTTGATCGGGGAAAAAATCGAGTCGACCGGGATGACGCCAATGGGCAACCCTTCTTCTTTATTGCGCTCCGCCGGTACGTACCCGCGACCCGGCTTGACGATCAACTCTATGTCGAGCATCCCGTCTTTGTCCAACGTCGCGATATGCAGTTCCGGATTCAAGATGGTGATATCCGCGTCATGCTGAATATCGGCGGCACTGACTTCACCCGGACCTTTCTTCTTTAACCGCATCGCCTTTGATTTGTCGGTATGCAGCTTCAGCCGAAGATTCTTGACGTTCAAGATGATAATGGTCACATCTTCCGCAACGCCGGGAAGGGTGGAAAATTCATGAAACGCCCCTTCGATCTTGACGGAGGTCACAGCCGCCCCGGTTAACGAGGACAGCAACACGCGTCGCAGGGAATTCCCAACCGTAGTCCCAAACCCGCGTTCAAAGGGCTCTGCCGTAAACTTTCCATAGGTGGGCGAGGCT
Organism: Nitrospira sp.; assembly: GCA_011523385.1. GTDB lineage: Bacteria > Nitrospirota > Nitrospiria > Nitrospirales > UBA8639 > Bin75. Next base: position 45,914 of record WTGX01000003.1, on the reverse strand, counting down.
GTTTCCTTTTCCAATTCCAGTCGCATCGGCAACTGAAAATCCTTGATCCCTTTGTTCATTGCGCTCCCTTTCACCTCAATCTGTCATGGCCGAGATATCGACTCACATCCGGCTCGCCAATTTGTTCCCCGCTAGCGAGAATATAATTCGACAATGATCTGTTCATTGACCGGGGCCCCGATGTCCTCTTTCGTCGGCAATGCCCGAATCGTCCCTTTCAAGGCGTCACGGTCACAGTCGATCCAGGTGACACCCTGCAGGTTGTCGGCGGCATCCGCCGCCGCTTTAATTGCCACCAACTCCGCACTCCTTGGCCTGACTTGAACCACGTCGCCCACGGCCGTCGTATACGAAGGAATGTCGGTTTTCCGGCCATTCACCAAAATATGACCATGATTGACCAATTGGCGAGCCTGCTTGCGCGAAAACGCCAACCCGATCCGGTAGACGACGTTATCCAAACGTCGTTCAAGCAACGCCAGAAGATTCTCACCCGTCACACCCTCCTGACGTTCGGCTCGCTGAAAAATCCCCCGAAACTGACGTTCCTGGACGGCATACATCCGGCGCAATTTCTGTTTTTCACGTAGCTGCATGCTGTAATCCGTCACACGGGGACGAGATTGTCCATGTTGACCCGGAGGATAACTTCGACGTTCGATCGCACACTTGTCGGTCATGCAACGCGTTCCCTTGAGGAACAGTTTGACGCCTTCCCTTCGACAAATCCTGCATACTGGACCACGATAATTTGCCACGTCTCTAGCCTCTCACTTTCGAAACTTCAGAGTCCACGTTGGCACGCCTGAAGGTTGAGTCCATCACCGCTTACACCCGTCGCCGTTTCGGGGGCCGACATCCATTGTGGGGAATGGGCGTCACGTCACGAATCAAATTCACGCGTAGCCCCACGGACTGCAGCGCGCGCACCGCCGACTCACGTCCCGATCCCGGGCCGTTGACGTACACGTCGATCTGGCGCATACCCTGCTCCATGGCTTTTCGGCCGGCCGCTTCCCCCACGCGCGTCGCCGCAAAGGGCGTACTCTTTCTGGCCCCCTTGAAGCCCAGACCGCCCGCGTTCGACCACGAAACCGTATTGCCGCTCATGTCGGTAATGGTTACCAGCGTATTGTTGAAAGACGCCTGAATATGGGCAATACCCATTTGCACGATTTTTTTCTCTTTCTTCCGACCTTTTTTTACGCTCATGCTGTCACCTGGGTGGCTGTTTATTTTTTGGACCGGCCGATCGACGCCCGTTTCCCTTTCCGGGTCCGTGAATTCGTTTTGGTTCGTTGACCACGAACGGGAAGCCCTCTGCGATGACGAAGGCCTCGATAGGTTCCCGTATCGATCAGCCGTTTGATGCTGAGAGTGATTTCCTTTCGAAGATCCCCTTCGACGGTGTAATCTTTATCGATCGTCTCACGAAGCTTGACAATGTCTTCCTCTCGAAGATCCTTGACGCGCACGGCGGAATCAATGCCGGTCTTCCGCAAAATCTGCCTCGCGCTCCACGGCCCGATCCCGTAAATATAGGTCAAGCCTATCTCAATGCGTTTGCCCACGGGCAGATCGACGCCTGCTATCCGAGCCATGTCTCCTCCTTCTTCACCTGACGGGGCCTTCCTTTGGCTTTACCCTTGTCTCTGCTTGTGGCGAGGGTTACTGCATCGGACCCGAACGATACCTCGCCGTCGGAAGACAATACATTTTGAACACATCGGTTTGACTGACGATTTGACTTTCATGAGAGCTGCCTCTCCTCGCTATTTGAAGCGATAGGTGATCCGTCCCCTCGTGAGGTCATACGGAGATAACTCCACGGTCACTTTATCGCCCGGAAGAATGCGAATAAAATGCATCCGCATCTTCCCTGAAATATGTGCCAAAATCTTATGCCCACTCTCCAATTGAACTCGAAACATGGCATTGGGCAGCGTTTCCATGATCACCCCTTGTACTTCAATGACGTCTTCCTTTGCCATCAGCCTGAAACCGCGTTGCTATGAATTGACGCTTACCTGCTCCTTGACCGTCGTCAGAATCACGGGTGGCCCCTCGGGTTGGACCGCCACGGTATGTTCAAAATGCGCCGACAGGCTCCCGTCTTTCGTGACGGCGGTCCATTGGTCGTCCAACACTTGCACCTGCGCCCCCCCGACGTTCACCATGGGCTCAATGGCCAACACCATTCCGAACTGAAGACGCGAGCCTTGCCCCGGACGTCCATAATTGGGAACTTGCGGCTCCTCATGAAGTCGCCGGCCGATCCCATGCCCCACAAAATCCCTCACGACGGAAAACCCGTGTGCTTCCACGTAATTTTGAATCGCATGCCCGATGTCGGACAGCCGGTTGCCGACCCGGGCTTGATCGATCCCTTTATGCATCGCCGCTTCTGTCACCTTGAGCAGGGTTTCGACGTCGTCCGAAACCTGACCCACGGGCACCGTCACGGCCCCATCGCCATAAAATCCCTGAACAATCGCTCCCAAGTCAAGCCCGACGATGTCCCCCTCCTTCAGCTCCCGGTTGGAGGGAATCCCATGAACCACTTCATGATTCACCGAGGCACAGAGGGTGTTCGGGAAACTACGGTACCCCTTGAAAGCCGGAACGCCCCCGTGGTCACGAATAAACGTCTCTGCCAGTTCGTCCAAATATAACGTGGTGACCCCAGGTCTGACCTCCTGTTGCAGGACCCGATGCGCTTCAGCCACAATCTTCGAAGCTTGGGCCATCAGCGCAATTTCTTCTTCGGTCTTGAGCATGATCATGAAGCGCTACGCCCCGGACAACAATGCCGACAACCGCTCTTGGACCTCTTCAACGGACCCCGCGCCGTCCAATTCGGCCAGCACATTTTTCTCTTGATAGTAATCAATCAAGGGAGCCGTTTGCTCTTCATACACCACCAGCCTCGATTCCACCGTCTCCCGTTTATCGTCGCTACGTTGAACGAGGGCCGCCCCACACTCGTCACAGCGCCCCTCCTGCTTGGGCGGCACGTAATCGACGTGATACACCGCCGAGCAGGCTGAACAACTTCTTCGTCCGCTCAACCGCTTCACCACTTCCTCTCGAGGGATTACGAAATAGATGACCCGGTCCAGCGTCGCCCCCTGCTTTTGAAGGATGCCCGACAAGGCGTCAGCCTGAAGAATGGTTCGCGGAAATCCATCAAGAATAAATCCCTTTTCACATTCGGAGGACGCGATTTTTTCCGCGACAAGGCCGATCACCACGTTGTCGGGCACAAGTTCCCCTCGCGTCATGTACTGCTGCGCTTCAAGTCCCAATGGCGTCTTTTGGGCCACACCCGTTCGCAATAAGTCCCCCGTGGAAATTTTGGGTATCGCCAGTTTGGCCGCAACCATTTCAGCCTGCGTGCCCTTGCCCACTCCTGGCGCACCGAGAAAAACCAGTCGCATGACGTGCTAACCGCTCCGGCCTTTCAACCGGCCCTTGGCCAGGAACCCTTCATAATTCCGCATCAACATGTGGGACTCGATTTGCTGGGCGGTATCCAACCCGACCCCCACGACAATCAACAACGACGTTCCTCCGAAATAAAAGGGCACGTTCAACTTATAGATCAACAATTCCGGAATCACACAGACGATCGCCAAGTAGATGGAACCGGCAAACGTAATCCGGGTGAGAACCCGGTAAATATAATCGGCCGTTCGCTGCCCGGGACGAATGCCAGGAATAAACCCTCCATACTTTTTCATGTTGTCCGACATATCGACCGGATTCAACACGACCGCCGTATAGAAAAAACAGAAGAAAATAATCAGACCCACGTACATCAACGTATACACGACCGATCCCGGAGCCAAATGCGTCCCCAGGGCCTGCACCCACGGTACCTGAATAAATGAGGTGATCGTGGCCGGAAAGGCAATAATCGAAGACGCAAAAATCGGCGGAATCACGCCTGCCGTATTGATTTTCAAGGGGATATGGGTGCTTTGCCCCCCATACACCCTGCGACCGACAACCCGTTTGGCATATTGAACCGGAACCCGTCTTCTTCCGCTTTCCAGGAACACGATAGCCGTGATCACGGCCAACATGCTCACCACCAACAGGATCAGGAAGAGCAGGCTCAGTTCCCCGACCCGGTACATTTCAAAGGTTTGGGCAACTGCGCTTGGAAGACGGGCGACAATCCCGGCAAAAATGATCAGCGAGATGCCGTTCCCCACTCCGCGCTCGGTGATTTGTTCACCCAACCACATGAGGAACGCGGTTCCCGCGGTCAGGGTAATCACGGTCATGAACCGAAACGGCCAGCCCGGCTCCAACACGTATTGACCGCCGTTCATGCCTTCGAGCCCCAAGGCAATCCCGAATCCCTGGATCAGGGCAATCCCGATGGTCCCATAGCGGGTATATTGAATGATGGTTTTTCTTCCTCGTTCACCCTCCTTGGCCAGTTTCGATAAATGCGGGATCACCACGGTCAGGAGTTGCAGGATAATCGACGCACTGATGTAGGGCATGATGCCCAGCGCAAAGATCGTTAACCGTGATAGCGAACCTCCGGAAAAAATATCCAGGAACCCGAGGAGGGCTCCGCCTTGATCCAATAAGAATTGCGCCAATTCATCATTGTTGATCCCCGGAGTCGGAATATGAGCTCCAATCCGGTACACAGCCAACATTGCCAACGTAAACAGGACACGGCTACGTAACTCCGGTATTTTAAGGATGTTCTGGAAGCTCGTAATGAGCCGTTCAAGCACGGCCGATGACCTTGGCTTGTCCGCCCACCCGTTCAATTTTCCGGAGAGCCGACTGACTGAATTTATGCGCTTCAATAGTCATGGGCTTGTCCAGCTCTCCCACACCAAGAATCTTGATGGGCATTGACTGCTTCTTGACAATCCGCTTCTCATACAGGACTTGCGGGGTCACGTTCTGGTCGAGGGCGGCAAGGGTTTTGAGATTGACCACGGCGAATTCGGTACGAAACGGATTGTGAAATCCTCGTTTGGGCAACCTCCGTGCGAGCGGCATTTGACCACCTTCAAATCCCGCAACGTTCGCCCGCCCGGAACGGGCGAGCATGCCTTTATGCCCCTTGCCGGCCGTCTTGCCCAACCCCGAGCCCGGACCTCGCCCCAAACGTTTTTTCGATTTCCTGGAACCCGGTGCCGGCTGCAATTGATGGAGTTTCATTGATCGTTGACCTCAACGAGATGCTTGACCTTTCGGATCAACCCCAACACCTGGGGCGTCTTGGGGCGCCGCACCGTTTGATGGAGCTTTCGCAAACCGAGCCCCTGTAAATACAGGCGTTGTTTATAGGGTCGCCCGATGGGACTATGCTTCAACGTAATGGAAAGCTGATCAGAAGATTGAGACACGGCACTACTCCTCACACCACGCTAGAGTGACGACTCATTCGAGACCTGACGGAGTTGCTTGACGTCTTCCGGTCCCTTGAGTTGGGACAAGCCGGCCAACGTGGCCTGTACCACGTTATAGGGGTTGCCGCGGCCCAAGGTTTTCGCAATGATATTGTGGGCTCCAAGGACTTCCAAAATGGCTCGAACCGCCCCGCCCGCGATGATTCCCGTCCCCGCTTTCGCCGGTTTCATGTACACGTGTTCTCCGCAGAAACGCCCGTGCACGTCATGGGGAATACTGCCGTTCCTCAAAGGCACCTGAAGCAGTTGTTTTTTGGCCCGGCCAACGGCTTTGGCAATCGCCGGCGGCACCTCGGTCGCCTTGCCCTTGCCAATGCCAACCCATCCCTGCCCATCCCCGACCACGACCAGCGCGCTGAAGGAAAACCGCTTTCCTCCTTTGACGACTTTCGCCACCCGGTTGATCGAGATTAACTTATCTTTGAGGTTCAATTCTTCAGGGTTGACTGGTTGCACCGAATGCCATCCTCTTCGTTAAAAGGCCAGACCTTCTTCACGGGACGCGTCGGCCAATGCTTTGACCCGTCCATGGTACAGTCGCCCATTCCGGTCGAATACGACCTCGGTCACATTCACAGCCTTGGCCCGTTCGGCCAACAGTTTCCCGACGGCTTGCGCGGCCTCCTTCGACGAACCGGACTTCACGGTTTCACGCAGCCCCGCGTCCATGGATGACGCGGCAACCAAGGTGAGACCCGCGACGTCATCGACGACTTGGGCGTAAATGTGCGCATTGCTCCGAAACACGGTCAGTCTTGGCCGTTGAGACGTACCTTGAACTTTTTTTCTGACCCGTGCTTTGCGCCGCTCCAACCGGTGACGTTGCGTCTTTAGATTCATACGTTATTTCTTCCCGGCTTTTCCGGCTTTCTTAATCAAAACTTCACCCGTATACCTGATCCCTTTTTGCTTATAGACATCGGGAGGTCGCACGCGTCGAATATTGGCGGCGGTCTGAGTCACGAGCCGTTTGTCAATACCCTTGACGGAGATCATGGTTTGCTTCTCGACCAAAGCCTGCACGCCTTCCGGGATTGACAAGATCACAGGATGCGCAAAACCAACGTTTAGCGTCAGCGATTGACCCTGCACTTGGGCCCGATACCCCACCCCCGTCAATTCCAAGGTGCGTTCGAACCCCTTGGTCACGCCCTCGACCAAATTCGCCAATTCAACGCGGGTCAGCCCATGGAGGGCTTTGACACGAGGCGCATTCCCCCGTCGCCCTACCTGGATAGCTCCCTCGTCGACGGTCACGTCAATCCCGTCGGCGAGTTCCCACCCCAATTGTCCCAAAGGTCCTTTCACGGAGACGGAACCATCTTCCACCTTCACCTCGACGGCGGAGGCCAGCGCGATTGGTTTAATCCCGATTCTAGACATCGTTGACCTGACTGCTTCGTTGAGATGAACCGGTTCGTCCCGGCTCTACCACACGTGACACAACACCTCTCCCCCGATACCCTGTTGTCTGGCTTGCCGGTCGGTCATGACCCCTTTCGAGGTCGAAAGCACCGCCACCCCCAACCCACCCCGCACTCGCGGAATGGAAACAACACCTACGTACACACGCTTGCCCGGCTTGCTGACCCGCTTGATTCGCTCAATTACGGGCTTCTTTTCCCGTCCGGGGACATACCGCAACTCTACCTGAAGGGCCGGATGCCCATCGAGTGTGGTGGGCGAGAAGTCCTGGATAAAGCCCTCGGCCTTAAAGACGGCAAGCACGTTGGTCTTCAACTTGGAGGCAGGAACGTTGACCGTCGCATGCCCTCGTCGAATGGCATTCATGAGGCGAATAAAAAGATCGGCAATTGGATCCGTCATACTCATAACGTCATACCCTTATCATCCGCAGCCTAACGCCGGGCTACCAACTCGACTTGGTGACCCCTGGAATGTTTCCGCGCAGGCTATGCAGCCGGAAACAAATCCGGCACATGTGGAAGCGGCGCAAAAAGGCTCTCACGCGACCGCAAAGAGGGCAGCGATTATATCGCCGGACGAGAAATTTCGGCTCAGCAGCCGCCTTATTCCGTAATGCTTTTCTTGCCACGCAAGCCTCCGTCTCAATTCCTCAGGTTCACCGGAACGGCATACCCAGATGAGTCAACAGGGATTTAGCCTCGTCATTTCGTTGAGCGCTCGTCACAATGGTAATATCCATCCCGTGGATGGCGGCCACGTTGTCATATTTGATTTCAGGAAAGGTCAACTGCTCCTTCAACCCGAACGTATAGTTGCCACGGCCATCAAACGCCTTGGGGGAAACTCCCCGAAAATCCCGAATCCGGGGCAGGCCGACGTTCAGCAAACGATCCAGAAATTCATACATCCGGCTTCCGCGAAGCGTGACCTTAGCTCCGATCGGCATCCCCTGTCGCACCTTAAAACCGGCGATGGCTTTTTTCGCCCTGGTCACGACGGGCTTCTGCCCCGTGATCAAGGCCAATTCGGCCACGGCGCTATCCAACAGCTTGACGTCTTGAATGGCTTCTCCCATACCGACGTTCAGCACTACCCGTTCCACGCGAGGCACTTGCATCGGATTGGCATACGAGAATTCCTTCATCATCCGGGGGACCACTTCATTCCGGTAGAGGTCCCTTAACCGCGGCGGAGGTCCCGCCTGCGCCGTCTTTGGTTTGGCTGCCGGTTTGGTTTCTTTTTTCGCCATCACACCTTATCCAGAACGTCGTCCGGACTTTTCTGCAGGACTCGAACCCGGCGCCCGTCATCCAATCGCTTGATGGCGACCCGCGAAGGTTTCCCCGAGGCTTGGGAATACACCATGACATTTGAAATCGCCAAGGGTGCCTCGCGCTCCAAAATGCCGCCTTGTTTCATTTTTTGGGAAGGCTTCGTGTGCCGTTTAATCACGTTGATTTTTTCCACCGTCACCCGGCTTGTCCGTGGATTCACGTGCAAGACCTTCCCCATTTTCCCTTTCTCCCGTCCGGCAATCACCATCACCGTATCGCCCTTGCGAATACGCGATTTAGTCGCCGAAGGGCTTCCAGTCGCAATTCGGCCGCCCATGTGTCCTACAACACCTCCGGAGCAAGAGAAATGATTTTCATGAACTTCTTTTTCCTTAATTCCCGGGCAACGGGCCCGAAGATTCTCGTGCCCACGGGATCTCCCTGATTATTCACCAGCACACAGGCGTTGCGATCGAAGCGAATATAGGAGCCATCCTCACGACGCCGGCTTTTTTTCGTTCTCACGATCACCGCTTTGACCACGTCGCCTTTCTTGACGGACGCTTTGGGTATGGCCTCTCGAACCGACACGACCACAATGTCGCCGATGCCTCCATAACGGCGGCGGGTCCCACCCAACACGTGAAAGCACCGCACGCTCTTCGCACCGGAATTATCTGCGACGTCAAGGTAACTGTAATTTTGAATCATCGGAGCACCACGCCATTTCCGGGTTGCCGTTTACGGCGACGAGCCCTGCTCGCCCCGCTCAATAATGGCCGCCACCCGCCAATGTTTATCCTTGCTGAGCGGGCGCGTCTCCACGATTTTCACACGGTCGCCGGTCCGGGATTCATTCTTTTCGTCATGGGCTTTCAGTTTGGTGAGACGTCGCACCACTTTTCCGTATAACGCGTGCGACACCAATCTCGGGACCGCCACGACGACCGTTTTTTCCATTTTATCGCTGATGACACGTCCATACGATGTCCGCTGTCGCCTTACAGTCATGTTTCGTCAACCCTCGCCTTTCGATTGCCCCGACGATCGCTTTTCACGAAGAACGGTCTTGGCCCTGGCCACGTCCTTCCGCACCTGACGAATTTTCATCGGATTTTCAATTCGTCCAAGGGCATGTTGGCAGCGAAGGTGAAACAATTCCTGCTTCAACTCATGCACCTTTCCGACCAATTCTTCCGTTTCCATGCCTTGCAATTCCTTGACGTCCATCAATGCGCCTCAGACGGGATATTCGCCCCGGGCGACAAATTTTGTCGCCAACGGCAGCTTGTGACCGGCCAAACGAAACGCCTCTTCCGCGACGCTTCTCGACACGTCATCCATTTCGTAGAGAATGCGACCGGGCTTCACCACGGCTACCCAGAACTCGGGGCTCCCTTTGCCCTTCCCCATTCGAACTTCCGCGGGCTTTTTGGTGATGGGCTTATCGGGGAAGATGCGCGTCCAGATTCTCCCGCCACGCTTGACGTGGCGCGTCATCGCGATTCTCGCCGCCTCGATTTGCCTGGCAGTAATCCGACCGGGTTCCAGCACCTTGAGCCCAAACTGCCCGAAAGACACGTCACCGCCACGGTAGGCCTTCCCGCGCATATTGCCTTTCTGCACTTTTCGAAATTTAACTTTTTTCGGAGCTAACATATTTTGAGCCCATCAAGATGATGCCTGTTCATATCAGCCGTTCTCATCCGTGTGGCACGCGCCGACGCCCTACAGCAAATTCAACGACGCTTCGTCTTTCGCCGCGTTCGGCAACTCGGCATTCCCTTTGTAAATCCACGCCTTCACCCCGATAATCCCCATGGTTGTATGGGCTTCTGCAAACCCATAATCCACGTCCGCCCTGAGCGTATGAAGCGGAACCCGACCTTCCCGGTACCATTCCGTCCGGGCGATTTCATTACCGCCCAACCGTCCGGCGCACGACACCCGAACGCCTTGAGCACCCAAGCGAAGCGCCGAAGCCACGCTTCTTTTCATGGCGCGACGAAAGGAAACGCGTTTCTCCAATTGCAAGGCGATGTTTTCAGAAACCAACTGCGCATCCAACTCCGGTTTCTTGATTTCCTTCACCGTCACGTAGACTTCCCGGCCATACCGTTGCTCCAGCATCGCTTTCAACTTATCGACTTCCGCACCCTTTCTCCCAATGATAATACCGGGACGGGCCGTGTAAATGATCACCTTCACCTGATTCCCGGAACGTTCGATCTCTACCCGTGAAATGCCGGCGTGAAACAAGCGGGATTTGACCGTATTGCGAATCTCGACGTCCTCATGCAGCAGCTTCACAAAATCTTTTTTGGCATACCACCGGGAATTCCACGTCCTTGTGTACCCCAACCGAAAACCAAATGGATGCGTTTTTTGTCCCATGCTCCGGTTTCACCTCACTGTGCCAACGGAAATGGCCGGCAATGATTTCCCCTAGAGATTCTCTTTCGTCGGAGAAACGGCAATCGTCACGTGACTGGTCCGCTTATGAATGGGATTTGCCCTGCCCATGGACCTGGCTTGAAATCGCTTTAACACGGGACCGCCATCGACATAGGCTCTGGAGACTTTCAACGATTCGGCATCCCCCAACTCCCGTTGTCCGGCATTCGCAACCGCGGAATGCAACACCTTTTCCACAACCGGAGCCGCGGCCCTGGGCAAATACTTGAGTACCGTCAACGCCTCGGACACGTCACGCCCGCGGATCAGGTCGACGACCATCCGCACTTTTCGCGGCGTCATTCTCACGTAGCGCAAGACTGCCTTTGCTTCGGCCATGAGATTCCTTCCCTGCCGCCCTCGTACCCCGTGCTACTTCAATGGAACGGCTTTTTCCGATTTGGCGGCTCCATGCCCCTTAAAGAACCGGGTCGGAGAAAATTCTCCGAGTTTGTGCCCAACCATATTTTCCGTCACGTAGACCGGAATAAATTTCTTCCCGTTGTGCACCGCGAACGTATGACCGATCATTTCAGGAATAATCGTGGAACGGCGCGACCAGGTTTTGATGATTTTCAGATCGCGAGACTCGTTCATTTTTTCCACCTTTTCCAAAAGGTGGGTATCGACAAACGGTCCCTTATGAATCGAACGCGGCATCGACGCCAGCTCTCCTTATTTCGTCCGTCTGGAGATAATGAATTTCGACGACTGCTTCTTCTTCCGGGTCTTGAAGCCTTTGGTCGGAACCCCCCAAGGAGAAACGGGATGAGGATTTCCCTGTCCGGACTTCCCTTCGCCGCCACCATGGGGATGATCCACCGGATTCATCACGACGCCCCGGACGTGAGGCCGCTTTCCCATCCACCTCGAACGACCGGCCTTGCCCACCGAAACGTTCTCGTGATCGAGGTTCCCGACTTGTCCCACGGTCGCCATACACGTGCCCAGAATCCGACGCATCTCACCCGAAACCAGACGAACCTGAACGTATTGACCTTCCCGGCCCATCACCTGACACGACGCGCCGGCACTCCGCGCGACCTGGGCGCCCTTCCCCGGCTTGAGTTCAATGTTATGAATGGTCGTGCCAAGCGGCATCAACGACAAAGGAAGCGCATTGCCTGGACGAATGTCCGAGCCGGGACCGGCCTGAATCGGATCTCCGACCGACAAGCCGACGGGAGCCAGGATATATCGCTTATCCCCGTCTGCATACGCGATCAATGCGATACGGGACGAACGATTGGGATCGTACTCCACCCTGACGACTTTGCCCGGCACCCCGATTTTGTTCCGCTTGAAATCGATGACGCGGTACAACCGCTTATGCCCGCCGCCACGAAATCTCGTCGTAATCCGCCCGAAATTGTTTCGTCCGCCGGAGCGAGGCAGAGACGTGGTCAGGCTTTTTTCAGGCTGCTCTTTCGACAACGTCTTGTCCTTGATAACCGTCATGCCGCGCCGGCCCGGCGACGTTGGACGATAGGGTTTAGTCGGCATAATGGGCGACCCCCTTTTTTTTCTGCTCAATCCACGCGAACATTCTTCTAGGCGCTCTCATACAACTCCACTTTTTCGCCTTCATGCAAGGTGATAATGGCTTTTTTCCAATCCGCCCGTTTCCCAAGATAACGCCCCTGGCGTTTCTTCTTGCCCATGACGTTCATGATATTGACGGACTTCACTTTGACTTTGAGCACGGACTCCACCGCCTGACGAACCTCGATTCGATTCACGTCGTTCTGCACGACAAAGGCGATACGGTTGGCGGACTCTTGAAGCCCCGTGATTTTTTCGGTCAACAACGGCTTCACCAACACGTCATAGGGATCGCGTTTCAGGCCCATAATTCCTCTACGCCGGGCAATTCATCCTTCAACACCACGAGCGTCCGGTAGCGAAGTACGTCGTACACCGTCAACTCGTCGGGCGACACGGCCTTCACTTGAGCCAAATTTCTTGCCGCGCGAAACACGGCATCGCTGTCTTTCCCCACGACGAACAGAACGGGGCCCGTCGCACCTAATTGTTTTACCGTTTTGGCCATCAATTTGGTCTTGGGCTCCGGAAGCGCCAGTTCGGAAAGAACCAGAAGCTCCCCGGCCGCCATCTTTGCAGACAGCGCGCTTTGCATGGCCTTTCGATACATTTTCTTCGACATGGCAGAACGATACTTTCGAGGCTGCGGACCGAATACCGTCCCACCATGACGCCACACCGGCGAACGATTCGAACCCGCTCGAGCCCGGCCCGTATGTTTTTGCCTCCACGGCTTTTTGCCTGTTCCACTGACCTCGCTGCGGCCCTTCGAGCTTGCGGTGCCTTGCCGAAGCGACGCAAGCTGCATGACCACTGCGGAATGAACCAGTGACCCATGAGGTTGGGAGCCGAATACGGCCTCGTTCACCTCAACGGAACCGACGGCCTTTCTCGTTTGGTCTACGATTTCTATCGAGGCCATGCCGACGCGTTACCCTCCTGCCTTTCGGATAAGGACCAACCCTCCCACGGGACCGGGAACGGCTCCTCTGATGAGGACGAGATTTTCCTCCGGTCGAGTGCCGGCCACAGTCAATCCTTTCACCGTGACCCGCTTGCCGCCCATTTGCCCGGGCAGCGCCTTGTTTTTCAACACACGCGAGGGATACGAACTGCACCCGATGGACCCCGGCGCACGATGGAACATGGAACCGTGACTGGCCGGACCGCCTCCGAAATTGTGACGCTTCATGACACCCTGAAATCCTTTTCCCTTTGAGGTTCCCCGGACGTGCACCATTTCCCCTTTTTGAAAAAGGTCGGCCGTCACAGCGTCCCCCACCTGACAATCCGGAACGCAACGAAACTCCCGCAAATACCTGAACAATTTCTCTTGCCCGGAAGCACGAAGATGCCCCACTTGTGCCTTGGTGAGTTTCCGGTCCTGGACCTCGAAAAATCCAAGCTGCACCGCATCGTACCCATGACGATCCCTGGTCTTCACCGCTGTCACACGACAAGGCCCCACCTCAATCACCGTGACAGGATGCAGACGACGATGCTCGTCGTAGATCTGCGTCATGCCCAGCTTTTTTCCTATTAAACCGCTAACCATGCAACACCCTGCGAATCTCCATCGACGACGCCACGCTACAACTTGATCTCCACGTCCACACCGGCAGCCAGGCTCAATTTCATGAGCGCATCCATGGTTTCCGGGGTGGGCTCAAGAATATCCAACAAACGTTTATGCGTACGGATCTCAAATTGCTCGCGAGACTTCTTATCCGTATGAGTGGATCGCTGAATCGTAAACTTTTCAATCCGGGTGGGAAGCGGAATGGGACCGGCAACGCGCGCGCCCGTTTGCTTGACGGTATCCACAATTTCCCGAGCCGATTGATCGAGGATCCGATAGTCAAACCCCTTCAACCGGATACGAATACGTTGATCGACGCTTACCACCACTGGATTCCTTCCTTAACTTACGCGAGGATGTCGGTCACGACGCCGGCGCCCACCGTGCGGCCCCCTTCCCGCACCGCAAACCGTAAGCCCTGCTCCATCGCAATCGGCGCAATCAATTCCCCCGTGAACGTCGTGTTGTCCCCCGGCATCACCATCTCCACCCCTTCCGCCAACTGCACCACCCCCGTCACGTCCGTCGTCCGAAAATAGAACTGCGGCCGGTAGCCGTTGAAAAACGGCGTATGCCGCCCCCCTTCTTCCTTCGTCAACACGTACACTTCCGCCTTGAACTTCGTGTGCGGCGTGATGCTCTTCGGTTTCGCCAACACCTGCCCCCGCTCCACTTCGTCTTTCTTCGTGCCCCGCAGCAACGCCCCGATGTTGTCCCCCGCCTGCCCTTCGTCCAACACTTTCCGGAACATCTCCACCCCCGTCACCACCGTGCTCCGCGTTTCCCCCAGGCCCACGATCTCGATCTCGTCGCCCACTTTCACCTGCCCCCGCTCCACGCGGCCCGTCACCACCGTCCCCCGCCCGCTGATCGTAAACACGTCTTCAATCGGCATCAGAAACGGCTTGTCGATCGCTCGCTCCGGCGTCGGAATGTACCCGTCGATCCCCGCCAACAACTTCATGATCGCCGGCACCCCCACGTCGCTCTCGTCCCCTTCCAGCGCTTTCGTCGCCGACCCCACGATGATCGGGATGTCGTCCCCCGGAAATTGGTATTTCGACAGCAATTCCCGCACTTCCAATTCCACCAGTTCCAGCAACTCCGGGTCCTCCACCTTGTCCGCCTTGTTCAAAAACACCACGATGTACGGCACCCCCACCTGCCGCGCCAACAGAATGTGTTCCCGCGTCTGCGGCATCGGCCCATCCGCGGCCGACACCACCAGAATCGCCCCGTCCATCTGCGCCGCCCCCGTAATCATGTTCTTCACGTAATCCGCGTGCCCCGGACAGTCCACGTGCGCATAGTGCCGCTGCTCCGTCTCATATTCCACGTGCGAAATCGCAATCGTGAGGATCTTCGTCGGGTCCCGCCGCCCTTGCGACTCACTCGCTTTCGCCACTTCGTCGTAACTCACGAACTGCGCCATCCCCTTTTGCCCCATCACCTTCGTCAGCGCCGAGGTCAGCGTCGTCTTCCCATGGTCCACGTGCCCGATCGTCCCCACGTTCACGTGCGGCTTCTTCCGGTCAAATTTCGCCTTCGCCATCTGCCCCTCCCTCTTCGATTCCGAATCTTCCGAGGCTATACGAGAAAGAAACGAGTATCATCACGCCGCTTTCCTGCCTCTCAAAACAATCTCCCCCGCTATTCTCCACGTTGCTTGCCGACTATCTGGTCCTGCAACTGCTTCGGAACGGGGTCGTATTCCGCAAATTCCATTGAATAGGTGGCACGCCCCTGCGTCTTCGAGCGCAGACTCGTGGCATACCCGAACATTTCTCCAAGGGGAACCATGGCTTCCACGGCCTGAGAGCCGACTCGCGCCTTGATGCCCTGTACTTTCCCGCGCCGTGAATTCAAGTCGCCGATCACGTCGCCCATGAAATCCTGGGGGACCAGAACCTCCACTTTCATGACCGGCTCAAGGAGGATCGGGTTTGCCTTGCGACAGCCATCCTCAAAGGCCATCGACGCCGCGATTTTAAAGCCCATTTCACTGGAATCGACCTCGTGAAAGGATCCATCGAACAACGTCACCCGAACGTCCCGCATGGCATATCCGGCCACCACGCCCGACTCCATGCGCTCCCGCACCCCTTTTTCCACCGCCGGGATATATTCACGGGGAATAATACCACCGACAATCTTGTTGACGAACTCAAGTCCCACGCCTGGCTCGGACGGTTCGACGCGCAACACCACGTGCCCATATTGCCCCCGGCCGCCGGATTGCTTGATATATTTGCCTTCGGCTTCACCCGTGGCGCGTATCGTTTCACGATAAGCCACCTCGGGTTTCCCGACGTTCGCCTGCACCTTAAATTCCCTGACAAGCCGGTCGACGATGATTTCCAAATGCAGTTCCCCCATTCCGGAAATAATCGTTTGCCCGGTCTCATCATCGGTTTGCACACGAAAGGACGGATCTTCCTGCGACAGTTTTTCCAAAGAAAAACCCAGCTTTTCCAGATCCTGCTTGGTCTTCGGTTCCACGGCCATGGAAATCACGGGTTCGGGAAATTTAATGACCTCCAACAGGATCGGACGCTTTTCGTGGGATAACGTATCGCCCGTTCTCGCTCCCTTCATGCCCACCGCAGCGGCAATGTCTCCGGCATACACGACGTCAATGTCTTCCCGTTTGTTCGCGTGCATCTTGAGCAAACGCCCGACCCGCTCCCGCTTGCCCTGCGTGACGTTATACACGTACGAACCCGTTCCCAGGCTGCCGGAATAGACGCGGAAATACGTGAGTTGCCCGGCAAAAGGATCAGCCATGATCTTGAAAGCCAATGCCGAAAACGGCTCCTCATCGCTGGCCGGACAACCCATTTTCTCACCGCTGGACGGCTCGACCCCTTCCACTTCCGGAACGTCCAAGGGCGAAGGCAGGAAATCAACGACGGCATCCAGTAACGGCTGGACCCCCTTATTTTTGAAGGCCGACCCGCATAACACCGGCGTCATCTGCATTTGATTGGTCCCGGCACGGATGGCACGCTTGATATCCTCAGGTTTCAACGGATCGCCGTTCAGGTATTGCTCGAGCACCGCTTCATCAAATTCGGCCACGGCTTCGATCATTTTGTTTCGGTATTCCTGCGCCGTCGGCAGAAGATCCGGCGACACGTCTTCGACGACGTAATCCGCGCCCAGCGTTTCATCGTTAAAGAGGTAGGACTTCATCGAGACAAGATCAATGACGCCCCGGAAATCCGCTTCTTTTCCGATGGGCAACTGGACCGCAACGGGATTTGCTTCCAAACGATCGACGATACTTTGAACGCTGCCCGAAAAATCGGCACCCACCCGGTCCATTTTATTCAGAAAGGCAATGCGAGGGACCCGGTATTTATCAGCCTGACGCCAAACAGTTTCAGACTGCGGTTCGACTCCCTGTACCGAATCAAACACAGCCACGGCTCCGTCCAACACGCGAAGGGACCGCTCCACTTCAACCGTAAAGTCCACGTGTCCCGGGGTGTCAATGATGTTGACACGATGGTCGTTCCAGAAACAGGTGGTCGCCGCAGACGTAATTGTAATGCCTCGCTCCCGCTCCTGCTCCATCCAGTCCATTTGAGCCGCGCCTTCGTGCACCTCACCCATACGGTGAGAAACGCCGGTATAATACAGGATGCGCTCGGTCGTCGTAGTCTTCCCGGCATCGATATGGGCCATGATACCGATATTTCGAGTGCGCTCTAATGGATATTCCCTGGACATCGTTTCTCCGAACACAATCAGACTGTCACAACGCTCCCATGCTCTCAATCCGGGAGCGGTTTTTAAAAAAACCTATGCGTGGAGGGTGATTCGACTACGGCAACAAGAAACAGCTACCAACGGTAATGGGCAAACGCACGATTTGCTTCGGCCATCCTGTGCGTTTCATCGCGTTTCTTGACGGCAACCCCGGTATTATTGGCAGCATCAAGCAACTCGGCGGCAAGCTTGTCTTGCATACTCTTTCCCGTTCGAGACTGGGCACTGCGCTTAATCCATCGAAAGGCCAAGGCAACTTGCCGAACGGGTCTGATCTCGACGGGAACCTGATACGACGCACCTCCCACCCGTCTCGATTTCACCTCCACCATCGGCTTGACGTTGCCAAGCGCAGAATGAAAAACCTTCAAAGGATCACTCCCCGTCTTCTGTTGAATGACGTCGAACGCCCGATAACACACACGCTGGGCCGTACTCTTTTTCCCTCTCGTCATAAGAATATTAATAAATTTCCCCACAAGGGCATCCCGGTATTTGGCGTCACCCACGGGAGTTCTTACGACGGCACTTCGACTACGAGACATATTCCGAATACACTTTCTCTACGATCAATCCGTTCGATCAATCCGTTTACTACTTCGGTCGTTTCGCTCCGTACTTGGAGCGCCCCTGTTTCCGGTCAGCAACCCCGACCGCATCGAGTGCGCCCCGGACCAAGTGATAACGCACGCCGGGCAAGTCCTTCACCCGACCTCCCCGCACGAGCACAATGGAATGCTCCTGCAAATTATGTCCCATGCCCGGAATGTAGGTCGTCACTTCGACACCCGTGGTCAAACGCACGCGAGCCACTTTCCGCAACGCGGAATTCGGCTTTTTCGGAGTCGTGGTATAAACGCGCAAACAGACGCCGCGCCGTTGCGGGCATCGATTAAGGGCAGGGCTCTTGCTCTTGGCCTTGGGGGCCTTGCGACCTTTTCTGACAAGCTGATTCACCGTTGGCATATCCCGATTTTTCCTTCAAGGGCGTTATAAATGTGATTCTCTCGGACAACCTTTCGATTGTAATGAGACACATCGTTATGTGTCAAGACAAAACACTTCATTTATGAGGTGGACTGCATTTGCAACTCCTCACCTTCGGGAATCGCCAAGCCAGTGGCCCCGTCACCCTCGACGACCTTCTCTTCAGGAGCGGGCACGAAGGTTTCCCTGTAGTGAGAGAACCCCGTTCCTGCCGGGATCAGGCGACCCACGATGACGTTTTCCTTGAGCCCCCGCAAATCATCAACCCGGCCATTGATGGCGGCTTCGGTGAGAACCCGGGTCGTCTCCTGGAAGGAGGCTCCGGAGATGAAGCTGTCCGTATTCAGTGATGCCTTGGTAATCCCCAGCAACACAGGTTTTCCAATCGCCGGCTTCCCCTTTTCGGCAAGCACCCGCTGGTTTTCATCGGTGAACGCAAATTTCCCGACCTGGGTGCCCGGCAAAAAGTTCGTATCGCCGGGATCTTCGATGCGGATCTTCTTCAACATTTGCCTGGCAATAATTTCAATGTGCTTGTCATTAATCGAGACCCCTTGCAAGCGATACACTTCTTGAACCTGATTGACCAGGTATCGTTGCAACTCTCGCGGCCCCAACACGTTCAGAATATCATGAGGATTCGCCGACCCATCCATGAGCGGTTCACCGGCACGCACCCAATCTCCTTCATGCACGTTGACGTGCTTGCCTCGAGGAATAAAGTACTCCTTCACGTCTCCCATCTTGTTATCAACGACAATCTTTCGCATCCCCTTGACGAACCCGCCAAAGGAGACCTCGCCATCGATTTCACTGATCACCGCTTGCTCCTTGGGCTTCCTCGCCTCAAACAGCTCCGCCACCCTGGGCAAGCCTCCCGTAATGTCTTTGGTCTTCGTGGTTTCTCGAGGGATTTTCGCCAACACGTCTCCGGGATGCACGATTCCGCCTTTTTCCACAAAAATATGCGCGCCCACGGGAAGGAGATAGCGAGCCGGCGCACCCGAACCGGGTAATTTCGCGGTCTTGTTCCCGTCGTCTTTGATGGAAACGCGAGGACGCAGGTTCGTGCCGGCCTGCTCGATGACCACCTTCCGGGACAAGCCGGTGATTTCATCGACCTCTTCCTTCATGGTCACGCCTTCGGAGATGTCGCCATAGGCAATTTTCCCGCCCACTTCCGTCAGAATGGTCAACGAGTAGGGATCCCATTCCACAAGTTTCTGCCCAACCGTCACCCGGCCGCCGTCTTTCACGATGATTTTCGCCCCGTAGACAACCGGGTACTTTTCCCGCTCTCGCCCGGAGTCGTCATAAACCGCAATCTTCGCGTTGCGATTCATGACCACCCATTCGCCCTGTTTGTTCTGCACCGCCATGTGGCGATTGTGAAAATCGGCATTTTTCTTGGCATCGAAACTGAGGTATTTCAAGACCCCGTCGTGCCGGGACTCGACCACGCTTTGTTCCACGACTTTACTGGCCGTTCCCCCGATGTGGAAGGTCCGCATGGTCAACTGCGTACCGGGCTCGCCGATGGACTGCGCGGCGATCACCCCCACGGGTTCACCCAATTCGACCAACTTCCCCCTGGCCAAATCCCGGCCGTAACACTTCACGCAGACACCCCACCGGGCCTGACAAGTCAGTACCGACCGGATACGGACGTGCCCGATACCGGCTTCGACCACGGCCTTGACGCGCGCTTCATCCAGTTCATCATTCCCGGCCACCACCACGTCACCGGTCAACGGATCAAGAATGTCTTCCGCCACAATACGACCCAAAATTCGTTCTTCAATAGGTTGAATGACCTCTCCGCCTTCGACCAGGGCGGACACGTCGATTCCATCGGCCGTCCTGCAATCCTCTTCGCTCACGATGACGTCTTGAGAAATATCCACCAGCCGTCTCGTCAGGTACCCGGAGTTGGCGGTTTTGAGTGCCGTGTCCGCCAGCCCCTTTCTCGCCCCGTGCGTCGAGATAAAGTACTGAAGCACGGTGAGGCCTTCCCTGAAATTGGCGGTGATGGGCGTTTCGATAATTTCACCGGAGGGCTTCGCCATCAAACCCCGCATACCGCCCAACTGTCGGATCTGCTGTGAACTCCCGCGCGCGCCGGAATCAGCCATCATATAAATGGGGTTCAAGGTATCTTCGGGCCCTTGCCCGCCGCCGGCCTTGATTTCTTTCATCATCTCGTTCGCAACCTGTTCACTCACGTGAGCCCAGATATCAATGACCTTGTTGTAACGCTCGCCATTTGTGATCAGCCCTTCACTGTACTGCCGCTCGACCTCGGAAACGTCCTTCTGCGCCTTACCAAGCAGGACTTCCTTCTTGGTCGGGATGTGCATGTTGTCAATACACAGGGAGACCCCGGCCTTCGTGGCATAATAGAAGCCCAGATTCTTGAGTTTATCGAGCATCTTGACCGTATCGTGAAGCCCGACTTCACGATACACCGCGTCGATCAGCCTGGTCATTTCTTTCTTGGTCATCACCTGATTGACGTGCGTAAACCCGATGGAAGGAGGCAGGATTTCCCCGAATAGCACGCGTCCGACGGTCGTTTCGACCAGAGCGCCATCGACCCGCACCTTGACCTTGGCCTGTTCGTCCAGTTCACCGGCGTCATAGGCGATGCGCACTTCTTCGGGAGAATACAACACTTTTCCTTCACCCACCGCACCCGGTCGCTCCTGGGTCAACCAATAACAACCCAACACCATGTCCTGGGAGGGAATGGCAAGCGGGCGACCGTTCGCCGGCGACAACACGTTATTGATGGACATGATCAGGACGCGGGCTTCGATCTGGGCCTCGACCGACAAGGGAACGTGCACCGCCATCTGGTCGCCGTCGAAGTCCGCGTTGAAGGCTGCGCAGACCAACGGATGCAACCGAATGGCCTTGCCTTCGACCAGGACGGGGTCAAACGCCTGCATGCCCAGCCGATGGAGCGTCGGCGCCCGGTTCAAAATCACGGGGTGTTCCCGGATCACCTCATCCAACACGTCCCATACTTCCGGGCGCTCCTTTTCGACGAGCCGTTTCGCGCTCTTAATGGTAGTGGCCGCACCGCGCTCTTCCAACTTGTGGAAGATAAACGGCTTGAACAATTCCAACGCCATTTTCTTGGGCAACCCGCATTGATTCAATTTCAATTCGGGCCCCACCACAATCACCGACCGGCCCGAGTAGTCAACCCGTTTCCCCAGGAGATTCTGTCGAAACCGGCCCTGCTTGCCCTTGAGCATGTCGCTGAGAGATTTCAACGGCCGTTTGTTGGCCCCGCGAATCGTCCGGCCGCGTCGTCCGTTGTCAAACAACGCGTCCACGGCTTCCTGCAACATTCTCTTTTCGTTGCGAACAATCACACCGGGAGCCTTCAACTCAACCAACCGCTTCAACCGGTTGTTGCGATTGATCACCCGTCGATACAGGTCATTCAGATCAGACGTGGCAAACCGCCCGCCGTCCAACGGCACCAACGGTCTCAGTTCAGGCGGGAGCACCGGGATGACGTCCAGAATCATCCATTCCGGCCGATTGCCCGACTTGTAAAAGGCCTCAATGACCTTCAGGCGTTTCGTGATCTTCTTGTGCAGGGCCGCGGAGGTCGTGGCCTTCACCTTTTCGTGGCGCTCGGCCCACAGGGTTTCGATGTCAACCTGCCTCAGCAATTCACGAATGGCTTCTGCCCCGATACCCACGCGAAAACTTTGCGGCCCGTACAGATCCACGCATTCACGGTATCGCTCTTCCGTGAGCAACTCTTTTTCCTTCAGCGGGGTGTCCTGGGGATCGAGGACGACGTACGCCTCAAAATAGAGAATCTTCTCCAATTGCTTGAGGCTCATGTCCAGCAGGATCCCAATGCGACTCGGCACCCCTTTCAGGAACCAGATATGAGCCACGGGTGCGGCCAATTCGATGTGCCCCATGCGCTCACGCCGCACCTTCGACTGAATGACTTCGACCCCGCATTTATCACAGACGATCCCGCGATGCTTCATGCGTTTGTATTTTCCGCAGTTACACTCCCAATCCTTGGTCGGGCCGAAAATCTTCGCACAAAACAGGCCATCTTTTTCCGGCTTGAACGACCGGTAGTTGATGGTTTCCGGTTTTTTGACTTCCCCGTACGACCACGAACGAATTTTCTCGGGCGACGCGATCCGAATGCACATGCCGTCGAAAGACATGGCATCGCGCGGCCTTTCAAACAGAGCATAGACGCTTTCCAAGGCTCTACCCTCCTTTTCAGAAACTGAGAAATTCTCGAAGTGGGAATTACTCGGCGGACTTCATCAATTCGACGTCCAACCCCAGGCTTTGCAATTCTTTCACCAACACGTTAAACGACTCCGGCAAGCCCGGCTCCAGGAAATTTTCACCCTTAACGATCGCTTCATACATTCTCGACCGTCCCGGAACGTCATCGGACTTCACGGTTAAAAATTCCTGAAGCGTGGAAGCCGCACCATACGCCTGGAGGGCCCAGACTTCCATTTCGCCCAACCGCTGTCCCCCGAATTGGGCCTTGCCGCCCAGGGGTTGTTGCGTCACCAAAGAATATGGGCCAATGGACCTGGCGTGGATCTTATCATCCACCAAGTGGTGCAACTTCATCATATAGACGTAACCGACCGTCACCGGACTCTTGAACGGGTCTCCGGTCCGCCCGTCAAAGACGACCGATCGACCATCCTCCGGCAAACCCGCCTTCTTCAACAATTCCTTGATCTCCGCCTCCGTGGCTCCGTCGAACACGGGACTCGCGGCGTACATCCCCAAGGCCTTGGCGGTCCAACCGAGATGCGTTTCCAAAATCTGCCCGACGTTCATCCGTGACGGAACCCCAAGCGGATTCAGCACGATTTCGATCGGGGTGCCGTCCGGCAGGTACG
The DNA here is from genome assembly GCA_011523385.1 of Nitrospira sp. Classification (GTDB taxonomy): domain Bacteria; phylum Nitrospirota; class Nitrospiria; order Nitrospirales; family UBA8639; genus Bin75. Next base: position 22,522 of record WTGX01000003.1, on the reverse strand, counting down.
GCATATCCTCTTCGGGAAGGATCCGGGACACCACGCCCTTGTTTCCATGACGTCCGGCCATCTTGTCCCCGACGGAAATTTTCCGCTTGATGGCAAGATAGACCTTCACCAACTTGATGACGCCCGGCGGCAACTCGTCACCGCGGCGGAGTCGTCCGACCTTCTCGTCATAAAAGGTTTGCAGGTTCTCGATTTGATCCTTCGCCGCCAGTTCAATCTCTTCGAGCTTTCGTTGTTCTTCAGGATCCCCCAGGATGACGCGCCGCACGTCGTCATCGGGCAGTCTCCGCAAGACGTCAGACGTGATTTTCCATTTTTTCTTCAAAATGACTTCGCCGTTTTCGGGATCCATCAAGTCACGACCCACCACCTGTCCGAGCAACAGCCGCCGAATCTTTTTGTTCCGTTCATCCTCAATGATGTGGAGTTCATCCTGATAGTTCCGTTCGATTTTCACGCGATCCTGGGATTCGATGTTCTTCGAACGTTCATCCTTATCGATGCCTTTTCTGGAAAAAATCTTGACGTCGACCACGATTCCCTCGATTCCCGGAGGAACCTGGAGGGACGTATCTTTCACGTCTCCGGCTTTTTCGCCGAAGATCGCGCGCAGCAGCTTTTCTTCCGGAGTCAGTTGCGTTTCACCCTTGGGCGTCACTTTGCCGACCAGGATGTCCCCGGCCTTGACTTCGGCCCCGATGCGAACGATTCCGCTTTCATCCAGGTTTCTCAGGGCCTCTTCGCCCAGATTGGGAATGTCGCGGGTAATTTCCTCCTTCCCCAATTTGGTATCACGGGCTTCGACCTCAAACTCTTCGATGTGGATGGACGTGAAGGTATCTTCGCGCACCAGTCGCTCGCTTAACAGGATCGCGTCCTCGAAGTTGTAGCCGCCCCACGGCATGAACCCGACCAGGATGTTCTTTCCCAATGCCAACTCCCCCCGGTCAATCGCCGGACCATCCGCCAACACCTGCCCTTTCTTGACCTGCTGGCCGACCTTCACAATGGGAGTTTGAGTCACGCACGTGTTCTGGTTGGTGCGTTGGAACTTCACCAGGTCATACGTATCCCAAAAACGTCCGGTTTTCCTTTTGCCTTCGTCCGCCTTGCCGGGTTCGGTTCGGACAACGATGCGACGGGCATCCACGCTTTCCACGACCCCGTCCCGTCTGGCCTGTTCGACGTAGCCGGAATCACGGGCCACCACGGCTTCCATGCCGGTTCCGACCAACGGCGCCTCACTCTGCACGAGCGGGACGGCCTGACGTTGCATGTTCGAGCCCATTAACGCACGGTTGGCATCGTCGTGTTCGAGAAAGGGAATCAACGCGGTGGCGACGCTGACCACTTGCTTCGGAGACACGTCCATGTAATCGATGCGATCCTGCGTCGTGGCAATGAACTCTCCCTCGGACCGCGCCGTCACCGAATCGGATATCAGGCGACCGGCCGAATCCACCCGGGAATTGGCTTGCGCAATGATGTACCGCTCGCCTTCCAACGGCGAAAGAAATTCCACGTCACGCAGGACACGTCCTTTTTGGACTTTTCGAAACGGGGCTTCAATAAAGCCGAATTCGTTAATGCGCGCGTAGGTGGCCAACGAGGTGATAAGCCCGATATTCGGCCCTTCAGGCGTTTCGATGGGACAAATGCGGCTATAGTGCGAGGGATGGACGTCGCGGACTTCAAATCCCGCGCGCTCACGCGTCAACCCGCCGGGCCCCAACGCGGACAACCGGCGTTTATGGGTGATTTCGGCTAATGGGTTCGTTTGATCCATGAACTGCGACAACTGGCTGCCGGCAAAAAATTCCTTGATGGCGGCCACGATGGGTTTGGCGTTAATCAAGTCGTGCGGCAACACCGTTTCCATATCGAGCAGGTTCATCCGCTCCTTGATGCTGCGCTCCATTCGCGCCAATCCCAAACGGATCTGGTTCTCAAGCAACTCGCCGACCGTCCGCACCCGGCGATTCCCCAAATGATCGATGTCGTCCACGTCGCCTTTGCCCATTTTCAATTCAACGAGGCAGCGGACCACTTCCACCACGTCCTGCGCAGTGAGGACCCGCTGGGTGAGGGGAAGATCCAACGAAAACCGGTTGTTCATCTTGAGCCGGCCGACCGGAGACAGATCATAACGCTTCGGGTTGACGAACAAATTCTCAAACAAGAGCTTGGCCGAATCCACGGACGGCATTTCTCCGGGCCGCAGGCGCTTGTAGATTTCCACCCAGGCCTCTTTTTGAGACGTCGTCCGTTCAGCTTCCAAGGTATCCAGAATGATCGGCGTGGCCGTCACGTTGTCCAGATAAATCACCTTGAAACTCGACGGCTTCAGCTCGAGCAGCCGTTCAAGCATGGGCAAGGTCAGCCGTTGATTTTTTTCAACCAACGCCTCCCCTTTTTCCGAATCCATGATTTCCGTCAACACCACTCGTCCAACCAATTCTTCCGGTTTCACGGGGATCTCTTTCACCCCGGCGGCTCGCACTTTCGCCATCAACGATTTGTTGAGCCGCGTGCCTTCCCGAACGATCGGATCCTTGCCGCCCTTCTCGAGGACTTCGATTGACGAACGCAAGCCGGCATGCAGGTCGGGGTCCAACTTGCGCATCAGCTTTCCATCCGTAACCCGGATTTCCTCGATGGGGTAATACATCTTAAGCACGTCGTCCGTTGACAACCCGAACGCCTTCAAAAGGATCGTGGCCGGCATCTTGCGCCGGCGATCGATGCGAACGTACAAAATATCGCGGGCGTCAAACTCGAAATCCAACCAGGACCCGCGGTAGGGAATGATGCGCCCGGAAAACAATACCTTTCCGCTGGAATGGGTACGACCCTTATCATGGCTGAACGAGGCGCCGGGAGAGCGATGCAACTGGCTCACCACAACCCGCTCCGTGCCGTTAATGATAAAGGTGCCCCGGTCCGTCATCAGGGGCAGTTCGCCTACGTACACTTCCTGCTCCCGCACGTCGAGGACCTTGCTGTTCTTCACCCCTTTTTCCTGCGGATCAAAGACCACCAGACGAATGCGCAACTTCAGGGGGGCGGCAAAGGTCATGCCCTGTTCCAGACATTCGCGCATATCGTACTTGGGCGTACCCAACGAATAACTGGAAAATTCAAGAATGGCCGAACTGTTGAAGTCTGCAATGGGAAAGACGCTCTTGAGGGCGGCTTGCAGCCCTTTTTCCGCACGACGCTCAGAGTCGGTCTCTTTTTGCAAAAACCCCTCGTACGAACGTTTCTGCACTTCGACGAGGTCCGGAATGTCAATCGTGGACTGAATTTTCGAAAAATCAGTACGCTTGATAATTCCCGGCAATGGAAGTTGAGACATAGTCGGCTCCTTCTGTATCTAGGCTTGTGTAAACAACCCTTCCCGATCAACCGGATCCCGCAGCAACCCTTGCCTCCTACTTGACTTCAACCGTGGCGCCCACGTCGGTGAGCTTCTTCTTGATCGTTTCCGCCTCGTCCTTGGCCGCCCCTTCTTTGACCGGCTTGGGCGCCCCTTCCACCAGATCCTTGGCTTCTTTCAACCCGAGCCCGGTGATCTCGCGCACCACCTTGATGACCTGAATTTTCTTATCGGCCGGCGCACTGGCCAACACCACGTCAAAGGCGTCTTTCTCTTCGGCGGCCTGAGCCCCCGCGTCCCCCGCGGCCGGCGCAGCCACGGCCACCGGCGCCGCCGCCGTCACGCCGAACTTTTCCTCGAATCCCTTGACCAATTCGGACAACTCCAACACCGTCATGCTTTCAACGGCACCCAGAATGTCTTCCTTTGAAAGCTTCGCCTCCGTTGCAGCCATTTCCCCTTCTCCTTTCTTTTTGTCTTGGATCGCCAGCAGCACAGCCGCAAATCCTCGTAAAATTCCCTGAAGGACTCCCGCCATTCCCCGAAGAGGCCCTTGCATCGCCGACAAGAGCATCGACAGCAGAACCTCTTTGGAAGGCAAATCAGCCGTTGCGATGAGTTGGGCGGGGTCAAGCGTTTTTCCTTCGATCACGCCCCCTCGCCAGAGGATCTTCTCGTCACATTTTTCGTGCTTGATGAAATCCCGAAGAATCTTGGCGGGCAGCACCGGATCATCGTAGCCGATGACCACCGCGACCTGCCCCTTAAACAACGACGCGACGGGCAAGAGCGACGTGCCTTCCGCAGCCCTGACAGCCAGGGAATTCTTCACGACCTTCAGTTCCGCCTGCGCGCCGCGAAGCTGATGGCGCAACGCGGTCACCTGGTTCACCGGCATGCCTCCGCATTCCGTCACCACGGCCAACCGGGCCCTGGCGAATTTCTCGTGCAAATCGGAAACCACCGCCGATTTCTGTTCCTTTTTCATGCCCGGCTCCTTTTCACACCACGGCTATTCGACGTGTCGCCCCAGAGTCGTGCATTCCAAAGGAACGCCCGGCCCCATGGTGCTCGACATGGTTGCACCTTTAAGATATTTGCCCTTGCTCGAAGAAGGCTTGGCCTTCACCACCGACGAAAAGACCGCATGGGCGTTCTCGGTGATTTGCGAGGCGTCAAACGAGACTTTGCCGATAGGCACGTGGACGTTCCCGGCCTTATCCACCTTGTACTCGACGCGACCCTTCCGGATTTCCTGGATCGCCTTCCCGACCTCAAACGTCACGGTGCCCGTCTTGGGATTGGGCATCAAACCACGCGGCCCCAACACTTTTCCCAATTTTCCCACCGAAGACATCAAGTCCGGGGTGGCGATAGCCTGATCAAACTCCAACCAGCCCCCTTGAATTTTTTCCAACAAGTCATCGGCGCCCACGATATCGGCGCCTGCTTCCCGCGCCTCTTGCTCTTTTTCCCCTTTGGCAAACACCAGGATCCTGACCTTTTTCCCGGTACCGTGAGGCAACACCGTGGTGCCGCGCACCATTTGATCCGCACGTTTGGGATCGACGCCCAAGCGAATGGCCAATTCCACGGTCTCATTAAACTTGGCATACGCAGCCTGCCTGACCAATTCACTGGCCTCCCGGAGCCCGTACAGTTTGGTTTCGACTTTTGCTGTGGAATTTCGTAATTGCTTGCCCACGACTCACGCTCCCTCCCGTAAAAAACAACCACTGCGTCAGGGAACCCCTGATTGAACCTGATTTATTGTGATAGCGGGATGCAGGGCAAGGCGTCCCGCAGCGAAACCCGAGACATATCGAAGTAGATAGTCGAGGGGTGAGCGAGGACACAACGCAGCCATGCGCCCGATAGTGCAATAAATCAGTCGGTCACCGTGATCCCCATGCTCCTGGCGGTCCCTTCGATGATCTTCATCGCGCCTTCAATCGTCACCGCGTTCAAATCTTCCATTTTTTGCTTGGCGATTTCCTGTACCTGAGCACGGGAGATCGCGCCGACCTTATCCTTCTGCGGCACCCCGGACCCCTTGATAATCCCCACCGCCTTCTTCAAGAGGTCGGTCGCCGGAGGGGTTTTCGTGATAAAGGTAAAACTCCGGTCCCGGTAGACGGTGATGACAACGGGGATGATGCTCCCTTCCTGCTTTTGCGTTTTCGCGTTGAATTGCTTGCAAAAGTCCATGATGTTCAGCCCGTGCTGACCCAATGAAGGACCGACCGGCGGAGCAGGATTGGCTTTCCCCGCGGGAATCTGCAATTTAATTTGTGTGATCACTTCTTTTGCCATCGCCCTGTCCTTTTCAATTCACGTCGCCGTTCGCGGCCGCCCGCGCACCCCCGCACACAACGCCCTACCCTCGTTCGATTTGCGCAAACACCAATTCAACCGGCGTCGAACGGCCCAGAATACTCACCAACACCTTGGCTCGACTATGCTCGTCGTCCACTTCGTCAATTAAACCGTTAAAACCCATAAACGGTCCGTCGATGATCCGCACGTTATCGCCCTTGGAGAAATACACCCGCTCGCGAGGAAGAGAAGCGCCGGATTCGATTTGCTTCAGGAGCGAATCCGCCTCCTCTTTCGGCAACGGCATGGGCTTGACCCCTTCCCCCCCGACGAACCCCGTGACCTTGGGCGTCTCCTTGATCATCATCACTGTTTCGTCCTTCAGGGGGTCTTCCAACTCGACCAGCACGTACCCGGGGAAAAACTTGCGCTTGGACGCCCGGCGCTTGCCGTCTTTGATTTCGATCACGTCTTCAGTCGGAACCAGAACCTGCCCGAACTGTTCTTCAAGACCCATCTGATTCGCACGCTCGACCAGGGAGATGCGCACTCGCCCTTCATAGCCCGCATAGGTGTGAATCACGTACCAGTTTTTGGCCATCGCGTCCGACCTCGACCATTCAAAGGATTTGACTGACGAGCCACACTAAAATGGAATCGGCCATCGAGAGGAACAAAGACATAATGAAACAAAATACGATGACCACCGACGAGGAGCCAATGGTTTCATCGCGCGTCGGATACGACACCTTCTTCAGTTCTCCTCTCACCTCAACGAGAAATTCCGTAATTTTTGACCAGAGTTTCTTCATGTCACCTGCATCCCGTCTGTTTTACTCGACCCGTATGCTGGCAGGGGCACCAGGACTCGAACCCGGACCTTCGGTTTTGGAGACCGACATGCTAGCCATTGACACCATGCCCCTTTATGACTTCCGGCCAAGCCGTCACTTCACTTCCTTGTGGGGAGCGTGCTTCCGGCAGAAACGGCAATACTTTCTGATTTCCAAGCGATCGGGATCATTTTTCTTATTCTTCATCGTCGAATAATTCCGCCGCTTGCATTCTCCACAGGCTAAAGAAATGATGACCCGCATTGTATATCCTCCTTCGTGCCGGCCCCAGGCAGCGACCGTCCTCAGGCGAGGATGTCGGTCACGACGCCGGCGCCCACCGTGCGGCCCCCTTCCCGCACCGCAAACCGTAAGCCCTGCTCCATCGCAATCGGCGCAATCAATTCCCCCGTGAACGTCGTGTTGTCCCCCGGCATCACCATCTCCACCCCTTCCGCCAACTGCACCACCCCCGTCACGTCCGTCGTCCGAAAATAGAACTGCGGCCGGTAGCCGTTGAAAAACGGCGTATGCCGCCCCCCTTCTTCCTTCGTCAACACGTACACTTCCGCCTTGAACTTCGTGTGCGGCGTGATGCTCTTCGGTTTCGCCAACACCTGCCCCCGCTCCACTTCGTCTTTCTTCGTGCCCCGCAGCAACGCCCCGATGTTGTCCCCCGCCTGCCCTTCGTCCAACACTTTCCGGAACATCTCCACCCCCGTCACCACCGTGCTCCGCGTTTCCCCCAGGCCCACGATCTCGATCTCGTCGCCCACTTTCACCTGCCCCCGCTCCACGCGGCCCGTCACCACCGTCCCCCGCCCGCTGATCGTAAACACGTCTTCAATCGGCATCAGAAACGGCTTGTCGATCGCTCGCTCCGGCGTCGGAATGTACCCGTCGATCCCCGCCAACAACTTCATGATCGCCGGCACCCCCACGTCGCTCTCGTCCCCTTCCAGCGCTTTCGTCGCCGACCCCACGATGATCGGGATGTCGTCCCCCGGAAATTGGTATTTCGACAGCAATTCCCGCACTTCCAATTCCACCAGTTCCAGCAACTCCGGGTCCTCCACCTTGTCCGCCTTGTTCAAAAACACCACGATGTACGGCACCCCCACCTGCCGCGCCAACAGAATGTGTTCCCGCGTCTGCGGCATCGGCCCATCCGCGGCCGACACCACCAGAATCGCCCCGTCCATCTGCGCCGCCCCCGTAATCATGTTCTTCACGTAATCCGCGTGCCCCGGACAGTCCACGTGCGCATAGTGCCGCTGCTCCGTCTCATATTCCACGTGCGAAATCGCAATCGTGAGGATCTTCGTCGGGTCCCGCCGCCCTTGCGACTCACTCGCTTTCGCCACTTCGTCGTAACTCACGAACTGCGCCATCCCCTTTTGCCCCATCACCTTCGTCAGCGCCGAGGTCAGCGTCGTCTTCCCATGGTCCACGTGCCCGATCGTCCCCACGTTCACGTGCGGCTTCTTCCGGTCAAATTTCGCCTTCGCCATCTGCCCCTCCCAAACACATCGTCCCCGATGGAAACTACGTCATTCCCACATGAGACGAACGATTCTGGAATCTAGTAAATAGACCTCATTGATATTTCCGTGACGTTTCAGCGGGATAATGGAGCCCACGACGCGGATTGAACGCGTGACCTCGTCCTTACCAAGGACGTGCTCTACCAACTGAGCTACGTGGGCGTTGTGAATGGAGACGCGAATTCCCGTATCGCTGGTCAGCGATAACCGCGTCACGCTTCAAGCGTTCGCTGGAGCGGGCGACGGGATTTGAACCCGCGACAGCCAGCTTGGAAGGCTGGAACTCTACCACTGAGCTACGCCCGCCACCGTTGTTTTCGAATTCGCCGTCGGCCTTACTCACTCCTTTGACTCAAAAGGCCCATAATGAATATCCCGTTTATCTCGTCACGCACGTTTCAATATTATGGTGGGCAGGCAAGGATTCGAACCTTGGAAGCCGACGGCAGCAGATTTACAGTCTGCCCCCTTTGTCCACTCGGGTACCTGCCCGTTCAACAACTCAATCGCTCGGCAGTCCCCTCCTACGTCAATATCTAATAAAATTAAGGGAAGAAGCGGGGACACAAGACAAAGCCCAATTTTTCCTGCGACACAGGTAAAAATGGGCATTTCGAGAATTTCATTGTAAAGACCGCTAAGGGCCGACCCCACCAAACGAAGAATTATATATACGGATCATGGGTCCGTCAAGCGACAAAGTGGAAGGAATTGACAGACGTGGTCCCCGGTTGACAGGTTTTTTCCGGGACCCATAGCATGGCTGCCATGACACGACCGAAACCGGTTTCTTCGACGCTGACCGGACGGGCATTCATCCGGCGGGTCCTCCACCTGACGGCCTGCCTCATTCTGGGCACAAACCTCCTGGCGTTCGCCGCGCCGCCACCATCCGGGGCAGGCGGTTTTTCAGGCGGGCTGGCCACGGTTTCGACACCCGATGGACTCATGATTTATTGTGAAATCGCCGATACGCCGGCCAAACGGAGTCAAGGCCTGATGTTTCGAACGCGCATGGCCCCGGATCGAGGCATGCTGTTCACCTTCCCGGAGTTTCAAGAGCCGGGCTATTGGACGTTCTGGATGAAGAACACCAAAATGCCCCTGGATATTCTATGGCTGGACCAGGACGGGACCATCGTTCACATCGAACGGTATGTCCCGATCTGCACGAGAACCGACAACCTCTGTCCCCGCTACCGGCCGAAAACCGCTGCGGTCCAGGTCCTGGAACTGGGTGCGGGGCAAGCCGCGACGCTGAACCTGAGTGTCGGCACCCAACTCACTATCGAACTGCCGAAATAGCGCGCTCACGAATGTTCCCATTCCCGAACGCGTTTGGCTGAGATGACGCCATCCACCCGCCCGATGCCTTCGAGCGCGAGTTCGAGGTGGCGGGTATCGGAAATTTCGATCATGAAGTCCAGAACCGCCTTTCGATCTTCGCGAGTCGTAATTTCCGCGCGGCTGATGTTGGCCTTGAAAGCGGCGATAGCTGACGACACGTTGGCCAGCACGCCGGGACGATCAAAGGTCAACACGCAGACCTTGACCAAGTGCCGTTCATCGACCATCGTGTCCCATTCCACTTCAACCAGGCGATCATTTTCATAATCCATGGTCTCGAGATTGGGACAGCCCTTGGCATGAATCGTGAGCCCGCGGCCTCGGGTGAGGTAGCCCAGGATCGGATCACCCGGAACCGGCGCGCAACATTTTGACAACTGCATCAATGCGTCACGCCCGCCCATGACCTTCACCGATTTCACCGGGCTCTGGGCCGGGGCCGCCTTGGGTGTCCCCCGAACGGGATCGCCGGTTTGCGCCGTGTCCCCGCCGGGCACGAGCCAATTGACCAGTTGCCCGGCGGACAGATGCCCGTAGCCCACCATCCGGATCATCTCCTCGACGGATGCATAGCCACGCTTGCCCGCAACCTGGGACAGCCGGTCTGATTCGGACCACTGCGCGGATGGGAGTTGCCGCCGGCGAAATTCGCGTTCAAGCAATCGACGTCCCAATTCCAACCCCTGCTTTTGCTCTTCGCCTTTCAGGTAATGCTTGATCTTCGCCCGCGCGCGGGACGTCTGAACGAACTTCAACCACTCCTTCTGCGGGACCTGAGTCGGCGACGTGAGAATTTCCACGGTATCACCGCTGGCCAACTCCTGCCGCAGGGGCACGATCTTTCCGCTCACTTTTGCCCCCACGCACCGGTCCCCCACCTGGGTATGAATCGCATAGGCAAAATCCACCGGCGTGGAACCGAGCGGCAGTTCCTTGACCTCTCCCTTTGGCGTGAACGCGAAGACCACGTCGTGAAAGACGTCCAGGTGAAACAGGTCGAGTTTGACGGAATCCATGAACTGGCGATTGTCGGACAGGTCCCGGTGCCATTCCACGAATTGCCGGAGCCAACTGAAGACCTTCTCGTCGCGCTCGTCGACCTTCACCTGCTCCTTGTACCGCCAATGCGCCGCCACTCCATATTCGGCAAGACGATGCATTTCTTCCGTGCGAATCTGAAACTCCACGTGATCGCCCTGCGGTCCCAACACCGTGGTATGCAGCGACTGATAGAGATTGGTGCGCGGCGTGGCGATGTAATCCTTGAAACGCTCGGGCACCGGCGGCCAGGCTTCATGCACGACGCCGAGAATCGTATAACAATTGATCTTGGCGTCGGTGATCACGCGAATCGCCACCAGGTCGTGCACTTCCTCGAATGTAATGCCCTGGCTCTCCATTTTCTGATGAATGGAGTACAGATGTTTGGGGCGTCCGACCACCCGACCGGGCAGCCCGGCCCTGGCCAACGCATCCACCGTCTCCTGAATGATCGACTGGACGTAATCCTGCCGTTCCTCATCCCGTTTCGCCACCCGAAGCTTCAACATGGAATAGGCTTCGGGCTTGAGGTACTGAAAGCACAAATCTTCCAGTTCCTGTTTCATCCCGCTCATGCCCAGCCGGTTGGCCAGCGGCGAATAAATTTCCAGGGTCTCCTGGGCGATCTGCTTTTGCTTTCTCTCCGGCAAATGGCCCAGCGTCCGCATGTTATGCAAACGGTCGGCCAACTTGATAAAGACCACCCGGATGTCGTCAGCCATCGACAACAGCATCTTCCGGAAATTCTCGGCCTGTTTCTCTTCATACGTCCGGAACGGGATTTGACCGATCTTCGTCACCCCTTCCACGAGGTGCGCGACCTCATCCCCGAAATGCGTCTGCAACTCTTCCTGAGTCGCCACGGTATCTTCCAACGTATCGTGGAGAAGCCCGGCTACGATGGCAGTCACGTCCAGCTTGAGGAAGGTCAAAATGCCGGCCACGGCCAGCGGATGTTGCAAATACGGCTCGCCGGACCGGCGAGTCTGCCCCTCATGCGCCCTCGCGGAGAACTCATAAGCGCGCCGGAGCAAGGCCTCATCGGCGTCCGGATAACAACTCTGCACCTCCCGGACCAAATCATCGATTTCTATCACGCTGGTCACCGACATAAGAAGCCTTCTCTCCTCACCCTACCCGGACGTCACGCAGCCGGAGTTGAATGCGGCTTGACCCTTTCCATTCATTCAACTCGGGAGTGAACACCGCGTCGATCCGCCCGTTGCCCGCATCGATTGTGTCTGCCAAGCTTCCCATCCGAAACCCGATACTGTCCAGAGGAACGGACCCGGGCTGGCGAAGGAGCAACTTCAGGTGACTCTCCCCGACCACGCGTTTCTCCAGCACCGAAATCCCTCGACTCACAAAGGTCGGCTCGGGATTACCCGTGCCGAAAGGTTGCAGGCGCTCCAATTCCCGAATCAGGGGAAATTGGACCGCGGCAAGCCCAACCTCTGCATCCACGTCCACGCCGGCAACCAGATGTTCGCCCTCCAGCAAGCCCTCGACGGCTCTCCCAAACCGGCGTTTGAACCCGGCAAACGCTTCCTCCCTGACCGTGAGACCCGCGGCCATGGGATGCCCGCCGAAGGTCACCAGATCCGGTTCGCATTGCTGCAAGGCCCGACACACGTCGAAGCCGGCCACGCCCCGGACCGATCCCTTGCCGATCCCCAGCGCGTCGAACGTCACCACGACCGCAGGCCGGTGATAGCGTTCCACCAACCGCGCCGCGACGATGCCGATCACTCCAATATGCCACCCCTTCGCACTGACCACAATCGCGGGCTGCGGGTCCCCGGCGTCCACTTGTGCAATCGCCTCACGCGCCATCTCCTCTTCAATCTCTCGCCGGTGGCGGTTCAGGTTCTCCAATTCCTGGGCGAGTTGAAGTGCCGCGGGTTCGGACTCCGTGGTGAGCAACCGGACACCCAACTCGGCATGGGCCAATCGCCCAGCCGCATTCAGACGCGGGGCCACGCGAAACCCGATCGTGCCGGCTGAACACGTCCCGTTCAGGCCAAGATCCCGGGTCAACGCCCGGATCCCGCAGCGCGTGCCTTGAGCCACCTGGACCAACCCGTCCCGGACCAGGGTCCGGTTCTCATCCGTGAGCGGAACCAAATCGGCGATGGACGACAACGCCACCAGGTCACGGTAGGTCTCCACCGACGCGCCCGCGGGCCGGTATTTCTGCACAAAAGCTTCGGCCACCTTGTAGGCCAAGCCGCCGGAACATAACCCACGAAATGGATAGGCGGAATCCGGTCGATACGGATTGATGAATGCCACCGGCTCCGGCATACGGGATTGAAGCTGATGATGATCGGTGACAATGACGTCCATGCCCAAGGACCGGGCGAGTTCGATCTCCTTGTACGAGGTGGTGCCACAGTCTGCAGTGAGCAACAGGGAAACGCCGCGCCCGGCCAGTTTCCGAATAGCCCCTTCATGAAGGCCGTATCCTTCCTCCCGCCGGTGAGGGATATAGGCCTCGGCTTGAGCGCCCATGCTTCGCCAGAACAGGAAGTGCAGGCTCGTGGCCGCCATCCCGTCAACGTCATAGTCCCCGTAAAAGCAGATCCGTTCTCCGCGTTGAATGGCCAGATGAAGCCGGTCGATAGCCCGTTCCACGTCCGGCAGCGCGAACGGATCATGGGTCAAGCCGCCGGAAGAGGAAAGCCAGGCCCTGGCCTGCTCCGGCTCGACCACGCCGCGGCCACACAAGACCGTCGCCGCCAGCGGCGAAACACCCAGGGCTCCGGCCAGGGCCGAGACCTGTTGCTGATCGACCGACCGTACCCGCCAATTCGAGGATTGCATCGTCATACGCGCAGATTCACCGGTAGTGGAAGACCCATAAAACAGCAACGATCTTAGAAACCGACCCAATGAGAGTCAAACGAAAAGGCCGCGCACACGACCCGGACTCGCCGATGCTCCGGCCACACTGTACTGGTGAAACAAAAAACGGCGGCGGAAAAAAGAAAGGAAAGAGGAGCTATTCTCCTCCTTTCTGAACGTAATTCTTGACGAACTCGGCGGCGTTCTCTTCCAGGACCTCGTCGATCTCCTCGACCAACTGATCGATGTCTTCCTGAAGCTTCTTGCCGCTTTCAATGACCTGAGGATTCGGCTTGACTTCCTGAGCCTGTGAGGAATTTCCAGCTGCCCCGGATTTCCGTTCCTGCTTTTCCATGGCCTTTCCTCCCGGTTTTCAAGGAGATACGCACCTCATGGATAGAATAGCCCAGCCTCTCGAAGGGGTCAAGACACTGGAGGGCTCGCCATTGGCACACCGCCTGCGCCGGCAGGCCGGCGCGTATGAAATCCGACCGGCGCTCAGGTCAGTTTCCGCGAAAACCGAAAGGCCCGTTGGGGCAGGATTCGCTTGCGCCGTTCGTCGAGGTCCACGTCCCGGACCAGCCAGCCTTTGACCGTCATTCGGATACCGGAGCCGTCGCCATAGCGGGAGAAGGCGATGGTCAGAAAATGCTCGCGAGTGCGAGTGCCCGGGTAGACCCACTGACGCCAACTGGTCTTGTGGCCTATGGCGTACCTCGAACCGTCCCGTGTCTTGTTGAGATAATGATTGACTGTCCGGGGCTTCCAGTCTGATAGGGTCTGCTTACCCCGTGGGTGGCTGAACGCGCGTGGGTCGGGAAATTGTTTCGGAGTCAAACGGTTCCGGTTGGTGGCGAACCAGGCATTCAGATACGTCAGGTTCGAGAGCGGCGAGGAGACCACTTCATACAACGTAGCGCCCCGGGCGCCCAGCTTCACGCTCACCACGCGGCCGTAGTGGACGTCGCCACTCATGACGACAATATCGTGCCCCGTACTTCCCAGGGCCGCGAGCAATCGGCAATAGTCTTCCGTGTAGTCGAGCAGGTTGGCTTCGTGAGGGTTCCCGGTGACGATCAAGGGCTGGGGACTCACGAGCACCCCCGGAGTCGTGAGCCCATTGGCCCAAGCCAGCACGCGCTTCAGGTCCTTCGGGTTCATCAGGCCGCCTTGCTTCGGTTCACGATACGACCGCAGATCGGCGAAGCAGATACTGAGATCACCCGGGAACGCCATGATCTCCACGACCGGACATTGTTGAACGTTCACGATACCCTGACGCGCCGCCTGTTCCCAGGCCTTGCGTACCTTCACGTCCCGTAAGGCCCACAGGTACGGATTCCCGGGATCGGGATCAGGAAAGCCGTTGTACCACTCGTGATCGTCGGGCAGCATGTAGGTGGCCCCGCGGGTCAACACGTCGCTGAGACCTTGCCAGTGGCGGGCATAGTCCCGGGCGATCCGGCGACGGACTTCCTTGGGCACCCTGGAGCGCAGATCGAACCCGACGTCCAGATACACCTGGTCGCCGGTGAGAAAGGTCAGATCCGGGCTGTCGTGCGGATCTGCGGGGTGGTCATACAACCCCCGGTATGCCGTACCCACGCGACCCCCGTCCTGGTCCGGCCAATAGCAACTCCCCAAGGCGATGGTGAAGGGTTTGGCGCGCGACGTGGACAAAGGCAGCCGTTTGGGCAGCGTGCGGATACTCGCGGAGCGGAGGATTTCCCAAGCCTTCACGTCGGCACGCCACCGCTCGAAGCAGGCGCGATAAATCCTGCCCGGCCTCAACCCCTTGAAGGTGAAGCTCTTGTAGAAACGATCTTGTGACGTAGCGGGAAACGGACGTTCCCAGTCGGCATGCCGGATCGGTCGCACCCTGACTTGGCGGCCGGAACCATCGCACAAGCGCACCCGCGCTTTCGCAGGCTTGTGCATGTCCCGCTCCAGCGTCCCCACCCAAAGGCGCATGCTGCCGGTCGTCACCCGCGTGGCATAGCAATGGAACTCACTCAACCCCTGATAATACCGGTTCACCATGGCGATGCCCTCCTGCGACCGCGCGTGGTGCGACATAGCTCCCCCTCTCTGTCATCCTTGCGAACCCTTCGACTTCACTTCCCCTGGATCCCTGATCGGGGTCGGGGATTGTATGTGTTCAGTCATTCCCTTCGACTTCGCCCGTTCGCTTCGCTCAGGACAAGCTCAGGGCAGGCGTTGACAGAACGAGATACTGATCATACCCGAATTGTCATTCCGAGCTTGTCCTGAGCAACGCGAAGGACAAGTTGTAGCAGCATTGGCCGCAATCTTCACGCAGTTGTAGCGGCGGCATCTTATGCCGCGAGGCATGCGGCCGGCTCTCTGCTCAGGGGAAAGCGGGGCTGCCGTCCCCCTGACAAGGGGGAGTGAGGGGGTTCTCTTTCACCGGCGGGGCACTGGAGCACACAAGCCTGTCCTGCGCGTAGCGCCCGCGAAGGCGAAGAGCCCGTCCTGAGCCGGTCGAAGGGGACGCGGGACGTCCGGGGTGGGGAAGCCACGCGGCCCCGTCACCACTGTGCCCCGACCTCGAACCCGATCGTGTGTTCCGGTTGAGCCACGTCGGTCTCCCGCCGGGTCGCCGTGAGGCCGAAGGAGAGGTTGCAGGAAAGGTCACAGGCGAGGGCGGGTGCGTTCTCCATCGGCGTGAGGCGCCAGCCCAGGCGGTAGTCGCGGGTGCCGGTGGCCAGGCCCAGCCCGGCATGCGGGCTGCCGGTGAACCGGCCGCTAAAGGCCGGGAAGCCCCAGGCCGCCTCCGCGGCCCAACGGCTCGTCGCATTGCCGCTCCCCGCCCGCTGCGCCAGCGGGTTCGAGGCGAACAGCGCATCCAGGCCGCCCGTGGCTTGTCCGCCCCAGTCCTGGCGCAGGCTGACCGATGGGCCCCGCTGCGTCGCCGGGGCGGGGTCAAAGACCAGCGACGCCGCGAAACCCTGGTCCTCGAAGTCGTCCGCGGCATGGGTCAGCAGGGTGCGGCCCTCGAGGTCGAGGGCCAGCCCGAGCGCCGGGACGCTCCACGCGAGGCCGCCGCCGAGTTCCACCCCGAAGCCGGTCTCGGCATCCCCCCCGTCATGGCGCGCCCCAAGCGTCAACTTAGGGGTGAACTGGCCCCCATCGTCGAGCGCGACACGGTAGCTCCCCTCCAGTCCGAGCCGCAGCCGGGTGACGGTGGAGTCCCCCGCGGCCAGTTCCGTCGTCTTGTCCGACGTGGTCCGCGCCCATAGCGCGTCCGAGGTCAGCGCCAGTGCCGCGGGCGCGGCGCTTTTGGCCGGTTGGGGCAGCAAGTTGCCCCGCAGGCCCGCCGAGGCCATGGTCCAGTCGATGTCGGTTGCGAGCGCCTGGCCGGTGTGGGTCCGGAGCTTGACTTCCCCGGCGCCGTAACCCGTCGCGCCCCAGAGCTTGAGCCGCTCTGACGCCTCCCAGGCGGCATAGGGCACCGCCGCGGTCAGCGACGCTTCGATCGTGCCGGTGCCTTCGCGCACGGCCTGGCGACACACCGGCCCGGTCGCGCCGGGGCAGGTGTGAGTCCCGGGTCGGGGGGTGACGTCCGTGTCGCGATAGCCGCCCCGGCCCTGGCTCCGCAGGAGCGTCACGCCCACCAGCCACGTGTCCCGGGCGTAGTCCGCGCCCAGCAAGCCCGTGGTGGCCTCGCCGTCGAGCGAGAAAGTGCCCTCCCGCCCGTCGAAATTCGCCTGCGCCGCCCGGCCCCAAAAGGCGAGACTGCCGCCGGTGCCGTCCGGTCTGGCTGTCGCCGTGAAGTGACTGCCCAGCAGCGCCTCCCGCGGCGTCAGGGGGGTGGCCTGAGTCCCGGCGCCCGTGCCCCAGGCGCTCGGGTCCCGGTCCGCGTCGACCCCGGCCGGGCCAAAGCCGTCAGCCTCGAAGCCGTTGACGGTCCCGCCGAAGCTCTGCGCGATCTGGGCCAGGGCCAGCGCCCCCTGCCGGGTCAGGGCCGGTGTGTTGATGTTCGTCGCGCCGCCGGTCCCGGCGTTGCCCGACCCCGGCGCGAACGCCTGTCCTGAGCCTGTCGAAGGGGCTTGCCCTGAGCTTGTCGAATGGGCTTGCCCTGAGCTTGTCGAATGGGTGAACGCCTGCCCGGCAATGGTGCCTTGAGCCCCGGGGGTGCGCGGCGCGGTCAGGCGCCCGGCGATGCCGTCCAACGCCTGCTGCGCCACCGTGCGCCCGAAGCGGCTCAGCCACGCCGTGGGCATCGGGTCCGAGTTCACGATGGTCCCGGTCGCGGTCCCGCGCTCGATCGTGGCGCCTTGCGCGTTCGACAGCACCACTTCGAAGGTCTCCGGGTCTTCGTCGATGAGGTCGTCGATGGTGAAGATGGTAATGGTCTGCCGCACAACCCCCGGCCGGAACGTGAGCGCGCCCGAGGCGAGGTCGAAGTCGTGCCCGAACTTGGCCGTGCCCGCCTCGGTGTGCCAGCTCACCCGCACCTCGTGCGGCGCCGGGGCCGAGAGGTCCACCTGGAACGTGAACAGGTCGCCCTCCCGGACCTGCTCGTCCTCGATGGAGAGCGTGACGGCATTGGCTACGTCATCGTCGGCCACGGTGACCGAGGCGGCGTCTTTCGGCGAAGCCGCCACCATATAGGCGGTTCCGTCCTTGCCGTCGGCGGTGAGCGTGGCCGTGACCGTGCCGTCGGGCTCGTCCTGGGTGTCGTTCACCGTGGGTACGGTCAACGCGGCCTCGGTCTGGCCCTTGGCAATCGTCACCGTGGCCGTGCCTTCGCTGTCCGCGGCCACCATGTCACTGCCGGCGGCCTCCGCCACGGTGAGGGTGACCGGGAGGTCGGCCTCCGGCGCCCGGCTGGCGGTCACCGTGAAGGTGGCCGCCGCGCCTTCCGTGATGGACGCGGTCTTGGCTGCAATGGAGATTGCCGGCGGCGGCTCCAGGATGGTGAAGGCCACGGCGCCGGCGCCTTCGGCCCCGCCGCCGAGATCCGTGGGCGTGAGCGTCCCGAGCCCCACCGTCACGGTCTCGCTGTCGCCTTCGTGGGCGCTGTCGGCGGTCGCCGCCAGTACCAGCGTCGCGGACTTGGCCGAGGGGCCGGTAAAGGTGACGGTTGGCGGCTTTGCCGGGTCGGCGCTGGCGAGGTTCGCGTACCGCACCCCCGGCCGGCTGGCCCCTTTGGGGCTGAGTGTGTAGTCGGTCCCGACCGTCGCCGTGCCGCCGAAGGTCAGCGTGACCGTCAGCGCCTCCGGCACCACCAGCTTCCGGCCGAGCGTCAGCCGCACGAGCTTGCGCCCCGCGCCTTCCGCGAGATCGCCCGCCTCGGCCGAGAGCGTCACCCCGGTCGCGTCGTCGTCGCGCACCGGCACCGTGGCCGTGGCCGCCTCACCCACCGTATAGCCCGTACCGGCTTCGAGCGTCGCGGTCACCGCGCCGTCCGGTTTGTCCTTCGTGTCGCCTTTGGTGGCCACCGTGAAGGCGGCGGCGGTCTCGCCCGCGGGGATGGTCACTGTGCGGGCGCCGCGATTGCGGGAGGCGACATACTTACCCGTCTGCCCGATGCTCACCGTCACCGCCAGGTCGGCCTTCGGCGCCGGGTCCGCGGTCAGGGTAAAGCTTGCTGCGGTCCCCTCCGTCACCGCCGCGCCAGAGCCTGCCCCGGACCCGACGGTGATCGTCGGCGTGGCGGGCGTTGCGCCCGTCCCGCTGCCGCCCCCGGCCTGTATCGCCTTGACCGCGTCCAGCACCCGCCGCCAGCGGTGCTTCGGCGTGCCTGAGAGGCGGGCGACTTGCGCTTCCAGTTCCGCGATCGTGAACCCGCCCGGCTCGCCCTTGAGGGTCTTGAGCGCCTGCTGCCACTTGGCGAGCGCGCCCGTGTTCCCCGTCACGTCCCGGTGGCGCACGATCATGGCCTCGACCAGCTTGACCACCGCCGGATCGGCCTCCGTCGTCTGCCCCTCGGCCACGTCGGTCACTGTCACCCGGAAAGCGACCGCATCGGTCCCGCCGGGGTCGGTGGCGGTCAGCGTGGCCTCGTAGACATTGTCCTTGTTCGCATCCGCCGGCGCCTCGAAGTCCTGCGCCGGCAGCGCCAGCGACCCGGTCTTGCCGTCGAGGGTGAACCGCGCGGCATCGGCCCCGGTGAGGCTGAAGGCGACGCGGCCCGTCACCCCCTCCAGCAGCGGCTCGGCCGACCAGGGCTTGTTCTCCGCCACAGTGGCGTCGGCCAGCCGCGTGATGGTCAAGGGCGGGCCGGTGCTGTCGAGCAGCGCGTAGCGCAGGCTGCCCTCCGGCGTCGTCACCCGGTCTTCCAGGCCATCCACGATGTGGCGCAGCTCCCCGAAGGCGACGGTCAGCATCTCCGCCTCGTACACCGTGTCGTCGAGCACCGTCAGCGTGAGCTCGGCGGTGCGCGCCCCCTCGGCGAACGCCAGCACCGGCGTCGCCCCGGTGAGCGGCGCGCCAGGCTTGACCGTCACGCCCGTGCTCTTGCCCGCCACGAGCGCGAGCGTGTAGTCCGTCCCCGGCGTCGCGCCGGAGAAGGCCAGCTCCAGCTCCGCCCGCTCGCCCTTCTTCAGCGCCCGCCCGAGGTCGATGGCGATGCCGGCGGTCGTGCCCTCATCCACCGGCGTCGCCGCGTTCGGCAGCGTCACCGGCGGCAGGTCGAGGCCCGGGACGCCGCTCTCCTCGCTGTGCACCGGCTTGCCGCTGTCGCGGGAGGCCGCCATCTGCGGCGTGATCCACGGCCAGCCCTCCCAGTTCAGCTTCTGGCACGGGTACCAGACCCCCGTCTTCTCGTAGCCCGTCGCCGGGAGCTGGGCCCGGAGGACGAGGTAGTCGTTGTCCGAGGCGCGCACCCCGCCGCCCGTGACCGTGTGCTGGATGTTGGCGCAGGCGCTCTGGTTGCCCGCGGACTTGCGCACCACGAACACGTCCATGCTGCACGCCCACGAGAGGTCGGTGTTGCCGTCCGCGCGGTCCGCGTCGCAGCTGTTGTTCTGCGGATGGCGGTTCGAGAGGGTGAAGGTGACCGAGTCCTGCGGCGTACCGTCGGGGGTCAGCGCCAGCCCCACCTCGTTGCGGTCGTTGTGCGTGGTCGGCACCGTGGCGGTCACCGTGATCGGCCCGCCCACCGGGGCGTTCGACGCCCGGACGGCGTAGTCGAGCCTGTTGCCCGGTCCCAGCCCGTGCCCGCCCATCCACAGGTCCCGGCGCAGCTTGTACTTGTACGACATCGGCCTGGGCGAGGTCATGATGAGCGGGTCCGGCTCGTTCTCCCGGCCCGAGCGGACGAAGTACGAGCCCCACGGGTCGTACGTCTCCACCACCGGCGCGTCCGCCACCTCCACCGAGACGGTGCCGAGGTTGACGCCGTTGTAGGTCGAATCCGTCGAGGTCGCGTTGTGGGCGAGGGTGAGCGCACGGTTGCGGTGTGTCCCCGACTCGTCCGCCCCGGTGACCGTCACCGTCTGCGCGGTGCTCCAGAGGTTGGCGCCGCTGGGGTTGAAGACGAGAAAGGTCGGTTGGGTCGCGGCCGCAGCGGCGTCCGTGCCGCCCCTCGCGATGGACACCGACACAGCGGCCGTCGGCTGGGTGGCGAGCGCCACCGTGTAGGTTCCGCTGCCGGTCTCCACGATGCGCAGCGACCCCTTCGAGATGGTGGCGAGGGTCGGAGTGTCGTTGTCCTCGATGCGGGCGAACCAGTAGGGGTAGCTCCTGTTGACGCCATCGGGCGGCGTGGCCGGGTCAACCGTGAATTTGGTGCCCAGCCCCAATGCGCCGGCCGGATCGGCAAGAATAACCGCGAAGACCTCGGTCGACTCGACCGCGCCGTCGTCGTTGGTCGGGAACGACACGGTCTTGGTCGTAACGCCGGGGGCGAACGTGACGAGAACACTGGTGTTCGTAAAGTCCGACCCGCTCGCCGGGGCCGTGCCCGTCGGGCAGAGATCGCAGGTGGAAAAGATGGCGCCGTTAACCAGGACACGAACCGGTTCCGTCGACGCCCGGCTCAGGGTGAGCCTGGCGTTGACGGTCTCGCCCTCGGTGACGGTCGGAACCTCGACCCTGACGACCGGCACCGCGGCGGTCACGGTCGCGTCGTTGACCTGGACGCTGAAGCTGCGCTCCGAGGCCGTGCCGCTCGGGTCCGCGCCGCCGCCCACGTTGGTGCGGCGACTCGAATGGTCGAAGGCCGAGTTCGCGCCGAGCGCCACGGTGACGGTCTCCGAGCCGCCCCCCTCGGCGACGTTGTCGCCCGCCGCCTCCAGGTTGAGCGTCGCCACCCGCGCGCCCGCGCCGGAGAAGCGCACCCAGAGGCCGGTGCTGGTGCCGTGCAGGCTGACGCCGGTGTTGAGGTTCGTGCCGGACTTCCTGGCGAGGATCCAGTCGGCGATGGTGACCCCCGGGCCGCTGATCGACAGCGGCACGTCGATGATCTCGCCCGCAATGAGCGCGCGGCCCAGCGTCACCGTGAGCTCCACCGTCTGGCCCTCGTTGATGGCGCCGGTGCCGCCGCTACGCGCCAGGCGCACCACCGTCGGGTCGTCGTCGCGGATGGTGACGGTGGCGGTGTTGGCGGTGGACGAGATGCTCACCCCGGCGGGGAGCGCGTTGTTCGGGTCCGCCGAGACCGTCGCCGTCACCACCTCGTCGGGCTCGTCGAGGGTGTCGTCGGTTCCGTAGATCTTTAAATCGAGACCAGTGGTCCCTGCTGCAATTTCGCCAGTCGTACACCCCTGAGCGTCGAGGGAAATTGAATGGAGGCCTCTATCGGCTATAAAGCTGGGAGTGGCCAGCGAGCTGGTAAAGCAGACTTTGTAAGGTATCGCTGAACTGTGCGTAGGCGATACTCGAAGTTTGAATGTGGCACCATCGCTCGTGGGGTCCTCTGGATTCGTAGTATTTAGTCCCTGCGCTATCGAAACTGTCGCGCTCTGCGCGGCGGCTTCGGTCGCCAGCCCGGCAATCAACGGCAGGCAGAGCAGTGCCGGGAGAAGGCCGCGGCGCAGATGGCGGGCGACTGGATGGACGCCCGAAGTCGTGCGGGCCGGGACGGAATCGAAACTGTCGGCGGAAGAAGCGGACTCAGCGGAGAAGTTGATGAGCCCAGGCGGCGGCTTGCAGACGCGGTGGGGAGACATGAGCCCTTCGCCCGCAGGCTGACTCGGCTGCCGGAACCGTGGTAGACTACTGGGTTAACGAAGTTACGCGGAAGCGCGGAAGCG
>WTGX01000022.1 GCA_011523385.1 Nitrospira sp. | reverse complement strand
GCCTGAACCTTGGCGGCACGCGTCCGATTCCGCTCTTCCTCGACCCGGATCCGGATCCCGAGCTCGCGGTCAACAGGTGCGTGCTCGCGGGCGGAACCCACCTCGCCGCGCTCGAGGTCGTACTTCCGGCCGACCGCCTCGTGGAAGTTGTCCTGCAACCCCGACATCAGCAGCGTGCCGGTCTTCCCCTTCACCGTGAACCGATTGCGAATCCGGTTCCATCCCAAGCGCCCCTGCTCGTCGGCCACGATCAGCGTCGCGTGCAGATGGGGGGCGCCCTCGTCCTGATGCAGCGCGCAATGGGCCAACCGCGACCCCGGACCCGCCCGATCGACCAGCCACTCCACGCAGTCCTTCGACCAGGCCCGCACCTTCTCGGCCGACCAGGGCGCCTCCTTCTCGCCGTCGTAGCGGGGCGGTCCGGCGAAGACCCAGGTTGTCGCTCCCATCGGTTGCCGGCCCCGAGTCTTCTTCCGCCGGCACTTCTGCATGTAGCCCTGAGCCGCCCCGACGCGCTCCTTCGCCGTCTTCTGGTCGATCTGCTCGCCCTCCCCATCGAGGAGGACCACCGGCTCGAGCGCCACCTTCTCGCCCTCGATGTCGAGCTCTCGAGGGGCGGCGGATTCGGGTCGGGTCTCGCCGTCGATGTGCTTGCCGAGCCCACCACCAGCACCCCCGACACGCGCCATACGAACGACCTGGGTACTCACAGCACCCCGAGTCTACACCGATTTTGCGGAGTAAAAGAGGTAACTCACTACCGAATTCTGCCGAATTCGCCGACACCTGACGGTGCCGGGTGAGGCCGGACCTTCGGCCCGGCAAGAGCTAGGCTGCGCGCTTTGCCGGTGATGGCCTCGCGCAGTCCCTCGAGGAGGCCTTCCAGCTTGGCCATCTGGACCTCGAGCGTGTGCATCCGCGCGGCCGTGACGGCCGGCGTTCAGCTCCCGACCGTGCGGAACACGGCGATCAGGATGGTGGTCTGGATGCTGGCAACGGCCACCAGCGCGCCGATGAAGCGCCACGCGATCCGAGCCTTGAGCGCGGCGAGGTCCGCCTTGGTCGCGAGGGCGGCCATGCTACTGCCCGTCTCCGAGCATGCGCAGGATGGCGACCACGGCACCGACGATGGCGCCGGCCTGCAGTAGCATCGCGCGGTAGAGGCGCGCTTCGAGGGCGGCGAGGTCCGCCTTGGTCGCGAGGGCGTCGGTATCGCGGTCGGCGACCTGCCGGACGGCGGCCGTGATGGCGTCGGCCAGCTTCGGGTCGGCGCCGGCGTCGGTCAGGCTGCGGGCGATGGCGTGCGTGTCGAGGGTGGCCATGTCGTCTCCAGTCTAGCCCGGGGCTGTCTCCGGACCGCGTGCTCTTCGCGGTCCGGGCCTTGAGTGCGGTTGCGAGCGGTAGCGAGCGCACAACCAGCAAAGGTAGATCCTCCGCCGGGTGGGGCGTGGCGAGGGCGGGGAGGTCCTGGCCGGGGCGGCCGTGCGGGTCTCAGTCGCCATCCTCACCAGCACGCTCTTGACGGCGGTCGGCTAGGGCGAGGCACTCGGCGAGATGCAGGTCGTCGGCCCGTTCCGCCTCAAGTCGGGCCGCGGCCTCGTCGAACGGCCGGCCCTCGTCGGCGGCGAGACGGCGTTGGTGCTCGACGCTGGCGGCGATGGCCTCGGGGTTGCGCTGGATACGGCGACCGCTGGCGGGGTCCGCGAAGGGGCGGCCGGTGCAGTCCGCGTCGAGCTCGTCGGCCTGGCGCTGGAGGTCGTCGACGGTCCGCTCTCCGCTGGTGAGGTCCTGCCGCGTCTGGTCCTCGTCGAACGGCCGACTGAGGGCGCGCGACCGGGCAGCAATTGCTCCGATCAGCCCCTCGATGCGGTTCGTTCGTCCGGGCTGCTGCTGCTCCTGTCGCCGGGGGTCGGCCGTGCTCGCGCGCGACGTACCAGCAGCAGCGATCGACTCTGAGATCTGCCCTTCCGTACGTACGCCCTTTGGTGGTGTCGTATGGACACCACTCGAAGAATTGAGTGGTGTCGTATGGACACCACTCGCTAGGAGCTGTAATTGGTAGCCGTCGGCAAGGTCGAGGCGCTGCTGCTGGTGTTCGCGGTGGTGCGCGACTGCCCGTCGGCGAACGGCGGGCCAGTCCAGCCCCCCAAGGTTCAGGGCGTGGAACCGGGCCGCTCGTCGGCTCGCCCTGATCGTGCGGATGATTCCGAGGCGGCGGACTACGAGGATGCCCGCCGTGACGGCTTTGGGCTCGCGGCGCATGTCAGATGCGAGTTGGCGGTCGGTCACGTGTGCGACGCCGGCTCGATCGCTCCTGCCGTAGATGGCCCACGTCAAGTGATGGATGAACCCCGCGCTCAGTGACTTCCCGTACGCGGTGAAGTTCCTGGCGGTGCCGATCGCGAGGTCGACGAGCTCGCGCCACAGCGCGCGGTCGGGGGGGACACCGCGGAAGGCGTCGATCCGCTCGAACAGCCTGAGCTCAAGCTGTTGCGGGCCGTCGGGTTCGGGAGCTGGTGGAAGTGCAGACGGATCCGGAACCGGACCCGCAGATGCAGGTGTCGTTGTCACGATGCGTCTCCTGGGCCACGTGATCCGCCTCCCGCGTGCGGGGGAATCCGGGCTCGGGTGGCCAAACCCACGCCCGGACTCCACAGGAGACGCAATCCGTAACCGCAGGACCGAGTCTAGCACGCGGAGGTTCTGGCTAGGGCGACCGTGCGGGTCTCAAGTCGCCATGGACCCC
>WTGX01000008.1 GCA_011523385.1 Nitrospira sp. | reverse complement strand
CTTCTTAGAAAAACGCCTTGATTTGTAGCTGCCGCATCTTATGCGGCCAGGAAGAACGGCGGGATAAGGCATGTCCCTGTCCCCGAGCAGGGAGCCCGCAGCTACAAGGAGGAGAGACCGTCAACTACTCTTGATAATTCCCCTAAAAAAAGAGCCCGAGCTGATGTTTGAAGATGTCGTAAGAGATTTGCAACGACGTGGCAAAATATAAGTTACGCATCAAAAAATCCCGGTTAACCAATCAAAGAACGCGCCTGCAGCATAAGCTGGGACAAGGCTGACTCTGTGCCCTGTTTTGCATCGTTATCCGCCTGCCAGGGAGGTCAACACTGCGGGATCTGACGCTGTGGGCGCCGCTATATTGGAGAACATCAGGGTGGCTGAAACGGCCCAGTCGATGAAGGGTTTGGGGTAAATGCCGAGCAGGAGTGTACCGGCGATGCCGACGAAGATGACGGTTTTCAGTGGGGTCGATACCGAAAGCGGCGTGGGATCGTGGGGTTCGTTGATGTACATCTTCTTGACCACGACCAGGTAGTAGTACATGGAGATGACGATATTGATCAGCCCGACGATCAACAGCGTGTAAAGTTCCTGTTCGATGGCCGCGACAAAGATATAGAGTTTGCCGATGAAGCCGGCGAGCGGCGGCACACCGGCGAGCGACAACAGAAAGAGCAGCATGGCGGCTGCGAGAAACGGCGACCGACGATTCAACCCGTTGTAATCTTCAATCTCATCGCTCTTGATCAGGTTGCTGACACCGATGACCACGGCAAAGGCTCCCAGGTTGGCGAACAGATAAGTGAGCAAATAAAAGAGTATCGCGTCACTGCCCCGTTTGGTTCCGGCCGCCAGACCGATCATGACGTTCCCGATTTGCGCAATGCCGGAATACGCGAGCAACCGTTTGATGTTTTTCTGGGCGATCGCCACGATGTTGCCGTAGGTCATGGAGATGATGGAGGCGACGACGAACAGCAGGACCCACGTGGGTTTGAAGGTCGCCAGCGCGACGTAGAACATGCGGATGAGAATGGCTAACGCCGCACCTTTCGGCGCGATCGACAGAAAGGCGGTGACGGGCGTGGGGGCTCCCTGATACGTATCGGGAATCCAGGAGTGAAAAGGAACGGCCCCGATTTTGAAGCCCAAGGCGGCGAAGATCATGATGAAGCCGATGGCCAGCCCAATGCTACCGGGTGCCGATGCCATTTCGGAAAACACCAGCGTTCCCGTCTCGCCATAGACGAGACTGATGCCATACGCGAGCAAGCCCGCGGCGAACACACCCAGAATGAAAAACTTCAGTCCCGCTTCGCTGGATTTCTGGTCTTCCCGCAGATAGGCCACCAGGACGTAAAAGCCGAAGGTGGAAAATTCCAACGTGACGAAAACGGAGAGCAGGTCCTGAGCCGAGGCCATGAACATCATGCCCAAGGCCGACATCATGACCAGGAAATAATATTCGCCCCTGAAAAACTTGAACGATTTCACGTAGTCGATCGAAGCCAGCAGGACCAGCGCCGTGGAGATCAACACCAGAATCTTGAAGAAAATCGCCACCCCATCCAGGACAAACATGTCTTTGAACAAGGCGCCCTGGACTCCGGTGTAATCGAACCAGATCAGGTTGATGAGCGTGGCGATGACGCCACCCACACTCAGGTAGGCCAGGTTTTCGTGGTCGATCTGTTTAAAGGTAAAGTCGACGGCCAACACCACGCACAACCAGATGGTGAGGAAAATCTCCGGCGCCAGGAGAAGGAGGTCTGAGCTTGACAGGGTAAGGTCGAAGGTCATGACGGCTTACGGTAACAGCCCCGTGGTATTGTGGGTGACCATCGGAGTCACCTGGTTAATTCGATCCAACATCGGCACGACCGTGGATCGCACGACGTTATAAAAATGCATGGGAAAGATCCCGAAGAAAATACTGCAGCCGATCATCACAAGCAGGGGCAGACGATCCACCCATTGCGACGTATCCCGGGCATGCGCGTATTCGGACGACATGTTGCCATAGAACAGCCCGCGCATCATTTTGAAGAGATAGGCCATCGTCAACACGATCCCCAGCACGGCCACCACCACCTGGAACGGATATTTCTCCCATGAGCCCACGATAATCATGATTTCGGCGATAAAGTTCACGGTACCCGGCATGCCGACCGATGCCATGCAGGCGATAATGAAGGCCCCGGCCAAAAACGGCATGTTCTTGACTAATCCGCCCAAGGAGGGAATGTCCCGGGTATGGGTCTGGTCATACACCCAGCCCGCCATGGCGAAGAGCATGCCCGTAGCCAAGGCGTGCGCAAACATGTAGATCACCGCGCCGGTCAGGCTGATGTAATCCAAGGCGGCCATGCCCAGGAACACGTAGCCCATGTGACTGGAACTGGAATAGCCGATGACGTACTTCGTGTCCTTGGCGAAATACGCGACAAACCCACCGTAGATGATGCTGAACACGCACAACACCGCGGCGATCGGCATGAGCTCCTGCGTGGTTTCGGGCAGAATTTCATACGCCACGCGGATAATGGAGAAATGGCCGAGTTTCATGAGCACGCCGGCGTGCAACATGCTGGTCGCGGCCGGGGCCGCGGCGTGGCCGACGGGGGACCAGGAATGCAACGGCCAAATGGGCGCGATGGACGCAAAGCCGAAAAAGACCAACAACCAGATGATTATCGCAAGCGTGCCGTCAAAATCGGCGACTTCCCGCAACACCAGAATGTCGAACGTCTGGACCGGCGAGAAATGGTAAATCAGCAGGATGCCCATCAACGCGAACACCGCTCCCGCCGAGAGGAACAGCGTGAGCTTCATCGCGGCGTATTCCTTGCTGTTCGCCCCGAAGTTCAGGATGAACCCGACCGAATCACGAAGCTTCCGGCCTTCCTCATCGGTCATGCTCAAATAGCCCTTGGTATGACTCCCCCACACGCCCAGCAACACGTACATGGGCAACACCGACATTTCGTAAAAGAAATAGAGGAAAAACAGGTCCAGCGACATGAACACCCCGATGGTCGCCGCCGCCAGGATCAACAGGAAGATATAAAATTCCTTGGTGCGATCCTTGATATGCCACGAAATGAAGATACCCGCAAACAGCAGGATGGCCGAGGCAAAGACCAAGGGTGCCCCGATTCCGTCCACCCCGATGTGAAACCCGATGCCCAATTCCTCGGACCACGCCCACTTGGTGATGAATTGAAAGCCCCCCTGATCGGGGTCGTAAGCCATGAAGACGTACAGAGAGGCGAGCAGCGCGACCCCGGCGGAGACCGCGGCCACGGCGCGCACCAGCAGCGGCTCACGATTGGGAACAAACAGCAACACGATGGCCCCCAGGAACGGAACAAACAGGGTTGCCTGTAAAGCCAACTGGCCCATGGCTCAGTCCTTCCCTCCGGGTTCATTGGTGACGACATGGGACAGCAGCGTCCTGTCCCGTTCAATGCTCGCCATCGACCCGCGGTCCAACCGGTCCACTACGGCCTGCACCGATTCATTGACCATTCGCAGGAACGGTGAGGGGTATAACCCGATCCAGAAAATCATCACGCACAGGGACACGGCGATGACCGTTTCGCGTTGCGTCAGGTCCTTGAGCACCTGCGGAACTCGCTCGCCGACGGGGCCGAAGATCGCCCGCTCGTAATACCACAGGAAATAGGCGGCCGCGAAAATCACTCCCGAGACGGCCACGACCCCGTACACCCAATGGGCCTGAAAAGCGCCCAGCAGGATCAGAAATTCCCCGATAAAGCCGTTGGTTCCGGGCAACCCGATCGAGGCCATCCCGATGATGAGGAAGAACGTGGCCAACAGGGGCATCTTCGAGGCAATGCCTCCGCAATTTTCCATGAGCGTATTGCCGAGCCGGTCATAGAGAAACCCGGCCAGGAAAAAGAGCCCTGCGGTGGTAAACCCCAGGTTGATCATTTGCAGCAGGCTGCCTTGGAGGCCCTGGAAGTTCAAGGCAAACAGGCCCAACACAATGAACCCCAAGTGACTGATGCTGCTGAAGACGAGCAGGCGTCTGAAGTCCGGTTGCATGATGGCGATGATCGCGCCCCAGACGATGGCGGCCATGGCCAAAATCATGACGATCACGACCACGGTGGCATTGGTCGAGGCTTCCGGCAGCAACGGGAAGCTGAACCGCAGGAACCCGTACGTTCCCAACTTGACGCCCGCCAACACCACGGACATCCCGATCGGTCCCTGCACGAGCGCGTCCGGCAACCACGTGTGGAACGGAAAGACCGGCGCCTTAAAGGCCAATCCCATGAAGATGAGCCAGAAGATCAAGATCTGATCCCCGACCGGAACGGGCACTTTCAAGAGTTCCAACAAATCGAAACTGTACGTGTTTGTGACGTCATGGTAATTCAGACTCAAGAGCGCGAATCCGACCAACATGAACACGCTGCCCAACAGGGTGTACAGCACGTACTTGAGTGCGGCGTATTGCCTTTCCTCACCCACGCCCCACAGCTTGATCAGGAAATAGCTGGGCACGAGCATGAGTTCCCAGAACACGAAGAAGAGGATCAGATCGATGGACACAAAAATCCCCATAATCGTCGTTTCCAAAGCCAGGATACTCATGAAGTAGGCTTTGGCCCTGTCCTGAACCGTATCCCAGGAGTAGAGAATGATCAGGACGGTGATGAAGGCCGAGAGGCCGACAAACAGGATGCTGATGCCGTCCACGGCGAGGTGATAGGAAATACCGAGCGCCGGAATCCAATTCAGCCGTTCCGTGAATTGCATGGCCGCGGATTCCGGGATGAACCGGAGTAACAGGAGCACGGCGAAAACCAGTTCGATAACTGCGACGACCAAGGCAGCCGCCTTGATCAGATAGGGATCCCTTTGTAGCCACAACCAGATCGCCCCGAAAAGCGGGAACCAGAGCAGCATCGACAGAATCGGGAATCCGAATTGCAGTTCTTCAAGCATCGACGATCCCTATAAGAGAGAACTTCCGGTTAACCACACCAGCAGAAAATGCGTGAGCAGAAACAGACCGATCACGATCACCGCGGCATAATGGTTGACCAACCCTGTTTGCAGTTTCCGCCACGACCAGGCCGCCAGATGATTCGCGTACCCGATCACGTTGATCCCGCCATAGATGATGTGTTTCTCGGCCCAAGTCGCTCCCGCCGCACTGACGTCGGCCCCGCGACCGATCCCCCTGATGACACGATCGATCACGTGTTGATCGATCCAGTCCCATATCTCACCCAGCCGTTTGCAGGGCTCGACAAAAACGGCGTCGTACAGTTCGTCCACGTAGTATTTGTTCAACAGCGTCCGATAGGCCCCGGCGAACCGTTCTGACCATGCATCCGCGGTCCCTGGCTTGATCGCGTACAGGTAGTGGGCCAACCCCCACCCACTCAACGCGATCCCAATGGCCACCGCCATCAATCCGATGATGGTCCCCGCGCTAACATCATGTGTCACCGCTCCCACGGGCGCGGCTACGGATTCCAAAAATCCATGGAACCAGCCATGTTCCGGCGGCACGCCCAGAAACCCGCCCAGCACGGAGAGCCCAGCCAGGATCATGAGCGGCACGGTCATGACCGGCGGCGACTCATGAATATGATGTTCCACCTTCGGGTCCACCCGGGATCGCCCGTAAAACGTCACATAGGTGAGACGGAACATATAAAAGGACGTCAGGAACGCGCCGACCGCCGCAAACAGATACAGCACGTAATGGTGATGCACAAAGGCATGGGCCATGATTTCGTCTTTGCTCCAGAACCCCGCCAGAGGCGGGATACCGGCAATCGCCAGGGTGCCGATGAGAAACACGGCGTGGGTCACGGGAATCTTTTTGGAAAGCCCTCCCATCTTTCGGATGTCCTGTTCCCCTCCGAGCGAATGGATCACCGCGCCGGCGGACAGGAACAGGAGCGCCTTGAAAAACGCGTGGGTCACGAGATGGAAGATGGCGGCCATGTACGCCCCGACCCCGCAGGCCAAAAACATGTAGCCCAGTTGACTGACGGTCGAATACGCCAGCACGCGCTTGATGTCGTTTTGCACCAGCCCGATCGTGGCGGCAAACAACGCGGTCAGACCACCGATGATTCCCACCGTCGCCATGGACACGGGAGCCATGTCGTATAACACGTGCGTGCGTACCACCATGTACACCCCGGCCGTGACCATCGTCGCGGCGTGGATCAACGCGCTCACCGGCGTCGGGCCTTCCATGGCATCGGGCAGCCACGTATACAGCGGTATTTGCGCGGACTTCCCGATCGCACCCACCAACAGGCACAGCGTAATGGCCGTGGCCATTTCGACGGAGAGCTGGTTCGCGTTTTCGAAGACCTTCAGGTAATCCAGGGTCTTGAAGTTGACGAAGACCAGAAAGATCGCCAACAGGAACCCGGCGTCGCCGATCCGGTTGACCACAAACGCCTTGGTGGCGGCCTTGGCCGCGGAGACCTTATTGAAGTAGTACCCGATCAGGAGGTAGGAGCAGAGACCGACCCCTTCCCAGCCAATGAAGAGCACCAGGAAATTGTTCCCCATGACCAGCAACAGCATGGAGACCATGAACAGATTCATGTACACGAAGAAGCGGGTAAAGCCGTCTTCTCCGTGCATGTACCCGATGGAATAGACGTGAATCAGAAATCCGACTCCCGTCACCACCATCAACATCACGGCGGTCAGCGGATCGATCAAAAATCCGAAATTGACGTGCAGGTCTCCACCGAAAATCCACGAATAGGCAATGACTTCACGGGGCACGGGATCGGAGAGTACGCCGGCTACCACCGCGACGGCACACAGAAAAGAGAGGCCGATGGAACCCACGGCAATGCGGCCGGCCAGGTCGGTGGCGTACCGGTGACCGAGCAAGCCGTTCACCAGAACCGCGATCAGCGGGAAGGCGGGTATCAGAATAACGAGAAGATCGGACACGTTACCACTTCAACAGGTTAATCTGGTCGACGTTCGTCGCAATTTTTCCACGGAACACCACGATGATGATCGCCAGGCCCACGGCAGCCTCACCCGCGGCGATCGCGATCACGAAAAGTGCCGCCATCTGGCCGGCCATCGATGAGAGGTAATGGGAGAACGCGACGAGGTTGATGTTCGCCGCATTCAACATGATCTCGACCGACATCAGCACAATAATGAAGTTCCGCCGGATCAGGACGCCCAACAATCCCGTCATAAACAGGATAAAACTCAACGCCACGTATGCCGACAGAGGAATCATGACGAGTTACTCGCGTTGGCCCGTCGGCTCCGGAACCGGACCTGTCGGGGTTTTGGCCAGGACGATCGCCCCGATAATGGCGCCCAAGAGAAAAACCCCCACGATCTCGAACAACAACAAGTAGTCGCTGAACATGGTGATGCCCACGGCGTGACTCGGGCCGGTCTGCAACACGACTTCCGGGGTCGCAGTCCCCTTGGCCCCGCCGTAGGGGGTTTGAAACACCAGAATGAGTAATTCCGCGAGGATTGCGACACCGGCGAACAGGGAAAAAGGGTATTTCTTATGCAGATACTGTTCTTCGGTTTTCAAACTGAGCAACATCAGGACGAAGAGGTAGAGCACGAGGATGGCCCCGGCGTAGACGATGATCTGCACGGCAAAGAGAAACTCGGCGTTGAGCAACACAAAAAGCCCGGCCACGTGCAAGAGCAACGACAGTAAGCTCAGGCCGCAATGGACAGGATTTTTCAAAGCGATCGTAAAAATCCCCGACAGGATACTCACGGTCGCAAAGTACCCGAACAATATGTACATCATCATGAAGGACTACGAGTCGGAGGCCTCGGTTTTCCCTATGGGCTGCGGGAAATGATAGCGGTAGGCGCGACTCTCCTCGTCATCTTGTTCCTGGTTATGGGCATAGAGATATTTTTTCGCGTCTTCCAAATGTTGCTCACCGATTTCGTAGAGTCGCTGTTTGTCGAACAGGAGAGTCCGTTTGTCATGAGTCGAATACTCGTACATCTTCGTCATGGCCAACGCATTGACCGGACAGGCTTCCACGCAATATCCGCAAAACACGCATTTGGTAATATCGATGTAAAACTCGGTCGCGTACCGTTGCAGGGGCAGGGACTTGTCCTCTTCACTGATGACTTTGATGCACCGTGACGGACAGGCGGCCTCGCAGAGGTCGCACCCGACGCACCGTTCCTGCCCGTTGTCGTACCGCAACAACCCCAAGGCTCCGCGATGAGCGTCGGGGATCGTTCGCTTTTCACGGGGATATTGGAAGGTCATCGGGCGGTGGAGCAGGTGCCTGAACGTGACTTTCATCGCCTTCCAGATTTCGCGGAACAGGACCGCGTCCAGGAATCTTTTCGTTTGAGTTGGAGTATCCATAGATCTCCTACAGTTTTTCGATTGTCACCTGAGCGGATTTGAAATAGGGAACGCGCGTCACGGGATCCACGACGACCCGGACCAGATCCTTGACCGGAGGATCATTGAAATGTTCAGGAAACGCGCAGGTTCCCGGCAACATGTTGGCGTCCGCTTGCACCCCCAACTCCAGGCTGCCCTGATCCGACGTCACGCGAACGCGTCCGCCACCGGTCAGACCCAAGCGTTCGCAGTCTTCCAAAGACATCCGTAACGCCCCGGTATTCGGCGAAATGTCCATCAACCCGGACGCTTTTGTGGAGAGTTTCCCCGAATGATAGATGAGCTGAATCAATTTCAGCTCATAGGGCCGGCCCGGTCCACGGACATGACCATTGGCGGCATACCTGGCGCCGACCGAATTCGCATAGCCGTTCCGAAGGTACGCCGAGGGGTCGGCGACGACGGGGTGGGGTTGGCCGAGGTTATAGTAACCGGGGTGCAGCTTTCGAATTTCCGCTTGAATATCCTGCGTCGTTTCATACGGAAGCGCATGCCCCATGCCGTTGGCGAGGCCCACCATGATATGCCAATCCAACGCACTCTCGCCCAACGGGTCCAACGCCGGCCTGACGAATTGCACCATCCCCTCCTGGTTGGTGACGGTGCCGTCCTTTTCCGCAAACGTACACGCGGGGAACACCACGTGCGCATATTGCGCCGTCTCCGTCAGGAAGGGGTCCTGGCAGATCAACAATTCCAACTGGCTCAATGCCTCTTCCACGCCGAACGATTTCGGAAGCGTGGACAAGGGATTTTCTCCAACCACGTAGAGGGCCTTGATCTTTCCGGCGCGACAGTCCTCCAAAATCTCGATGAGGGATTTGCCTGTCTGTGCGTCCGGCAGCGCCGAGCCCCACGCTTCGGAAAATCTTTTCCGCGCCGCGTCCTGATCGTAGGCCGCCGGTCCCGGGAGGAATTCGGGCGCGACTCCCATATCAACGGCCCCCTGCTCGTTTCCTTCTTCGGCGAACGTATTGATTCCACATCCGGGTTTGTTCAGTTTTCCCGTGACCCAGGCCAGATCGATCAGGGACAACGTATTGTCATAGCCGTTATGCTGGCGCACGATTCCCTCTCCGCACACGATGACGGAACGCGGGGCTTCCGCAAATACCCTGGCGGCCTCCTGAATCATCCCGACCGCGACGCCCGTTTCCGCGGCCACGGTCTCCAGCGAAACCGCATCGGCGGCGGCCTTCAGGGCCGCCAAAGCTTCAGGCGCTTGAGAAACCACGTCGGGATCGACGAGATCCTGCTCCAGCGCCGATTTGACCAATCCCTTGACGAAGGTTCCTTCCGTGCCCGGTTTGACCATCACCGGATGCGACGCCAACTTGGCCAGGTTGGTTTGCATGGAATCCACCACGATGGCCGACGCCTTATAGGTACCGATCGCGGCCTTTACCCGCAGGCTGGCCACGGGATTCGTTTCCGTGACGTTCGCCCCCACCACCAGGATGGCCTTGGCTTTCGTGATATCCGCGGAGGCATTCATCATACGGTTGATCCCGAGGGCGTGATGAACCGCTCGCACGAAATTCATATGACCGTACCGCGCGCTGCTGTCCAGGTTGTTCGTCCCGAGCACGGTCCGCATGAATCGTTGGAACACGTAAAGTTCTTCATTCGTACACCGCGCCGTGATCAAGCCCGCAATGGCCTCGGACCCGTACCGGCTCTTGACGCTTGCCAGCCGCTCCGCGGTCGTGTCGAGGGCCTCGATCCACGGCACAGGAACCAGTCCCGTCTCTTTGCGAATGAGCGGTTCCTTCAATCGTTCTTTACTGTCGATAAACTGGAACCCGAACCGCCCCCGCACGCAGAGCCCTCCGTGCCCGTTGATCGTATCCCCCCGGTCGCCCCATTTATTTTTCCAGGACAAGGGAGAGGTCACCCGCACGACTTCCGTATCCTTGGTTTCCACGTACATTTGACAGCCGTCGCCGCAGTAATTGCAGGTCGTCGTGGTTTTCCGGAGTTGCCAGGGCTTGTACACGTATTTCGAAAATTTGTTGGTAATCGCGCCCACGGGACAGACCGCGAGACAATCACCGCAAAACTCGCAGTCCAAGGCGTGATCCCCCTTGGCTACGACCTGCGTAAATCCGCCCTTCTTCATGAACTGCAAGGCGTCGATACGCTGGACGTCCTTGCAGATGTTGATACATTCCCCGCAGGCGATGCAGCGATTCATGTTGAAGTCGAGCACCAGGCTACGCGTATCTTCCGGGATATTTTTCTGTTTGGCGTTGGCCAGGTCAGTGACCTGGTGTTCGAAGGCCATGTCTTGCAGTTCGCAATGCCCGTCCGCGTCGCAGACCGGACAATCCAGGGGATGCACGGAGAGGTGTTTTTCAACGGCCTTTTTCCGCGCCGCAAACAGGTCTTCCCCATCCGTGCGGATTACCATCCCTTCGGTCGCCTTGGCCGTGCAGGACCGCACCGGCGACTTCTTGCCTTCCTGCAGGACCAGGCACATGCCGCAGGATCCGAAGGGATCGAACGTGTAGTGATAACACATGGCAGGGACGATCTTCCCCATGCTGGAAATCACGTCGTACAGCGAAACCCCTTCTTTCGCGGTGACGGTTTCGCCGTCGATATTCAGGGCAATCGTCGCGGCTTCAGTATCGGGTGTCGTGACCGGTTTGAGTGCCATCTATCTCTCCCGCCCCTCCATTCAGGAGCTCATCATGTTTTTATCTGTTGTCAGCTTCACAGACTGTTACCTATCACATTCTCCCATGACGATGTCGTACGACCCGAAAATCGTGACCGCGTCGGCGATCATGTAACCCTTGGCCATATAATCGAACGCCCCCATGTGGATAAAGGACGGGGACCGGATCTTCAGGCGATACGGGTTCCCGCCGCCCGTACTCACGATGTAAAACCCCAGCTCACCTTTATGCGCTTCGGTTCCACAATAAATCTCCCCGGGCGGCGCATCGAATCCCTGGGAAAACAATTTGAACTGCTGGATCATGGATTCGAGATTGGTGAAGACCCGGTTCTTGGGCGGCAGGGTAACACTGGGCACGTCGGCCATCACCGGGCCTTCCTTCGGCATCTGGTCCATGCACTGGCGAATGATCTTGATGCTCTCACGCATTTCCTCGATTCGGATCCAATACCGGTCATACGTGTCGCCGTTTTTGCCGACCGGCACGCTGAACTCGCACTTGGGATAGGCGCCATACGACTCGTATTTGCGCAAGTCATAATCGACACCCGAACCCCGCAACGTCGGCCCGCTCAACCCATAACCCAACGCGTCCTCGGCCGAGATGACCGCCACGCCCACGGTCCGAGCCAGCCAAATGCGATTTTTTTCCAGGAACACCACGTACTCGTCGATCTTGGGAGGAAAGTACGCCAGAAAGTCCCGGATCCTGGTTTCCAGCGAAGCGGTAAAGTCCCGTTCCACGCCGCCGATTCGATACCAACTGGTCGTGAGCCGCGCCCCGCACAGTTCATCGAACCAGTCGAGCAGAATCTCCCGGTCCCGGAACGTATAGAAAAACACGGTCATCGCCCCGATATCGAGTGCCTGCGTGCCCAACCAGAACAGATGCCCGATAATCCGTTGGACCTCCGCCACGATGGTGCGCAAATATTCCGCCCGCTCGGGAACCGTCACGTTCATCAGTTTCTCCACGGCCCGGCAATACGCGAAGTTGTTGTACATCGCGCAGACGTAGTCGAGACGGTCCGTATGAGGAATAAATTGATGATACGTCCCGTGCTCGGCGAGTTTTTCCACGCCCCGATGGAGAAAGCCCATGACCACCGTGGATTTCGTAATCCGCTCGCCTTCGAGGTCCAGGATCACTTTCAGCACGCCATGCGTCGCGGGATGCTGCGGCCCCATGTTCAACAACAGTTCCTCGGTCCGCAGGATCGGCAGATCCTTGGTCTCCGGATGGGCCGGATCGACTTTATAGATGGTTTCGCGTTGATCTTCCAAATGCGCCATGGCTGCTCTCGAAAAGGGCCGTCAGGAGGCCGCACCCTCATTCAAAAAGTCAAACGTATCGCGCCAGCCCTTGCCTTGCAGAGGAAAGTCCTTTCGCAACGGATAGCCTTCGGGAAAGTCATCCGGCATCAATATCCGCCGCATGTCCGGGTGGTTGTTGAAACGAATGCCCATCATGTCGAACACTTCCCGCTCCATGAACTCGGCGCCCGGCCAAATATCCGTCAAGGAATCCACGAAACAATCGTGTTCCGGGACACGTGTTTTCACGCGAATACGATGGCGATGGCGAATGGAATAGACTTCATACACGACTTCAAAGCGTTCCTCTTCGTCCGGCCAATCCACCGAACTGACGTGCACGATGTAATCGCAGTCCATGGACGGATCATCCTTCAGGAAACGGCCGATCTCGTGCAGGGCCTCGCGTTTCACGGTCACGGCCAGATCACCCCGCCATTCCTCAGAGCTTAGGAATCCGTCGGGAAAACGGGCTTGGATGGTTTCGGCAAGATGGTGCATTACCCGACGACCTTGTCCCTGGGCCTGACCTGTTCGGGCTGTTTGGTAAAGACCCGCTTCTGCATAATCTGATCCTGAAGTTTCAAAATCCCGTCGAACAAGGCTTCGGGAGTCGGCGGGCACCCGGGCACGTAAATATCGACCGGCACGAATCTATCCACGCCCTGGACCACGCTGTAACTGTCGTAAATGTTCCCGGACGTGGCGCAGGACCCCATGGAAATGACGTATTTGGGTTCGGGCATCTGATCGTAGATTTTGCGAATGACCGGAGCCATGCGCCGGCACACCGTGCCCGCGACGATCATGAGATCGGATTGACGAGGAGATCCGCGAAACACGCCGGCCCCGTACCGGTCCACGTCATACCGGGAGGAGACCGCGGCAATCATCTCAATCGCGCAACAGGCCAACCCGAACGTCATCGGCCAGAGCGACCCCTTCCGCGCCCAATTCGCCGCCTTTTCCAGGGACAGCGTGATGATCCCGATATCGCCGTCTTTTTCGTGCTTTTTCCCTATTTGAATCAGCCCCATGGATTCCTCATTTCACGGCGACAGCCGGAAGTCTGAGCCTTAATCCCACTCCAACGCGCCCTTTCTCCACGCATATACGTAGGCCACGACAAACAGGCCGATAAAAATCATCATTTCAATGAGGCCGATCACGCCGAGTTGGTCAAAGGTAACGGCCCAGGGATAGAGAAAAATGACTTCAATATCGAAAATAACGAACAGCATCGCGATAACGTAATACCGGACGGGAAACGGCATCCGGGAATCGGAAAACGGTTCACTGCCGCATTCATAGACGCTGAGCTTTTCAGCTTCGGGATACTTCGGTTGGACGAGATAACTCAGGAGGAGCGTCGCGACGCCAAATCCCGCTGCCAGGACAATAAACACAACTATGGGCGAATATTTCGCGAGATAGTCCAGAAACAGATCCAGGCCACCGACCATAGGGATTTAACCTCGCAGGAACCTGCCCCCGGCATCCGGGGTCAAAAACTTCAATCTTTTCGCAGAATTTTGAATCGTAGCACCGCATTTTCCAACGAATCAATAGAACAAAAGACCTACCATCCCGTTTCAAAAGCCCCATGTTCGCGTCGATCGGGAAACTGCAATACGAACTTGGTGACTTGGCAGGAGTCTGTGGGAATCCCGCCACTTTCCATACCCGAAGAGCGGTCTTTCGGGTGCTTGATGGAAATGGGACCAATCTGTGAGTTGGCACGCGTATCGGAATACGGTACAGTGACCTATGATCCGGACGCTCCGCCATCGCGGTCTCAAGCGATTGTATGAACGCGGAGATCCGAGCAGAGTGCGTGCCGATCAGGCGGCACGAATCGCACTCGCTTTGGCGGATCTTGACGATGCCAGTATGCCCTCGGACCTCGATTTGCCTGGGTATCGGCTTCATCGGCTGAAGGGTAATCTGGAGAGATTTTGGAGTATTTCGATTTCCGGTAACTGGCGGATCATCTTCCGCTTTGAGGAAGGTGACGCCTATGACGTCGACTTAGTCGATTATCACTAACAGGAAGGAGAAGCCATGGCTATGAAACATCCGCCGCATCCCGGCTGTAGCATCAAGGAGAACTGCCTAGACCCGCTCGGTTTGAATGTTACCGAAGCGGCGCAGGTTTTGGGTGTGGCCCGTCACACCCTCTCGCGCGTCTTGAATGGACACGCAGCCATTTCACCGGAGATGGCCATTCGACTGGAGAAGGCAGGATGGTCCACCGCCGAGTTCTGGTTACGCCGGCAGACCAGCTACGATCTGGCGCAAGCGCGCAAAGGCGAAGACCGAATCAACGTCGAGCGCTACCAGCCTCAGACGGTTTGATAAAATGAGAACGGCGACATGGTCGTGTTTGCGGAATCGGGTCGCCCTGATTCCGAGCGTCAACCCAGGCGTTGCTCGATTCCGGTAAGCCGGGAAAGATTGCGTTTATCCCTTTCGAACGTTGCGCAGGCCCTTTCTGCTCCGCCGCCTCGAACAACACCTCTGCACGTGCGCGATCGACACCCTTGAGCTTGTTCAGGGTGAGTCCGTCCCGCGTGTACCGATGCTCCAGCGTGATAGCGAGCTTTCCTGTTTCTCCCTTCTCTCGCCACGCTCCCAGCAGTTGGGCAACCCTGGCGCCCACGGTGCCATACGCCGGTGCTTTGAGACCCTGCCTGCCTGGTGACGTGGTGAGCGTCACGTTGTAGGCCAGGCAAAGGCGATACCCACTGCTCAGGGGTTTTACCTCGTGTTGACAGTCGGCATAAAAGGCCGCGTAACTCAATTCCAACCCGGAAGCCGCACCGGAAAAAACAATCTCATGTACCCGACCCTCGTGCCGGATAATCAACTCCCCGCCTTCATGCACCGACGGCAAAGCAACGATCAACGTGGCCACCATTCCGTCCAGCTTTTCCCCGTCACGGTGCGGCAGGAAGAAACTCCCCTTCTCATAGACCAGCAGCTTGTACAGATGTGCGGACAGCTTGCGTTCCTCAAGTCCCAGCCGCTGTTGGACTTCATAGAGAATCGACTCGATCAACTGCTGCCACTTCGGGTTGGTCAACTTGAAACACGCTGGATCCATCTCCCACACGCGGCGCACGTCCGTATCCACCAGCGTTTGCGTGCCCTTGCCGTAGGGCGCCTGACGGCATCGCTCTATAAGAGCGCGGGCTTGAGTCTCTGCCAGCGGCAGACGTAGCGTACCTACTCCCTCTACTTCCAAACCCGTCATCGTCAGGGGTAGATCGCTGGCTGCACAGACCTCGCCAGGACGGTCGACTTTGGCAAGGGCTCGAATCAAATCTGCATGCATGAATTCACTCCGGACCAGGACGCCACGGCATCATGGCAGGCAACGCATATGAGCATGTGCAATCGCCTGTTGCTCAGATCCTTGCCCCACCGGTTGGGTCTTCTTACGTCGCGCTTGAACTGCGAGGAGAGAATGGGGACTCAAGATCTACGAGTCCCGCATATCCTGCGGTGGGCGTTTCAAGCCTTTGGGAGGCTCCGATTGTGAACTTTCCCATTCATTCGTCAGGGGGGACATTGCCTTGGCCTTCTTGCGCCGATGGATCTGCGTTTGGATACGCGTTGGCGATGTTCCGGCTGCTTGTTTTTCGTTATCCGGCTGAACGCGATTCATGATAGACACCCGGCATGATAGGTAGGGGCGGTGTTCGCCCTTCTGAGGAAGCGCCTTGGAGAGAAAATATCAGGACCGGGGGCGTTTCCCGTTTTTCGCCAAGTCTTTGATGGCAAGCTGTAACTCGGATTGAATCATCTCCATCAGCGGCTCACGAAAGTTTTTCGTTTTTAAGGCCGTCTGTAATTCTTCCTCCGTGCCTTCCTGAATCACCGAGGCCAACGTGTTGCGGGTCGTGGTCCGAACGCTCTCTCGAATAACCGACTTTATTCCGGCAGTAGAACTTGGCATTGCTCCTTCCTCCTTCTTCCGTCACGACACCATCTTAAAAGAATGCCGTTGCGTAAGTCTACCGATCGTTTTCTCAAGAACGCCATCGCTGGTTTTGCGACAAACGTCTCAATCTGAAACAGTTGCAAAAATCGACGACGGTTTACGGAACGGGCGCAGACCACTGTGGAATGCGCGAAGGCTGCTGTTCCAGATGGCTGGTATCATACGTCCGTTCATTGCCGGTGATGCCGTCCTCATCCGGGTCCGACCACATCTCGCCTTTGCCCGTTTCAAATTCCCCATTCCCGTTGACATCCAACCAATAAAATAACGGAGACCCGACCGTCACAACGACCGGGGTACCGAATTCATCCAGCCACACCTTGTAGGTCCGCCGGGCAGTCATGTAATTCACCACGCCGTCCCCGTTCATGTCGAATTCCCGGAAGAACAAATCATTGCGCCAGTCGTAATACCCCCTGACCTC
The DNA here is from genome assembly GCA_011523385.1 of Nitrospira sp. Lineage (GTDB taxonomy): Bacteria > Nitrospirota > Nitrospiria > Nitrospirales > UBA8639 > Bin75. Next base: position 43,606 of record WTGX01000008.1, on the reverse strand, counting down.
ACGATCGTCGAATTCTTCGGGTTCTTCCGGTAGAGGCGAGAAATCCCGCAAATGCGTCTCCCCTGCAGATTGGGAAGCCGAAGAACTCGAAGGCGGGACCGGTACATCTTCCTGCCCGCACACCGGCAAGGCCGGCAGGCCTACGGTCCAGACGAGAACCCAGAGCATGGCCACGAGCACACCGTTCCACGTTCTTTTGTTGGTCATGACCTGAACCATGTCTTCATAGGATCCTGAATTCCGCTTTGGCCATTCCGAGCGTAGCGCCTGTCCTGAGCCTGTCGAAGGAAGGAATCTCTCCCTCAACAACCTGGCGCTGCAACAACAAGAACCTTCGGTTCTTCGTTGTGAGGACACGATTCCTTTGGCACAATAGCCGGCATGCCATCATCCTACGCCGACGTTGTCTTTCCTCCCAGGACCTCTCAAGCGTTTACGTACCGTATTCCTCAGTCGTGGAGTTCCCGGCCCAAAATAGGGCAATGGGTCCTGGCGCCGTTCGGGCCACGTGTCAAGCCCGGGATTATTGTCTCTCTTGTCGAGAACGCGAAGCAACCCTCCATTGCTCCGAACCGTATTCGCCAACTGCATCTCCTCACGTCCACGCACTGGGACCTGAACCCCAAACTCATTGCCTTGGCGCAATGGATGGCCGACTATTACCTGGCCCCGATGGGAACCTGCCTGGCGCTTGTCCAACCACCGGACATCCCCTTTCGCAGCAGCACCCGTTGGACCATTACCCCGCAAGGGCACCAACGCCTGGAAACCGCCCGTACCGGCACCTCCACGTACACACTCCTTGCCGCTCTCGCCAAGCGTTCCAACGGCCTGGCGCAATCAACCATTGAGACGCTGCTGGACAACCCCTCCGTGGTTTTACAACGGCTCAAACGACACAAATGGATTCAGGAGCGGCAAGACTGGACCGAACTGCCGTTTCCAAAAGAACCCACATCAACGTTCTCTGTACAGGGCGTGCTCGATGTCCCGGCTGAACGTCCCGGCCTTCCCTCATGGTGGGACAATTTGCAGCGGCACCTTGAGGCCAGACGATTCAGTGAGGTGCTAACCACTGAACCGGCATTTCCACACCCCCTGATAAGCCACGTCATACGAGCAACGACGGCCCAAGCCCGCACGGTCCTGGTGATCGCTCCAAACATCCATCAGTCGGCTCGCCTGGCCGCTCATCTCCGGCACTCGGTGAACCATCCGGTAGGAGAGTTTCACAGCGGCCTTTCAGACAAACAGCGCTTGCAACACTGGCAAGCCGTCAAACACGGACACTATCCCGTGGTCGTGGGGACCAGGTCTGCGCTTTTCCTCCCCCTTCCCTCCCTGGGCTGTATATGGGTCGAACGTGAAGAGGAGAGCGCGTACAAGGAAGATCCAAGTCCGCACTATCATGCCCGGGAGGTCGCACGAAAACGGGCCGAGTTGAATGACGCCGTGCTCGTGCTTCACACGCCCTACCCCACCCTGGAGACGGTCCATCGCTTTGCGCACGACGAGGAGTCTCAACGGGCTTTCGCCGTTCGGAGCACACCACATCCGGTTCAGGTGATCAGCCTTCAAGAAACCCCGTTCGGCACAATTTTCTCCGAGCCCCTGCGGAATGGCATCGAGCAGGCCCTGGCCCAAGGAGGCGGGGTCGTCGTCTACCACAATCGCAAAGGGTTTTCATCGTCCCTCACCTGCCGGGATTGCGGAACGGCGCCACAATGCCCGCGCTGCAGGATTGCCTTGAATCTCCGACAATCACAACTGCGGTGCTCTTATTGTGGACAGGCTGAACCCGTACCGACCGCGTGTCCATCCTGTTCCGGCACTCGTTTGGAACCGGTGGGATTCGGCACCGAACGCCTTGAAGAAGAATTGCAGCGTCTCTACCCCCATGCAACCATCGGACGCTGTGACGGCAACACGATCCGGAGTGAATCCGCCGCACAGCGCATCCGAGAGGACTTTTCACAAGGAAAGATCCAGATTGTCGTCGGAACACAACTGCTCTTTCAGGCCTCACCGTTCACGCCGGTGCGATGCGTCGTCATCCCCTACGCGGACGCCGGCCTGCACGTTCCGGATTTTCGATCGTCGGAACGCGTGTTTCACCATCTCCAACAAACCGTCGACCTGTTGACGCCCAACCTTTCCGGACCCGCGATTATCCAAACGCTCCTGCCTTCGCATCCGGTGATGCAGGCCGTCGGCCAACAACAGTCCAAGCTCTTCCATGACCATGAATTGGCCTTTCGCCGGCTGGTGGGGTACCCACCCTTCGGGCTTCTCATCCAGTTGCACGTCTCAGGCCGGGAGACGGCGGAAACCGAAGAAGCCGCAAAACTATGGCGGCAGCATCTCACCAGTGGACTCGCCCGCATGATCGCCCAAGGAGACATGCAACGGCATCAACAGGACGCCATCCTGGGTCCTCTTGCCTCGCATGGAGCCAAGCCGCGGGGACAGAGCCGCTATCATCTGCTGGTCAAAGTCGCGGACGGGGCCGCCGGTCGAACCCTCGTCCGACGGACGCTCGAGTTGATGACCAAGGCAAGACCCCATCGACGCCTGAAATTCGGGGTGAACGTGGAGCCACTCGATGCAATGTAAGAGGTTACAGATACCAAGTTCACCAACCAGCCTACATAGAAGATATGTTCCTCCCACATGCTCGTGCCATTAAGGAACTCTTCGATGACCTCAAACAATTCCAGCGCGAAACAATGGACGCTGTCGACAAAAAACCATAGATTTATCTTCGGATTCCAACCCAAATCTATTCGCACTACCTGCTTCTCGCTGAATCACTGCTTCTTGATGAATCCCTCTCTTGCCTCAAGAAGCCATCTTCTCACATAATTGCTGGTCCAAATTCCCAGAGCAAGCCATCCAGCGAACCCTCTCTTTTGACGGCCGTTTATGAGAAATGTTTGCTGAGTGAAAAATCGATGACTGAATCCATACTGAAACGGTGGGACATTACGGTTGAAGAACTCACCCAAGTGGTTGATCAGAACCCAAGCCTCAGAGGAATGCTCCTCGGCTATCTGGCGGAACTGAAGTTGGAAAATTTGTGGCTCAGAGGCACGGAGATTTCTGACGTATCAAAGCATGACGATCATGATAGGAAAAAGAAAGGCGACCGTGTAGTTGCTTGCAAAGGTAGGGAGTTTATATTTGAATCAAAATCTCTTCAGACCAACACAATACAGAAAACAGACGAGGGTTGGGTTGGGAAGGCTCAAGTAGACGCAAGCGACAGACGCGAAGTCGCTCTTCCCGATGGAACGAAAGTCAATACAACCTGTTTGCTTCGCAATGAATTTCATATTCTGGTAGTCAACGTTTTTGCCTTCGAAGACAAATGGCAATTTGTCTTTGCAAAAAACAGCGACCTCCCGTCCTCAAAATACAAAGGCTATACTGAGTATCAACGGAGTCATTTGCTTGCGACTCTCGTGACGGTTCATTGGCCGCCCAAGCCGCCGTTCTATGAGGAACCCTTTACTTTGATGAACGAGATGCTTTAGCAAATCGCCTTTGCGATGCCTTCTTGCCCTTCGGTGTTTTTACAAAGACAAGAAAGTATGAATGGTTTTTTCTGGCGTGCACCTGATTGATAACCCTGCTCATTCCGGGCTTATTTGGCCGGACAACAACAAACAAATCTTTGCAAAAGAATCCGATGGTGGCGTAGGCGTTGATGATTTCCACGTGGGTAAGATTTTGCTTGTTCGCGCTCACTTCATCCTGGCACTTGACGATAAATATTCCTCCGTCTTTTAGAATGCGGTGCGCCTCTTTGCCGCCTTCCTTGTAAATCTCTAAAACAGCCTCGTGCCATTTGCCGCCGTTAGGTTGAGGAACTTCGTCGCCATTCGAATAATGTTCTCTAAACGTGTTGTGTGTCCCGTCGCCCGCCTTTGTCGTATTCCCTTTCCGGTAAAACCCTTCCATGTAAGGCGGGTCGAAGACTGTCGCGTCAAATGAACTGTTCTTGTAAGGGAGTTTTCGGCAATCTATGCCATCGGCAATATCGGACGGGGAAAAATCGTATTGACTCGTATCGATATTTTTCCAAAACACTCCTTTGCCATACGTCACATCCGCAATTTTTGCTCCATACGCAACGTGAAGCTTCAATACCTTTGGAAAAATGTCTGAATTATTTCCGATATAAGCAGAGAAAATAAGGTCTGAGGTAGCCACGCCATTAGGGCTTCTTCTTCCTGAAGGCGTATAACGTTCAGTCGAATCAAAAAGCATTTCAACTTGTTTCGTACTCATCACGACTCGATATTTCCGAATTGCTCTTCCAGAAGTTCCCTTATCGCCTCTGCCATCTTAATGCCTTGTCGTGCACACCCTGCCTTGATATTGGCATGCAGAGAAGCTGGAACGTCAATCGTCAGACGTTTCATTTCCCCAGGATTTACTCCGAACACAGGAGACTCCTCACGCACCACCCATCCCCGATTACCACTGTCGGGGACAGGTTTACGAGATTTGTTCGTTGAATCGTATTTCATGATTTACGATTTTACAGAAAACAACTTCATCCGGTCAAGATGTAAGGAAGTTTTTTACCGCTGCTTTTTTCGCTTGGCCTTGGCCTTGGCCTTGGCCTGATTGGACGTTAAGGGTGAAGGCGGTTCTTCGGTTCCGGCTTGGGTCCGGCGATACAGTCCGTAGGCAAAAGTCAGCCAGAAAATTCCGGAAAAGACGCCGAACAACACTGCCGTAAAGCGCCTGTCATCTCTTCGCCGGAATTCAGATTGAAGGCCTTGGCTGTCTGCCCGCCTATGCTTGCAAAATAGAAATATATTTCTATAATGCAAGAATGCTGACGAGGAAAGTTAACTTTGAACAAGGACGGACACGTTCACCTTTGCAAGTCCGTCTGCAATCATACCCGGCCGTGGCTCTAGTTGGTCCGCGCCAGTGCGGCAAAACAACTCTCGCCAGCTTGCTTGGCGGTCACTACTACGACCTTGAGCAGCAATCCGAACGCCTGAGGCTGGACATCGAGTGGGAGGAAGTCACCAAGAACAACACGTTGCTCATCCTGGACGAGGCCCAGACCACACCCGACATTTTTCCTCGTCTACGCGCCGCAATAGATAATGAACGCACACGCAATGGCCGCTTTCTTTTACTCGGTTCCGTCTCGCCTTCGTTGATGATACAAGTTTCAGAGTCCCTGGCAGGCAGACTGAGTGTTCTTGAACTTACCCCGCTGTCCTGGATGGAACTCCCCGAAAACGCCCAACGACAGCGTCTCTGGCTCTGTGGCGGTTATCCCAACGGCGGTGTCCTGGATGGCCGGAGTTTTCCACTCTGGCAACAGGACTATCTCACCTTGCTGATACAGCGGGATTTGCCTGCTTGGGGCCTGCCTGCCAAAGCACAAGTGATGCGCCGGCTGGTACGGATGCTGGCAATAAGCCATGGGATGGAGTGGAACGCCAGTCAGATCGGCAAAAGCCTCGGGCTGTCTTACCACACGGTCAACTCCTATGTGGATTATCTTGAAGGCGCCTTTCTGGCACGTCGACTGCCTGCCTTTCACGCTAATATCAGAAAACGCGTCATTAAACGACCAAAGTTTTACTGGCGCGACTCCGGCCTCCTGCACGCGCTGTTGAACGTCCGTCACAAACGCGAATTACTGGCACAACCATGGGTCGGCGCAAGCTGGGAAGGGTTCGTTATCGAACAGATTCTGACTGCCATGCAACAGGCGGATCGCCCTTGTGAAGCCTGGTATTTGCGCACCAGCGATCAACAGGAGATTGATCTCGTTCTTGAAACCGCATCTCAATTGTGGGCACTGGAAATAAAACTGACCGCCAACCCGTCCCGTGCGGATATGGAACGCCTGAATGTCAACGCGACGCTAATAGGTGCCAACCGGACGTTTCTCGTCTGCCGGCGGAGTGAATTTCTGACGAACGGGTCTCAAACGGTCTGTGATCTTGATGGCATGATTGCCTACATATTCAAGACCCGATAGCTCATTGGCGGGAACAACTCAGTTCAAAGGCTGCATGACATACTGATGTCAGACTCGTACAACTACATTTTACCGATTCTTTTTTCGCTTGGCTTTGGCTTGGTTCGGGGTTAACGGGGCAGGCGGTTCTTCGGTCCCGCCCTGGGTCCGGCGATAGAGGCCGTAGGCAAAAGTCAGCCAGAAAATTCCGGAAAATACGCCGAACAATACCGCCGTAAAGACCCGGCTCATCTCTTCGAGCGGCGGTTCTGGACCGAATTGCCGGAGTTCGCCCAACATGAGAAACGGCCACGCCAGGCTTTCCAGCCCCAGCAACAGGGTGGACCACATCCAAACCTGAGGAACGCCGGGGCAGGTCTTCGCAAACACCACCATGAGCCCCACGACCACTACGACGGTCGCACCCAGGGAGAGCCCTCCTTGAAGAAGCCAAAGCCCTCCGGTGACAGCCATGGCTCCAAGTACCGCATTAACTAAAAGGCGGACTGGCAGGTTCGCTCCTACAGCATCATCCGGCATGTTCGCCACTTTAGCACATTACTTCTGACGTCCGCACGGCAGTGGGCCATCAAGGAAGGTGGGCGACCGTGAAGGCGTTACAAGACGCCGATGGGCTGAAGCTTTCCACTCCCCTTCACCCTGCCCTCTCCCTCAGGGGCGAGGGTTTCCATGTAGAAGAGTCAACGGGAACACTTAAAGGGAATCGAAAGACGGGTTTTCCTCCGTCTCCGAAGGGGAACCCATGATGGAAGAAAATTCGTTGGGATGGATTAAGGTCACGCAGTCTTCGGCAACCGGATCTTTATGAAACAGCGCGTAGATGGAAAACACGTGGGGTGGTTCTTCGCCTTGCGTGGACGGAAACACAACCGGCACTTCAACCCATGGCTCCGACGTTCCCTGACCGGCCATTCTCAGACGAACCGCCAACAACATATCGCGGACGCGGAGGTCCCACTCATGCGGGTCGAGATCCAAGGACTTCGTGATGTTCCGGTCCCACAAAGACTTCGTGATCCCGACCGCCACGTGAAACCCGATGCGTTTGGCCTTCCTGGTGACGTCGACCAGTAAGCCGGCCTCGATGGCTTCCTGGCGGGAAGGCACGTGATGGGCCGTTGCCGGCTCCCTTTCGCCTTGTCTCCCGGACACGAGCACCGGCCCCATCGCCTCCGAAAACACGGTTTCGGAGGTTTCGAACTCCTTGGCGGCTTCCCGGTGGTCGCGACCCGAATCAAACGCATCCACCGCATGCCCGCGGGCCGTCAGAATGCCGTCATACACGGCCCGGGCTGCCTGCGACCACGAGGCATCGAATGCTCGGCCCCGGTAGGCCGCTTCCGCGGCTTTTTTCTCATCATGGGTTAAGGGACGTGAATGCTTCATACTAAAACTGATAACCCGCAAAATGGAACAAGTCAAGAGCGCCGAAATTTTCCACTTGACAGAACCAGCCGATAAATCCGACCCTTGAGCCGTATTGGCCGAAAAACAACACATAGAGGCCGAAGATTTGGGAAACGGGAATAAGAAACGGCCTAAGGTCTGAACAATAACACTGCTGCTCTACCGCAAACGTAAAAAAGTATTTATCTTCCGCCGAGCGACAGGAACAGCGTCGAGCGGCCTCGTCTGAGGAGCACCAGTACCGAATCGTCTTCTCCGAGGCGGCTGGTGACGCGATCGAAGTCGTCCACGTCCTTAATCGTCATCCGGTTGATTTCCAGGATCACGTCATCCTTTCGGATGCCGGCCCGTTCGGCCCGGCTGTCGGGCTGGACCTTCATGACGAGCACCCCTGTGTCACCGGCAGACTGTTCCACCGACTCGACCGTCAACCCGGACAGGGCATGACGCTCGCCGACGGTGCCCACCTCGCCGAGCCCGGCCAAATCCTTGGGCATCTGGCCGATGACGACGTCGAGGCGCCTCTGTTTGCCTTCTCGCAAAATCCCCACGGACACCTTGGTTTCGGGAGACGTCTCGGCCACGTAGGTGCGTAACTTGGTCGAATTCTCCACGATGCGTCCGTCATATTCACGAATGATGTCACCCCTCCGGAACAGCGCGTCTTCCGCGGGACTGTCCTCGAGCACGTCGGTTACCAGGGCGCCTTTGGTGTCCGTGGCCTCAAACTGTTTCGCCAAGTCCGGAGTCAGGTCCTGGATGGACACCCCCAGCCACCCCCGGACCACTTTGCCGTGCGACTTCAAACTGCGCGCCACCCCCTTGGCCATGTTGCTCGGGATGGCAAACCCGATGCCCATATACCCGCCGCTTCGCGTGAAGATGGCCGTATTGATCCCGATGAGTTCCCCTTGCAAATTCACCAGGGCCCCACCGGAATTCCCCGGGTTGATGGCCGCATCGGTTTGGATAAAATCCTCGTAATCGGCAAGACCCACGCCCGTCCGTCCCACGGCGCTGATGATGCCCATGGTGACCGTCTGATTCAGACCGAAGGGATTCCCCACGGCCACGACCATCTCCCCGACCTCCAACGTGCTGGAATCACCCCATGAGAGAAACGGCAGACCCGATGCCTCAATTTTCACAATGGCAAGGTCGGTCTTGGGATCGGTGCCGATCAACTTCGCCTCGAACTTTTGTTGATCGCCCAATACCACCTGGATCTCGTCGCCCTCGGCCACCACGTGACTATTGGTGACGATATAGCCGTCGGGATTGACGATGACCCCGGACCCCATGCCTTGTTGCCGGCGTCTGGGCTCCTGGCGGCGTTCCTCTCTAAACCGCTCTCCGAAAAATTTCCGAAAGAAGGGGTCGTCAAAGAAGGGGTTGTGAGGGAACGGAGACCGTCGGGGGGCGGTCGTCTTCACGATGGAGATATTGACCACCGCGGGTTTGACCTTTTTCGCAATCGCGATGAGATGCCGGTTGAAACCGAGGAGGTCTTCGTTCGTGGCGGGAAGAGAAAAGGCAGCCGGCTGAACCAATGATGTGGCCTGCTCTTCCGAAGCCCGGGTGACCGTGGACGGCTGAAAGAACGTCGCACTCGCGCCCAACGCCAGACACACGCAGACAAAACTCCCGATCCCCATGACAACGGGGTTTTTCAAGACAGTGATCCAGGATCCTCGAACTTGCATAGAACCTTCCTTCTTGTTATCCGGAAAACATTACAAGAATCTCCCATGCAGGCTTGCAACCTGCACCCCAAGAAATGAAAATAGCACACGTGGTCATCCTGAGCTTGTCCTGCTTGTCCTGAGCGAAGCGAAGGAACTAAGCGAAGGACCTAGCGAAGGATCAAGGAGCCTGCCCTGAGCGAAGCGAACGGGTCGTTGAAGTGCTCGGTGATTGAGGGAGAGATTCCTCGCGAGGCCCTTCACTTCGTTCAGGGCAAGCTTCGGAATGACAATTGGGGTGTCGTTGGCTATTTTCATACCAATTGATGATGAGATTATAGCATACCTGCAGCGTTGACGAACGTCCTCACTTTCGGTACAACTGCTACCCGCCCTGCAGCAGGAAAATTACTTGAAGACTTCCTCTTTGGCGGACTCGGAAATCGCCATGACGGCCGGATGCTTTAGACGGCGTTCAACCGTAATGCCATAGAAGCGTTCCCGCAGTCCCGAGATTGGTCCCACCTTGCGGACTTGATTCTGCCTGGCGATTTCCGATTCAACGACCGAAGAGCCGGGAAATAACCCATGCCCTTCCTGGGCAAATGCTTGCATCGTGGCCCCGTCTTCAAACTCGCCGACAATGAATGGCTCTATTCCGTGTTTTCGAAACCAATCATCCAAGCCCCGTCTGAGCATGGAATTGGGTGTGGGCAACAGAAACGGTGCTCCATCCAATGACTGTGGAAACTTCCGCCGATAGTGAGAGGCCAAGTCTTCCGGGCCGAAGAGCGTCACTCCCGATTCCCCCAGCAGATGGGAATGGGCCTCGATACTGACGCTGGGCGGGACGGGAGTGTCTGTCAAGACAATGTCCAAGGTATGGAGAGCAAGTTCGCCCAACAAGCGCTCCAAACGGCCTTCCCAGCACACGATTTTCATGTGCTCGAACTGTTTGTACGCGACCTTGAGCAGCTTATAGGCCACCATTTTGGGAACGACCTCCGCAATACCGACGACCAGGCGAACAGGGCGTTGCGTTCCATGGCCTTTCAACGTATTCGTTAATTCCCTGCCGAGCGAAAAAATCTCATCCGCGTAACGGTAAACCACCTTTCCCACGTCCGTCAGAACCAGTTTGCGGCCTGTGCGAAAAAATAATTTCTCACCGATCGCGTCTTCAAGCGCGCGAAGCTGCGAACTCAGCGCAGGCTGTGACAACGTCAGCACTTCGCAGGCCTGCTTAATGGAGCCTTCCCGGGCAATCACCCAGAAATAGAGCAAATGATGGTAGTTCAGCCAGTCCATGACTCGAAACTGTACATTTAAAAAATATATGAATCAATAAATAATTATTTATTTGCCTATGTGAGAGATCCTGGTTATAGCCACTAACTATTGAGGCCTTGAGTAGAAAAGGAAACGAGGTCTATGATTGTACATCACCTCCCCCTTCTTTGGCACAGACCGAAACATGAAGAGACGTGTGACCGAACTTCGCCGTTTTCGTTTGAACAGACCGTCATGACCGGCAGCCTTGTCCGTTTGCCAGAAAGCACTCGATGACGACGACAGCGATCCTCATTCCCCTTCTTCCGTTGTTTGCCGGGTTAGTGATCAGCGTTCTCGGTAAACGGTTCGCCTCGTATGTGGTCACCATAGGAATCAGCGCCACGGTCGGCGCCGGCATCCTCTCCATTGTCACGTTGTACTCCGTCAGTTCGGGCGAGCCTTTTCGGGTGACCCTCTGGCCGCTCCAGGATGATGGTTACTCGTTTTTCACGTTCGGCATGCTGGTTGACCGGCTCACGGCCGTGATGATGGTCCTGATCACCAGCGTCAGCACCGTGATTCACGTATTTTCCGTTCGGTATCTCCGAGGTGATTCCGGCTATGCCCGCTTCTTCGCGTTACTCGGCTTCATAACCTTTGTCATCCTCTCTCTCGTTTCCAGTCCGAACCTCCTAATGCTGTTTGTCTTCTGGCAGTTGTTGAGTTGGGCCCTGTACCTGATTCTTGCGTTTAATTTTTCACACGTGCCGGCCTATCAGAACGCGTTCAAAACGTTCATCGTGCACCGGGTCGGAGACGTCGCGTTCCTCTGCGGCCTTGTCCTGACGTATCACTATTTCGGCACGCTCGAATTTGCCGAGCTCTTCCAGCGAGCCTCCGAACAAGCCCACGTGATTTCACTGCTGCCCGGAAATATGCTCGACGTCACGGCCACGTCCGTCATTACGTTGCTCATTTTCATCGGAGCCATGGCCAAATCGGCTCAGTTTCCTCTCCATGTCTGGTTGCCGGATACCATGGACTCTCCAACCCCGGTTTCGGCACTCATGCATGCCGGTATTGTGAACGCGGGAGGATTCCTTCTTAATCGACTCGCACCGTTGTATGCCCTTTCGCCCGACGTCCTTCATATCGTGTTCATTGTCGGTGCCGCCACCGTCCTTTTGGGGGCCTCGATGATGCTCGTCCAAAACGACATCAAGAAAACACTGGGGTTTTCCACGATGGGACAAATGGGATACATGATCATGGAATGCGGCCTCGGAGCTTTTGCCCTGGCCATTTTTCATCTGATTGCGCACGGGCTGTTCAAAGCCTCACTCTTCTTAAGCGCCGGGACCGTGATTCACAGCGCCAGACATGAACCGAAATTCCCTTCTTCGTTAACTCACAAACCCGCCAGGCTTCCCACCCAGGCAAGCTGGGTAACGGGATTGATCATTACCTTAATCATGCCACTGTTTATTTTGATGGTCGCACACGGCCTGTTGGAAGTTCCGCTGCAGGACGCACATGGAGCAGTCATTTTCCTCTTTTTCAGTTGGGTCACCGCCTCCCAAGCCATTTTCAGTTTATCTCGACTGCATGACGTAGCTTCCTGGAAGGTATCCGGTGCCATGATCGGCACGTTGTTTCTCATTGGGTTCACGTACCTCTGGGCAGGCGAACAATTCACGCACTTTCTATATCCTGAACCGGGTGTGGCAGAAGCATTTTTCGTGGCCGCGGCCTTGAATCCTGTGGTATTCGATACGATGATCCTGCTGGCCACCATCTTTATTCTCTTCGGCTGGTTCTACGTCTATACCGATGCGAAAGGACACACGATTATCAACCCGGATAGGATTCTTGCATTGCAACAACGCCTCTATATTCTTCTGATCAACCGGTTGTACGTCGATCAGGTCTATGTGAGGTGGGGCAACATGCTCTTCCAATTGGCACAAAAATTCGGACACCGGTATTAACGGAAGGTCGCTCCACAATGGCTTCAGAGTTTTCCATAACGTTGCTGGCCGTTCTCGTCCCCCTTGTTCTCTGGCTGCTCAACCGAACCTGCAGCATTTCGCATTCGACCTTTCAGGTCTTAACCATGCTCTGTATCGGGTGGGAAGCCGGAACGATCCTCTACATGCACGCCGCATTCGACACCGCTCGAATGGCGATTTATCTGTCAGCGGCCGTCATCTTTTCGACGTTTTGTGTCGTCCTCGGACAATGGGGTTCCAAACGTTCTTCAACGCTTCCGGACGAACCCCTGATGGTGTTGGGACTGTGTCTTGCCGCACTGTGCGGCCCCGCACCCGTCAACCTGTATTTTCTCATTGGCTTGTTCGCTTTTGCAGCCTTTTCTCTCTACCGGTCGAAACTTTCCGCCACGCGCAAAACCATTGGCCTTGCACAGGCGGCTATTGCCATTGTTCTCATCAGCGTTTCCTTCTGGGGTGGGGACTCCTTTAACGGATCAGCCGGCCTTTTTCTTGCGGTTACGCTCGTGCCACTGCCTCCGTTTCACGTTCTCTTCACCTCCCTGGTCGGCTCCGCTCGAGGAATGCTTTCCGGGGTATGGACGGTAACGTTCTTATCCCTCGGATTGGTCGAAATCCACAACCTGCAAACTGTGATTCCCGTGGAAACAGAAATACACGTGGCCATCGCATTCCTGGCCTTATTGGGCGGGCTGTACGCGTGTCTGAAGTGTTTGGGGCAGAACCAGATCCACGTTTTGCTCACCTATGCCACCATCGTCCAAGCGGCGCTCTTGTGGGGACTGACCACCGTCTTCTCTTCTTTTTCCGAATGGGGAGTCCCGTTCGGGATCACGATCGGGCTGGTCATGAGCGGACTGTTAATCGCCTATGCCTTTGTCCAACAACGGTATGGCCTGCACCCCATCGGCAATCTCCCCGGGCTGGCATCTCCCATGCCGCGTCTCGGGACGTTAGTGGGTCTTTTGATCAGCATCGCCGTACTGCTTCCGATCATTCCAATCTTTGGCGGCATTACGACCATGCCGGCAACGGAAAATCAGGGGGGCTCTTTAGTCATCATTTCGTTGTTGTTTGTCGGTGTCTGGATGTTTGGAAGTTGGCATTTCTCACATGTGCTGCACCACACACTCTTTGGAAAAGCACGATCGGACATCCCCTATACCGATTTGAGGGTTGCCGAAATCTGCTCCCTGGTCCTGATCATTTTCGGCGCAAGTTTTAGTATATTGATCAATTAGAAAGAGCGACCATGGCAAACGTCAAACAATCGGTAGCACCGCAAGATACCCAGCGCATGGAATTGCGTTCGCTTGTCAAACTGGCGAGCGAGACCATTTCCCATTACTGGCCCATGCAAACTTTTATCCACCATAATCCCCTCCATGGCCTGGAACATTTACCCTTCGAAGAAGCCATCGAGGAGGCCAGAAAATTTATCGGCGGGAACGGCTATTTGCCCAATAGGGAATACCGGAATTATTTTCAACAAGGTCGCATCTCCCCGGAAGCCATTCGTGAAGTCTTAAAGCCCAGAGCACAAGAGGAGAGCGTCGTCATTGGAGATCGAAAGATTTCCCACCTGGACGTCCTGGAGACGATTTTCATCCATGGGACCGGAACCGTCGAGCCTGACGTGGCCTCGGCCGTGTTAGAACGTTCGCTGAGCGAGACCGACGTGAGCGGGCTGCGTGAAAAACTCCAAGATCTCTCCAGGTCGCAGGAACAACAATTTTCACTCAACTTTCACGCTGACCGTGAAGAAAACGAGCTTGGGTCGGAGTACACTCTTGCCCATTGGTGCGATGCCACGCTCGGGACGGGCATCCAAGACCAGATCAACCAGGAACTCATCAAATGGTGTGGTGGTTTTCTCGACGAAGGCCACGCGCCGTGGCCGATGCCTCGTCGCAGCAAGACGTTTTACGATGGGTGGAAAATGTTGGCCCAAGAGGACTGGACCGGCCCGTTGTTCGGCATTCAGGGCTGGAAATCCAAAATCCGAAACCTTCCGGACCTCCCGTCAGATGCCATTGGGGAGAGCTTAGAGACATTGGCCATTCCTCAGGATCTGTGGATAGACTATTTCACCTTGCACTTGGCTCAATTGCCGGGATGGACGGGTTTCATCAAATGGCGATCCGAGCAATCGAACCACCAATGGCAACAGGCCTTCCCCATCGATTTGGTGAGGTACATAGCCATTCGTCTCTTCTATGAACGAGAACTCGTCGCTCGTACATGCGAAGCGAAGCTCGGCATCCCAGGCACGTTTACTTCGATCCAATCTTTCTTGCGCGACCATCCGAACGGCTACGGGCTCTACAAGGAATGGCGCACCAGGGGACTGGCCGAGCAAGTGGTGGCTAACCTTGATCTTTCTCTCTTCATACGGGAACCGCTCCCTATCGATGAGTTGGACCGTCAGGGGGTCGCAACCAGTCACACGTGGCAAACCGTTCGTCAACAACAGGCAAAAGAGCGCGAAGTCTGTATCCTTGTCCATCTTGCCCGTTGCCTTGATTGCTCCGCGAAGGATCTCATCGAAAGTCCTTCGGAAACCCTGGAAGTCCTGCTCGATTGGGTTGACCGTTTTCCAGAATCCCATCACGGTCCGTTATGGCTGCACGCGCTTGAACGCAGTTTCGTCACGGACTTTGTTCAGGATTTTTCGCCGAACATTCGACGACTTCGTCAGAGTGATGAGTCGGTGGAACATCCTTCCGAATCACGTCCGTTGACGCAAGCCATCTTCTGTATCGATGTTCGTTCCGAAGGATTTCGAAGACACCTTGAAGAAGTGGGAGGCAATGAAACATTCGGGTTTGCGGGATTTTTCGGAGTTCCCTTGTGTTTCGAGAAATTCGGAAGCGAACATGAGACCGACCAATGCCCGGTCCTGCTCAAACCGAAACACATCATCAAAGAAGTGCCTCGCGCTTACCAAGCCAACGCTGCGGACAAATTTCTGGAACGACAACAACTTGCCAAAACCGGCCATACCCTTCTGCATGATTTGAAGGAAAACGTCATCACGCCATACGTGATGGTTGAAGCCATAGGATGGTTTTTTGGATTCAGGTTATTCGGTCAAACGTTGGCACCGTTGTGGTATCAACGGCTGACGTCCTGGGTGAAGGAGCATTTTGACATTTCCATCGGCACGACTTTGACCGTTGAAAAGCTGCCAAAGGATGAGGCTGAGGAAATGGTCGCCTCCGAACATCGGGCCATTATCTATCGCATGTTAATCGAACGGTTCGGTCGTCCGGGCAACGCGGTCTCCCACGACCAGGTCGAACGGCTTCGCAAGCAAGCACTGAATGAGGTTTCGATAGACAACACAGAAGATCAGGAACTCCATCGACTGTTACATTGGACTGAAGCAGACCATGAAAAATTTCTTCAACAACTCATGGGGGAGTATGGCGTCCATAAACGAGCCGTGACGAATCGGATGCACCGAATCACGCAAAGGGGATTTACGAAAACCGAACAGGCGCATTATGTCGAAACCGCGCTTCGGATTTTAGGATTCACGAAAACGTTTTCCAGGTTAGTGCTCGCTTGTGGTCATGCCAGTACCTCGGACAACAATCCCTATGAGTCGGCCTTGGACTGTGGGGCCTGCGGGGGAAACCACGGGGTCTCCAACGCCCGGGCCTTTGCTGCCATGGCCAACAAAGGCCAAGTCCGGCAATTACTGGCCAAAAGAGGGATTACTATTCCTGCCGATACGCATTTTCTTCCGGGTCAACACGATACCACGACGGACGAGGTGCAACTGTTTGACCTGGAAGACGTTCCCGCGACACACCGGAAAGACTTGAACAGACTGATTCATGACCTCGAAGAAGCCGGCAGGCGCAACAGCCTTGAACGGCTCAGTCGCTTCCCGGAGGGAAACAATGGGCAATCTCTGAATCATGCGACAGCGCATACGAAACTACGCAGCGTTGATTGGTCGCAAGTCCGGCCGGAATGGGGACTGTCGCGGCACACGGCTTTTATCGTCGGCCGGCGTGGCTTGACGCACGGCCTCAATCTCGAAGGTCGAACCTTTTTGCACTCGTATGATCACCGGCAGGATCCGACGGGAAAATATCTGGAAATCATCATGACCGCCCCCATGATCGTCGCGAATTGGATCAACATGGAACATTATTTTTCGACGGTGGATCCCGTCGTATACGGCAGCGGAAGCAAGGTCTATCACAACGTGGTCGGACGCGTCGGAGTCATGTATGGGTCCCAAAGTGATCTTTGCATCGGGCTACCACTCCAAACGGTCTTGGACGTTGAAACTCCCTATCACGAACCCATGCGCCTCTTTGTGATCATTGAAGCCCCTATGGAACGAATCAGCGCGATTATTGCCCGTCATGATGTGTTAAAACGACTCGTCGGCAATCAATGGATCAATCTTGTGGCATTGGATCCGGTGACTATGGAATTTTTTCATCAGCATTCTTTGGAACAATGGCAACGCATTCAGTAATCCATCAGGTTGAGGAGGAATAGCAGACCATGAGTACCATTACGCTTCACCCGATGAAGGAAATCAAGATCATTATTAACGGCGAGCACCTGAGTTTCGTGACGGAAGTGCTGGATCGGATAAAAGCCAGTGGCTACACCATCTTCAGCAGTCTGTCGGGCAAAGGTCACAGCGGCTTCCATGAAGGGCACCTCATGTTCAATGATGAGAGCAGCCTGCAAATGGTCCTGACTGTCGTTCCCGAAGACAAGGTCGAACCCATCCTTTCGGGACTTAAGCCGTTCCTGGAACGCCATTCCGGCAGTCTCTTTGTGTCGGACGTCGGGGTTCTCAGAAAAGGCCATTTTGAATCAGCGGAATCCTAAATCCAGGTGAGAATGCCTGGGTGACTTCAGAAATGCCAGCCGCAAGGCCAATGAGGCGATACGGTTCGCGTCTCTTTGCCGTGCGGGTGGTTCCGTGCAGAGCCGAATTGTTTCCTCGATGTAGACGCAGACGATTTTTCTGACATTCCCCAACCTCTCTCCTTCCGGCATGTTTCGCGGAAACCTGACTGGGCATACAATTCGTGTCGTCATCAGTGAAAGACCCGGATTCTTTCAGGCTCTTCGTGCTCTTCCCTCCCGGTAGAACAATTTCTCCCTGAACATCAACGAGTAACACTGCCGGTCCCCTAAAGCTGCTCGTCCGCAGCCCTCAATAATACATCTAAAATATAGATATATATGCCTTATATTATTTATTTGTTGGATTGCTTTTTATGGTTATTAATAAATTAACAGTTGATGAACATAGAACAAGAAAGGAGGACGACATGAAAACCTTAACCTTTATGATTCCAAGTGTCATGCTTTGCGTGGGACTCATGCTCACTGGATGTGCTGCGAATGGAACCGTTTCCGGCGAACCCTTCGCAGATAAGGCTCTGGAGCAATCCGTCGATTCTCACAAGGCCACCGTTCAGCAACGCCAGAACATGTTTGTCACCCGGCGGTCCGTTATATCGAATTCTCACAAGGCCGCCGTTCAGCAACACCAGAACAAAGTGGCCATGCTTGAACAAAAAATCCAAAAACTGGAAGACCGACTGGACATGATCAAGAACTCCTATCGGGATCCCAAGGGATTGAAACGCCAGAGCTGGACAAGGCTCCTGAGTCAGTGGCGAGGAGACGTCCGGGACCTTCGGGAACACATTGTCTGGCATGAAAAACAAATTGCTCTGCTGGAAAAATGAAGGAGCGAGTGACTATCAGAAGCCCAACCGACGTCATAGAAAAAACGTTCGGCTGGCAGGCACGAGAGGGAGACCGGGATCACGTCCCGGTCTCCCTCTCTCTTTTTGCGGGAAATCCGCAACCGGCGAAGAGGAAGAAATGGGACTCTTCTTGACCTCTCCCATGGAATTGCTTATACCATTGCGAGTTCAGGGGCCCCGTACAGGAGGTCTCAAGGTCTTTGCTCAGCCGAAAGCTCTCTTGACCATGAGGAACGGACTAACCAAAGGCGAGTCGGAAACAGCCATCCGCAATGCCGTGATCAAATTCGAACAGGAATTTATGGGGCGCGGACCCACGGAGGTCAAGGCGTTCATCCTGCGCGACATGGTCGTGGTGCGCCTCAAGGGCGTCCTGACTCCAGCCGAACGGCAACTCGCCAAAAACGCCGAGGGCGTGGACATGGTCAAACGCATGCGGCAGAACCTCATCTCCCAAGGACGGGAACGCCTCTGCAGCCAGATTTCCGCCATCACCGGAGTCGAAATCACCGGCCTGTTCACCGACATCGAAACACACAGCGGCGAACGGATGATCGTCTTTACCCTCGAGAATGACCTCGATAATTCGTTTCGCTAGACCTCGTAGACCCATTGGTCAGGTTAGCGTAGCGTAACCTGACAACCGTTTTCTCCCTCTTCCAGCGGGAGAGAAGAGCGCCATGAGATGGCGCGGCTACGAATGCAAAAAACCCTGGATCCCCGATCGGGTCGGGGATGACGGAAGGCAATGACGAGATTCCTCGCAAGGTCCTTCGCGTTGCTCAGGACAAGCTCGGAATGACAATGATGGTGTATTGGTCCCGATAAAGAAGGGATGAAGCGCCATGAGATGGCGCGGCTACAACTACCAGAGAAAAGACACTGGATCCCCGGTGGGGAATGCCAGCAAGGGGGGAGAAACGACCGGCTTAGAAAATCTTGGCTATTAACGCCCGAAAGGGATTGACGGGCGACCCGGACTGAGCCTCACTTTTCGCTTGGGAGGACGACTCGTTTTTGTCGGCTTTCTTCGGTTCTCTTTGCTCGCAATGCAGGCTTTTGTACAGGATGGTAAATTCACTCATGATATTCCTCCAAAGGTTTGATCAAGCACTGTCTTGTAGTAAAGCAAAGGGTGTGCCAGATTTTACGGTAGGGCGTGTTCAGAATAATCGTCGAAAAATCAATTCGTTATAAATTTAACGCTCCGGATCGGCCTGTAATGGGGAGGGAACACGCAAGAGCGCACGTGCTCGGATGTGCGGAATCGCACGAATTCCAGTTGGGATTGTCGTGTTACGCTTCGCTAAAATTCGACTTACTACGGCAAAAGACAAAGACCCTGGATCCCCGATCGGGTCGGAGATGACGGAGAGGGAGATGCGGCTTGTAGCTACTCCTTGCGTTTGACGTGCGCGGCCACCATGGAGTCGGACATCGGCCGGTGCTCGGACAACCCCCGGATGAACAGGTCACAGCCCTTTTCTTCGAATTCCCCGACCCATTCGTAGAGTTTCGACATCACGGTGTGATCCACGAGTCTCGTCCCGGCCAGGTTCAAGGTGACGGTTTTCTCTTCCCGGAGCAACCGGTCCAGGTGTTTGCGCAAAGGGATCCAGGTGCTGAAGATCGCGGACTCCCGCACCACGATGGTCGCCGAGGTGTCGTCCTCTTGCGTGATCTCGGCGTTCAATTTGAAAAACGAGGGAATCGGAGCTCCGTTGAAGACGTGGATCGCGATCTTGACGGCGATGCCGATGCCAATGCCCATCAGGAGGTCCGTGGCCAGCACGCCGATGATGGTGGACACGAATACGATGAACTGATCTTTCCCCAAATGATACATATGGAGAAACTCGTGGGGCGACGCCAACCGAAAGCCGGTAAACACCAGCAAAGCGCCCAGGGCCGCCAGGGGAATCTGGTTGATAACTCCCGGGATCAACGCGACGCAGACCAGCAGAAACGAGCCGTGGAACATGTTGGCAAATCGCGTCCTGGCCCCGTTATCGATATTGGCTTTACTCCGCACGATTTCGGAAATCATCGGGAGCCCGCCCACGAAGGCCGACAAGGTATTGCCGGCCCCAACGGCCAGCATGTCACGGTCCAAATCCGTTTTCCGTTTCCACGGGTCGATCTGGTCGATGGCCTTTGCGCTGAGTAACGACTCCAGGCTCCCGATCAGGGCGAACATGATCACGTACTTGATGCCGATGGTAGTCGTGAGTCCCGAGAAATCCGGGAACGTAAGCGCACTGAACATGTTCGCCGGCACGTCCACCAGGAACTTGGTGCCCAACGCGTACGTCTGTCCGTTGAAGGTATAGGTGCCGTCCTGGCTGATATTGAAATACATGCCCAGCGGCACCGCGACGAGCAACACGATCATCGGTGCCGGAATGACCTTCAGTTTGGGATTTTTGATGAGCGGATACCCGAATACGATGAGGAGACTCACGATCCCGATCAGGCCGATTTTGGGGTTCATCTCCATGATGAACGCCGGAATGTTGGCCAACAGTTGCAGGGGTGATCCCTCGGGGCTGAGCCCCATCACCACCGGGAACTGCTTGGCAATGATGATGACCCCGATGGAGGCCAACAACCCGTGGATAGCCGTGGTCGGAAAAAACTCGCCCAGGATGCCGGCACGGAACACACCGAACAGGATTTGGATGATGCCCGCGGCCACTCCCACGCCAAGCGCCAGCCTGTACGCTTGAATGTCGGCGGCGGGGTCCTTCCCGCCGGTGAAACCGAATTCCGTCACGCAACCGATGGCGATGACGATGAGCCCTGCGGCCGGGCCCTTGATCGTCAATTCCGAATTACTGAAGAACGTGGCCAGGATACCGCCGATAATGGCGGTGAAGATACCTGCGATGGCGGGATACCCGCAGGCCAGGGCGATGCCGAGACACAACGGCAGCGCAATCAGAAAAACCAGGAATCCGGACAGCAGGTCGGCCTTCCAGTTCTGCTGTAACCCGGCAAGCGTACCTCGCGGAACGTCTGCTTTCTCGGCGTTCATGCTCGTCTCCCCCATGTGGACGATACGTGACACAAAAAACCGGTTGCCATTCAGGGAGTCGCGCTCCTGAATGCTCAACCGGCTTGTACTGTGACCGGCCTCAGACAGCCGACAGCCAGCTACCCTACATGCCTGAAACATCCGTTGAACGAACCTCCCGCCTGCGCGCGGATGGGACTTTCTCAACGGCCGTTCGGATTGTTCGGTGTTCCGGTTTACACTCCTCTGCTTCGTCGTTCGCCGAATTGTAGCCCGCACGCGTCCGGGGAGCAATGGGTTTTCTTCCCAGCGGCCCGCGCCTCAAAATTGACTCGAATTGATCCACATATGGACCAGGATGCTCGCCGCGTACCCGAGCGCGATCACCGGGGTCCATTTGAGATGACTGAAGAACGTATATTTGCCGCGCGCCTGCCCCATCAACGCCACGCCGGCGGCCGACCCGATCGACAACATGCTCCCCCCGACTCCGGCCGTGAGGGTCACCAACAGCCATTGGCCTTGAGACATGTCGGGATGCATCGTCAATACGGCAAACATCACCGGAATGTTGTCCACGATGGCGGACAAAATCCCGACCATCGTATTCGCGAACGTGGGTCCCCAGTCGATATACATCACCTGAGCCACCAGCGCGAGGTAGCCGAGAAAGCCCAACCCGCCCACGCACAGGACGACGCCGTAGAAAAACAGCAGGGTATCCCATTCCGCCCTCGCCACGTGTTGATAGATTTCGAATGGGATCATGTCGCCAAGCGTTTCCTGAGCTTTCTTTTCACTCCATGTTCCCGGTTCCGCGTATCGACTGTGCGTCCTCTGCAGGTAAAACCCGAAAAATTTCAGGTAAGCCAGGCCGGTCATCATGCCCACCATGGGGGGGAGATGGAGGAAATTGTGAAAACTCACGGCCGTACAAATCGTGAAAAAGAACAGGAGCATAATTATGTGGGCGCCCCGCTTCATGCGTACGATTTCGTCGGACGGCGGCGGAGAGACCTGCGGCACGGCAAAGTGCATGATCGCGGCCGGCACCACGTAGTTGACCACCGAGGGCACGAACAGGAGAAAGAACGTGAAGAAGCCCACGATCCCTTTTTGCCATACCATCAACGTCGTGATGTCGCCGAAGGGACTGAAGGCCCCGCCCGCGTTGGCCGCCACCACGATATTGACACACGCCAGGCTGACGAACCGCGGATTGTCCGCCCCGACCGCCAGCACCACGGCGCACATCAGCAAGGCCGTCGTCAGGTTGTCCGCCACCGGCGAGATGAAGAACGCCAGGGTACCCGTGAGCCAGAACAGTTGGCGGTAGGTGAATCCCTTGCGCACCAACCACGACCGCAGGCTTTCGAAGACCAGCCGTTCTTCCATGGCGTTGATGTACGTCATGGCGGCAAGCAGAAATAACATCAATTCCGCGTATTCGAGAATGTTGTGACGCAGCGCATGCTCAACGGCATGCGAGTCATTGCCGGGATACGACCACGCCACTATTGCCCAGATGATGCCCGCCGCCAACATGACGGGTTTGGATTTCCTGAGGTGCGTGAATTCCTCGGCCATGACCAGCGCATACGCCAGGACAAAGATACCCAGCGCGAAATACCCGACGGTGGACTCGGTCAGATCGACGTGGGTGATCGAGTCGTCCGTCCCCCAGACGAGGTCGGGCAAGCCGAGCACCAACGCCACGGCGCTGAAGGACAACTTGGTTATGGTTCGGGAATCCCTCAAGCAGGGCGGCCGCATACACGCCAGGAGACGAACCTGGCCCAGGTCGTCATCCTGAGCTTGTCCTGAACGAAGTGAAGGACCTAGCGAAGGATCTCGTCGTTGAAGTGCCCGGTCATTGAAGGAGAGATTCTTCACTTCGTTCAGAATGACAGGTTCGAGGTATGTTTGACTATTGTTCATGCCGAGGGACGCGAACTTTTTACACACCTTTAACTATCCAGGGGCACTTCGATGACCAGCCCTCCCATCACGTCGTTGAGTTTGAAATCGCGCTTCGGCGACTCGACGTGCGCATTGTGACAGGACACGCAGGCCCGGCTCACGGCCCGGTCGGGATAGATCGCCTGAAAGTAGCGTTTGTCGTTGAACGTGACTTCTCCCTCCGTAACCTCCCCGAATTCGACGACCTGCTGCAGCAACTTCCGTTCCTGATCGGAAGCGGGCGCGTTTTGGGGATTCAGCGGCCAGAGGCTGACCAACCGGTAGCGAAACGGCGCATCACGCAAACGCAGGCTTCGAGACGATTCCCGCAGAAACTGGGCGGGCAGCGGCAGGGTTTTGTCGTTGATCCAGTCCTCCGACGCATTCACGATCAGCATGGCTTCCATTCGCTCGACAATGTGCTGCGTATAAAACGTCCGGTCGGCCTCGATGACCCCGTGGAGGTAATCGGCCACGGTTCGCGCGGGTATGCCCTCAACGGGCAATCGTTGCGTACTGAGCATCCAGCCCGCCACAATCCCCATCACAAAGATCACCCCGTACAACGCGACTGTTCGTTTCGTCATATGTTCAATGCACCTCTCCAATGTAACCCGCTTCGCTCCGCGTGCGGGGGATGGGGAAGCATCATACCTGATCCGGGTCCGGCCCACCAGAGCCGGTTTTCACGGACGCTTCATCACCGGTGCGCTTACATAGATAGCCGTCCTGTTTGTACCGCTGGTTTGACACCCCCACGAGTCAACCCTAAGATACGAACAGAGTTTCACGATGCGAATTTTTCGACACTTCAATAACCTCCCGATTGAAAAAAAGCTCCTTCTGGTTTCGGTCATTCCGATCCTCACGCTCGCCGTCCTCAGCATTGTCACCTTCAACAGCGTCCAGACCTTTTCCCGTGATGAGGACCGGCTGAACCAAGTGTACCACGTTCAAACCACGGCCGCCGATTACTTGCGCCTGATCGTCGATTTGGAGACGGGTTTCCGCGGGTTCGTCCTGACCCTCCAACCGAAATTTCTGAATCCCTATGTTGCCGCCAAACAACGTGTACTGGAGGTTGGACGGACCCTCGCCCACATGGTGGAACATGATCGGGAGCAACACGCCGAAATCCTGAAAGCGCAAGCCCTGGTTCAAACGTTACTGGAAGATAAGGACCGGCTGATTGAACAGGCCAAGCTGGGTCATGAGGAAGAAGCGTTGCAGTACATCGAGTCCGGAGCCGGACGGAGACTGATGTTGGACATTCGAGAGGAAATTGCCCGTTTCGACAAGCGGGAAGATGAAGTCTTACGGCAAACCCTGGAACGCACGTCGAATGATCGGGGTTTTCTGTTGACTGTGATCGTCGGTGGAGGGTCTTTGGCGCTCATCCCCATGGTGTTCGTGCTCCGCTTGTTGGCACAATCGATTGCCGGCCCCCTGGTTTCCCTGGCCAAATCCGTTGAGAACCGGCCGGATGGGACGGTTCCTGACGTGCAGGTCCTGGACCGGGGGGATGAAATCGGCGACCTGACCAGGGTCATGCACGAAATGGGTCAGCAGATACGGGAATTCATCAGCCAAATCCAGACATCGGAAGCCGCGTTGCGCAACCTGAACATCGACCTGTCGAGTTCGGAATCCAAATATCGCGGTATTGTGGACCACGCCCCGTTCGGTATTTTCACTGCCAGGGACGGCCGCATTATTTTTTGCAACCGCGAGAATTGGAAATTGGCCGGACACGACCCCGGCGAGCCCTTGGACCCGGAACGTGTCTGGGACGCCATTCACCCCGGTGACCGTGCCCAAGTGCATGAGGCGTTCTCCAACGCGACGGCGAAGCAGGTTTCCTTTGAAAGCGTCTTCCGTTTCGTGCATCCCGATGGAACCACGCGCAAGGTCCTGAGCCGAGCCATCCCCATCCAGGACGGGCAAGGCGGCAGTTCTCTGTATCAGGGCTTTAACGTCGATATCACGGCGTTTGAACAAATGAAGGAAAAACTCAGCCGGACGGAACGCCTCGCCACCTTGGGACAGGTGGCCGCAGGCATCGCGCACGAAATTCGCAATCCCCTCGTGGGCATCGGGTCCACCACGTCGTTGCTCATGGAAGACTTTTCGCCCGAAGACGACAAACGACAGGACCTGCAAACGATCCTCAAGGAAACCAGGCGGCTGGACCGGATCGTGACCCAGATTGTCGAATACGCCAGACCTCGTGACATCGTTCCCGGGTCGTTCGAGATGGCTGCGCTGGTCGAGGAAACCCTGGACCTCGTGCGTCATTCCGCCGGATGGAAACTCTTCAATCTGACCGTATCCTTTCCCCCTGACCTTCCTGCGCTCGAAGCCGATCGTGACCAAGTCAAGCAAGTGGTTCTCAACGCGATTCAAAATTCCGTTGAGGCGTTGGGAGAAGACGGGGAAATCCGGGTGGAAGCGCAAGAGGAATTACGGGACGGACACAGGGGACTGCTCACCACCATTCAGGACAACGGCAAAGGCATCAGTCCCGAGGATCTACCCAAAATTTTCGATCCCTTTTTCACGATGGGGAAACGACGGGGCACCGGGCTGGGCCTGGCTATCTGCCGGAACATCATTGAAACGCATGGGGGGCACATCCGGGCCGACAGTCAAGTGGGAGCCGGCACCGTCATCTCCGTCTGGCTGCCGTTAACCCTTCAACATCAACCCGCAATGCTGGCTTGACATGCGCGCGTCAATTTTCGTCACGGATGACGATGAAGTCGTTCGCTCGTCGATCACCCGCCGGTTGACCCGCGGCCGGCACGACGTGCGAAGCTTCGACTCCGGAGAAGCTCTTCTTAAAGGGTTGGACCACGATATTCCCGACATCATCCTGCTCGACCTGAAAATGTCGGGCATGACCGGCCTCGAGACCCTCAAGCATATCCGGCCCAAAGCCCCCGACACGCTCGTTATCCTTTTGACGGCCTACGGGACCATTGAAGACGCCGTCGAAGCCATGCGATTGGGAGCGTATGACTTTTTGATCAAAAGCGTCGATCTGTCCGGTGTCGGTCCGGTTGTCGAACGAGCGATCGATTATCTGACCCTCCGTCGCCGGGTCAGTTTCGAAAATCAAAGCAGCGCCGGTCGATACGCACTCAAAGAACTTATTGCCGACAGCCCCGCCATGCGAGAGTTGATGGCCCAAGTCCAGGAATTGAGCCAGAACGCCAAAACCACCGTGCTGCTCCAGGGTGAAACCGGAACGGGCAAGGAATTCATCGCCCGCGTCCTGCATCACAATGGCCCGCGACGGGACGCGCCTTTTGTCGGCGTCAATTGCACGGCCATTCCCCAGGAATTGTTTGAAAGCGAACTGTTCGGATACGAACGCGGGGCGTTTACCGGCGCCGCCCAGCGGAAACCGGGACTCTGTGAGCAGGCCGAAGGCGGAACGCTGTTCCTGGATGAAATCGGTGATTTGAACCCTTCCATGCAAGCCAAGCTGCTTCGCGTCCTTCAAGAACGCTCCTTCAAACGGCTGGGTGGCCGGGAAGACATTGCCGTGGATTTCAGGCTGATTGCCGCGACGAATCGGGATTTGAAAAAGGAAGTGAATCAAGGGACGTTTCGGGAAGATCTGTTTTTTCGGCTCAACGTCGTGTCGTTGGCACTCCCACCCCTGAGACAACGCGTTGAAGACATTTTTTCCCTGAGCCTTCGCTGCCTGTTTCATCATAGCCGGAATCTCAATAAAGACATCGGCGAGATCGACCCTGAGGCCCGAGCCTTGCTTGAGCGCTACACGTACCCCGGGAACATTCGCGAACTGGAAAACATCATCGAACGAGCCGTGATCTTCTGTCGCGGCAAAACGTTAACACCCGGGGACTTGTCCGGGGAACTCCGTGAAGAACCCAAGAAAATTGTTTCATCCACCACCCAAACCGACGAATCGGTTCTCCGGATGGAGATGGTCCTGGGACGGCAAACGTTGGCGGAAACTGAATTCGCGATTATCGAAGAAGTGATGAAACTCTGCGGACAGAATAAAAGTTTAGCCGCTCAAAAATTGGGGCTCACCCGGTTTGCGCTGGACCGGCGCCTGAAAAAGATTGCCGACGACCTGGAATAGCCTGGTCCGGCAAACGACT
Source organism: Nitrospira sp. (assembly GCA_011523385.1). GTDB lineage: Bacteria > Nitrospirota > Nitrospiria > Nitrospirales > UBA8639 > Bin75. Next base: position 16,356 of record WTGX01000008.1, on the reverse strand, counting down.
CAACGGTTCACCCACCCCAGTCGATGCCATGGACTCCCCGACCAACACCTATCAAATTGCCGGGCTCGATGACTTGGGTCGGGGGTTTAATCGACAGGTCGAAATGAAGGTCTCGAACGAAACGGTTCAGGCCGTCTTCCGGTATGAACGCTTCCTTGTGGAAACCGAACCGCAAGCCACCGAACAAACTGCCATCACGCTGCTGGTCAACCACTTACAGGACCAGGGATACACCCAACTTCGCAGCCGGCTCCAATTTCGAGGAGAAGCCTATTTGGGTAACCAGGAACTCTGGGAAGAACACCCCGACCCCGAGCCCAAGGGAATATTGGCTCGACTGTTGCAGAGAATCCGAAGCAAGTTTCAGGAAGGTTAAGTGCGGCCACCCAAACCAGCGGTACGACGTGCAGGATAATAGTGGGACAAGCGGCTCAGGCTTTGCTCAAGCGACCGATGCGGTCCAGCACTTTTTTGCGGGTTGCGTGGTAGGCTTTTTTGCCTTCGGTCAGGGTCAGAAACGTCCGGTAATGCTTCACGGCAACAAGCCTGTTTCCCTCCACTTCGAGAGCATACGCCAAGTTCAGATGGACCTCGGGAAGCTTTGGAGCCAATAACTCCGCTTGCCTGAGGGCATCCAATGCTTCCCCGAACCGGCCCTGCTGTTGACTCACCAAGGCACGTTGCACCCACAGTTGCGGCACCGCGGCATCCCGCGCAAGCCCGTCCACCAACGACGACCGGGCCTTCTCCAATTGACCCAACCCCAACTGCGCCGTGCCCAGCCAAAACCAGGGTTCCCAGCGTTCAGGAGGCTTCGCAAATAAAGGTTCCAGAATGTTGATAGCCTGCGCGTATTGCCGTTGCTTGATAAAAGATTGTGCGCGGGCGAGTCTGATTTCAAAGGGAGTGGCATTCCGAAGCCGTGAGGAACCCCGGTTTTTTCGTTGACTGGATGAAGCGGAATGGGAATGGCGCGTTGGTGGCGGTTTTGCCGTGAACTGAATGCCGGGAGGGGGACCAGGCTTGCGGGCGCGTGCATTCCCGACATCAGGCGAGGCCGGCGGGTCGGGCACTGAAGCCGGCCCCGTTGAATCGGAATCCTCACGCTTGTCTGTCGTGGTTGCAACGGGAAGGTCTTCCCGTTGTTCAGGTATCGACTCCACGATCCCGGATGGAACGGGCTTTGCGGATTGAACTGCCTTCACCTTTTCCTGCTTCGGCATCACCTTATCAGGAGCCGCAAGAAAGGGCAGGCCCCATAGGTAGACCGCAATCCCAAGACACCCCAGCACAACCACAAGAGCCGGCAGACGATTCCCAAGCGCCCGGGATGGGATAAGGGGAGCGAAAAAATCCAGGTCTTGAAAATTGTCCGCTTTCTCGCTATCCGGGGGCACCGAAGACCGGGGTTCGTCCGGGCGCCGCGGACGTTCAGCCTGCAACCGGGTCAGCGTATCCACGATAATACTCATTGTCCGTCGCTGCTTCCGAGCAGGGATGTCGCTGCTACAAATATTTGGTGCTCTACCCCACTCTTCCCTCCCTTTACCCTTCGACTCCGCTCAGGACAGGCAAAGGGGAGGAACAAATAGTCCTTACACATCAGGTCAGACCGATGATTTCCCGTCTGGCACGCAGGACCATGCGGAGACTGACTTGGAACCGGCGACTGGCATAGGCCGCAAGCAGGGAACGATGACAAAGCTGGTTGATCCGGCGAGGCACGCCTCCGCTCAGGTAGTGCGTGAGCATCATGACTGCGGGAGGAAACTGGAACCGGGTCCGCGGGCCTGCAACCCGCAGGCGATGCCGTATATATTCCATGGTTTCCCGACAATCGAACGGTTTTAACCGGAATCGAATGCTGATGCGTTGTGACAGGGGGCGGAGCACGCGATGGGATAACGTCCGCTCAAGTTCGGGTTGGCCCACAAACAACAAACACATGAGTTTTTCTTTTTCGGTGTCCAGGTTCGACAACAGCCTGAGACCTTCCAACGCTTTCCGGCCTAACCGGTGCGCTTCGTCAACCAGCACGGCCACCCGTTCACCTTGCCCGGCCAATTTCAGCAACACGTGGGACAACCTGCGTTGCAAAGCGCCGATGCTGTGATCTTCGGGGATCTGCCCCGTGAGGTCCCGATAAATAGAACTCAGTAGATCCACGTACGATTGATCGGGATTTAAGAGATACGCAAAGCGTATACCTTTCGGAGGATGCCGCAACAGATACCGGCATACCAGCGTTTTCCCGACCCCGACTTCACCGGTCAGCATCGTCAACTCACCACCGGCGAGCCCGAATCGCAAATGTGCCAAGGCTTGCAGGTGTTGCGACGAGCGGAAAAAATAATCGGTGTCCGGCGTCATCCGAAACGGGGCTTCGGTGAAGCCCAGTTGTTCGTAGCACACGTTCAGATCGAGTGTATCCATCACGTCACCCGCAGAATACGAGGCATGAGGAAGATGACAAGTTCGGTGTTTCGCCCGGCCTGATAGGTGCCGCTGAAGAACGTCCCAAGCACGGGAATATCTCCCAGCAAGGGGACCTTTCGTTCGCTGGTAGTCAGTTGTTCCTGGATTAACCCGCCGATAATCACCAACTGGCCATCACGGACACGGACCAGCCCTCCGGACTGTTTCACCTCCAAAACAGGCGCGGTGGATCCATTCTGCGATTCGACGGTATCGGTCAACCGGGTGATAATGGGCGACACGTCCATCATGATCCAGCCGTCCCGGGAAATCTGCGGGGTCACCGAGAGAACGAGCCCCGAGGTCACGGTTCGCACCTGTTCCGTCACAATGTTCCCGGCCCCTGCCGTCCCTTGCGTCGTCGTTGAAGTAAAAAATGATTGATCCGTCCCGACCTTGATCAGCGCCGGCTGGTTGTTCAGCGTCAGAATCCGGGGTTGGGACACCACCTGCACGTCGCCCTGCTCCTGTAAGGCTTGGATGACGCCTTCAAAATCACCGTCGTTGAAACTGAAAGTCGCAGTCGCCGCGCGCGCGACAAAGCCGCCGGCCGGCGCCGTGATGACGTTGGCCAGCTTGAAACTGCCCTTGGGCGTGCTGAGATCGATCCGGCTCCAATCCACTCCCAGGCTGTAATCGTCCCGGAGCGCGATTTCATAAATTCTGGCCTGGATCTCGACTTGGCGATAGAGAGAGTTGCGGACGTTGACCAGAAACGTCGCCACCTCTTGAACCCGTCTGTGCAGATCCGTCACTTGAATGGTGCCGGACAACCGGTTCACCACGAAACGTCCTTCGGCTGAGAGGAGGGTGCCGATCTGTGTCTCGATCTCTTCCCAGAACTTGATCTGGTCCTGTTGGCTCAGGATGACTTCGCCCGCGTCCTGCCCACCGCTTCTCCCGGACCCGGACGTGACTTGCGCTTTATTGCGTCCCTCACCGGAACGTTCCAGGCGAATGTAATCCAGCGTGAACATACGCGTTTTCAACCGGCGGACGACGATCAGTTCTCCATCTTTTTCCCAATAGTACCCCTGCGTATCCAGCAGCGCGGACATGGCTTTTTCGAGCGCAAGACCCTGAAAGTCGACCGTCACCACGCCTTCGACTCCCGGCTCCACGACGATATTGAGCGTATTGGCGCGTGAGAACAGCCGCAGAGCATCGACCAGCGACATTTCCCGTGCCCGAAAACTGAACACCCGGACAGGTTCGCCGTCTTTGAGAGGTCGTCCTGAAGAAGTTCCAAGCGCCATCCGGTCTTCGAGAGAAAACGGAACCGGATTTGGATCAGAACGTTCCCCGGGAGAGACCTCCGCAGAAGGCACGGGAGGCTGGAAAGCTTCCGGTTTGGGGAATTCACGTTTCAGCGGACTTGTTGATTGCACTGGACCGGCCGTACAACTTGCCGCCATAAAGGCCAGAAGAACACTCAGCCCGACGATCCCCGGCGGCTGCACCCCATCTCGTCTCCGGCCACGGGGACAGCGGGGCGCCCTCATCGATACTTTCACCTCTTGATTGACCATGCCGTATGAAATTCCAGGAGACTCCCGGTTTCCGCAGAACACACTCAGAATTGAATTGATCAGTCTAATACACTCCTAATTTCCCCCGTTTGTCAACCCCTCCGGGCTGCTCGCACACCAGTCAGCGTGCAAGAGGTATCGGTAAAGAAGGGATGGAGCGCGACGCAGAGGTTTCGTGAAGAGCGACGAGATGAGAGTTACGCTTCGGCGAGCGACTCTATGACAGGAGTTTGTCTCATATTGATCCGCCTGGGCTATTTCACGTCCACGCTCATAATGACGAATGCCTTGTTCAGTTGGCTGCCCTGATGAGGTTCCACATAGGTCCCATCATAGTAATACCATTGGAGTGGCTCCATCTTTCCCAATTCACTGGGGTGACGAGGAAGTTTCGTGATGTCCATGCCGCTTTCGATAAACTGGGCGGGATTGATGAAATACACGACGTCCTCATGTGTTTGTTCGGGTGTTTGCGAAAAATGGACCATATTGTGTTTGGTCACCGTCTCCAGCATGCACATTTCGCCACTGGCCTTGGTGGCATCAATGGGCACCATCTTCGACCCGGGAGCAATCATATTCGCAATCGCATTAATCTCCTTACGGGCTTTTCCTTCCAACTTCAACACCGGCGCAAAGGCTTCGTTGACGTCATGCTGCGAGGCGTCAGCACGAGCAACGGATGGTACGGCCATCAGGATCGAGCCACAGACGCCAAGGATTCCAATGACGAGAGACATCGATTTCCAGTACTTCCTCATGACTGCAGCCACACTAATGGATTTGAGCTTCTTGTCGTTCATGTTTGATGCTCCTCTGTTATGGGTTCATGATTATGCTCTACTGAGCATCCGAATTTTGTGAGTTAGAGAGCCGGTTCAGGAAATCGTCCAATTCAGACGGACCGAAACGACGTGACTCCTCAGATTGCGTCGTACCTGCTCCTCGAAGTAGCGCGTCGTCTTCATGCCGCTAACCACGTGCGGAGAGAAATTCATGTTCCTTCATAATACAACAACTCATCACGTTCCGCCAAAGGCACGCACGTACAGGAGAACGTCCCAGGCTTCTTCTTCCGTCAACACGAGCGGAATGAACGAGGCCATATCCGTGCCCGGACTGCCGTTTTTCAAAATCCAGAACAGTTCGCCATCGGTCCGCGCGGCCTGCCACGCCTTATCCGTGAAATCTCTCGGGAGCTTTCCTCGCAGCCCCGGAATGTTTCCCAACCCCTTGCCGTCCCGCCCATGACACGTCACACAAAACCCCTTGCCATGAAAGATCGCTTTGCCGCGTTCAAGACGTTCGGGAGTTTCGAGAAACGGATTCTGCCACGTTCTGGCTTCTTCGATCCGGTCAGGCGGCACACGAGGCTTGAGCACCGCAGGGTCGGCACCCCAGGCCACCGAACCTCCCAACAGGAACATGGCGAAGACGTAACTCACCCCTCGTTTGCTTATCAACGACACCAGACTTCTCCTTCTCGTGAAGAAACGACGGTGGGAAAGAGCCGGTGCGGGCAGTCAGACGCTCCCGCACCGGCACAATGCATTACTCGGTTCGGAATTGGTGACCGACGGAATTCGGAATCGTCACCGTACCATCAGGCACTTTCTGGCCCGGTTGCCAGAGGTGATAAATGACGCCGTCCGTTTGCGCGGCGACGGCGGCGATTTCCGCGACTTTCTTTTTATCCTCGATGTCCAGAATGAGCACCCGACCGGTGGCTATTTCCACCTCATGGTCGTGGAAGTTCCTGTTCCACGTGATCAGCGGCACTTCCTTGCGGGCCAGATCCTTGGCCACGAAGTATTCCACCCCTATCAACGGTGCCTTGGCGTCGGTGGAGGGAAAGAGCAGGCATTGGATGATTTGATCGGAGATGCTTTTGCAATAGTGATGGAAAGGACCGCCGACCTGTCCGTCAGCCATCATGTGCGGGGCCTGGACGTGCAGACCGAAGCCATCGGCCGGCCCCCCATCGCTCATGGCCGGAGTGATCATCAATACAATAAACAGACAACTGACAAGCGCAATGGAACTCACCGGGCGAATCGAATACGACATTAGCCACCTCCTTGCGGTTGAATGAATAAAGGAACCTTCTCTACAAAGCGGGAAAACAACCAGAGGTTCCCATACTGTCTGCCAAAATATGCTGCTGATCCGGACGTGCTCGTTTAAGAATTCGCCGTCACCAACGAGTGAAACTTCGGGTCCGTGTCCACGAACCCTTTCAAGGTATCGTTTTGCAGGAGAAAGGTCCAGGACTGGGGCGTGGCTCCCGGAATCTGCTGATACCAACGTCGAGCTTCCTTCAAAAGTGCGAACATCGCTTCATCGTCACGCTTGGGGCGAAAAACCAAACTGTATGCCTTGGCATAGGCTGCGGAGAATTTGATCAGGGGATCAGAGGACAACGTAAAGGCCTCATCGGCTTCTTTGTACCCTTGGACAATATCCGGGTCGTCAAAGAAACGATTCCACGCGACCTTGCTGATTCGCGACCAGGCAATGGCCATCAACACCCTGGCCCGCATGTCCGCTTGCTCCGCCGGCAATTCCGAGAGCAACTGCTGGGGAGTCATGATCGCCGACACCTGGTCGTTCGTCCATCGATAGGCCATCACCAGTTTCAAGCGCGTTTCAATATCACCGGGCTCCAGATCCACTAAGGTTTCCATCGCGGGAATCAAACGATACAGATAATCGGCCGGAGTCGGTTCGGTCTTGCCGCCCATTTCCATCTCAAGAGAAATGTCCATCCGGTCGGTTGACGACTGGATCGTCCAATAGAGGGCGTTAAACGCCTGATACAGCGGACCGCTCTCCAATTGAACGCCATGCGTCCGCGCGCCAAAATCCAACAAGCCGGCATACAATTCGGCGGTAATCGCTTGCAGCCCCTCCAGGTGTGAGGGGTTCACAACCAAAATCCTGTTGAGCATGGCGATCCGTTCCCGGCGCGTCGGTAACGTTTTCACCCGCTCCAGCCCGGCGGTGAATGCCGCTTGCGCTTCATTCGCCTTCCAATATTCCGTGGACCGCTGCTCAAACCCACCCGCGTCCACGAGGAATGGGATCGGCGTCCCCATGGAAGAGGTCATCGGCATATTGAGGACTGCGGTATCCACGGGAAACCCATGCTGTTGCAGCCCTGACAACACCACCCACTTCACCGTCACGGCTTTGACCGGATGGATCGGTTTTTTATACGGCACGACCCAATCCTGCTGACCCGGGCCGTTCGCGGCCGGTGACGTCATCGGGTCCGGATAGGCAACGCGGACCCGGACCAGGGTCGTGGGCACGGCCACCATGTGGTCGGAGCCCGGAACCTGAAAGGACGCATGAGGAAGCGGGCCGGTACCAATCACCTCCAGGGTGAACCCGGGCGCCCCGGACATGTCGCCGATCTCGGGCATGACAAAAAAGGACGGGGCTCGCTGATGCGCTTGGGTTTCCGCGATCTCGAACCGCTTGAAATCCCGGAAATTCACCAGCTTGCCCACACCCGGCCATAACTCGTCCAGCGCCAGGTCACGGCTCTGGACCACCTCCGCGTGCGCCTGAGCGAGCCGGTCCCAACACCAGGAATAGACCGGGTCCGATTCAGGCAAAAACTGCCCCTGCCCCGAGGCCCCGGCTTCCACCATTTTCAACAGACAGACAAAATCGTTTTGCGCCACCCGATTCGAGTCCCGGTCGGCCACCGCCTGGGCGTAGGTCAGGACCGCCTGTACGGCCGCCTCGCCCTGCGCAGCCGGAGCGGGCTCCGCAGCGCCAGAAAAATCGGCCGCGCCGAAGCCCGCCAGCCCCAAAATAAGGACCCCAAGGCCAAGACCGCGTCGTTTCGATACTTGCGATTGGTTTCGTCTATACGTGGAGGTCCGGTGACCACCATCAACCATCTTATACATCATGAGCACTTCTCCTCCTCAAAATCATAGTTGGACACAAAAATAGACACCTCACTCCAGCATATCCAATTTATCCATCTAACCGTCAACCACGATCGTCCCGTTCATGATATGTCCCGGCAAATCGCAGAAAAACGGGAATGAGCCGGCTTCCTTCGACGTGAACACCAATTCGACCTGGCCGCCTGAAGGAATCAACACGCGGCGAAACCCTTCCTTGCCGAACTGCGGCGCCCCATCGCCACTGACTTGGACGTTTGTCCGAACCAGAAGACCCGCGGGAACAAACGCATGCAGTTCAACGTCTTCATTCCTGAAGGTCAGGCGGACGCGTTGCCCGACGCGCAGGTTCACCACGTGAGGAATAAACCGGCGATTCTCGATGTGAACGGTCACGGCGACGTCTTCCTGACCCAATACCGCAGCGGGCACGGCTGCGCCAAAGCCGGAGACGGGGCTCCACGTACCACACGTCAAGGTCGCAACGACGCCGGCCAGTTTCATTGTTTTCATCAGTTCGATGGCGTTTTTCCTCTCAACCGATTATGTATTCAGTGTAACAAAGTCCCGGAACCCCTCACAAATAGATGGTTCACACTGTTGCGCCCGACAACCGCACAATGATCTCCCATTCGCTTTCGCGGACGGGTTGAACCGAGAGACGGGAGCCCCTGCGAAGCAATTCCATTTTTTCCAGACCTTTCACTCCCCTGAGGCTTTCCAGGGAACGCGGCGTGCGCAGCACCTTGTGCAACCGGACGTCGACCATTACCCATCGTGGATTCTGTTCCGAACTTTTGTCGTCGAAATACCGGCTCCCGGGTTGCCATGCGTAATAATCGGGATATGCGGCCTTGACGACCTCGACAATACCCACGATCGCCGGAGGATCGGCATTGCTGTGATAAAAAAACGCCAGGTCGCCGACGGACATGGATCGCAGAAAATTGCGGGCCTGATAATTTCTCACGCCTTCCCAGCACGTCGTCCGTTTGGGCGAACGCGCCAGATCCTCAATGGAAAACGTCGAAGGTTCCGATTTGAGTAACCAGTAAGCCGGCATCCGCTGAGCCTCCGCTCCTCGGCAAATGGAACAGCATCCTATCCTGTTCGACAATGCCCCTTCAACGGACTTCCGGCGACGAATCCGCTTCCGAACGTTCTGCGATGCTTGTCGAATCGCTTAGAACGTGCTATTTCCCCTTGCGACGCACAGAACTCGCCCGATGAACACCATGTTGACAGTCTATGACGAACTGACCGCCCTGGTTCCCCCTGAGGCCCTGATTGCCATCACCATCGTCTCGGTCGTGATGTTTTTCGGGACCATCCTGCTCATTCCCGTCATCATCATCCGCCTGCCCGTGGATTACTTTTTGCACGATGAAGAACACGTGTGGCTGGAAGGATACCATCCGGTTCTGCGCTACGCGGGGTTGATCATCAAGAACTCGATTGGCCTGGTGTTTCTCCTGGCGGGGATTGCCATGCTGGTCCTCCCGGGCCAAGGTTTACTCACCATGGTCATTGGAGTATCCTTACTCGATTTTCCCGGCAAACGCGCGATTGAACATCGACTGCTCACAAAACCCATGGTTTTCAACGCCATGAACGCCATTCGACAAAAGTTCGATAAACCCCCGTTTTCACAGCCGGCATGAGCGACGGGCTTACCGCCGGGACAACGAGAGCGAAGCGTCGTTTCGCCACACCCGGCGCAGACGCATCGTTCACTCGACGTTCTGAAGCATCATGAAGACCCTGAAGACGACCGCGTGGATTCTCGTCTCCCTCCTGTGCGCCGTGTCTTTCGGCTTTGTCACCGGCTTGCTGAATCCCGACGAGAAGGTCAACGGGCTCTGGTTGGTAACGGCTGCCGGGTGCTTTTACGTGCTCGCCTATCGGTTTTACGGAGGATTTTTAGGCCGGCGCGTCATGCAACTGGATGATGAACGCGGCACCCCGGCCTGTAGACTGGAAGACGGCACCAATTACTATCCCGCCAACAAATACGTGCTCTTCGGACACCATTTCGCAGCCATTGCCGGCGCCGGGCCGCTGTTGGGTCCGGTGTTGGCGGCCCAGTTCGGGTTCCTGCCGGGATTTCTCTGGATCGTGATCGGGGCCGTGGTCGCGGGCGCGGTCCAGGATTTCGTCATCCTGGTCGGGTCCCTGCGTCGCAACGGCCGCTCCCTGCCGGAAATCGCGCGCGCGGAGATCGGGTGGATCACCGGTACGGCCACGGCCGTAGCCGTGTTGTTCATCGTGATCGTGGCCCTGGCCGGTCTGGGACTGGCCGTGGTCAACGCGCTCGTGGACAACCCGTGGGGCACGTTCACGATTGCCATGACCATCCCGATCGCCTTTCTCATGGGATGGTATCATCATCACGTTCGACCCGGGCGCGTGGGAGAAATGTCCCTGATGGGCATCATCCTGCTTATCCTGTCCGTGGCCCTGGGGAAAATGGTGGCGCAGTCGGACCTGGCGATCTGGTTTACTCACGACCGGACCACCTTGGTCTGGCTCCTGGCGGGATACGGATTTCTGGCTTCGGTCCTGCCGATGTGGATGCTGTTGGTGCCGAGGGATTACCTCTCGACGTTCATGAAGCTCGGGGTCATCGGGTTGCTGGCAATCGGCGTGATCATTCTGGCGCCCGACCTGCACATGCCCAAGGTCACCGGGTTCATCGCCGGTGGCGGCCCGATCATCCCCGGCCCGCTCTTTCCGTTTCTGTTCATTACCATTGCCTGCGGGGCCATTTCGGGCTTCCATTCGCTCGTGTCATCGGGGACCACCCCGAAGATGATCGCCCGCGAATCACAGGCCATGGTGGGCTATGGCGCCATGTTGCTGGAGAGCTTCGTCGGGGTCGTGGCGTTGATCGCGGCGTCCCTCCTTATCCCGGGCGATTACTTTGCGATCAACACGCGCCTGCCGACAGAGACGCTGGCAGCCATGGGGTTTCCCGTTCAAAACATTCACACGCTTTCGCAACTGGTCGAAGTGGACGTCTCGGGCCGGCCCGGTGGCGCGGTGTCATTGGCCGTGGGCATGGCCTGGATTTTTTCGGCTTTACCGGGCATGGCGGGGCTCATGGCCTATTGGTATCAATTCGCGTTGCTGTTCGAAGCCTTGTTTATCCTGACGACCATCGACGCGGGCACGCGCGTGGCGCGCTACCTCGTTCAGGAAATGGGCGGGCACCTGTATGCGCCGCTTCGCCGGATCAATTGGTGGCCCGGGGTCGTCCTGTCGAGCGCGCTCGTGGTCGGGGCCTGGGGATGGCTCATCGCCACGGGAACGATCTCCACGGTCTGGCCCATGTTCGGAGCCGCCAACCAGTTGTTGGGGACCATGGCGTTGTGTATCGGCACGACCCTGTTCATCAAAATGGACAAGGCTCGCTACCTGTGGGTCACGGCCGTCCCCATGGTGTTCGTGGGCATCATCACCTTGACGGGCTGTCATGACCTGTGGTGGATCTTTCTGGACCGTGCGCGAACCGCTACGGACCCGGTGGCGAGCGTCACCATGGCGCTGAACGCGGCGCTGGTCGGGCTGGTCGCGTTCCTGGCCCTCGTAGTCCTGACCGAGAGCGCGATGAAATGGTACCGATACCTGGTCTTGAAACGGCCCTATACCACCACGGAAATTATCGACGGCGAAGGCATCCGGGTCCCGGAGGGTAAGTGTTGCTAGATAGACAAATTCGTGGCTGCAGACATAATATAATACGTGCATGAAGAAAAAATCAGAGAATGGAGTTTCTGATAGAAACGGTTTCCCATGTTAATCAGTGATTTACTGGAATTAACAAACCAGCCTGAAGGTGCAAAGCTTGAGTTTAAGCGTGATGATGAACGTCCCGAGACATTTGCCAAAGAAATTGTGGCTTTTGCCAACATGAACGGCGGCACCGTTTTGGTTGGCGTCGAGGATGACGGCAGTATTAGCGGCATTCGGCGAACGAATCTTCAAGAGTGGCTGATGGATACGGTCATTGGCAGGTACGTCCACCCTTTTCTATTACCGGATTACGAGGAGATAAGTATTGAGGGGAAGCGCGTGGCAGTCGTAAAAATTCCTCAAGGCAACGCTAAACCCTATATTTTGAAACACAAAGACCGTCAAGATATCTACGTGCGATACGGTGATACTTGCCAACTGGCGGGCCGTGAACAACAGGCGCGGTTGTTCGATTCGGGCGGCCTGCTATCAGCGGAAAAATTTCCCGTACACGGATCTTCAGTTTCAGATTTGGATCAACATCGTTACCAGGAATATTTTCGGGATATTCTGATTCAGTCGCCGGATGAAGACGTGCAGGAGATGATGATCAACCACAGTTTCCTGGTCGGCGACGCCACACCCCTTTCTTGCAGCTATTTCGCTTATGCGTTGTTTGCGAAAAAACCCCAGTTGCGATTGCCGCAAGCCGGCGTAAGGCTTTCCGTTTATGACGGGAATGACAAGGATTACAACACGGTTTTTGACAAGGTATTGGACGCTCCTTTGCTCGAACGCCGGGGGAGCGGCGGTCCTCATGATCCTCTTGAGCCGGCGCTGCATGAAAGAGTAAGCACGCTCATTCAACCATATATCAGTAACGAGACACTACACGGAATGAGTCGAAGACGGGTTTGGGACTATCCGTTTGAGGCCATACGGGAGCTTTTGATTAATGCGTTTATCCATCGAGATTGGACAAAGCAGAACTACGTGCGCGTTGTCGTCTACAATAACCGCATGGAAATATCCAGCCCGGGGTCTCTGCCGAATGGCATGACAACCGAAAGAATCAAAAGCGGGGCGCAACTACAACGCAATCCGTCATCCGTCAGGATTTTTAGAGACTACGGCTACGTTGAAGACCAGGGTATAGGCATTCGCCGAAAGGTTATTCCACTCATGCAACAACACAATGCGAGAGAACCGGATTTTGAAGTGACTGAAGATCATTTCAAGGTAACGCTATGGAAGAAACAATGATAAGCCGTATCATCCGACATCTATGGAAACACGTAAACAGGAGACAACTTCATGGCGGAGACGTTCTCGTTTGACGTGACGTCCACGGTGGACATGCAGGAAGTCAAAAACGCGGTTGATCAAACCATGAAAGAAATCGGGCAACGCTTCGATTTCAAAGGGTCGCAATCCAAAGTCACGCTCAAGGAAAAAGAGCACGACCTGGAGATCGTGGCGGACGACGATTACAAACTCAGGGCGGTGATCGACATCCTCAAGGGAAAGTGCGTGAAACGCAGCGTGTCGTTGAAAGCCCTGAACTACGGCAAGGTGGAGCAGGCCCTGGGGGGGACCGTGCGGCAACACGTCACGGTGCAGAGCGGGATCGTCGAAGACAAAGCCAAGGCCATCGCGAAGAGTCTGAAAGAGAACAAGTTCAAGGCGCAGGCGCAGATTCAAGGCGATCAGGTACGCGTGCAGAGCAAAAGCAAAGACGAACTGCAAACCGTCATCAATTTTCTGAAACAGCAGGACTTCGGCATCGACCTGCAATTCGTCAATTATCGCTAGACCCTGCGACTGTTCAGGACCCGCCCCAAGCCTCTTTCAAGTGCAGCACCGCCTGATCGATGGCATCGCCGGCGGCAACCGCTCGCATGACGTCGTGGGCATCTGCTTCTTTCTCGGGGTAAATGGGCGGGTCCTCAAGGTTCCGTCGAACCACCGGGTACTCGTTGGACTCGATGGGCGGGTCCAGCCGGTCCAGGGAAGCCCAGGCATTCCCCTCGACTCGCGCCAACACGCGGCCGGTACGCACGTCGACCAACGCCAATTCGGCCAGGGCCAGGTTTTCCGCACGATACCCGAACAGCAACCCCCGCGCGATGGCCCCCAGCGTAGATCCCCGCCAGGGAAATCTTTCCGGCACTTCGATTTCGGTACTCGAGAGAATGGCCAGCACAAGGTAATCGACACGTTGGTCGTGCCCCCAGTGAAGAATGGCAGCGAAAGACGGGGGCGAGGCGCCAGAATCCGATGAGTGGACAACGCGTACCTTGATGGGCACGGCATGCAGCAATTGCTGCCGCACGTGCCCGGTCAGGTCGGCGAACGCGGTTTCGGAAAGTTTGGGGGCCGAACCCGGAGCGCCGGTGTCGTTGATCACCCGGAGACCCGCGTGTACCGGACCCTTCGGCCATTCAGCGACTCCAAAGCGCCCGTTCTCCGGCTGCTGGCCGAGAAACGCATCGAGACGGGCCTGCGGCCATTCGCCGCAACCTCCGAGGACGAGGCACAGGACTCCAAGGATGGCGGGGAGAAGACCCGGACCCGGCCTCCGGTCATCGTCCTCGTCAAGAATACTGTTTCCGCGCGGGTTCACAACGAATTCTCCAGTCCCATACAGATCAAGCCCTCTTCTCTATTATATTCCAGCGCTGTAAAACGTGCGAGCGAAGCGGAACGTAAAGTTGCAATCCTCTGAAGGCATCGGGTAGGTTACATGCCATGCGTCTCAAAACGTGTGCCCTTCCGAGACTCCTGCTTATCGTTTCGATCCTCCCGTTTTCAGCCTGCTCTTATCTCCCGGACGTGAGTATGCCGGACATCAGCCTGCCCAGCTTTGGATTTGGCGAAGAAGAAAAACCGAAGGAGCCGGCCATTCCCATTTCGGTGGCGTATGCCTTTGACCCCAGCGTCACGGAAGCCACGCTCGAAATTCAGGCATGCGACCTTCCGTATACCCTGCAAACCGGCGAGAGCATTGTCCAGAACTTTCTCATCCTGGGACAGGAAACCTTTCAGTCGGTCACGGCCTATGCGGGAACCGGAGAAGCTGTCCAAGCCACCAAACCGAGCGATCTCATTATCCAGATCAGCATGGTCAATCAAGCGTTCCAGGAAGTCGACCGTATGGCCGAGGAAGACAATTATCTGGCCAACCTCAACTTCAAGCTGCAAGCGGTGTTCATTGATAAAGACGGCGCTCAATTGGGGCAACTTCCCCTGAGTGTCGACGGCCAGGTCAGGGTCTGGGCACCGGCCATTACCGGCCAATCCGTCACCTGTACCACCGGACAATATGACGCCAAAATCAACGGCGTGGCGGCGGAACTGGCCGAACAACTCGTGGCAGTGGTTCCGCAGGTGCTCAACAATGGAGGCACGCAACCCCTCACGGCCCCAAGGCGCCAACCGGCGTTCCCCCAGGCCGCGCCTCAATTCACACCCCAAGCCGCCCCTCGATTTTCGGCACCGTCTTCTTCTGCACCGAGCAACCGGCCGTTCTTTACCTTTCGCACGATGCTGAAGGACGGGAACGACAATCTGATTCTCGAAGGCGGGGAAACAATTGTGCTGATGATCGAGGCCACCAATCTCGGGAGCACCGCCATCAACACAGCCAATGCCAACGTGAGGGGGAACACGACTCTGGTCGAAGCCTTTGCACAGATGACACCACTTCCCATCTCCCTGGGCACGTTCCAGCCCGGAGAAACCAGAACGACGGAAATTCGCGGCCGCATGCCGGTCAGCGTGACCGCACAAAAAGCGGAGTTGGTGATCGCGCTCCAACTCGAGGATGGCACCCCCATCGGGTCGCACCGCATTGTCGCGCCTCTCCAGCCCGGCACCGGTGGGTCAGGCGCGCAATCCAGCCGGTCCAAGATGCAGGAAAAGCCTCGCGACGAGAATGCGTACGTGGCCATGCTCGTCGGCATGGACACCTATCAGGACGCTTGGCCTGAGGCTTATCGTACACCCGAAGGTCTCCTGATGACCGTGCGGGAAACCTTGCACGGCACCGGATTGTTCCCTAATCAGAACATCCGCGTCCTCCAAGGGAACAATGCCGAAAAAGGAGACATCACCACAACACTGCTCAGGTGGGTCCGTCAGAGAATCGGGAAGGAATCCGTGCTGGTCGTATATTTTTCCGGTCAGGCCGTTCAAGACCAGGGAAACGGCGAGGTCTATTTGGTCCCCTATGAAGGGACGCCCGACGCATCGAGCAAACAGTTGATCTCTCTTCGAACGCTCCAGCGCCTCTTGGGAAAGCTGGAAAACCGGCTGACCCTGCTGATCCTCGATGCACCGATTGTCAAGCAGGCCGGAGAAGGGACATCTGCCGATACATCCTCTGCGGTGCGTTGGGACAGCGGCCTGTCCAAGCAGGACGCGACCCCCGTCATTCAACTACGCAGACGGCCCGGACAAGAAAAGGATAACCCGGCCAACGTGCTGGCCGGCCTGTCAGGCAATGCGGACGGAAACAAGAACGGAACGATCACGGTTGCCGAATTCCTCGAATCCGCGTCCGCCTCAAGCAGGATCACCCGGCTGCTGCCGGACTCCTCGCCCCTCTTGAGCCTTCCGCTCACACGGTAATTTTTCTCAACGGCAAGGTCCCCCTGACCGGGGACGACTGCGTTCTTTCCCTCCCCCGCACCACCCCCCTG
>WTGX01000026.1 GCA_011523385.1 Nitrospira sp. | reverse complement strand
TCTCTCTCTCTCTCTCTCTCTCTCTCTCTCTCTCTCTCTCTCTCTCTCTCTCTCTCTTATAAGCGTCTCCGGCCGCGCATTCCGGTTAAGAAAAAATCTGGCACTTCAAATCCGAATCGACGTTCAACGAACGTCTGCCGTGGCGTCTGACCAAAGGAGGACCAACCATGTCGCCGTCTGATCATCGTGCTGGACTTTTAAATTCTATCGATCAATTTTTATCCAGTGATGGAATACAAACCCTGTTTCTTGTCGATACGGTTTTGATGTTGATCGGGATGATAACCGTCGCCGTTCTTGCGTGGAAGCATCTTCCAGTAAGCTTCTGGCATAAAGTTTTGTTTGAAGCTGCTCTTTTTTTTGTAGGTACTGGCCTTAGTGGTACGGCATACGAGACCTATCATATCGTCCAGATCGTAAATGAGAAATCCTGGGATTCCCAGAAGATCGAAGATCTCTTCCAGAAGGTAAACAAAACGTCCCAGACCGTCCAAGGGACCTCTCAGAAGATAGAAAAACTTTCCCTGACCGTACAGGAGCTCTCCCGGAAGCTAGACGATCTCAACTGCCCGCCTGAAAAGACCGGTTGCTGGCAGAAAACGGATCGGTCCAACTGCGCATCCAAAGCCTCATTAACGGTCCCCCCGGCGCAAGCTGAGTCCAAACCAAGTCACTCTGCGGCATCAGCCCTGGAAGCGGACGGCTGGGTGTACGTCGGCACCAGGTCGGGCCCGGAATGGGACGAAAAATATTTCGACTGGGACGGCGAGAAGGCTCGCCTGCCCGGGGAGGGCGATATCCTGACCGCAACCGGGTCGGTCCACCTGCGGATGCCATTGGGGTGTCAGGCTCCCATCGTCGGGGCCATTGCTCTTGGTGAACAGGTGCAGGTGCTGAGAACCCAAACGGTGGCGGATTGCCATCATTGGGTGCAGGTGAAGCGGATGTGAGAGAAGGCACACGGAAAGAACCGGCAACTCACCACCCCATGCCGTCATACCGAAAGGAGTAAGCATCATGAAGAGTCTGAGAAAGTCTATCGCCGTCATCCGGTTCCCTTTCGCCGGGTTCCTGATCCTGGGAGTCGTCCTGCTGGCCGCCGGCCAAGCTGGGGCGGTGTCCGCGGATGAGCAGCGCCTGTTCAATGCGGCGGAGGACGACCGATGGCACGACGACGTCCGGACCCTGTTGGCGAAAGGGGTCAGCCCGAACGTGCCGGTGGATGTCCTGCTGCAACGGGCGGCCATCCACGTGGCAGCCGAGCGTGGGGCCGTCAAGAACCTAGCCTCCATGCTGCAAGCGGGCGGGAACCCGAACTTGCCAGACGGAGAGGGGAATACGCCCCTGCACTGGGCCAGCACGGGCGGGGCTGCGCTCTTAACCTCGGACCATCCCGCGGCCATCCGGCTGTTGGGGCAACACGGGGCGGACCTGCACCGGACCAACCACCACGGGTCGACCCCGCTGCACGTGGCCGTGACCCGGTCGTATGAGGCCTCGGTTATCAAGGCACTCCTGGATCTCGGGGCGCAGCCGGACCGGGTGGATGGCGCGGGGCTGACGGTGTTGCAGCGGTTCGCCAAGGATGGCACCAACGATGGGAGAATCGTGACGCTGTTGCTCAAGGCCGGGGCGAATCCGGACCACAAGACGCCGGGCGGGGACACGCCGTTGCATTTGGCGGTCAGGCTCGGCTCCGGTCTGCCCGCTGTGGTGCAGGCCTTGCTGAATGGCGGGGCGGAGCCGTGTGTGCAGGACGCCGAGGGGTTCACCCCCTACCAGTTATACAATGCCCAGGCCGATCCCACCATCCGGCAGGCCCTGGACCGGGCGCAGGGCTATGATCTGGCCTGTGACAAGAAGAAACAGGCCGGGGACCCGCAACGGGCGGGGGGCGGCACGGGTGCAGGCAGAACAGGTGAACTGACGCCCGGATCGACCTTCCGTGATTGCGAGCAGTGTCCGGAGATGGTGGTGGTGCCAGCGAAGCGTTCCCAATCGCCGTTCGCCGTCGGCAAATACGAAGTGACGAAGGGCGAGTTTGCCCGCTTTGTGCAGGCTACCGGCCACAGTACCGGCAACACCTGTTGGATATGGAACAAAGAAGAGGGGTGGGGGGAGCGATCTGGTTTCAGTTGGCACAATCCGGGTTTTTCTCAGACGGACCGGCATCCGGTCACGTGTGTCAATTGGCATGATGCGCAGGCCTACGTGCAGTGGTTGTCACGTCAAACAGGCCAGGTGTATCGACTGTTACGAGAGGCGGAATGGGGGGCAGTGGTGGGGTCGGGTGGCGGAGCGTGGCATGGGGAGAATAGCGGGAAGAGGACACATGCGGTGGGAGAAAAAGCTCCGAATGAGTTGGGATTGTACGACATGCTGGGGAACGTGTGGGAGTGGGCGGAAGATTGTTGGGAGGGGGATTGTTCCCGGCGCGTGGTGCGCGGCGGTTGCTGGCTCTGCGATCCGGAGAACGTGCGTCCCGCGTACCGCGGCTGGGACAATCCCGGCGTCCGGGACGTCAATAGCGGGTTCCGTATTGCCCGGGCGCTCACCCCATGAATCCTTACCTCCTTACGTCCTGGCTTTGGGGGTCCAGGGGGCTGTGCCCCCTGGTTCGCGTGAGGTGAAGTTTGTGTACGTTGGTTGACCCCCGTGTCTAAGGTGACCCCATAGTCAAACGAAAGGAAAACCACGTGGCGAACGAAAGTCCGAAAAATGAATCGGCTGCGCCTGCACAGGCCAAGCAAGAATCAAAGTTCTATGCCAGCCTTGACGAGCACGGCTTCAAGCTGCTGGTAACTTTTTTCATCGTCTTGGTCGTGCTGTGTCTTACACCGCCTCTTCTCGTTGTTGGTGGTTTTCTTACAGGCGGCACCCTGAACGAGCAGTATCAGATAATATTCTTCACAACGCTTATTACGTTCTTTGGCATTCTCATTACAGGGATATTTATCTTCATGACGTTTCGGATTGAACATGGGGCGAAAATCGAAGCACGCCAAGAAGCGAGAACTGTTGCAGAGGAGATGATGGAGCAGACAGGACGGACAATCGAAGCGTTAATCCCAAATGAGGTGAAGAAGCAGGTTTCAGCCGAGATGACAGGGAAGAATAAGTGGGGTTCCGTTTGTATCGGAATAATTGTAGTGGCCGCAATTTTGTTCGGATTATGGAGCGACTACAATAATGGCTTTTCCCCCATATCCAGAGATGAGTCAGACGGTTCCCGAAATACGAGCACGGCGGAAAACTCCGCAGATTCCGCAGCCGAGTCGACCGGGTCCACGGATAGGGGTCCGGAGTCTTCGGTGACAAGCACTCATGAGGGAGATTCTCCGACACCCGCTCACTCTTTACCGGAGAAGTCTAAAGAAGACCAGACGCTCCCATCTCCGCTACCTGATTCACAATCGCAACCAACCCCACCGTCAAATCCAACTCCGAGCGTGTTGCCATCTGTGACTATTCCGTCTGTGGAATCGGCCCGGCAAGCGGACGGCTGGGTGTACGTCGGCACCAGAGCGGGCCTGAAATGGGACGAGAAATATTTCAACTGGGATGGCGAGAAGGATCGTCTGCCCGAGAAGGGCGATATCCTGACCGCAATCGGGTCGGTCTACCTGCGGGTTCGACTCGGAGAGCACGCCCATATCGTCGGCGTCATTTACCCTGATGAGCAAGTCAACGTGTTGAGAACTCAAACGGTGGCTGATGGCCATCATTGGGTGCAGGTGAAACGGATACAAGAAAAAGAACAGTCAGAATAGGTCGGGTTAGCCCTGAGCTTGTCGAAGGTCGTAACCCGACAAAGGAAGAGTCCATGAGGGGGCAAGAAGCTTGTCGGGTGACGCCACGCTCACACGACCTACAGTCTCTGTCATTCCCGCGCACTCGGGAATCCAGTGTCTTTTTTCTCACAGACGAAAAGACAAAGACGCTGGAGCCCCCTCACCCCGGCCCTCTCCCTCTGTTCAGACCGGAGTCAAGTGTCGGGGATGATCGATAAAGAAAGACTGAAGAGAAAGCTGCTGATGCCTTCCTCATTCCGGTTCTCTCCCTCAAGAGGCGAGGAAGAAAGTCAACGAAGCAGAGGACGCGAGCCGGACGTTGCAAGACCGGGCACGTGAGACGGGTCCCGCGCTGGAAGCGCATTACCGGTTCATCCTCTGGCTGGTCCCGGCGGTTGGACGGTTCCCCCGTAGCCAGAAATTTCTCCTGGGGGACCGTATCCAGGGTACAGCCTTGGACGTCCTGGATGCCCTGATCGAAGCCACCTATACCCGGCAACGGGATGTGTTTCTCGCCCGTGCCAATCTTGGGATTGAGAAATTGCGCTTTTTGTTCCGGTTGGCCCGGGATTTGCGCTATCTGGACACTCGGCGGTATGAGTTTGCGGCCCGGTCTTTGGATGACACCGGGCGCAAGATCGGCGCGTGGAGAAAGACGCATCGTGGTCAGGAAAGCTCATGACCTGTTTGACGCCATTGCGAATTTTTCTGCGCTGGTGGCTGCCGGCCGGCGAGCGGCCAGGGGCAAATGGAGCAAACCCGGGGCCGCAACGTTTCTCGCGAACCTGGAGACCGAGGCCTTGCGCCTGGAGCGGGAACTCACGACCGGCCAGTATCGCCCGGGCCGCTACACCACGATTGAGATCTTCGATCCCAAGCACCGGGTCGTGTCTGCTGCGCCGTTTCGCGATCGCGTGGTACATCATGCCTTTTGCGCGGTCTGTGAGCCGATCTTCGAGCGCGGGTTTATCTTCGACAGCTACGCCAACCGCAAAGGGAAAGGGACGCACCGTGCCGTGGCTCGCTACGAGACGTTTCGTGAGCAATACCGGTACGTGTTGCGGTGCGATATCCGGCGGTATTTTCCGTCCATCGACCACGATCTGTTGAAACGTGACCTGCGTCGCCGTATCACCTGTCACCGGACCCTGGCCCTGGCGGACCGGATCATCGACGGGTCCAACCCTCAGGAGCCGGTCAACTACTATTATCCCGGAGACGATTTGTTCACCCCGTATGGCAGGCGGCGTGGTTTGCCCATCGGCAACCTGACCAGCCAGTTCTTTGCGAACGTGTATCTGGACGGCCTGGATCATTTCTGCAAGGAGGTGCTGCGGGCCAAGGGGTACCTGCGGTATGTGGACGACTTTGCCCTGTTTCACGACGACCTCGATCGTCTCGATGACTGGCGGCACCGGATTGCCGGGTTTCTGGAAGGCCGTCGCCTGCGTCTGCATCCGTGTAAAACGCGGATCATGGAAACCAAAGAACCCGCAGAGTTTTTGGGATTTGTTCTTTTGCCCGGCGGGTGGCGTCGTCTGCCGGAAGCGAACGTGCGACGGTTCCGCAATCGTTTGCGGGGGCTGCGTGACTGCTTGGCCTGCGGCCGGGTCACGGGCGAAGAGGTGGCGTGCCGGGTCGAGGCGTGGGTGGCTCACGCCGAACATGCCCATACGTGGCGCTTGCGTCACGCGATCTTTCGGGACGGGTACCCCCGGCCCGGGAGCCTGACCGTCCCCTTGCCAGCGCGTGTTGCGCGGCGGTTCCTGGAACAACAATCCGGAGAACGTGCGACCCGCGAACCGCGACAGGAACAATCCCGGCAACCGGAACAACAATAACGGGTTCCGTATTGCCCGCACGCTCCGCTGCCAGAGCCGGTGGTCTCATGGGACCGCCGGGTGTGCGAACGAGCGTCCAGGGACGGTCATGATGAATGCACGACCGGTGTCCCTTTTGCCCCGCTTCGGCGGGGAAGGGGTGCCGGCTTGTTCCTTCCTGTGCTGGCAATACAGGAAATACGAATACCCCTCACCCCGGCCCTCTCCCTCAAGGGGCGAGGGAGTAAGACAAAAGCAAAAGCCTGGATCCCCGATTAAAGATGTCGGGGATGACAAATAAAGACAAAAGCAAAGACAAAAGACACTGGAGCCCCTCACCCCAGCCCCCGGATCAAGTCCGGGGCAGGCTCTCTCCCTCAAGGGGCGAGGGAGTAAGACAGAAGCAAAAACCCTGGATCCTCGATTAAAGATGTCGAGGATGACAGATGAAGATAAAAACAAAGCCAAAAGACGCTGGAGACCTCTCACCCCGGCCCTCAAGGGGCGAGGGAGGTTATTAACTGACCTGCGGCCTTGACAGGTCGTCCGGATCGTTGGTACAAACTCCGAAGACGATTGCTTGATCGGTGTTGGACAAAGGCGTCCTTCTTCCCCAGAAAGGAAGAGGACGTTTTTTTTGTGATGCGAACTTGCCGAATTGCCATGGTTCAAATGAATCCCGTCGTGGGCGACGTGGATGGGAACGTGCGTGCGATAGGCAAATGGGTGAAACACGCTCGTCAGGATGGAGCGGATATCGTCGTCTTCCCGGAATTGGCCATCACCGGTTATCCACCGGAAGATCTGGTCTTGCGCCCGAGTTTTCTCCGCGACACGGCTCACGCCCTCCAATGGTTGACGACTCAGTGTCGGGATCTCACCGTGGTTGTCGGATATCTGGAAGAGGGGGGAAGCCCCCGTTCGCGGGAGAGGGCATCCTTCGTCGTTCCCTCGGGGCTCCGGCAGGTCTTCAACGCGGCTGCGGTGATTCATGACCGGCGGGTCGCGGCCACTTGTCAAAAAACGTTTCTGCCGAATTACGGAGTGTTTGACGAAAGCCGGTATTTTTCGCCTGGCCAAAAAGCCCTGGTCTGCCAAATCCGGGGAGTGCGGTTTGGCGTGAACATTTGTGAGGATATCTGGTACGCCGGTGGGCCTACCCGGGATCAGGTAGCCGTCGGCGGCGCGCAATTGATCCTGAATATCAACGCCTCCCCCTATCACGTGGGCAAGGTCAGAACGCGGCAACGCATGTTGGCGGAGCGTGCCAAGCAGAATAACGTGGTGGTGAGTTACACCAACATGGTCGGAGGACAGGACGAAGTCGTGTTTGATGGCAACAGTATGATCGTCGATCGAAAGGGACAGGTCGTCGCGCGTGCCGCAGCCTTTGAAGAAGAGTTGCTGGTGGCCGATCTGTCGTTCGATGATCAACGGAAGGCGCGTCCCGCGGTTCGGGTGAAACGGGCCGGGCAACAGTATCCCGTCAAGCGAGTCAGACTGTCTTCGGTGGAGCGACGGAAAACGAAAAAGCCGGTGCCGTTGAAAAATCGAGACTTGCCTCACGATTTGGAAGAAATCTATCAGGCTCTGGTGACGGGGGTTCGCGACTACGTGAGGAAGAACGGTTTTCGCCACGTGTTAGTCGCCGTCAGCGGAGGGATCGATTCGGCCTTGACCGCGGTGATTGCCGCCGATGCCCTCGGTCCCGACCGGGTGACGGGGGTGTTCATGCCCTCGCCGTTTACCTCGCGGGAAAGCCGTAGCGACGCCAAGGCCTTGATGAAGGCCCTACACGTTGAGTTATTGACCCTTTCTATTACACGTCTCTGGAAACAATACGTCCGGGCCTTGTCTCCAACGTTTGGAGAACGCGCGTCCGATGTCACGGAAGAAAATCTCCAGGCGCGCATCCGTGGCACCCTTGTCATGGCTTTGTCCAACAAGTTCGGCCACTTGGTCCTGACCACCGGCAACAAGAGCGAAATGAGCGTCGGGTATGCCACCTTGTATGGAGATATGGCCGGCGGTTTTGCCGTGATCAAAGACGTCCCCAAAATCCTGGTGTATGACCTGGCACGGTATCGGAACTTGAAGGCCGTTGATACCCATGGCAGGGTTGTGATTCCTCAACGGGTCATCGACCGCGCGCCGTCGGCCGAACTCAAGCCCGGACAAACCGACCAGGACGCGTTACCGCCCTATGGAGTCCTTGACCCCATCCTGGAAGCGTACGTCGAACAAGACTGTTCCCTTCGGGAAATCGCCGGCAGGGGCTTTTCCTTGCAAACCGTCAAGCACGTGATGGCCATGGTAGATCGTAGTGAATACAAACGTCGTCAAGCTCCGGTCGGGATCAAGATCACGCAAAAAGCACTGGGGAAGGATCGGCGGATGCCGATCACCAATCGATACGTCAAGCGTTGACGGACAATGTTCAAGCCGGTATACGAGGAGAGCAGGAGCGTGGTGTGCGGCAACGGCACAGGAGTACGTCCGTGAATCAGGAACGCATGAAACAAACAGTGGATTTGTCTCAATCGGGTGCGTCCTCCACGCAAGCCGTCCTCGATGCGCGCCGTGAAGGCATGCTCGGGCGATTGCGCGAAGGGGTGTCCGGGACAGAAGTCGTGTCAGATTTTACCTCCCTCGTGGATACGGTCCTGATCGGCAGATATCGAAGCGTGATTAGGCAGCGGAGCGGCGATGCGCCTTCAGGCATGCAGCACTGTTGTCTGGTGGCCGTGGGGGGCTACGGTCGACGTGAACTGGCTCCGTATTCCGATATCGACGTCATGATGCTGTATCGCGCCGGCGGTAGCACGGTCGTCCAGGATCTCTCCAAGCAGATCTTTCACCATTTATGGGACTTGGGATTTCAGGTGGGTCATAGCGTCCGGTCGATTCACGATTGTATGGTAGTGGCGGAGGGGGATTTGTCGGCCAAAACCGCGCTGATGGAGTCACGGTTTCTAGTAGGTAACCCGGTAGTCTTTCAAGAGTTTCAGCGACGGTTTGCCAAGCGCGTGTTGGGAAGACGAGTGGGGAATTTCATCCGTGAGAAACTCGAAGAGCGGGAACAGGACTATGCCAAATTCGGAGAGACCGTGTTTCTCCTGGAACCGAACGTCAAGAAAAGCAAGGGTGGGTTAAGAGACGTTCACTTGCTGCAATGGGTTGGCATGGCCCGGTATCAGGCCGTCACGTTGCAGGGGTTGGTCGACCGTGGAGTCTTGGCGCATCAGGATTATACGGCCTTGCTCGAAGCGAGAGAGTTTCTGTTCAAGGTGCGCGCCTTGCTTCATTTGGGCGCGGGTCGGGCCCAGGAAATCCTGTCGTTCGACGAACAAGTGCGCATGGCTGAGGAGTTCGGTTATCACGATGAATCGCATCTGCTGGGCGTTGAGCAGTTCATGCAGCAGTATTATCGTCTGACCACCGGCATTCATCAGCGTGCGATGCGATTCGTGGAGCGTGCAGATTCCGCAAATCTCTGGACTCGCCTCAAACGACTGTGGCCGGCTCCGTTGATCGACGGCTTTTTTCAAACGGTTGACGGGAGGTTGTCCATCCATGACGACAAACTCATGCAGGTCCTTGATGATCCGGAACGTCTCTTGAGCCTCTTTCAGGTCGCGCAAAAACAAGGAGTGCCGATTGACGGCTTGGTGCTGGAAGAAATTCATCGCCACATGGAAAGCATGCCCGACCACCTGTTTGCTTCCCCGGCCGTGAGCCGTCGATTTCGAGAAATATTGTCGGGACCCGATGCGGTTGCCGATACCTTGACGTTGATGCATCAGGCCCGGGTTCTGGAAAAACTGATTCCCGCCTTTGGTCGTGTACGGGGCCTCATGCAATTCAACCAATACCACAAATATACGGTGGACGAACACAGCCTCCTGGCCGTGAAAAAAGTCGAGACGTTAGGGAAACAACCCGGAAGGTTGGGTACGGTGTACCAGGAGATTCAAGAGAAGGATCTCCTGCACTTGGCCGTGCTGCTTCATGACGCAGGAAAAGGTCTCCCTGAAGACCACAGCGAAGTCGGCAAAAAGATCGCCCGGGACGTATCCTTCAGATTGGCACTCGACGCACAAGAAACCCAAACCCTGGAGTTCCTGGTTCATGAGCACCTGCTGATGGCGAAAACGGCCTTTCGACGGGACCCGCATGATGAAAAAGTGCGGCAGACGTTCTGCCGGGCCGTGGGCGATGCTGAACGATTGAAACAACTCCTGCTCCTGACGGCCGCGGACATTGCGGCGGTGGGACCGGATATGCTGACGAAATGGAAAGAGGCGTTGCTGATCGAACTCTATTTTCTGTCGCTTCCTGAGGTGTCCGGACAAAGCGAGCAGGTGGGGTCCGCTTCGGACGTCGAGCTAGTGACAAACGAGGTCATGGCGGCTTGGGAGGCGGGCCTCGCTCGCGTTGAAGCAGGTGGACGGGCGGCCGAGGGCCAGGGTGCTCCGAACCGTGAATGGGTTAGGAGCCAATTGGAAGTCTTTCCGGCGCGCTACCTTTCCGGAACGGCGAATGATCGAATCATCGCTCACCTGTCCGCCATCCGGTCCTTGACCCCGGAACGTCCCATGGTCGAATCCACCTACAACCGTGAATTGAAGGTGTGCGAGTATTCGCTCATTGCTTTCGAGTCCGTGGCGTCCGGGATCTTTATGAAAATGACCGGCGTGCTGGCCGCGAAAGGCCTGCGGGTGCTTGATGCCCAGATCGTGACGAGACCGGACGGCATTGTGGTGGATACGTTTTTGGTCAAGGACCACGATTTCAGCGGCGAACCCACGCCGGCGAGGCTGGAAAAAGTAGGGAAGGCGACTGTCAGCGTCTTGAAGGGTGAACTTTCAATCGAAGCGTTTATGAAGCAGAATCAACGTGTGTCATTTCGCAGCCACATGCCGATTCGCCGGCATCGCACGGAAGTCAAGATCGACAATGAGACGTCGGACCACTTCACCGTGATCGACGTGTTTGCCGATGACAAGCAGGGCCTGCTGCATGAGATCGCCAAAACGCTGTACGAACTCGAGCTCTCAGTCCACTCGGCCAGGATCGGAACGCGTCTCGACCAAGTCGTGGACGTGTTTCACGTCACGGAACGCAACGGCAACAAAGTCGAAGACGCCGGGACGTGTGAATCCATTCAAACGAGGTTGCAAGAACGCGTCGACCGGTTTTTGCAAGATGACGACGGCACGTGAGGCAATCTCAACGTTCACTCACGCCGTCAGCGAATGAGGATACATTTTGACGTATTTTAGGTCGGATTAGCGCGCGTAAACCGGCAATTCCGTGAAACACATGATGTCCAAGAAAAGATTGAAAGCGAGAGCACCCATTCTTTTCTCATTTGCTACAAACGTCTGAATTGCCCACCGTCCGGCGATTTGGTATAGTAACGTCATGAGTAACGCCATTGCCTTAGCCAAAAAACTGGAGCGGGAGCATGGGTTCAATCAACCTCAGGCTGAGGGAATTGCCCAAGCAATTCATGAACATGAAAGCGAGCACTTCGCAACCAAAGCCGACATTGCCGGCCTGAAGACCGAGATAGCCGAACTGAAGACGGAACTGAAGACCGAGATAGCCGAACTGAAGACGGAACTGAAGACCGACATGGCCCAGCTTCAGGTCAAGTTAATGACTTGGACCACCGTGCTGGCTGGGATCATTATTGCCGTGCTCAAGTTTACATGAGAGTCAATGAGCAACTCAGTGACCTACCTGGTTTTGTGAGCAACCGACGCTCATCCCGATCATAAGCCCGTTGCATCGTTACGAATTTTCTCTACCGTGACGCGGAGTGTGGCCGCATGGGCGGAGGTAGCGTCCAACAGGAAAACGCCTATCCCACAGCAAATGAGCCACCGCCACATGAGCACGCCACGAAATGTACCGGAACGGATGCTCACCTTTTCCAATGGTCATTCTTGTTCCACGGCAAGGCTGATCTTCGTCAAGCCCGCGCCTCGCACGTCATCCGAGGGCCTTGTATTGCGTCACTAACTCCGCCACCCGGCGGCGGAGCGCGTTGTTCATGACGACACAGGGAATGGCGACCACAGGTCGTTTATTCCGTATCGTCACCTTTTCGCATGATAAAGGGATGGTTCAAGATCCACATTTCGTACATGGGAATGGCAAACATGATCAAAAACGTGATCGTCATGAGCACGTCGCCGGTCAACAGGGTTAACACGAAGAGGGGAGACACGTAGGTGATCAGCCACGGCGAGACGAGATCCAGCGTTACGCCGACAAACGCGGCCCACGTGGTCAACATTTTCACGAGAGGGCTGGCCATGGTCAGGTACAGGACGTGCACCATGATCAGGAACACGACGGGCATCGTGAACAAGTGAAAATGTGTGGTTTCGGCCAGTTGCCCGAAGGACATGGGCTCGCCGAAATTTTCAGGGGATCCGCGATAGTGCAGGGCAATGCCTTTTGGCGTCAGGTCGGTCATGCTGTGCGCCCAGATAAAGGTGAAGACGAATCCCACGAACATGAGCAGCAGGAACCACGTGTACACCAGCCGGATCTGCCGGTCGGTGTCACGGAGCCGAAACCGGGTATTGAAATTCCGCATTGCAAAAACGTCTTCACGTAGAGCCCTGACCTCCTTCTGTCATTGAGCCCCATCCGTTATTCTTATGCCAAGAACCAGAATTTGTCATTCCCGCGAACGCGGGAATCCAGTGGTTTTCATTTCCTCAGAGCCCAAAGAGGACTTCAAAGAACCCTTTTTCCTGTTTGTTGGCCGCTAGAACGTCTCGGCCGAGCCCGCGAGGTTTCAAATAGAATTCATTCACCAGGACGAGCACGCGTTTGACTCCGGCACTCGCGGACCGCACGGACATCGTGGCCCCGGTGATGTTGATGATATCGCGATTGATCCGTATCGGGTCTCCAATGGTTTTGCCCTGATATTGATAATTGAAGCGTTTGGTGGCGATCTCGTTACCCCGGGCTTCCCGGTACACCATGACTTCAAAGTTCATGCATTCGCCTGTCGCGGTCACGCCCACCATGTACGTAATCGGGCGATGCTTGCCGATGGTATTCTGGATGAGCGCGTACCCGTCAACGTTCCCCTGGGTTTCGCCGATGAAGACGTCGAAGGTATATTCCGGAAATTCCCAGCCGATGACTTTTTCGACGAAGGCTTTCTGGTCTGACGTCAAGGTCAAGGTTTCCCTACGGATCTTTTCGGAATCCGGGAACATGACTTGGGCCGCTTCATCCTCGGAAAAATAGATTTCCAGATGTCCCAGTTCCTCAGGCGTGAGCCAGCGGTTGAGTTCATGGTCCCAAATCCGTTCCTGATGTTCCTCCTCGGGTTGCTCCTGAGCGAGGACCTGGGATGAAAGGGAACCCGTTAGGACACTGCACGCAGCAAGAGTAACGAAAAGCCGAATTCCCGCTTTCCAGACGGCAACAATCCCTGCAAGTCTCTGTATCAACCGACGACCGTACATCCTTCACTCAGCAGTTGATTGGTAATCCGTTGGACCAGACGTTGTTCCTCCTCGGCGTTGGGAGGAACGCGTTTCCAGGCTATGCCCTGCGACCGCGCGCCCACCGGAGAAAAAAACTCCCGGGCTTGACGAACCGAGATCCTGACCGGCTGCCGGACCGCTTCGACGTTCACAAAAAACCGCACGCGTTCCTTGTTGCCTTGGCGTTGGAACACCCCGATACTTCGCTGGGAAGCAAAGGTTGCCCAATCGGTTTCAATCACCCCCTTGTCCTTATCCTCTTGAGTCAACACGAATTCGTTCATACTCGAGAGGGCCACGGACCAGGCCTGGTCATAGGAACAGCCGGCCTTCACAATGCCGGGCGCGCCGGAAACCGCGGCGCACCCCACCGTGGAGACGACCAGAAACAAGGAAAGAACAACGTGTCTACCCATAGACCAAATGCACTCTACCTCCCCTATCCCCTCCTTACCCTTCGACTTGGCTCGGGGCAGGCAAAGGAGGGGGGCCTTCGGTTAGAAGTACGACGACAAATTGAATTGGAACCCGTTGTGATTCGTGGCTCCCGCAGGATTGTTCACGCCCTTCTCGTTCCACGTATAGGCGAACTTGATGACCGAGTCTTCTATCGGCCGGAAATTGAGCCCCAAGGTCAACCGTTGTTCGTCATTTGGATTGATATCGGAATCGGTGTTGGTATCCGCCCGTCCCCAACGAAGGATGCCCGTAAACGTCGAGTCCTGGCCGAAGTAGCTGGGCAGGGCCCTGGTGAGGCCCTCGGGCATAAAGTGGTAATTCAATTGCACGTAATATCCGAACATGTTTTCGGGGACGACATAGAATTCGCCTCCTGCTTGGTCAACTTGGCGTCTGTTTGAGTCGTCACCGTCTTGACGGGATACTGTCCCCGCCACAGTCTGATACAACCCGTGACCTTCGGCGTTGGCCCAGGCGGCTTCACCCATGAGTTCAAAGGGGCCTCGTTGCAGGGCCCCGTCGATGGCCCACAGGGTCAGGTCATACTTGTCCTTCTTGTCCCATTTGCCGTGGTGCACCGAGCCGGCCACCTCGACTCCCAACATCGGGCTGAACGAGACACGGCTGACAATGGCCTTGTTTTCGTTGTTATCCTTTTTCAGGCTTCCACGAGACCCTCGCGTCCCGTTTCCGTCCCGAAACTGGCCGTTATCTCCGGTAAAGCCATTCACGACGTAAAATTCGTAGTCGATCTTGGACAACGCGGTCGGATAGATCGTGCCGAAAAAGCCGAGTCCGCTTTCGGCAAACGTGGACGGCAGGATTGAACGGCTCACCATTGGCCGGAGAGGCAGATCGTTCAAGGGCGAGTCGTGGATGAGGTTGAACCGGCCCATGGGCACCAGGATGATGCCCCCACGCAGGTTGAACGCGTCGTTGAACCTGTAGTCCATGGTGGCGAATTCCATCTTGATGTCCCCGTCCGATTGGTTGCCCTGGGGGCCGCCGTGTTCAATCTCGAGTTCCGCGGCCACGCTGAGCCGGTCCGTGACCTGGGAATAGAAGAACGGCACGAAGCGTTCCTGGTCGAATCCCGACACCGCATCGCAATCCCGCGCTCCCCCGTTGTTACATTTTGTGAGCGTGAAGTCGATGTACCCACCGAGGATGGTTTTCGGCGCCTTGACAAAGGGTCTGGCGTAGATGGTCCGTCCACCCTGCAGACCGCTACCACCCGAGAATTCCGTGCCGTATCGGATTGACTGTTTCGTGGTGTCGCCCATGGATGGGATGGAAGTGCCCTTTTGGGCCGGTGGTCTTGGGGCCGCTATGGCCGGCCCTCCCGCTGCAGGTGGCGGCTGTTGTTGGCGCTGTTGCTTTGACCACTCTTCAAACATTTTGCGTATCTGTTTCATTTGAGCGGGAGTGAATTCTTCCTCGGCCCAAACCGTTGCTTGCGGCATAATCATGAGGACTATCATGGCCCCCGTGATCAAAAAAAATCGTCGCATCGGACGACCTCCTTATTGTAGGGGACTCAGACGGTCCTCTTGACCACTAAAGGGGCTCTTGGGGCCCTCAAATTATGTCTTGGTGAATTCAGCGTTTAATGGATTCGTCGGTCTCCTTAATTGGCCTCAAGTCCGGGGCAGGCTTGGGTCCAGGGGCTAGGGTGGGTGGGCTTCTCCTTTCCCCATTTGCTACTGCATACATGGTGCCAGGATGACTTCGCTCTCCTTGAGTCTGTTATAAGAAATAGAGACGATCCTTTTGCAGCGCTTGCACTTGACTTCGAGGTTATCCCCACGAAGTTTGGCGATGAGTTGGCCGCATTCACATCTGGCTTCGGCAGGTTTGTGGTGCTCGCCCAGCCACCGCGTATTTCTGTCGAAATTCATCGGGTGAAAATCAAAAACGACGAAAATGTAACAAATCATTCACAGGTTTGCAAATAAAAATGATTTTTGTTTTTGACAAAATTGATTTTGACAACGGTTCTTAAAATATAGAATTGCCGGCGATCTGTCAACTTTATTTCGAAGTGAAAAAAATATGACTGCAAGCCGTTTCTTGTGTTAATAGAATAAGGCGTTTGGCTTGTCGTGCTCCTCTTCTCTCTGGCATTGGTATGAAAATACTCATTGCATCTTGAACTGTCATTCCTGTGGAGGCAGGAATCCAGTGTCTTGTCACTCACGTCCCAGGGTATGGGAAAAGACAAAAGACTCTGGATCCCCGATCTGGTCGGGGATGACGGAAGGCGGTCCTTGATGCGAGAATGGTTCTCAGGCGTGAGACTATCGCAGGAGCCATGATGAAGAGAAAACTCTTTTTGGGATTTGCCACTCTTGCTCTTGTTTTCGTGACAGGCTGCGTTTCCGCGCCTCAGGAGACTTCCGCGCCCCATGAATTGGCGTTCGGTTACGTTCGTGTCGAAATCAAGGGGCCTAACCCGCGTATCTATCCAGCCAAAGTCCGATTCTTTTTCCTGACGAACGAAGAGACCGGAGAACGATCCCGGGTCAACGTGAATACCGAGTCGGGAGTGTTTTCCGCCAGGCTGCGTCCGGGACGGTATGTCGTTGACCGTTTGCAATTCAGTGAAGGCCCGTTCAGGGTGGAATCCCACGTCCAATTGACCTTTGACGTGCCTGAGAAAAAACTGGCGTATTTGGGCTCGTGGCACATCGAGCTTGAAACGCCTCGCACCGTTCGAGGCGTGAAGATCCGTATCCTCGAAGGGGAGGCGGACTTCTCAAAGGAATTTTCCGCAGAGCTTGGATTGGAACGAACACCCATTGCAACGGTCCTGCCGAAACCCGAGACGTTTGAAACGCGCGGGTTCATGGTTGACGGGCAACCGAACGCCAGATATTTCCGTCGCCGGTAAGTTGCCGCATAGAAGATGCAAAAAACTTTTCTCGTCTTGTTGATGCTGTGGTTCGTGTGTTGGCCAGTTTGGGGACATGCCGCTTCACCGCACGTGGTCAAGCGTGCCCAGATGCACATGGGCACCATGGTCTTTCTGACTGCCGTGGCTTCGGAGAAACAACTCGCCCACGATGCCATTGACAAGGGATTCGCTGAAATTCATCGCCTGGAGCAAATTCTGAGCACGTGGATTCCCGACAGCGAACTCTCACGGATCAATGCTGCGGCCGGACAGCGGGCCGTCAAAGCCGGGCAGGAAACCATGGAACTCCTGGCGCATTCCTTGGAAATGGCCCGGTTGACGGAGGGAGGATTCAACATTGCCGTCGGTCCGGCCGTCGAGGCCTGGAACGTCAGTCGTGAAGGGCGCATTCCATCGAGGGAAGAATTGGAAACCACACGCCTGCTCATGGATCTCTCCGCCATTCATATCGATGCGGAGGCGGGAACCGTCTATTTGGCCCGGTCGGGGATGCGGGTGGATATCGGCGGTATCGGCAAGGGCTATGCTGCGGATTTCGCGGCTCGCGTGATGCGGGAAGCCGGGGCTTCGGCCGGCGTGGTCGCGATTTCGGGGGACATCAAGACTTTTGGCCGTATGCCCGATGGCCAACGGTTCGTATTCGGCATCCAGCATCCCCGAAAAGAAAATGGGGTCACGATCGGGCAACTCGAACTCGAAGATGAGGCCGTGTCCACGGCGGGTGATTATCAACGCTATTTCGAGAAGGACGGCATTCGCTATCATCATATTCTCGACCCGCAAACGCTTCAGCCCGCCCGGCGCTCTCAGAGCGTGACCATCGTGGCGGAAACCGGGGTGCTGGCCGATGGCCTGGATACCGGCATCTTCGTCATGGGTCCGGAAAAAGGCATGGCGTTGATCGAACGCCTGCCCGGAGTCGAAGGCGTGATCGTCGGTGCGGACGGTACCGTGTCCGTCTCGTCGGGATTGCAAGGCCGGTTGCAGTTGAGCCAACACCCGTAACTCCAGTCAATTTGACAAGCGATAGCCCATGACGCGAAGAGCCGTCCACCGAAGGGCTTGTCAGGCGTCTCTGTCATTCAATCTGTTTCAAGCGAATGTCTAAAAGTGGTGCAAAACTACTTAGTTATGATGTAATTATGTATCTATACATCATTACTTTGTCGTGATATTGCACCATTTTCGCACAAAAAGAAGGCTGCTGTTTCAAATATTGAACGGTACGCAGGTGGGAAAGGAGAAGCCAAAGGGCCGCCTAACGCGGCCCTTCGGCATGGAGAGCGTTACAACGGAATGAATTACTTCATGTGACCGCCGGTTCCGTGGCCCATATTTTTCTTCATTTTCTTGTACTTGGAATAGTCGCCGGAATGCCCCATGCTGCCGCCATGGGCCTTGATGCGTTCGTGAATTTTGTCCATTCGCGCTCGTTGTTCTTCGGACAACACGGTTTTGGCGTCCCGCTTGGTCTTGATGGAAGCCATGTACAGCTTCGTCTTCAAGGCATGCAGTTTGTTGAATTCCGCTTCAATGCCGGGAAGGCTCGCTTGCTCGTTCTTCAGGGCTTCATGCAAATCGATGCTGGCTAAATCCACTTCGGCTTTCAATCGAATTCGGTCTTTCTTGTAGGTTGTCTTGAGGGCATGAAGTTTCTGCTGCTGTTCGGCCGTCAGGCTCATTCCGTCCTTGAATTTCAGGATATGCGTAATGAATTCCGCTGCGCTTTGATGCTTCCCGGGATGCGTGGACCCGTGACCATGGCCGCCATGCCCTCTGTGGCCGCGCTTGCCGTGTCCCGGGGAATGCATGGCATGGTGGCCTCCACCGTGTCTTTTGTGCATCCCGTCATGATGAACGGAACCGTGCGTGCCATGACTGCCTGAACTCGAATGCAGGCTTTTCGAATGTCCGTGCATGGCACCATGAGGGTCGGCAAAGACCGGAACGGCAGCCAGCAGGAAGAACGTGGTCAATAAGGAAGCGGATAACAACCAACGAGGGGCTTCATGGATACTCATCTTCAGTTCCTCCTTCATCAAAAGACGTTCAGTCGATGGAACAAAAAAAGGTTGAGACGTTTCGACGTTCCCGGTTCCACAACTTCAATCATGACACCATTATAAACGGTGAAGGCCGCGATTGCGAATCCCAACCTGTTTCACGTGACGCGAGAACACGTACTCGTCAGTTCGTCCATGCTTTCCGGTCGAATACGACCGTATGGGTGGCCATGACTTCCAAGTCCACCTTCGCGTCAAGCGGGAAGAATCGGGTCGAGGCTTCGCTGCTGTGCACGACGTCGCCGGAGCCCAGGCGGATGCCATAGATGACCTCCGATCCGCGAAATTGACGGGATTCCACGGTTCCGTCTCCATTCCCGTTTTCACGGACGTGAACGTCGTCCGGTCGAATCATGACCGAGACGTCAGGCCCACCCTGGTAGCTTGGGGGAACCGGAAACGTCCCGAGTTGCGTCACGATCGCGGAATCGCGAATGGTTCCGGGAATGAAGTCGGCCTGCCCCACGAACTCCGCGACAAAAGGCGAAACCGGAAGATGGTAGATGGTTTCGGGTGTGGCGAATTGTTCCAGTTTTCCGCTGTTCAGGACGGCCACGTAGTCGGCCATGGCAAAGGCCTCTTTATGGTCATGCGTCACGAGAACGGCGGTGGTGTGGGTCGTTTTCAACAGGCGCAGAAGTTCCAGTCGCATGCGTTCAGTCGTGTCGGGGTCCAGGTTGCTGAAGGGTTCGTCCAACAAGAGCAACACGGGTTGCGGGGCCAGGGCTCGCGCCAATGCGGCACGCTGCTGTTGGCCGCCGGAGAGCGCGTGCGGGTATCGCCCGGCCAATTCCGAAAGCCCGGTGAGAGACAACATCTCGTCGATTCGGTTTTGACGGTCGCTCGCCGTGGCGGACGTCAGCCCGAAGCCCACGTTATTCCGTACCGTCAAGTGGGGGAAGAGGGCGTAGTCCTGGAATACCATGCCGACCCGCCGTTGTTCAGGCGGGACGTGCCGGCCCGTTGTCGAGACAACGTTGCCGTTCAACCTGATTTCGCCGGAAGCAACCGGCTCAAATCCCGCGATGGCCCGAAGTGTCGTGGTCTTCCCGCAACCGGACGGCCCCAACAGACAAATGATGTCGCCTTTTCGCGCCGAAAAGAAAATCCCTTCCACTGCCGGGGAGCCGGTGTCATACGAGCAGGTCACGTCCTGTAACTCAAGCACCATGGGTTTATCGTTGGGAGGAGGAATCATGTCCAATAAACGTGTAGGGCCGCATCTTATGCGGCCAACTCCTAGGCGCCATGAGATGGCGCCGCTACAGGGATCTATGGCTACGGTTCAGAATTGGTCCATGGCTTCCCGAAGCGGACCTCATGGCAAGTGGCGTGGTTACGTCTGGTCTCTTCGCATCAATAGTAACACGACCGGAATGGTAATGACCACGATCAGCAACGCCGGGGGAGCGGCCAATTGGTACAGTTCCTCGCTGGCTTCGAGCCAAATCCTGACGGCGAGCGTATCGAACCCCACGGGCCGCAGCAGGAGTGAAGCCGGCAATTCCTTCATGCATTGGACAAATACCAGAATCCAGGCACTCAGAAATCCGCCCCGCACCAGCGGCAGGGTCACGTGAAAGAACGTACGGAGTGAACGGGCCCCCAGGCTCCGCGCCGCTTCCTCCAGATTCGGAGTGAGTTGCTGAAGTGTGGACTCCATGCCTTGCAACGCCGCCGGGAGAAAATGGACCAGATACGCCATGAGCAGGACGAGAATCGTGCCGTACAGTTGGGGAACGGTTTGTGAGACCAGGACCAGAATGGCGAGGGCCGCAACCGGCCCGGGCAGCACGTAGCCGGTATACGCCCCTTGCACGCAAAAGGTGCCAGCCCAAGTCCGTCGCCGGCATGCCAGATAGGCGAGGGGAATCCCGCAGAGGACGGCTGCAGTGGCTGTGAGCCCGGATAGGGAAACACTGTTCCATACGTAGCCGAAGAACTGGTGGGAAATGTCACCGGCGGATGCCGCCGTGACGGTCCATTGAACCAGCAGAAGCACCGGCAGGCCGAATGCGGCTCCGAACACGAGGAGCAGATAGCCGGTAAACAGCAGGGCCGTGAGCGGACGGCAGGGCTGGGGAACCGGTTTCCGATACCGGCCGGTGGTTTGGTAAAACCGGCTTCGCCGCCGGAACCATCGTTCGCCGAACAGAAAGACGAACGCGCAGGCCACCAGGACCAAGCTCAGGCAGGCGGCCGCCGTGTTGTCGAATCGCCCGGTCATTTGCTGGTACACGGCGTAAGTGAAGGTTTGAAAGCGCAACAGCGATACCGCGCCGAAATCGGACGCGACGTAGAGAATCGCCAGGAACAGGCCGGCGATCAGCGATGGGCGGATGAGCGGAAGCGAGACCCGGAAAAACGTGGTGACGCGACCGGCTCCGGTCGTGCGGGCCACCTCTTCAAAGGAGACGTTGAAATTCTTCAGCGCCGAACGGGCCAGCAGGTAGACGAACGGAAACGTGTTCAAGGCCAGCACGAGCACGGCGCCCGCGAAACTGAACGGTGAAAAGACAACGGCCTCCGGTCCGGCAATGGTCTGCCAGACGTGTTCCAGCGTGCCGCCGCGTTTCAACAGGTACGTATAGGTGTAAGCCAGGACGTATGAGGGGATGGACAAGGGTAAAATCAACAGCCAATCCCATGTTTTCGACCCGGCAAAGGAATAGCGAGTCAGGATCCAGGCGAGTGAGACGCCCAGGGTCAGGTTGATGATTGCAACGCCCAGGGAAAGGGAGAGCGTATTGAGGAACAGTTCCGGGACCCTCGTGTTCCAGAGTCGTCGCCAGACGGCCGGGTCCGCCGTTATGGCCGATAAGACGACGTACAGCAACGGCAGCATGAGCACAACGGCCAGACAAAAGCCGAGCAGGACCAGCGGGGAAGGCAAACGAAAACGGACCGATGACAGTGAGGGAAAAGGCTTAACGGAGTCCAACGTCTTCAATGACGGTCATCGTGGGATCGCGGAGTTCAGCCAACCGGCTTAACGGGACGCCGGCCACCTGAATGCTCTGAAGCGGCAACAACTCGGGCGCAGCCGTCACGTCCGGGTTCAAAGGGTATTCTTTGTTGACGTCCGCGAACATGCGTTGCCCTTGGGGAGAGATAAGAAATCGGATCAGGGCCTGGGCCTGCTTCAGATGTTTGGTGTGCGCGGTGACGCCGATTCCCGCGGCATTGAGCACCACACCCATGCCCTGCTTTCCTTGATCCGTGGGAAGCGGAGCAATCGGCGCATCCGGATGTTTGGCCAGGTGGCGGTTGATATAATAATGATTGACGGGCCCGGCGGCCACTTCCCCGCGTGCCACGGCTGTCACGATTTGCCGGTTTTTTCCATAGACGAATGATCCGGCGTTGTCCTTCAAGCCTCGCAGGAACGCGGCGGTGACCTCGTCTCCCTTTATCGCCCGAATGACCGATACGCCGGTCTGCAAATAGATACTGCCCGCGCTGGGAATAGCAATCTTTTCTTTCCATTTCGGCTCGGCGAGATCCAGGATGGAGGAGATGTCATCCGGACTGACCATCGTGGTGTTATAGACGACTACCCAGATCCGCCCCGACAAGCCAATCCAACTGTTGTCCGGCGCTCGGAAGCGGGCGGGAATCGTTGTCTCAAGACCGGCGACGGCGGCGGGTTGGAGCAGTTGTAATTCCCGCGCCCGTTCCAGGGTGCCGGAGTCATTGGTGATGAGCACGTCGGCCGGCGTCCGCGTTCCTTCCATTTCAAGCCGGTTGATCAACGCCGTGCTATCCGCCGTCAGCATTTGAACGCCGATGCCGGACTCGGTCTGAAACGCGTCGAGTACCGGTTGAATGAGCCGTTCGGCCCGGCCGGAGTAGACCACCAGCGTGTCATCAGTATAGCCCCAAGAGGGCAGACTTAAAGTCGCCACTACCACGAAAAAGGAAAATAAGATCCTCATAATCTGAGCCTCATCATTTGAATGATGAAACGAATTGTGGTTGTGGATTGTGGAACGGAGATTAAAACATTCAAAAATCAAAAATCAGCGATCAAAAAGCCTAATTCTGTTGAATCCGTTGTCTCAACGTCGTCCCGTCCTTGACAGGTTCTCCAAATCTTTTCCGCAGTTTTTGCAATCGCCGTTCGGCAACTGCATGGGAGTGCCATACAGTTCCAGCTTGTGGGTGCGAATCGTAAACCCGTTCGTTCTGGCGACTTCATCCTGCAGTTCTTCTATCTGGCAATTCTCGAATTCTATGATTTTATCACACACGGTGCAGATGAGATGATCGTGGTGCCCTTTGTGGGCCACGTTGTCGAATTGGGTCTGGCTGCCGAAATGTTGCTCTTGGGCAAGGCCGGTCTCGCACAGGAGTTTAAGCGTGCGGTAGACCGTGGCCAGGCCGATGTGGGGATCTTTCCTGGAGAGCAGCCGGTACATCTGTTCGGCCGTCACGTGTTCCATTTTCAAAAAGGTCGCAAGGATGTTCTCCCGTTGGCGGGTCAGTTTCAGGCCGTTTTTCGAAAGGTGCTGCTTGAGAATCTCAAGCTCTTTGGTAGGCTTCACCATGACAGTAATCGACCGTGTGTATAAAAAACTATTAAACCGGAATATGGTCGAAGGGTCAAGCAGGAATCATGGCTCGTTGACGAAATGAGCATGAGTACCCGACTGTCCCTTCGCGTTGACGAGTCTTCCAGGGGCTCGTTAGGATCACCTTCCTGTTGGTCTCTCATTATGCGAAAACCGCAAGACATCACGATTGATCGGACGTTGTTGGTTTATGGGCTGTCCCTGGCCCAGGAAAAGGAGTGTTCGATGGTCAGCGACGTGAAGGTGCAACAGTTGATCTTCTTGGCCGAGTTGCAAATGTTCGGAAAAGGCGTTCGCGGGCTGCATTACGAATTTATGCGGTTTCCTTATGGAGCGTTCAGCAAAGACCTCGATAACGATCTGCTGGCGTTGCGCAAGAAAGAACGGCTGCAGAATTTTGACGTCGTCGGTCCAGCGGAAGAATGTGTCCCCGTGTTGGATGAAGAAGTGACTTCCGGGACCGAGGTCAACCAACAGGTGATGGAAATCCTGCAATCCGTCGTGGAGACCTATGGGCCTCAAGAGGTGGGAGAGATTACGAAATCCGTGGAGGACGTTGAAATCAGCGTAGTAGATCGACCCGAGGAAAAATTGTGCGTTCGGGATATTCCGTTTCATTCCATTGTGCTTGTTCCCTCCCGCATCGAAGTAACGGGAGATTTTTCCGTTCCTGCCAAAACACTGGCTCTCCTGAATAAGGCCCTCGGCTCATAGTCGCTGGTTGGTTATGCTGGAAAAGCGGAGTGGCGCCGGGCCGATTGATCCGGCCCGACTCCGCTCCTCGCGTTGCCGGTGTCCCGGCCATGATCGATAAAAGTACTGCACTTATTCTGATGCGGCTACCTGAGGTGAACTCCCGACCGTAAGGCGATCCTGCATCTTGGCAAACATTTTCTTGCCGATGCCTTTGACCTTTATCAAGTCTTCTACCGTCTTGAATGGCCCATTGGCGGTGCGATAGTCGACAATCCGCTTGGCCAGCCCCTTACCGATTCCCGGCAATTGCTGAAGCTCTTTGGCGGTGCTGGTATTCAGGTCCACCCGGCCATCAGCGGCAAACCCCATTCCCGACAGACTGACAATGAGCATCAGCGCCATGATGCTGATTGTGAAATGCGACCGGTTCAATTGATGAATGTTTCTCATGGCTGTCCCTCCTTGTGAAAAATGGTGAATGGAAAAGATAGCGTCAAGCATTTCCAGTTTTTACGTCGGGCAAGGAACGTGCCAGAAAGACGGAAAAACAAATTTCCCGCAAAGGGCGTTGCTTGATAAGGGTTTTGCGTTTTTTCTTTTCGGAAGGCCATGACCGCGTGACTGCGAGAAACGGTATGAACCGTCTATTCGGGGACGCAAGGTTGTATCTTCAGGTGTCAGGCGAACGAAGTTTTTCAGGTGTGGCAGGCAAGCCTGATGCCGGAGACGATGCTGTGGCTGTCAGGGATTAATGGTGAAGCCGTACACGTCCCCGATTTTGGTACGAAGGTATGAGAGGAATGGTTCGACGCTTAGCGTGCAGCCGGTGATCCGCTGCAGGAGGTCGTCGGACGAATATTGGCGTCCGTACCGGTGGATGTTGCGGTTGAGCCAGTCTTTGAGTGGCAGCAGGCAACCTCGTTGGATGTCGGTCTCCAGGGCGGGGACGTCCCGGCACGCCTGCTCAAAAAACATGGCCGCATAAAGATTGCCCAGGGTATACGTGGGAAAGTAGCCCAAGGCTCCCAGTGACCAATGGACGTCCTGCATCACACCGTCGGCGTCCCGTTCGGGAGCGACCCCCAGATATTCCTGCATTTTTTCCCGCCATAGACCGGGCAGGTCCTTGACGGCAATCTGTTTTTCAATCAAGGCCAGTTCTATTTCAAAACGCACCATGATGTGCAGATTGTACGTGACTTCGTCCGCTTCCACCCGGATCAGGGAGGGCTTCACCCTATTCAAGGCGGCATGGAAGCGATCCATGGACGTGGCTCCGAGTTGTGACGGAAAGTATTGTTGCAGCAAGGGGAAGAAATGCATCCAAAAAGCTTTGGATCGCCCCACGGTGTTTTCCCATAGCCGCGATTGGCTTTCATGAATGCCGAGAGAAAGCGTTTCGCCCAAAGGAGTGCCGTACTGTGCTTGGGCCAGACCTTGTTCATAGAGGCCATGTCCTCCCTCATGGATACAACTGAAGAGGCATGAGGGCAGATCCTGTTCGAAGACGCGCGTCGTGACGCGTACGTCCGTCGGGTGGAAAGACGTGGTAAAGGGGTGAGCCGAGAGATCCAATCGTCCCCGGTTGAAGTCGTATCCCATCTTCTGAAGCACCAGTTCTCCGAACGCGAGTTGCTGCTGTTTGTCGTAGGTTTGAAACAGGATCCGGTCATCCGGCGGTGCAGCGCATTCCCGGACGTGTGCCAACAGTTCGAGTAATCCGTGACGAAGCGTGGCGAACAGCGGTTGGAGTTGAGACACGGTGGCCCCGGGTTCGTAGGTGTCCAGGAGCGCGTCGTATGGGCAATCGTCGTAGCCCAGATAGTCGATCTCTTCAGATTTCAAGGCGATGATCGTTTGCAGGTTGGGAAGATATTGCAGGAAGTCATCGCGCCCGCGGGCCTCGACCCATACTTGCTGGGCCAAGGAGGATTCACGCTCCAGGCGGTTGATGAAATTCGATGGAAGTTTCTTGGCCCGGCTGAAGTCCCGCCAGGTTTCCCGAAGCAGGGCCTTTGAGGCATCATCAAGCCCGCCGGCGCCGGTGTTCGCTAAACCCGTTGCCGGATCGATAAGATGCAACAGGAGGTCTTCGATCTCCGGGGCGACGAACTTGGCGTGAGCCAGGGTCTGGAGCGTGGC
This sequence comes from Nitrospira sp., assembly GCA_011523385.1. Lineage (GTDB taxonomy): Bacteria > Nitrospirota > Nitrospiria > Nitrospirales > UBA8639 > Bin75. Next base: position 34,506 of record WTGX01000026.1, on the reverse strand, counting down.
CAGTTGCTCGGCGCGGGTTTGTCCTCCGCCGGCCGGCATATGGGTTTCCTGATCCCAGGACAGCAGGGCTGCGGCGTCCTTGAGGTGTTGGATTTCCAGGAGTTTGGATTTGAGAGCGGTTAGTGTTTGCGTTGGATCGGACATCTACAGTGAAGGGAGAGATCTAAGTACCCGCCCCCAAGGGTCTTTCCCTTACCAGATTTTGTGGTGCAGACCAAGAAGCCGCTATGCCTAAAAAATAGGCAACTCGCTCACAATGGCCTTAGGTACTTTGCAATTTTATACAGTACAAAAAGAATCCACAAAGTTGTCCCCATTTTTTGTGGACGAAGCCGGTTGATGTTCAATAGTGCAATAAAAACATAACGTTATGTTTAGTCATGTACGTAATTCACAATAAGTTCCTGTGAACAGACAGTGGATGACTGACAAGCTCGCACCTTTGTTCAGGACAGAACACGGGTGGCGAGATGTCGCACTGACATGCAATAGATTCCCGCTGATAGCCAGCGGGAATCCACATAAGAATGCTTTAACGAAGGACAGGGAAATGACAATCGTCGGACAGGCTGGGGAGTTGGTAGTCTAACAATTTTCGGAGTTCGAACTCCGCCCCCCCTCGAAACCGTTCGGCTTCATGTTCGTCCGGAAAGGGACCATAGACTCGTGGTTCGAAAAAATTGCAGGATACGCGAACGAACCATCGTGTTTGTCCCTCGCGCTGGTGTTGTTCGAAAATTGCGACTTCTCGTTCAATGGTGCCTTGACTTGCCATAACGTGCCTCCTTTTGTGTGGAAACAGCTATGTCTCTCCCCAATCAGAACTGAATAAACCATCGAAACTGAGAGCAGTACGCTGTATTGAAATCCCTTGCCGCAGTAGCGATAGCAACAAAGAGAACGGCAACTTTTGCCATTCCACATGATTTATGGAACAAACGTTCCAACTACACTATACCAACATGCTTTATTTTTTTCAATTTATTATTTTATGGCATAACAACAATATATTGTAGCCATGTTTATATAAAATACAATAGATAGTGATACTTAATTTTATGTTGAAGATTCTATCATCAAGCAAATCCCTTTCCTCAACGAATGCCGTGGGCGATGAAAACTGGTTAGCGCAACTGACGGTATCGAAAGCAACCGGTCGTATGATCGTTGACCATGCCAATGGCTTGCATGAACGCGTAGCAAATCGTCGAGCCGGCGAACATGAAGCCCCGGCGTTTGAGGTCTCGACTCATGGCATCGGAGGCCGGCGTCTGACAGGGCACATCCTGAGGAGAGGTCCATCGATTGCGGACCGGCCGGCCTTTGACGAATTGCCAAATATATTCATCAAAGCTGCCGACTTCCTCCTGAACGAGCAGAAAGGCCCGTGCATTGGAAATAGCCGCTTGAATTTTGAGCCGGTTCCGGATGATACCGGGGTTGTTCAACAGGGCACTCACTTTTCGTGCGTCGTACCTGGCGATTGATGCGGGGTCGAAATGATCAAAGGCCATACGGAACGCTTCACGTTTTTGCAGAATCGTGTTCCAACTCAACCCTGCCTGGGCACCTTCAAGAATGAGAAATTCAAACAACCGTCGATCGTCGTGTACGGGGACGCCCCATTCTTCGTCATGGTATTGGGTCAGGAGCGTATTGGTGGCCCAGGAACATCGCGTAGATACTGGCCGGCTCATCATCAATCCTTGTCGCGGTTGTCGATCTCAATGATAACGGGGCAATGATCGGATAAACGTTGATAAGCCAGCGGGTATTCCCCCCTGATCCGCCGGCACCCGGCCACGGCGCAATAGCCGGTCACGCGCGCCGACCGCGCGCGTATTTCGGTCATGTCTTTCGCGACCAGCACGTGATCCAACCAATCGCCCCGTCCGCGAAAGTAATGCGAGCACCGGGGCTCCGGGGCAAGGTCGTGAAACCCGGGCGATTCTTTCGCCACCATTCGTCTGAGATATTTCAATTCCGATCGTTGTGAATGCCGGTCGCCGGCACCCATGGTGTTGAAATCCCCAAGGATCATCACGTCTCGATCCTCTTCGAGAAAACGCGCAACCGCAGTGTCGATGCGGTTGAGCGCCGCATGCCGCGTTTCAACCGACGCGACCGTAGGACCAGACTTGAGATGAAGACCGATCACGTGAAAGTCCGCACCCGGTTGGCGTTTGGATTGAACGCGCGCGTAGTGGCCGGGACGGAGTCCGCCCTCACATGGATTTTGTGCGGACGTGGCTTTACCGTTCAAGCGCCAGAGGCTTTGGATAGCGGAGAGTGCCACCCTGTTTGCGTTCCATAACGCCCCCACGTGGTGCCCATCGGGTCTTCCGCATGGTTGAACCGACCATTGCCAGGACGCTCCCGTCCGCCGGTCGAGCGCCGTCAACATCCGGTCCCACGCGGACCGGGCCTCGGTGGTGGTCAGGCTCTCTTGAACAACCAGGATATCCGTTTGCATCCAGACAATGGTGCACGTCAGCCATTCCAGGTCGGTCGGTGGAATGGAACGATCCGGACGGTCAGGCGGGCTGCCATGGGGGAACCACCGGATATTCCACGTTCCGACCCGCAGTACGTTCGGACCGGGGACGGCCATGCGACCGCCATCCTTGACAACGCGTTCACAGTGCGTCGAAGATTTCCACACCAGGGCTTCTTCCGCGGAAGAGCTTTGATGGACAGCAGGATGGGACCCCGCTTCAGAGGCGTATGCAAGAACGGCGTCGAGACCACCGAACGTTGCAACGACAATGAAACTGGCAACCAAAAAGCAAACCCGCATAACGATCTCCCGCATACATTCATACCAGACCTTGACCCCAAAAGCCTACCCCGTGGCGCGTGGATGGCCGTTGTCCGTTGGGGCATGGGGCGGCATGGCGTGCTCTTGAGCAATCTGAGGAAAATACGTCTATAAAGCTGACTGAGGTGAGGCATGGCACAGACAAACATCAATAGTGAAATCGCCGGCAAGGCGGTTCTCCGGCCGATTGAGCAGGTCGCGCAGGAGAAATTGGGGCTTGAGCGGGACGTCCTGGATCTCTATGGAAAATATAAAACCAAACTTCCGTTCTCCTTACCCGGTGGCTTGAACGAAAGGCCCGACGGGAAATTGATTTTGATGACGGCCATGTCGCCCACCGCGGCCGGGGAAGGCAAAACCACGACGTCCGTCGGCCTGACGGACGGCTTGGCGAAGATCGGGAAAAAAGTGATGGTGGCCTTGCGGGAACCCAGCCTGGGGCCGTGTTTCGGCATGAAAGGCGGCGCCTGCGGAGGCGGATACGCCCAAGTCGTGCCGATGACCGACATCAATCTGCACTTTACGGGAGATTTTCACGCCATTACCTCGGCCCATAACCTGCTCGCGGCGATGGTGGATAATCATTTGTATTGGGGACACGCCCCGTTCCTGGATGCCAGGCAGATCAGTTGGCGGAGGATCATGGATATGAACGACCGGTCGTTGCGCCAGATCGTCACGGGGTTGGGTTCTGCCGTGAACGGCTTTGCCAGGGAAGGGAGTTTCGACATCACCGCGGCCTCCGAGGTCATGGCCGTGCTGTGCTTGGCGACGGACCTGCACGATCTGCAACGGCGGTTGGGGAACATCAAGGTCGGGCTGACTCCGCAAAAGGAATTTGTCTTTGCCAGGGACGTGAAAGCCCAAGGTGCCATGACTGCCCTGTTGAAGGACGCGTTGAACCCCAATTTGGTCCAGACCCTGGAAGGTAATCCCGCCTTTGTGCACGGCGGGCCATTCGGTAATATTGCCCATGGGTGCAATTCGGTCGTAGCCACGAAGGCGGCCTTGAAATTGGCGGACTACGTCGTGACCGAAGCAGGGTTCGGGGCGGACCTGGGAGCGGAGAAATTTTTCAACATCAAATGCCGGCGGGCCGGGTTGAAGCCGGATTGCGCCGTTGTGGTGGCAACGGTCAAGGCGCTGAAGCTGCACGGCGGAGCCGATCCCAAAGAACTGACTACGGAAAACCTCGACGCGCTCAAACGCGGCCTCCCGAATTTAGTCCGGCATCTGGACAACGTGAAGAAATTCAGGGTCCCCGTGGTGGTGGCCATCAATGAGTTCACGAGCGATACCAAGGCCGAATTGGAACTGGTCCATGAAGCGTGCGCCGGGCGAGGAGTAAAAGTGGCTCTGGCGAACCATTGGGCCAAAGGCGGGGAGGGGGCCGTCACATTGGCGGAATTGGTGGTGAAGACGATCGAAGGCGACCCCACCGATTTTCAGCCCCTCTATGCCGATGACCTGCCGCTGGCCGAAAAAATCCAGAGCGTGTCGAAAGAGATTTATGGCGCGGAAAAGGCGGATATGCCGTCGCCCGTGCTCAAGCAATTGGAGGAACTGGAAAACAAGGGATATGGTCGATTTCCCATCTGCATGGCCAAGACCCAATACAGCTTTTCGACCGACCCCGAGAAGAAAGGGGCCCCCACCGGATTTACGGTCCCCATTCGAGAAGTCCGGCTGTCCCTGGGAGCCGAATTTCTCGTCGTGTTGACCGGCGGCATTATGACCATGCCCGGGCTGCCGCGCGTCCCGGCTGCCGAAGCCGTGGGCCTCGACGCCAAGGGCGACATCGTCGGCCTGTTTTGATCGCAGTCTAGCGGCTGCCTCCTTCTGTCATCCTCGACATCTTTAATCGAGGATCCAGGGTCTTTTCTTTTTCCCCTCCGTTCGCAATGACAACAACCCTGGATCCCCGATCGGGACGGGGATGACAGCAAGGAGATTCCTTCCTTCGACAAGCTCAGGACAGGCACTTCGCTCGGCATGACCATTCTGAATGTAACCAACCCTTCACGCTATCAACGAACGACTGAACATTTACAATTCCCAAGGTTTGCTTGGTCTGAGTTCACTTGCGCAACTGGTCTAAAGTTTTCTTTTAAAGGCTTTGTCGAGGATGGAGGGGAGGAGGGCGTCGAGTTCAAGGTAGGTCTGAGATAATCTTTCTCTTATTTTTTCTACGGTTACATGGAGTTTGTCAAACCAAAGCTGGTTCTCAAAAGAGGGAAGTGGCACGGCTATGGCTTCAAGTTTCTCCAATCCCAATGTTCGATTTCTACCTGCTCCACCTGGGGAGGCAAGTCCAGTTTTTTCAAGACCTTCTTCGGTGAGAAAATAAAAGCGTAGGAAATTGGCGGTGACGACTTGCTTCTTGGGAACACAGGCAATAAACCTGTGTGATCCGACACGTCCGTCATCCTCAGGACGAACAACGGCTACCGCGCCTTCCCAAGCGAAGACATTATTAAAAAGAAGGTCGCCTGCTTGAATCTTATAAAGTTTTTTCGAACCAACCTCCCAACCGGTTAGGCTGGGCTTATGAAACGTCCCTTTTCCGAAGGATCGAATGCCTATTTCCGGATAGCTTGAAGCGGTGTCAATCTTGACAGGGCGTCGTGTAATGGGAGCGATTTCTCTCATGGGTTCTTCATCTGCACCAGAAATCAATTTGTAGAACGTACCTAGGAGCAATTTATCTGAATCCTGTTCAATCTGCTTCTTGAGCCTTTTTGTTTCTTCGATTTTGGCCGTAAGGGCTTCGATGTGCGCCACAATCCGCCGTTGCTCTGGAAGTGGAGGGAGAGGGATTTCAAGGTCAAGAAAGAAATTTTCCTTAAATCGATTGCGTGTTAACGGCGTACTGCCTGTACAGTTTTCTTCCACCTGCTTGATTGTCGAAGGTAGACGAAACCACAACTTTAAAAATTCAATGTCAAGGATCTCTGAAATGGCTTGGAAAGTCGGAAACTCACCGGAGACGTAACAGTCATCAAAAGGACTGATTATCACCCCAAATGCTCCGCGCCATGCGAACAGACGACTATAGATAAAATCTCCTGTTTTAACCTTGAAAAGCTTCGTGGCTGCGCTTTGTGAGCCGGATATGGTCTCTCTTAGGAATGGTCCCCCGCCATCTAAACGGATCCCCAAAAGCCGATACTCTTTTATTGGGTCTACAGCCTCAGGTCGTGATACGGGAGCAAGTGCCTTGAGGAGCTTTGTAGGCTGCCATGATCTGTTCATGTGTCTGCTTCTTTTAGTACTTGCTTAATCTCCCCCATGATTTCAATTATCCGCTGTTCTTTTTTGAGGATGCCGTCCACCAATTGTTCCGGGGGGAGGTGTTCGAGGTCTTGTTTGTTCCTGGGGTTCCTGACGTCGAGATTGCAATTGTTAGCCAGTAGATCTTTTGCTGAAACTTTCCACGCTCGGTCGGTTTCTTTACGTTTCTTCCACCAAGCGAGGCAGTCTTTGAATTCTTCGAACTGCATGGGCATGGTTTTGGTATATTGCTTGCGGCCTTCGGGCAAGGGTTGTTCGTAATACCATACATTCTTGGTTGGGCCTGACCTATCGAAAAACAGCAAATTTGTCGGAATGGGTGTATAGGGCGCGAATACGCCATTGGACAGGCGGACGATGGTATGGAGATTGAAGTCTTTCAACAATTCTTCTTTGATCCGGGCGCAGACACCATCCCCGAAAAGTGTTCCATTGGGTACGACGACTCCGGCCCTGCCTGGCTTGGGTGTTCGCCGAAGTTTGCGCATGATGAATTGGAGAAAGAGAAGAGCGGTCTCGGAGGTTTGTTTGTCTTCGGGAAAGTTCGAAAGGATGCCACGTTCCTCTTCTCCACCGAAAGGTGGATTTGTGAGGATCACGTCAACGCGGTCCTTGTCTCTGATCTCGTTGAGGGGAAAACGGAGGTTGTTGCTTGGGTCGATCTTGGGTGACTCCAACCCATGCAGGAGCAGATTCATTTGTGCCAGCAGGTACGGCAGTGGTTTGGCCTCCCCTCCGAATAGACTCTTGGTCTGAAGGACTTTTCGTTGCTGGACGGTCGCGCATTGTTTTTCCAAATGGGTGTAAGCTTCCACGAGGAATCCGCCGGTCCCGCAGGCCGGATCGAGTACGGTTTCTCCAAGTTGGGGATCAGTGACCTGGACCATGAACCGTACAACAGTTCGCGGGGTGTAGAACTCCCCCGAATCTCCGGCGGCATCGCGCATTTCTTTTAGCAGGGATTCGTAAAGGTGTCCGAGCGTGTGGATTTCCTCACTTGAGGTAAAGTGAATGCTATTGACCTTGTTGACGACGTCCCGCAGGAGGTATCCGTTGATCATTCGATTAATGGTGCCCTGAAACACGGATGCAATGACGTCGCGACGGTCGCCGCCATTGGCGCCTCGAAGGTCGCGCAAGTAAGCAAAGAGACCGGCTCCACGATTGCCGTCTGGCCTGACGGCTTCGTCGTTGTTCACGAAGGCAATGAGTTCATCCCCGGTGATGCCATCAGGCTTTGCCGCCCAATCGCGCCAGCGATATGGTTGCTCAATGGTAGGGCGGAAAGGTTCTTTGGCAAGTTCGGCTTCGATTTCTCGATTATGTTCCAGGTCATCGAGAAATTTGAGAAACATGATCCAGGTCAGCATGGGTAGGCGATCGAGATCGCCGTTCAGCCCTTTGTCTTTCCGCATGATGTCACGTGCGGATTTGATGAGGCTGCCGAGTCGTTGCGCCGTGGTCAGGGGATGAAAGGGGCTTTTTGTTTTGGCCATGGTTTTGCTGCCTATCCCTTTAAAATTTCTTTGGCAGTTAGTCTTTCCTTTTTCCAGCGGATAGATCGAGTTGATTCCAGTAGGCTGCAAGACGTCCGTAAGCGGTCTCCAGGGTTGTGGCGTCCACGTGACATTCGTTGGCCACTGCTTCATACGGGTCTCTCCATTCCTCAGGAGGAGGCATAAGTTTTGTCGGCAGGGGATGGGTGTCTCGGCGCGCAAACGTGTTTTTCAGGGCTCGAATAATTTGCGCGGGTTCGGGAAGGCCGTTTTCTATCAAGAGCACGAGATCAATTAAATCTCTGACGCGTGATGATTTTCTTGGGAAAGTATAGGCATGGATTTTCTCCGCAAACTGCTGGTCGAGTGGCACCATGGCAATTCGTGCCGGAGGAATGCCTGCAAAACTCAGGAGTTCATGCCCGGTGATCCATTCGGGCTCAGATGTCGCGGCATCTCCAAGCCCCACGTCAAGGTTGAATCTGGCAAACAGTCGGTTATCCAGTTGCGCGTTGACCGGGAATCTCGCACCTCCAAGTGGAGCCGCTCGCAGGTCAGCCGTCGCTGCACTCAAACGAAAGGTGAACCAATCATTCAGTTTTCTTGCAAGGTCATCTTGCAGGACTTCTCGGAGCATTTGTTGTGTATTTTGTCCTTGAAGGACTTGGCCCGGGGTGTCGTGCATGCAAAGGTCAATATCCTTGGTCGCTCGTGCCATCTCTTGAAGGCGAAGCTCCATGGCATATCCTCCTTTCAGCAACCAGCGAGGATGTTTTTCCGTAAAGAGTCGTGCAAGCAGACGTTCAAAGGCCACGCGGCGACGCAAACGGTTTAAGTCAGTTCCTTGGTGCTTGGCAAATTGTTTCAGTCTTTCTTCCAGTGATTGTCGGAATGCCCCTGCAGTGGTGAATCGGCTTGGCCCAGGCACTATGCGACCTCCATGCTTTCGACTTTTTCAATCGCAGCTTGCAGTTTGGCTTTTGAGTGGTTGGAGAGGGTATTGGAGAGAAGCTGTTTCCTCTGGAGAATGCCTTGCATAAGCGCATCACGGATTGCTCCTTCAAGAAGATCCTGGCTGATGGGACCGTTTGCCACGTCGAGCAGTGTTCGAAGAGGAGTTGTCACATTGAACCCGCGGCGTCGTTCAATCTCGTCAAGCTGGAGCATAGCTTTGTGAGGAATGCATCCGCCTGGAATCTTTTTTCGAAAACCGGGAGGGACCGTGAGGTGGATTCTGCCCGGCATCACGTCTCCAAGTTCATGGATTGCCAAAGCTGTTTCATGAGAAACAGTCGCTTGGATTTCACCTCGTTGATTACGGCTCCAAAGAGACCAACGGATCAGGTCTTCGTATTCACTTTCGGGGTAGGTACGCAGGCGGTAGACTCCATGATCTATCTGTTCCCAATTGCCTCGATTCTTGTGGTGATGGTGTTGCCGGTAGGTATAGCCGACTGAGAGAGCCTGGGCAGCAGTGAAATAGCCTTCTTGTTCTCTGGCAATCTGGATTAGCGCTCGTTCTGTTTCCCTTGGGTCTCTTTTCATAATCAAATACCCTACATTTAATGTAAGGTATTATGTCACTAGTGTCTTTATAAATCAATTATAATTCAAAATAATTACATCTAATGTAAGGTTTTTGATTAACTGTATCATGCTGCGTAAAGAAGAGACTGAAGTTGGTGGACGGCCGCTCGTAATTGGTCGGGTCCTCCGAAGAGGTTGGTAATCTCTACCACATTTCCATGTTTGGAGAGCGGCGGGACTTTCAGGATGTCCGGAATCAGAAATTGGGCTGTTCCATGTTCGGCGTATTTTTCCAACAGTTCGTTCAATATTGTTTGGACTTCCTGACTATATTTTTCGAAGAAGTCTTTTTTCTCTTTGCGAAGACGGTCTGCGCGTTCTCTTCGTGTGCGGAGCGGGGCATTAAAGGCAACGTGGCAGAGCAGATCAAATGGATCGGCTTGAGGTTGCTGGGTCACGAGGGCCAGTTCATCAAAGTCGATCCCTCGTTCAGCCAGCTTTTCGATAATTGCCGAGCGTTTTTCCGGGTTGGCCCACTGGGTTTTGAGGTTGGCGGCTGAGAGATACAGCGTTCTGACTTTGTCTGCCGCATAATCCGTAAACTTGACTACCGACAGTTGTTTGCCGTCCGGATCAAGTTCGTAGACTAAATGGGCTGCAATTTCGACTTGTCCTCCATCAAAATAGTATTTCCGGGGTGGCCCTTCAGCATCATCTTCAATCGTTTGATCTGAAGGATACGTTTCTTCTGTCTCTGCGGAGATACCGTGATCTTCAATGATCTCATAGGTCGTGGGGATGGTAATGCCATCCTCGTCGACTTGTTCTTCGGTGATGAGCGCGGGTTCTCCATCGAAATCCGGATCGGCAAAGAGTCGGGTGGCCGATCCGGTATAGTCTAAAATGTTGAAGTAGAGCTTTCCGTAATCGTCCCGAACTCTGGTTCCCCGTCCGATGATTTGCTTGAAGTCCGTCATGGAGTTCACTACTTGGGCCAATACGATGTTTTTGCAAGTCTCAGCGTCTACGCCCGTGGTGAGCAGTTTGGACGTTGTGAGAATCACCGGGGAGTTTGTTTCCACATCCTGAAATCGTCCCAAGTGACCTCGGCCGATCTGGCCTTCTTCCGATGTTACCCGACAGACATAGTCCGGATATTGTTGGACAAGGTCCGAGTTGAGATTATTGAGTGCATGGCGCATGGTGTCGGCGTGTTCCTGGTCTACACAGAACACGATCGTTTTGGCAAAGCGATCGGTTTTTTTCATAAAGTCGGTCAAATGTCGTGCAATGGCTTCGGTCCGTTTTCGAAGTGCTATTACTCGTTCAAAATCCCTGGTTTGATATTCTTCGTCAGGGATTTCTCGGCCGTATCGGTCGAGGTCGGTTTGGCTCGGTCTCCATCCCACAGCGTCCCAGGTGGTCATGACCCGGTGGACTCGATAGGGAGCCAGAAATCCATCCTCGATACCTTGCCTAAGACTATAGGTATAAAGCGGGTTACCGAAGTATTTGTAGGTGTCCCGATTGTCTTCGCGAAGTGGCGTCGCCGTCATGCCGAGTTGAAAGGCCGGTGAAAAATACTCCAGTATCTCACGCCAATTGCCGGCGTCTCGTGCGCTTCCCCGATGGCACTCGTCCACGATGATGAGGTCAAAAAAGTCACGCGGGTATTCCTTGTAGAGCCCGGGTCGTTGTTCATCTCTTGCAATGGCTTGGTAAATGGCAAAGTACATTTCGCGGCCTTTGCTGGCTTCCCCGTTTTCGATTTTCCAACGGGCATCCCCCATAGCTGCGAAAATTTTGTCCTTGGGATCATCGATCAGGATATTGCGGTCGGCTAAGTAGAGCATCTTGGGACGACGGTATTCGCCGGTTCTATTCCAGCGGCTACTCCAGAGTTTCCAGCAAATTTGGAATGCAACCACGGTCTTTCCTGTTCCTGTTGCCATGGTGAGTAAGACTCGCTGCTTGCCTTCCAGAATCGCTTGCAGTGTGCGATTGATGGCGATTTCCTGGTAGTACCGTGGACTTTTTCCCGTAAGATGATTAGATGGAGTTAAAAGCTGCCGGACAGTTTTCTCATCAGAGATGCTGTGGTGGTTTCGGAAGCGTTGCCAAAGTTCATCGGGAGGAGGGAATATTTCTATTTCGCGTTCTTTTCCGGTCGTGTAATCAAATTCAACAATGCCGTGCCCGTTTGTGGCATAAGCGAATTTCAGTCCCAGGATTTCGGCGTATTCTTTTGCTTGGGCTAATCCATCTCCTGGTGACTGGTGTGCAGCCTTGGCCTCAACCACTGCGATCGTGAAGTCACGTGTGTATCGTAGCAGATAGTCTGCTCGTTTCTGAGGACGACGACGGACTTTATTACCTGAACCTACGATCCGGCCATCCGTAAAGGTTTTTTGCTCGGTAAACGAGTGAGGGTCGTTATCCCACCCGGCTTGTATCAATTTGGGAAGGACGTACTTTCGACAGGTATCGGCTTCGGTCATCATAAGAGTAACGCCCATTATGCCGTGATCTGTTGGGCTTGTGAAGGTCGAAATCGGTGGAACTGCCGTAATGTTCGGGAATGAGGGTTCCGTCCACCGTTGCCCTGGCACACTGGCGAGTATGCTATGATGGCGTTGTTATGAACGCGTTCAAGCTGGAATCGGACTTTTCGCCCAAGGGCGATCAACAACAGGCGATTGATGCGCTGACCGGGGGGGTGCATACCGGCAAGCGGCATCAGGTGCTGCTGGGAGTCACGGGCTCGGGCAAGACTTTTACCATGGCGAACGTCATTGCCCAGGTCCAGAAGCCGACGTTGGTCGTGGTACACAATAAGACGTTGGCGGCCCAGTTGTACCAGGAGTTCAAGAGTTTTTTTCCGCACAACGCCGTGGAGTACTTCGTCAGTTATTACGATTATTACCAGCCCGAAGCCTACATTCCCTCCACGGACACGTATATCGCCAAGGACGCCTCCATCAACGATACCATCGACCAGATGCGCCACGCGGCCACGTCGGCTTTGTTGGAACGCGACGATATTCTGATCGTGGCCTCGGTCTCCTGCATCTACGGCCTGGGCTCGCCGGAGGTCTATCACGGCATGTTGCTGTATCTCGAAGAAGGTATGACCATTCGGCGCGAAACCATTCTCGCCAAGCTGGTGGAGATTCAGTATGCCCGCAACGACGTCGACTTGCAGCGCGGCACGTTTCGGGCGCGCGGGGACGTGATCGAGATTTTTCCCGCGGCCTCGGATTCGAATACCATCCGCGTGGAATTGTTCGGCGACGTGGTGGAGTCGATCTCCGAAATCGACCCCCTGACCGGCCGGTCACTCGGGCGATTGTCCAAGGTGCCCATCTATCCCAAGAGCCACTACGTGATTGCGCCCGATCGATACGACCGGGCCTTGCAGGGCATCGAAGAAGAACTGGAGGTGCGCCTGAATTATTTCCGTCAACGCGATCAACTCCTGGAAGCGCAGCGCGTGGAGCAACGGACCAAATTTGATCTCGAGATGATTCGGGCCATGGGGTATTGCCATGGCATCGAGAACTACTCGCGGCATTTGAGCGGGCGTGCGCCGGGTGAGCCGCCCCCGACGCTGCTGGACTATTTTCCCAAGGACCATCTGTTGATTATCGATGAGTCCCACGTGACGGTGCCGCAATTCGGCGGGATGTACGAAGGCGACCATTCACGCAAAAAGACGTTGGTCGAGTACGGGTTCCGGCTGCCGTCGGCCATGGATAACCGTCCGTTGAAGTTTCAGGAATTCGAACAAACCATGAACCGGGTCATTTACGTGTCGGCCACGCCCGGACCGTATGAATTGAGGCATGCCGGCCGGAGCGTGGTGGAACAGATTATCCGGCCGACGGGTCTGATGGATCCCGTGCTCGAGGTCAAGCCGGCCAAGGGGCAGGTGGATGATTTATTGCAGGAAGTGAAGGCGGTCATTGCCAAGGGCTTCCGGGTGCTGGTGACGACCTTGACGAAGCGGATGGCTGAGGACTTGACGGAATACTACCACGACTTGGGGGTGAAGGTGCGGTACTTGCACTCCGATATCCAGACGCTTGAACGGGCGGAGATCATTCGCGATCTTCGCCGAGGGGTGTTTGACGTGCTGGTCGGCATCAACCTGTTGCGTGAAGGGTTGGATCTGCCGGAAGTGGCGCTCGTCGGCGTGTTGGATGCGGATAAGGAAGGGTTTTTGCGCGGTCATCGGGCGTTGATCCAAACCGCCGGGCGCGCGGCCCGGAACAGCGAGGGCAAAGTGGTGCTGTATGGCGACACGATCACCGATTCCATGAAGGCCACCATCGAAGAGACGGCGCGACGCCGTCAGATCCAGGCCCGGTACAACCGGGAGAATGGGATTACGCCGGAGACCATCAGGAAGCGTATCCACGATCTGGACTATCACGTGGCCGAGGCCGATTATATGGACGTGGGCATCGCCGCGGAAGATGAAGCCGTATATGCAACCGAAGCCGATATGGAGCAGACCATGGCTTCCTTGGAACGGGAGATGAAGGCGGCGGCCAGGAAGTTGGAATTCGAACGGGCGGCGAAGTTGCGTGATCGGCTTCGGGCGTTGCGGCAGCAAGAACTGTTGTTTGGAGAAACGATACGCTGACGGGCTCTGCCTGGGGCGCGTTCGGAGTCTGGTAAGAATGCGGGCTAGATGTTTTTGTAGAGATAGACGCCGAGTAAAATGCCTAGGATCGTGAGCAGGTTGACTTTGAAGAGGAAGCCGAGGGTCACCTTGATCAGGACCAGATTCACGGTCAGGGGCGGATCGATGCCCGGTGTCAGCGATCCTGCAAAAATGGTTTGAATCTGTTCCGAGGGTGAAAAGACGGAGAGGATTTCACCTAACATTCCACCCAATAGACCACCGATAAAAATAAACCCCAGTAACGTCCAACCTGATTTTTTCACGGGTATGCTCGCTCAGGCCGAAAATTGAGAAGGCGTACTTCCGCAAAATAAGGGAAATTACGGGGAACGTACGGCAATTCTTCAGGCAAGTCAAGAAAGCGGGTTAGGATTAATAGGGAATACTCGCCAAATGGCTGTTTGAGTGGAGTGTGCGGCGGCGAAGTTTTTACATTATTTGGAGTAGCTTGCGTGAGTTGAAGGCAACTGCCAATGACCTATTCGGTAGAAAAATATTGATTGAAACCGATATTGGAGGCAACTTGAAATACAATATCACGAGGGACGATATCAGGTATGAAATCCAGAAAACCCAAGTAAGTGAAAGCCTAAGTATTCCAAAAGTTCAGAGCAGCCACGTTCCACCGGTTTGTGAAAGTGAACGCGGAACCAGGTGGGACGGTTTATAGCGGACAGAATAGAGGCTATTGGGGCTTGAGAAAATCAGGGTATGTGCTAGAATCCGTTAACTATTCCGTGAAGAAATACTTGAATGGACAAGCCCACATGAACGGCATTGAGTTCTTTGGGGCTTTACTGAAATGTAGCTACCACGGCACCTATCACTAGATGAGTGCCAAGCACCCTCCTCGCTACATCAACGAACCTGCCGGTCGGCATAACATCCGTGAATAGGACGCCGCAGATCAAATGGCCTTTATAGCTAAAGGCTTCATTGAGAAGCGACTGCGGTCTCGGGAATTGGTGTCTGGATGAAACCTGACTCAGCTAACGAAACCATTGTTTCTAGCAATTACCTCACCGCCTTTAATCAATATCTAAGGGAAAAGAGAGTGTGTCCTTTGTTGTTGCAAGGTGACGCGTTGACAGTCCTTCAAGATTTGCGTGCCGATTCAATAGACTGTGTTGTAACCTCACCGCCATATTGGGGAAAGCGGGAATATCACAATGGCGGTATCGGTCTTGAGGCAGACCATCGAGAGTACATCAGAAATGTGACCTTAATCTGTAAGGAAGTGAAACGAGTGTTGAAGCCGACAGGTTCGTTTTGGTTGAACATAGGAGATAGCTATACAGATAAACGTCTTGTTGGAATCCCTTGGCGAGTGGCGTTGACATTGATGGATACACAGCAATGGATTATGCGAAACAGCGTGATATGGAACAAAGTCAAGAGTGGGATGGATAGCACAAAAAATCGTTTAGGGAATGTCCATGAACTTTTCTTTCATTTTGTGAAACAAGCGACTGGGTACTTCTACAATATGAATGCTATACGCTCAAAGCCGCGAGACGCCAAGATTGTCAATGGGGCCGTTGTGACTGCAACGGGAGTTTCTGGGGTCCGGTACAAAAGACAAATTGAATTGTCTACCTCATTAAGTGATTCGGAGCGAGACGAAGCGTTTCAAGCATTAAACACAATGTTGGAAAAGGTTGCTGCTGGGAAAGTGTCCGATTTCAGAATGATTCTTCGCTCGCAACAACGCGCGACTCACTCAGACAGCAAGCATGTCTCGGGCCGTGCGAAAGAATTACATAATAAAGGGTTCTATTTTTTGCAATACCATCCGAACGGCAGTAAACCAACTGATGTTTGGGACATCATTCCAGAAGATACTCAAGGTCGGACGGCACATTTCTCCCCATATCCAGTTGATTTGTGTCGTATTCCAATCCTGGCGACATGCCCGTCCGATGGGATTGTGCTTGATCCGTTTTGCGGAACAGGAACGACACTGTTAGCGGCAAGAAACTTCGCGCGTAAGTCCGTAGGCATTGACGTATCACGACAGTACCTTTGGCAGTCATGGGAAAGATGTGCTGACCTGTTATGAATAGGGTTGTTGAATTATTCGGCAGGCCAACTTCGCTACGCGACGACGATTGGGGTCGCATAGTTGCTGAACAGCAATGCCCGTTTCTTGGGAAAACATGCTACAAGATTCGCAAGAGCAATCCTCAAACTTCTATAGGATCTTGTACGGTTTTATACGGGGAGTTGCTTGAACCTATTGTTATTTGTCCGACACGACTTATTGATCGTGGGCAAATTTTTTTAGATAGTTTGCATTTATTGACAACTCATGAGCCAGGAAACGAACTGCACGTTGTATCAGAAGTCAGTGTGCCTGGTGGGAGCATTGACTATTTCCTTGTGTCAGTCAGGGATGGGAAAGTGAAAGATTTTGTTGGCATTGAACTTCAGACACTTGATACGACGGGTACGGTCTGGCCGGAGCGGCAACGTCTCTTAAAGGAATTGGGTGTGCCTCGACATGATAAGAGTGAAAAGTTGAACAAGTTATTTGGCATGAATTGGAAGATGACTGCAAAGACGATTCTCGTGCAGCTACACCATAAAATTAAGACCATTGAACATATCAACAAACGACTTGTTTTGGTAACGCAAGACAAACTGTTGAACTACATGATGAGTGAGTTCGATTTTGGTCATTTAAAGAACCCCGCTTTGATCGGCGATTCTTTGCATTTGCACGCCTATAAATTGAGAAAAAGGAAAAATCGTTCCTATAAGCTCATGCTTAATGACCGTTTGAGTACGGACGCAGAGGGATCTGCGATTTGTCTTGGATTACGTGTCGAGGCTAGGGTTGAGTCAGATGCTATTGTTCAGACGATTCAAGCAAAGATTAATTCATCAACATTGTTTCAACCAGTGTAGACAAGGGACTCGTCAGGAAAACTATGAAACTTTCCTAACCCAAACGTCCCCTGGCCGTCCGATCATTCGTGCGATCAAGCTGAATGCCACGCCCGAAGAGATTACTCAGGCCATTTTCAAAGCTGGTCGCAAACAAGCTGAGCCCAAAGCCTAAGCCGATTGGCTAGTGTTCCGTATAAGTCCCAGCTATTTTCTTGACAGGTTTTTTGAGGCTCGACTAGACTGCGCACAATTTTTTTCGTATTTTCCAATAGTTAGGAGTTTTTCGTGTTTTCGTCTCTCACCGAAAAAATCGACGGTGTTCTCAAAAAACTCCGGGGCGCCGGTGTTCTCAAAGAACAGGACGTCATTCAGGCCTTGAAGGAAGTCCGCTTGGCTCTGCTTGAGGCCGACGTCAACTTTAGAGTCGTCAAGGACTTCATTGGCCGCGTGCAGGGAAAAGCCACGGGCAGCACCGTCCTCGAAAGCCTGACTCCCGGTCAGCAGGTCGTCAAAATCGTATGGGAAGAATTACGCGATCTCATGGGCCATGAACATTCCGGCCTGTCACTGGCTTCTCAACCGCCCACAGTCGTGATGATGGTGGGCCTGCAAGGAGCCGGGAAAACTACCACTTGCGGCAAACTCGCCCGGGTATTTACCCAACAGGGAAAGCGCGCGTTACTTGTTGCGGCGGACCCCCGTCGTCCGGCTGCCGCGGAACAGTTGGCTGCCTTGGGTGCCGGCCTGGACGTTCCCGTGCATCGGGCCGACCGGCCGC
Source organism: Nitrospira sp. (assembly GCA_011523385.1). Classification (GTDB taxonomy): domain Bacteria; phylum Nitrospirota; class Nitrospiria; order Nitrospirales; family UBA8639; genus Bin75. The sequence goes on along the minus strand of WTGX01000026.1, from coordinate 17,020 downwards.
TGGCGACCCGCGAAGAGGTCGTGCGTTTTTGTTCGGAGGGCGTCCTGCGTGGTCGAGACCATGGTTATGACGTTGTGATCCTGGATACCGGCGGCCGGTTGCACATTGATGATGAATTGATGAGAGAACTGGAATCCGTCAAAGCCGGCGTGACTCCGCAAGAGGTGTTGTTGGTTGCGGATGCGATGACCGGCCAGGAAGCCGTCAACGTGGCGGAACAGTTCGATCAACGCTTGGACGTGACCGGCGTGATCCTGACAAAGATCGAAGGCGACGCGCGGGGCGGTGCCCTGCTTTCGATGCGCGCGGCAATCGGAAAGCCGGTCAAGTATCTCGGTGTGGGTGAAAAATCCGATGCCCTGGAACCTTTTCATCCCGATCGTATGGCCTCCCGGATTTTGGGAATGGGCGATGTGTTGTCGCTGATTGAAAAGGCGCAACAGTCTTTCTCGCAGGAACAAGCTCTGGCGCTGCAGAAACGGGCCTCAAGTAATACCCTGACTCTTGAAGATTTTCGCGACCAGATCAAACAGGTCAACAAGTTGGGGTCCATGGAGCAAATTTTGGAGATGTTGCCCGGAGCGGGGAAACTCAAGTCGATGATGAACGCCGGGGTGAGCCGGGAACTGCCGGAAAAGGAAATGAAGCGAGTCGTCGCAATGATTGATTCGATGACGCCCGCGGAGCGTTCGGACCATACGATCCTGAACGGCAGCCGCAAGAAACGTGTAGCCAAGGGGAGTGGAACTTCCGTTCAGGAGGTCAATCGGCTCATCAAGCAATTTCTGACGGCACGCAATATGTTGAAGTCATTGACCGGGGGAAAGCCCGGAAAACCGGGGAAATTGGGAAAACTCAAGAAGCGGGGAAAATTGATTCGTGCCCTTCAATCCCCTTAGTCCGGCTGTCTTATAATGGACGGAACAGCGGCATAGGGTGTATTTCTGACTATGAACCAAGTATAATATCCAGCTTTTGAAAAAACTTATTTTGCAGGAGGTGTGGAGTCGTGGCAGTACATTTACGTTTAACTCGCATGGGCCGGCACAAACGGCCTTTTTATCGGGTGGTGGCCGTGGATTCCAGGGCGCGCCGGGATGGTAAGTACATCGAGATCGTCGGGACGCATGATCCCTTGAAGGACCCGGCTGTCACGAATTTGAAGTCGGACCGGGTGTTGGATTGGCTTCACAAAGGGGCCCAACCCTCGGTGACCGTTCGCACGCTCCTTCGACGCTCGGGAATTTTAAAGACGTTCGAAGAATCGAAAAAGAAGGCGAACGCCTGATCGGTTTGTTCGATGCGGGGCACCGGGACCTCGACAAGCGTGCGTGCCGGAACCTTGAAGGATGAGAGAACCGTGACGTCGATGGAGCGCATGGTCACCGTCGGGAAACTGGTCAAGCCCTTTGGCGTGAAAGGGCAAGCCCGGGTTCTTTCACTCACGGACGTTCCGAACAGGTTCGAGAATCTCAAGGAAGTGACCCTGGAGTCACCCACGGGTCAAACTCTGGTGACTACGGTCACGGACGTCCATTCGGACGGCCGGTCCTATCTCTTGCGATTCGGGGCATTCTCGACGCCCGAAGAGGTGGTGACCTATTGCGGGGCGTGGTTGAAAATTCCTCGAACGGAGGTTCCTCCCGCACCGGATGGTCATCATTACCAGTTTGAATTAATCGGGTTATCGGTACGGGACGAGTCGGGCCACGTGCTGGGGACGTTGGAGGAAGTGATGACCTTACCGCACCAACACGTATTCGTGGTGCGCGGACCGGACAAGGAATATCTCTTGCCCGCTTTGCGGAAATGGATCATGTCGGTCGATCCCGCCGGAGGCGTCATGACCGTCAAACCGAGTGTGGAATGGGTGGGTAACGATGCAGTGTGACATTTTTACCTTGTTCCCCGAAATGGTGGAGAACGTCGTATCGCATTCGATCGTGAAGCGTGCCCGGGACAAGCGGTTGGTGTCGATTCGCATCCACAATATTCGTGATTACAGTGACGACCGGCATCGCGTGGCCGACGATACACCCTACGGGGGCGGGTCCGGTATGATCATGAAGGCCGAGCCTATTTTCCGGGCGGTCGAGGCATTGGACGAGGACCGGGGTGGAATGCGGATTATCGTGCCGTCACCGCAGGGACGGCCATTCACGCAAGGCCTTGCCGAAGAGTTGAGCCGGGAAGCGCGACGGCTGGTGTGGATATGCGGGCACTATGAAGGTCTTGATGAACGCGTACTGCTCCGGCTGGAGCCCGAAGAACTGTCGCTTGGCGATTACGTGCTGACCGGGGGAGAACTGCCGGCCCTGGTGATGCTCGATGCCGCCGTACGATTGGTGCCCGGGGTTGTAGGGGATCCTGCCTCGGTGGAACAGGATTCATTTGTCGAACCCCTGTTGGACTTTCCCCATTATACCAAGCCGCAGACGGTGCGCGGATACGGCGTGCCTGACGTCTTGCTTTCGGGTAATCACGAGGCTATTCGGCGGTGGCGTCGAAAAGAAGCCTTGCGAAACACCTATTACAAGCGACCGGATTTGTTGCAAGGGGACTCGTTAACTGAGGAAGATCAACAATTGCTGTCGGATATTTCCCAGGAGTGTGAATGGAGGGGGGGTACCCCTGTGTCCCCCCGTGAGAGTGGAGGATAACATCATGAATCGGCTTCAACGGCTAGAGCAGACGTTCCCGGTGAATCCGGTCCCCGTCTTTGAAATCGGGGACACCGTTCGCGTGCACGTGAAAGTGATCGAAGGCGAAAAAGAACGGGTCCAGGTTTTTGAAGGCGTGGTGATTGCTCGTAAAGGCAGGAAAATCAGTGAGACGTTTACCGTTCGTAAAATCTCGTATGGGGTGGGGGTTGAGCGGATCTTCCCGGTAAACTCGCCCAATATCGCGAAAATCGACGTGATCCGCAAAGGGAAAGTGCGCCGGGCAAAGTTGTACTACTTGCGCGACAAGATCGGGAAGCGGGCCAAAGTCGCTGAACGGGATTATTTTCGGACTGCCAACAAACCCAAGGCTTCCAGGAACGAACCTGCAGCGACGGCAAGTGCGGAGACTCCGGCAGAGGATCCTGCCGAATAATTTGATGTCGCGTGACGTTGACCGATGACGCCATAGGGTTGGGCGCCGCTGGTCCCACGTGCGATCTCGAAGAGGAAGCACGGACCCGTGGCTATCGACGCGTAGCCGGACTGGACGAGGCCGGGCGTGGCCCCCTGGCCGGCCCGGTGGTCGGGGCAGCGGTGATTGTGCCTCGCCGGTTTTTGTTGCGGAGCCTCGATGATTCGAAAAAAGTGAGTCCCACGGAACGGGAAGAGCTGTTTTCGGTCATCACCGAGTCAGCCACGGCTTGGGGGGTTGGCGTCGCCTCCGAGGCTGAAATCGACTCGCTGAACGTGCTCGGCGCGACGCGGCTGGCTTGGCAGCGGGCCGTGAACCAGTTGCATGCCCCACCGGATTTTTTGTTGATCGATGGGCACCTGGGGGCTGATTTCGGCATCCCCCATCGATCCGTGATTCACGGTGATCGCCTTTCGTGTTCCATCGCCGCAGCGTCCATCCTGGCCAAAGTCTTCCGGGACCGGATTATGTGCGAATACCACCGGCGGGATCCCCGGTATCGCTTCCATGTTCATAAGGGGTATCCCACGCCGGAGCATCTCCGGTTACTCCGTCAGTTCGGACCAAGTCCGCTTCACCGGCACAGTTTTGGTCCGGTGCGACGGTGTCTCTTGCGGGAGGGCGTGTGAGTCTCACCCGGCAACTCCTGGGCAGGGAAGCCGAAGCTGCCGCCGAAAGGTTGCTTCGCCGAAAAGGATACCGGATTCTCGAGCGGAACGTGCGGGTCGGTCGCGGTGAGTTGGATATCGTGGCCCGGGTGGGAGAGACGTTGGTCTTCGTCGAAGTCAAAGCGCGCCGGACGGATCGTTACGGAGGCGTCGCCTACGCGGTGACGGCACAAAAGAAGCGTCAACTCATTCAATTGGCTGCCCGCTACCTGGCGCGTCGTCGCCTGGAAGGTCAGCCGTGCCGGTTCGACGTGCTCCTCTATGATGCCGGGAGTTCTGCGTCTCCCGTGCTTGAACACATCGAAAGCGCCTTTGAGGTGGCCGGCGATGATCGGCGTTGGTAAACACACGGAACATCACCATACGGGCCGGGGAACAGGTGGCCGTGCCGAGCCGTTGTCACGATGATTCAGTTGTTCCACGTCTCCAAATTCTATGACCGGTGCGTGGCGCTTGATGACGTCTCGTTTCGGATCGACAAAGGCGAATGTGTCATCCTCACGGGACCGAGTGGCGCGGGCAAGACCACCCTGTTGAAGGTGATCTTCGGTGCGGAGATTCCGGATTCGGGTCAGATTCTCGTCCAGAACCGCAACGTCGCCAGGTTACGTGGAGGTGCCATTCCCTACTTGCGGCGCACCATGGGGATCGTGCTGCAGAACTTTCAGTTACTGCCGAAAAAGACCGCCTATGAAAACGTGTTCCTGCCGCTTATCATTCAGGGTGTTAAAAGACGCGAAGCGCGCAAACGAGTGATGGACGTCCTGAAGGCCATCGGCATGGAGCATAAACAGAAGATTCTCACGGGGGTACTTTCGGCCGGCGAGCAACAACGCATTTGTATTGCCCGGGCCATCGTGAACAGCCCCATTCTGTTGTTGGCCGACGAACCGACGGGCAATTTGGATGCGGACTTGACGATAGAAATCGTGGAATTGTTCAGGCGGATTCATGCCGAGGGGACGACGATTCTCCTGGCCACCCACAACGAACGGGTGGTGGAGCAGATGAATGGTCGGGTCGTTCATTTACAGGAAGGCCGAGTCGTGTCTGATCAGGAGGCAACCTCGTGATGCGGCCGCTGTATCTCCTGCGGGAGGCGATGAACAATCTCCGCGTGAATCGGGGAAACGTGCTGATCGGCATCGTGACGACCGCCTTCACTCTGGTGTGTTTCGGCGTGTTTTTGTTGCTGTATCTGAATCTGAAAAACGTGACGGGAACGCTTCAGAGCGACGTTGAAGTGATCGTCTACCTGGATCCTGGAGCTTCGGAGCAAGTTGTGTCCCTGATCCAAAAACGTCTTGAGACCGAACCGGCAGTCGTAACGTTGACGTTTGTGTCCAGGGAACAGGCCCTTCGAGAATTTTCCGAACAATTTCCGGAGGAATCGCTCCTGTTGGAAGAGATGGACTCCAACCCGTTACCCGCGTCCGTGGTCGTCAATCTGTCCCCACGATTTCTGGATACCGAATCGCTGAGTGCGTTTGCGGAACGCGTCAAGCAGCTTCCCGGTGTCACCCACGTGGCGTACAGTCAGGACTGGGTCGATACGCTGACGTTGGTGGTCAGTTACTTTGAGTTGGGAGCGGTGGTGATCGGGATGATTCTGGCCATGGCCACCGTGACGATTATTGCCAATACGATCCGTTTGTCATTACACACCAGAAAAGAAGAAATTGAGATCCTGCGGCTGATCGGCGCGACGGGAGTATTTATTGCGATCCCCTACGTGATCGAAGGCACGATCCTTGGCGCCATGGGCGGTGGTCTGTCCCTCGCGTTGTTGAAAGGGGCGTTCGAATTCTTTCGATTGGAACTCGATGCGTCGGGTTGGTTTGTGGGCGTGGAGCATATTCTCCCGATTTTCCCGGGCCGGGTCTCGTTTCTTTTGGTGATGACCGGTATGCTGTTAGGATGTGGAAGTAGCGTGCTCTCGGTTTTCGGCTTGATGAAGGCGAGGAACTGATGGGAAATTCGCGATCCGCAAGCCGGGTTGAAACACGCCGCCTTGTGCTCGCGTGTTGTGTCGTGCTGTCCTTGGTGCCCCCTTTGTGGTCGTGGGGAGCCTCTCTTCAGGAAAAAATTGAAAAAGAAAAACAGACCCTTCAACAACTCAAACAGGAAATTCGGAAGACCCGGGAGCAGCGGGACCGGTCACGAAAAAAACAAGCGGAGGTCTTGCAATCGATCGAGCGTCTTGATCGCCGGTTGCACAAGGAACGGCGGGAATCGACTTTAATCAACCGGGAAATCAAGCAAATTGACCGGGAACTGGATAAAATTGATGCGCAGTTGACCGGACTTCGATCGGACATGAGGGATAAACAGGCCGTGATAGGGACCCGATTGAAACGACTCTATATGGAAGGACGAGCCGGCTGGGTCTCGCCGTTGGCAGCCGCGACTTCTTATCTGCAATTTCAACGCCGTTTGCTGTATTTCTCCTCGCTGGCCAAGTGGGAACGCAACCTGTTTGAGGAATACCGGAGACAGGTGGCTCAAAGTGAGCGACTCCATGCCAAACAGGAGAAAATCCGGGAATCTTTGGTCGCCCGGAAGAGTCGCATCGCTGAAAAATTAAGCGTCATTCGAGACGTGAAGTCCCAAAAGCGCGTGGTGCTGTCGAGTTTAAAAAAAACCGCTCGTTCTCAAGAACTCATGTTACGCACGCTCGATCAAGCTGAAAGCCGAAAGGAAATCCTGCTCAAAAAATTGGAGCAACGCAGTCAAATTGCTTCCGGAACAATCAAGAAACACCCAACGGATGTCTTTCGAAGAGGCGTCTTGTTGTGGCCGGCTGACGGAGATTTGGTGGGAGTCTTCGGCCGGCAAAAGCATCCGGCGTTTGACACGTACGTCCGGAAGAAAGGGATTGAAATCGCCTCAAAAGAAGGGAGTGACATCAGGGCCGTTTCAGGCGGCCACGTGGTCTATGCGGATTGGCTCAGAGGATACGGACTTGTTGTGATTATGGATCACGGCAACAATTATTTTACGTTTTATGCTCATGCCTCCAAGTTGTTGGTGAATGAGGGGGAAATGGTGGCGAAGGGAGCCGTGCTCGGGGAAACCGGCTCCTCCGGATTGACCAACAGGAGCATTTTATACTTTGAGTTGAGAAAAGGCACCAAGCCGGTGAATCCATTGCGCTGGTTGGCCAAACGGTGACTTCGTTCCCTCTCCCTTGACGGGAGAGGGCTGGGGCGAGGGTGAAAACTTGTTCATTATCTTTTTAAAGAGTTAGGACGTCGTTATGGAAAAGGAACGCTCTTCATTCACGTGGGGTTCAGGGTTGGTGGTCGTCGGGGCGCTCGTCCTGGGGTTGCTGATTGGAAAGGGTGTCGAAAAAACGGGCTACGCCAGTGAATCCTACGAAGAACTCAAAATTTTTGCGGAAGTCTTGACCCAAGTCAAGAAGCATTACGTCGAAGAGGTGCAGACGAACGACCTTGTTCATGGGGCCGTTCGCGGCATGCTCAAAACCTTGGATCCGCATTCCGCGTATATGACCCCGGAGATGTATAAGGAAATGAGAGTGGAAACCAAGGGAGAATTCGAGGGCTTGGGTATTCAGATCGGGATCAAGGACCATCACGTCACCGTCATTGCTCCGATCGAAGGAACGCCGGCGCACGCTGCGGGTATCGAAGCCGGAGACGTGATTTTGAAGGTCGATGAGATACCGACGAAAGACCTGACGCTGATGGAAGCCGTGCAACGCATGCGGGGGCCCAAGGGGACTTCGGTCACGCTGACGGTCCGGCGGGAAGGGACCCCGGACACGCTGAGCTTCACCCTGATCCGGGATACGATCAAGATTCAAAGTGTCCGGTCCCGGCTCCTCGACGATCACATTGGCTACGTGCGGGTCTCACAGTTCCAGGAATCCACGCCCCAGGATCTCGGGAAAGAATTGGTGAAATTGCACGACGATGGCACTCAAGGCCTCATCCTGGATCTGCGCAATAACCCCGGAGGCCTGTTGTCCTCGGCGGTGGGGGTATCCGAGCAGTTTTTACAGCCCGATACGTTGGTCGTGTCGGTTAAAGGTCGTGACGGTCGCAAGGATGAGTATCGTTCCAGCCCGCCGATGGATCCCCCGGAATATCCGATGATCGTCTTGGTCAACCAGGGTTCTGCAAGTGCGTCGGAAATCGTGGCGGCCGCCATGCAGGATTGGGGAAAAGCCGTCATCCTGGGTAAGACGACGTTTGGGAAGGGTTCCGTTCAGACGATTCTCCCGTTGTCGGACGGGTCGGGACTTCGGCTGACCACGGCGAAATATTATACGCCCCGCGGCGAGTCGATCCATTCCGTTGGCGTCAAACCGGACATCGTGGTGGAGCCCAAACCGGTCACCGCGGATGAAGAACCAAAAGAGTCGCCCTCACCGGAAGCGGAGGCCGGCCCTTCATCTGAGTCGGACGCCGGTGCGGAGAAGCCGGAGGATCTTGAAGCAGAACTCATGAAAAAGGACGTGCAGCTTCAAAAGGCGATCGAGTTGCTCAAGACCTGGAAAGTTTTCAAGGACCTGCACCCCCTCGAATCGGGAGTCACAGGTTGAGGATAATGGCGGTGCTGGTTTTCACGACGCCGTCCACGCCGCGTATCCGTGAAAGGACCAATTCGTTGAGGCTTTCCAACGTGTCCGCTTCAATCTGAACCACGAGATCAAAGGGACCGGTGACGGCATCGACTTTCTTGACGAGGGGAATGCGGGTGATGGTTTTGTACGCACTTTTCGTGTGATCTCCCGTCACGTTAACCATGATAAATGCGGATACGGCCATTTCTTTCCTCTGGGGGCAGGGCGCGCGTAGCCCTTTTCATCGGTTCTGCACGGCGAGTGACCTTATCAAAGGCCTTCCTGCCCGGTCAATCACTCCGCAATTGCTCATCACGTAAACGTTGAATGGCCACCAGCAATTCGTCTGCAGTGACGCCGACGCCCGGTCGTGTTCTCAACATATGAGAACGGGCCAGGGTCTCCAGGTCGTCCAGCGTCCGGATCCCGAGCCGATGGTACAGGTCATGCACGATAGGGTCGGAAAGGCCGGGCAGGGCGCTCCATTGTCGAATGGCGGGCGGCAAGGGTGTCTTGAGTTCCTCATAGGCCTGGATCGCGCCGGTTTCCACGTATTCTCGAATTTTGGCCGCAAGGTCTTTCCCGATGCCGGGCAAGAGTCGGAGATTCCCGGTCCGTACCAGTTCTTCGACGGGCGATCCCAGGTTAGCGATCGTGTCGGCTGCTCGTTGATAGGCTCGAATGCGGTAAGGGTTTTCTTCGTGTTTCTTCAACAATTCCGCCATGGACAGAAAGAGATTGGCGAGGGCGTGGTTCGAGTCGTGACCGGTCGGCATACCGTGAGTCCATAAGAAACGATGAAGTGAGTCTATTGTAAAAGATTGTGCCCGGCGATGATAGGTGCACCGGCCCGACGCCCGCGTTCCCAAATTGACAAGGCTTGAGAGGCTCTCGTAGGATGCCGGTTAGTGACGGAGGGTTTTCAATCACGCATGCACATCCAGGTCAATGGGGAGCCGCGGCAGGTTTGTGAGGAGATCAATGTGACGGACCTGCTCCGGGATTTACAACTGAACGTCGAACGGGTGGCCGTGGAAGTCAACCTGGAAATCCTCGATAGACGGGACTTCGATGCCAAAACGTTACAGGAAGGCGACCGGATAGAAATTCTAAGCTTCATCGGCGGAGGCGCACCGGTTAGAGTTGTCCTGTCCGGTGAGGCTTTTCCCCTCCTTTGTAAGGAGGGGTAAGGGGAGGTAGAGGCATTTGAATTGCGCAGTGATAGACAGCGGGAGAAAAGACTCCCAAGAGATGGAGACGGGCCATGAGTGACGATCGTTTGACCATAGCCGGAAGGGAGTTCCGGTCTCGTTTGTGGGTTGGAACGGGCAAGTACAAGGACTTTGTCGAGACGAAGAAAGCCATTGAAGCGTCGGGCGCGGACGTCGTCACCGTGGCCGTACGTCGGGTCAACGTCACGGACAGAAATTCCGAGAATCTCCTGGATTATCTTGATCCCAAACAATACACCATCCTGCCCAATACCGCGGGTTGCTACACGGTGGAAGACGCGGTTCGCTACGCCCGCTTGGCCCGCGCGGCCGGGGTATCGGATCTGGTGAAACTCGAGGTGATCGGCGATGAGCGGACTTTGTTTCCCGACACCGCCGGGCTCATCGAAGCCGCCAGGATTTTGATCAAGGAGGGATTCGTGGTGTTGCCGTATACCAACGACGATCCCATCGTGGCCCAAAAACTGGTCGATATCGGATGCCCGGCGGTCATGCCCTTGGCGGCTCCCATCGGTTCCGGGTTGGGCATCCGCAATCCCTACAATTTGAAGATCATCCTCGAAACCGTACACGTCCCCGTCATTGTGGACGCGGGCGTGGGCACTGCTTCCGATGCCGCGTTAGCCATGGAATACGGAGCGGACGCGGTGTTGATGAATACCGCGATCGCGGGGGCCAAGGAACCTGTTGCCATGGCCGAAGCCATGAAGTACGCGGTCGAAGCCGGCCGGTTGGCGTACAAAGCCGGGCGCATCCCCCGAAAACTCTATGCTACCGCAAGCAGCCCGATCGAAGGCATGCTGTAGACACACTCTGAACGAGCCCTTCGGTGTCTGTGACAACGCGCCCTCTCCCTCCTTTGTACGTGGTCACCGACCGGCACCAGACCGGAGAGCAAAGATTTCTTGAAATCCTCGAAGACATCATTCCCGAACAGGGGATGATGATCCAAATCCGGGAAAAAGACCTCGGCACCCGTGAGCTTCTACGGTTTGTGGAAGCGGTTCGCCAATTGGCGCGTCCCTTTCGTGTTCCGTGTTTAATCAATGACCGCGTGGACCTGGTTCTCGCGACCAGGGCGGCAGGCGTGCATCTTCGTGCGGACAGCATGCCGACCAAAGAGGCCCGGAAATCCCTGGGCAACGGCTATCTCATCGGGAAGTCGGTCCATTCCGCGGACGAGGCCCTGCAAAGCGAGCAGGATGGCGCGGACTTCGTGGTACTCGGACCGGTGTATGAGACGCCGTCCAAGCAACAGTATGGTCCCCCGTTGGGTATTGACGTGATTCGAGAAGCCGTCCGGCATTGTACCATTCCCGTGTATGCGATCGGTGGGCTGACGCCGGTTCGCGTGGAGCACGTGATGGCGGCCGGCGCCGTGGGCGTTGCCGTCATTTCTTCCATTTTTCAAGCGGCGTCTTCACGTGAGGCCGTAACGAGGTATGCCGCGCAACTGCGCAAATGGCGATCGCGGTAGAACGGCCCCGTATATATTGACCCTTTCTGAAAACCAGTGCTAGAATTTGCCCCCCGGCGTGAGGCGGGTGGGATTTGGGTTTAGCCCTATCAATACAAGGGTTTCAGCGATAGAGCAGGGGAAGCTTCCATGGGCTTGAGAAAACACGAAGACTACAACCGGGAAATAGAAAAACTACGAGGAGAGCTCCAGTCCCTGGAAACCGAAATGCGCCACCTGTACGAGACGCGCATGAAACTCCAGCAATCGGAAAAACAGAACAAACGGTTGGCGGCCAGTCTCCAGGAAGCGAAAACCCAGATTGAAACCCTCCGCACGGAGATTGCCAAACTCACGGCTCCGCCGTCGTCGTATGCGCTCTTCTGCAGTTTGAATGACGATGCCAGCGCCAACGTCTACGTTTCGGGCAGAAAAATGCGCGTCAGCGTACACAATTCGGTGGCGAGCGCGTCTCTGCGAAAAGGGCAGGAAGTGATCTTGAATGAAGCCTTGAACATCATCGAGGCGCGGGCCTTCGATCCCCAGGGACAAGTCGTGAAGTTGAAAGATCAACTGGATGGCGCGCGGGCGCTGATTCAATTGCACCACGACGAAGAACGCATCGTCGAGCTGGGAGAGCCGTTACTCCACGAGTCGCTGAGCGTGGGAGACCACCTGCTCTACGATCCCCGGTCCGGCTACGTCATCGAAAAAATTCCCAAAGCCGAAATCGAAGAGTTGGTGATCGAAGAAGTGCCGGATGTGCAATATGAAGACGTCGGGGGGTTGACCAAAGAAGTCGAGCAGGTGACGGATGCCGTGGAATTGCCTTTTTTGTATCCCGAACTGTTCAAGGAGCATCGCCTGACTCCGCCCAAGGGTATCCTGTTGTACGGGCCTCCGGGGTGCGGAAAGACGATGATCGCCAAAGCCGTGGCGAATTCCATTTCCAGGAAAATGCGGCATTTGTCCGGCAAGGACGTGCGCAGTTACTTCCTGCACGTGAAGGGACCCGAACTCTTGAACAAATACGTGGGTGAATCCGAACGGTACATCCGCGAGGTCTTCGCCAAAGCGCGGGACAAGGCGGCCGCCGGCAATCCGGTCGTGGTGTTTTTCGATGAAATGGACGCGTTGTTCCGCACGAGGGGGTCCGGGATCTCCTCCGATATCGAGTCCACCATCGTCCCGCAGTTTTTGGCGGAAATCGACGGGGTCGAAAAGCTCAAGAACGTGATCGTCATCGGGGCGAGCAACCGGCAGGACCTCATTGATCCCGCGGTATTGCGAACGGGGCGGTTGGACGTGAAAGTCAAAATCCCCAGACCGAACAAGCAAGGTGCGCGGGATATTTTCTCCAGGTACCTCACCGATGACCTGCCGTTCGCCAAAGAGGAACTCAACCGGCACGCCCAGGACCGGCAGGCCGTGGTCTCACGCCTGCTCGACCTGACGGTGGAAGCGATGTACGCCACGACGGAAGACAACAAGTTCCTGGAAGTCACCTATGCCAACGGCGAAAAAGACCTTCTCTATTTCAAAGACTTTTCCAGCGGCGCCCTGATCGAAGGCGTGGTCTCGAGAGCGAAAAAATATGCGGTGAAACGGGCCATCGACACGGGAGAAAAGGGCCTGAAGGAAGAAGATCTTATGTGCGCCATTCGGGATGAATTCAAGGCGCATGAAGATCTGCCCAATACGACGAATCCCGATGATTGGGCCCGCATCGCCGGGAAAAAAGGCGAAAAAATCATCCACGTGCGGACCCTGACCCCCGGCTCGGAAGAAACGCGCGAAATTGAAACCGTGAGCGCCGGGCATTACTTTTAGTGCTCTTGCCCAATGGGGAGTCCTTGCAGCGCATTATCGGCACAGAAACGGAGTTTGGTGTCGCCTCGCGTCACGTCCACACGTCTGATCCCGTTGAGAATTCCCTCCATCTGATCAGTCAATACCCGTCGCTCATCGCCCCACGGGCCATTTGGGATTACGAAAACGAAAACCCCCTGCGTGACGCGCGTGGATTTGAAGTCGAAGGCGAACGCGAACGTCCGGGTCCCGAGTATAACCGGGCGCTCAACAAACTCCTGGCGAACGGCGGTCGCCTGTACGTGGACGGGGCGCATCCCGAGTATTCAACGCCGGAGTGCAGTACCGCTCGCGAACTGGTCGCGTATGAACGCGCGGGAGAACTCGTGGCCGCCAAGTGCCTGGAGGTCATGAACCGGACGGCGGAGGGGTACGTGCTGTACAAGAACAACTCCGACGGCAAGGGGAACAGCTACGGGTACCATGAAAACTATCTGATGAACCGTTCCGTGCCGTTCGACGTGATTCTTCAGGGCTTGTTGCCGTTTTTCGTGTCGCGTCCCATTGTTGCGGGAGCCGGGAAAGTCGGAGCGGAAAATGGAGCCGCGCCCGCGACGTATCAGATCTCTCAACGCGCGGATTTTTTTGAATGCGTGGCGGATCTCAATACCATGGTCAAACGGCCTCTGATCAATACCCGTGATGAGCCTCATGCGGACCCCGCGCGGTTTCGCCGGTTACACGTGATCGTCGGTGATGCCAACATGGCGGAACTCTCCACGTACCTGAAGGTGGGCACCACGGCGATCGTCACGCACATGCTGGACGAGGGCCACGACGTCCCTTCGTTTGAGTTGGAGAACCCCGTGGATGCCGTCAAGATCGTCTCGCGTGATCTCACCGTCAAGGCCGACCTGAAGTTGGCCCGGGGTGGCGTGACCAATGCGTTGGCCATCCAACGCGCCTACCTCCGGGCCGCGCATGAGTTTTATGCCTGTCGTGAGTTATCGCCCGCGACCAAGGACGTGTTGGTGAGATGGGAACATGTCCTGGATAAACTCGAACGCGACCCCAGGCAATTGACCGCGGAACTCGATTGGGTGGCCAAACGGCAAATGATTGAGTCGTACGTGGACCGGAAAGGCTGCGGATGGAATGATCCGCGTGCGGCCTTGATGGACCTGCAATACCACGACGTGCGGCCGGACAGGGGCCTGTATTATACGCTCGAACGGGGCCGGCGGATTGAACGCTTGCTGGATGACGAGGAAATCGCCGCCGCGGAATTACAGGCTCCGAGAGGGACGCGCGCCTATTTTCGCGGCGCCTGTCTCCGGAAATTTCCCCACCAGGTCTACGGAGCCAGTTGGACCTCGGTGCTCCTCGACGTCGGAGATGTCGCCGTCAAACGGGTGCCTTTGATGGACCCCATGAGAGGAACGCAGGATCTGACCAATGAATTGCTGGAAGGCGTGGAAACCGCGCAACAACTCCTGGATCGTTTGTCGGCCTGACCTTTTTCCCCTCCTTTGTAAGGAAGGGTAGGGGAGGTAGAAGGCTGGTGCTCAGCATGGATTCAATCTTTTCCAAAATGCCCGTGAATCAGTGTTCGAGTTTTTTTGATTTCATCCATCAAACTCGGCCCGAACTGACACCCGCTGCGCGGTGGGGGAGCGAGGGGCGCGTCTCGGCGTCGGTGGACGAGATTCAACGGCACGTCCTGTCGCAACTTGCTCACGGGACGACCGTGTTGGCCGTGAAATACGAAAAGGGCGTGGTGATCGTCGGGGACCGCCGCGCCATCGAAGGCTACCAAGTGGCGTCGCGTCGTATGGAGAAGGTCTTCAAAACCGACAGCCATTCAGCCATCGCCATTGCCGGGGCCGCGGGCCCGTGCATGGAAATGGCCAAGTTGTTCGGCATCGAACTGGAACATTATGAAAAACTGGATGGCGTGCCGTTGTCCTGCGAAGGGAAGGCCAACCGGTTGGGGCAGATGGTGAAAGCCAATTTGCCCATGGTCATCCAAGGGTTGGTCGTGATCCCGCTGTTCGTGGGTTTTGACCTGAAGCAACAGGAAGGCCGGATTTTCAAATATGACGTCACCGGCGGAAAATACGAAGAAACGGAATATCACGCGGTCGGGTCCGGGGGAAAAGACGCCCGGGTGACCATCAAGGAACGGTTTCGCAAAAACCTCCCCCAACCCGAAGCGATTTCCCTGGGGCTCCAGGCGATCCTGAGCGCGGCGGAAGAGGACCTGGGAACCGGCGGACCCGATTCGTTCAGGGGTATTTATCCCACGATCAAAATCGTCGATGCCCGGGGCGTGCGGGACGTGGAAGACTCCGACGTGGCGTCCCAATGCGACCGGCTGGCTCAATCACGACCCGGGGGTGAATCCTGATGACGCTGCCGTTTTACGTATCCCCCGAACAATTGATGCAGGACAAGGCGGAATACGCCAAAAAGGGCATTGCCAAGGGCCGGTCGATCGTGGCCGTCGAGTACCGGGACGGCGTGCTCTTCGTCGCGGATAATCCCAGCAGTTCGTTGTTCAAGATCTCCGAAATTTACGACAACATTGCTTTTTCGGGAGCAGGGCGATACAGCGAATTCGAAAGCCTGCGAAAAGCGGGCATTCAACACGCCGACTTGAAGGGGTTCATGTACAGTCGTGAAGACGTCACGGCCCGTTCCCTGGCCAACGGGTATTCGCAGACCCTGGGCACGATTTTCAGTCAGGAACTGAAACCCTTCGAAGTGGAAATCCTGCTGGCCCAAATCGGAGAACGACCCGAACAGACGGAACTGTACCGGATCGCGTTCGATGGGACGATCATTCACGAAAAGGAATTCGTCGCCATCGGAGGCCGAGCGGACGCCGTGGTGTCCGCCCTGCGCACAAAGGGATCGGAAAACGTCCCCGACCTGAAAGCCGCCCTCACCCGCTGCATGAAAGCCTTGGAAACCGCCACGGGCCAGCCCGTCTCCCTCCCCACCCTCGAAGTAGCCCTCCTCGACCGCACCCGCACCGGTCGAAAGTTCCGCCGGCTCAGCGCAGAAGAAGCCGGCGATCTTCTTTCCTGACCTCTGTCATTGATACGGAAAAAGCCTTATGCTACGCCCACTCCCGCTTTCGCGGGGGCAGGCCTACTCCGACCTGCCCCGGCTTCCCGGTTTCTTGTACACGTCGCGCCGGTGTCTGACGAAATGAACGACTATCCGCCGCCTTGTTGCTTCACGAGTGTAAAGCACGCGGTAGTGCCCGATCCTGAGTTTGCACACACCCAACCACGAGCCCGTCAATGTCTCAAGCCTGATTGTTTCGACGTTGTCAGCCAGCCACTGAAGCTTTTCGATCACGCGGCGCGCAACCGCTGAATCCAAGCGGCGGAGATCAGCTTCCGCTGTTGACGTCAGGACAACGTCATAGGTCATTTGTTCGACTCGAGTCTGCTCACGACGTCCGACAGGTTCGACGTTTGTTCGTCCGTCCTGACATCGGCGAGGGAACGCCGTAGCTCTTCGGCAAAATCCTCATGCAGTTCCAAGCCTTCATCGGGGTCGCCGAGCATCTCGGTGAACGACTGTGCCATGGTTTCGCGAAGGAGTTCCTTGAATTCGGTGACCGTCAGATCGCCAATTCTGGGATGGTTCATGATGTGCTCCTCTCATCCTTCGGTATGAAAATAGCCAACGCTGTCCCGAATCTGTCATTCTGAACGAAGTGAAGAATCTCTCGCTCAACCACCAAACGCCAGGACAAGCAGAAATTCTCTTCGACGGACCCAGACAGGCGGGTGACCACCTGGGCCATTTTCATCTCTTGGGATGAAGTCTGCAAGCCTGCAAAGGGGAATTGTTAGCCCAAAGCCCCGTAGGTCGGATTCGCGTAGCGTACCCCGACACCCACCTGAGACAGGCCCGGCCCGGCACTTGATTTCCCACGCCGGGTAGTCTATTCTGTTTGCCAGTCGGTTCATTCGGGGCAGGGTACAACAAGAATCCCAAGACGAGGGCTCAGCATGCATGACGTCCGCTTCACCCCACCGCAGAAACCGCAGAAAACAGTAGGCGCTTCCGCGCTTCCGCGCTTCCGCGCTTCCGCGCTTCCGCGCTTCCGCGCTTC
>WTGX01000016.1:34753-61841 GCA_011523385.1 Nitrospira sp. | reverse complement strand
CCCACTCTCACTTTACTCACCCCCTCACCCTGCCCCCTCACCCCGGCCCTCTCCCTCGTGGGGGAGAGGGAGAGAAGAAGGTGGGGGAGAGGTAGGAAAAGAATATAGAGGCGTTATGAACAGACAACTCTTGCGAATCATGTCTATCGGTGTCCTGGGCCTGGCGCTGGGACTCACCGTTCCTCTCACGAGCCCGGCCGCGGATGAAGCCCAAACCTTGTTCAACCAGGGCGCAACCCACGTGAACAAGGGAGAATTCCAGGAAGCCGCCAAAGCCCTGCAACAGGCCTTGGAGGTGTTTCCCCGCTTTGCAGCCGCGCACCATCTCCTGGGGGTCGTCTCGTTCACGGGGTTGCAACAACCCGACCAGGCCGTCACCCACCTGAAAAAAGCCGTTGAATTGCACCCCAATTTCGCCAGGGCCTATTTTGACCTCGGGTTGGTCCATCAACGCCAGAAAAACCTGGAGGCCGCCAAAACGGCGCTGCAAAAAGCCCTGGAGATTTATCCGGGCTTTGCCGACGCGCAACTGAACCTGGCGTTTGCCTATGACCAACTGGGAGAACGGAAACAGGCTATCGGGGCCTACCAGACCGTGCTGAAACAGGACCCCAACCAACTCACCGCCCGGTTCAACCTGGCGACGCTCTATGACATGCAGGGCGACACGGACCAGGCCACGCAGCAACTGCAAAAATTGACGAGCCTGGACCCTCAGGACGCCAATGCCTGGCTCCTGTTGGCCCAGTTGGCTGAAAAGTCCCAGAACGATCAGCAGGCGATCGAGGCGTATCAAAAGGCCCTGGAAATCACGCCTGACTTGCTTGACGCCCATTATGCCCTGGGGTATCTCATGCAAGCTCAGGACCAACCGGAACAGGCCGTGAACCACTTCCGGGAGGTGGTCCGCCTGAATCCGAAGCACGCTGAAGCGCAACTCAACCTGGGCGTGCTCCTGGCAAACCTCGACAAGCTCGATGAAGCCGAGCAGGCCTACCTGGCCGCCCTGAAGGTGAACCCGAATCTGGTCGAAGGCTATTACAACCTGGGAGTCTTCTACGAGTTTCACCGCAAGGACACGGACCGCGCCCTCGAGCAATACCGGAAATACATCGAACTCGGCGGCCAGGATGACCGGGTTCGCAAGCTGCTGAAAAAAGTCGGGTCGTGAACCACGTCGCCTCCACGAACGCTTTCGAGCGGGACTCGTTCTCCCTGCGATTCGGGACGTGGTCCGTTCTGCTGCACGCCCTCTTTTTCGTGCTCGTCAGTTTCGTGCATTTTTCTCTGGATGTGGAAAAACCCCCGCCGACGGTCAAGGTCACGTTCGTTGAAATCCCGCCGGCACCAGAACCCGAGCCGGTACCCGAACCTGAGGCCCCAGCCCTGCTTCAGCCTCAACGGCGGATGCAACCGCAGCCTGTCCAACGGAAACAGCTTCAGTCCACGCCGAAACCGCTTGACATTTCTCAACCAGTCGAGATGCCCAGGATCGTCTCGGCGGTGCCGCCGCCCCAACAACCACCTACCCAACCTGTGAAACGACGACTCCTTCAGGATAGCCGTGCCACGGACACCTTACAGGCACGAAACCTGACCAAAACCACGACACGGACGACCCGTACCACGGCGAAAACCAAAGCTGCCGAGCCCCCATCGCTGTTCGTCCCCGGATTTTCGACCGTCGCCGCCCTGGAAGGCGCCGCGAACCGGCACGTCGTCCGCACGTCGTTACCGTCAACGCCTTCCCGCGCTTCACGGAGAACCCTGCAGGCCACAACCGGTGGTGAAGCTCAAACGCAGACAAGCGTCGGGGTGTTAGGCCCCCCCATTCGTCCGGTGTATCCGTTGATCGCCAAAAGGTCCGGGTGGGAAGGGACGGTACTCGTTCGCGTGACGGTTGAGACGAACGGCAGGGCCAGCAAGGTCGTCGTATCACGGAGCAGCGGACATAAAGTCCTGGATGACGCCGCGGTGAAAGCCATCAAACGAAGGACGTTCCGCCCTGCACGGGACGGGAACATCCCCATACGCAGCATCGTGGTCATTCCCCTCAAGTTTGTTTTAAAAAAACACGGCTAACCTCATTTTCAACCATAAGGATCTCACTCAACCATAAGGATCTCACGCCATGCTTGAATTTGGTTTCATCAAAGCCCTGATGGCCGGTGGGTTGCTCATGCTTCCCATCATCCTGTGTTCGGTGGTGGCCCTGGCCATTATTCTTGAACGCGCCTGGTTTTTTTACCAGTTACCATCCACGGAGAAGGCCGATGAGATGATTACCCTGGTCACCCAGGAAAAATACGACGATGCCCTCTCTCTCAGCGAAGAGATTCAACATCCCGTGTTTCGGGTGTTGGCATCGGGCATTCGCTCGCGCTCCGCCGCTCCGGAGAAAGCCATGGAAGCAACGGGCCTGATCGAGGTCAGCCGCTTGAAAAAAGGGCTGCCCTCGTTGGACACCATCATTACGCTCTCCCCGTTGCTGGGGTTATTAGGCACCATCATCGGGATGATTGATTCCTTCGGCATCATGGCCATTGAGGGTATGGGCAGCCCGCATGCCGTCACCGGCGGCGTGGCCGAGGCGCTCATCTGTACGGCCGGCGGCATTACCGTTGCCGTGCTGGCCCTCATCCCCTACAACTACTTCCTGGCTCGTACGGAACGGATCACCGAACAGATCGAACACTATGCCACGCGCAATGAATCAGCCCTGCAAACCACGGCTGTCCCGGTGATGCCATGAAGCTGTCCAAAGGCGACAAGAAAAAAGCCCGGATCGAGATTATTCCCATGATCGACACCATGTTTTTTCTCCTGGTGTTTTTCATGATCTCCACCCTGTCCATGACTCTGCAGAAAGGCATGGAAGTGAACCTGCCGAAGGCCAGTTCCGCGTCGGATGATCTTCCCGAACAGATCACGCTTACGATCTCCGATAAGGGCGACCTCTTCTTCAATAAAGACCATTGCACGGTCTCGGAACTCGAACTGCGACTCCATGATCTCCTGTATTATGGAGAAAAACCCGCGGTCGTGATCAACGCCGATGAAGCGGTTTCCCATGGTCAAGTGATCGAGGTCATGGATGCCGTGCGAGAAGCCGGCATTTTCGATTTTGCGATTGCGACCAAGCCTGACAAGGCTACATTGTAGGAAAGCGATACCTGCCGGAACCTGAATCCGTTGAGCTGCCGTTGTCACTCCGGCAGCGTCACAGCGTTCTTTTTCGGAGCACGTCGACAAAATCGAAAAAGGGAAGCACCTCAATGCCGTCCTGCGTCATTCGACGGCGTTGCCCACAGTACACCAGCATTCTCCTTCTGATTCCTTTCAGGTCGGCAATCGCCCGAAGACCTTTGAAGTATTCAGGTCGAATCGTGTCAGTGGATTTTGCTTCAATGGCAATTTTGTCTTTTCCTTGAATCAGGAGAAAATCCACCTCGACGTGTTTGGATTCCGCGGGCGACCAGTAAAACACTTCTTCGAAGTCGTCAAACGTGTCTTTTTGAAACATCAGCAAGGTAAAAATCAATCCTTCAAACAGCGGCCCTTTCTCTTCCACCGTCACGGGCCCGTATTGGCGTTTGATCGCCCGAACCAGACCGGGATCGATAAAATAACATTTTGCGCGTTTCCGCTCACGCACGCGCAGCTTGGCGTCATAGGCACTGAGGGTCTTGAGAAGAAGGGTATCCTGTAGAATTTGAAAAAAGCCTGAAACCGTAGGGCGCCCGACTTCGCAATCTCTGGCAAGATTCGACAGGTTCATCGTCTGTCCGTGCAAGAGTGCCGCGACGGGAAGAAAGCGGGAAAATCCCGCAAGGTTCCGAACAATGGCTTCGGCCTGAATTTCTTCTTTCAGATACGTTTGCACGTAGCTTTTCAACGTTTCCCGCTTGTCTTCGGCATTATGGACCAGTGGGATCGTCCCCATTTCCAATGCCGCATTCAGGCAAAAATCTTCTCCCATTTCCATTGGAGTTAATGGATACAAGTAGCGAGTGCCGGCCCTTCCTGCCAGTAAATTGACTCCTGCGCGTCGCAGTTTTCGTGCACTGGAGCCGGTGAGAATAAAGCGTAACTTTTTATCCTCTATCAAACGATGGATCTCGTTTAATAAATTGGGGAGACGTTGGATTTCGTCAATGAAAGCCCATTCTCCAGCTTTTAATGAGGAGAGTTCTTCGTAAAACGTCCTCGGCCTGACGAGATACCGTTGGAACGTTTCTTCATCCAAGAGGGAGACCTCATGGTTGGCCAGGCGAAGGGTGCGAACCAACGTGGTTTTTCCCGTACCCCTTGGACCCAACAGAAAGAAACTGGATTTGGGGCATTCAAAAAGTCGAGTATACAGTTGCATATCATGACATTATAAATCGGCGTTATTTAATGTCAATATATGCAAAAATATCGAGAGTAAAAACAGCCCTGTCGTTCAACAACCGGACGCCTGACAAGGAAAGTGGCGGTCTTCGTTCTTGCAGGGCTTGAGAAAACCGCAACGGGGGGAGTAGGCTTAATTATGTAGGTCAAGGACTCTGTTCAGGAGCGCGTTCCCATGAAGGGAAAATCTTCCATGACCCGTTTCGGCTTGCTCCCGGTAGCGTTCTTGTTGCTTCCGGCCTGTGCCGGGCAGTCGATAATCCCGTTGGATATCGAAAAGCAGGTTGATCAGACGGTATCGTTTGCCCAGGTCAAAGAAGCGCCAACGACCCACGTGGGAAAGGTCCTTGTGCTGGGCGGCGAAATCCTGGACGCCATGCGCCTCAAGGAGCACACGCGTCTGACTATCCTGCAGCTTCCAACCGGCAGAAATTACGCACCAACCATGGACCGCACGATGTCCCGGGGGCGCTTTCTGGCGTTTCAGACCGAGTTTTTGGATCCGGCTACGGTACCCAGTGGAACCCGCATCACGATCGTCGGGAAAGTGTCGGGAGCCACCACCGAGTTGCTTGACGAGATGGATTATACGTACCCGACGGTCAACATCCTGTTCTTTAAAGTGTGGCCTGAAGCCATGCAACTTCCTCCCAGGTTCGGGCGCTACGGCTTTCCCTATTACGGCTATCCTTACTGGGCCGCCGGCCCCTACTGGGGCCCTTATTGGGGGCCATATTGGGGCTTATACCGGCCGTTCCGATTTGCCTATTGGTAAGAAAGTAACCAACAATGGCTGTCATTCCGAGCGAAGCGAGGAATCGCCTTGCTGTCATCCCTGTATGTGTTCACTCATTCGTTGACAGAATGGTCAGATTGAACAGGAACGACCGTATTCTTTCCCTCCCCTTTGTAAGGGGAGGCCAGGTGGGGTAGAACTGTCTGTCCATGGGGCTTCCAGGCCTCTACCTCCCCTCGCCCCTCCTTACAAAGGAGGGGAAAAAGGCGGGCTGGAAATTGTCAACGAATGACCGAATATTGACAATTCCCTTCGCGTGCAGGCGGTATGCCTGCATGCCATATAACATGATGCACGTTCATTCACATTTCACAGAGGAGGTTTCGTGATGCAGAATTTCTACAGATTGCTGCTTTGTGCTTCTTTCGTCGCATTCATCGCCCTGGTGGGATTCGAGGCTGGGACGGCCGTTGCCGATGGCCCTCCGGCGCTTATGACCGCCGCGGACTCCAAAGCCCACGCCGCGAACAACGAAGGCATCGAGCACTATAATCAGGAGCATTTTGACGTGGCGCTTGGCCACTTCAAGAAAGCTGTCGAGGCCGATCCGAATTCAGCGGAAGCGCACTATAACCTTGCGCTCGCATTGGACAAGACGGACAAGCACAAGGAAGCAGCCATGGAGTTTAAGAAAGCTCAAGATCTCGGCAAAGACAATCCCGACATTCAGAATTCGAAGATCCTGCTGGGCCACGTCAAAATGCTCAAGGGAGGTATGTGACGGCCGGCATTGCCTTCATGGGAAAACAGCAAGCGGGCAGCCTTTCCTGCCCGCTTGCTGAAGTCTCACTCCGCTACCCGGCAACGAGAGACTCGACTTTGAGTTCCGTTCGATGTTGCTCGACGTGCCACAAGTCATAACTGGATTGCATATCGCAATTATCCCTTTTACATACTTAAATGAGAAAAAAATGGTGGGTCGTACAGGGATCGAACCTGTGGCCCGCTGATTAAGAGTCAGCTGCTCTACCAGCTGAGCTAACGACCCACTCAAGAGGCGAGACGTTATGGCGCGCCTGGCAGGATTTGAACCTGCGGCACCTGGCTCCGGAGGCCAGTGCTCTATCCACTGAGCTACAGGCGCTTCCCGATTTCGGTACGATGCAAGACTGAAACACCTGAAGCGACGCTAGCATCTTTGAATGTTGCTTGTCCAGAGTGACCAAGGGCTGATTCGTTCACCTAATCGCACGAAAGGGCTTCGGCGGTCGTATCGTGCGTGGTCTTGATGACCAGGCCGCCCTCATTGACCACGGCCTCGGGTTCTTCCAACACGACAGCCAACAGGAGTTCGGCGCCTTCCGGCGTCAGGCCGTTGGAGGGCGCAATAAACCGTTTACGAGCCACCCGGCGTTCCTCCGGGTCGTCCGGTTCGTAATAACCGAGTAATTCTCCACTCATACTGGCCCCGGACAGCAACGCCGACCACTCATCAATCAGGGGCTCGGTCCACGGGCCGACCCCATTGCCCCGTTGTTCCAGCTTCGTCCAGATTTGCCATCCGACAAAGACCGCCCAGGTTTCGTTCAACACCTCCCACGAATCCTCTTGGGAAAGAAACCGGATTTCCGTCATGTCCCTCCGCTGGCGAATCGGATTGATGCGCACGAAACGGTAATGGCAGCGCATTTGCTCGCGGGCGAACGACAGGACGCGATTGGCCTGGGGACTCAACTTCCCGGGTCCCGGACCATTGAAAATGTAATCCAGGTAGGCATGAAGGAGTTCATGATACAGGAGACTGACGTCATGGTGGGTCATACGCTCCAGGTCCATCAATGCCCCACCGGCCTTGTTGAACGATAACCGCAGGTTCAAGATCATGCGATGGTCTTCCGGATGATATTCAGCGGCATAGGTTCGCAGGTCTTCAAACGTCACCGTGACAAAATCGGGGTCGATCTCCTTGAGGAATCCCGTCGGCAGATGAAGGGCTTCGGCTTGTTCAATGAGGCTGCTCCAGGTATCCACGGTCCTGTCCGGCCCTTGGGCACCGTGGGCAAACCTGGCCGGGTCCAGCACACACCCCAACAAGAGAAACACAACAATGTACTTCATTGTTCCCGTCATCACGACTGTTTACCTCCAGGGTTCGCTATCTTCAACCACGTTCCAGGGTTCGACCAGGGAAGCGGACACGTCATCGAGAAATCGTGACGGTTTCGAGAGCACCGAGCCCGTGACTTTATCATAGATCTGCACGGGAAACGTCAAATAAAGACGCTGCTTGGCCCTGGTCACTGCGACGTAGAGTAACCGCCGTTCCTCTTCAAGTTCTTCATCGGTCAGAAATGAATAGGAAGATGGGAACCGTCCGTCCACGAGCCAGATGACAAACACGCATCGCCATTCCAGCCCCTTGGCGGAATGGATGGTGGATAACACGAGCCGTTCATCATCGCGGTCCGGGGCTTCGATACCCGTCACGCTTTCGTCCGGTGGTTCGAGTGTCACGTCGGCAAGAAACCCTTCCAAATTCCCATAGCGTTCCGCCATCACCAGGAGATGCTCCAAATCCCGGATGCGTTTCGGATAGTCGTCGTACTGCTCCTTGAGGATCGGATAATAGTATTCCAGAAGACGATTGACCTGATCGGGAGGCGATCCGTCCTCGACGCTGCCGACTGACTCCAAAGCCGCCGCCAGGTTGCTCAACCCCAACGCGGCCCGCCCGCCTCCTTGCCGCAACGTTTCGTGCGGCGCCTCGCTGCTCGCGAGTTGGGTGATCAGGTCCCTCGCCCGCTTTTGTCCCACCCCGTCAACCAGCAACAACGAACGGTTCCAACTGACGGTGTCCAGGGGATTGTGGACGACGCGCAAATGTGCCAGCACGTCCTTGACGTGGGCGGTCTCGAGAAATTTGAATCCGCCTCGCTTGACGAATGGCACGTCCCGTTTGGCCAACTCGATTTCCAAATCAAAAGCATGAAAACTGGAGCGAAACAGGACCGCAATGTCATCCAACGGCACGCCCTCTTCCCGCAACTCCAGGATTTTCTGCGCCACGAACCTGGACTGGGGACTCTCCCCGATTGTTTGGACCAGAGCCGGTCGTTCGCCCTGCTCTTTTTGGGTAAACAACGTTTTGCTGTATTGTTCTGTTGCGCCTTGAATGATCTCGTTGGCTAACGCCAGGATGGATTGCGTGCTCCGGTAATTCTCTTCCAGCTTGAAAACTCTGGTTCCCGGAAACAACTCGGGAAATTCCATGATGTTCCGAACCGTGGCGCCGCGGAACGAATAGATCGACTGCGAATCATCCCCAACAGCCATCACGTTCTCATGAGTGGCTGCGAGTTTCCGCACCACGTCCGCTTGAAGCCGGTTGGTATCCTGATACTCGTCTACCAAAATGAAGCGATACGTTTCCGAGATCATCCGTCGGGCGCGCTCATCCAGCGTCAGCAGTTCCAGGAGGCGGGTCAGCAGGTCATCATAGTCGACCAACTGCCGCTGGCGCTTGGTGGATTCATACGCTTGTCGCAGTTTGGTCAACTCGCCCAGATATTCACCGAAGTGACTGTAGTCGGCGAAAAGGACATCCTCGAGTGTTTGCATAGTATTGGCGCATTTGCTGAACAAGTCGGCAATCGTTTTTTTGCGTGGGAAACGTTTCCCCGTCTCGGTGAGACCGGATTGAACGCGAACGAGGTTGACCAGGTCTTCGGAATCGCCGCGATCCAGAATCGTGAATCCCGGCTCCAAGCCGATGGTTTGGCCATAGCGCCGGAGCAGCACGTTCGCCACGGAGTGAAACGTCCCACCCACGACCCGGTCGCTTTGCGGGCCGATCAGCAGTCCCACCCGTCCCAACATTTCCTGGGCCGCCTTTCGCGTGAACGTCAACAGCAGGATGGAGGCCGGATCGATACCCGTATCGATCAGCCTGGCCACACGATACACGAGGACCCGGGTTTTGCCGCTGCCGGCACCGGCAATGACCAACGCCGGACCTTCGACGACTTCCACCGCGGCGAGTTGCTGGGGATTCAGTTCCCGGGCGTAATCACGGGAAAGAGGTTTGAGCGGTGCCTCGGCACGCTTCAATACGTAGACTTTGGAATCTGCATTGACGGAGTCCATCACGGGTATGCGGGAAATTGATTCACGGGAATCCTTCATGTAAGCTTACGGCCTGCACACGAAGGGATGAAAAGGGGCACCTTGGGTGGTGGCTAGAAGAGAAAGACACTGGATTCCTGCTTTCGCAGGAATGACAAATTCGGGGTGCCCTTGGCTTTTTTCACACCACTGAACCCACTCCGTGTATAACACAGGGCCTGTCTGCGTGCAATGCCGGGTAGGCGTGCGCTACGTATGGCGAAGGAGGGCGGACACCCAGGTCCACCCCTACTTGCGAAATCTTCCCGCCATTTGATTAGATAGGCCTCGGGTTTTTCCATTCATGAAGCATTCCGTCCAAGAGCACGAATCCATTCTCAAAGACTTGTCCAACACCATATTGGACGTCTGCCGGGAATCCGTGACGCTGATTAAGCGGAGCGACCCGGCCGTTACGTCCACGTTCAGTCAAAAGCAGGAATGGGAGATTTACCTGGAATTCATGAAGGTCCTGTTCAATCTCGTGGATCGCATTTCCGCGTTCCACGTTTCCATCCAACAGCAACCCGAATTCATGAACAGTCTCGAAGACCACGTGAGCGAGCGACTCAAGACTCTGCTGGCTCCCTCGCTGAGTTCCGCTCAGATCGATGAGCAGGAAATCGTCGTGGCTATCGGCCGGGCCGTGGCTGAAAGCCGGGAGACCTATGAACCCTATAAGTTTGTGTGTTCGGAAGACAGCAAAGAACGAAATGCTTTTTTTCAGCACGTGGGCGAACGCGTAGCCGGCCGGACCGGCGCCGTCAACAACCAAGCCATCATGTCCACGACGACCCTCTGCATCAGTGCCGTGATTCCCGCATTGACGGCTCTCTTTGAAGGGAAAACACCGGAACCAGAAGCCGAATCGTCTCCGGAAACGCAGTCCCGGGCGGCAGGTCAATCCTCAAGTCCTGCTACCGATCCTTCCGGCACCCGCGTGATCAAACTGATCAGCGTGGTGGCCTCGATTTCCGGTGAGGAATTTGAAACCCGGTGGGGGCTGCTCCCGCAATTTCGACGGGACCTGAGGCCGGATCAGGTTGAAGCCCTGACTGACTATATGAACCGCGTGGCCCGGATCGTGGGTGACCGCTTTGCCATCGAATCCTCCAAGGTCCTGGGCAAAGCCGACCCACCCGTCGGGAACGCCTGATCAACAGGATTTGTTTCATCTCCCGTTTTCGAAGGAAATCCTCTCCTCTTTTTTTCCCCGTCTGCGAAGTCTATAATTGAAGGCCTTATAGGGAGACGCATCCTATGGAGAGACGCCACACGGGGAAAAAAGTTCTGGCAATCGTCCTGCTGTTGGGGGCCGCTTTTTGGGCGGGAATGTACCTGGGGCAACAATCACCCGAGGAAATCCAAAAACAATTCCAGGAATTATCGCAAGAAGTGATGGATCAAACGGTCGGCCTCGTCGAAGCGGATTTGCTCGTTCAAAAAAAAGTGTTGCAGGCCGCGGCAGGGTTTTTAAACGGAAAATCGAAAGTCCTGGACGGCAACCCTGATGAAGCCATTGCCGAACTGGAGAAAACGCTTGATTACCTGGAAGAAGCCATCAAGATAAGCCCTGGCAGAGACACTTCGGACGCCCTGCTTGACACGATGGCAAACATAAGGGATCTTCGACGATCCTTGACCGATGGCCAAGCCGTCTCACCGGACACCTGGGAGGAAGCGCAGGAAAAGTTGGAAGGACTCCTGTAGGAGGCGTGAACGTACGCACGGTGTGAACCAGGACAGGCATCCCTACACCCTTCACCTATTGTGCGGGAAATAGAGAGAGGGCTGGGGTGAGGGGGGGGTCAGGCGCTGGCCGGCTCTTTTTTCCACGCAGCAAGGATCCGTTCGACCCGTAGCCGAACGACAAGGTCCGGATCCTTCATCAACGGTTTGATCGCGTCCCTGCCACGCAAATCTCCGACTTGTTCCAAGGCGGCGGCGGCCGTCAGGCGCGTAAGCCAATCCTGATCCTGCAGCATGGCGATCAGAGGATCGACGGCTTCTGAGTCCTTAATCTCACCGAGCGCCAGAATAGCCTGCTTGCGCACGAACTCTTCCCTGTCGGTCAAGGCCGCGATCAATTTGGGCACGGCGGGTTTCCCCAGGTCGATAAGGGCTCTCGTGGCATCATCCTTGAACTCATCGTTGTGCAGCATCGAGATCAGGGGATCCAGAACCCGCTCGTCATTGATTTTCCCCATGGCCTGGATCACGTACTTCCGGGCCTCCCAATCACGCATGTACCGGATCAACAACTCGACGGCGGGAGAACCTACTTCAGCGATCGCTTCAACGGCCGCTTCCCGGACCTGCCAATCCCCGTCGCGCAACGCCCTGACGAGGGGCTCCACGCACCGTTCGTCGCCCATTTCACCAAGGGTGACGACGGCTTCACGCCTGACGACCCAATCCGGGTCCTGAAGAAGGTCGACTTGGATATCGATTTCATCTTTGACCTTCTCTTCTTCTATTTCAAGCTCTTCCTCCTCGTCCGCCTGTTCCTCGCCTTCCCCGTCCGCGTTCTCCGTCGTCGCAACGGTGTCGCCTTCCATCAAGGATTCCGAGACGGCATCCACGTATTCATCCGTCACTTCATCCTGCGAGACGGCTTCGGTATCCTCATCTGGCGTTTGAGCATCTTCGGCGGCAGATTGCACATCATCAGTCATGAACGTTCCCCTTTCAGTGAATGCAGCGGGCCGGTCGTCACACGGGTTTCGCCGTTAGGCCGCTTTGGCCTTGTTTCCGGCAGCCGTGGCTATCCGTGACGCCCTGAGACGAATTTTTCGCTGGACCCGTTTGAGGCGCTTTCGCAACTGTCGTGCGTCAGGGTCGCCCTCGGGATTTTCGCTGCTAGCGCGCCGTTCCTTGACTTTTTTTTCAAGGATTGCCTTATCTTCCTCTTGCGTTCGTTTTTTTGCCATTCTTGCTTTCTCCTCAACACCCTTCGACTTCGCTCAGGGCAGGCGTTGGACAATTCCAACGCTTGAACAGTCGAGTCTAGTCAACGGTTCTCACGGGTGTCAACCTGAGGTCGTCCCCGCGTGCGATGCTGCCAGTCTTCGCAGAAACTTCGTTCATAGGCCAAAATTTTCCAGGCTTCTTCCTCGGTAATCGTCACCGGAATCATCGGCACCATGCCCGTCCCAGGGCTGCCGTTCTTGATAATCCAGAACAGTTCGCCGTCGTGTCTTCTCTTATGGAATTTGCAGTTGGTAAAGTTTCGCGGGCCGGGCTGTAAACGCCTGCCGACCGGACCATCTCCCAAACCGGTTTTCCCATGACACGACACACAGGCCCCTCTTCCTTCATACAGGACTCTTCCCTGTTCCACGATCTCGGGAGAAGCCGTTTTCGTGGAACCGAACGGCGGAACCAACTTTCTGGCCCACGTTCTCTCACTCACGGGGACCCTCGACCGTAAGGGTTGCACCTCTTCTGCCAGACCAGGGGCCGGGCCGGCGACCCAACTCATCAGACCCACGGTCACGACCAGCAGTCCTCTGCTTAGAGATTTGAATGAAAAAGGTCGAGGTACGGGTTGCACGGTCGGTTAAGAGAAAAAGCCCCGTTCAGGTCCATCCTGAACGGGGCTTTGAGACATACACTCACGTGACAAAACGACGACTACTTCTTGCGCCATTTTTTGCAGAAGCTGCGTTCGTAAGCCAACACCTTCCACGCTTCTTCTTCCGTGATGGTCGCCGGAATCATGGACACCATGCCCGTTCCCGGGCTGCCGTTCTTGATAATCCAGAACAATTCGCCATCCTTGCGTTTCTTGTGGAATTTGCAATTGGTAAAATTCCGCGGACCGGGATTCAACACTTTTCCGGCCGGACCCTGGCCGTCTCCCTTCTTGCCGTGACAATTGACGCAGGTACCCTTCCCTTCAAAAATCTTCTTGCCTTCGGCAACGATCTCGTCGGAGGCTTTTTTCGTTTTCTTGTACAACTCGGCGGGGGGTTTGATTTTCTTGGCCTTCCCGCGCTCGTTCTTCGGAACCCGTGGTTTCAGCGGGTCTTTTTCAGGACCGGCAAAAGCCAAGTCGCCACCGACGAAGGCAAATGCCGTCAACAAACTACAAATCGCTACAAACCGCTTCATGAATCCCTCCTTTGATTATGAGTCCGTGTTGCATTCCCTGTCTGGAAGGCCGTCCGGATTGAGGGTAAAGGCCCTCAGAGCATCGACGTTTTTATACCCTCATCAAAATCAATTTCAAAACCTGCAAACCCGCCGAACATATCAATGTGGGTTGTCCCTGTCAAGAATCCCAAGTGATCGCGACGGTCTTAATTCCACGTCCCTAACCACGACCCCGGTCCCACCGAACGGCCCCTGCAACTGGCCGTTAAGGCGGACTTCGACCCCGCCGGCGTTGCCAAGCGTCAACAGAAACCGGTCGCGGGCCCGCCGGCGTATAACCTCACCAGCCCGCAATAAGACTTCTTGGGGCTTATCCTGATCTGAACGAATCACGGCCCAAGTCATGTCCAACGTCCGTATTTCAAGAACCAACGGACCATTTTCCGAATCTGTGGTGGCGGCAGGTGAAGAGTCCGAAGATAACACGGAAGGCGTGGACGCCCCATCGTCAACCTCCGGTTCCGCAGATGTCCCGCCGGCTTCCGTCTCGAGGGCCGGCTCTGCATTTTTAACGCTTGAGGCGCCATTTTGTGATACGGTCGCCGAAGACCGGCGACCCTCGACGACTTCGTTCGCGCGACCCGGTTTCGAGACAACCTCGTCGCGCGGTTCAACGGGCTGTTGCGAAAACCGGGAAAAGATGGATCCTGAAGGTGATTGTTGTTGGAGTAACACCATCCCTCCCAGCAGGAGAAGCCCTCCAACGAGAAGAACAACCATGGCGCGGATCGTTCTCTCTTTCTGCATGTCTTCCTTGCGCAGAAACCCTTTCCATATCCTCTCGCCCTCTTTTTCTTTTTGGTAGAATGAGGCGGAACGTTCTTCAAACAACCGCAGACATTCTTCTTCGTCGAGTGCAAGCGAGCGGGCATAAGCCCGGACAAAACCTTTGGTGAAAACGCGTTCGGGCAACTGCTCAAGAGAATCCGCCTCCAAGGCTCTCAAATACGACTCCAGGATCCGGGTTCTTGAGGACATCTGCTCAAGCGTTAACCCTTGAGTTTCACGAGCGGTTTGTAACTTGTTGCCTAGTGACGCCATATCGCTCCAACGCTGAACGCAATCGGGCAATCTTGCGAAAACATCGTGCCTGCCAACCCAAATGTTCCCCTATACGTCTTGCTCCGAAAAAGAAACCGCGGTGGCACAAACGAAGCGTGAAAAACGTTGAATGCTCACGAAAGATCCTCGAAATGGGTCAGACGCTTGAAATCCCGGAAACGGGTTTCGATGTCCTGATATTCCAGTGGCCGCAAGCGGTCGAGACTGAAGCCCTCAACGGTAAATGAAGCCATCACGCTTCCGAAAATAATTGCCCGCCTCAAACCGGCATCGGAGAAATCTCCCGTCGACGACAGGTGTCCCATAAAGCCGCCTGCGAACGTATCACCGGCGCCGGTCGGATCTTTTACCATTTCCAACGGGAACGCCGGTGCGCCAAAGACGCCTTTTTCATGAAACATCAAGACGCCATACTCCCCACGTTTAATAATGAAATATTTGGGCCCGCGCGCCAGGACGTCTTTCGCCACTTTAACGAGGCTGAAATCCTGACCAAGTTCACGCGCTTCCCCGTCATTGATGACAAGCACGTCGATCTTTTCCAACACCTTCCATAGGGCGTCGCGTTTCCCATGAATCCAAAAGTTCATGGTGTCACAGGCGACGATTCGTGGCCGTTCGACTTGATTCAGAACGTCCATTTGAAGCTCGGGGTCGATATTCCCCAGGAACAGCATGTCAGGAGTTCGATAGTGATCGGGAATTTTAGGACGGAAGGACTCCAGCACGTTGAGTTGGGTGTCGAGCGTATGAGCCTCATTCAGTTGATACGTATATTCACCCTGCCAGCGAAAGGTCTTGCCGCTACGGCGTTCGAGCCCCGACACGTCGATCCCTCGACTCTTCAAAAAGGTGACGTATTCATCAGGAAAATCTTCTCCTACGACCGCAATCAAATCGACGCCGGTGAAAAAACTGGCGGCCGTGGAAAAATACGTGGCCGATCCTCCCAACACTTCCGTGGCCTCCCCGAAAGGCGTGCGCACCGTATCAAACGCCACGGAACCTACAACCAACAATCTCCCCATGTTATCTGCTCCCGTTCGATGTTTTGACTGGTTTCAAAAAGAGGCCGTAGCGCCGCTTCACGGAGGCCGTCACGGCTTGCGGTGCCGTGACGATGGTCTGCCGAAGCGCCGTCGCACATGGACAGGCTCTTGCGCCCCCGGTCCGTTGAATGGCGTCCCGGAGCAGCGTTTTGGCCTGGGCCACGTTCGCATGCATCACGCTCAAAATCGCTTCGACGGAGACGGGTTCCTCACTCTGATGCCAGCAATCATAATCCGTGACCAAGGCCAGGGTTGCATAACAGATTTCCGCCTCCCTCGCGAGCTTGGCTTCCGTCGCATTGGTCATCCCGATGATATCCACGCCCCATTGCCGATACAACAAGGATTCCGCTTTCGTGGAAAACTGCGGCCCCTCGATACAGAGATACGTTCCGCCCACGTGAATCCTGGTACCCGTCGACCGGGCCGACTCGCCCAGGTCATCCGCCAAGGCATGACAAATGGGGTCGGCAAACGTTACGTGAGCCACAAGCCCCTGATCGAAGAACGTGCTTATTCGCTTGGTCGTCCGATCGATAAATTGATCGGGAAGGACCATATGGCCGGGGTGGATGCCTTCTTTCATGCTACCCACCGCACTGACGGATAAAATCCTCGTCACGCCGAGTGATTTGAGCGCGTACACGTTGGCCCGATAGTTGATCATGGAGGGAATGAGGCGATGCCCTCGTCCATGACGAGAGAGAAACGCCACGCGTTTGCCGGACAGCGTTCCCAGCATCACGGCATCCGAAGGGTGGCCGAAGGGAGTGGGCACGCGCGTTTCTCGCACGTTTTCCAAACCTTCCATTTCGTACAAGCCGCTGCCTCCAATAACGGCAATGTCGGCACGTGGTTGTGCTGGCACAGGCTTTATCCTTGTCGCTTATGCTTGAAGTTTGTGCACGAACCTTTCAATCAGCGAGAGGATGCGCTGAGCAACCGATGGAACGGACTCGTCCCGGTGTATCTCGACCCACGCCAGACCGGGTTCTTTTCTGAACCACGTCATTTGCCGTTTCGCAAAATGACGGGTGTCCCGCTTCAATCGCCTCACCGCTTCGGCGAATGAATATTCTCCTTCCAGATACCCCGCCATCTGACGATAGCCCAAACTTTTCATCGAAACAAGACCCCTGGAGTATCCCTTGGCCAGCAGGCCCCGGGTTTCTTCGACCAACCCCTTTGCCAACTCCGCGTCGACTCGCTGATCAATCCGTTGATAGAGGGCAGCCCTCTCCATGGTCAACCCCAACACGAGTGCCCGAAAAGGAGTGTTTTCCTGGCCGTGTTGTTCGTGGGCCTTTGAAAGGGGCGTGCCGGTTTGCCGGTACACTTCCAGTGCCCGCAACACTTTCACCGTATCGCGCGGATGCAGGCGGCGAGCCGTGACCGGATCCACGCGACCCAATTCCTGATACATCAATTCCCCTCCCCGGACTCGTGCTTCTTCTTCGAGTTGCCCGCGAAGAGCGTGGTCGCTGGAAGGACCGGACCATAACCCGTGTAACAACGCGCGGACGTAGAGCCCCGTCCCACCAACCACCAAAGGGAGAAGGCCTTTTTCGTGCAGACGTGAGATTTCCGGAAGAGCCCGCCGACGGAACGCCCCGGCGTTAAACGGCTCATCCGGTTCCGCCAGGTCAATGAGCCGATGGGGTACGCCTTGCCGGTCCTCTTCCGAAGGGGTATCCGTCCCGATATTCATTCCTCGATAGACTTGAGTCGAATCCGCGGTCAATATCTCCGTGCCCAGGGCTTGAGCCACTTCAATGGCGATGCGACTCTTGCCGATGGCCGTCGGACCCACCAGCACAACGAGCGGCTGTGACGCGATTGCGGCCCCGATGAGATTCCGGAGCTTGTGGTGCGAAGAAAGGCACCGTTCAAACGGTGGATTCATAGACGCCGAAAAATCCGGTGCAGTTCCTCACTGCCAAACCGTAAAGAGATTCTTCGGCCATGGGGACAGGTCATAGGGCTCCCTTCACGAAGCCAATCGACCACCACGTGTTTCATTTCCGGTTGCTCCATCCGGCGGCCGGCCTGGACCGCACCCTGGCAGGCCATCGACGCCAGGACGGAGCGGACCGGTTTTTCGAGTGAATCCACGGAGTTCCATTCCGACAGGTCCTCGATGATATCTTCGAGTAAGGCGCCATAGTCCATCTGCCCGACAAGCGCCGGCACCGATCGAATGACAAAAGAGGACGGGCCGAAGCTCTCAAGTTCGAGACCCACGTTGACCAACTCCGGCAGGATTTCCGTCAACCGCGTTGCCGCCGTGACCGGGACGTCCACCGGTTCGGGAATCAGGAGCGATTGCGTCTGGATATCGCAACTCTCCCAACCTCTCCTCAAACGTTCAAACAGCACGCGTTCGTGAATCGTATGCTGGTCCAGCACGTGCAATTCATCTCCAATTTGCGCGACGATATAGGTGGCATGGATTTGTCCGAAAATCCGGACCTCCGGCTCAAGCTGATAGAGAGCCGGTGATTCTTTGACCTGAGCCGCTTCGTTGTTTCGTCCATTCCCGGAACTCGTTTGCACGTCGCACGCCATGGAAGGGGTCGCCCGTGCGGCAAACGGTCCACCGCTTTCTCCGGTCGTCTCCTTTTCGACGACGCCAACCTCCCGCTCATCGCGCCCGGATGAAAGAGTGGAGTACCCCGTCACGTCTTTTTGCAACGGACCACGAACCGCAGCCTTGATCGCTCGATGGATCAAGTCCGGGCTGAGAAATTTCACTTCCCGTTTTGATGGATGCACGTTGACGTCCACCTCGTCGGGGGCAACTTCTACCATAAGCGCAAACGTCGGGTGCCGTCCTTTCGGTAAAAAAGAGCCATACGATTCATACACGGCATGGGAAATCGTCGTATTCTTGACGGGACGCCGATTCACAAACATTTCCTGTGGCGTACGCCCCGTTTTCGCATGATGCGGATTGACGATCATACCACGCACGCGCACGTCGGCCTGCTCGTAATGCACGGGCAACATCATGTCCATGAGTCTCGGGCCATACACTTGGAGTAATCGATCTTCCAACGTGGCGACCTTGGGATAGTCGAACACCACGTGGTCATTGTGCGTCAATCGAAATTGCGTGTGAAGGTTGACCAGGGCGGCTTGCTGAACAACGTGCGCAACGTGGGAGAACTCCGTGGCCGTCGTCTTCAAAAATTTTCGTCGTCCCGGTGTATTGAAAAACAATTCTTCGACCTCGATTCGCGTCCCCGGGGCGGCGCCTCGCTCTTCGACCGATTGGACGCCCGTTCCGTCAATCACCACGGCGGTCCCCGTCAGTGAATGATGTCTCGCTGTCACCATGCGAAAGCGTGAAACCGCGGCGATGCTGGGCAAGGCCTCCCCGCGAAATCCATAGGTGGCGATGCCCGTCAGATCGCGTGGATGACTGATTTTGCTGGTGGCAAATCGTTGGCAAGCCAACGGAGCATCGGCTCGACTCATCCCTTCGCCGTCATCGATCACGCGAATGAGCGTTCTCCCGCCGTCCACAACGTCGAGGGAGACCACCGTACTGCCGGCATCCACGCTGTTATCGAGTAATTCCTTTACGACTGACGCCGGACGTTCGACGATCTCTCCGGCGGCGATTTGAGAAGCCACGGATTCCGGGAGGACTTTGATTCTGGATTCAACAGACTCCATGGGCAACGCTTTGTGACGGAATCCCCGTGGTTCTACTACTTCTTTGACTTGGAGGGCGTGGGGCCAACCGGTGACTTGAATTTCTTGAGAGCTTGCTCCACCTCGATGAGTTGGGATTCATGGGCATCCACCTTGGATCCCAGCTTTTCACCCATGGATCTGACCACCTCTTTCAACTGCGCGACGGACTTGGTCAATTCATTGAATTGCGTGACGTTGGCCTGCTCTTTCAGCTTGGATGACATCAGGTTCTTGAATTGTTCGAACGATTGCCCGAGCGACCGCACGCTCGCCGTCACCTCGTTGAGATGGGTTGAAACAGCTTGGGTATTCGTTGTCTGCTTGACGGCCTCGTCTGCCTGGTCTTTCTCCAATTGTGCCAATCGTGCCGTCAACTGCCCAAGCTGATTCATGTGCTGATCGGTGCGGTTACCCAACATACTGGCCATGGAATCCAATACCTCTCGCATCCCTGCCACCGCCTGACTCAGTTCCTGAACGTGTCCGGCTTGAACTTCCAATTGCTTTTGAGCTTGGGTCACGTTCGAGACGTTTGTTTGTTCGACGCGTTCGAGACCGGACGAGACCTTTATGAACTCCCGGGAGACTCGATTCTTTTCCTGATCGAACGCTTTGGCGATCGATTCCAAGCTTGGCCGAACGTCCTTGTCCAAATACCCGTGCAGGCCCTTCAGGTCGGCGTCCATTTTTTTGGCCAACGCCGCATACTGACCCTGTAACTGCTCAATCCGTCTTGCCGTTTGTTCCAACCCTTTGCCCTGGCTGTCCAGCTTCGTACCGAGTTGAGTTCCGGTTGTCCCCAACACGTCACGAAGTTGAGCCAGGGACCGTGTCACCTCCTCCAGATTCTTGCCGTGCAAAGCATCGGTCTGTCGCAGCTCCGTAAGTTCAGCACCTAATTTGACGTTAAACCCGGACAAGCGAGCGGCTTGGGCGTCAATGTCGGTTTTCAAGTTCCGGTTGCCCTCATTCAATGCGACATTGATAGATTCAATTGCCGTTTTGACCTCGGTTTCCAAATACTTCTTCAACGACTTCGTATCGGCGTCGAGTTTGGCGCGAAAGACTTGCATGTGCCTGTCGAAATCCTGTCTGACTTTCGTCTCGGAATTCTTTGCCCGTTTCGCCTCCTGATCGAACTGTTTTTTGACATCGTTCAAGGCAGTCTTAAACTGGCCCAATGACT
This sequence comes from Nitrospira sp., assembly GCA_011523385.1. Classification (GTDB taxonomy): domain Bacteria; phylum Nitrospirota; class Nitrospiria; order Nitrospirales; family UBA8639; genus Bin75. Next base: position 41,401 of record WTGX01000016.1, on the reverse strand, counting down.
CTTGAAACGCGGCGAACTGGTCTTTTACCGTTTGACTTTGCTGATTCAAGGCTTGCTCAAGGCGCAACCCCACGGCGTCAATCTTCTTGGACAATTCCGTTTCACGTTGTTCCCGCTGTTTCTGCAACGCACTGATCTGTTGACCTTGCCGCTTCACAGCGTTCTCAAAGCTTCTGCGAACCTGATGTATTTGTGTTTCCAAATCACCTTTGGCTTTGGGCAGGCTCTCCTCTCGCAGGTTTCGCAAATTACTGTTCAATTGCGCCCGGGCCTTCACGATTGTCTCGTTCAGTTGCCCTTGGGCCATGACCAGTTCCTGGTTTAACTCGGACTTTTGCTGCTCCAAGGCATCTGCCATTTCCTGCCTGGCTTCCTTCAGGACTTGGGCCAGGGCCTTTTTCTCCTTATCCAATTTGGTGATTTTTCCCCCGAGATCTTTTTCAACTTTCACAAGGTCTGACTGCTGGGCACAGGAGGTCAGGCTGAAGACCAGACAGGTCAGGCACAGCCCCATTTTCAGGTTATGGCCGGTTATTCGTGTTGAGCTTGTTGAGGTCAAAAAAGAAACACGATCAATCCACATGGTTTTTCACTCCCTCCATCTTGCTGTGCCCTCCTTCCCCTCCTTTGCCCGCCATTTTGTCCTTGTTCTCTGATCAGTTCCTGATTCTGATTATTCCGACAATGGAGACCAGGCAGGAGAACTATGGTGTATCCCGCCCTTCGTCAACTGTTCCAACCCTGTGCCATCATACTGAATCATGAAAATGTGACTCCGCCCGCCTCGCGTCGAACTGAAGACCAGGTGACGGCCATCCGGCGCCCATGAAGGAGAATCATCGATTTCACTGGGGGGGCCGCTCGTTATTTGAACGCGACGCTTCCCATCCACGGAAATGCGGCACAACTTCAGCCCATAGCCGGGTAGACGGCAGACGTAGGCGATCCAATCTCCCCGTGGAGACCAGGACGGCGCAGCATTATAACGCCCCCTAAAAGTCAACCGGCGGACCTTTTTGCCGTCGGCCCTCATAATGTAGATTTGTGGTCTGCCGGTTTGGTCTGACGTGAAAGCCAGTTCTCGTCCATTCGGCGACCACGCAGGCGACAGTTCTGCGCTGGCCCTCTTGGTCAATTGTGTTTTTTTCCCCGTGCTCAGGTTCATCGTAAAAATGTCGGAGTTCGCTTTCTTGGCGGAATCCCTGGCAGAAGCGTACGCTAACAGTCGTCCATCCGGGGAAACCGCCGGAGTGATATTCAGGATTTGAGAGGGCACCAGAGTTCGTTTGTTCCCTTGACCCCATTTTTTGCCCAACTCGAGCCGCACGATTTCCTGATTGTTGCCGTGATAAGTCGTATACACAACGGCGCGGCGATCCGGCGACCAGTCCGGCATGAGGCTTAATATGGGGTCCAACGTCACGCGCCTGGGACCGAACCCATCGTAATCCATCTTGTATAGATTCCGTCTGCCCGCCTTATCTTCGGATACATACATGATCTCGGTCCGGGCAATGCCGGAATCCCCCGTGTAATGCGCAACCAAGGCATCAGCCCACCGGTGCACCATCGACCGCAGGAGCCTCACGTTGATCGGCTTACCGGTGTACCGTTTGCCAATCGCGGCCGAATCCGTTTCCCCGCCATCGTAGGCACACGCCTCCAACAACAATTTTCCATCTTTTCGGCCGATTCGTCCCCAGGTGACCACCGGAGCGGCGCTTGCCTTGGCTTTCACGATGGGAGCCTTTGCCTGACACCCCGCTTTCGAAAGCGGGAGCGTATCCGTTGCTCGTTTCATGACCTTGAACACGTGGGTACGCCGCAAATCAGCCTGAAGAATCGCGCCGACTTGCTTGCCGATTCCGGCGTCATCCTCCAGCGGGTTCTCATTTCCGGCGAACCCCATGATCCAGATGGGAATTTTCTGAAATTCCGAGCGGTGCGTTTCCAAAAACACTTCGGCTTTCTCATCCTCCGCATGTACGGCAAACGGCGAAACGAGAAAACAGACAAGGACAATCAAATGCGTGGCATTTTTCATCATCAATTCGGCCTAATCTTAAACTCGTGTTGGACCTGACAAAAGGGCTTGGTCATGTTCGCGGGAAAAGGCGGTAACGGGGCGGCCGCCAGGACCGCGCGCTTGGCAACCGAATCAAACTTTTTGTTTCCTGAGGACTGGAAGACGTTCAGATCCGCCACCTGACCATTTCGCTCGACACGGAAAGTCAGGATAGCCGGGGACTCAACGCGATAATGGTACCGGTAAATGTTTCCGTGAATGTTATCAATTTTTGCCTCCACGTTTTTCCAATAGGGATGCTTTGGGGAACACAATCCCGCCTGCCACAGACCCCGCGCTTTCTTCCCTCCACTCCCGGTTTGCTTGGAAGCCGGCTGGGGATCAAAAGCTGACAAATCGGGAATGGAAACGTCGATCTCCTGCCTGAGAGGAGTATCAGGCTCGGACGCGGAATCGGAAACCGTAGGTTCAGAAGGGACCGGGGCCCGGACCTCGGCTAACTGCGGAGCCTGGGGGGGCACGATCTTGGGGAGCGATTGGTTTCGAGCCTCGGCTGCCTTCACAGGGGATACCGTTTCGGAAACGAGCGGCACGGCTTTCTTTGTGGGTACCGTCTTGCTCTTGGAATTTCTCCGAGGGATCCGCACAGATTGAATCGCCTCCTTCAACGACTCCACAGTACTGCTCTTCCGTACCGTTTGCAATGGGGTCTCCTTTTTCCGCGTCTCAGGCGGGGCAACGGCTGCCAAGCGAGGGGCTCTGGCAGGCAAGGTAATGGGTGGTGATTCAGAAGCCTTGGGGGCGTCCGGTTTCTGCTTACGTTCCGGTGTGACGGCCGGGCTCACGCGTTTGGAAACCTGCTCCGGCTTTCTGGGAACGGATGTCGCACTGACAGCCTGCTTCAGTTTTGGGGTCAGCAGATCAACGCTCGGAACGGGAGTGGGAGTGGGGGATTCCGCCGATTTCCCGACAACCAATTTCGGAGGTTGCGGAGGCGCTTTGAATGCCAGCACGTCCTTCTCCACGGCAGGCGACTGTTCGACAGGAACAGGGACCGAAGGCCGGACTGGCGCAGGCTCTTGGGGCAATGGCAGAGTTTGCGCCTTTGGCACGACCACGGCATCAAGGGCACTGACGAGCGACTCCGTCACCCGTTCAGGTTTGGGAACTTCTCTTACGTCCTCCAGGGGTGGAGGGGGAAGCTTGTCTACGTTCTGTTTCAGAATCGGCATGGGGTCCGTTGAAACCGGCGGTGGGACAACCTTGGGTGCGGCCGCCGGGGCCTTTCTGGCCTTCGCCTTTGGAGGGAGAACCTTTTCGGCGTTCTTGTTCGGCCTCGCCTTCGTTACCGGTGGAGCAGGCGCCGCAACTTCCGGAAGCGTGACAAGCGTGACCTCGTAAGACCCCGAGGACTGTTCAAGCGACGAGCCGAAACGCAGACTCAGTAACGCGACGAACACGACCGCATGAAGGAGCGCCGAACCGGCAAGAGGCCACCTGAGCCGTTCTGCCACCGATTCGTCATGATCCGGCAAATGCAATGACAAGAGACTGAAAGGCGCCGCATACGACATTGCGTCATTCCAACTTACAGGGTATCGAGGACCTCTTCTTCCACCACCCTCCCCTGGGGGTTCGTGACCATGCCCAACCGTTCGATTCCCACCCTCTTGACTTCATCCATGACTTGGACGATCCGTCCATAGGGAACGTGGCGGTCGGCTCGAAGGTAGACCGACACGAGAGGGTTCAGCGCTTTGGCTTCATCCAGGCGTTTCCGCAAGTCAAGCAACGTGACAAGGTCTTTCTCCAGGTAAACCCGCTTGTCGGGTTCAATGGTGATCACGAGACGTTCCATGGGAACGACAGTATTCGATTGCGAACGCGGAAGTGTAATATCAATGCCCCGGTGCAACATCGGCGTCGTCACCATAAAGATTACCAACAGCACAAGAACCACGTCGACGAGAGGTACGATATTGATTTCAGAAAGAAACCGACGATTCCGGGATTCAACAATCACGAGCGTCTTCGACCTCTTGTGCCGGCAAGCGCAGGCGCGTCAAGGGCATTCAGAAATTCAATGCTGAAGGCTTCTACGCCGAATATGGTTTTCCGAATTTGGGCAAGATAGAAATTATATCCGATAACCGCAGGAATCGCAGCAAACAGTCCAGCAGCGGTCGCAAGGAGGGCCTCGGAAAGACCGGGCGCGACCGAAGCGATACTGGCCGTACCCTCGATTCCAATTTGCTGAAAGGCGTTAATGACGCCGACGACCGTTCCCAATAACCCGATGAAGGGAGTAATGTTTCCCGTAGTGGCCAGGAAGGGCAAGTACGCTTCCTGTCGGGCGATTTGTTGCTGGATGAGATACTGTACGACCTTCTCCAAATACTGGCGGTCCGGCCAAGGTCCCGTCTTCCTGGCTGCTACCGCGACGTTGCCCGGGTTGTGACCGGCAAGAGGCTCCACGCGACTCAACACTTCAAGCAACACTGAACCGCTGGGACTATTAGGCAATTCTACGGCCACGTGTTGAAGGAGATGCAGTTCCTTTTCGCTGAGTGCGTCTTCTTCCTGATAGGCCTGAAGAAACTGTCGTTCCTCTATTTTGATCAGCCGGAACATGCGCCATTTGTACAGGATGATGCCCCACGAAAGGACGGAAAACACCAGCAGGATCAAGAGGACAATGATGGAGATGGTCCCCAGGGAACCAAGCAGTTCAAGAGGGTTGGTTGGAAACATCGGATGTGACGTTCAGCCCGAAACGTGATGTAACGTGATAAGGAACCTCTGATTTATTGCACTATCGGGCGCATGGCTGCGTTGTGTCCTCGCTCAACCCTCACCTATCTCTCTGATAAGCCTCGGGTTTCGCTCCAGGACGCCTTGCCCTGCATCCCGCTATCACAATAAATCAGGTGTTCCATGAATCGAAAACTCACCGTGCAAGTGAGAACAGCCACAAAGACGTGAATGGCGGGGCCGACGGGATTTGAACCCGCGACTTCCAGATTGACAATCTGGCGTCCTAACCTGGCTGAACGACGGCCCCATTCACGTAAGAGGTTCCGTAAGAGAGTAGCCTTTTGACTGTGCGACTGTGCTGTCGAAACGAGCCCCATGCCTGGGCTAATCAACCCGCCAAGTTGTACGTCCGACGTTCTATTTGGATAGTCTGAGATAGATGGTAGGCGGAACAGGGCTCGAACCTGCGACCTCTGCCTTGTAAGGGCAATGCTCTCCCAACTGAGCTATCCGCCCCACACTCCATGCATTCAAAAATCCAACGTTTTTTCATTATATCAGCCAAGTAAGCTGTGTCAACTGTAAGGAAAACCGACGCCCACCGGCACAAAAATCGACGGCACCCTTGAGAAATACGGGTGCGACCCTTTAGAGTGCAACCTTCGTCATAGAACGAATGCCGAAACCGAACCATGACCTACAAAATCAGACACATCAGCAAACAGGTGGGCACGGAGAACCCGCAATTGTTGTCCCGAAGCGAACGGATGTGGCTCTTTGCCGAACTCCACCGCCGGGCGCTCATGACCGGAATCGTCGTCGCAATCGCGGTGGTGATCCTTCTCGGGGCTCTTTACTTGGTGCAATACCAACAGGAACAGGAAGCACTGGCCCTTGAACATCAAGCCGCCCAAGCCTACCTTGACCGGTCCCTTGTTGACGTTGACACGGCCCCGGAGAAGCTGCAAAAAGCCATCACGTTGTACCGGCGGATCATCCAGGAGTTCCCTCGCACCGCCAGCGCCCGCTCCGCATGGTATATGATTGGAAACGCCCTGGCCGAACAAGACGACTACGCCGGTGCCATCGAGGCGTATCAACGTTTCATTGACCAAGCAGGAAATTCTCCCGCTCTGCTTGGATTGGTCTACCAACGACTCGGGGCCAGCTACCTGGCAAGCGGGAACCGCGAAAAGGGAATCACCGCTTACACGCAAGTGCTTCAAATGCCTCAAACGCTCAATAAGGATCAGGTGCTGTTCGAACTCGCCAAACTCGAGGAACATGAAAAACGCAATGACAAGGCGCTCGCCCGTTACAAACAGTTGTTGGATGAACATCCGAATTCCCCTTATGCGAGTGAAGCCACCTTGCGAGTCAAGATCCTTGAACCACCTTCGGAGGAACCCGAAGCCGCCGACGAGGGAACCGGACAGGAAGAAACGCAGAAAGAAACCGGGGAATGAGAAACAAGGAGGGTTTGGTCAGGAAGCGATCATCAACCGCCGCCCGACCCGAATCAGACTGCTTCGTAAATTATTCAAAATCTTCAGGTCCTTCACCGATACCCGAAACCGCTTGGCAATACTCCAAAGGCTGTCGCCCATCCGCACGCGATACCACGTCACCTCCCCGGCCTTCGTCACGGCCAGGTTCACGCGCAACCGTTGTCCAACCCTGATCACGTTCCCCGAGAGACCGTTGAGGCGCTTCAATTGCCGGACGCTGGTCCCGAAGCGATGCGCAATCACCGACAGACTATCTCCCCAGCGCACGCGATACCACGTCAACTCCCCGGCCTTCGTCACGGCCCGGTTCACGCGCAACCGTTGTCCAACCCTGATCACGTTCCCCGAGAGACCGTTGAG
>WTGX01000016.1:0-34653 GCA_011523385.1 Nitrospira sp. | reverse complement strand
GGTTCACGCGCAACCGTTGTCCAACCCTGATCACGTTCCCCGAGAGACCGTTGAGGCGCTTCAATTGCCGGACGCTGGTCCCGAAGCGATGCGCAATCACCGACAGACTGTCTCCCCAGCGCACGCGATACCACGTCCGTTGAGACGGACGTTGCGTCCACGTCTTGAATCGGCCTTTGACCTGCTCCACGCGCCCTGACGTTCCCACGGGGACCTTTAAAAAATAACCGTCTTGATCCGATGGAATGACGTTACGGCGGAGTTCGGGATTCAATCGCCGAAGTTCTTCAAAAGAGAGCTCTGCTTCCCTGGAAACGGATCGCAAATGGATGGACCTCTTCAAGTGAATCTCTTCGTATTCATGAACCGGTTGAAAATCAGCGTGAAAACCGAACAGCGAGGGGCGCGTCGCGATAATCATGGCGGCCATGAATCTGGGTACGTATTGCTTGGTTTCCCGTCGAATGTAGCGGGTCCTCGCAATCGTCCAGAAATCCCGGCTCCCGGTTTTTGCAATCGCACGGCTGATTTTACCGGGCCCGGCGTTGTATGACGCAAGCGCCAAGGGCCACGAGCCGAAAAGGTCATACAGGTCTCGCAAATGTCTGGCCGCCGCCACCGTGGATTTGATGGGGTCCCGGCGTTCATCCACGTACCAGTTAACCGTCAAACCGTAAATCCGGCCCGTGCTCTTGATAAACTGCCACGGACCCGACGCGTGCGCGCGAGAATAGGCCCTTGGGTTAAACCCGCTCTCGACCAATGACAGGTAAACCAATTCTTGGGGCAAGCCGAACTCAACAAAGATCTGCTTGATTAACGGCCGGTAGGGATAGAATCTGGTCAACCATTCTTGAAAGCGGTCATGAATCACGTTTTGAAAGTAGTGAATATTACGTTCGACCGCAGGATTGACGATAACGGGAATAGCCTCATACGTATAACCCCCTCTCCCCTGATCTGAAATTATAGGCGAAGCCCCCGACGTTTTTAATCGGGGGTTTGGGGTGAGGGGGACGTGAGAATCAGGTCGGGGGTCAGGGGGGAAATAGGTGAGACCACCGGAACTCGCCGGTTCGGGCAACTGAGATGAAACCCCGACAGGCAGCAGTTGCGGCATGCCGGAAGCCAGAACGCCGCCAGCACCAAATAAAACCCCTGACAGACAGAGCAAAAAGATTTTAACTTTCAAGAACAATCCTTTTTATTCGTAACATGTTGATTTTTTATAATATTTTCATCAATATCCAATTATACCTACATAAGATAACGTAAATGCGAAACTCTGTCAAGAACGCAATGTCTGGCTCATCTACTTGAGAGCATATGCTACAACATCTTGTAGGCCGACATCAATATTACTCTCTGTGAGCAACTACGGGTTGCGGTCGATCACGCTCCGCTCTCTTGTCGCTGTAGCGGCGTCATCTCATAATGTCTTCTTCTCTTGGTTGCCTCTCAAGGCCGCATGAGATGCGGCCGCTACAAATACAGAGAGGCCGCGTGACCGGGGAGGCCTACGTTGACTACCACCCCACCCGAGCGACATTACGGCGTCGAAAGAGTGGCGGCGCACCGGAACCCGGTCGAGTGATTCCGGTCGAGCGGATTGCTGGCGACCCGGGTAAAAATTCTCACCTGTGGGGTTTCCACCTGCCACCCGGAACTGCGGATGACCCGTCGGGTCCCCGTTGAGGGCCCCTGAGGATTCCGGCGTGGGCTCCTGGAATAATACGTCGCGTCATACCAATCGGCGACCCACTCCCAGACGTTACCCGCCATATCATAAACCCCGTAAGGACTTTTGCCTTTTTCATAAATCCCCACCGGCACCAGGGTTTTTTCACCCTGCCAGGACTGATTGAAATTCAGGTGTTTGTGCGTGGGTTCGACGTCTCCCCAGGGAAACCGTCGATCATCGGTCCCGCGACCGGCCTTCTCCCATTCAGCTTCGGTCGGCAACCGCTTGCCCGCCCATTGACAATAGGCATCGGCGTCAAACCAATCCACGTTGACCACCGGCAGGGACGCAATGGATTCCGGCATAAGTCCCCCCTGCCAGAGATTTTTCGACGGGTCGGTGGGGTGCGATGGCGTACGATGGCCGGTCACACGAATAAATTCCAAATACAGGCCGTTGGTCACTTCATATTTGTCAATGGCATAGGCGTCCAATTCGACTTCATGATTGGGGTATTCATCCAGCCCCCCGTCTCGTGCCCATTTAGGCACGCCCATGAAAAACGGACCGGCGGGAATGACCACCATGGGCGCACCGTCCTTGCTCGAAACGGCCACGTCCGCGTCAGCCCACTCGATAGCGGCACCGTTCACGCTTATTCCCATCAACACACACGCGGCGACAACCAGCAGCCTCTTCGTCATCATCTCTCTTTCTGTATGCTCAAACAACCGGAGCCGCGCCCCCTGTCGAGCGACAGGGCGGGAAATGAACCACGCGTTCCCGGTCAGCCCGAGCTTTCCCGTTCGGCCCGCCGTAACGCGCGCATCAGCACGGGGTCGTTCAACGCCATCTCACTCAGCGCGTCCATGACGTGAAGGCCCTTGGTGTCCATCAACTCCTTGGCCTTGGCGTACTGTTTGGCATTGAAGCGGGCCACCGTCGGTTGGTTATTGACCACCTGGCAGGCCAGCACCCCGTCTTCAAGCTCCAACGTACCCCCCTGCTCCATCAACGTCTGCGCCTGCGCCACCGTAATGCCGTGGAGTTCGGCAAATTCCCCGATTCCGCCGGTTTCGACCATCGACCCATCCGGCATCGAACACTTGCGCTTGAAATAGGGCGACCAGTCTTTGCGAAAATCAATGTAGCGAATATCTCCCCATCGAGCCACCGACCGCTCCAGCTTGCTGTAATCAAGCCCCAGATTCTTCTGTGTGAGGCGTTCCTGCAATTCCCCGGGAAGCCCCCTGTAAAACACGTGCTCCACGGCCTCGGCCAGGGGAATATCCGAAAACCGCGCGAGTTGCTCGGCCTGGGCGGTCTGCTCCAAATCCAGGACCCAGGTCTGCTTGGGCCCGGCCGGGTCGATCCGGCACACGAACATCCCGCGCGTCACCACACCCCCGGCTTCCGGATACGTATACAGCCCCCCGTCCGTCAACAGCCGGCGCATGTCTTCCAGCGGAATCTCATAACTTTCCCCGAGGACTTTGGCGTGATGCTCGATATTCTCCTCGCCCGCCATGGCGCAGACCATGACGTTCCCCGGAGGATCGAAATCCGTGTAATTCTCCAACACGTTGTAGAGCTGCGGCTCTTTGACCGGCTTAAGCGGCCGCTTTTTTATCTTGAACATGATCGTGTCCGACAGGTGAAACCGTCGCGCCGATTTTCATCGTTGTCATTCCCGGTCGTCAAATGCTAGACCTGCTTTTCATGGACAGTTCCCGACAACTGGCAACCCTGTTTTGGCAATACGAGGCGTTTCAATGGAACCCGGACAACGGCTTTGTGCTGGCCTCCGGAGAAACCAGTCCCTATTACGTGGACTGCAGGGCCCTGTTGGCGCATCCCGATGCCCGGTGGCTCGTGGCGCAACTCGCGTGCGCGGCCATCCGCGACCTTTCCTTCGAAGCGGTGGGCGGCCTGGAAATCGGAGCCATTCCACTGGCAACAGCTATATCCGATTATGCCTTTTCGACTCAACCTCGGAAAACCTACCGCACCTTTGTCGTGCGAAAACAAGCCAAGGATCATGGACTGGGGAAACGAATCGAAGGCGCAATCAAATCCAATGATCGCGTGCTGGTCGTCGATGACGTGCTGACAAGCGGCGGGTCGCTCCTGCAAGCCATCCAGGCCGCCAGTGAAGCACAATTGTACGTCTCACACGTCATGGTCATCGTGGACCGGCAGGAACAGGACGGCAAACAGAAAATCGAAGCGCAAGGGGTGTCATTGATCAGTCTGTTAACCCTGGACGATTTGAAAACCGCCCAACCCGGCACGTGATTGACACCCGGCCAATAGCTGATGTCGCGGATAGCCATCGATGCCCGAGAAGATCGACGACAAGATCGAAGTGATCGCGGCGAATCTGAAACGACGGCTGTCGGGCGTCACGGCAACGATCGTGCGGTTGTTGCCGGTGCAGGCCAGATCGATCGGGATCGCGGCGACCGGCCCGGGGCTGCCGGCTCACGTCCCCCACATACCGTTATGGTCCGTGATCCGGATGTCCGGCCGGACGTGCCGGGTCTGGCACGCGCGGCGCAACACCGAGATGCTCATGGGTCTCATCCTGCGTCACGTTCTGAGAAAGCGCCTGAAGCTCGTGTTCACCTCCGCCTCGCAGCGGCACCACACGCGCTACACCCGCCTTCTGATTTCGGGCATGGACGCCGTCGTGGCCACGTCACGCAAATCCGCATCCTATCTGCGACGACCGGCGCGCGTGATCATGCACGGAATCGACATCGCGACGTTCCACCCCCCCGGGGACCGGCGCGCGCACCGGCGTTCGCTCGGTCTGTCCGGGAACGTGACCATCGGGTGCTACGGGCGCATCCGGCGCCAAAAGGGTACGGACGTGTTCGTCGACGCGATGCTCGAAGTGCTGCCCCGGCACACCGGCGTGACTGCCCTGGTGATGGGCCGCGCCGCGCACAAGCATGTTCCGTTTCTACAGGGCCTGCGCGAGAAGGTGATACGAGCCGGGCTTCAGGACCGGATTCTGTTCCTGCCGGAGGTGCCGGTGGAGGAAATGCCGCGCTGGTATCAGGCGCTCGACCTGCTCGTGGCTCCGCAACGCTGGGAAGGCTTCGGGCTGACCCCGCTCGAGGCAATGGCGTGCGGTGTGCCGGTGATCGCAACGACGGTCGGCGCATTCGACGAGTTGGTGGTGGAAGGCGAGACCGGATGCCTGATCCCCCCCGGCGACGTGGAACAAATGCGCGCGGCAGTCGATGCAACGCTTGCCTCGCCCGCCACGCTGCAGCAATGGTCAGCAGCGGCCCGGAGCCACGTCGAGGAAAAATTTCAGATCGAGGACGAGGCGGCGGCCCTCAACACGCTCTACCGGGAGTTGCTGGACGGTGGATAAGAGAGGCGATGACTCTTTCACAAACTGCGGGGCATACTGATCTACCTGATCTTGGGTTTACCAAGGCATGAAGGCGGTGGGCATGGGAGTGCTGATTTATCGACCTACTCCGGTGCTGATACCGGAAGACAGATGGTTTACGGAAGTACTATAATATAGTATCATTTAGGCGTGAAGCGCAAGAATGAGAGAACGCTTGCATTAATCTTCAAACATCCTGTCAGCGGCAATATCAAATGGACAGATATGATGGCGCTTTTCAGGGAACTAGGTGCTGTAATCGAAGAACGCGAAGGCTCACGTATTTCGGTTTTTATTTTCAACAGGGTCCACGTCTTTCATCGGCCGCATCCCTCACCCAATACTAACAAGGGCGTTGTCACAACAATCAGAAAATTCCTGGAAGAGAACGGAGTCAGGCCATGAACGTCATGACGCTGGGTAACATGAAGGCAAAAATTGTGTTTGATCAGGATGCGGAATTGTTCCGTGGAGAGATCCTGGGATTAACCGGCAGCGCGGATTTTTACGGGAAAACGGTAGCTGAGTTGAAGCGTGAATTCAAAAAGTCCCTGAAAGTCTATCTGGATGAGTGTGCACTGAGAGCAATCGCTCCGTATAAATCATACTCCGGCAAATTTGTCGCCCGGGTTGGTCCAGACATTCACGAAATGATCAGCATCGCGGCGGCAGATGAGGATCAAACTTTAAACGCCTGGGTGAAAGACACCTTAACGCAAGCGGTTTCTTCATATGAGCGCACATAGGTTGTTCAGGGTTGAATCCAAACGATGACTCCTTTCAATACTCCATTGGATGATGCGTAGATTTTTCGTAATCTAGGGGACGCAACCCAGTTTGACAACAAGAATCCAGATTTCTCTGTATAACGATCGATGGAATTCAGGGAATTCGCCGAATCTCCATCGGCTGTGTGCAATTAATGCCGAGTGCCATTGTGGTACTCGACCTGCTTGTGGCCCCGTAGCGCTGGGAAGGCTTCGGGCTGACCCCGCTCGAGGCAATGGCATGCGGTGTCCCGGTGATCGCTACGACGGTTGGGGCATTCGACGAGTTGGTGGTGGAAGGCGAGACCGGACGCCTGATCCCACCCGGTAACGTGGAACAAATGCGCGCGGCAGTCGATGCAACGCTTGCCTCGCCCGCCACGCTGCAGCAATGGTCAGCAGCGGCCCGGAGCCACGTCGAGGAAAAATTTCAGATCGAGGACGAGGCAGCAGCACTCAACACGCTCTACCGGGAGCTGCTGGACGGTGGATAAGGACACGGGCCTGAATAACCGGATGACGGATCGAATACGGTGCGGCGGCTTTACAGGATGGAGGAGGCCAGTACCGTAGACGAAGATAAGAAGTTCCTCCGGGAGACCGGACTCAAGGTGGTTCTGGTACAGCCATCGCCGTTGCTGGCCGGCAATACGCAGGCAATGACTTGCACGATCCGGGAGTAGAGACGGTTATTGGTGGAACGCGGCGGCATACAAGCTTGACATAATCTGATTTATCAGCTTCGTTATCACGTGCTTCTTCATTGGCATCGGATACATAGGTAGACGTAATCATGCCGAAGATTTTACACATGCATTTCGGCAAGGACGGCGGCGCGGAACGTTTCTTCGTAAATCTGGTCAATGCGTTGGGCGAACGAGGTGTGGAGCAACGATTCGTCATTCGTCCACGGCGCTTATGGCGGAGAGAAATCGAAGCGCTTGGTCCAATCATCGAGAATCATTACCGATACATCTCGCTGTCAAGTCTTCTCTTACCATGGCGGGTGCGCAAGATGCTCCGACAGTGGCAACCCGATGCCATCATGGCTTGGATGACGCGCGCCGCACGGCTAATTCCTGACTGGCCAGGGGCAGTGAAGCTGGCACGGCTCGGGAACTTTCCCCCGCACTTGAAGCACTTTTTCCGCTGCGACGCATTGGTCGGCAACATGCCGGGCATCAGGAGTCATTGCATAGATCTAGGCTGGACCCGGCCCGTACACATCATCTCCAACTTCGCCCGCGAGGTGAATCCGGTGCCGGTGGCGCGGGTCGAACTCGACACACCTGAGGACGTTTTCTTAATCTCGGGTGTAGGCCGGTTCTTGCCAAGAAAAAGGCATGATCTTCTGATTCGCGCGGCTGCGGGAATTCCGGACGCTTGGCTCTGGCTGATCGGCGACGGAGAGGAACGTCGATCGCTGGAAAAGCTGGCACATCGGGTGGGTATAGCCGATCGTACCCGTTTTGTTGGTTGGGTGGAGGAACCAATCCATTACGTCGCCGCAACGGACGTTTTTGGAATGCCGTCACGGCGCGAGCCGCTCGGCAACGTGATCCTGGAGGCATGGCAAGCCGGCGTGCCGGTGGTTGCGACCCGTAGTGAAGGGCCGAACTGGTACATGACTGATAGCGAGAATGGGTTGCTCGTTGACATCGACAATCTTGATGCCTTCGTCACGGCTGTTCGCCGATTGCGTAACGATAGGGTACTTGCCGAGACGCTGGTCGCGGGCGGTCGCAGGCGTTTGCAAGAGACCTTCAACAAGAATCGAATCGTTGATCAGTACCTGGATCTTTTCGCGGGCAATCCAAGTAGTGATGAAGTGTGACGGATGCGGCAATACGGGTTTTTTCATTAACCTTTCCCATAGTCACCACGACCGCTATAATTCCGTCAATTCCTGATTCTCCACTCGGACTTACATTAGGTAAGGGGCAGCGCAGCCACAAAAGGGCTCGAAAAAGAACATGCTCAGGACAATAAGAAAACGCATTTCTCATTCTTCGACAAGAAAGAAGTTTGGAATTTGGAAGGAAAATTTTCGGATACGAAAGTTTCAACCATCTAACGTCAGAGGAAAAATTTTAATACTTGCCTTGGGTTCTCGTGGTCTGAGGGCTCGCGGCAAGGTTAAGTCTCGTCGGTTTTTCCCACCGTTTTGCAGTGCGTTGGGGCAACGCGGTATTGCATCAGCTTATATAGGTGACCATGAGAGTCTGAATCGTGAACTTTGCTTGGCTGACGGCCTGCCGCTTGTCCTTGTCAATCTCGTCAATGAAGATCGAGACGATCTTGAACCATACAAATTTCCGAATGATTTGTTACAAAATGTAACCGCGGTTTTTAACTTTCACGGAATTGCGGAGATCATAAGAGACAAGAAAGAAGCTAACTTATTTTTCTCTGAACACGATATATCTGTGCCTGGGCGCACTTTTGACCAAAGAACCAGCGTGTTTAGTAATTCCAGATTCGGTTCCGCCTCAAGAGCATTTATTGTCGACAATTTACAAGAATTGGACGGGGAACGTTACAATACGCAGTTCATAGATACAACGGTACGCTTCAAAGAATCGGTTTATTATACATGTATCAGGTTGATGTGCATTGGCACGTACTTGATAAGAATTTATGTTCGCGCTCGAGACGTGAGGGAAAATAATCCATCGGTGCACAACAAGGATACTCCGAAAGATCGTGAACTTCTGGTATACCTGCGTGAAAAACTGGTCGTACCGCGTTTGGAAGAATTGCATGCATTCAGTTACCGTATTGGACAAATTTTGGGGCCGGGATTCTACGCGCATGATGTGTTAATTGAAAACAATACAGGGCAACTATTTTTGTGCGAAACCGGATTCAAGTTTTATGACGATACATATGAGGAACGGATGATCGATGTGGTGAGCGATAGGACTTTTCTATACGATATCTCCGATCAAGAAACGTATGCTGGATACGCAGCTTCTGTTTTCACAACATACTGTGCTGAAATGTGTTTCTTGTAGATCCGTTCATTTGGTGCCTCAAGAAAGATCGTGCTTCCCGCATGGCCCTTCACCACTATGATGCCACGGAGCTCGGCAAATTTACCTCTATCCACCGGGGTTGACTATCAACTCTTCCAGCATCGAACACTTTGCGTCTAGCCTTTCACGCAGAACGCACATCCTGAAGGCTCGCTGATAAGTCTGGTGCCGCTGTATTCTTGTGTTTGTCAAGTCTCGGATGAGGCAAGTATGGGGATATTGATCTATCGACCAACCCCGGTGCTGATACCGAAAGACTGTGCGTGCAGGAGAGATTTTCTTTCGCGACACAGTACGGCCGATAATACCCTTCTGACAGAGACCGATTACCGCGAATACGATTCGCGGACGCTGTTCTACGACGTGTTCCGGTGTGACGACGACCGTAAAGTGGTGGCGATCGGTCCTCCGCCGGTCAATTTGCGGAATGAGATGGCGAAGTTGAGGATCACCTGCGATGGACAGTTGATCCCTCACCGCAAGCGAGAGTACCGAAAGCTATGCGTCCTTGAACTGACCTTTGACCAAACCACGAATACAGGGAAGAACCTGCCGCTCCGCTTCTCGTTCCCATCCTTCCACGTGGAAATCGAGGTACCGCCGCCCCCCTGCCTTTCTCCGGCAGAAACATACCGCCTCGGCCTGATGACGTTACAGCGGAATAATCCCCTCCCGTGGATTCAGGATTGGTGCCGTTGGCATCACCGCCTGCACGGCGTGTCCCGCCTCGTCCTGTACGACAACGCGAGCGACAACCGCGATGATCTTGCAGCGGCCCTGACCCGGATGGACGAGGAGATCGACGTTGTGCTCGTAGACTGGCCCTTCCCCCATGGACCGGTGCGGAGTCACAAGAATCGCCTCTGCCAGCCCGGGGCACAAAACCACTATCTGCTTCGTTTTGGTTCAGCCGACGCATGGTGCCTGAATCTGGATATCGATGAGTGCCTGGTGGTCAGCGGAGAAAAGACGTTCAGAGAATATTTGCACGATTGCGAAAGCAACGGCGTAGTCGAGGTGTTGTTCGACTCGTTCATTGTCCCACCGTATCAGGGACAACCGGCGATGGCGAATCGACGTATCAACTCATACTGGTTCAGAAATCGCGAACGTCGGGGTTCCAGTTTGAAATTTGCCTTCAAACCTCGGTACATCGATTACCTTAAACTGCACATCGCCTATCCCAAAAACCGGGGCTTTGCCAAGTTGACCGGATTGCCTCGTCTATACGATGAGGCTCACCAATCTCTCTACGGAAGCGTTCGGAAAAGGTTATGTTCCGAACGAATGTTCCGTCTTTTCTTTCCGAAGCAGCATGCGCTTCGGGATCTGAGTCCCGAAGAAATGTTCTTCTACCATTTTCGCGGTCTCAACACGAACTGGAAGAGAGATTTTAGCGAAAAAGTTGAAAGCTTCGATGCAAGCAGGCATGTATCAGATCCCCTCATCAATGAGTTGTTCGCCCGCGCCGGACTGAATCCCGGGCCGAGGCCACCAGCAGCCGGTCCATAACTCCTTCAATTTATTTGAGGAACTCTGATCCCCGATTAAGAACGTCGAGGACAGATTTATTGTGATAGCGGGATGCAGGGCAAGGCGTCCCGGAGCGAAACCCGAGGCTTATCATAGAGATAGGTGAGGGTTGAGCGAGAACACAACGCAGCCCTGCGCCCGATAGTGCATAAATCAGAGGTTCCTTGATAGTTTCTAATCAATCCAGTGCTGTACTGCCCACTGTGCAGAACGGCATACACGCCGAGGCGATAACTCAAAGTTTCCGGTTACCGCATGTGAGGGTTTCAATGGTCCGTTGAATACCATGACCCGTGTTCTATGGGGCAATACGGGTGGCCAGAAAAAGCTTAATGGATAAATGGGTCTTCTATGCTTGAAGCTGGACACCCACTCCGACGGCCACCAATTAACTTGTTCTCCCACAACGTGGGCGACCCACCTCTGCTCTAGATTGATGTTTTTCAAGGTCTGAAGCTCCTCGTTCATCCTGTCGATAACAAATTGCATTAAATTTGCTTCAAACCTGAAAATCGAAGTATTCACCCCAATTGGATTGTTAAAAAGTTTATAAAACAAGCGCTTATTGGGCGGGAGCCACTCACGGCAGACACAAAACTCGCCGGGCATATACTCGAAAAAACAGTCGATTGATCGGACGATTATGACATCCAGATCGAAGTAGAGACATGGACCTTCCAAGTTGCCGATCCCACTATGAAAAAGTCCTAGTTTTCGACCGTTTGTGAAGTGAGTTGCGCCTTCAAGACTAATTTCCGGCAACGGATAGACTTCTACCTCGGGGCGAATCCCCTGCGAATTGTCGGTAAAGCAGACAAACCTGAATGCAGCACTTAAGTTGCGTTGAACTCCTGCATACAAGCGATTGACATAATGGGACCCGTAACGGTCGCCCCATTTGATAGTGATGACATTAACAGGCATGATTTTAGACACAAACCGAAGGTGATATTTTTTCGTAATTTAGAGGACATACAGCAGTTTGGCAATGGGAGCATGAACCTGATCACGGTCTAGGAAGTCTTGGAAGCCGCGAGAGAGTTTTTGTAAATAAGAGGCGTATTTTCGAAGAGGAATGTTGGCGAGGTAGAAAGCGAATGACCAAGGGTAGCAGTTTGCTCTCGCTCAGAGAATTTTGATCAGCGTGGCTACGACGCCAATGCCGACGACCAGCATCGAGCCCATACGAATCGTGAGTTGCAGCACCAGCCGGGCTTCCAGTTCCTTCATTTCGTGGGCCAGTCTGATTTCCAGTTCCTTTAAGTCATGCTTGGTGGCGAGTTTCTCATCAATCAGTTTCGCCTGGGAGTCTGCCAGCACTTCGGCCTGAGCTTCCGGCATGCCCGCCTGTGTCAGACGCTTCACGAACGTATGTGTATCAAAACTGATCGTGCTCATCTCTTTTACCGAAGCCCCAGTGGCGTTCTGCTCTAGACTTGAGGGAATTTCGGACAGGTCTTTTACTCTAGCAGAGAGGGTTGCTGCTTTCAACTCGTTGTATGAAAAGGGGTTTCGGGTTGTCCTGGTGGGAAAGCGGAATGGTCTCTTTACGGAAAGGGCGAAAGTGGGGCTTTGTGAAATATGCAAAACTCTGCGAAGCTACGAAAATCGCTGACGCAGCAGGATTTGGCAGGGGTCAGACTGACGACCGGGCACTACTGAATCCGGCGGATTCTTTCGTGCGGTTGTTCAGAACGAGAGGGTGGGGAACTGATACATTGATCGAGAACCGTATCCAAAATGCGATCGGCCAGAAGCCGTTTCGGCAGGCGTTCGACTTCGATGGGCGTTCCATGACGAGGCAGGAGGATGACTTCATTGGTCTCGTTGCCGAATGCCGATTGCGGCCCCGTAATCCTGTTCACGACCAGCAAATCGAGATCTTTTTGGTGCAGTTTCTTGCGGCCGTTGTCGGGCAGGTTCCCGGATTCCGCGCCAAACCCGACCAGCACGTGGTGCGTCCGTTTCCGTGACAACGCTTGCAGGATGTCCGGAGTCCGCTCGAGATCCAGGGGCTCGCCGATCCATTCGTGTTTTTTGACTTTTTCGGATGAAGGGTTCCGGGGTCGAAAGTCTCCAACGGCCGCGGTCATCACCAGGACGGTGGCCCATGCAAACCGGTCATCCAATTCCCGATGCATCTCTTCAGCCGTCACCACCGAAACGCGCGTCACGTTGGGAGGACACGGCAGCGCCGTGGGTCCGCTGACGAGTAACACCTCCGCTCCCCGTTGGGCCGCGGCTTCCGCCATCGCGTATCCCATCTTTCCGGATGAGGCATTCGTGATAAAGCGAACCGCATCGATCGGTTCCCGCGTGGGTCCGGCCGAGACGAGCACACGCTGCCCGGCCCAGTCCAGCCGACGCGCCAGGCAAGAACGCACCGCACCCAGAATCACGTGTTCGGCAGGCAACCGGCCTTTCCCGGTCAAGCCGGACGCCAGCGGGCCTTCCTCCGGTTCCAGCACCACGACCCCGCGCTCGCGCAACGTCCGCGTATGCGCTGCCACCGCAGGATGGTCCCACATTTCGACATCCATGGCCGGGGCCATGACAATGGGACATCGTGCGGACACGAACAACGTACCCAGCAGGTCATCCGCCAAACCCAGCGCACATCTAGCCAGGGAGTTCGCGGTCGCCGGGGCCACAAGAATCAGGTCCGCGTCTTCCGTCGCCTGCAGGTGCGGCATGGGTTGGTCATCTGCAAAGAGTCGTTGCAACACCGGCCGCCCGGACAGCACTTCGAAGGTCAGCGGCGCCACGAACTGCGCGGCGGACGGCGTCATGACCACTGACACCTCCGCCCCGTCCTCGACCAGCGTCCGAAGCAGGAACACGGCTTTATAGGCCGCAATGCTGCCCGTGACGCAGAGGACGATCCGTTTGCCTTGCAACGGCTTTTCGCTCACGATTCGGCGTCTGCCTCCGTGGCGGGTTCCGGCGGCGAATCGTCAACGTAGACGCTGAGTTGCTTCTTGATTTCCTTGGCATCTTCATCAGCCTCTGCCAACAACGCCGGTTCGAATTCACGGTCCAGGCTTCTCCTGGCTTCACGAAGCGCCTCACGCGCTTCTTGTCCCATCAAATACTCCACGTTGTCTCCCAAGACTTCCTCGAGCGCAATGGAGGTTTCTTTGGTGAATTTGCTCGTTTGTGCATGCGGGGTCCCGCGCATGAGTTGTTTTGCACGTTGAGCGGCAACGAGCACGACTCGATAGCGGGAATCGAACTGACCGGCTCGATCGTCGGGAAGTAAAGGAAGCGTATCAATCATAATCGAAACTCCTTTGGTGAATACGGTTACGTGGCAATCTTCTTCATCGTCATGGATTCGACCAACCCGTTTTCCACGAGTGCGTCAGGGGCCAACCGGTTGGTCTTCACCCGTTCGGCCAGAATAATGGATTCCAATTCTTTCGTCGCCTGCAGGAGTTCGTCATTCCGCACGAAGTAATGATAGGCTTTGAAATTGGCGATTTCCTCACTCGCTTTTTGCAGACGACGCTCGATTTCCTCCGGGGGATCCTTGGCTCGCCGGCAGAGCCGGTTGCGAAGGACGTCAAGCGACGGCGGGGCCACGAACACGTACACGGCCCCGGCAAAGCGTTCCATAATTTGCCTGGCCCCCTGCGCATCGATATCCAACAACACGTCGGTCCCTTTTTGCAAGGCCGCCAACAACGGTTGTTTCGGAGTGCCGTACTTGTGGCCATACACTTCGGCCCACTCGACGAATGCCTCTGCCTGAACCAGGCCTTGAAACGTTGCCTCATCGACAAAACTATACTCAACCCCGTCACGCTCGCCCGGTCTCGGCTTCCTGGTCGTATACGACACCGACAACGTGGTGCTCGGCACCCGGGTCACGATGTTCTTGCACAACGTGCTTTTTCCGACCCCGGAAGGACCCGACACCACAACCAGGACACCATCAGCCGACATCAGCCACGCTCGCTCTCCGATTATTCGACATTTTGCACCTGCTCGCGAATCTTTTCCAGTTCACTTTTGAGCTGGATGACGTGCTTGGCGATTTCCGCGTCATTCGCCTTGGACCCGATCGTATTGACCTCACGACCCATTTCCTGCAACAAAAAATCCAACTGCCGCCCGATAGGCTCCCGTTTTTTCAGCATCTCCTCAAATTGTACGCCGTGACTGCGGAACCGGGTGAGTTCTTCCGTGACGTCACACCGGTCGGCCACGAGCGCCAATTCCTTGTTGAGCCAGGGTTCCTGCTCGCTCCCGGCCAAGGCAGGCACGCGTAACCGCAGGCGCTCCAGGAGGCCCTTGACCACGCGGGGCAGGCGGCGTTCGATCGATCGATGCATCTCGCGAATCAGCTTCAGCCGTTTCGCGATATCGACCTGGAGGGCTTTCCCCTCTTTCGACCGCATGCGGTCAAGATCCGCGAGCGCTCCCGACGTGAGCCGCTTCACCACCCGATTCAGGTGCTTGTCGTCGATCGGGATTTCGGCAACGCGAAAAATGTCCCTGAATGAGGCCAACAGTTCGACGTCGATTTGTCCCCCCAACCGGAACTCCCGCTGCAAATCCTTGAGCGCCCGATAATAATGCCGCGCCAGGGGACGATCAAGCGTGACGTGTTTGCCGCGTTCATGGTCTTTCCCGTAGACAACGACGAGTTCGATTCGTCCCCGGCGACACGTCCGGGCCACCAACTCCTTCAATTCTTCTTCCCACTCGAACCCTCCCCTGGGCACCCGGAGGACGATTTCCCGGAATCGATGGTTCACTGACCGGACTTCCACGGCCACGGCAAGCCCATGACTGGTTCCCTCCCGTTTACCGAAACCCGTCATGCTTTTCAACATAGCCGCGTCCCCTTTCCTTCCCATGGACAGTCTTCATACAACACGCAGCCGGAGCATTGAGGTTTCCGCGCCAGGCACACGTAGCGGCCATGAAGCAACATGCGTTGCGAGCCATCGGTCCAATCCCGGGCAGGCCAGACCGCCTGCAAGTCAAACTCTATTTTGGCAGGATCGGTATTCCGGGTCAGGTGCAATCGTTGCGCCACGCGCTTGACGTGCGTATCCACGACAATCGCCGGCACATGAAAACAGGCGCCCAGGATCACATTGGCGGTCTTTCTGCCGATCCCGGGCAACGACGTCAATTCCTCCATGGTCTTGGGCACGGCTCCTTGGAACTGCGACACCAGAGCTTGACTGCACTTGACCAGATGTTGCGCCTTGTTCCGGTAAAATCCCGTTGGTTTGATCAACGCTTCGAGTTTCGCTTGGGATGCGCCAGCCAATTCCCGGGCCACGGGATAGGCCGCGAACAGCCCTGGAGTCACCCGGTTCACCCGTTCATCCGTACATTGGGCCGACAGAATCGTCGCGACCAGCAACTCAAAGGGATTGGTGTAGCTGAGTTCCACCGGCGCGTTCGTCCCCTGCGTGCGCAGGCGTTTCAGAATCCGACGGGCACGGGTCGTTGTCGATTGTTGATTGTGGATTGCTGATTTCCGCTCGCTGGTTTCTGATGGTTGAGTTTTCACCCTGCCTCCACCACCGGCACGCCGGATTCCAAGGCGTCGGCAATCGCGTCCCGCAACGGGTCCAGGGTCTCTTTCCGAAGCGCGGAGACGCACAGGGCCCTTCGACTTCGCCCTTCGGCTCCGCTTCCTTCGGCTCCGCTCAGGACAGGCAGGGCAGGCTCAGGGCAGGCCTGAAAGCGCCGTTCGAGCACGTCCACGTCTTCAGGCGGCAATTGATCGCATTTGTTCATGACGAGAATCCGGGTCACGTGTTGCAGGTCAAGTTCACGCAGGAGTCCTTCGACCACCTGCATTTGCTGATCACGATCCGGCGCGGTCGCATCCACGACGTGCACCAGTACGTCAGCTTGGTGAAGTTCGTCAAGCGTCGTCCGAAAGGCTTCCAAGAGATCCCGGGGCAGGTCTCGAATGAAACCCACGGTATCGGTCAGAATCACGTGCCGGCCCGAATGAAGCCTGAGTCGTCGCTTGACGGTATCCAGGGTT
This sequence comes from Nitrospira sp., assembly GCA_011523385.1. Lineage (GTDB taxonomy): Bacteria > Nitrospirota > Nitrospiria > Nitrospirales > UBA8639 > Bin75. The sequence continues at coordinate 18,215 of WTGX01000016.1, read as the reverse complement.
TCAAACGGCTGATTCCTGGCTGAAACGCAACTACGGGTCAGGGTGTTCAGCAACGTGGATTTCCCGGCATTCGTATAACCCACGATCGACACCATCGGGGTCCCTTGGCGCAGGCGCCTGGGGCGTTGCTGCTCACGTTGACGACCCAAGTCCTTCAACTCGCGTTCGAGGTGATGGATGCGGTCCCGCACCCGTCTCAGGTCGGTCTCCAATTTGGTCTCGCCGGGACCTCGAGCCCCGATACCGCCGCCCAAACGGGAGAACGCCGTGCTGGATTGAGACAACCTGGGCAACAGATACTTGAGTTGCGCGAGTTCCACTTGAATTTTCCCGTCGCGTGAATGCGCCCGGCTGGCAAAAATATCCAGGATCAACTGCGTCCGGTCGATGACCTTCAACTCGATCATCCCGGATAATGCCTTGATCTGCGCCGGGGTCAAATCCCGGTCGAAAATCAACAGGTCGGCCCCGCTTTGCAGCGCGTGGATGATCACCTCGGTAATCTTTCCCACCCCCAACACGTACTTGGGATTGATCCACGACAAGCGTTGCATCACCGTCCCGACCACCTGAATGCCTTGCGACGTCGCCAAGCCCTGACATTCCCGCAGGTGTTCTTCCTGATCGGCCCTCCTTTCCGCCGTGACACTGACCAGCAACGCACTTGGGCCGTCGTCCGTTCGGCGAAGCGCCGGGGTCGCTCTGGAAATTTCAGCTTCCAGCGATTGCACGAACTGGTCGCATCGGCACTGAAACGCCTGCAAGCTCTGCGGGGCCCAGGCCTCATACGCTTTGCCTTGCGGGTTGGGCGGCACCAAGTGAGCCAGCGAGATGGAAATCGGTTCTCCTCCGTTTCCCACGCCGAGCACCGCCATCAAATCCAAGCGAAGCATCGCCAGGTCGGTCAGGTCGTCCTTGTTTAACGGTTGATTGTTAAGATGGGTATGCACGAACCGGACGCCGCGCAATAACCGGGGACCGGACCGGCTCCGCGCCAGTTCCGGGATCACCAACTGGCGGTCCGTGCCGATGATGACGGATTCGATGATGCCCCGTCGATTGATCAGCAACCCGATTTGCCGTCGAATCTCATGTGATAATTCCGTGCAGGAGCGGGCCAGTTCAGGAGAAATGACTTTTTCAACGGGTACGCGCCGGCGATATAACCGTTCGAGTCGTGTAACCTGGCCGGGCTTCAACCCGGTCAGATGTCCAATGGCATGTGGAATAGAGACTCCCCTGTTCTTTTCCTCCCCTTTGTAAGGGGAGGTTAGGTGGGGTAGAAGCCCAACGGCGTCCATCGGGACGTTACCTAGCCGGACCCGATCCGCCTAGGCTCTACCTCCCCTGGCCCCTCCTTACAAAGGAGGGGAACGGTTCCATGGCTTCGATCGCCAAACCGGGCTGCGCATCCAGGTCCCATGAAGCCCACCGCTGTTCCTGGTAGGCCCACCACCCGGCAGCAGCGACCATCGCGGCATTGTCCGTACAAAAATGCATCCGCGGCAACGCCAGGCGTATGCCTTCCTTTTCCGCGCGAGCCTGTAACACCGCGCGCAACCGGGAATTCGCGCTGACCCCTCCGACCACTGCCAAGCCGGTGACGCCGTATTGGCGCACTGCCCGAAGCGATTTTTCCACCAACACGTCCACGATGGCTTCCTGATAGCCCGCGGCGACGTGCGCCGGCAAGGACGACTCCTGGCGCGACTGCCGGTCCCTCAAATAATACAACAATGACGTTTTCAGGCCACTGAAACTGAAATTGAACCTTCCTTTGTTCAAGTACGGACGGGGGAACCGGACGGTTGACGGATCCCCCGTTTGAGCCAGACGATCGAGCGCAGGACCGCCCGGGTAGGAGAGTCCCAGCATCTTGGCGCCCTTATCAAACGCCTCACCCGCGGCGTCATCAAGGGTTTTGCCGAGGAGTCGATATTCACCGCGTTGGGGAACGAGATACAAATGGGTGTGCCCGCCGGATACCACGAGCACGATGCAGGGAGTCACAAAATCGGGATATTCCAACCACGCGGAGGCAATATGCCCTTCCAGATGATGCACACCGATACAGGGCACGCCCAAAGCGTACGCCAGGGCCTTGCCGAAACTCACCCCCACGACCAGCGCACCGGCAAGCCCCGGCCCTTGGGTGACCGCAATCGCCCGAAGATCAGACCAACCCACACCAGCCCGGTTCAGAGCGGCATGCGTGATCTCTTCGATCCTTTCCACGTGTTTTCGCGATGCCAACTCCGGCACGACTCCGCCGAACCGGCCGTGCACCTCGTGCTGGGATGCCACGAGATTCGACAAGAGGTTCCCTTCCAGCGAAAACACGGCAGCGGCTGTTTCATCACAAGACGTCTCGATGCCCAGGAGACTGGGGGTCGGTACGCGGCAAGGAGCGCTCGTGAGAGTTTGGCCGTTTCGAAGCATCACGTGAGAACAGTCGTCATAAAAAACAACGACTCTCGCCACGCAGGGTAGCGAGAGTCGTCTATCAAGGGAAGGGAATCAATCCGTGAATGATTTATCGTCTTACGGCAACCGATGCAGCGCCCAAGGTTCAGACGCCCGCCATCGCCTCCTCTTCAACAAACACGGGAGCGTCGTCACGAAGCACCACTTTGATCTTCTTGACGTCCTTGAATCGCCCTCGAATGAGTTCATCGGACAAGGGATCACCCAGAAGTTTCTGGATGGTGCGCCGCATGGGCCTCGCTCCATACTGCGGTTGATAGCCCTGAGCAATCAGCCATTGCTTCACGTCGTCGCCCATCTCCAATTGGACCTCACGCTCCGCCAACCGTTCGTTCAGTTCGCGGACCAGGATATCGACGATGTTCAGCAAATGCTCTTTTTCCAGCGGATGGAAGACCACGAATTCATCGATCCGATTCAGAAATTCCGGGCTGAAATTCCGTTTCAATTCATCCAGAATATCGTCCTTCATGCGCTTCCGGGTTTCCGACTCTTCGACTTTTTGGAAGCCGAGGGACACGCCCTTCTGAATGAGCTTCGTACCCAGGTTGGACGTCATCACGAGAATCGCGTTCTTGAAATCGACCTTCCGGCCCAAGCTGTCCGTGAGCAACCCGTCGTCCAGGACCTGCAAGAGCACGTTGAAAATATCCGGATGGGCCTTTTCGATCTCATCGAACAACACCACCGAATACGGGCGTCGCCGCACCTTTTCGGTCAACTGCCCGCCCTCTTCATAGCCCACGTACCCGGGAGGAGCGCCGAACAACCGGGAACTCGTAAATTTCTCCTGGTACTCCGACATGTCGATGCGAATCAGGGCATCCTCGGTATTGAACAGGAATTCCGCCAAGGCCCGGGCCAGTTCCGTCTTCCCGACGCCCGTGGGTCCCAAGAAGATAAAGGACCCAATCGGCTTGCGCGCCTCCTTGAGCCCAGCCCGCGAGCGACGGATGGCACGACAGACCGCTGAAATGGCTTCCTCCTGACCCACGATGCGCTTGTGAAGAAAGTCTTCCATGTGCAGCAGCTTTTCCGACTCTTCCTCTTCGAGTTTAAAGAGCGGAATGCCCGTGATTTTGGAGACCACAAAACTGACTTCCTCGGCCCCGATCACCGGCTTCTGCTGCTCCTGATTCTTCTTCCAATCGCGTTTGGCATCCTCCAGCAGTTTGCGAAGCCGTTCTTCTTCTTCCCGGTATTTCACGGCCTCTTCAAAACTTTGCAGCCCAATGGCGACTTCCTTTTCGTGCGCCACGCGTTTGAGTTCCTGTTCCAACGATTTCAACTCGGGGGGCAGTGAATAGGATTGCAACTTGGCCCGGGACCCCGTCTCGTCGATCAAATCAATCGCCTTGTCGGGCAGGAATCGATCCGTGATATAGCGATCGGTCAATTTCACGGCTTCCACCACCGCGTCATCCGAAATTTCCACGCCGTGGTGCTCTTCATAGCGATCTCGCAAGCCCTGAATGATCTTGATCGTCTCTTCCACGGACGGCGGATTCACGTATATGGGCTGGAACCGCCGTTTCAGGGCGCCGTCTTTCTCAATATGTTTGCGGTATTCATCCATGGTGGTGGCCCCGATGCAGTGAATCTCGCCCCGGGACAACGCCGGCTTGAGCATATTGGCGGCATCGATCGACCCTTCAGCCGCGCCCGCGCCCACCAGGGTATGCAACTCATCGATGAACAGGATCACGTTGCCGGCCTGCACGATTTCCTTCATGACCACCTTCAGGCGTTCTTCAAACTGCCCCCGATACTTCGTGCCGGCTACCAGGGACCCCAAGTCCAGGGCGATCACGCGCCGGTTCAACAGATTATCGGGCACGTCCATGGAGACGATGCGTTGAGCCAACCCTTCGACGATCGCGGTTTTACCCACCCCTGACTCGCCGATCAAGGCCGGGTTGTTCTTGGAACGGCGGCTCAAGATCTGCAACACCCGTTCGATTTCATCGCCGCGGCCGATAACGGGGTCCAACATGGAGTCCTGTGCCAGTTGGGTCAGGTCTCTGCCGAATTCATCGAGCGCGGGCGTGCTGCTTTTCTTGTCGCGTTCCCGGGTTCCCGATTTCCGCAAGAAGGTCACGGTCAATTGACGCGCCGTGAGCAGGTTCCCGCCGAGGCTCCGAAGCACCTTCCCGCCGATCCCTTCTTCTTCCCGTAACAGGCCCAACAGGAGATGTTCGCTCCCGATGTGGTTGTGTCCCAGCAGTCTGGCTTCTTCAACGCCGTATTCAATGACCTTCTTGACGCGCGGACTGAAGGGAATTTCCCCGAAGGTGACGGTCGTCCCGCCGCCGGGCAAACTGCGCTCCACTTCCAGACGAATCTGTTCGGGAGACAGCCCCATCTTCTTGATGATCATGAGGGCAATGCCATCGGATTCACGGAGAATGGCCAGCACCAAATGCTCCGTGCCGAGATAGTCGTTCTGATGGCGTTCAGCCTCTTCGCGGGCCAGAATAATAATCTTGCGACCTCTGTCCGTGAATCGCTCGAACATTTTCCCTCCTTTTGGGGTCAGGAATTCGCCCCGGACTGCGTCAGGTCAATCCCACCGTCATACGCTGGTTAGTCTATCCATCCGTTCTGAAAACTGTCAAGGCAAGACCACGACGGGTAACGATGTGTAAGGTTTCACATTCTAACGATGTCGTCAAGAGGAAGGAACGTTCACGGCATTTCTTCATTGACTCCGCAATGTCGTGAACGATACAATCTATTTTCCGTCTCTTCTAACCCGTATGGGCACGCCTCGACGTATCCGTTCCCCTTCGTTGCTCCGTCCTTTCCATACACGCGTGAGTCGCTTGTGACTGTCATCGGCATCCTGACCAAGCCTCAACTCCCCGAGATTCGCCCCCTCCTTGAGAAATTGATCGACTGGCTTGGACGGAAACAAAAAACCGTCCTGGTCGGCTCCTCTTCCGGGGACCATTTCCACGAAGGCCCGCAACCGGTCGATCAGCAAATCGCCGCCGAAGCCGACCTCGTACTCGTGCTGGGCGGAGACGGCACGATGTTGAGGGCGGCCCGGCTCGTCGAAGAACGGTCCGTCCCCATCCTGGGGGTCAATTTGGGCGGCTTGGGATTTCTGACGGAAAGCACGCCGGAAACGATGTACGACTCCCTGGAAAAAATCTTTGCGCAAGAATTTTACCTGGATCACCGCCTGCGCCTTCAGGTCCACATCCGTCACACAACCGGAGAACAGCAAGAACGAACGGCGCTGAACGACGCGGTCATCAGCAAAGGGACTTCGGGACGCATGATTACCACGAGCATTCAGGTTGACAAACAATTCGTGACGAAGCTGCGGGGGGACGGGTTGATTGTTGCCTCGCCGACTGGGTCCACGGCCTACTCCATGTCCGCCGGCGGTCCGATCCTGGAACCCAGTCTCGAAACCCTGGTGCTGACGCCCATCAGCCCCCATACGTTGACCCACCGTCCCCTTCTTGTCCCAAGCCAACTCTTACTGGAGATTCAATTGACAAGCCTGGAAGGGGGCACCGTGACGATCGACGGACAAATCGGAATTCACATGGAGTATGAAGACACGCTCACGATCAGCGCCTCGCCCCACCGGACTCGCCTCATCCGGTTTCCCGACCGGACGTACTATGACGTCTTAAGGAACAAGCTCAAATGGGGGGACGTCTAACCCGGGGGCAGCCCCAGGAGATTACGGCTGGCATTCAGGGCATTCGGTCCGTTCCTGCTCGGCCCGGAACTCATCGGACGTCAACGGGAAAATCTGGTTGCACGCCGCGCAGGTGCGGATTTCAAAAAACGCTTCCCCATCCTCATGAATCTCGCACGGCAGCAACAGGTCCAGCGGATCATAGCCCAGGGTTTTGCCGTCGGGGAACTTCACGACGGCCAAGCGCACGTTGAAATGTTGAAAGACTCCTTCCTTGCCTTTCCGGTCGTCACCGGACCCCACGACACAAACGGGCTGTCCGGGTTGCCGCGCACGAAGATCCTTCAATGTCCGATGGGAATCCATCGCCACCTCAAATTGGGTCGCGTCCGGAGCCTCTGGAGTTGCCATAATCGCGGGAGTTTCGGCGTCACGCATTTATTGCGTAGGGGTGGACCTGCGTGTCCACCCTCTCCGCTTGTAACACGCGCAAAAAAAATCCGTCAAGATAACGAGCACCTGTCCTGAAAGGGGGAGACAACTCTGGAAGGGTCGCAAGCGTGAACCTTGACGGTGCCGGGCCTTACCGGGTTTGGGTTTCCGTACCGTGGGCCTCGGTACGCGGGATCGTGGAATCCGCCCTGAGAAACTGGTACGCCTCGATGATGCGCCGCAATTCGGGTTCGGCGCTGCGGTCCCCCTTGTTAAAATCGGGATGGAGTTTTTTGGCTTTTTGACGAAAGGCCCTGGTCACCGCCGTCATGGAGCTCCCGAACTCCAGGCCCAGGGCCTCATAGGCTTCCTGGTGGGAATTGATTTCCCCTTGAGAAGCCGCGACATCGCCGCTTCCGGTCGCTTTCTTGAAGAAATCAAACAGATTGATCTTTCGCCGGCGTCGTTTGGGGCGTTGATGGATTTCGCTGTCGAAATCTTCAAAGCGATCCTCGATGAACTCGAGACGGGCTTCCAGGCGCTGGGCATGGGTCAGTTCCCGGACCTCGTCCAATTCCTCTTCGATGAGTGTGACCATCCGTTCGATTTCCGTCAGGCCGGTCTCGACCTTAATGTAACTTTCAGCCCGTTCCAGCATCATGGTGTCGATGGCGAAATCCAGACTGCGTTCCGATTGGGCTCGCAGCTCGCCGATCCGGCGACGCATGCCCGAGAAATAGCGAGCCTTGGCCCGCTCGTCAAACGGCATGGCGCCGCCCCTGTAATGTTCGCGTCAGAGTCATGTTTTCGGTCGCAGGGGACGGCCTGAGCCTGCCCTGAGCGAAGCCGAAGGGTGCCGTCCCGATTGGATCGCGTCGCATTCTAGCATAAAACGTGTACGGCGGAGAATCGCCTGTATTGACAGGGCGTTGGAGACCTCGACCTTCTCCTTCAAATTAGGTCCAGGCCGAGAGTTACAGCAGCCATTCAATTGAAGGTGACCTGCTTTCAGAACGCCTCAGGAAGCACGGTAAAGCCTTCTCGATAGCTCGCGTCACGCAGGTGTCGATCGAACGCCACAAAGCCCTGTCCCGTTGTGAATCCTTGACACCACTGAAGGGCTGCGGCAAGTTGCAAAGCGTCCGCTGTCCGTAACGGATGGACGGTGAGCAATCGTTCGGCATTGCTGCGCAATGCCTCGCTCGGTTGCATTTCCGTCAAGGTTTGCGCCAAGGTCTGCAACACGTGGCGGGCGGCGCGCTCATCGGTGGGCGTCAAACCGCCTTCCCGTACCTGTCGCATCAGGGCTGAGATACACTCGGTGCGCATGCCCCACCACACGACCATGGACGGGTCCTCGATCAGGATCTCTCGCACGGTACCTGAGTTGGGTTCCTGCACACAGAGCGGCACTATGGCCGATGTATCCCAAAATTTCACCGGCCTTCTTCCCGCTCACTTAAGACTGCCGAACGCACGGCCCCTTGCGGGTCTGCCGGACGCGGCAAATCCCAGAAATTCGCCGGCAGGGGTTTCTCTCCACGCTTAAGGAGGCCTTTCTTTTCCATGTCGTGCAAGTGCTCGGACAAGGACATGGAATTTTCGATAGGCAGCAAGCGTGCAATGGGTCGTCCGTGTTCGGTAATCAAGACTTCTTCACCGGTTTTGACTTGGCGAAGGTATGCACTGAGCAACATCTTGAGTTGTGAGACGGTGGTGGTTTTCATGGAATGACCTTTTGGGCTAATATCTTCAGACCATTGTAGTCAATTTCAAATCGTCAAGCAAATGCCACGTCTTGACAAGCTCCCATGCCTACCCTCCAAGATTCTAAATACAGACACCGCACCGTCCACTACTATGATGAAAACTCTCAATTAATTCTCTACGGCCAATCTAAAAAGAAGAATCACACCGCCGATTCCTCCTATCACGTCACCTGCCAAGACTGCATTCCAATTATGCGGGAACGCGGTATCCCCCTCCAATGGGACACCCATTTTTCTTGATCCTCCACCCACACTTAGCCGATCCATTTTTCCATACCGACCTACCCGACCCAAATTTCCCTCACCACCCCACAAAGACACCCTTCCAAGTAATCCTAAAGGAACATCGCCATCTCTTTAATCACTGGCGATATCCCGAACTCAAAAACTTTCCCCTCCATATAGATGTCTCGTCCCTTAATAATGTCCTCAATTTTCTCGTCGACACCTTTTACCAAGGCTGGCCTGCTCGACAATCCAGCTTCAACTTTCCACCTGAGTAATTCCCTTGAAACCGATTCCCTTGTCTTCTTAGGCCGAGGGCATGGCCTAATTCCCATCAGAAGCTCCCATCAGAAACTGTCCGTCCGAAGCCCTCAAAGACACTACCCGACCCATTTCTCGAGGTGGCGGCGCCACCTTCGGCTTGTGACCAGGCCTCAAGGTCCCGGCCACATCGTCGCGGTGTCGCTACGGAACCGCGCTTGATCCTGGGCCAGCCTTCCGGCCAGGCCCTGGATTCCAGAGCTTACGCTCCTCTTCGCGCTCCACCTCCGCGCCCACATCGCCGTGCGCCACCACACCAGGCCCGACGACAACCCGGTCGAACTGTAATCGTAGGGGGGGTGTTCAGGGACTGGCGGTTATACGTGTCCGGCGAAACCGGCCCCGGTCGCGTCCATTGATCCTGCGGCTGGACGTACTGTTGCCAGTCGTTCTCACACCCGCGAACAGAAACAGGGTTAACGTGAGAAGGAGAGCACGCACCATGGGAACCTCCTAGCATATAATCTTGTCAAGGATCTTCTCCGTAGTAGCGTACTCCTCATCGTTGAGTCCGACTACCAACTGCTTGAAAACCTCGCGTAGCCGATCAGCAGTCGGCTCTATGGGGTCGTCCTGTCCAAATGACAGCTTGTTGTTGATCTTGGTCGTACCGCCTTTCAACCAGTCATCCACTTGCTTGCGTGCAGTCATCGTCACGAACACCGATATCTGGTCTTCTCCGTAGAGGCTCACAAGCTCGTCCTTCAGTCTTGTCAACGTGGTTAGCGGCATTCTGCCTCACTGACGCCTTCGCCAAGGCGTTCTGCCTGAAACTAAAGGCGCGCATCCTACCCTACACAGCCCTCTTCCGAGACCGCTTCGGCCTGTTCGGCTTCGGAGTCCTGTGGACGGTCACACAAAGCCCTCACTGCACAAGGTAGAACCGTCCGTCACAGCCTACATGACTGATCCTTCAAACAGTTCGCCTTGCTTCCCCGGCCGTTGCCGCCCCAATACGGGAAACAGCTCGACTAGGACTTCCGCCGGGACGTTCCCGAGTTCCTTAGGTTCCAGTTTGTGCAATCCTCCCCCGTAGACGCGACCTTCACCAAGTATAGCCTGTGGGCAAATCTGGTTAAGGTACTCCCACACTCGCCGTTTCAGTTCTGGACTATCCAACAAGGCGCGCTCAAAAGGCCTCCTTGGGTACAACATCAAATACACGTTTGCCGCTGTCGCATTCGAATTGTTCAGAATGAAGCGAAACGGCTTACCATTCTTCTTGTCGCTCCGGCCAAGATAGGTGCAGACGAACGGTGCCGGAGGGCGGTACTCTTGTGTGTACCACATCGCTCGATGCCGGCAGATGTAGCGATCCGCGATGCCATCCGCTTTGCCTTCTTCCAAATACATCCAGAGATTCGGATATTTCTCTTTAATCTCGTTTTCCGTCCAAGGCGGGTCAAGCAGAAATAATCGCCGCTCCAGAAGCGGATTGCCATCGCCATCACACATTATCTCATCGACCGGGACGTAGCGAGGACTCGGCAATATTGGTCGAAACGCCTCCATCGGCAGTTCGCGGCGTTTGATGTCATCTGCCGACAAAATGAAGTAATTGTTATTCCCCGTCGCTAGACCACGCTTTATCTTGAAAAAATCGCCCAGAACAGGTCCATTCAATGCTTCAACCCCCTGCTTCATCGGGTACCGCGTCCACTTGGGATCGCTACGCAAAGTATCGACCGGCACCAGGAGTTCAAACTTCGGCTGTTCCAGTGAGCCACCATAGGTAAACCGCACCTCGCGTTCCTGCGATGAGGCTTCCTTGCGGAAGCAGACAACCACCGACGACACCAGCGCATCGCCGAATTGCACATCATTCGGATCGAAGCGGTGAATGTGCAGTAGCGTCACTTTGTTGAGCAGATAGCCCTTCACTGAAGCGCCGTAGTTCACGTCCATGAATTCGCTCGGGATTAGCCAAGCCGCCAAACCGCCATCCGCCATCCATGCATGGCATAACCCCAGGAAGTAACAATACAGGCCGGCCAAGCCGCTAACAGTTACACCCGCGGCGTCGCGTGTCTTGCTCTTCAACCGTTGTTTTTCCCCATTGATGATATGATGGTGACGCACATAGGGCGGATTGCAAATCAGCAGATTGAACTTTTCAGCTTCCGACGGCGGATCGGCCTGGGTGAAATCCGCCAGTCGAACATCCAGCCCGGTCCCGCCCCATAGTTTTGCCGCTGGCGTACCATAATACGGATCTATCTCATAACCGACGGCTGCAGCAATGTGTCGCTTTGGAAACACCTCAAGTAAGGCCGAATAGAATGAGCCGGTTCCAAGAGCCGGATCGATAAAGCGCACTTTCCCGCTTTTCCCCGTGAGATGCCCCTTTGTGTACCGAAGTATGTCAACGGCAAGCCCCGTTGGCGTCGCAAACTGGCCCATACGGTTCCGTTCCGCCTGTTCCTTGCCGGCATCCAGTCCTCTCTGGAGTGCCAGTCGTTGCTCTTCCAATACTCTGGTTCTATTCTTCGCCATCTAAAGTCCAAACTCCCCGAGATCGTCTATACGGTGCTCCCACACCCAGTCGATACCTTCCGCAGCTTCATAACCGAGATAGCCGCTATCGAAATATCCGCATAGGAATAAAATGAACCGTACGTCCTTGCCATAAGTCCGTCGTAATTGGTTCATCTTTGCGGCCTCTTCCTTGCGCCGTTTGTTAACATTTGTGAAATCACCCGCTGATTTTGCTTCGACGAGTAACGGCAACTCGCCTGCTCTCGCGCTCTTCGGCATGATGACAGCGTCCACAGGAATGTTGACCGATCTGCGGGTTTTTTTCTGCTTAATCGGAACATTCAGCCGGAAGGAGAACGTCCCTGGCTGCATATCGGCATATTTCGTGCCTTCACCTGCAGGTAGATTTTGATAGCCCAATGCCGTCAGCCACTCCGCAACCGCGCCAAGTTGGCGCTTTTCCTACGCATTCCGAATAATCGGATTTGCAACCGCACCACACAGACGGTCGGCAACGATCGTCGCCGCTCGGTGTAATTCCTGTTTAGACGGATTGTCGCCACGTTCCAGCCAGACGAAGATGTCCGGATCGGCCATCTTCTCGATAATCTCCCCGATTTTCTCGAGATCACTGTCCAGTTTCCGTTGTGGCATCAGTGGCGGGAGCTTCGCTTCCTTTTCCATTACCTTAACAAGATTCTTGGAAACGCCTGCCAGACCGATCAAACGATCCACGGCCAAAGGCGGGCAGGTAGACATCCGCAACGTCGGTAGGGCAGCGGGTTTTGCTTTTAGCGACGCCACGCTGATATCCGATAGATTGTTCGTCGCCTTCAGTGTCGCCTCGACTTCCTCTGTTGTCTGCACCCTCGTCGTGCGGTAAGCCGCTGGCGCAAACCGTACGAACCAGTCGTTGTACATATCCACCGACTGTGCAATATCCTGTCTCCATCGGTCAGGTTTATCTCTGTTGACGGCCATGGATCACTTATCTATTTCTTCGTTGGCGAACAGGTCAAAATATCGATGTCGATGAGAAACGAATCGCCTTCATCACACGGTTCGTGGACGATTATAATCGGACTCGTTTAAAATGTCTCACCTATCAGACGCCTTTGCAACTCCTACAGAATCACACGGGACTGTACAACGACAGAGGAAAACGGATTAGGTGAGGAAGAGTTTTCCGCCCCCGGAACACAAGGACAAAGATTATCGGGACGAAGGCTTTAGCATAAAACTTTCCTCTGCCTTCCAATGGAATGACAAACCCTGTTGTTCCTTTGGTGGTTGGCAGGTGTTTACGTATTCTGGTAGGGACAGGCCCCTGTGCCTGTCCTTCGCACCACCACCCAGGGCAACCACGGGGGGTTGCCCCTACGACACAGGTTAGAGTAAAAACGTTCAAAGCCTCCGTATCAGTTTCGCCTCAGGGGCCTTCATCATCAATAATTCATCGAGGAGGAGATTACCGTGAGAAGAAGTGTGTTATGCGTCGCGTTGAGTGCCGGGTTGTGTGTGGGGTTTTCAGGAGTGGCCTGGAGCGTGAATCCGACCGGATACGGGCAAGCCGGCGGTGAATACGACATCAGGATTCCCCGTGTGCCGGCCGGTCATTTGGCCAAAGCCAAGAAAGTCAAACCGCCGTTTGAAGCAACGCCGGAAATCCTGGCGGAAGGCAAAACCATCTTCCTGGGCGTCGGAGGGTGTATCAGTTGCCACGGCCCCGAAGGCAAGGGTAACGGCGCCGCAGCCAAAAACCTCCCGATTCAACCCCGCAATTTCACGAATCCGAAATTTCATAAATTACGAACGCCCGGCGAACTGATGTGGGTCCTGAAAAACGGTAGCATGGGGCAATCCGGCCGGGTCCCGGGCACCGGCATGCTGCCCGTTGTCCAACCCAAAGGGTTCATTACGGAAGAGCAAGGCTGGAAAGCTCTGCTCTACGAACTGAGCTTGGGGAAATAGCCGTAAGGGAGGGGGGCCGTGTCTTCTCAATTCGTTCACCTGCACCTCCACACCCAATACAGCCTGCTGGACGGCGCGAATCAGTTGAATCCGCTTCTCAGGCAAGTCCGGGACTTTCACCAGCCCGCGCTCGCCATCACGGATCACGGCAACCTCTTCGGCGCCATTGATTTCTACGAAAAAGCCACCGCCCACGGGGTGAAGCCCATCATCGGATGCGAAGCCTATCTCGCACCCGGCAGCCGGCGACAACGCGAAGGCCTGTTGGCCCACAACGACTACTATCATCTGATCCTCCTGGCCACCAATCTCAAGGGCTACCATAACCTCATCAAGCTGTCGAGCAAGGCCTATCTCGAAGGGTTTTATTACAAACCCCGGATGGACAAGGAACTCCTGCAGGAACACCACGAGGGCCTCATTGCCTTATCCGGGTGTTTGAGCGGGGAAGTGCCGTATCTCATCGGCCAACAGGATATGGAAAAAGCCACACAAACAGCCGGAGAATACCGCGAGATTTTCGGGAAAGATCATTATTATCTGGAAGTCCAGGCCAATGGGCTCGATTATCAACTGATCGCCAACCGGGGCCTCGTGGAGATCCACAAAAAACTCGGCATTCCGTTGGTGGGAACCAACGACTGCCACTATTTGAAAAAAGAAGACGCGCGCCCACACGAGATCATGCTGTGCCTGCAAACCGGCAAGACGTTGAGCGACACCAACCGCATGAAGTTCGATACCGACCAACTGTACGTCAAGTCCACGGCAGAGATGGTCGAGGAGTTTTCCGAACTCCCCGAAGCCGTACTGAACACCTGTCACATCGCGGAACAGTGCGGGTTGAACCTGACCAACAACACCTTGTCGCTTCCTCACTACCAGGTACCCGAGGGATTCACCCATGAAACCTATTTGGAAACCCTGGCCAAGGAAGGCTTGGCCCAACGCCTGGCAGCCCGACCGTCGAACCTGCCCCAGGAGGCCTACCAACTCCGCCTTCAGGAAGAATTGGCCGTGCTCACCCAGATGGGCTACGCCGGCTATTTCCTGGTGGTCTGGGACATCATCAAGTTTGCCCGGTCACGCGGCATTCCGGTGGGACCCGGCAGGGGATCGGCGGCCGGCAGTTTGATTGCCTATGCCCTTTCCATCACCGACCTGGACCCGCTCGCATACAACCTGCTCTTTGAACGGTTCCTCAATCCCGAACGCGTAAGCATGCCGGACATCGACATGGATTTCTGCATGGACCGCCGGGGAGAAGTCATCAATTACGTGATCGACAAATACGGCGAAGACCACGTGTGCCAGATCATCACGTTCGGGACGCTGGGCGCCAAAGCCGCCATCCGGGACGTGGGCCGCGTGATGGATATTCCCTACGCCGAAGTGGACCGTGTCGCCAAACTCGTGCCGACACAGCTCAATATCACCTTGAAAGAGGCCTTGACTCAGGAGCCCCGCCTCCAGGAACTGGTCGACGGCGATGGACGGATGAAGGAACTCATGGAGACGGCCCAAGCCCTCGAAGGCCTGGCGCGACACGCCTCCACGCACGCGGCAGGCGTGGTGATTTCACAGAAACCCCTGATGGAACACGTGCCGTTGTACAAAACGGCCAACGACGAAATCGTCACGCAATACTCGATGACGGACATCGAAAAAGTGGGGCTGGTGAAATTTGATTTTCTCGGGCTGAAAACCCTCACCATGATTCACCATGCCGTGACCATGGTGAGCCAGGCCCAGGGAGAACACCTCGATATCGAACGGCTTCCGCTGAACAACGCCGAGACCTACGCGCTGCTGGCCTCCGGTAAGACCTCAGGGATCTTCCAACTGGAAAGTTCGGGCATGCGCAATTTATTGGTTCGCATCAAACCGGAAGGCTTCGAAGATCTCATCGCGATCCTCGCCCTCTACCGGCCGGGTCCCTTGGAAAGCGGCATGGTGGATGACTTTATCAAGCGCAAACGCGATCCCTTGAAAATTGCGTACGACCCCCCGGCGGTGGAACCTATTCTCAAGGAAACCTACGGGGTCATGGTCTATCAGGAACAGGTCATGGCCATTGCCAATCTCATGGCCGGGTTCAGTTTGGGGCAAGCCGATATACTGCGGCGGGCCATGGGGAAGAAAAAGCCCGAAGAGATGGCCAAGCAAAAGAAACTGTTTCTCGAGGGGGCTAAGGCCAAGGGGTTCACGGAAAAGAAAGCCGAAACGATCTTCGACCAGATGGCGTACTTTGCCGGGTATGGATTCAACAAGTCCCATTCCGCGGCCTATGCCCTGGTGACGTTCCAAACGGCTTACTTGAAGGCGCATCATCCCACCGAATTCATGGCCGCGTTGCTGACGAGCGAAATGGGGAATACGGACAAGATGGTGGGCTATTTTACCGAATGTCGTGAACGCGGGATTCCCATCCTCCCGCCCGACGTGAATGAAAGCCAGAAGAACTTTACCATCGTGGAGGGAGGAATCCGGTTCGGGCTGGCGGCGATCAAAAACGTCGGCGGCAGCGCCATTGAGTCCATCATTGCAAGCCGGGAAGCCGAAGGCCCATTTTCGTCCTTTTTCGATTTCTGTTGCCGAATCGACCTGCACAAGGTCAACAAACGCGTGATCGAGGGGTTGATCAAGGTCGGCGCATTTGACTCCATGGGAGCAAAACGGGCTCAATTGACGGCAATTATGGAACAGACACTGGATGAAGCCAACGCCATTCAAAAGGAGCGCGCCTCGGGGCAGACGTCGTTGTTCGAGACCGCTGAAGCAGATGGCTCGAACCCGGACGCCCTGACTCGACCGCTACCCCCGATCGATGAATGGCAGCAGGCCCAAATCCTCCAATTTGAACGTGAACTGACCGGATTCTAC
Source organism: Nitrospira sp. (assembly GCA_011523385.1). Classification (GTDB taxonomy): domain Bacteria; phylum Nitrospirota; class Nitrospiria; order Nitrospirales; family UBA8639; genus Bin75. Next base: position 2,000 of record WTGX01000016.1, on the reverse strand, counting down.
ATTACCGCGCATCCATTGATGCAGCACGCCGAAGCCATCCGCCTGCTGTCGACGCACAACACAGCCACGCTCCACGAGGCGCACGAAGGCCGGGAAATCAAAATCTGCGGGGTGATCGGCAGCGTCAAAGTCACCACCACAAAAAAAGGAAACCGGATGGCATACGTCCAAATGGAAGACTTGCAAGGGTTGGTCGAAGTCATTGTATTCCCCGAACTGTTCCAAAACTGTGCGGAGTTTCTGAATGCGGATACCGTCATCCAGGCGGCCGGCACGGTGGATCACATGGATACGGGCGCCCGTTTGAAGGCGACCAAACTGGAGCCCCTGAACGACTTGCAAGCCAGGACGGTGAAACGGGTCGTCGTCCAACTCGCGGAAACGCCGGACACGTGGGGCAAGCTCCCCAAACTGCACGAAGTGTTGCACCGTCACCCGGGGCCGGCCCCGGTCACCTTTCACTTCCATCTGGATTCCCAGGTGCACGCGGAAACTGCCCTGTTGCCGAATTTAGGCGTTCTGCCGAGTTCGAACCTGGTGTATGAAGTGGAGCAAATTCTCGGGAAAGAAACCGTCACGTTTCAGTGACGCGAGTCTGCCATGCGTGATTTTCTGGAATTCGAAAAGCCGTTGAAAGAACTCGAGGAACGGCTGGAGAAGCTGAAGAAATCAGGGTCCGAGAGGAAAGCCCTCCCGCGGCTGATCCGCATTCTCCAGAACCGGTTGACTAAGATGGAGCAGGAAATCTTCGGCAACCTGACCCCTTGGCAGCAAACGCAGATCGCCCGTCATCCCCAACGCCCGTCGATCCTGGACTATATGAAGCACATGTGCGAAGACTTTGTCGAACTCCACGGTGACCGTACCTTCGGCGACGACAAGGCCGTCGTCGGCGGATTTGCCACGTTCCGGGGCCGGTCCATTTGCGTCATCGGTCATGAAAAAGGACAAAGCTTCAAGGAGCGGGTGAAACGAAATTTCGGTATGGCGAATCCTGAAGGCTATCGGAAAGCCCTGCGGTTGATGCAGTTGGCCGAGAAATTCAAACGCCCGGTCGTCACGTTTATCGATACGCCGGGAGCCTACCCCGGCATCGGAGCCGAGGAACGCGGTCAAGCCAGGGCCATTGCCAGAAACCTGTTCGCGATGTCCAGACTCAAGGTGCCGGTCGTGGCCATCATCACAGGAGAAGGGGGAAGCGGCGGCGCGTTGGGATTGGGTGTAGCCGACCGGATCGTGATGTTGGAACACTCGATCTACTCGGTCATTTCCCCGGAAGGGTGCGCGGCGATCCTGTGGGAAGATGCCACCAAGACGCAAGCCGCAGCCGCGGCCCTGAAAATGACGGGCGTGGAACTGCTCAAATTAGGCATTGCCGACGAAGTCGTACCCGAGCCACTCGGAGGGGCGCATCGCGACGTGGAACGCATCAGTCAAGCTCTTGCCCAAACCCTCCACGTCCAACTGAACCAACTCCTCACCACGTCCACGGACCAACTCCTCGCCAACCGCTACGAAAAATTCCGCCAAATGGCCGCATTGGCCGACACCTGACCGCGCCACTCTCTCCTCTCCCTTATTCGTTTTTCTCCCGGTCATCCGCATCTACGGGTTATGCCAGAGAGCGCCTTCGTGTTCCGGGTTGAACTGGTGAGTCAATTTCACGACGTCGCCGTCGTTGACCATCGATTCCAGGGTGCTGATTTTTTGATTCACCGTGACCATCAATTCGCCTTTGTGCAGGAAGTCCATCAGCCCGCCCAGGGTTTCCGGGTTCCCTTCCAATAAGGCCCGCACGCTGACGGACTCGGAAATCTCACATTGAATCTCGGACTCGTCCACGCACGGGAGCAAAACCTGTCCGAATACGCGTATCGTCACCATGGTGAAAATCCTCCTTCTGCAAGACCCTTATCTACGCCCTTCCGGATTCCCGCGCCTCCTGGGCCGATTCGTCCAGTACCTGGGCAATATGCTTGACTGCCGTGCCGTCGGGCAAG
>WTGX01000002.1:10503-62404 GCA_011523385.1 Nitrospira sp. | reverse complement strand
GGAGGTGATCCAGCCGCAGGTTCCCCTACGGCTACCTTGTTACGACTTCACCCCAATCATCAACCATACCGTGGGCACCTGCCTCCCTTGCGGGTTGGCTCCAGCGACTTCAGGTACAACTGACTTTCGTGGTGTGACGGGCGGTGTGTACAAGGCCCGGGAACGTATTCACCGCGGCGTGCTGATCCGCGATTACTAGCGATTCCTCCTTCATGAGGTCGAGTTGCAGACCTCAATCTGAACTGAGGCCGGTTTTTTCGGATTGGCTCCCCCTTACGGGATTGCAACCTTCTGTACCGGCCATTGTAGCACGTGTGTAGCCCCAGGCATAAAGGCCATGCTGACTTGACGTCATCCCCACCTTCCTCCCCGTTATCCTGGGCAGTCTCTTCAGAGTGCCCGGCATCACCCGATGGCAACTGAAGACAGGGGTTACGCTCGTTGCGGGACTTAACCCAACACCTCACGGCACGAGCTGACGACAGCCATGCAGCACCTGAGCTCGCCCCCCCGAAGGGGTCTTTACTCTTTCAAGCTTTTCCACGAGCATGTCCAACCTGGGTAAGGTTCTTCGCGTTGCGTCGAATTAAACCACATGCTCCACCGCTTGTGCGGGCCCCCGTCAATTCCTTTGAGTTTCAACCTTGCGGCCGTACTCCCCAGGCGGGGCACTTACTGCGTTAACTGCGGCACCGGCAGTAACCTGCCGACACTTAGTGCCCATCGTTTACGGCGTGGACTACCAGGGTATCTAATCCTGTTTGCTCCCCACGCTTTCGCACCTCAGCGTCAGAGACGTTCCAGAGCGCCGCCTTCGCCACCGGCCTTCTTCCCGATATCTACGCATTTCACCGCTACACCGGAAATTCCGCGCTCCTCTCCCGCCCTCTAGCTTAGCAGTCCCCCTCGACCTTTATGGGTTAAGCCCATAGCTTTCCCAAGGGGCTTACTAAACCGCCTACGTGCTCTTTACGCCCAGTAAATCCGAACAACGCTCGCCACCTTCGTATTACCGCGGCTGCTGGCACGAAGTTAGCCGTGGCTTTTTCTGGAGGTACCGTCCGGGTGGAAACCCACCCCATCTTTCCTCCTAAAAGGGGTTTACAATCCGAAAACCTTCTTCCCCCACGCGGCGTCGCTGCGTCAGGCTTTCGCCCATTGCGCAATATTCCTCACTGCTGCCTCCCGTAGGAGTCTGGCCCGTATCTCAGTGCCAGTGTGGCTGATCGTCCTCTCAGACCAGCTACCCGTCGTTGCCTTGGTAGGCCGTTACCCCACCAACAAGCTGATAGGCCATGAGCCCATCTTCGAGTGCCACATCCACGATGCAGCTTTCCTTCCTTACCCGAGGGACCGGAAGCGTATGGGGTATTAGCCAGCCTTTCGGCTGGTTATCCCCCGCTCAAAGGCAGATTACCCATGTATTACTCACCCGTTCGCCACTGTACTACTCCGAAGAGTCTCTCGTTCGACTTGCATGTGTTAGGCGCGCCGCCAGCGTTCGTTCTGAGCCAGGATCAAACTCTCAAAAATTATACTTCTTTTCACAAGGGCCACCACTTCAACACACTTCTTCTTTGCCGTTTTTTCGGCTATGCAATTGTCAAAGAACGACTGAATAGGGAAGTTGTGGAAGATACTGGAGCGTAATGGGAATGTCAAGGAAATTTACGAGAAATGGACAGACCACGTGTATTTTCTCGTATCGGGAGACTTTCGGGACGGCATCCTTCGACCCTTCGACATGCTCAGGCCGTCCCCTACGAGACCAATGATCCTGCCGGCGCGTAGAGACAACCCCCTGTGGTTGTCCCTCTTCCCTCTCCCGTTATCGCCAATGCCGCGCGTGCGTATGGGGAGGATTAAAAAACTTTACGTGCGGGTGCTTGAAGAGCCCGATCAAAAGAACGCCGGCCAGGAACCCGCCGATATGCGCAAAAAACGCCACGCCGCCGCCTTCGGTGCCGAGGCTCATGCCCCCGCTCAGAACCTGCATCACAAACCACAGGCCCAACACGATTGAGGCGGGGACATAGAGCATTTGGCTGAAAAATCCCAGCGGGATGAGCACCAACACCTGGGCGCGGGGATAGAGCAACACATAGGCACCAAGAATTCCCGAAATGGCGCCACTGGCCCCCACCATGGGAATCGTGGAAACCGGATCAATAGCGGCATGACTCAACGCCGCAATCACCCCGCACAGGAAATAAAAGACGATGAACTTGCCATGTCCCATGACGTCTTCAATGTTGTTCCCGAAGATCCACAAATACAGCATATTCCCTATCAGGTGCATCCAGCCGCCGTGAAGAAACATGCTGGTCACCAAGCTGCCATAGGGTGACACCGCCGCGAGTTCAACTGGGAGTTCGGCATACCCGAACACGACCGCGGGGATGGCCCCATACTGATACACAAAGGCTTGCCCGCCCTGCTGCCCCATCATCGCCTGGTTCAGGAACACGACCACACAGGCGACCAGAAACCCGACGGTCACGACGGGTTTGATTTCCGTCGGGTTGTCGTCACGCAACGGAATCATAGACTCCCCCTGTTACGTATCATCCGGTGTGTCATCGAAGAAAATGCTATTTGCTGCGATTCAGTGCAAATTTATGCGGTTATATATCAATAAATGTTCTGTTTTGTATAATTTAAGCACTACTTAGCATTATAAAAGTGTAAGTATGCGCAAATAAGCGCAATCTCGCGTCACGTTCCTTCAACGCCGTGCTATCCCCTTATGGGATTCAGAATATCCGCGTCTTGAAGAGGAATAGAAAAGCCGGCGGCATTCACGTGCCCGCCCCCCCCATGACGGGCCGCGATGGCGGAGACGTCAGCGGTCCCCGGTTTGGAGCGCAAACTGAAATACCGCCGGCCGTTCCGTTGGTGCCAGATGATGCAAAACGGATAGTCCCGGCACAGGCGTTCTCCGATCTGACTGGTCATCACCGGACTGTAGACCGCCGGCACGGGTTCCCCCTCAAACTCGACCAGGACTGACTCCCTGACGATTTTGGTGATCAGAACGTCTTCCCGTCGTAGAATCGCCCGGCCTTCGATTTCCAGCGTGTCCTGCGACAGCCCGTCCCAGACCTGAAAATCGAACGGATACGAGTCCAACGCGGCGTTGATTTCCCGACTCTTGGGTAACCGCCATTCCCACAGGTCCTTATCCTGAATGTATTGGAGTAACCAGGGGGCCGGTTCCGGGTGCGCCCATTCCCAGGCCAAGACCGCGCCGCTTTTTTTCATGTCGAAATAGGCATACGGGAGACCGGCCAACGCGGCTTGCGCCGTGACGTGGTGATCCAGGATTCGCAAACTGGCCGTGGATTCAGCGAGGCGTTCTACGACCTCGCGAGGATAACTGAAGTCCACCATCACCACGTGGTCGTTGTCCAAACCCGACGGCGGGCTCAGTCCATGTTCGACCGGCAGATAGCGCGCGTCGGGATACTTTTTCCACAAAGCCCACGCCGCACCGAATCCGTCCAGGCAGTCGGCATGGTAGAGCACGACCGTCGGATCGTGTTGGGGCAGCGGCTTTTCCATGGACGCATTCCTTTCTCAAAAAATCATTGTATGCGTTCACGCACGCGTTTGACAATTTCCACAGTTCCCCTTATCAGGGGGGCGGCAGAACTCCTCTCCCCCCTGACAAGGGGGGTACGGGGGGTTCAGTCCTTGTAAATCGGGTAGCCCTGAGCTTGTCGAAGGGCGTCACCGCCACCGTAGCCTCACTCGACAAAACGACAGGGGCAAGACGGCAGGGAGAGAAAAGAAAGGGTCAGTCAGTTGAAGAACGCAGACTCGTCATTTCAGATACGTCAGCAGCACACCTATGCCCGTCATCGTTGCTGCCCACTGTATCCAAAGCGCCCGATAGAGTTCGGCCTTCACCGCCTGCAGGTCCTCTTTGGTGGCAAGTTGTCCGGTATCAGCCCGGCCTAACGCTTCCGCAATCGCCGCCGCCGGCTTCTCATCCAGACCTGCGCCTACCAAGTCTGTTTTCAAGCGAAGAGTATCGATCAATGGCATAGAGAATCACCAGGAATTAGCGGGGAACACAGAACCATACTCAAGAGCCTACACGAAAGAGCGACCGGTGACAAGATAAGCGGTCCGGCGCCGATTGTCTTAAGCAAAACAATCTTGGGCTGCCAGAGGTAGTCTAGACGTCGAGCAACGGCTTGATTACTTCTTTTTCCAGAGTTTCTTGGTTTGTGACTTTAACAAGCGGGATTCCGAACGTACGAACCGACTGCAGAGATGATCTTCATCGTCGATCATAACCGTAATATATTTGATTTGCGTACGTTTACTAAAAGTTATTGGACCATCCATTGATGAAGGAGGCATCACTGGTCTTGCAAATGATCGCAGCATCTCGTATGGTAGAAGCATTATATTTTTTCTACCCTTGGATGCGGGATGAGCCTCAACATCAAGAACGACGAAACCTGCCGGCTTGCCAACGAGTTGGCCCGGTTGACCGGCGAGACCATGACCGGCGCGGTCACCGTGGCGTTACGCGAGCGCCTGGAGCGCGAGAAGCGTGAGCGTAGCGCGGAAGCCCTGGTTCGGGAGATGCGCGCCATAGCCGAGCGTTGCGCTAAGCTCATGGGGCCGGGTCCCTCGGCCGTGGAAATCGGCGAGATGCTGTACGACGAGCAAGGATTGCCCAAGTGATCGTCGATAGTTCGGCACTCGTGGCCATTCTCAACCGCGAGCCGGATGCAGGGCGTTACGAGACCGCGGTGGCCACGGCCGCGAATTGCCGCATGTCCGTCATCAATATGCTGGAAGCCGCCATCGTGGTGGAAGCTCGCGGCGGCGCGGCTGCCGGGCACGAACTCGATGCGTTCCTGGACAGGGTCGGAATCACGTTGATGCCGGTCATGCCCGAACACGTTGAAGCCGCCCGCCTCGCTTGGCGGCGTTTCGGCAAAGGGAACCACCGGGCGGCGTTGAACTTGGGGGACTGTTTTGCCTACGCGCTCGCAAAAACAACGGGCGAACCGCTCCTGTTCAAAGGTAAGAATTTCGCCCGCACCGATATTGAGCCGGCATGATCAAGCCAAAAAATAAGGATACATGAGCTTCTGGCATCACCTTCCACAACCCATCATCGGATTGGCTCCCATGGACGGGGTCACCGATATTGCGTTCCGCCACATTATCGCCACCGGGGCTTGTCCTGAGTTTATCCTGAGCGAAGCGAAGGACCCGTCGAAGGCAGCGAAGTCGAAGGGCCGGCCGGACGTGATCTTTACCGAATTCACCAACGTCCATGACATTTGCCAGGGCCGGGTCATGGGCTGGGAGCCGTTACGGTACACCGACGGACAACGCCCCATCGTGGCCCAGTTGTACGGAAAAGAGCCGCTGTTGTTTTACCAGGCCGCCCACGTGGTGAGTGAACTCGGGTTCGACGGCCTGGACATCAACATGGGGTGTCCGTCGAAAAACGTGGCGTCGTCCGGCTGCGGCGCCGGGCTCATCAGAACGCCGGAACTGGCACTGGACATCATGGCCGCGACCGAACGCGGGCTGCGTGATTGGGCCGACGGTCAGACCCTCACCGAAGCCGGGCTCAAACCCGCCATCGTCGACAAAGTGCGCATGGCGCGTGCCGGGCAAGACCGTCTGGCCCCGCCACGGTCCGCCCTTCCCCTGTCGGTGAAAACGCGCCTGGGGTACGACTCCGTTATCATCAAGGAATGGAGCGCGTGTCTCGCCCAAGGCCGGCCGGAAGTCATTTCCATCCATGGTCGAACCTTGAAACAAATGTACCGGGGCGACGCGGATTGGGACGCGATTGCCGAGGCCGCGGCTCAAATCCGCGAACAAGGCATCCTGGTGTTGGGCAACGGCGACATCGGCTCCCTGAACGAATCCATCGCCCGCATCCGCGCAAGCGGTGTGGACGGCATCCTCATCGGCCGGGCGGCCCTGGGAAACCCGTGGATCTTTCACGGCAAGGAATCCGTTCGGGAGGCCGTGCACACGTATTCAAGATATCCGGTCCCCGAGCCTGCGGTCTCCCGTGCAGACCGGTTCGACATGATCCTGAAGCACGCGCACACGTTTGAGCGGTTCCACGACGTGGTCCGGTTCCCGCGCATGCGCAAACACCTGGGGTGGTATTGCAGCGGTTTCCCGCATGCGGCCGCCCTGCGCGCCGACATGGTCAAGACCAACAACTCCGGGGACGTCGAACGGTTGCTCCACGAATACGTCTCCCGGCACGTCGCCCCAGACGTCGAGGCCCTCACCGCCACACCGGCGTAATCCGCCGCGAGCCCCGTGTCCGTCATCCTGGCTTCCACCTCCCCCCGCCGCCGCGAACTGCTGGCCTTGCTCGGTATCGCGTTCGAGATCGTCCCGCCCGCGGTCGAGGAGGTTCCCTGTCCCGGCCTGTCGCCACGGGAGCAAGCAAAACAATTCGCGCTGGACAAGGCGCTCTCCATCGCGCGCCGGCATCCGGACGACCTGATATTGGGCAGCGATACGGTGATCGAGATCGACGGCATACTGGTGGGCAAACCGCAGGACCTCGACGACGCCGAGACCATGCTGCGGCAACTCCGGGGACGGAGTCACCACGTGCACACCGCGATCGCGCTCATCCACGAGGCTGCCTGCGTGACCGTCGTCCGGGTCGAAACCGCGTTGGTCAGGATGACACCCTTCACGGACCAGGAACTCCGGCGCTATCTGGAGACCAAGGAAAGTTTAGGGAAGGCTGGGGCCTATTCCATTCAAGGAGAAGGAGCGCGGTTCATCGAGAAGATCGAGGGCGATTATCCCACCATCGTCGGCCTGCCCCTGCGGCAGACTGCCGACCTGCTGAAGCAACAGGGCGTGGTAATGCCAACGCCCGTGGAAGAGATTTACCGCCTGAAGCCGTACGCGAATTGGAAGGGGTTTGGGTAGAGAGTTCGTGAACGTCGTGATTGAGCAGGGTCTAGCGACCCTCGGTGCTTATTCGGTGAGGTGGATATTGGCATTCCTCAGACCGTTTGCTTGAGAGGTAGGCCTACTTTGACTCTTTTGGCCCATTTTTCGACTTGTGCAGCGTCATATTGAAACTGTACCCGCATCCACCCTTCGGATGTTCCTCCGAAAGTTTTCGAAAGCCGGACGGCCATCTCCCACGATAAATCCGCTTTTTCATTAACGAGATTGCTCAGCGCAGAACGTGACACGTTCAAACGTTTGGCCGCCTCGGTCACCGTTAAACCACTCCGCTCCAGACAATCCACGTTCACCAGAACGCCTGGATGGGGCGGATTTTTCATTTTTATCGCCTTCATCGCAACGCGCCTCCCTAGTGATAATCTTCCAGATTCACCTCAAGGGCATACCCATCTTCAAAACGGAATGTAATCCGCCAATTCGCCCGTACCGTGACGCTCCATACCCCTTTTCTGTCACCTTTAAGCTCATGCAGTTTATATTCATGGATATCCATGTCCTCTATCCTCTCCGCCGCCGCCAGCCGCGCCAGGATAGCCCGTATCCGCCTTATCAGATCGGCGGGAAGCTTTCGGCTATCGTTTTCTTCAAAATACCGCTTCAGGCCCCGACGCTTAAAACGGCCGATCATTTTTCAACTGTAGCGTGTAACGAGGCACACGTCAATCATTCATCTACTGCTACCTGCCTGCACGTTGTGGAAATTGTTTCTTGGCCGGTTTTGGCAGCCACGACTTCAGCCTCCAGTTTGATGGCGGCGTAGCTTCAAGTTGGAAGATTGCCCAACCGTGGTCGGGTGATCCCTCCGGCAAACCGCCGACCTGCTGAAGCAACAGGGCGTGGTAATGCCGACGCCCGCGGACGAGATTTACCGGCTGAAGCCGTGCGCGAATTGGAAGGCGTTTGGGTAAAGAGAATGACTAAAGACACTGGATCCCCGATCGGGTCGGGGATGACAGAAGGAAAGGCGGGATGACGGAAAAAGAAAAGGCGGCCCTTGTATCAAAAGCCGCCTTTGTTGAATCAATTCCCGGCTTTACTTCACATGAATTTCATGAACTTTTCCTTGGCTTCGTCCATGAGTTCGGCGGAGACCGTGGTCTCGCCGCGTTCCTGGGCCAACCGTTCGATTTCCTTGCGGGCCATGGGTTGAATGAAATCCGGGATGTTGCGTAGGCGCTGCTCGGCTTCCGGCGACCAACTCAAGCCGTTCGATGAATTCTTGGAATCATCCATGACTTGCAGTGTCACGGTCGAATAGCCGTTCTTCCGCGCATACGTTTCCACGCTGCCCTTGACCATCGGTTGCACGAACGAGGGCAATTTGCCCAACCGTTCCTGCGCGTCGGGGCTCCATTGCAGCGCGGCCGGTTGTGTGCCGGCGGAGGACTCGCCGCTCGTCAACCCCATCTGCGCGACCATCGCGGAAAACGGACAGCCGCCGGACTCCCCTTCCTTCGCAGGTGCGCCGGCCGCGGGGCTCGTGCTCTGTCCGGCGTGGATCTTTTCGTTCAGATAAGCCGCCATGGACCCGGACGTTGCCGGAGCGCCCACGTCTTCCTTCAACGTGCCCCGCGTCATTTCCAATGGAGAAGGGTCCACCGTCCGGCCGCCGAGCTGCACGCCCAGGGAACTGACCATTTGGGTTTCGCCCGGATTCGTCACCATGGAAAACTTCGCGTCGCACGAGGGACAGGCGAAAAACACCCCGAGCGACCCTTCGGCGGGTTTTTCCACCTTTTCAAAACTCATATAGGTTTCGCAGTTCAAGCAGACGAATTTCATAACGGCCTCACGCGGGAAAGTTGAAGGTAAATGAGAGAAATCTCATCGTTCCATAGGGCGGACACGCAGGTCCGCCCCTACAGCTTTTCAGCCAGAAGTTTCTTGTAATCCAACATCGACTGAATGCGCCCGGCAATGTCCGTAAAGCGCCGGTTCGTGGAATACTCCCCGTCCAGCAGCGGGGTCCCTTTATCGAACGTCTTCGCAAAGTTCCGGTCGAACGGAATGCGACCCAGCAACGGCAAGTTGAGGGCTTCACACATGCCCTCGGTGTTGCCCTCGAACAACTCGTTCTCGGCGCCACAGGACGGGCACCGGTATTGGCTCATGTTTTCGACCACGCCCAAGACGGTGATCCCCAGTTCCATGGCATAGCCGATCGACTTCTGCACCACGTTCGAGGCCACTTCCGACGGCGTCGTGACCACCACCGCGCCGGCCAAATCCGGTAGGAATCCGGCGATAACCGGCGGCTTATCCGCTGCGGCGCCCGGGGGGAGATCGGCCAACAGATAATCCAGATCGCCCCAGAGAATATCAGCCAGGAACTCCCGGATCACATTCATTTCCATGAGACCCAACCAGACTGGACTCAAATCCATCGGGCCTTTCCACCGGACGGGAGCCGCGTCATCGAGCAGGAAATCCATGGAGGCCACTTTGATGCCGTAAGGCCCTTCCGGCGGGCGCGCCCCGTCCGGCGTCACATCGAGCCCCTTGCCGAGAATCCCCATCATGCGTGGCACACAGGGCCCGTTGAGGTCCACGTCGATGATCCCGACCTTGTGGCCTTGCCGTCCCAAGGCCAGGGCCAAATTGACCGTGGTCATGCTCTTGCCGACGCCGCCCTTGCCGCTCATGACCACGATCTTGTGCTTAATCCCCGCCATGCGGTCCTGCACCTGCCGGGTCTGCTGGGTGATCTGCTGCACGACCTTGGCGTCGTCCGTGTATTGCAGTTTGCCCAGAATGCTTTTCAGATCTTTTTCCATGGGGACCTGTTTGCCGACGTTTTTCGACTCAAACGAAAAACGTAGCATAGGGGTTTTGACCAGTCAATCAAGGGGCACGGGCAAGGCGGGGTTCCGCACGGGCTTGACCGTGAACACGGAAACCGTGTCCGGATCGACCGCGATCTCTACGGCGTGCATGTGTTCCGCGCCGTACACTTCCACGGCAGTCAGGTTTTCGGCCGAACGGGGAAAGGGGTGAAAGACCCGGAACGCGTGACTGTCCCCGAAGAGCAGCAGGACCGGTTTCCGGAAGGATCTTGCCTCCCGGACGAGGGCCTCGCCGAAATTCTTGAACCCTGAGGTGCGGGTAAAGGTTTCCTGTTGCGGATCGAACCCGTCTCCGAACATGTCGGCGTGAATGGCGACCACCACGGCATCGGCGCCCGTCGACAAGGCCTTGTCGAACGAGTCCGCCAGCCACGCCCGGTCCGCCTCGTCTCGCGCGAAGAATTCCCCGGTCGCATCGGAACGCTCGACGGCGTCGAAGTTGTTGTTGGAGCCGACCACGTGCGCGGTCATAAACCACACGCCGTCGTGGCGGAACCGGCTGTTTTCCACAAACGGCTCGAAGCCGGGCACGACGTCCGCCTGGCGCTCGAGTCGGACCGGCTGTCCGCCGAGACTCAGGGCGGTCGGGAAATAGTGTTCGCGGATGAAGCGCAGCCGGTCGAGCGGGTCATACGCGCCGGCCAGCAGGCGGTGACAGTCGGTCCACTCGTTGTCTCCGGGTGTGTAGACGAGGGCCGACGCAAAGCTGTTCATGAAATCCCGTTGCTCCAGCAGCACTTCGTCGGAGCAGGGGTCCACTCCCGACTTGGTGTCGCCGAGGTGGATGGTGAAGACGGGAGCGCGGCGGTTGATCTCCGCGATCAACGCCTTGAACGCAGGGTAGGCCTGTTCACGCGGACCGTAGGGCATGTCGCCCAAGGCCACGAACGTGAACTCCGCGGCCGTTGCCGTGGTCGTGAGGGCGAGGCACGCGATGACGAATGCCATTGCCGGCAGGGAACAACGATCGCTGTTCCCTACACATCTCATCACCGGCGACCCGCTTCCAACAGCAATGCACCCAATTGCTTGACCCGCTCGAAATAGTCCAAGGGCTCCTCGGCCAATTCCGGCAGTACGGCCTCCAGATCGGACAGGCAATCTTCGAGGATCGCCACGCGTTGGTGGTCGAGTTCGTGTTCTTCAAAATAATAGGTGGCGCACCCGCTGACGACCGTGTCCAGGGTCATGAGTTCGCCTTCACGCGAGCCCACTCCGGCCGGCCATTCCGCCGCCTGGTGGATCTCCCACAACCGCGTCAGGTCCTGGCCGTCCGTGGGGAGCATGGCGTCCGTCTCACCTGTGGAAAATGAGGTCCGTGGCCAAGCCCACCGCCAGGGCCAGATCGATTGTCCCGCCGACCCGGTACAGCCACGGCGGCCACGTGCCGAGCCATTGCAGCATCCGCTGCCGCCACGACAGCGGGGCCCCGAGTAACAGGCAGCCCTTGATCGCGGCCACCGCACCGCACACCGCCCAGAGCCAAAACGCCACGAGACCCGTGGTGCCGATCATCAACAGCAACCCGATCAGCAGGACTGCTTGCCCGAACCAGAACCGCGACCAGGGATCCAGGAGAATCCGCCTGGCCCAAACGAGCGCCACGGCGGGCATAATGGCTACTGTCAACCCCGCCAACCCCCAAGCCAGACTCGTCAACGCCATGAAGAGGTCTGCCATCAACCCTCACGCCCCTTTCCTTGATAGGGCGGACACCGCCCCTACAGCCACCCGCTCGCATGGATCAGCAACAGCGAGAGCGTACACAACCCCAGCCCCAAAAAGCGATAGTCCACCGCGTCCCGGCTCAAAGACCACGTCAACACGGCATGGCGTGTGTCGTCGTCCGACAACAGAAAAAATCCGCCCTTCACGATCATGGCAAGCCCCGCAACCATCCATAGGCCCTGATAGGTCAGCTCGGACGCCTGCAGGAGCAGGACCAGGCCCGCCGCTATTGTGACTCCCGACCACGTCGCGTGTGACGGGGATGCCGAGAGGGCCTGTCTGACCAAGGCGACAGTCTGCAAGGGGGCCACCAACAAGGCCAGCCCGTCGGCCATCCATAGCCCCGCAATGGCCAGCAGCAGATAGGACATCGCTTTGACCGCCCCGGCTTGTCTGTATCAGGATGATGAGAGAAACCGCGCGAGCAAGCGTGGCATTCACCGGGTTTGAGTGTCAAGCGAGGCGCTTGCCGCGACAACGCGAGCCTGCGTATGCTGCACAGGCCATCATCGAAAGTCCTCTTGCCTTTGTTTTTCTCCCTCTCCCCATTGTGGGAGAGAGCCTGCCCCGGACTTGATCCGGGGGCTGGGGTGAGGGGGATCGCCCCGAGCACGCCATGACCGAACACGCCCAACAGACCGCGAAGGCCCTCGTGCAACTCATCCCACCGTCCGTCGCCCCCGATTTCCTCGAAGAGTACGGACTGAACGTGACCGCCGAACAGGCGCAGGCCGTCACCAAAGAACTATTGGCCCTGAGCCTGTATTGGATGACTTGCGCCGTCCGCGTGAGTATCCCGGAACCCGTCTGCAGCCAAATGCACGAAGCCATTCATGCGCAGGTGCGTGAAAAATGGGGCAGCCGGTTCGGCCTGGTCCACGTGCCCATCGACGAGTTCTATGCCGCGATGGAACGCAAGCACCGGACGTGGGAGGACATCACCCAACAAGGCGGGGAACCCATTGCAGTCCTCAGTGCGGCGGCAGAGGGGCTCGTGGACGACGACGTGGTCCCCGTCCACGGCAGGCAAAGCATCCTGGCGGTGCTGCTCGACCTGGTGCCGATTGACGAGATCGGGGAACTTGTCGCCGAGTTGGAGGAGACCCTGCGATAGGTATGGGAGAACAGGTTTGCCGAGTCGCTTCCGGTCAAGCGACGGCGCTTCTAATGTTCACCATGATCATGTCCGTCGGGCGCTTTCGGAATTTGAGCGTCAAATCGGATCACTTCAGAGTCAAATCGGATCACTTGAAACAGCGTCTGATAGACGTGCTTGAAGACGTACTCCCGGCACGAGGTGAGAGCGTCCGTGTGCGGGAGTGTGATGATCGCTTGTTTCATGGAGTGCTCCGGATGCTCCAGTGCGCACTCCGCGGTGATTTGTCGGGTCTTTCCATCAATGACAATGCGGGCAATGGTAAACTTCGGATCTTCCATCGTGTTCCTTTCTTCATTCCTTCGTTCGGGTTGTAACCGGTGTGTTCTCTTCTTTGTGCTAAATTCGTGCAACGTCTGTGTAAAAGGTGACGCGGACCTGACGCTCACGAGCCACACCGCGGCGTGAGCGGTCCCCTTCCACTCTCGTTTTTGTTTACCGAGGCCGACGTTTCCCTATGCCTGGGGCTTTTGTCGGGCCTCTTGTCTCGGGCGGGGAACTTTCAGAATTCCCTGATGGCCAGGTCGCCGGACGCCTTGGTCCTCAGGCTGCTGCTACATGCCTGCCAGACCCACCTGGAATTCACGTCGCAGAATAACTTCTTGTAAGATACGCATATCACTCTATTTGTCAACACGTATTAAACAGAACGCTCATTTCAATAAATACGCACAAGTCTTTTGAACGGTCGATTTAGTCCGTACCGAAACGGTTGTTCCTGTTGTTCCTGCAAAAATAAATCGCAGATTCCGGAAAAACAGTTGCTTCGCTTAGTTCCTTTTCTACTCTCAAGACAGGCAGGGCGGACACGCAGGTCCGCCCCTACGGAACCCATGAAGCCGTCATCCTGTAGGGACAACCCCCTGTGGTTGTCCTTTCTGGGGAGGGCAGGCACAGGGGCCTGCCCCTACTATCCGTCATCCCCGACTCGATTGGCGGGGACCCAGCAGTGTTTTGTTCCAGGCGGGGTTCTACACATGGAAAGACCGACGAGACAGACACGCGATTCCGATTAAGGATGCCGGGAATTGTATGGGTTCACTCATTCATTGACAGCATGTAAGGTCTGCCCACAAGAAAGGAGAGCGGAACCCCCCTTCCCCCCTTATCAGGGGGGCGAGGCTTGCTGCCGGCTCTCTGCTCAGGGGGGAGCGGGTCTACCGTCCCCCTGACAGAGGGATTGAGCCTGTCCTGAGCGTAGCGCCCGCGAAGGCGAAGGGCCTGTCCTGAGCGAAGTCGAAGGGAATGAGTGAACACAGACAGGGATGACAGATTGTGGAATCAGGTTATAAATACCGGTGGGTAACGGCGTTGCCCTGGTCGTCCAGTGCATAGAGCAACGGGGCGCCCGTGGGGATGTTCAGTTCGAGCACGTCCTCTCGGGAGAGCCGGTCGAGGTGCATGACGAGGGCTCGCAGGCTGTTCCCGTGCGCGGCCACCAGGAGCGTTTCGCCTTTGGCGAGGCGCGGCCATATCCGGTCCCGGTAATAGGGCAGCACGCGTTCGGCGGTGTCGTGCAGGCTTTCTCCGCCAGGGGGCCGCACGTCGTAACTTCTTCTCCACAGTTTGACCTGGGCTTCGCCGTATTTTTCTGCGGTTTCGGTTTTGTTGAGGCCTTGCAGGTCGCCATACATGCGTTCGTTCAACGCCTGGTCCCGTTCGACCGGCAGGCCGGGTTGGCCGATGACGTCCATCACGATTTCCAACGTCCTGATGGCCCGCGTCAACACGGAGGTAAAGGCATAGTCGAACCGATACTCGCGGAGTTTCTCTCCCGCTTCCCGCGCTTCCTGTTCGCCCCTGGGGCTCAGCGGGACGTCCACCCACCCGGTGAACCGGTTTTCAAGATTCCATTGTGATTCGCCGTGGCGAATCAAGACGAGTTGTTTCATGCGTCCTCCTCCTGTGCGAACCGGGCGAACACACAGGTTCGCCCCTACAGGCCGCCTGGTGCTCTCCCCTTGCTTTGCTCGCCCACACCCCGTACCATGCCGGGCACGTTCCTTTCCCCGATACGATCCCCTCCCGGATCGAAGCCCGGGACACGGCTGAAGCCCGCGGGGACAAACCTTCGATGACATCCGGCACGCCGCGCATGGCCCAACCCGACCGACCGCAACTCGATGCCCAGTGGTGGATCACGCTGGCGCAACGGCTCAACATCGAGGAGAAAGTCGAGCAGTTCTTTCACGACGCAACCACGCCCCACAACGTGCTGGATCGCGTGGCGGAAGTCGACGGCGACATGCCGTATATTCTGTTTGTCCTGGTGCGCCATTGGATCCCCGTTGTCCTGCCCCCGCCCGGTCGTGAACGCGTCGCCAAACACGATCCGGATTACTGGCTGGAATCGGCGCACATCCTCGAAGCCGCGGTCACGCGCCTGCGCGAACTCAAACCGCTGATCGACCTCCTGACCACGCCCAATCCCCTGGCCCCGAAGCCGGCGCCGTCCGCATCGCCGGTGGTCGAGGTCGAGTTGGCGAACATGTTGCAGGACATCGCCAAGGTCGCGGGCAGTTACGGCGGGCCGGATTATACGTCAACCATCAAGAATTTCGACCCCATTCCCCTGCGACAGACGCAACCGTTTAAACACAACAAGAAACACAGCGCCGAGTTGTGGGTCGTGTTTCTGCTCCGCGAGCATTTCCGCACCCTGAACCTGGGGAAAGACCGTTATTGGCCCCTGCTCACGGACGTGGTGACCGCCGCCGGCATTCGTCAACCCAATGACTCTCCGTTTACCCCGGGCGAACTCAAATCCTGGTGGACCAAGAACTGGCCCCGCACCTATACCCTGTTGAAGGAAAAAAGCGACGACGGGCTTCCGGTCGTGCATACGGCTTACCAAAGCGACTATGAATGGTTTCAGTCATGGTTCACGTGGGAGTTGTCGCAAGCGGCCGGCCCAGGCCGCTGAGCCCCGGCTCGTTCAGGGGCCATGCGTCACAGGAACATCCGGCGGCCCTCCATCTCTTCCCCGCCGGAGTCTCCGTTTTCCCCGCCGGGCAAGGGAAACTCGTCTTCGAGCGGCGCTTCGCCGAGCACGGCAAAGAAAACGCCGATCTTCAATAAGAACGACGCCGCCACCAACCAGAACACATAGGATTGTACGCCGCCTTCATCCATGAGCTGCCGCATGCGGGTCGCGTGGTCCAAGCCGGTCCGGGCTTTCGCCTTCAGTAACAAGTCTCTCAGGTGCCAGTAATACACGTAATTGGCGCTCGCGCTGGCGATGATCGACCACACAATCGGCACCGTGATATCGTTGGTGATAAACACGGACACGATGGGGCCGATAAAGTACACGAACGCAAACAGGTACATTTTCCGATACAGAAACCAGAGAAAGGGTTCGACCAAAAACGGGGCCCAGTTCCACGTGAGCGAAAAGCGGGGGCCGCGTGCGGTGTGAAACCGTCGAAACGCGCGTTGGTAATAATCCCACGCGGGTCTCCACGACCAGCCGTTCGTCAACGTGAATTGGATACATCTCCCGGGACCGATCAACGTCCGCCAATACTGCTCCTCCTGATCCGTCCCGGTTTCAGCCTCAGCCGCTACTTTCGGGGAAAACTCCTTGCCGCAGCGCAGGCAAAACTGGGCATCATCGGGATTCTGTTGTTCGCAGGAATCGCAGGCTCTCATGGTTGGGGTTATACCATGCGACTGTTCCGGAAGGCCACCGGACGGGGGCTTGTCTGGAGCAGACAGGGCGTTTATGCTTCATCAGATTCGCGCATCGCCGAAGTGTACCGGCAGCGAAAATCGGCCTGAAGGAGTCCAATGCTGAACAACCAGGAATTGGAAGATCTTCTCAAAATCGCCGAAAGCGACCGGGTGGAATTCACCGAATCCGTTGGGGATTTGGACAAAATCAGAGAGGCAATATGCGCCTTTGCCAACGACCTGCCCAACCACAGTCGACCTGGCTTGATCTTCATCGGGATCAAAGATGACGGAAGTTGTGCCAACCTGACAATCGACGACAGGTTGTTACAGACTCTTGGCGGCTTACGAAGCGACGGCAGGATTCTTCCTTTTCCAACCATGGAGGTTGACAAACGAATCCTGAACAATTGCGAAGTTGCCGTGATACAGGTGGAGCCCTCGGACAATCCTCCGGTAAAGGTAGACGGCCGCTGTTGGATTCGGGTCGGACCGAGACGCGGCCAAGCCACTGCCGAGGATGAACGCCGCCTGACGGAGAAAAGGCGCTGGGGGAATTTGCCTTATGACGTGCAAGGCGTGCCCGGCGCGTCCATGGAAAATGACCTGGATATGCGAAAGTTCGAGCAGGATTACCTGCCCTTCGCCGTATCGCCGGAAGTGTTGGAAGAGAACGACCGGAATCGTGGAGAACAATTGCAGGCACTCCGCCTGACGACGCCGGACAGGACACCGACCGTCACGGCGATTCTCGTGTTGGGCAAAAACCCGCACTACTGGTTCCCCTGCGCGTACATCCAGTTTGTTCGCTATGGGGGAAATGAGGTGACGGACGCGATTGTCGATCACAAAGCCATACGCGGAACGTTGGGAGATCAGCTTCATGAACTGGAGATAATTTTAAAGGCAAATATAGCGACCGCCTTGGATACCAGCGGACCAAGACATATTGAACAACCGGATTATCCTTATGAAGCCTTACGCGAACTCGCCCGTAATGCGGTCATTCACAGAAACTACGAGAATTCCAATACGCCCGTCAGAATCAGTTGGTTTGCCGACAACGTGGAGATCAGCAACCCCGGCTCGGTCTATGGTTCGGTAACGCGGGAAAATTTCGGACAACCTGGGGTGACCGCCTATCGCAATCCCACCATTGCGGAAGCCATGAGAAACATGGGTTTTATGCAACGGTTCGGAATCGGTATCGCCACGGCGCACAAGGCACTGAAAGCGAACGGGAATCCACCGCCGGAATTCGACATCCAGGAAAATTTTGTTTTCGCCAAGGTCAGGAAGCAACGATGAATCCCATCACGTTCTTCGACAACAAGAAGATCAAGAAGGAATTAACCGAACCCTTCTCCGATCTTTACCTCAAAGGGTTATGACTGCGCTCAATAAATTCCTGGAACCGATCGAGATCGCAGGCAGTCTGGATCCCCGATCAAGCCGGGGATGACAGAAAAAGAAACTGCGAGATCCTTCACTTCGTTCAGGATGACCATTTGATGTGTTGCGCGGAATGACGGAGAGCCCTCACCCCAACCCTCTCTCAGCGGGAGAAGGGCCGCATTTCGTTGCGTCACTGAGAAGCCCTGTGCTAGATTCGCCTCTTTCCACGCGAGGTTTCGCTGTTATGCTGACTGAAGATCTTCAACAGCGTTCCGCCCGGACGATCATGAATACCTATGCCCGGTTTCCCATCAGCCTGGTGCGGGGCAAGGGGTGCAAGGTCTATGACGCGGAGGACCGGGAATACCTGGATTTTGTCGCCGGCATCGCGGTCAATGCGCTGGGGCACGGGCATCCTGACCTGGTCACGGCTATCGAGCGACAAGCCCGGCATCTTCTGCACACGTCGAACCTGTATTATTCCGAACCGCAGGTACTGCTCGCCGAGCGATTGGTCGCGCATTCCTTTGCCGGCAAGGTGTTCTTCTGCAACAGCGGGGCGGAAGCCAACGAAGCCGCCATCAAGCTTGCCCGCAAATATTCCTTTGACAAATACGGCCCGGACCGTCACGAGATCATCACCATGCACAACTCGTTTCACGGCCGGACCCTGGCCACTTTGACGGCAACGGGACAGGCCAAAGTGCAGCAAGGATTCGCTCCCTTCCCGCAAGGGTTCAAATACGCCGATTTCAACGACGTTTCCTCGATCAGACGCCAAATGGATCAACACACCGCCGCGGTGATGCTTGAACCCATACAGGGCGAGGGCGGCGTGGTGGTGGCCGAGGCAGCGTTTCTGGAACAACTGCACGCCCTCTGCCGCGACCGCGACGTGCTGTTGATTTTCGACGAGGTCCAGACGGGCATGGGGAGAACCGGCACCCTGTTCGCGTATGAACAGTACAACGTCCGGCCGGATATCATGACCCTGGCCAAGGGTTTGGGCGGCGGGCTTCCCATCGGCGCCTGTCTCGCCACCGACGACGTGGCGCAAGCATTCGGGCCGGGTTCCCATGCGTCCACGTTCGGCGGGAATCCCCTGGCCTGCGCCGGCGCCCTTGCCACGCTTGACGCCTTGCTGGATGACCGCCTGCTCGAACGCTGCCGGGCTGCCGGGGCCTACCTGCACCAAGAACTCCTATCCTTGCAGAACCGGTCGTCCGCGGTCACCGCGGTTCGCGGCCTGGGTCTCCTGCAAGGCATGGAGCTATCCATCGACGGGCAAACGGTGGTCCGGGACTGTCTGGCGCGGCGCATGTTGATCAATTGCACAATGGGCAACGTGCTCCGCTTTGTGCCGCCGTTGATCGTGACCGATGACGAAATCGATCGGCTGGTGGACGTATTGTTGGGTGTGTTGCAGAAACGACTCGAGTCGCTTCCGCATTCTTGAAGAGAGGCAGGGCAGTTGTTGCACGCACACCGATTGGAATTCGAGTCATGACCCTGTTAGGACGTTCCATTCCCGACCCCGGCGCTGTAGGGGACGGCCCCCGTGCCGTCCCGTCTGGCGCTACGAAAGACTTGCTGGCGGTCTCCGACGTTTCCGGCAGTCAGATCTTCCGCCTGTTTCGCATTACCCGTGAACTGAAGGCGACTCCGCGGTCCGGTCCGGCTTCTCAATGGCTCTCGGGATTGACCTTGGGCCTGCTCTTCGAGAAACCTTCGACCCGCACGCGGGTTTCCTTTGAAGCGGGCATGCATCAATTGGGTGGACAGGCCTTGTTCCTGCCGTCGGATACCATCCAACTCAGCCGGGGCGAAAGCCTCGGCGATACGGCCCTCGTGCTCTCCCGGTACCTCGACGGGCTCGTCATCCGCACGTTCGAGCAATCCACGTTGGAGGAATGGGCCCGCCATGCCACCGTTCCGGTCATCAACGGGTTGACGGACCTGTGTCACCCCTGCCAGGCCCTGGCCGACCTGTTCACTCTCATGGAAGTCAAAGAATCTTTCACCGAAGACGCGTTCCACGGTCTCAAACTCGCATACGTGGGGGACGGGAACAACGTGGCGAATTCATTGATCGAAGCCGGAGCGAAAGTGGGCATGCACGTCGTGATCGGATGCCCGCCGGAATACCAACCAGATCCCGGCATCGTCGAACACAGCCGCGAGGAAGCCGGCCGCACGGGCGCGACTATCGAGATCGTGCATGACCCCGGTGAGGCCGCGGAGAACGCCGATGCGCTCTATACGGACGTCTGGACGAGTATGGGACAGGAGCAGGAACAAGCCGAACGAGTGAAGGTTCTGACTCCTTATCAGTTGAATGAAGACCTGCTCCGCCGGGCCAAACCCTCGGCGATCGTGTTGCATTGTCTGCCGGCTCACCGGGGTGAAGAAATTACCGCGGCGGTGCTGGATGGCCCGCAGTCCGTAGTCCTCCGGCAGGCGGAAAACCGCCTGCACGTTCAAAAAGCGATCTTAACGGAGTGGCTGGGGCGGCCCTGGCCCTGAGACCCTCACGACCTGTACCCACGATGCCGACTCGCTCACCACGGGCAATCAATAAAGTCGTGCTGGCCTATTCCGGCGGGCTCGATACCTCGGTCATCCTGCAATGGCTCCGGACGGAATATCAGGCCGACGTCATCGCGTTTTGCGCTGACCTGGGTCAAGGCGAAGACCTCCGCGCCATCAAGCAGAAGGCCCTGACCGTGGGAGCCGCGAAGGTCTACGTGGAGGATCTCCGGGAAACGTTCGTCAAGGATTACGTCTTTCCCATGCTCCGGGCCAATGCCGTGTACGAGGGCTGTTATTTGTTGGGCACCGCGATCGCGCGGCCGCTGATCGCCCGGCGCCAGATCGAAATCGCGCAACAGGAAAAAGCCCAGGCCGTGAGTCATGGCGCCACGGGAAAAGGAAACGACCAGGTCCGGTTCGAACTCACGTATACGGCCATCAATCCCGATATCGCGATCATCGCGCCCTGGCGGGAATGGTCGTTGCAGTCCCGTAGTGAGTTGATCCGGTACGCCCGCAAACACGGAATCCCCGTCACCGCCACCAAGGCCAAACCCTACAGCATGGACCTGAACCTGTTTCACGTGAGTTACGAAGGCGGAATCCTCGAAGACCCCTGGAAAGCCCCGCCCGAATCCATTTTTCAGATGACAGTTTCCCCGGAACGCGCGCCGGGCAGGTCCCGCCAGATTGAAATCGCGTTCGAGCGCGGAGACCCGGTCGCGGTGAACGGCCGGCGCCTGTCCCCGGCCAACCTTCTCGATCTCCTCAACCGGCTCGGAGGGCAGCATGGCATCGGACGGGTGGACCTGGTGGAAAACCGCTACGTAGGCATCAAGTCTCGCGGGGTCTATGAAACGCCCGGCGGTACGATCCTGCACGTGGCGCACCGCGGCATCGAATCCTTGACCATGGACCGGGAAGTGCTTCACCTGCGCGACGGCTTGATTGCACGCTACGCGGAACTCGTGTATTACGGCTATTGGTTCGCTCCCGAACGCGTGATGCTGCAGAAACTCATGGATGAAGCCCAACGCGGAGTGAACGGCACGGTCCGGATCAAATTGTACAAGGGGAATTGCACGGTCACGGGCCGGCGGTCCGAGTCGTCGCTCTACCGGGAAGACCTCGCGACCTTCGAAGAGGACGAGGGGTATCGCCAGCAGGATGCCCAAGGGTTTATCCGGCTCAATGCCTTGCGCCTGGCGATCATCAAATCCCGGGGGACATCGCGAACACGGGCCACGGTCCGACGAAAGGGGCCGCGATCGAAATGAACTCGGGCAAGGGCAAAGGACAACCACGGGGGGTTGTCCCTACGAGTTCCAACCCGCGGCCCCCAGGCAAAAAGGGCGCGCCTGCAAAAGCCTGGACCGGCCGATTCACCGAACCGACGCATGCATTGGTCGAACGTTTTACGTCCTCGCTGCCGTTTGATCGACATTTGTTCGAATACGACATCCTGGGCAGCCTCGCCCATTGTCAGGCCCTGGAAAAAGCCAAGATCCTGACCCGGACGGAACGTCGCGCCCTGGTGCGCGGGCTTGAACTGGTTCGAGACGAGCTTCGTGAAAACCGGTTTCCGTTCTCGGATTCGGATGAAGACATACACATGGCGGTGGAGCGCCGGTTGACGGAACTTGTGGGCCCGGTCGGCGGCAAACTCCATACCGGCCGGAGCCGGAACGATCAGGTAACCCTGGATCTTCGTCTTTACCTGCGAGACCACCTTCGAACGTTGGAGTCGCGCATTCAGGATTTGCAACGGGCGTTCGTTGGGCGGGCCAGGGAGAACCTCGACGTGATCATTCCCGGGTACACCCATCTTCAACGCGCCCAGCCCGTCTCGCTGGCCCATCACTTTCTGGCGTACGTGGAAATGCTGGAACGCGACAACGCCCGCGTGCGGGACGCCCTGAAACGCGTCAACGTCATGCCCCTGGGTTCGGGCGCCCTGGCCGGCAACAACTATCCGATTGACCGGGCTTTCACCGCGAAGCTGCTGGAGTTCCCCGCGCTGACCCGCAACAGCCTGGACGCGGTCTCGGACCGGGATTACGTGGCGGAAACGCTCGGGGTGCTGGCCATCATCATGATGCACCTGTCCCGGTTGAGCGAAGAACTTGTCCTGTGGGCGTCGTCTGAATTTTCCTTTGTGGAACTGCCGGACGGCTTTTGCACCGGCAGCAGCATGCTGCCCCAGAAAAAGAACCCCGACGTGCCCGAACTGGTCCGCGGCAAAACCGGCCGGGTTTACGGTCATCTTCTCTCGATCATGACGACCCTCAAGGGGCTCCCTCTGAGTTACAATCGGGACCTGCAAGAAGATAAGGAGCCTCTTTTTGACGCCATGGGAACTGTGCTAGAGTCGCTGGTGATTTACGCCGAGCTGATCCGGTGGCTTCGCGTCCGCCATGACGTACTGTCGGGATCTGTGGGGTCGGGGTTTCTCCTGGCCACCGAGTTGGCCGATTACCTGGTGAACAAGGGCATCCCCTTTCGGGAAGCCCATGGTATCATCGGTCAATTGGTGCGATACTGTTTGGAGCGCCGGAAGGATTGGCAGGACCTTTCGTTGGCCGATCTCAAGGTTGCGTCCCCGCATTTTTCCAAGGACGCGCTACGGTTTCTGACCCTCGAAGGGGCCGTTGACCGGAAAGCCCAAACCGGAGGCACCTCCCGAAAACAGGTGACCCGGCAGATAAACGCATGGGAAGCACGTCTCGCCAAGAAAGCCTGATGATGGTGTCCCATTCTGCGCGCCCCGCTCTTCTTCGAATTCTCGTTTCGGCCATGTTGTTTTCGTTTGCAGCAGGCTGCGGGGTGATGGACGCCCCAATCGCTCCAGAAGATATCGGGATCGAAGCCAAGATCCGGGCCCAACGACAAGCCGAAGAACAGCGTACGACTCCCGAGGCACCCTCCACGGAGGAGCCGGAAGTCGTCCTGCCCCCTCTTCAACCCGTGGGAAACCAATAACCGGCCTTGAGTGGAGCCACGTGATTCAGATAAGTTTCGACAATTCTCAACCTGTTGGCTCGACGCTAGAGTAAGGGAGATCGTTTCATGGACGAACACGCAGGACGCGATACAGCCCGGACGTTACTTCTCCTCGATCCCTACCCCAGAAACAATCCGTATCGCATGACCGCGAGCGAGCGACGCTCCATCTGGTTTCCCAAACTCAGTTTGCCCGTCATCGCCGCGTACACCCCGCCCGACTGGGACGTGCAACTCGTGGATGAGGCGGTCCAGGAGATCGACCTCGACCAACCCTGCGACCTGGTGGGTATCTCCGTGATGACCTGCTACGCCCCGCGGGCCTATGAACTCGCCACGGAATTTCGCAAACGCGGCAAGACCGTCGTCCTTGGCGGCGTCCACCCCACCTATTGTCCCGAGGAAGCCCTGCAATATTGCGACGCCATCGTATGCGGGGAAGCCGAAGACCTGTGGCCGCAAACCATCGCGGACTTCGAGGCCGGGCAGATGAAACGTATCTACCGGATGGAGCAATTTCCCGCGCTGGACAACTACCGTGCCCCGAGGATCCAGCTCCTCAGCCCGGATTCCTACATGACACGGCATTGCACGTTCACGACGCGCGGCTGCCATTTCGATTGCGAGTTTTGCAGCGTGTCGCCCTTCAACGGGAAAACCACCAGACGGCGGCCGGTGCCGGAAGTCATCGAAGAAATCAGGAACGTCAAAGAATGGATTCGAGCCGAGTTGGTCGAGCGCATGGCAACGGGAACGTTGCGGGAAGCCATGACCATCGCCGCGAAAGTCTGGGTGGGGCTCGAAGAAGGGTCGATCGTGGCCTTCGTGGACGACCTGCACAACAGTCACCGTGCGTATTGCCGGGAGTTATGGCAGGCCATGAAATCCCTGAACATCAAATGGGGGTGCCAATCCACGCTGTTTTTGGGAGACGATCCGGAGATGGTCAAGTTGGCGGCGGACAGCGGCTGCATCTCGGTGTTCGTGGGCATGGAGTCGATCTCCGAGAATTCCCTGGCCGAAACCAACAAGGGCTTCAACCAGGTCAGAAAATTCGAAGACCAGATCAAGATGTTTCACGACCACGGCATCATGGTGAACCCGGGCATGGTGTTCGGGTTCGATAACGATGATGAATCCGTGTTCGAATCCACGCTGAACTTTCTCATCCGCAATCGCGTGGAGCTGGCGTATTTCAACGTCCTGACGCCCCTGCCCGGCACCGCCCTGTATGAACGGTATACCCGCGAAGGCCGCATCTTCGACCGGGACTGGGCGAAGTACGACGGGAAGCACGTGGTGTTCCGCCCAAAACGGATGACACCGGAACAACTGCAGGAAGGCTTCTTCTGGGTCAACCATGAGTTCTATTCGTTGAGATCCATTTGGCATCGACTCCGGCATACCAGCCAGCGCCTGATCCCCCGCATCGAAATGAATTACGAATTTCGCAAGCTGGTCAAGCGATCCTGTCCACAAGGGAAACTCTCTCCCATTGCGGCCGTGCTTAAAAATCTCCAGGCGAAGCTGCCCTCGCTGGATACCGGACAACTCATTCCCAACGCCCTGCACAAGATCAAGGTACCCGCGAAGCCGCACGAGTTGTTCCTGAACATCAAGGGCCGGCGCCACGATGCATCCGTGGCGTTGTTCATCGACCTGGAGGGCACGCTGGATCATCTGAACGCCAGGGAACTCCTGAACCGCATCAAGGACGCCGCGCAACAAGCCAGGATGGACATCGTCGTCAACTTCGAGCATCTCCGGCAGGCCACCCCCAAGGCAATCCGGATGCTCCTGGATCAGGACGTGCTCAAGGCGGTCGCGCCTTACGCGAAACTGCGCTATCGGAAATTGAAAGACGCGTTTCATTCGGCCCTCGAAGGGTTGACGCTGCTCGACCCCGAACTGTTTGACGAGTTGCCGCAAGATGCATGATTTTCACTATCACAATGATGCGCTCTTCTGTGAAGACGTCCCGCTCGAACGCCTGGCGAAGGAACAGGGCACACCCTGCTATATCTACAGTCATGCGACGCTGACCCGCCATTTCCAAGCCTTTGACCAGGCCTTCGCGGCGGTCCCTCATCTCATCGCGTTCGCCATGAAGGCCAATTCCAACCTGGCCATTCTCCGGCTTATGGCGTCACTCGGCAGCGGGGCCGACATCGTATCGGGCGGTGAATTGTTTCGCGCGTTGCAGGCCGGCATTCCACCGGACAAGATCGTGTTCGCCGGGGTGGGCAAGAGTCCGGAGGAAATTGCCTATGCCCTGGACTCCGACATCCTGTTGTTCAACGTGGAATCCGCCGCGGAACTCCAGGCCATCAATGACGTGGCGAGGGGGAAAGGCCTGCGCGCGCGCGTGGCGTTGCGGGTCAATCCGGACATCGACCCCCAGACTCATCCCTATATCACGACGGGGCTGAAAAAGAGTAAATTCGGTATCGGCGCGGACCGGGCGTTGGAAGAATTCACGACTGCGGCGGCGCTCCCCAACGTCGAGGTCATCGGGGTGCACGCGCACATTGGCTCTCAACTGACGCAGGTCAGTCCCTTCGTCGACTCCCTGAAAAGGGTGGTGGGACTGATCGAGACCTTGAAAAGCCGGGGCATTCCGATCCGGTATCTCAACATTGGCGGGGGACTCGGCATTACGTATTCCGACGAAACGCCGCCGCTTCCCACGGAGTACGCCGAAGCCACCATGCCGCTCTTGAAAGCGTCGCAGTGTGAGATCATCATGGAACCCGGCCGCGTGATTGCGGGAAACGCCGGCGTGATGTTGACGCACGTCCTCTACATCAAGGAGACCGGCACGAAAACGTTCGCCATCGTGGACGCGGCGATGAACGATTTGCTGAGACCCAGCCTGTACCAGGCCCATCACGACATCCTGCCGGTTCGTCAGGTTCCGAATGCCTCGGAAGCGGTGTTCGACGTGGTGGGGCCCGTGTGCGAGTCCGGGGATTTTCTCGCGCAGGGCCGGACCCTTCCCGCGGTGAAGGGCGGGGATCTTCTGGCGGTAATGTCCGCTGGAGCCTATGGGTTTACCATGGCGTCCAATTATAATTCGAGACCCCGTGTGCCGGAGATCCTGGTAAAGGGCGGGGAACATTTCGTGATCCGGGACCGCGAGACGTTCGACGATCTCGTGCGCGGGGAACGGATCCCCGGGTTTCTTGAGACCAAGGCGTAGGCGCGGACGCAACCCGTCCGGCACCGTTAGTCCGACATATTTGCAATCAAAGGCCACACGATGTTTTCAGGATCCCTAGTCGCCATCGTCACCCCGTTGAAGAACGGCGCATTCGACGAAACCGCGTATCGCGAGTTGATCGAGTTTCAAATCGCCAACGGCACGCACGGCATCGTGCCCTGCGGGACCACGGGGGAATCCGCCACGCTTTCGCACGAAGAACACGAGCACGTCGTGGCGTTTACCGTGGAAGTCGTGAACCGGCGGGTCCCGGTGATTGCCGGTACCGGCTCGAACGCCACGGACGAGGCAATTGCCTTTACCGCCCACGCCAAACGGGCCGGCGCGGACGGCGCCCTCCTCATCACGCCCTATTACAACAAGCCCACGCAAGAAGGCCTGTATCAACACTATGCGGCCGTGGCCAAGGCCGTGGATCTGCCCCTGATCCTCTACAACATACCGGGCCGCACCAGCGTGAACATGACCCCGGCCACCATTGCGCGTCTCGCCAAACTCGACACCGTGGCGGGGATCAAGGAAGGCAGCGGGTCGTTGGGGCAGGTCTCCGACATCATTCACCTATGCGGCGACGATTTCACCGTGCTCTCCGGCGACGATTCCCTGACGCTGGCGATGATGGCGCTGGGGGCCAAGGGCGTGATTACGGTGACCGCCAACGTGGCGCCGAAAGACATGGCCGCCCTGGTGAACGCCGCCCTGGCCGGAAACTTCGCCGAGGCGCGCGTCACTCATTTCAAACTGGCGTCGTTGTTCAGCGCCCTGTTCTATGAGACTAACCCCATTCCGGTCAAAGAAGCCCTGGCCATGATGAACAAAATCGGACCCGAACTCCGGCTTCCGCTCACGCCGATGTCGCCGGACAACCGTGAACGGCTCCGGCAGGTCATGAAAGAGACCGGGTTGATCTGACACCATGACGGCTTCCGGGTTTCTCATGCTTCTCAACGCCGCCATCCTTCATACCACCGACGCGTACAGGTCTCCCGAGAGTTGTCATCCTGAGCTTGCCCTGAGCGAAGCGAACGGGCCTTGCGAAGGATCTCGTAGTTGCCCGGGTCCAATCCGAGCATGCAGGCTCCCTGAACCTCACCAGATTGCGTTATGAGTTCCCCGATCAACGTCACGGTCACCGGCGCCGCCGGACGAATGGGCAAACGCCTGGTTGCTCTCGTCCATGAATCATCCCGCCTGCGACTGGCCGGCGCCACGGAAGCGCCAGGACACCCGGCCTTGGGCAAAGACGCCGGGGAGGTGGCCGGCTGCGGGTCGCTCAGCGTTTCGTTGACGGACGATCTCGCGCTGGCCCTGACCCTGAGCGACGTGGTCATCGATTTCACCGCACCGGCCGCCACGCTGCACCACGTCGAACAAGCCGTCCAACACAAACGAGCCATGGTCATCGGCACCACGGGGTTGTCTCCCGATGAAATGAACCAACTCCGCCGACACGCGGAGTCGATCCCCTGCGTTCAGGCGCCCAACATGAGCGTGGGGATTACGGTACTGCTCCAGATGATCGGAAAGGTGGCCCAGGCACTCGGCGATGGCTATGACCTGGAAATCATCGATGCTCATCACAACAAGAAGAAAGACGCGCCGAGCGGCACCGCGCTGAAACTCGCCGAAGTCCTGGCCGCGGCCAAAGACTGGGACCTGCAGGATGCAGGCGTCTATGCTCGTCACGGCCTCATCGGGGAACGCACAAAGAACGAAATCGGCATACAGACCGTGAGGGCCGGAGACATCGTGGGCGACCATACCGTGCTCTATGCCGGACCCGGAGAACGCATCGAGATCACGCACCGCGCCCACAATCGCGACCCGTTCGCGTACGGCGCCCTGCGTGCCGCGGAATGGATTGTCAATCAGCCCCCGGGCCTGTACGGCATGACCGACGTGCTCGCGCAAAAAAGTTGACACGGTGATTGGTATTGTCTGGGCATCAGGTTGTCTCCCCAGTCAAGACTTTCAGAAGGAGAAGTTATGAAAATTTATACTCTTGTAGCTATTCTCATATTTGTCGCTTTACAAGGTTGCGCGACAAAACACTATGGTCGTCAAGGTCAATTAACGGCTTACGAAAAAGAAACCATGACGTGCCGAGAAATTGACCTAGAAATGGCAAAAGTGCGTGGCTTCATCGACCATGTGAATAAGGAAAGTGAGTTCAGCGGAAAAGATGTGTTGGCAATATTAGGTGATTTGGGCATTGGCAACTCCCTGGAAAAAAGCGCAGCGATTGAAAGTGCGAATAATCGTCTCGATTTATTGAGAGATTTGAAAAGCAGTAAGAAATGTGCCGGTACGCCAAGCTAACATGAGACTGGGCTGGTACAGTTTTGCTACTTCCCTTGCGCCAACGCCACCGTGGGCTTCATTTTTAGAGTATCGCGTTTTCCTTGAATAAGGAGGGATGTGTCATGGATATGTTTGGAAAGATTCCGCTCATTGAAATTCCGCTCCACGTGACGCCCGACCAGAAAAAGTGGTTGGACAAGATGGTGGAAGAAGGCCGGATCGCGGTCCCACCCGGCGGGACGTTGGAAAAAGGGTCCGTGATCTCGATGTTCATCCGGATGCTGATTCACAACGCCATGGAAGAACAGATGCGCCAAGCCGCCCTGGAAGCCGAGGATGAGGATGACGACGATGATGACGAATAAACCCGGCGGGAGCGGCTCCCGTCCGTGGACAAGTTGCAGCGCTCACGGTCAGGATAGTCGGTGATGAAGGCATTGAGAGCCTAAAGATGATCGAGGTGGACCGATGGTGCGACCACCCAAGTCCAAGGCAATAGCGCGTCTACAGAAAGTGCTGGACGAGATACCTAAACTGAAGCAACTATCTTATGATTCACCACAGTTTGAAGGGTGGAAAATAGATACAGAGCTCGCCATCAGCAATGCCTTTGGGGACGATTCAGCCCAGATTCATCGGTTCAACAATATCAGTTATGATCCAACACAGACATGGGACACTCCTGATGATGTGTTCCTTGACATGTTATTGATCCCTTCTGTGTGCCAAGAAGCCTACGTAAGGGGATTGGAATTAGCGGCATCATTCCTAGAATCGATGATTAAAAAGGTCGAGGAGTATTGGGAAGATGAAAATCAGATAATGTCTTCTAGGACCACAGGGAAAAAACAGAAAGACGGAAAGCAGACGTTAAAATCTTCTGGCGCCCAAAAGAACGACTCGCCAAGTTCAAATAAAGTCTTTGTCATTCACGGCAGAGATGAAGGCACCAGAGAGCGAGTGGCGAGATTCCTGGAAAAACTGGGTCTCAAGCCCGTGATACTTCACGAACAACCGAATGAGGGCCGCACAATTATCGAGAAGTTCGAGGACTATGCGGATGTGGGGTTCGCCGTAACTTTGCTGACACCTGACGATGCCGGTTCCCTTCAGGGCGACAAAAATAGTCTCAAGCCGCGCGCAAGACAGAACGTGATTTTCGAATTGGGGTTTTTCATCGGACGGCTTGGTCGAAAGGGTGTCTGCGCCCTGACCAAGGGAGACGTGGAGATACCATCTGATTATGCTGGGGTTGTGTACATTCCATTGGATGACTTTGATGGTTGGAAGCAAAAGCTTTTTCAAGAACTAAAGATCGCTGGATTCGAACTCGACGCAGACCGGGCCTTTCAGGCATGAACGTGAATATCGCCATACCGCGAGACGAGATCGCCGCCTTTTGTAAACGGTGGCAGGTGACGGAATTGGCTTTGTTCGGTTCCGTGCTGAGGGACGATTTCGGCCCCGACAGCGACGTGGACGTATTGGCACGTTTTGAAGAAGAAGCCCGACATACCCTGTTCGATCTAGACCGCATGGAGGAAGAGTTGAGCCGGATGCTGGGCCGGCAGGTGGATCTGATCGAACGCGTCGGAGTCGAACAAAGCCGCAACTACATCCGCCGCAAGGCGACTCTAGACTCCGCCGAGGTCATCTATGCGGCGTGACGACATACAAAAATCGCGAGCGGGCAAGTGGTGGAGGCGAAACAATGAATCGCAAAATATCCATCTCCAAGAGTGAATTGGCCGCGTTCTGCCGTGCGAACGGTATCGTGAGGCTCGCTATTTTCGGTTCAGCCCTGCGGGACGACTTTGGACCGGAGAGCGATATTGATGTGCTGATCGAGTTCGAGTCAGGTCGCATTCCCGGACTGTTAGGCGTGGCCAGCATGGAGTCCAAATTGTCAGGTCTGTTCGGCGGGCGGAAAGTAGACCTGCGAACTCCAGAGGATCTGAGCCCTTATTTCCGCCAAGACGTACTGGATACGGCAGAAGTTCATTATGCGCAAGGATGACGAAATTCGTATACGCCACATGCTTGAAGCCGCACGCGAGGCTGTGTCGTTCGCACGCGGTCGAACTCGTGGCGACTTGGACACAGACCGCCAGTTGGTCTTGTCACTAGTTAAAGATGTCGAAATCGTCGGCGAAGCCGGAACCCGGATAACCAAAACCACTCGCGAGCAGTTGCCGACCATTCCATGGGAAGAAATCATCGCAATGCGCAATCGTCTCGTGCATGCGTATTTCAGGATAAACCTTGATATTGTGTGGCAAACCGTGCGAGAAGATTTGCCAAAGTTGATCGCCCTGCTCGAACCGCTTCTGCCACCTGAAGAAACATAGTCGATCGGGCAAGCCGGGTGGCGGGTCGAATCCTCCAGACTGTTTCTTCCTTCCCCTGTGATCGGTGACTCTACAACCGCTTGAACGCCTCGTGAACCGCCTTGACGGTCTGTTCGATGTCTGCCGCGGTGTGCGCGGTGGAGACGAAGGCGGCTTCGAATTGGGAGGGGGCGAAGTAGGACCCGCGTTTCAACGTGTGGTGGAAGAACTTGGCGTATCGGGCCGTATCGGATTTCTTGGCTGACTGGTAATCCACCACCGGGCCTTCCGCAAAGAATCCGCCCAGCAGGGAACCGACCCGTGTTTGATAAAAAGGGACGTTGGCCCGTTTTGCGGCCTTCGCCAGGCCTTGCGCCAACTGGTTGCCGCGCCGTTCCAATTTTTCGTATACGCCGGAGGCCTTGAGTCGTTTCAGCGTTTCGATCCCCGCGGTCACGGCTAAGGGATTCCCGGACAGGGTCCCGGCCTGGTACACGGGACCTGCCGGCGCTACCAGATCCATGACCGCGTGTGACCCGCCGTAGGCGCCAACGGGCAGCCCGCCCCCGATGATTTTTCCCAGGCACGTGAGATCGGGGGTGATCCCGTACAGGGTTTGCGCTCCTCCATAAGCCACGCGAAATCCGGAAATCACTTCGTCGAAGATCAGGAGAATGCCGTGTTTTCTGGTAAGCGTGCGTAGTTGCCGGAGAAAGTCCGGTTGCGGCAACACGACACCCATGTTGCCCGCGACCGGCTCGACGATGATGCAGGCCAGGTCCCGCCAATGTTTCCGCACCAGGCTCCTGACCGACTCGATGTCATTATAGGGCGCGGTGAGCGTCTGACTCGCCGCGGCCTTGGGCACGCCCGGGCTGTCGGGCAGACCCAGGGTCGCAGCCCCGGACCCCGCCTTCACCAGCAGATGATCGGCGTGGCCGTGGTAACACCCTTCGAATTTGAGGATGGCATCCCGTTTGGTGAAGCCCCGCGCCACCCGGATGGCGCTCATCACGGCTTCCGTGCCGGAACTCACGAGTCGAACCTTTTCGACGGATGGGAAGGCCTCGCAAATCATCCGGGCCAATTCCAGTTCCTGTGCGGTCGGCGCGCCGTAGCTGGTCCCGGCAGCAGCAGCCCGCTGAATGGCCCGCACCACTCCCGGATGAGCATGCCCCAGGATCATGGGCCCCCACGAGGCCACGTAATCGAGGTACGTGTTGCCGTCCGCGTCAGTCACCGTGGCACCCTGCGCGCGCGTGATGAATAGCGGATGGCCGCCGACCGACCGGAACGCGCGGACCGGGCTGTTCACCCCGCCGGGAATATATGTTTGTGCGCGTGCAAATAGTGTTTTCGACGTGGCGCTCTTCACTCTGTGTCACCTCTCCAAGAATTGCTTCATCAAACCTCTAATCCTGGATTCCCGATGAAAGCAACATACAAATGACAGATAGAATCTCTACTCGGGATCAC
The DNA here is from genome assembly GCA_011523385.1 of Nitrospira sp. GTDB lineage: Bacteria > Nitrospirota > Nitrospiria > Nitrospirales > UBA8639 > Bin75. The sequence goes on along the minus strand of WTGX01000002.1, from coordinate 29,767 downwards.
TGAAACGCTGTCCTTCCTCACCGGACCAGCGCACGATGCCAATTTCTTCCGATTCCCACAATTTTTGTTGTTCTTCTACAGCCAGGTCGGCTTCTTTCATTTTGTCTTCCGCGGACTCAGCGTCCTGTTCACGGGCGGAAACCCAACCCGGCGGTTTTTCTCCCTTGGCGATATCTTTACGAAGCACGTTGACTGGCATGTGATTCCTCCTTGTTAGCCACAATGGTCCTCGCACCATTGTGGGCGAGCCTTACCGATGCGGCCAAGCCATAGGCCTTAGCTGCGAAGGCCACGGTTTGTCAAGGGATGCTGCACCCGATAGGCATAGAGCGCCATGCCCGCGGCGACGACGGCGTTGAGGGATTCGACCGAGTCCGTCATGGGGACGGCGAGCCGTGTGCCGGAGGGGAGAGGCGGCAGGCCGGGCCCTTCTTCTCCGACCAACAGTCGAATATCTTTTGGCCATTGAAACGCGGGCAGACTCTCACCCTCCGTATCCAGGGTTACCCATGTGGCCGTTTCAGGCAGATCCCTGATCGAAGGACCTTGCACCAGGGATACCGTGAACGTCATGCCGCTGGCCGCCCGGATGGCTTTGGGATGATAGGGATGGGCCGACTCCTTGAGCAGGATGACCCGTTCGGCACCCATGGCCGCCGCCGTCCGGATCAAGGCTCCCACGTTCGCCGGATCTCCCAAGGGGCACAGGATTTCGAGGCCCCGCGGTCGAGTTCCCAAGTCTGCGGAGGGAAAGGGAGGCACTTGGCAGACCAGGACCGGAGCCCCCGTGCCGAAGAGATCGATCTTCTCGAAAAGCGGAGTGGTTAGGGCATAGGCTTTGACGTGGGACGGAATCGGGAAAGGCACGGATGTCCGAGCTCGGTGGATGAGTTCAAGGCACTGCGCGGGGCGCTGCGCGAGGGTTTCCCCAACGACCGTTCTCCCCACGACGAGGCATTGTTGAAACCGTTCAATCCCGCGGGCGTCCTGCAATGCCGTCCATCGCTTCACGTGGGCATTCTGAGGGCTAGTGATAGATCGGTTCGTTGAAGGCGACGTCATTGAGTGAGGGTCATTTGCAACTGCAGGGGCCCGGACGGAGCGTCATTGACGATTCTCTAAAATGAAGAGAAGGATTTCCCTTTCCCGCGGAGTCGCACATCGGGGGGTTGGATCACGACTTCCCAATCCTCGGGGTCCCGGTCGGTGACGCGCCCGAGCCGGTAAGCCTTTTTCCCAAACCTGCCAACCAGCTCAAGCGTCCGGTCGGCTTGGTTTTCCGGGACCACCAGACAGAAGCCGATGCCCATGTTGAACACCTCGAACATTTCCGGGTCGGCGATTCCGCCCAGTTTTTGAATGATGGAGAAGACTGGAGGACGCGTGGGTAGCGTATCGATCACAAACGTGACCCGGGAAAGGACGCGGCTCAGGTTCAGGAGCCCGTCGCCGGTAATGTGAGCCAGGGCCTTGACGTCAATGTCCTGTTCCGGATCGAGGAGCGGCAGGACTTCCTGTGTGTAGATATGCGTCGGCCGGAGTAATTCTTCCCCCAGGGACCGGCCGATTTCGGGGAACGATTTTTCATATAAGGACACGTCGTTTCCGATCGCTTTTCGTGCCAGGGTGAGCCCGTTGCTGTGCACCCCGTTGCTCTCGATGCCGATGATCGCATCGCCCGCGCAAACACGTTCCCCCACAATGATCCTGTCCAAATCCACAATCCCGATGGCCGACCCCGTCAAATCGAAGCCTTCGCCGTCTTTGCCCGTCTCGCTCTTGATGACATCCTTGATTTGCGCGATTTCTCCGCCCGGGATGGAGATGCCGGCGCGCAGGGCCCCCTCGGTCAAGCCTTTAGCCAGTTCCCCCAGGCAGCCCGGATCGAGCGCCTGCACCGCGATGTAGTCCACCATGGCCAGCGGGGTCGCCCCGACGCAGAGCAGGTCATTGACGTTCATGGCAATGCAATCAATGCCGATGGTGTCGTATTTGCCCATGCGCTGGGCAATCAGGACCTTGGACCCCACGCCGTCCGTGGTCATCGCGATGCCCTTGTTGTTGCCGATCTCGATGACGTTGGCGAACAACCCGAAGTCCAGACGGACGCTGCCGGTTTGTCCCTTGGGGACGGTCCACGTCTGGCGAAGCTGTTCTGTAATGTCGGCCAGGGATTGCTCGACCCCGCCGGTATCGACCCCGGCTCCCCGATACGTCATGCGATGTGAATTGCTCACTTTCCAACTCCTTCATCCAATGTGACGATGGCCTTGCCTTCTATGATAAAGCCTCACAAGGTGGAAGTCATCAAGGATTATGCGGGTTGCAATGGTGAGTCTCCGAGCCTATACTTTTTCGTAGCGAGGGAAGCAAATGGGGTCATCGCTCAAACAGCGACCTTGTTTCCGGGCAAATGCGGCTACATGATCTGTTGCCCTTCGAGTGGTAAGATATTCTCGAAGGGCACTTTTGTTTTCACCGGATGACCCGAAAGGAGAGTTGCCATGATACACGCACTAGCCGTCCCGATCATCCTCTTCTCGATGTTCGTGACCATCCCGCAGGTTGACGCGGCCTGCACGACCACGAAGTTTGGAAATAATGCGTTCACGAATTGCACCGATGGTCGTTCGGGGGTCAGTTCGACGTTTGGCGGGAACACAGTACACAACTTCAATGATGGAAGCACAAGCATAACGAACTCATTCGGCAATACCAGTGTTTCCAGCAGCAAGGAGCCAGGTCTGGGTGGGACCAGCGTGTCTATCAACAGTGATACGGGGGTTTCCCAATGGAACGACGGCGTGACCGGCGTCCACCAGAATTTCGGCAACGTGCAAGTGGACACTTACAGTGACGGCACCATCTGCACCACCGCACCGGTGGGCGCGACGAGCGTCACGACCTGCAATGGGGATTCGGAAGACGCGACGAAGCGCAGCACGATTATCGGTACGAAGTAACGATCCTCAGACGAAAAAAATGGCTGGGGGACCAGGAATCGAACCTGGGTTCACAGATCCAAAATCTGTTGTCTTGCCCCTAGACGATCCCCCAGCCGGGGAATCCCACCTTACCCAGCCCGTCTTCAGTCAGTCAAGGTCCTGGCTGGCTCGATGCGGCGTTACGACACGCAACGAACCAATTTCTTCCCTCTCATGGGTCAGGGACCATGTTCTTGCCTCGTGAGCGGCACTATTGACCACCTATCGACCGCCGCTCCACGTAGCTCAACGCCGCTCGTGCAAGCAACCCCGACCGCGTGTCCCCTTCCTGAGTTGCGGCTTGATCCACAATCGCCAGTACCCGTGCCGGCACCGTGATGTTGACCCGCTTGGCCTTGCTCGACAGCTTCGAGATGTCGATGTCGGCGAGTGCCCAGATCCCATTTCGATAGTCCTTGCTGGCTTGGTGCGCTTCAAGCGGCTTTTGTTCGGGGATCGGCTCACCGTCCATCAGCAGGCCCTCAAGGTGGCACGCAATGGCCTCATGCACCGAGTCAATGGCTTCCTCAAGTGTATCCCCAGCCGAAAAGCAACCTGGCAGATCAGGCACAGTAACCCCGTACCCGCTCTTTCTGTCTTTGTGGATTACAATCGGGTATCGCATCAGCGGTCCTCCCACTTCCATTGGGCTTGTCGGTAGATGTTGCGTAGCGTTCCCATCGGAATATCTTTGGCCGGATGCTTGACCGTGACCCGTCCTGACTTCTTGGGATGCATGAACTGGTAGTGGCTCCCCCGCGTATTCCGTAGCACCCAACCATTCTGTTTTAATTTCCGAATGAGGTCTGCGCTTTTCATTATGCGTATAATACACATCACAAAAAACGCTGTCAATTAACGTCCTGTGATTCTGCTTACAGAATGACAGGCAACGAGTTGGGTAAAATTGATAAGGGCCGCTAATACACGCGGCCGGACACGAGCCAATGCCGGTCGTCGGGCACGTCGATCAGCAGACGGCTTAAATTCATTTCCGCCAACTGGGCCGCGATTTCGTCTTCGGTGAAGGCGCTCAATAAGGAATGATAAAAATCGTGGCGCAGTTGTTCCGGCTCATCAGCCGCGTATTGATCGACCAGGGCCTGAGCCTCTTCCGGAGTCTCGGGTCGTAACAAATCCATGATGAGCACGGGTGCCCCGGGCTTGGCTAAGGTTTTCAGGGCATACCAAAACTGAAAGGCATTGGGCACGTGATGCACCAGGCTATTGGAGATCACGGCATCCGCCGGGCCGTCCAACTGCACGTCCTGGAACCGGACGCAGATGAGTTTGATCCGGTCCTCAAGCCCTGCCTGACGCACGGCTTCTTTCGCCCAATGCAGCATGGGACCGGACGCATCCATCGCGGTGACGCACAGCCCCGGACGACTGCGGAGAAGCCGGACCGGAATATCCGCCGGGCCACAGCCCAAATCCAACACGGTTCCTTCTTGAAGATCGGGATACAAGGCTAGAAACTGATCAACGAACCCCTGATTTTCTTCCGCGAAATCGGCAGTCGCATAGACCTCGGCCTGCTCTTCGCCGTCCATAATTTCCGGTTCAAGAATCCGTTCCATATTCGGGTGTCCTTTCCACCACTCTTGTCTGTCAACACCGGTTGTATGATCGTACCTACCCCCATCAGGAGGATTCAAGGTGAAAGGAACACGGCCACATTTTCCTTGCACCATTCCCGGGTTCTGGCTAAGGTCTGAAGAAGGATACGTTGAAAGGAACCCAATGGCCACGTATGCATTCGGCGATATTCAGGGGTGCCTGACCCCTCTCCAAAAACTGTTGGATCGCATTCGATTCGATCCGTCTTCGGACCGGCTGTGGTTTGTCGGCGATTTGGTCAACCGCGGCCCTCATTCCCTGGAAGTGCTGCGCTTCATCAAGGGTCTCGAAGGACGTTGCGTGGTCGTGCTGGGCAACCACGACTTGCACGTGTTGGCGATCCATTGCGGAGTCGCGCGGCTCCGGAAACAGGACACGCTGCAACCAATCCTGGAGGCGCCCGACGCAGACGAATTGCTCGATTGGCTTCGTTGTCAATCCATGATTCATCGTGAAGGCGACTATGTGCTGGTCCACGCCGGCATCCTTCCCCAATGGTCCGTGGAACAGGCCGTGGTATTGGCCGGCGAAGTAGAGGATGCCCTCAGATCCGAACGGTATCAGACTCTTTTACCTTTCATTTACCGGAGTGAGGAGACCCATTGGTCCGACACCATCCCGCCCCCTGCGCGACTTGGCGTGATCACGAACGTCCTGACCAGAATGCGGATGTGTACCCAAGAAGGCCGCATCGACCTGGCGTTCAAAGGTCCGCCGGACCAGGCACCATCCGGCCTTTCTCCCTGGTTTCGCCTGCCTTCCTGTACCCGACGAACAGAAACCGTAATTTGCGGGCATTGGTCGGCCTTGGGGGTGTGCATAGAGGAAAAGGTGATCGCGCTGGACGGAGGATGCGTCTGGGGAAACGAGTTAGCCTGTCTGAGACTGGAGGACCGGAAGCTGTATACGATTGCGTGTCAATGAGCGGGCCCGTAGCAACTGGGTAGTTTCCGGCAAACCGGGAATCCGCGTCCGGCACGCTTGCGAGTGGCTCCATGAAGCTGCTTTCGAAAAAGCATTCCATCCTGGAAAGACCCGTCATGCAATTTCGTCCGTTCGGCGTGACCCCGGATGGACGGAAAATCCGAGACGTGAGCGGAATTACGATCAAGGCAAACGTCGAATACCTGGAAGAAGTCGTCGGCAAGAAAAACGGGGAAGCCGCCGGTCGTCAAGCCATCGAGCGCCTCTCCGATTCGCTGAACGCCCGGATCAAGGACCCCTCGTACCACGTTACCCCCGAATTCCTGCAAAACATCTGGCACAGTTATTCCTATGAATTCGCGGTTTACCTCGGCGAGTTCTGCATCCTGATCTCCGGGAATCCCAACTTTCAATTCGAGATGGGCAAACACAAATTCATTTCTCCCGTCATTCAAACCCTGGGGCGGCCGTTTTCCGTTGCGCAAATCTTCGAACTGTTCCCGCGCTTCGGAGAAAAGTTTGCCAAAGACTCCCTTCGCTTCAGCGTACGCAACGTGACTAATGGCTCAGCCGTCCTGGGTATGACGCTGACCGAACACGTAGCCCAACAATTTGGCCCTTATCGGAACCGGTGCGCCTATGTCATCTGCCAGGCATCGAAGGCCGGACTCCTGGCTGTGCCGCAACAGGTTCATCACCTGGGATTTGCCAGCGTCCGGGACCTCCGATGCATGGCGGACGGGGACGAGTCCTGTGAATGGGAATTCCATTGGCCCGCCCAGTCGCTCTCTGAAACCCGTGGATGGGTCGTGACCGGGACCGTGGCATGCGTGAGCATCCCGGCCTTCGTCTACGTCCGGTCGGCGCATCCTGAATGGTCCTGGTTGGAGGCAAGCCTCTGGACTCTCATCCCGGGTTTGGCTTCCTGGTTCATCTGGAATTGGTATCGTCTCAAGAAGAAAGTAGAAGAACGGGAAACCTTGCTCAAGGAACAAGTGGATTCCGTGGATGCCCGGCACGAAGAGCTTCGAGAAGCCTATCTCGAACAGGAACGCACCGTTGTGGAACTCCGCACACTGAACGCGGACCTGGAAAACCGGATCCTGGAACGAACGCGCTCCCTCGCAGTCGCCAACGAACGACTCCGCGAACTCGATGAACGCAAATCCGCCTTCGTCTCCATTGCGTCGCACGAAATACGCACGCCCCTGACCTCCATAAAAGGCTTCGTGGAAAACATGCTGACCGGCGTGACTGGGGATTTACGTGAGCGACAAGTCCTGTATCTCACGCGGATCAAATATAACATCGACCGATTGACGCGAACGCTGAACGACCTGCTGGACTTGTCCCGTATCGAAGCCGGTCATGTGGAATTACGGTTGACCGACGTCTCGCTGGCCGAAGTGACCGCTGAAGCCTTGGACAATCTACGCCCCCAGGCGGAGGAAAAATCCCTCGTGCTGGAGACCAAGACCCCTTCGCAGCTTGCGCCGATACAGGGAGATCGGGACAAGATTCTTCAGATCCTGACGAATCTCATTCACAACGCCATAAAATTTACACCTTCATCCGGTCGCATTTTGATTTCACTCGTGCGGTTGCAAGACTCCACGATCCAAGTGTGCGTCGCCGACACGGGCTGTGGCATCGCTCCCGAAGAGGTGCCCAACGTCTTCGATCGTTTCTACCGGAGCGACAGCGGGACGACGGAGGCACGGGGAGCGGGCTTGGGCTTGGCGATTACGAAAAGCCTGGTGGACCTGCACCGAGGACGGATTTGGGTGGAAAGCACAATAGGCAGCGGGACCCGATTCTTTTTTACGCTTCCCACCCGGTGAACCGTGAAACGGCCTTACTGGTCGTCTTTCTGCGCTTCCGCCCGTTTCTGCTTGAGAACGCGCGCGAGGTACGAACGCTGGAGCCCCAGCGTTTCCGCGGCTTTGGTCTGATTGCCACGAGCCCGTTTCAGGGCTTGTTCGATCAGATAGTACCGGTAGTGTTCCATCGCCTCATGGTAAGACAAATCACTCGCCTCTCGCACTTGAGGCTCTTCTTCCTGATCGCGAGAGAGACGTAAATGCTCGGGACCAATTTCACGGTCCGTGGACAGGACCACGGCCCGGGCCACGGCGTTCTCCAATTCCCGCACGTTGCCCGGCCACCGGTACCGGTGCATGGCCCCGAGGGCGGCCTCCGTCAGCCGCATGCCCGGCTTTCCCATCTCCTTGGTATAGCGCCGGAGGAACAGGTCGGCCAAATGAGGAATTTCATCGGGCCGGTCTCGTAAGGGAGGTATGGAAAAACTGATCACGTTTAACCGATGAAATAAGTCTTCACGGAACTTGCCTTCTCTCACGGCCTTTGACAGATCGCGGTTCGTCGCGGCGATGACCCGGATGTTGACCTGAACCAGTCGCGTCCCGCCCACGCGGTGAAATTCACGGTCCTGTAGAAGACGCAACAATTTGGCTTGCAGGTCCGGCGCCATGTCTCCGATCTCGTCCAGAAAGAGGGTGCCGTTATCGGCCAGTTCGACCTTGCCTTTTTGTTGCGTGGTCGCGCCCGTGAACGCGCCTTTTTCGTGACCGAACAATTCGTTTTCGAGCAGGGTCTCGGTCAGGGCCACACAATTGATCACGACGAAGGGATTCTCAATCCGCCTGCTCCATTGATGGATGGACCTGGCAAAGAGTTCCTTGCCCGTCCCGCTTTCTCCCAGCAACAGCACGGTGGCATCCGAATCCGCCGCCCGCTTGATCAATGCAATGAGGGACGCCATGGCCGGCGTGTCCGCCACGATGGTGCCGTACCGTGAATCGACGTCCTCGCGCAACACGGCAACGTGCCGTTTCAACGCCTCGCGTTCCAAGGCCTTTTGCATGACCAAGGTCAGATGATCGAGGTCCAAAGGTTTCATGAGAAAATCAAAGGCTCCGCGCTTCATGGCTTCCACGGCCCGTTCAATCGTCCCATGGGCCGTCATCACAATGATCGGAGGAAGATTCGAGAGGCGCGCCTGCTCTTGGGCCAACTTTTCCATCACTTCGAGGCCCGTCATCCGCGGCATTTCCAAATCAAGCAGAACGAGTCCGGGTTTCTCGGATTCCAGGATCTCGAGCGCGTGCTGCCCATCGACGGCGGACAGCGTCGCATAGCCCAATGACTCCAAACGATCCGTCAACATCAACACGACGTCTGGATCATCATCAACCACGAGAATGTTTTTCTGCATCGGCAACCCAACGAATATTGGTCCCGGCAAGCAACCCCAGGGCAAACAGAGTTTCGGCTCGGGTTTCGTTTCAGCGTTTCTTCTTTCATGCCGAAACGGCCAGAAGCGATTCTAGGCCCACTCCTTCCGAAATCTCAACATATATTATAACGATTGGTCTATAAATATTGGCTATAGGGACAGGCCCCTGTACCTGCCTTCCGGCTGATTCGGGACGGCACGGGGGCCGTCCCCTACACAGTCGGCGCTTGGAGTTTGCCGGAAGGCGATGTTATAGTCTCGCGGTCATGAGCGGGGAATATCGGACCAAAGCCTTACTCATCGCGGTGTCAGAGGACCCTATTCCGGTGCAAGCCTGCATCAACCGGCTCGCCCCGGAGTTTCTCTGTTTCGTGGTCTCTGAGTCCCGAAAAGGCTCCATCGAAACCGAAGTTCAACCGGCCATCACGACAATGCCGCAACGATGGGATTGGATTCTTGCGGAAGAATCCGGGAGTTTTACCGTGGTCCATCAAACGTTGACCAAAAGCCTTCCTGACATAGTGAAAACCTGGGGCCTGCAACCCGGAGAACTCGTCGTGGACTTCAGCAGGGCCACGCCGGCCATTGCCGCAGCCATGGCGCTCACCAGCCGGCCGTGGACCTCGCAAGTCGTCGGCTTGACCGAGCCGGAGAGCGACACGGGCAAGCCTGCCCTGAGCTTGTCGAAGGGGCGTGACGTGGTGGCGGTCGGCGACCGGACCTTCGCTTGGCAAGAAGGGAATCCCTGGAACGAAGAAGCCGTGCCGGCCAGGCAGGAGGCAGCCTTGCTGTTTAATCACGGGGCGTTTTCTTCGGCAGCCAAACGGTTTCGACGTATTGAATCGTTGGTCGGAGGCAGCTTCAAACCACTGTATCACGCCCTGGCGGATTTGGGCGATGGCTATGCCGCCTGGGAGGGCCTCAAGTACCGGGACGCCTGGGACAAACTCAAAACCGCGCTCAAGGCCTTGGAATTGGCCTCGGTCTGGGGCGGGCCGCCCGGCATGTCTGCTTTATTGTCCGGGGTCAAACAAAACCTGAAGTTTCTGGAAAGCATCGTCATGAACCCCGACGACGTCAAGCTCCCCGTGGCGCATGATTTACTTGCCCACGCCAAGCGACGCGCGGAACGGGACCAGCAAATCGACGCGGCCCTCCAACTGTTGCTGCGCACCCTGGAAGCCTATGCCCAGTACCACTTGTGGAAACAGCATCGGATCAAGAGCTGGGACGTGCAGGTTGAACAATTGCCGCAGGATCTCCAGGAACCCTGCCGCACCTGCTATGCCAACGACGTGGACGGCAAGTTTCACCTCCCGCTTCAAGCCCAATTTCGCGCCTTGGCCGGGCTGGGGCATCCCATGGGGCAGACCTTCGTGAACGAGTGGACCAAGATCAAAACTCTGTGGGATACGGCCCATCAGAGCGTCCTGGGCCATGGATTTCAAACCACGAAAGCCGACCGCTTTCATCAGTTCTATGCCGCAGCCGTCAAGCTGACCAACGTCACCGAACCCAACTTGCCGGTCTTTCCGAAGATGACGCTGTAACGCCGGTGAACGTCAAAATCTATTATGAGGATACCGACTGCGGCGGCGTGGTGTACTACGCCAACTATCTCAAATATTTTGAACGGGCGAGGACCGAATACCTGCTCTCGCACGGGATCTCGGTCGCGGAGTTTCAACGGCAAGGCATCTACTTCCTGGTCACCCATGCGGAAGTCTTTTACCGCTCCGCGGCGCATTACGGAGAAACCCTCCACGTCGAAACCGTGGCCTCGGCATCACGAAAGACCGCCGTCACCTTCTCCCACACGATTCGGGAAGCCACCAGTCAACGCCTGATCGTCGAAGGATCAGCCACCCTCGTCACCGTCGACGCCAAGGGAAAAATCATCAAACGCCCCCCGCAATTGCAGGCGATGTTTCAGTAGCCAGCTTCCGAACCGCAGTGTAGTGTATGTGTTCAGTAATTCATTGACAATGACAACCTGGGATTATGGGGTGCCATCATCCTGCACAACGCGCCCCATTTGGTCATCCTGAGCGAAACGAAGGATCTGCTTTTCCAAGCCTTCGGTTGTTGAGCGAGAGATTCTTCGCTAGGTCCTTCGCATTGCTCAGGGCAAGCTCAGAATGACAGCTATAATGTGGTAGCTTTTGATTTTGTCAACGAATTACTGAACATTGCCAACGTGCCTCATGCGGCTATCATGCCTTGTCCCGAAACACCCAGGCCAAGTACATGCCGCCAATAGCGATCGTCACCAGTTCCACGGTCTGGAGGATGCGACTCACCACGGCATCGGGTTCCGGAGGCGACAGGATGAAGTGCATGCCCAAGTAGGCAGGAGGAGAACCGGGCAGCGACTCCCACGGCGGAAACAGCACGGCCAACACCAACAGTCCGGCCATGATGTACAGGATCCGAAGATTGAGGATCTCCTTGGATCGAGCCTCAGTCTGCGGCTCCTGGAAAAACCGCTTCCCGCAACTGGTGCAAAAGCGGGCCTCCGAAGCCGATGCATGCCCGCAAGCCTGACACGTCTTTTGACCGTTCATCACATCAGATTATAACCATGAGAAGAGAAATTGCCAGCGGGGAAAAGCGAGACCCGACGCCGGATGGCGTCGGCACCTGTTAGGTGACGGTTTCAAAAGAAGGCCCGACAAGGTAAGATTGCGATACGATCGTAGAAAGCGATCCAGTAAAGGTCCAAATACGGAATTTGAATGATGAACCAAGTATCTGAACCCAGGGCAACCTACGGCGGAAAATGGACCAGAGAAAAGCTTGAAATACTGGAAAAGTACTTAGACGCCTATACGACCGCACTCAAAAAGACGCCTTTCAAGCTAATGTATATCGATGCCTTTGCAGGCACAGGCCATGTGGATCTTGATGACAACGATGAGGATACCGAGAACTTCATACGTGGTTCAGCAATAAGAGCCATTGGCATTGACCACAGGCCATTCGACAAACTGATTTTTGTTGAAGAAAAAGAAGGTCGATGTTCTGAATTGGAGCACCTAAGAAAAGAACATCCCGGCAGAGATATTCAGATTGAAAATTCCGATGCAAACGAGTTTTTGAGGAATCTCCAACAAAATTGGGAGCGATGGCGTGGTGTTCTCTTTCTCGATCCATTCGCCACGGAAGTCGAATGGACGACTATCGAAAAGATAGCGGGTTTGAACGCGCTAGATACATGGATTCTTTTCCCAGTGTCTGCGATTGCCCGAATGTTGCCAACATCACGCCAACCTGACGATATTTCGGTAAAATGGGCCAAGCGGCTCACTCGGATTTTCGGAGATGAGAATTGGCGCAACCTCTACCAAGAAGACCCGCAGGGAAATTTATTTGGAGATATCGAATATCAGAGGGATCCAGGCGTCAATGGCCTCATCGGCGTCTACAAGAACAAGCTTAAAGCGCTTTTTGGCAGAAGGTTGCTAGAGAAATCGCGAACGCTAAAGAACTCCAGGAATTCTCCGTTGTTCGAGTTTATGTTCTGCGTGGGAAACCCGAAGGACATCAAACCAGCTAAGCCAATCGCGGAATACATCTTGGAGCAAATGTAAACATGTCAACGCTGTCGAGCATCGAATGGACCGAGAACACCTGGAACCCGGTGACGGGCTGCACGAAGATCAGCGATGGCTGCAAGCATTGCTACGCTGAACGCATGGCATCACGGCTCCAGGCGATGGGCGTCAAAAAATACCGGAACGGTTTTGACCTCACCCTTCACGAATCCGTACTGGAAGAACCGCTCAGGTGGAAAAACCCGCGGCTTGTGTTCGTGAACTCAATGAGTGACCTGTTCCACGAATCCGTCCCCGCCGCATTCATCGAGTCGGTGTTCCGCGTCATGAATCAGGCGTCCCAGCATACGTTTCAAGTACTCACGAAGCGCCCGGCCCGAGTCATGGAACTCGACCATAAACTCACCTGGACGCCGAATATCTGGCTGGGCACGAGCATCGAATCCAAAGAGTGGATTGACCGATTGTCGAAGCTGAAAGAAGCCAGCGCTCTAACAAAATTCCTGTCTCTCGAACCGTTGCTGGGGCCATTGCCCAACCTGGACTTAACAGGAATCGATTGGGTGATCGTAGGCGGAGAATCAGGACCCGGTGCCCGGCCCATTATGGCTGATTGGGTGCGGGAAATACGAGACAATTGCCTACAAAGCGACGTCCCGTTTTTCTTCAAGCAGTGGGGCGGCGTATTCAAGAAACAGACAGGTCGCACGCTTGACAACAAAACGTGGGATCAAATGCCCGCTTTGAAGGTGATTTGACGCAATGCCCAATGCTCCTCGCAGATCACCACATCCGGGCCGCTCGATCAGGCGGGACTGCCTCGAAGCTCTTGGACTGACAGTAACTGACGGCGCCAAGATACTGGGGATTAGCCGGTACATGCTGTCGAAGGTCCTCAATGGCCAAGCCGGGATTTCACCGGAAATGGCCGGGCGGCTGGAAAAAGCCTTTGGTGGAACCGCGCGTAGTTGGCTCGCACTTCAGCAGGCGTATGATCTCGCACAGGTAAAACGGGAAAAAATCAACGTGCGACGTGCGTCTTTGGTTCTGGAAGAAGCGAGAGTATAAAAGAAGCCATACAAAAAGGCGACCCGTAGGTCGCCCTCTGAATGTTGCGAATTCTCGCTTGTTAATCATAGCGAAAACCGCCTATTCCCATGTTCTAATACAGTGATTAGAATATATAGAAGCTTTGATAAAATCAACACAAAATAGAGGAGTGTTTTGAGATGGCGGTATACAGAATAGGATTGGATGTCGGCACTAACTCCATTGGATGGAGCGTTTTGGAACTCAATGGGGCGGGAGAGCCATGCACGGTCACGGCCGCCGGAGTGCGGATTTTCAGCGATGGGCGGGCTGATAAGTCTAAAGCCACACTGAAAGCAGACCGCCGTAAAGCACGCTCGGCTCGTCGCAGACGAGACCGTTTCAAGCAACGCCAGACATTCTTGCTAGACGTGCTGAAAAGGGTCGGGCTTTTTCCTAAGGACGAAAGTAAGCGCAAAGCTCTCCAACTCCTTAATCCGCTTGAGTTACGCACCAAGGCATTATCAGAAAAACTTGAGCCGTACCATATGGGCCGCGCTCTGTTTCATCTCAATCAACGCAGAGGTTTCAAAAGTAATCGCAAGGACCGGAGCGAGGAAACGACAAGCGGCAAGGTGTCCAATTCAGTGCGGATGTTGCTGGAGCAAATGCACCTGATTGACCCGCCTATGCCAGCAGAAGAATACAAAGGATTGTCGAAGACGGACAAAAAGCAGGTGCGACAGGAGGAAGCGGAAAACCGAAACTTGGCGCTAAAAAACTTGGCAATGCAATCCAAACTGACGTATGGATCGTTTTTGTGGCAGCGTCAACAAGAAGGCAAACAGACTCGTGCACGCCCCGGTGCAGGTGATAACGGCAAGCTTTATGATGTTTATCCGACGCGCGAGCTTTACGAAGACGAGTTCAAAAAAATATGGAATGCGCAGACAAAGCATCATCCTGCCCTGATGACGGACGAAGTACGTGAGCGTATTCGTCATATCATTTTCACCCAGCGTCCGCTCAAGCCGCAACAGCGCGGCCAATGCCAGTTTTTGCCAGAGGAAAAGCGCACATTTCGCGCTATGCCAAGTTTCCAGCGTTACCGAATTTACCAAGAAATCAATAACTTGGATTGGATCGGTAGTAGTGGCAAGTGTTTTCTGAAAGATTATCCTGCCGCACGTGATGCAATTATCGGCATAACGGAAAGACCAACGCTTAAAGAAAAGCCAACTGCCCAAAATGCTCAAGTGAGTTTTCACAAAATGAAAAAACTCTTGAAACAAATGGATTTAGCCGAAGGAAATTTTGCTTTCAATTTTGAAACACCAAAACGCAATGGCCTTGACGGAAACCAAACTTCCAACATTATGCAGCATGAAGATTATGTTGGAGAAGCGTGGCATGATTGGACGCTGGAACAACAAGATGATTTCATTGCGTTGATTTTAGACGATACAAAAACTGATGAGGATGTACGGTGCGAATTAATCAATCGTTACAAGCTGTCGGAACATGCCGCAACATCCTGCATGAATGCACCATTAATAGAAGGAATGGCCAGCTTATCGCTGAAAGCCGCCGGATTGTTGTTGCAAAAAATGCGTGACGGCTACCATATTCAATCGGACGCTATAATAGCAGTAGCTAAAGAAGTCGAGAAATTTGTCAATCCATTCATTCGCGCCGGCAAAGGTGAAATGTTGTCGGAGCTGCCTTATTACGGCGAAGCGTTTAGCGATGGTCGCCATATCATTCCCGGTGACAGGCAAGAAGCAGACAGGCATGACGATTTGAAATACTACGGCGGCGTCACGAATCCGACCGTGCATATTGCGCTCAACCAAATCCGGCACGTGGTTAATGAACTCATACATCGTTATGGTCACCCAAAATCAATCGCTATTGAGCTTGCTCGGGATTTACCTGCGGGCAAGGAAGGACGGGCTGCCATTAACAAAGAACAAGCTGATAATCAAGAGAAGAATGAAAAACTGGATGAAATATTGCGTGACCTAGGGCAGACCATCAATTCTGGCAATCGTCTGCGGTTGCGTCTATGGCAGGAGTTGGATGAAAACGATCCGAATGGTCGTTGTTGCCCCTTTACCGGCAAAAAAATTTGCAAGGCAGATTTGTTTGGTGACTCGATCGAAATTGAACACTTGATTCCATTCAGTATCTCCCTGGATGACAGCCGCGCCAATAAGGTTCTTTGTACGAGGCAAGCCAATCGCGATAAGGGCAACAGAGCACCATTTGACGCATTCGGGAATAGCCCAGACGGATACTCATGGGGCGATATTCTTGAACGCGCCAAACAACTACCTAAACCAAAACAATGGCGTTTTCAGGAAGACGCGCTGAAGATATGGAAACGCGATTATTCTGATTTTACCGAACGTCATTTGAACGATACCCGCTATATTGGCCGGCTGGCCAAGGAATACTTGGAGAATATCTGCCTGTTCAACAAGATTGACGTGCTGACGGGGCGGCTTACGGCCCTGTTGCGGGGCTATTGGGGATTGAACGGCATTTTGGGCGACCACAATCAAGCTCAAGAAACAAAAAAGAACCGCAATGACCACCGCCATCATGCGGTGGATGCCATTGTGATCGGCATGACCTCGCGCTCCATGCTACAAAAGGTTGCCACCGCTGCAAACCGCGCCGAAGAACTTCACCTTGACCGACTGTTTGAGAGAAGTGCCAATGGCAAAAACCCGATTGACCCGTGGCCCGGCTTCCGCAATCACGTGAAAGAGATCGTGAACAAAATACTCGTTTCATACAAGCCGAAAAGAAAAACACTGGGCAAGAATACAACCGACGGCCAACTGCACAACGACACAGCGTATGGCATCATTTCGGGGCCGGATAAACAAGGGCGTTACAATGTAGTTGTGCGGTGTCCGATTCAGGAATTTAAAAAACGTCAGCACGTGGAAGCGGTCCGCGATACACAATTGCGGGCAGAATTTTTGCAAGCGTTTGATGCGGAAGGTCCAACCGGTGTTGCCCGTCTTGCGGGGGACAAAAAAATAAGACGTTTAAGACGAACCGAAACCTTGAGCGTCATTCCCATCAGGGATAAATTCGGCAAGGGCTATAAAGCGTATAAGGGCGATAGTAACTGGGGTATGGAGATTTATGAGTATCCTAAAGGCCACAAAAAAGCCAGCCAATGGCAGGGGGTGGTGATCTCACGCTATGAGGCCAATCAAGATAGCTTTCGGCTCGGTTACACTCAAAAACCACACCCCGCTGCTCGGCTGGTCATGCGTCTGCAAATCGACGACTGTGTTGAAATTGAGCAAGGTGGGCTCAAGCAAATCATGCGGGTGCAAAAACTTTCGAGGAACGGGAGTCTAGATCTTGCACCGCATAACGAAGCGAACGTGGATGCCAGAAACCGTGACAACGATGATCCGTTCAAATATCTCAACATAACAGCCAGCAAACTCAAGGAAAGCAATGGCCGCAAGGTCCATGTCAGCCCGGCGGGGCGGGTGAGTTATGAACAACGGCGCAAACCCCGACGGAAGAATGAATAATGCCCGAGCAGATTGTTGAAATCACCACACCAGGTCTGCATCTCGCCAAGGAACGGGGCTTTTTGGAAATTAGGGACAAGTCCGATCTCATTGGACGAGTTTCGCTGGACGATATCCTTGCAGTGATTGTCAGCGTGCAAGGCTGTTCAATCTCGACCGTCCTCATGGATCAACTCAGTCAACGCAACATCATGCTGGTAGTATGCGGGAAGAATTTCCTGCCTAGTTCTTTTATCCTGCCAGTTGCCGGCCACGGGCGGCAATTCCAGGTAATGCGAGCGCAAGTAAACTTGTCGGAACCTCGCCGGAAACGCGCTTGGCAAAAGATCGTCCGTGCCAAAATCCGCAACCAAGCCGACTTACTCACCCATGCCGGAAAAAATAGCCGCCAGCTTGTCAGGTTAGCGGAAATGGTAAAATCCGGCGATCTGGAAAATTGCGAGGCACAGGCAGCGCGCATCTACTGGCAACGGCTATTCGGCAGCGACTTCCGGCGCGATCACCAAGCAATAGGCTTGAACGCGGCACTGAATTACATTTATGCCGTCATACGGGCATGCGTGGCTCGTGGGGTAAGCGCAGCCGGCCTGCATCCCAGTTTCAGCCTATGTCATAAGAACCCACAAAACCCGCTGAACCTTGTTGATGATCTCGTAGAACCCTTCCGGCCGATTGCCGACTATCTTGTATGGCAGAGCGATGCCAGCCGCTTTCAGGACCTCTCGCCGAAAATAAAGGCAAGCCTATCGGCGATTACCACAGCAATGATCCCTCTAGGGGAAGAAAAATCACCCCTGTCACTGGCAACAGTGAAAGCCTGCCGTTCGTTTGCCAGTTACTGCCTTGGTGAAGAGGACGATTTTTTGTTGCCAACCATGCCCATACGTCTGAATGCTTCAACAGCATGAAGCGCAGAGCACATCTCAGCCCCTATCGGATTATGTGGGTCGTTGTGATGTTTGATTTACCCGTGGGCACCAAACAGGAAAGGAAGCAAGCGACGGATTTTCGTAACAACCTGCTCGACCTCGGTTTTGAGATGTCGCAATTCTCAGTGTATTTGAAATATTGCGCGTCTAGTGAGAAGGCGGAATCCATCGGTAGCCGAATCCCGAACTATCTACCGCTTGGAGGGAAAATCGATATTCTGACGATCACCGACAAACAATTCGCTAATATGAAAAGATTCTATGGTACTGACCGAATCAAAAACGACGGAAAAGTTGATCAGTTGCACTTGTTTTGAAGGAGTTTTCGCTACAGTCTGTAGCGAAAACTCCTTCAAACATAAGAACTTCTGGGAGTCCCAGTCTAGCACATGGGAATAGGCGGGGCTAGGACAACCCCCACGGATGCCAGGTGCAAACCCGGAAGAGTCTAGCACATGGGAATAGGCGGGGCTAGGACAACGTCCGTGACGGACGGTCTTGCCTATTACAAAGTCTAGCACATGGGAATAGGCGGGGCTAGGACAACGAACGAATGTTCGAAGCCATGTCGCTGTTTAGTCTAGCACATGGGAATAGGCGGGGCTAGGACAACGGAATGCTGATAGTCTTCTCTGCCCCATTGAGTCTAGCACATGGGAATAGGCGGGGCTAGGACAACGAGTCCCGGCTTAGCTCCAGGGAAGTTACCAGTCTAGCACATGGGAATAGGCGGGGCTAGGACAACTCGTTAATGACGATGGATTGATTGAAGTCGAGTCTAGCACATGGGAATAGGCGGGGCTAGGACAACTGGCCGGGCGTACACCTTCGGCCACTAATTAGTCTAGCACATGGGAATAGGCGGGGCTAGGACAACTGGCCGTTTGATCCGTTGAAAAATACCGCAAGTCTAGCACATGGGAATAGGCGGGGCTAGGACAACCACACTAACAAACGAAGGGGGATTTTATGGAGTCTAGCACATGGGAATAGGCGGGGCTAGGACAACTCATCGAAATCTCCCCTCAAAACCTTTGTGAGTCTAGCACATGGGAATAGGCGGGGCTAGGACAACACCCGACCCGATGTTACCTCGACGGCCAGGAGTCTAGCACATGGGAATAGGCGGGGCTAGGACAACACTAACTTCTTCACTTTCGCTGAGGCCTCGAGTCTAGCACATGGGAATAGGCGGGGCTAGGACAACTCTACGCCGCCACGGATGAGTTGGTGAATTAGTCTAGCACATGGGAATAGGCGGGGCTAGGACAACGAAATCGTAGGTTGGGTCAGATCCAGGGTCAGTCTAGCACATGGGAATAGGCGGGGCTAGGACAACCTCTCCTTTGAGCGGGACTTTCTCACGAGAAGTCTAGCACATGGGAATAGGCGGGGCTAGGACAAC
>WTGX01000002.1:0-10403 GCA_011523385.1 Nitrospira sp. | reverse complement strand
AGTCTAGCACATGGGAATAGGCGGGGCTAGGACAACCTGATTTGATTGTTGTTGTTAACGTGATCAAGTCTAGCACATGGGAATAGGCGGGGCTAGGACAACTGGTACGGGATGCTTATGAGTTTGCCGTTGAGTCTAGCACATGGGAATAGGCGGGGCTAGGACAACGATGAGTAGGAATAGTACGACAGGGATCATA
The DNA here is from genome assembly GCA_011523385.1 of Nitrospira sp. Classification (GTDB taxonomy): domain Bacteria; phylum Nitrospirota; class Nitrospiria; order Nitrospirales; family UBA8639; genus Bin75. The sequence goes on along the minus strand of WTGX01000002.1, from coordinate 10,204 downwards.
GTCTAGCACATGGGAATAGGCGGGGCTAGGACAACATAGGAGGAAAAGTCATGGCAATGAGACGGAGTCTAGCACATGGGAATAGGCGGGGCTAGGACAACTGGTGGGGAATATAACGGAGATATTAACAAGCTTGTACTTTTACTCAGATAAACTCGTAAAATGCAATTGCTTGTGAAGACGCGGGTGACGTAAGTGAATATGAAATTGACAGTCCTGAAAGGCCGTTCCTATAATCCTGCACCTCTTTCCACCTTGCCATACCGAATGCCATGACGATTTCTCTGCCTGCCATTCATACTGCGTCGGTTATTGGAGCGGGGGCTTGGGGCACCACACTCGCCCGCCATCTGGTGAATCAGGGGCTCACGGTCAAGCTCTGGGCTTATGAAAAGGAAGTGGTCGGGAACATCAACCTCAAAGGGGAAAACTCCTTGTTTTTGCCGGGAGTCACTCTTCCCAAGGCGCTTTCGGCCACGCATTCTCTTCAAGACGCGGTTGCCGGCACCGGCTTGATCGTGCTGGCTGTGCCTTCGCATGCCATGCGACCGGTGGTCCGGCAATTGATACCCGCACTTCCCGAACCTCTTCCGATTGTCGTGGCGTCAAAGGGGATTGAGGAAGATTCGCATCAATTGATGTCCCAGGTTCTCGACGCACTGCTGCCCTCCGGCTGGGCTCATGGGATCACCGTCCTCACGGGGCCCAGCTTTGCCGCTGAAGTGAGCCGGGACAAGCCCACGACCATTTTGTTGGCCGGGCAGGATGCCGGCCTTACGGCACACCTGCAAACGGTGTTCATATCCGCAGCGTTCCGGGTGTACACCGGAACGGATCATATCGGAGCGCAATTGGGAGGGGCGCTCAAAAACGTCATGGCGATTGCGGCTGGCGTGGTGGATGGCTTGGAGTTGGGACTGAATGCCCGGGCCGCGCTGATCACGCGAGGATTGGCCGAGGTGATTCGACTCGGCGTCGCGCTTGGAGCCGATGTCCATACGTTCTACGGTCTTTCAGGGTTGGGGGATCTGGTGCTGACCTGTACGGGTACCTTGAGTCGCAACCATGCCGTGGGCTTGCAATTGGGCCAAGGCCGGCAGTTGGAGGATATTCTGAACGAAACCGTCACGGTGGCCGAAGGCGTTCGGACCACCAAAGCCGCCATGGCGTTGGCTCGGCAGTTTCAGGTGGAGATGCCGATTGTCCAAGGCGTCCACGCGATGCTGTTTGAAGGTAAACCGCCGAGGCAAATCGTCGCTGATCTGATGTCACGATCGGCCAAAGAAGAAATCCCTTTCGCGAATTCCGGCCGCGCGCGCTGACCCCCATGCACCCTTCGGCTCTCGAATCTCTGCTGCAGTCGGTTCAAGCCGGGTCCACGTCAATTGCGGACGCGCTGGAACAACTGCGCACCCTGCCCTATGAAGACTTGGAATTTGCCAAGCTGGATCACCATCGCACGTTGCGTCACGGCTCACCGGAGGTGATCCTGTGCGAGGGGAAGACCGAGAAGCAGATCGTCACGCTGACCCGGGGCCTGCTCAAACACAAACAGCCGGTGCTCGCCACCCGCGCCGATGCCGTCGTCGCGCGCGCGCTCAAACGAGTAAGCCGGAAGGCCGTGTATCATCAAGCGGCGCGAGTCGTGGTCATTCAGCCGTCCACCCCCAACCCCCTGAAGGGTGATATCGTGATCGTGACCGCCGGCACCGCGGATATCCCGGTCGCGGAAGAAGCCAAGGTGACCGCGATGACGATGGGAAGCGCCGTACACACGATTTTCGACGTGGGAGTGGCCGGGGTCCACCGGTTGTTCGATCAGGTTGATCGTCTCCAACGCGCGCGCGCGCTGATTGTCGTCGCGGGCATGGACGGCGTCCTGCCCAGCGTGGTGGCCGGTCTGGTGCAAACCCCGCTCATTGCCGTGCCCACCAGCCGGGGCTACGGCGCGCACTTCGGGGGGCTTGCCCCTTTACTCACCATGTTGAATACGTGTTCCGGCGGGATCGGCGTGGTGAATATCGACAACGGGTTCGGAGCCGGGCATCTGGCGCATCGGATCAATACCCTGGTCGATCGACCGTAAGCACCGGCAGGGTCTATTCACAGCTCACTTTTTTCAGCAGTCCCGGCATTCTCAGGTTGATCGGAATCGGTTACGACCGGATCTTCGCCTTCCTCATTCAAGAGGTCGGGGCCGGCTTCATCCGACACGAATGGCACGTGTTCTAAATGCGGAGCCTGCCGGGCGAGGGTTTGTGGAGAAGACACGTCAAGCGTCCCTCTCGCAAACGGCGAAACGATCTTGACCTTGGCAAATCCTTCCTCATGGGCCATCAACTTGGCTCTGGCTTCATAGGAATACGTGCCTTGCGGTACATGTTTTCGGGTCTGGTCTTTCCCATCCCAGAGCAGGGTGGTCGTCATGCGAGGCTTGCCGTCCTTGATGGTAACGGTATCCAGGATCTGCCGTTTAACCAGGAATCGAATGGATCGCCTGGTCGGTACACTGATGAGCGAGGAGACTTCGAGCAAATCGAACTGATCCAGTTTTTCAGGCAACTCCACGGTCACCGTGATGGCCATGGGCTCATGACCCGGAGCAAAAGGCACGGGTGAGGTCGTGATGCCCACGATCTTGAGTGGAGACGGCGAGGTCCGCCTTTTCCGCTTGGCATCGAGGGACACCGGAGCCAGCACAAAAGTCAGAAGCGTGAGCAGGCTGATAAAGGTCAGACGAGAAGCGATCATTCGGGTTTTGATTTCGGATTGTGGATTGTTGATTTCGGATCGCAGAGGAGTGTGGATTGACAATCCGCAATCCGCAATCCACCATGTGCTTACATACCGTGACGCGGGTAGCTCGTCAAGGATTTTTCTAAGTGGTCCGGCACAGGGGCCGGACCCTACACGAGGCGGGAAAGGTCGCCGTGCATCTTCACTTCGATTGTTTTTCCGGTATCAGCGGAGACATGACGTTGGGGGCCCTCGTGGACGTCGGGCTCTCGCCGAGAGCCCTGAGCCAAGGTCTCAAGGCCCTTCCTGTTTCCGGATACCGCCTCAAAGTCTCAAAAGTTCACCGCGGGGCGGTCCACGCGACGAAGGTGGACGTGGTCATTTCCAGGGTCGCGGGAAAACGCCGCTCCTGGACGCAAATCCGGCGGTTGCTGTCCACAAGCCGTTTACCTCCTCAGGTCAAAAAACAGGCGCTTGCGGTCTTCGAACGCCTGGCCACGGCGGAAGGAAAGGTCCATGGGCAAGATCCCGCCAATGTCTCGTTTCATGAAGTGGGGGCCATCGATGCCTTGGTCGATATCGTGGGCGGGCTGCTCGGATGTCATGAACTGGGGGTGAAAACCTTTAGCGCGTCTGCCGTCAACGTGGGGTCGGGAACGATCGACGGGACCCACGGCGTGTTGCCGGTTCCCGGGCCCGCGGTTGCCGAAATGGCGAAAGGGTATCCCATTTATTCCCAAGGGCCCGCCATGGAATTGACCACTCCGACCGGGATGGCCCTGCTGACCACTCTGACGCAGAATTTTGACCGGCTACCGCTTGTGGTGCCAAGCTCCGTCGGATACGGGGCAGGCACGGCTGATCCGCCAGACTGGCCGAACGTGTTGCGCGTGTTTCTTGCCACTCCGGCCCTCACCTCTTCCTCCCTCACCCCTACCCCTCTCCCGGGGGGAGAGGGGTACCAAGCGGACCAGGTTATCCAGTTGGAAACCAACATCGACGACATGAACCCTCAACTGTACGAAGCGGTCATGGAACGCCTGTTCGAGAACGGCGCCCTCGACGTCTGCATGACCCCGACCATCATGAAGCGCAACCGGCCGGGGATCATCCTCACGGTCCTGGCTCACCCCGAGCAAGCCGTCCGGCTGACGCAACTGCTTTTTCATGAAACGACGACCCTCGGGGTGCGAAGCCAACCCGTTAACCGAACCACGCTGCCTCGTTCAATGCAAACGATCCGCCTGCCGCATGGCCGCGTCCGCGTAAAAACCGTTCGCGCCGGCAAGACCGTCAAATACCGGCCCGAATTTCAGGACTGCCAGGCCATCGCCAAAAGAACCGGCGTCCCGGTTCAAGAGGTCATCGAACGGGTGATGCAAGCGGTCCGGGACAGGAACCGGGTTTAACCCATGCCGAATACACCGACACGCCACAAGCCCATTCTCGCCGTGACCATGGGTGACGCGGCCGGCATCGGTCCTGAGGTGATTGTCAAAGCGCTGGCGTCTCCGGCGGTGTGGCGTGCGTGTCGTCCAATCGTAATCGGGTCGGTGCCGGTGCTCCAACGGGAAGCCCGTCGCCTGTCCTCTTCCCTCACGGTTACTCCCTTGCAGGGCGACCACGGATGGGGTCCGAGCATTCGCAGAGACCGTATTCCGGTGTTTGATCCTTTGAAAACTCCGTTGGGTCGCGTTCGCGCAGGCCAACCCGCCCAAGGCCCCGGAGCGGCTTCAGTCGAGTTTATTAAAACGGCCGTCCGGTGGGCGCAGAGCGGCTGTGTCTCGGGAATAGTCACGGCTCCGATCAATAAAGAGGCCCTTCACCTTGCCGGGTATCTGTACCCCGGGCATACGGAACTTCTCGCCGATCTGACGGGCACCAAACAGGTCGGGATGATGTTAATGGGCGGGCCACTGAAAATTCTCTTTGTGACGACGCACCTGGCGCTCCGGGACGTTCCAGGCGCCTTGACGACCCCACGCGTGTTGCAGGCTATTCGACTCGCCCATCGCGCCATGAAAGATTATTTCCGGATCCCGAGGCCGCAGATTGGCGTGACAGCCCTCAATCCTCACGCGGGCGAGCACGGGTTGTTCGGCAGCGAAGAACAGGACTGCATTGCCCCCGCTGTTCGCCTTGCCAGGCGCGCCCGCATTCAAGCATCCGAGCCGCTTCCGGCCGATACTCTGTTCGGCGCCGCGGTCCGCGGAGCGTATGACGTCGTGGTGGCCATGTATCACGATCAAGGGCTGATCCCTCTCAAGACCGTGGCGTTCGGACGCTGTGTCAACGTCACGGTCGGCTTGCCGATCATTCGCACTTCGGTGGATCACGGTACGGCCTATGACATTGTCGGCAAAGGCAAGGCCGATCCCCAAAGCCTTGTGGAAGCCATCAAGCTGGCCGCGGATCTGGCAAAGGGAAACGGCTGATTGCCGATTGAAAGAATTCGCAATCCATAATCGACAAGCCGAAATGCGTGCATGGACCTGCCGAAGCCTGGCCCTTCAAACCCTTCTGGCCGTGGAACGGGAAACCTGTTTTGCCGATGAGGCGTTTGCCCGCTTCGCCGCGCGCGCGAAGCTGTCTCACGAAGATCAGGCCCTGGCGTTTGAACTCGTGTACGGGGTGCTTCGTCACCGGGCCACGCTGGATTGGCAATTGAACGCCGTGGCGAGTCGTCCCGTTCACCGGCTGCCGAAGGTCGTGGCCGCCATCCTGCGTCTCGGGGCCTATCAAATGCGGTATTTGGATCGCATCCCGGTTTCTGCTGCGGTGAACGAATCGGTCAAACTCGTCAAAGGGGTCAAGGGCCGGGATTGGAGTGGCGTGGTGAACGGCATTCTTCGGAATGTGCACCGGACGGAAATCGTATGGCCGGATATGGCTCACGATCCCGTGAACGGGCTATCCGTCACGTACTCCTGCCCGCACTGGTTGACGCAACGCTGGATCGACCGATGGGGTCTCGAAATAGCGGAAGCCATGTGCCGGCACACCCTCACGATCCCGCCCCTGACGTTACGCACCAACACGCTCCGTTGTTCCCGCGAGCAACTCGAAACCAGGCTCGGAGAAGAAGGGTATGCGGTATCCCGAACGTCCGTCAGCCCCGAAGGGCTTATTCTGGAGAAGTGCGGGTCGTTGCAGGCCTTGCCCGTGTTACAGGAGGGCTGGTGTTACGTCGAGGACGAGGCCGCCCAGTTGGTTCCCCTGCTGTTGGATATCAGGCCCGGGCAGCGTGTCCTGGACGCATGTGCGGCTCCCGGAGGCAAATGTTCACACATCGCGGCGTTGATGCAGAACAAAGGGGAGATTGTGGCCACCGACCCGGAACCCCGCCGCCTTGAACGCCTGGAATCGAATCTGCGCATGCTGGGGATCACGTGCGTGGAAACGTGCGAGCTCTCCCACGAGACGGACCATGTCTCCCCATGGCTACATGCCCAAGAAGCGTTTGATCGGATTCTGGTGGATGCGCCCTGCTCGGGTTTAGGGGTGCTCCGTCGTCATCCCGAAGCGAAATGGCAGAAGACTTCCGCACAGCTCGATTGGCACGGGAAACGGCAATCGGGCATTCTGGAACGCGTGGCTCCTTACTTGAGAACGGGCGGAGTCTTGGTCTATAGTGCGTGCTCAACGGAGCCCGAAGAAACGACGCGAGTCGTTTCTCGTTTTTGTCAAGACCACCCGGAATTTTCCCGTGAATCAACGGCACGGTGGCTTCCTCCACATGCGCATTCCCTGACGAATCCGGACGGAGATTTCCTCACGTCCAGTTTCCGTTACAATATGGACGGGTTCTTTGCCGCACGACTTCGACGAACGTAGACCATGAGTTCCGCGACCTTACACATTGCTCCTTCGATTCTCTCCGCGGACTTCGCGCACCTGGCCGATGAAATCGCCGCGGTGGAAGCGGCGGGCGCCGACCTGCTGCACGTGGACGTGATGGACGGGCATTTCGTTCCGAACCTCACGATCGGGCCGCCTATTGTCGAGTCGATCCGAAAGGTGACCGCCCTTCCCCTCGACGTTCATCTCATGGTGACGAATCCGGATGCCGTGATTCCCGACTTTGCCCGGGCCGGCGCCAACTATCTCACGGTCCATACGGAGACCTGTCCCCATTTGCACCGCACGATTCAGCGCGTCAAAGAGCTTGGGGTCAAGGCCGGGGTGACGCTCAACCCGTCGACCTCCCTGAGCACCATCGAAGAAGTCGTCACGGAGGTCGACCTGGTGCTGATCATGTCGGTGAATCCCGGGTTCGGGGGACAAAGCTTTATCTCCGCCTGTTTGGATAAGATCCGGCGAACCAGACAGCTTCTCGATAACACCGGCAGCCACGCCCTGCTCGAAGTGGACGGTGGCATCAAAGTCGAGAACGCCGCCGAGGTCCTCAAAGCCGGAGCCGACGTCCTGGTCGCGGGGTCGGCGATTTTTCGCAGTCCGAATTATGCTGACACGATTGCCGCGTTCCGCACCGTTGCCCGGGAACTCCAACCGCGTAGTGTCCCCTCTCCTTCTGGGAGAGGGTGAGGGTGACTGGGTCCATGCAGACCACGGCTGTGTATGATAGTTTGCATCCTCTCGAAATCAACCTGCTGGCGGCTTTCAGCCAATCCGCCGATAAGCCGGTCTCTGATTCAGTTTTACAGGAGCTCTCCCAATTAGAGTCATCTCAGATCAGCATGGCCCTGGGGTGGCTTCAAGCCAAAAAACTGGTCCGCATCCATTCCGAAGTCGTCACGGCCTGGGTCGGGTTGACGGAAGTCGGGCACCGGTATCTGGCTGACGGGTCTCCACCCGAGTGGATCATCAGGACGTGCAAACAAGGGGCCGAGGAGGGACGATCGTTCACCGTGAAAGAATTGCAGGGCCTGAATGCGTTCCCCCCCACCGAACTGAGCCGGGCCTTTGGCCTGCTCAAAAAAGAGGGCGCCATCGCCTTGGGAGCCGGCGGCCGCATAGAACCCACGGAGACGCCGAGTCCCACTGTCGAGAAGCTGCGCGTGCTCCTTCGCGAGTTGAAGAAGAACCGCCAGGAGTTACTCTCCTTTTCGCCGGACCAACGAACTCTCTTGCGCCAATACGCGGTCAAACGGGGCAGTGCCCAGGAACCGTTTCGGATCGAGGAACGGATTCAACGCGAATACACCCCGACCAAGACGGGAAAGGCCGTAGCGAAACGCTGTCATGCCGGTTCCGCTGAAGAAGTCTCCCAACTGACGCCCGACATGCTCAAGGACGGTTCATGGCGGAGCAAGCGTTTCCGGAAATATACCATTACCCTGAGACCCCCGCGGGTCGCGCCGGGACGGCGGCATCCATACAGGGAATTTCTGGACCTGGTCAAACACAAATTGGTCGGCATGGGCTTTCAGGAGATGCGAGGTCCTCTGGTCGAAACCGAATTCTGGGACATGGATGCCCTGTATATGCCGCAATTCCATCCGGCACGAGCTATTCACGACGTGTACTTCGTGAAGACCCCGACCCATGCAAAGGCGGTCGCCGAACCATTTCTTTCTCAAGTGGCCGCCACCCATGAGACCGGCGGGACCACCGGTTCAAGCGGATGGGGTTACCGCTATGACAAGGAACGGGCGCGTCGCCTGATCCTGCGAAGCCAGGGCACGGCCGTGTCGGCTCGCACCCTGGCGTCGAATCCCCTGATACCCGGCAAATATTTCTCCATGGCCCGGTGTTTCCGCTATGACCAGGTGGATGCGACGCATGCCACGGATTTTTTTCAGATCGAAGGGATCGTGCTGGGCGAAGAGATAAATTTTGGCACGCTGCTGGGTCTGCTCACCATCTTTGCCAAAGAAATGGCGCAGGCGCAGGAGAGCAAGTTTTTCCCGGCCTATTTCCCCTTTACGGAACCGTCCGTCGAACTGCACGTCCGTCATCCGAAACTCGGCTGGATGGAACTGGGCGGCGCGGGCCTGTTCCGGCCCGAAGTCACCCAACCCCTGGGAGTCACGGTGCCCGTGATCGCATGGGGCCTGGGTCTGGATCGAATGGCCATGGTGGCGCTGGGGATTCATGATATTCGCGAACTCTTTTCCGTGGACCTTGAAAAAGTTCGCACCTTGCGCGGGCGGTTTGCCTAAATGCCCACGATTTCCTTCTTCCAGAAAGATTTCGAAGAGTTGCTCGGTCGAACGGCTCAGCCTGAACAACTCGAGTCGTGGCTGCCATTGGTCAAAGGGGAATTGAAGGACGTGACCCAAGCCACCGGTGAGATTCGGGTTGAACTTCAGGACAGCAACCGGCCGGACCTGTGGAGCGTGGAAGGGATCGCCCGGCAGATTCGAATCACGTTGCAAGGGTCGCCGGAAGCCTATCCTTTTCTTCACACCAAGACCCGTCCCAAACGACGCATTCTCGTGGCCGAGGGACTCGACCGGGTGCGGCCGTATGTAGCAGCCTGCGCCGCCACGGGGTACGCCGTCACCGAAGAAAGCCTGGCGCAACTCATTCAGGTGCAGGAAAAACTTGCCGACCTGTACGGCCACAAACGCAAAACCGTGTCGGTGGGGTTGTACCGTCTTCCCCGGATCCACTTCCCGGTGACCTATGGATTGGTGAAACCCACTGAAGCCCGATTCACGCCCCTCGGACTCTCCGAAAAACTGACCCTTCAGGAGATCCTGACGGTTCATCCCAAAGGCATCGAGTACGGCTCCATTCTCGCCGGTCAGCCGCTGCTGCCCTTACTGTGGGATACGGAAGGCCAGATTTTATCCTTTCCTCCTATCATCAACAGCCAGGACATCGGGCAGGTACACGCCGGCGATTCAGCCCTGTTGGTAGAGGTGACCGGCACGGACATGCGAATGGTCCTCCTGACCCTCAACATTTTTGCCACGAATCTGGCCGACCGGGGGGCTGCCATCGACCCGATCGACGTGCAATATCCGTATGACACGGGGTGGGGAAAGTCGCTCAGAACCCCCTGCGACATCAGCGACGTGCAGAAAATTCCACTGAAAGCCATTGAATCTGCGCTCGGGCTCCCGATCGACGCCGAACTCGTGCAACAGACCTTGCGGGCCTACGGGTATGAAGTCAAAGCGAGTCGTTCTACACTCGCGGTGCGGTTACCGCACTACCGAAGCGATCTCATGCATCCGGTGGACGTGGCCGAAGACGTGGCGATCAGTCGCGGGTATGACTCGTTTGTTCCGGTGATGCCGGCTCAATTCACCGTGGGCTCGTTATCGTCGCTGGAAATGATGTCCGACTACATTCGCGAACACATGATCGGGCAGGGGTTCCAGGAAATCTTTTCCAATATTCTGCTGTCCCACGAAGAGCTTGTCGAACGGATGAGACTGCCGGAGGACGAGCAAGTGGTGGAAGTGGACAACGTCATGTCGCAAAGCTTCTCCTGTCTCCGGTCCTGGATCCTGCCGTCCCTGTTGCGCGTGGAGACGGCCTCGCCGCGCGCGTTTTA
>WTGX01000007.1 GCA_011523385.1 Nitrospira sp. | reverse complement strand
GGAACGGAACGGCATGAAGGGCATCTCCACCTGGTTCACCGCCAAGATGCCGTAAGCTGTACCGAATTCATTTGAAATAAGGAAGTGAAGAGACCCTGGTGTCCTCCTTGGAAATGAGGCGGACATCAGGGTCTTTTTTTGCGTGACGTTTTGGGGGACTTGGCATGCCGGTGTGAGGTTGCATGACCGGTTGTCTGAAAGTATCAGTCCTTTCGTAGAGTTGCATAAGAAACCGGAAGCCGTGTATAAGAATTACTGACCCTTCAGTGCGTGAATTGACCAACGACGCTGATGACCGGAAGATGTATCTTCATGGGACACGAGACAACTTCATGTAAGGAGGCAATGTGAAAATCTCTTTACTATTTCCTCCCAGTTGGCATCCCTCGCAACCCTATCTGAGTCTTCCGTGCCTAACGGCTTTTCTTGACCAAGCCGGTATTACCGACAAGAGTCAACGGGATTTGAACATAGAACTTCTCGATACGATTCTCTCAAGAACGTATGGTCTGGAAGTCTATGAAAAACTGGTTGAAAAACTGAGGCAATTGGAAGATTCGCGTGAAGGTGAGACGGGACCGGGGAGCGATGAACATTACGGTCGAATTGTGGAAGCCTTGGATCGATTTCCCCATTTGATCGACCAGATTGAACCGGCCAAAGCCTCGCTTCACGGGGAAGAGTTTTATGACATTGAACGGTATAGGGAATGCCTGTTTTTAATCGATCGCTGGTTGGAGGTGGTGTCTTCGGTGTATTTCCCAACCAGAATCACCGTGGTCGACAACCAGTTTTCCTATTCCATCTATTCCTCCCGGGACATTCTCAAGGCGATTCACGACGAAGAGCAGAATCCCTACCTCGACCTGTACCGAAAACATTTTCTCTCTTCCATTATCGATGAAAATCCTGGGTTGATCGGCGTATCGATCACCGCCACGTCTCAGATCATTCCCGGCCTGACCCTGTGCCGGCTCATCAAGGAAGCGAATCCCGACATACACGTGACCGTGGGTGGAAGTATCTTCACCAGGTTGGTGGATAATCTTCGTCGATGTGACCGGCTGTTCCAGGTAACGGACGATTTTATCGTGTTTGAGGGAGAAAAGGCGTTATTGGAGTTGGTGAATCAATTGGAAGGGAAAAAGAATTTTGCCAAGGTTCCCAATCTCATCTATCGGGAAAACGGAAAAGTCATCGTGAATCAGCCGTTCTATTCGGAAAATCTGGCTGAACACCCGGCTCCCAATTACGATGGATTCCCGCTCGACCGGTATCTGGCTCCCAAGACGGTGTTGCCGGTGCAGTTTTCACGAGGGTGTTATTATAAGGACTGCGCCTTCTGCGCCCTGACGTTGGATCATCAGAATTTCCGCCAAAAAGATCCCATCAAGGTCGTGGACGAGCTCGAAGCGCTTTCTCAAAAATACGACACGCCGTTTTTCTTCTTTACCGATGAATGCCTGGCCCTCTCGCCAACGCGACGGCTCTGTAAAGAAATCCTGAAACGACAATGCGACTTTCAGTGGACGGCCGAACTGCGTTTTGAGAAGAATCTCTCGAGAGAATTGCTGGCCCTCATGCGGGATGCCGGGTGCCACAAGATCGTATTCGGGTTGGAGACCTACAACAAGCGTATGATGGACTTTATGCAAAAGGGCATTACCCAGGAGAACGTCGACCGGATTTGTGCGGACTGCGTTGACTTGGGCATCGGGGTCCATTGCTACGTCATCGTCGGTTTCCCCACCGAAACGGAAGACGAAGCCCGGGAAACCATGAATTTCGTATTGGACAATACAAAGCTGAATTCGTCGTATGGGTTTTCATGCCAGCCCTGTCTCTTCGATCTTGAAAAAGAAGCCCCCATTATGAACGATCCGGGAGGCTACGGAATTCAACGCATTATGCGACCCGCTGCCGAAGATTTGAGCTTGGGCTTCTTCTATGAAGTCAAGGAAGGCATGACGCCCGAACAGGCTGAAAAGCTGTATCAGCACGTATACGAAAAAATCAGCGAGGTGGTCGTCGAATTGCCGTTTAATTATTCCATGGCCGATGGCCTGTTGTACATCGCTCGACATAAACGACAACATGCTCCGGCATTCACTGCCGTTTCTTAATCGCGAAGAGCCGTCCGTGTATTCTCAGTGTTGATCTGACCGGAAAGAGAAGAAAAGGCGGAACGGATATGACGGCAGCGTCGACAGCGGGTCACGAAAGCGGGACGAACTCCGGTATCCTGTTTGAATATGCGCTCAAGTTTCTTCTGCTATCGGCGTTTTTGGAGCTTGTGCTGTATCGCTTGGCTTCCCGGCTGGGCATGCACATGGCCAAGCTGGCCGAAAAATCCGAAGCCGTCAGGTTGACATTTCAGACGCTCTCCTCTCTGGGGTTTATTCTTCTTAACGTCACCTCCATCCTGCTGTTTCTGGTCTTGTTCATTCTGCTGATTCAGAAAGTACGGCAATCGGTATGGACAGGGCAGTTTGACGGGTTCCTGGTCCCGGCCGTCTCCCTGCTCGTCGTGTTGACCGTTGTCTATCTTCTGTTTCCGCCCGCCATGTTGGGGTCGGTTGTCTATAATGTCGTGTCCCTCGCGATCCTGGCGGTCCTGATGGCGGAATTTCTGGCAACGCATCATCTGTGGGCACAACGTATCACCGTAGGGTGTTTTTTATTCGGCATCATGGGCTGGATTTACTACCAGACGGTGTCCACCACGTATGGTTTAATGGGCATTGTCTCTGCGCCGCCACTCGTGCATGAAATCAGCCGGGGAGGCGAGGCCCTCATGGTCCTGGCGAGTATTCTGGTGTTGTGGTCGTACGGCAGCACGTCGCTCTTTACCAAGAACAAGACTCAACGGAAGTGGGCCATCACACTGCTGCTGAGCGGGGGCGCGACTTTTTTCGTGTTGCTCTACATCGATTTTTTCCTGTCGCTCTATAGCCCCGTGCTTGCCGAAGACGCGAGAAAGGCCGGGCAGGGAATCGGCTGGGTATTTCAAATGGGCATGGGGTATACGTTTTATTTGCCCTTTGCTCTTTATATGGCAGGGTTTACCTGCTGGGCGTATACCGTCATCAAACTGGTGTTGATCGGTCGTCTGGCAGGGTATGGCCTGGGATTGATGTTCATGGCGGGATATGCCTTGCAATTGTCGCATTTGACGTTAATGGTCGTCGTCGGGCTCATCCTGATGACGCTCGACAAGCGGGGCACGCTGAGCAAATTACGCAATAAAGCAGGAACCGTGGCTTATACCCCGGTGACGCCTGCATTCAGTCAAATACGTTGAGAGGATATGTAACGATCATGGAAGCAGAACGTGTTGCAACACAGGAAGAGGGTGGGGTGGCCGAGCCGCAGGCCCAAGAGCAGCAGTTGACGCCGGATGAAGAGATTGCGGAACTTGAAAAGTTGCTCAGTGAAGAGCCGGACGATTTTCAGGCCCGTTGCCGGTTGGGCGAGTTGTATTTTGGGAAAGGGAAGCTGGAAGAGGCCCTGACCGAAGTCAAGAAGGCCATCGAAATGGCCGAGGTGTTGAGAACGGAAATGGATCGATCTTTGGCCATGTATTATTCCAACTTGGGTACGATCTACGGCACCAAGGGGATGATGGACGATGCCCGTCCCCAATACGAACGGGCCTTGGAGTTGAACGGATATGACGTGCTGGCCCTGTTCAATTTGGGAAGGCTCCATAACGACAAAAATGAATACATGCAGGCCAAGGAGTATTTCGAGCGATTAATCGAAATTACCCCGGAAGATCCGATTGCCTGGTATAATCTGGCAGGTGTCTATGAAGAGTTGGATAATCCGCAGATATCGGATTACAACACTCTGGATATGGCCGTGCAGGCGTATATGAAGGTCTTGGAATTCGATCCCAAACATTTGGAGTCCAGTTTTAAACTCATGGACATTGCTTTTACGTTGAAAAAATCAGACATGGCTGTAAAAATCATGGAAGAAGCCGTTGAGCACAGCCCGGATGAGCCGTTGGCGTACTACAATCTCATCAATACCTATGAAAAGTGTAAAATGTTTGAGCAGGCCGAAGAAGCGCGTCAACGGTTAAAGCAGCGGTTTGCAAAACGAACCCGTGAATAGCGGCATTCCTGTCTCAAAAGGAGAATACGATCATGTTCGGGAGTTTAGGGTTTACCGAGTTGATTCTGATATTGTTCATTGTGCTGATCATATTCGGCGCCGGGAAATTGCCCCAACTCGGTGAGGGGGTCGGAAAGGCGATTAAAGGCTTCAAGAAATCCGTGAATGAAGCGGAAGCCGTTGATCTTGAGGCGCAGAATATAGCAGACCAACAAGCTCAGGCCCGGGTGAGTCCGCAAGGTGCGGACGCGGCACCACCGGCGGCCACGGCCCCGCAAGGCGATCAAACGGTTTCTCCGGTACAAGCCACTCAACCGGAACCGGCGGAGACGCCGAAGAGTTAATAGCTTGCGGTTCCGGCGCGAGCACACATACAGGAGCGTGGTATGGAAACGAGCGTAGAGTCCCCGGTCGGAAAAATTGAAACGTTTGCGGGAAACGGCAAGTCCCGGAGTACGGGTGACGGGAAACGTGCGAAGAAAGCCGGCATTCCCTTACCCAATCACATCTGCGTCGACAAGGAAGGGCGCTGGCTCTACATCGCGGAAAACGGGTCGGACCGGGTGCGGCGGGTTGATTTGGAAGCCGGGACCATTCATAACTATGCGGGCATCGGAGAGACCTGTTACAGCGGAGATTACGGCCCCTGCAGCGAAGCCGGACTGTATCTGCCCTTGAGCGTGGCGATTGACTCGAATAACGATCTGTATATCTGTGATTCCGGCAGTAACCGTATACGCAAAGTTGATCACGAGACTGACATCATAACGACGGTCGTGGGTTCCGGAGACTCCGGCTTTAACGGCGACGGTCCGGCGTTGGAAGTCAACCTGACCTATCCCGGGGCCATTGCCTTCGATGCGGAAGACAACCTGTATATCGCGGATACCCAGGCCCACCGTATTCGTAAATACGATCCTCGAACGGGCATGGTGACCACGATTGCCGGGACCTGGTCCAGGGAAGATGAAGACTGGATCAGCCCTTTGACCGCACAAAACCTGGTCGTGTTGTCCGGTGACGCGATCGGCATCGACTTCAGCGACGATCAAGGCTGGCTTCGCCCGCAATGTTCGGATAATTTGGACCTGTCGCCTTACCTGGACGACGGCCGTCCGGCTCTGGAAGCGAAGCTCTGGGACGTGGTGGCGATTGACGTGGACCGGCACGGAAACGTGTACATGACGGATAAGGCCAGCAATCGTATTCGCAAGATTGACGCGCAAACGGATACGGTTTCGACCGTAGCCGGGGTGTGCCGTTTCGGGTATGACGGCGATGGGAAGCCCGCGGTGATGTCCATGTTGAACGTGCCTGAGGCGGCCATTGTCGACGAAGAATTCAACGTTTATATTGCCGATTCGATGAATCATCGCATCCGTAAAGTGAATCCCGCCACGGGCATGATCGAGACCATTGCAGGGAACGGAGACAGCGGGTACGAGGATAAAAACATGGGCGGCTGCGGCGCCGCGCGTTTTGTAGCCAAGGAAGACGCGGGGATGCTGAAACATGGGGACGGAAACCTCGCCGTGGATGCGGTGGTAAATGCCCCGTCGGGCTTGGCCCTTGACGGTCAAGGCCATCTCTATATTTGCGAACGCAACGAAAATAAAGTCCGGCGCGTCAAACTTTGGTAGGGATGACAGATGAGTGAAGCGGTTGCATCAAGCAATGGATACGGTCCCGTGAAATCAAAACGAAGGCTTCCCCGTTCGCTGATCTTGACGGGATCGGGCATTGTGTGCCTGGCCATGGCGCTTGGTTGGTTCGGGATCCCCGCGGTGAGTTCTCAAGGGATCATGATCCGGTCCCATTTTACGGACGGTCCGCTGCCCACGAAGCCTGACGATGCGGCGTGGGAGACCATCGCGCCTATTCCCATTCCCCTTAGCGGCCAGATCATTACCCGACCGGTTTGGCCGGAACCCAGCGCCAAGGTCATCTCGGTGCGATCGGTTCATGATGGCAAAGACATCGCATTTTTGGTGGAATGGCAGGATGCGACCAAAAATGAACAACTGACCCCCGGCGTCTTTCGTGACGGGGCGGCGTTAGCCCTTCCCTTGGGGAACGCGCCGGCGTTTTTCTGTATGGGCCAATTGGATCACTACGTCAACATCTGGCATTGGAAAGCGGATTGGCAAAGCGACGTGGATCGTAGAAAGGCCAGGGCCAAGGAACGTGGACGCAAGAAGAGAGGGATTCGCAAGTTCGAAGTGATTCCTCGACGTCCCTCTTCGGTCGAAGATCTCATCGGTGGCGGGTTCAGTACGTTGACGAGCAAGAACCGGCAAGGCAAGGTCAAAGGCGAAGCAGAATGGGACAAAGGGTTCTGGCGAGTGGTGATGAAGCGTCCATTGACCAAAGACGGGGATGACACGGAAAATGAAGCTCTCCTGGTCCCCGGCCGCATGCAAGCCGTGGCCTTTGCCGTCTGGAACGGCGAGAATAAAGAAAGAAACGGACAAAAGGCCGTGGCGTCCTGGCTTCAACTGCTGGTCGATCCGGTCGGCGTGGCTTCGAAGAAATCATGACGGATGAAAAAGGGGCCTTGGCGGGCGAAAGGTGATGATCGGCCGCAGTGCCATCCTGGCGATTTGCATCAGTGGCTTCGTGTGGGCGCCGGTCCTCTCGTCGGCGGAAGACATGACGGAGGACCGCGCGTATGTCTTGGCGGAAGAATTCGGCCTCGACGTTGGCGAAGTCGATGAAGAAATCAAGGAAGTTCTCGGCCTGACCAAGGCCGAAGGCGTGGTGGTCTTTGGCGTGATCGGAAGCTCGCCGGCGGATCGTGCCGGCATAAAGGTCAAGGCCGTCATCAAGGAAGTGGACGGAAAGGACATCCGGAACATGCTGGATTTGGGAAAGGCGCTCGAAAAAGCGATGCCGACTCAGAATTTCTCCGTGGCGACGTTTGAACCGGCCGGCATCGACGATCAGGGTGTCGGTGGCGGGCTGAACTTCCACTTCGTACGCGTTGAGAAAGATTAACCATGCCGTCTTTTCGAAACAGCCTGACCAAAAGACACGTGAATAGCTGTTTGCTGATCGTACTGGCCGGCATCCTGTGGATTCCGGTGCCTTGCGCAATGGCGCAGGAAGCACCCAAGGTTCCTGAAACCCACAAGTGGATCAAGGAAATCGAGGAAATCTTTCTGCCGTCAGATCATTGCAAACAATGTCATGATCGTCACTACGAGGAATGGAAAGGGATGCGCGAGCAAACTCCCGACCTCAAAACGTTCGGGCGGGTGGATGGGGCCCTGTTGCACGGGACCGCGCTCACGTCTCCCGTGTTTCAAACCGTCCTCGGCCTGTGGCTGCAAACGGGACCGACCGTGGAAGAAAAAACCCGGTGTCTCTCGTGTCATGCGCCGGCCGTAACGGTGTTCCCGCAACATACGGAAAAGTTCATCACCCAGGTCCTGTCGGAAAAGCCGAAAAGACGGGGCAGGCGGGCGAAGAAGACCCATGGCGCGGAAGGGATCAGTTGTTCGTCCTGTCATCTGATCGATTCGGTCAAGGAAAATAACGGGGAGGTTCCGGCATTCAAGATCAATCCGGGAAACACCTTTTTCGGCCCCTATGCCGATGCCGAAGAAAATTTGGTGCATCCCTCGAAACAGGCTCAGGTGTATAAGGGCGCTCAATTTTGTGCGTCTTGTCATTTCAGTAAAGTCAAAGACGTGAGCAAGGCCGAACTACCCGGACAAATCCTGAAAGGAACGATTTGTCAGGATTGCCACATGGAGCGGTCCACGGGGAGTTCCACCTCGCAACGCGGCTCGCTCACGCGGCCCATCGGACGGCATTGGTTTCAAGGGATCGTAATCCCGGGCATCATGCTCAGCAATCGAAACCTGCAAGCCGAATGGTTTCCGCGCGTGGATCTTGAGGTCAAGCAGTCGGCGAATGGTGTGGAGGGCAGGGTATTGGTCAGGAACGGGAGTCTTCCTCACGTGTTTCCCGGCGGTGACCCCGTGTTGAAGCAGTTTTTCGTGACCATCACGGTCAAGGACGCCGAAGGGCACGTACTCGGGACCAAGCAGGAACGATTCGGTTTGCCGTTTGACAAAATTCTTCGCGGGCCGATTCCCAACCCCCTCGTCAACGGAGGAACCACGCGGAAAGTCCCGTTCTCCATACAGGTCAGGGAGGGTTCCGTGCCGAGTTACGTGGAGGCCTCCTTAAATTATGCGTTGATTCCCGAACCGGGCCAGGCATTGCTTGACCAGTATCTGGGGACCCTGAAAAACGAACGGGAGAAAAAGAAAGCCGCGGAGATCATCAAGGATTACTCATCGCAACGACTCCTGACGTTCCGGACGAAATCCTTATAAGTGGCCTTATCGTTTCACGTATGCCAACTTGATCGATTGAGGGCAACTTCATGCAAAAATTTATCCATGCACTGAGTTGGGCTACCGGCACGTTTATGGCGGTCACCGTGCTCACGTTTGCCGTTGATGTCCCCGTGTCCCAAACAGCGGCCGCTGAGAAAAGCGCGAAGAAACCGATGGCAAAGGCGTTCCCGCATTCCCGGAAATGCAAGCGGTGCCACCTGCGCGTGTTTGAGGAATGGGAGGCTTCCGCCCAATCCCGGTCGATTTTGAGTTCACCTTTTCGTGTCTCGCTGGAACGGTACACGTCGAGTTCCGGTGACGAAGAAGGCAAAATGTGTTTTCGGTGCCACGCGCCGAGCGTGTTGGAGTATCCGGAGCATGCGCGCGTCTATATCAAGGAAATAGAATCCGGCGATCCCCGGTTGGACGGGGTGGGATGTTCGCAATGCCACCTGATCAAGGACGTGGACCCGGAACGGCATCCGCCGCACCCGGCCTATCAACTGGAACGGACCGTCTTCGGCAGCTATAAAAAACCGGTCGAAAATCTGGCGCATCAATCCGTTCCCACGGAACTCTACAGCCAATCACAATACTGCGTAACCTGTCACGAAAACTTGCCGGGCCATGAAAAACTGCCGGACTTACTGGGTCCCTGGCAGAAGACCGAAACCCAAAAGTCTGGAAAAAATTGCCAGTCCTGCCATATGCCCGAAGCCTTCGGCGAGTCGGCCAACGGAGAACGGAATCGGAAAATTTCGAACCACAGTTTCCCCGGCCGGTTTGGCAAGGTACGTGCCGATGCCGTGAAAGTGAAGGTCGAGACCGAAGTCAAAGGTGAAGAGTCAGAAGTCAAGGTCACGGTCCAGAGCCTGGTCCCGCATAACCTGCCGTTACCCCATCCGGGGTGGTCCCGCGTGGAACTCGATCTGACGATCCTGGGGAAAAATCTGCGGAAAGCCTACGGGGAAAAACGCTACTATGAACGGGTGTTTGGAACCAAAGACGGGAAATCCACCGTCTTCGACTTCGAAGCCGCCAAGGTATTGAAAGACAGCGTTCTCAAGCCCGAAGAGCAACGGGTCGAAACCTTTACCTTCCCGACTCCCAGGAACGCCCCGTCCATGGACGTGATCGTCACCATGACCTACGCCCCCATTTACGGGCCTGACGCGTTCGTGAAGGAAGTCGAACAGCGGGCCGCCCTGGGGAAGAAAGATCGAGCATTCAAGCCCGTCCAAATCATTCGCTTTAAGGAAAATATTCTCCTGAAAGAATTCAAGAAAACCGCAGGATAACCCCACCAACTCCCTCTCCCTTGGCGGGAAAGGGCCTGCCCCTTGATCCGGGGGCTGGGGTGAGGGGGAGAATGTAAGGGCCGCACTTCACTCTCATGCGGCGTCCACCCGGAACCTCGTCAGGTCACCGCGCCCTTGGACGCCGATGAAACGGTACGGGCGTACTTGGCGAGAACTCCGCTCGTGTACCTCGGCGGCGGCGCGGTCCATTGCTGCAACCGGCCGGCCATTTCATCGGGGGAAAGCTGCACGTCAAGGCGCCGGTTGGGCACGTCGAACGTAATCGTGTCGCCATTGCGAACCACGGCAATGGGACCGCCTTTGGTGGCTTCAGGTGTTACGTGGCCGGCCATCATGCCGTGCGTGGCACCGGAAAACCGGCCGTCCGTAAGCAGGGCCACGGTTTCACCAAGGCCGGCGCCGACAATGGCACTGGTCACTCCCAGCATTTCCCGCATACCCGGTCCCCCTTGAGGACCTTCATACCGGATCACGACCACGTCGTTGTCCACGATCTCTCTATTCTGCACCGCGGCGAAAGCGTCTTCTTCGCATTCAAACACCTTGGCCGGACCGGTATGAGTCAGTTTGCTGTGGCCCGCGACTTTGACTACGCACCCGTCTGGTGCCAGGTTGCCGTGCAGGATCACGAGGCCGCCCGTGGTCTTGATCGGCTCCTCCGGGCGATAGAGGACTTCTTGCCCCGGTGTTTCCGAGGCGGTTTCGGTTTCTTCCTTGATGGTGCGTCCCGTAACGGTCACACACTCGCCTTTGAGCAGGCCGGCCTCGATCAAGCGTTTGGCCACGAGACGGGTACCTCCGGCTTGATACAAGTCCGCGGCCATGTACCGGCCGCCCGGTTTCAAATCCGCGATCAGGGGTATCCGTTGGTTGACGGCATCGAAATCGTCGATGTCCAGGGCCACGCCGATTTCATGGGCCACGGCCAAGAGGTGCAGCACCGCGTTCGTGGAGCCGCCGGTGGACGCCACCGCGGCAATCGCGTTTTCCAGGGCGTCCCGCGTGAGAATGTCCTTGGGCCGAAGGTCGCGTTTCAACAGGTTCATCACGAGATGCCCGCATTGGGCTGAGACGGATTCCTTGTGGGGATCCAAAGCGGGAACGCCGTTGAATCCCATCGGGGAGATGCCCAGGAACTCGAAGGCAATCGACATGGTATTGGCGGTAAACTGCCCGCCGCAGGAGCCTGCTCCCGGGCAGGCATGACTCTCGAGATCGTGCAGGTCGGCATCCGACATGGTCCCGCGTGCGTGGGCGCCCACGGCCTCGAAAACTTCCTGGATCGAGACGTTCCGGTCCTGGAAGCGGCCGGGCATGATGGAGCCGCCGTACAGCATCAGCGACGGGAGATTGAGCCGGGCCAGGGCCATGACGGTGCCGGGAATGGTTTTATCGCACCCGGAGATCGCCACCACGGCGTCGAACAAATGCCCGCGCACCACCAATTCGATGGAATCGGCCACGACTTCACGGCTGATCAGGGAGGTCTTCATGCCCTCGGTACCCATACTGATACCGTCCGATATCACGATGCTGTTGAACTCGAGGGGCACCCCGCCGGCCTCGCGGATACCCGCCTTGACCTTGTCCGCAATGTCGCGCAAATGGAAATTGCAGGGCGTCACCTCTGACCAGGTATTCGCCACGGCCACGAGCGGTTTATCAAAATCCTCATCCCGAAGCCCCACGGCCCGCAACATGGCCCGGGCCGGCGCCCGTCCGGGTCCATCGGTCAACTCACGACTCTTGTGTTTCAGATCCGAAGCCATAAAACCCTCCGACTATCTCTTTATCCTTTTTTGTAGGGGACGGCCCCTGTGCCGTCCCTATGCAATCCGATACACGAAAACCGAATGTGGCATAGTGGAATCGGTCCGGTCAATTCGTGGGCGTCTCGCCGGAAGCCAAAATGACAGGTGGGTCTTTCTGAAATGAAGATTGTAAACTTTAAAAAATGAAAGAAAATTTAAAATGTTTACAAATGTTACAAAAATAAATAAATGTAATAAAGTTTACAAAATGTAAAATATTTATAAAATGAGATAAATGTTAAAAAAGGGGAATCCAGTGTCTTTGCTTTTTTCTTGTTCAACGCAGAAAGACGCTGGATTCCTGCTTCCGCAGGAATGACGTCTCACGCATCTTGCCGTCATCCTCGACGTTATACGATAGCTGAAAAGAAGAACGCATGTGGCGTGCGGTCTATGTAACCGTCTCTTATCTCCTGGATTGTCAGACGTGGGCCCTGGCTTTGGCCATCATTTGGCAGTAGGAGCAGACTTCCGTGGAGGTGGGTTGCCCGCAGGTCGTACAGGGATGGAGGCGTTCTTGATCCCGTTCGGCAATTTTCCCGTTCGTTTCCTGCTGTTTGGCTTGACGATCCAGAAAGGTCAGGTAAAAGGCATGCTTGGTTCCAGGCGATTCGGCTTCCAAGCGATTCAATGCGTGTTTGTAAGCCAACATCTTGGAGCCTTTGGCCATGGGGCATTCATCCACGATGTAATCGATGTGATGGATGACCGCATAGGCCGCGATTTCCCGCTCGGTCAGGCGATACAGGGGCTTGACCTTCCTGGCGAATCCGCCGAGTGAAGCAGGCAACGCCGGTGTTTGTTTGTCCAGGTAATCCGTCTGCCAATGCAGGACGTTGCCCAGGAGCCTGGCCGCTTCATCGTCCAGGTTGTGACCGGTTGCCATGACGTCGTAGTCCTGTTCGACGGCCACGCGGTTGAACTGGTAGCGTTTCATGGTTCCGCAGGTGGCGCAGGTCGGCCGGTGGACCAGGGTCGCCAACTCGCGGATGCCGGCGCCCTGCTCCTGCTCCACTGTATGAACGTGGAGGTTCGTTTGGTAGGTGGCGGCCACGGCGTCGGCGAAACGTTGGATCTTTTGCCGGGATAGGATCGAGTAATCACCGATGCCCAGATCCACGTACAGGGCGTCGGCCCGGTAGCCGAGTTTCAGCAGGATGGCCCAGAGGGTAAGACTGTCCTTGCCCCCGGAGACGGCGACCAGGATGCGGTCGTCGGCAGTGAACATCCGGTGGGCCTTGACGGCGCGGCGGACCTGGTTATGCACGAATTCGGTAAAGCAGGCTTTGCACAACGAGGTATTGTGCCTGGGCATTTTGATGACCGCGGGATAAGTGCATTTTCGACAACGCATGGAGCGGTTATCCCCCGGAGATGACCGATCGGATTTCAATCGAGTCCGAATCCTGAAGCACCGTGTCCTCCGTGACTAACTCGTCCCCGCGGATGACCAGATAGGCCTCGGGCGTCAGGTCGAGCCGTTTCAGGAGTTGTTGAACCCTGGTAGGTCCCGGCACTTCAAGCTCCTGATGCGGATTGGTCACGAGGACTTTCATCGCAGGTTGTATCATAAGGCCGTGAGAAGCCGGTTTGCAATGAACTGGTGAACTTCCGCTGCTCACTGCCCTCATTTGGCAAGACCTTCTTCAAAAGGGTATTCTCCCATTGACGTCACGTTCGCCTTGAATAATCGAATGACGTGGTAAATTTACGTATATCTCCATGAACCGTAACCACGTAAGGATAGCATGAAAGGGATGATGGCTATGTCAGGGCAGCAATCCGTAGAGCATCTCAGTATCAACACCATTCGGACGTTAGCCATGGACGCGGTCCAAGCCGCAAACTCCGGTCATCCCGGAGCCCCCATGGCCCTGGCACCGGTGGCCTATTGTTTATGGAATCGCTTTTTGCGTTTTGATCCCGGTGAGCCCGGTTGGCCCAATCGAGATCGCTTCGTTCTTTCCGTGGGCCATGCCTCCATGCTGTTGTATGCCATCCTGCATCTGTGCGAAGTCAAGGAGTCCGCCGCCGGAGAGGCTCCAGGCAACCGGCTTGCTGTGTCTTTGGACGACATTAAACGGTTTCGGCAATTGGGCAGCAAATGTCCGGGTCATCCCGAACAGCATTGTACGACCGGCGTGGAAACCACCACCGGCCCCCTGGGACAGGGATTGGCGAACAGCGTCGGCATGGCCATTGCCCAACAGTGGATGGCCAGGTATTTCAATCGCCCCGGTTTCGACGTCATCGATTACGACGTGTTTTCTTTTTGTGGAGACGGGTGTTTGATGGAAGGCGTTTCC
Source organism: Nitrospira sp. (assembly GCA_011523385.1). Lineage (GTDB taxonomy): Bacteria > Nitrospirota > Nitrospiria > Nitrospirales > UBA8639 > Bin75. The sequence goes on along the minus strand of WTGX01000007.1, from coordinate 50,287 downwards.
AGCGAAGCCGCCTCGCTCGCGGGCCATCTCAAGTTGTCGAATCTCTGTTGGGTGTACGACAACAACCGTATCACCATCGAGGGCAAAACCGCATTGGCCTTCAGTGAAGACGTGGCGGCAAGATTTCGAGCCTATGGATGGAACGTGTCGCACGTGAACGACGCCAATGATCTGGAAGCGTTGACCAAGGCGTTCGATTCGTTCAAGCACGAAACCGGAGGCCCGAGTCTCATTATCGTGGACAGTCACATCGCGTTCGGCGCGCCCAATAAACAGGATACGCATGGAGCACACGGCGAACCGTTGGGCGAAGAAGAAATTCGCCTGACGAAGCAAAACTACGGATGGCCTGAAGAGGCGAAATTTTTGGTGCCCGGGGAAGTCCTGACGCATTTTCGCTCCGGTATAGGAGCGCGGGGCAAGGCTGCGCGAGAGGCTTGGACCACCATGTTTCAGGCGTACCGGGAGAAACATCCTGAACTGGCGGATCAGTTGTCGAAAATGGAAAGCCGGCAACTGCCCGAAAGTTGGGACAAGGAATTACCGGAATTCCCCGCGGACCCCAAGGGCCTGGCAAGCAGGGCGGCTTCCGGAAAAGTCCTCAATGCCATAGCCAGGGAAGTGCCTTGGTTGATCGGCGGTTCCGCGGATCTGGCTCCCTCCACCAAGACGCTCCTGACCTTCGAGGGAACCGGGGATTTTCAAGCCGGATCCGAGGGCGGGCGCAATTTGCACTTCGGCGTTCGGGAACACGCCATGGGTTCGATCCTGAGCGGGATGGCGCTCTCGAAAGTTCGTCCCTACGGCGCGGGGTTTCTGATCTTCAGCGATTACGGACGACCGGCCATCCGTCTCGCGGCCATGATGAACCTTCCCGTGATTTACGTGTTCACGCATGATTCGATCAGTCTTGGCGAGGACGGACCCACGCATCAACCCATCGAGCACCTGGCGTCGTTACGGGCCATTCCCAATCTCGTGCTGATCAGGCCCGGGGATGCCAATGAAGTCGTGGAAGCATGGCGGACCATCATGCAACTCCAACGGCAACCCGCAATATTGGTTCTGACGCGGCAGGCCATTCCGACGTTGGACCGGACGCGATTTGCGCCGGCCAGCGGCCTTGCCAAAGGCGCGTATGTCCTGGCGGATGCCGAGAACGGCAAACCAGAGGTGCTGCTGTTGGCTTCCGGGAGTGAAGTGTCGCTCTGTGTACAAGCGTATGAAGAACTCAAAGGGCAGGGCATTCATGCGCGAGTCGTGAGCATGCCGTCCTGGGGACTCTTCGAGCAGCAAAGCCGGGAATATCAGAACAGCGTCCTTCCTCCAGAGGTGACGGCCAGGGTTTCCTGCGAGCAAGCCACGACGTTCGGTTGGAGCAAGTACGTGGGGCCGAATGGTGCGAGTCTCGGCATCGACACCTATGGAGCATCGGCACCGTATAAGGATTTACTTCAACATTTCGGATTTACCGTGGACCGGATCGTAGCTGCGGCCAAACAACAGTTGGAGACGGCCGTCAACGCGGAAGTTCGGTGACCACATTCGTCACAAGCGTGTCGTGACAAACATATCAAAACCTCCTCTTGTCATCCCCGATCCCCGATCCCCGATTACTAACAGCCTGCCCTCGACGTTTGTAATCGGGGGTCGAGGACAGGCCCTGATCGGGGATCCAGGGTCTTTGCTTTTTTCTTCGTCCGTGAAGGAAACGACCCTGGATTCCCTAAATTCACAAACGAAGTGCAACACCTTGTTAAGGTGTTGCCATGGGATACCACTACACACACCTCACCCTTGAAGACCGCTGTGAAATGGCCCGTTTACACACCACGGGATACTCGATCCGCCAAATTGCGGCAACTCTGGATCGCGCGCCATCGACCGTGGCTCGGGAACTGAAGCGCAATGGCTCCGCGACCCAGGACTATCAACCCGGCTATGCCAACCAACAAGCCCGGGCGCGCCGCTGGCAGGGCTCCAAGCTGGACCGCGACCCCACGCTCCGCACCACCGTCCTGGCGCACCTCCAACGCGGCTGGTCGCCCCAACAGGTGGCCGGCCGCCTCGCCGTGGACCAGCACCGGCCGGTTATCTCTCACGAAACCATCTACCGCTTCATCTATGCCCAGATCGCCCGCAAAAAAGAGTACACCTGGCGCCACTATCTCCCCCAGGCGAAAGCGAAACGGGGGCGCCGCCGCTATAAAGGCCGGAGCCCGGCCTCCTTCATCGCCCTGCGCCGCCCGCTGGCTGAGCGGCCCGCCCCCGTCGCGGACCGGCGGACACCTGGCCACTGGGAGGCCGATCTGATGTTGTTCCGAATCTACGGCCAAGCTATCCTCACCCTCCATGAACGCCACTCCCGCCTCCTGCTGGCCGCCCGGCCCCCCGGCAAGGCGGCCGCTCCTATCGCCCAGGCCATGGCCCGCCTCCTGGCTCCCTTGCCCCCTACCTGGCGGCAAACCGTCTCCTTCGACAACGGCACGGAGTTCGCCCGGCATTACCACCTCCATGCCCTTGGCCTCGAGACCTTCTTTTGCCAGCCCCATGCGCCGTGGCAAAAAGGCGGCGTCGAAAACGCCATCGGCCGCTTGCGCCGGACCCTACCCCGCAAGACCGATTTGGCGGCGCTCTCGGATGAACACTTTACACAACTGGTGCAGGCCTATAATAATACGCCACGCAAATGTCTCGGCTATCAGACACCCGCCGAGGTTTTTAGAAACCATCTGTTGCACTTCAAATGTGAATCCACCTCCCCGCGTGCGCGGGAATGACGGAATCGGAGTATCTTTACGCCGAGGCCGCGGTTTTTTGTTGAATCCAACCCATGAGTGAAAACGGTCAGGAACGGCCACGGGACCCGGACATGAACCACCAGACCTTCTCGGTGGGATCATGCGACGAGGCCGTGCGTGCCGCGTTGGATGATTTGCAAGCCAAGGACTTTGTCCGCAGGCTCTGGGCCAAGGATCCCGCACTGTGGCATGAGGCCCCCGCGCATCAAGCCGTCATTCGAAACGCCCTCGGTTGGCTGACCGTTTCCGAGCATCAGATCCGTTACGTCCCGCAATTGCAGGCGTTTGCCAATGAAGTCAAAACCGCCGGGTTCACTCATATCCTCCTGTTGGGCATGGGCGGCAGCAGCCTTTGTCCTGAAGTGTTCCGGATGACCTATGGCGTCATCCCTGGCTTTCCTGAACTGCACGTGCTGGATAGTACCGTTCCTTCGCAAGTGAGGAGTTTTGAAGAAAGAGTCGATCTCGAACGGACGCTGTGTATCGTGGCGAGCAAGTCCGGTTCGACTACCGAACCGCTGGTGTTCCAGAAATATTTCTTTGAACGAATGCGACGGATCAGGGGTGACCGAGCGGGAGAAAATTTTATCGCGATTACTGATCCGGGTTCGCAACTGGAGGGCTTGGTCCGTGAACTCGGGTTTCGCGCGATTTTCCCAGGTGTTCCAGACATTGGAGGACGCTATGCAGCCTTGTCCAACTTCGGCATGGTGCCGGCCGCGGCGATGGGTGTGAACGTGGAGGTTCTGCTGCGCCAGGCCGAACGCATGCGACAACAATGCGAGGCGACCGTGCCCGCTACGGACAATCCCGCGATCACGTTGGGGACGGTTTTGGCGACGTTGGCCAAAGCCGGCCGTGACAAGGTGACGTTCATCACCTCTCCCGCCATCAGTGATCTGGGGGCCTGGTTGGAACAGTTGATTGCCGAAAGTACGGGGAAAGAAGGAAAAGGCCTCATCCCGGTTGATGACGAACCGTTGGGAGATGCGCACGTCTACGGCAACGATCGCGTGTTCATCTATATCCGGTACGCGGACGGGACCGTTCCGGAGCAGGAAGCGACCGTCGATGCCTTGCAATCGGCCGGGCATCCGGTCGTGCGCATTGATTGCACGAGTCTGATGAATCTCGGTCAGGAGTTTTTCCGGTGGGAAATGGCGACTGCCACAGCAGGGTCCCTGTTGGGCGTCAATGCGTTCGATCAACCCAACGTCCAGGAAAGCAAAGAGTTTACCAAGTTCTATCTCGAGGAATTCAAAAAGAATGGACGCTTGCCGGAGGATTCACCTATCATCACGGATGGCGACGTTCGTCTTTTCACCGATGACGCGAATCATCAAGCGTTGAAAGGCGCGTCTTCGCTGGCCCAAGCAATGGTCGCACATCTCTCTCAGGTACGGACCGGCGACTACGTGGCAATCAATGCGTACCTGGAACGGACACCGGCGGTTCATGAGGCGCTCCAGCGTATTCGCGGCCTCATTCGTGACACGAGACGAGTGGCGACGACGTTGGGGTATGGTCCCCGCTTCCTGCATTCAACCGGCCAACTCCATAAGGGCGGTCCCGCTTCCGGCGTGTTTCTTCAGGTCACTGCGGATCAAAGCGAGGATCTGGATATTCCCGGGGAGCCCTATTCCTTCGGGACGTTGGTGGCGGCGCAGGCATTGGGGGACATGAAAAGTCTTTGCACGCGCAACCGGCGAGTAATCAGGATTCATCTCGGCTGCGACGTTGAAGCCGGCCTCAGGCGAATGCAAAAAGCAGTGAAGGCGGCGTTGCTTTCATAAAGAACCTGTCTTCTTTGAGACTCTTCAGTAGAAGGCTCACAAGAACTTCTGGGTTGCCTCGAAACTGGAGTCGCCGCGCCCATTCTCCAAGACATTACAGTCAGACGTGGTCTATTCTTCTTGACAGAATGTCTTTAATTGGAGACAATCGCGCGGATGACCTACAGGGTGGTCAAGAGCGACACCTTTCTGCGTTGGCTGAAGAGCGTGCGGGACCCGCGAGCCTTGGCGCGCACACTCTAAGGAGGCATGATGGGCAAAGAAACCTACACCCCATGGGATAGTGCGGAACTGCTCGACGATGAAGAGACCATCGTTGAATATTTGAAGGCGGCGCTGGAAGCAAACGAGCCCGAATTGTTTGTGAAGGCCGTTGGAACTGTGGCGCGGGCCACCGGCATGACCGCGATTGCGCACGAAACCCACTTGGGTCGCCAAAACCTGTACAAAGCGTTGTCCGGGGAACGAAATCCCCGGATTGACACGGTGATGAAGGTGCTGGACGCGCTGGGCGTCCAACTCACCGTGGCACCCAAGGGAGGCTGACCCTCGCCGCGGCGCAGGCCTTGGGGGACATGAAAAGTCTTTCCACGCGCAACCGGCGAGTGATCCGGATTCACCTCGGCTGCGACGTTGAAGCCGGCCTCAGGCGACTCCTGAAGGCAGTGGAAGGATAAGGAGGGGGCAAAGAAGGGAACCTAAAGGATTTTGAGTTTCAAGAAAACCATTGCGACCACTAAACCTCCCACCATTACAGCCCCAAGCTTTATCATCAAGCGAAGCTCTAGCTCTTTCAGGTCGAGTTTCGTAGCTTCCCGAAATTCGTGCAGGTCATGCATTCGATAATCTCCTGAATGAGTCAAATTTATCCCAGCCGGAGCCGGCTTTACACCAACCGCCATTGTTGGCCTTCGGTGGCGATGAGCTTGTCGGCTTCAACGGGACCCCAGGTGCCTGCGGGGTATTCGGACAGCCATCGGCTGCCTTGGGCGTTCCAGCCGTCGAGAATGTCGGTAATCCAGGCCCATGAGGCTTCCACGGCGTCCCGCCGCATGAACAGCGAAGTATCTCCGGCCATCACGTCCAACAGCAACCGTTCATAGGCTTCAGGCGATGGAGCAGAAAAGGCATCGCCGTAGCTGAAGTTCATGTCCACGGGATGGGTTGCGGTTCGGCTTCCCGGAATTTTGGACATAATCCTCAACGCCATTCCTTCATGGGGTTGAATGCGAAACGTCAGGACGTTGGGGGCTTGTCGCGTTTGAGGCGAGGCGTTGAAGAGAATTTCCGGAATGTGTTTGAATTGCACGGCGATTTCCGAAGCTCGACGCGGCATGGCTTTGCCTGTTCGCAGATAAAAGGGCACGCCCGACCATCGCCAATTTTCTACGTAACACTTCAGCGCCACGTACGTCTCCGTGGTCGAATCCGACCGGACGCCTGTCTCCTGGCGGTACCCGGGAACGGCTTGGCCTTTGACGGTGCCCGGGGCGTATTGCGCGCGGACCGTGACACGCTCCACGTCCGTGCCACGGATCGGGCGAAGGGAACGCAAAACCTCCATGCGCGCATTGCGCACGACGTTCGTCTCCAACGAATAGGGCGGTTCCATGGCAATCAGGCAAAGGAGTTGGAGGATGTGGTTTTGCATCATGTCCCGGAGCGCTCCGGCGTGTTCGTAATAACTGGCCCTGGTGCCCAAGCCCTCCTCTTCACTCACGGTAATTTGCACGTGGTCGATGTATTTATGATTCCAGATGGGCTCGAAAATGCTGTTGGCGAACCGGAGCACCATGATATTCTGCACCGTTTCTTTTCCGAGATAATGATCGATGCGATAGATTTGGGATTCTTCGAATACCTCGCCAATCGTCGTATTGATGGCCTTTGCCGATTCCAGATCGTGACCAATGGGTTTTTCAACGATGACCCGGGAGACACGGTTCGGCAGGTTGGCCGGATAGACCAGCCCTGCATGTCGTAACCCTTCACATGAGGGCCCGAAAGAGGCAGGTGGAATCGCCAGGTAGAAGACGCGGTTGCCCGGTAAATTGAATTGGGTCTCGATTTCTTCGATTCGTCCGCTGAGCCGTTCATACATCGTGAGATCTTCACTGGCTCCGGAAAAATAATACAATCGTCGCTCAAAGTCGTGCCATGCGTCCTGTTGGAGCGACTGGCGGGAGAATTGCTTGACACCGCCGTATGCCACCTTACGGAATTCATCGTTGTTCCAGGGCCTGCGTCCGATTCCGACCACGGCATAGTCCGCGGGAAGCAACCCGTCCAGCCCCAGATTATAAAGAGCCGGCAGGAGCTTGCGCTTTGTGAGATCCCCGGATCCCCCGAAAATAACGAGGGTACAGGGTTCGACTTGGGTGCCGGAGTTGGTCCTGGTCATGCCATCTTTCTCACGTTGAGGATTTCACCTTATGGCCGCCGAATGCACGGCGAAGCGCCGCCAGCATCTTCTCCGAAAACGATGCTTTCTGCCTGGACCGGAAGCGGGTGAAGAGCGCAGCGGACAGGGTGGGAACCGGCACGTCCTTGTCCATCGCTTCCATCAGCATCCATCGGCCTTCCCCCGAATCCTGAACGTATCCTTCCAACCCGGCGAGGGTGGGATCGTCTTTGAGGGCCGTGGCCCCGAGTTCCAACAGCCATGAACGCACGACGCTTCCATGCATCCACAGGTCGGCAATCTTGGGCAAATCAAGATGGTAATCGCTTTTCGACATCAATTCGAATCCTTCGGCATAGCCTTGCATGATACTGTATTCAATGCCGTTATGAACCATTTTGACGTAATGGCCGGCCCCATGGCCGCCGACGTGCGCCCATCCATCTTTTGGGGCCAAGGTCGTAAAAACCGGCGCAAGCCGCTGGACGAGCGTTTCTTCACCGCCGATCATCAGGCAATAGCCGATCTCGAGTCCCCAAATCCCTCCGCTGGTTCCGGCGTCGATGTAATGAATCTCCTTGGTCTTCAATGCCGCGGCCCGGCGGACGTCATCGTGGAAGTTGGTATTTCCACCATCGATGATCACGTCACCGGGTTCCAACAGGTCGGCCAGGGCCTGAACGGTCTCTTCCGTGGGCGCGCCGGAAGGGACCATCATCCAGACGGCGCGCGGCTTGACCAGTTTTGACACGAGGTCTTGGAGCGAAGAAGATCCGACCGCGCCGGTTCCCTCAGCCTGCGTAATCAGGTCCTGCGCCCGGTCGAAGACCAGCACCCGATGATCGCCCTGCCGAAGCCGCGTCACCATGTTCATGCCCATTTTGCCGAGTCCGATAAATCCGATTTCCATGTGTGGTCCCTTCCTTAACGTGTCAATGTGTTTTTCAGGGATGTATGAGGGGACAATGGCCCGTTGCGAACTGGACTATAGCTTACATTTGGGTATCCTGATATTGCAAAGTGACAGGGCAGGTGAGACGCCTTATAATTTCACGGTATGGGGTCTAAAGCCGTTTCTTCACCTCCGCAACCGGACCCGGCGTTGTTGGGGACGACGCTTCGCACCCGTCTGCCCTTTCGAGCCGGATTGGTCAACGTCGTGCCGTTGTGTGGCGACGCGTCGAATCGGCGGTATTATCGGCTTGAGTTGAAAGATGCCCCCATCCCCTCGCTGATCCTGATGCAGTTGGCGGACCCGGAAGGGGTCAAGATCTCTGAGGAAGCCGTGAGCGGGGCAGCCACGGATATCCGGGAACTTCCATTTGTGAATATCCTGCGGCCATTGGCCCGGTCCGGGATCCCGGTTCCCGCGCTTCATTATTATGATGAGGCCGCCGGTCTCCTGTATCTCGAAGATTTCGGTGACCTGACCTTGTTTCACGCGTGTAGCAGGGACGGGGAATCGGCCGTTCGAAAATATTATCCATTGGCCATCGATACGTTGGTTCTGATCCACCTTCGCCTGGCGGCATGCAGCACCGATGACTGTCAGGCCTTCTCCCGCTCGTTCGATGAGCCGCTGTTGATGTGGGAGTTCGAGCATTTTCTGGAATACGGCATTTGGACCAGGCGCGACAGGAAACCGATGCGTGCGGATGACGAAAAGGTGATTCGCAAGGGGTTTTCTTTCATCGCCGAATGGCTGGCCGGTCAACCACGGGTGTTTACTCATCGTGATTATCACTCGCGGAATTTGATGGTGGACGGTGATCGACTGGGCGTCATTGATTTTCAGGATGCCTTACTGGGACCTGCGACCTATGATCTGGCCTCGCTGCTCCGGGATTCCTATGTGGCGTTGGATGAAGCGTTTGTCGATGAGATGATCGATCGATACGTCACCGGGATGCGTGCGGAACTCGATTATGACGGGCAGGAGCGTCTGTTGTTGACGGATCGGGCGGCGTTTCGGCGGCTTTTCGACTTTACGAGCATTCAACGCAATCTGAAAGCCGCGGGGCGGTTCGTGTATATTGACCGGGTCAAAGGGAACCCCAAATTCTTGGCGGATATTCCCCGGACGTTGGGCTACGTGCGACGGAACCTGGAAAAATATCCCGAGTTGCAACCGCTTCTTCTGCACCTCTCGCCCTATATTCCTGAATGGCGGTGACGGCGATACCATGAAAGCCATGGTCCTGGCAGCGGGTCTCGGCATCCGGCTCCGTCCGTTGACGGAGTCCGTACCGAAACCGCTCTTGCCCTTGGGCCCCTATCCCCTTCTCGTGTGGAATCTCCTGTTGCTGCGTCGCCATGGCGTCGAGCACGTGATGATCAATCTCCACTACCTCGGCGAGCAGATCAGGCAAACATTGGGCGATGGTTCGCAATGGCGCATGCAGCTTTCGTATTCGGAGGAACCGGTGTTGCTGGGAACAGGTGGCGGCATCAAACAAGTCGAAGAGTTTTTTGAAGACGGTCCGTTTCTCGTGGTGAACGGGGACACGATTGCGGATCTGGATTTGTCCGAACTGGTTGCGCGTCATCAAAAAGAAGAGGCGATCGCCACCATGGCGGTCCGCGATGATCCCGACGTCGAGCGTTGGGGCGTGATCGAGACCGGTGAGGGGGATCGGGTCTTGCGCATTCAGGGAAAAGGACGTGCGGCTCAAGAAGACGATGGCTCCCCGTGCCGCCGCATGTTTGCCGGGATCCACGTGCTCGACCCGTTTATGCTGCGTCACGTTCCGCAAGGAAGGTTCTCTTCAATCATTGATGCCTATGTGTGGTGGCTGCAACGGGGAGCCACGGTCGCCGGGCACGTGTTTTCCGGTTACTGGTCAGACGTCGGGACACCCGAACGCTATGCGCAGGTTCAACGTGACGTCGAGGCGGGCATCATCAACGTTCCCGCATGAGAACCGGAGATGAAGACGTTGATCCCGGAAGAGCTTCTGCCACTGCTTCAGGATCTGGGTGAACAGGTTCTGGAAGGGACCCCTTTTTCGCAATGCGTCTCGCGCCTTTGTGGTCAAATGACTCAACGTTTCGGGTATCCCCTGGTGTGGGTGGCGATACGAGAGTCTGGTGGAGACATCTCGGTGTATACGCAGGCCGCTGATCCCGGCTTGAACCCGGATTCGTCTTGTTTGACTGACGAAGAACGGCATTGCGTGGACTCCGTCCTGAATACGCAAAGGACGCTTCACCTTCAAGTGGAGCGTGACCGAACAGGCGAGACGCCTTGTCGCGTGGGAGGGAGACTCTACCCGGCGCAACTCGTGATTCCGCTCCGCACGCGGGATCTGGTGGTCGGTGTCCTGGCTCTCTATGGTGCACATCGGAACACGTTCGATACGTCTACGATTCAATGGGTCGAAATCCTTGCGAGGCACGTCTCAATCATCTTGTCCTTGGCCATGGTTCGCAAAGAGACTGCAGCGCGGATATTTCACTTGGCCCATCACGATCCTCTGACTGATTTACCCAACCGGATTCTGTTCGCCGATCGACTCAAGCAGGCATTGGCACGGGCGAAACGTTATGGCCGGGGAGTCGGGGTTCTCTTCGTAGACCTGGACCATTTTAAAACCATTAATGATTCTCTGGGTCATGAGACGGGGGACGCGTTGCTCAAAATCGTGGCGGACCGTCTGGTGCGTTGCGTGCGTAGCACGGACACCATCGCCCGGCTCAGCGGCGATGAGTTTGCCATGGTATTGTCTGATCTGGCTCAAGGGCAGGATGCCGGGTACGTGGCGCAGAAGGTCCTGAATGCTGTCGGCCGACCGGCAATCGTGGGTGATCGGACAATTCCAATCACGGCCAGTGTGGGCATTGCGTTGTATCCTGTCGATGCCACCGAGCCTGATGTGTTGATTGCGCAAGCTGACCGGGCGATGTACGGCGCCAAAAAGAAAGGCGGACAGGGCTATCAATTCGTGTCCCTGGAAATGAACGTGCAGGTGCCGGAACGGCTTACGTTGGAAAAGGGCCGTGATTCAAAGCGTTGACAAAAAGCCACGTTTGTTGAAAAAAAACATCAACCAACCCGCCTCGAATGTGCTCGACCTGTTTCTTCGAAGTTTTTTGTCATTCGGTCAAATTTTCATCTTGAAAATGCTTTTGGCCAATACTGGCAAGCCTTTTCGTCATTGATGGCCGGTTCGTCCGACGTTTTTTGAAGCAACGATCCACCCTGCAATTTAGTGAATTGGCCCGGTTCTTGCAGGTCTCTTGCAGGTGAGGCAGAACCCTCGTCTTTGGAACGGAACAAGCACATTGTTATGCACGGATAGGGAACAACCAGGGTCCAGGAGGATACACCATGAAAACACATCAACCAATCACCATGATCGCGTTGTCGTGGTTGCTTATGTTGACGTTGGCTTGTGAAAACAAAGCGGTTCGTAGTGTCAGTGGAATAGAAGATATTTCTTCAGGCGATGGACCTAAGGTTGCAGGTCATCAGGATGAGAAAGATGTTTTCGGGGAGCCTGTGGTTCAGTTTGAAGAGGAATCCTTGGGAGAGGACGGTTGGGCAACCGCAGCATTGCCACGCGATGATTTTTCTGCGAATAAAGAGGGAACGGGTTTGGCCGGAGAGGCAGGCAAGCCGGGAAGCGAATCTTCATCCGGTCTCTCTGCCTCGATGAGCAAGGCGGCCCGGGAACCTTCTTCGAGTGGTGTTGAGATGCCAAACAGCAAAAGCACGTCACAGGCTCCGGCCAGGGATCAATTGGCGGCATCAGGCCCCTCGTCCGGTACTTCTGCCGCCCATGATGACGGCCAGAGAAAAGACACGCCTGTTTTACAGGATCTCAGGGATATCTTTTTCGCCTATGACAGTTGGCAACTTTCCAGGCAGTCTCATCAGATCCTGGAATCCAATGCCAAGTGGCTCAAAGCACACCCTCATGCCCGCATTACCATTGAGGGGCATTGCGATCAGCGCGGAACGCAGGCCTATAATTACATCCTCGGCCAAAGACGGGCTGAGACGGCCCAATGGTATTTATCCCAGTTGGGGGTTCCGTCACATCAAATGGCCGTGGTTTCCTTTGGAAAAGATCAACCTCTCTGCTACGCGTTTAGTGCAGCGTGTTTCCAATCCAACCGCCGAGCACATTTTTCCATGGAGGTGAATACAGTTTCACTCAACTAGAATCATGAAGACGGTACTTTCTCCTGTCTACCCGTTCTGCTTCTTCGGTGCGATGTAAAAGCCTGAGCAAGGCGGCATACTGTTCCAGAACGGGAACGAGCAGGGGATGATCAACGCCAAAGGCCTTCTCTCTGATTTTGAGCGCCTGTTCAACCAGAGGGAGGGCCTTTGTATATTCTTTCCTGGATTCAAAGACCGAAGCCAGGCTGCTTAAGCTGATGGCCATGCGCGGGTCCATGGCTCCGACCGAGGCCGCCCACACCGGTCGAGGGCCTCGTGAAGAAGAGAGCCGGTCTGGACTTTTGGAAACATCCACGGTAGCCTACGTAGTATCAAGGTCTTGGGAAACCGAGCTGGTTGATTATTTGACTGGAAAACCCGTGAACTTCTTGCATCGAATCGAGAGATTTTTTCGCCGGGATTTGTGGCTTCAGGACTCCGCAACCCTCCAGGGGGTGGCTGCGTTGTACATCAAACCCCTGCGGTTGATTGTGGTGGCGATCTCGGATTTTCAGGATGGCGTGCTCAGCATCCGGGCAACGAGTCTGGTCTCGACCACGCTCCTGTCCCTCGTCCCGTTCCTGGCGGTGACGTTTTCCGTGTTGAAAGCCTTTGGCGTGCATCAACAATTCGAACCGCTGCTCGTCCAGGGCCTGGAACCATTGGGGGAAAAAGGCTCGGAGATTGCCGGTCACATCGTCGAATTCGTCAATAACCTCAAAGTCGGCGCCTTGGGGGCGGTCGGCCTCGCAGGGTTGTTTTATACCACGTTTTCGCTGATCGACAAAATCGAAGAAGCCCTCAATTACATCTGGCGCGTACGCGACGCGCGACCCCTGACAAGAAAATTTACCGACTACCTGAGTGTGGTGCTGGTGGGACCCGTGCTCGTGTTCACGGCCGTCGCCACCATTGCCTCGGCTCAAAGCCACTGGCTCGTGCAAACGATATTGCGAATCGAACCCGTGGGGGTCGCCGTGCTCTGGATGACGGCCCTCATGCCGTTTGTGCTGATCTGTCTCGGGTTTACGTTCTTGTACAAGTTCGTTCCTCATACGCAAGTGAAGGTCGCGTCAGCCCTGGTGGGTGGAGTGACGGGTGGGATTTTATGGAAAATCGTCGGGATGCTGTTTGCGTCCTTCGTCGCCGGAGCGGCGCGTTACAGTGCCATCTATTCCAGCTTTGCCATCCTGATTTTGTTCCTTCTGTGGCTCTACGTGGGCTGGCTCATTGTCCTGGTCGGCGCGCAAGTGGCCTATTATCATCAACACCCGACCGCCTACCTGACGCGCCTCCGATGGAAGCAACACACCGCCGCCTTCCAGGAACATCTGGCCCTCACCATGCTGGTCCACGTCACGCGCCAGTACATGGCCGGTGCGCCACCCTACCAGACCCCGGAACTGGCGGCGAAATTAGGGGTGCCTCTTTCCGCGCTGGAAGCTCTTGTCGAAAACTTCGTGAATCACAGTTTGCTCTATCGAACGGCTGAGCCCAAAGGCATGACGTTGGGCCGACCGCCTGAACACGTCACCGTGTTGGAAGTCCTTCAACTCGTCGCCCATCAAGAACCGGCCGACGAGCCACAGGAAGGCCACGATCCCATCGGCGCGCTTCTGCGCCAACGTGATCAAGCCGTCCGTAAGGCCCTGGCCGGTGTGACGCTCGCGAGGCTTGCCGCCGAAGAACCCGCCGACCTGCTTTCTCCCGAACCGTCTTCCGTCTTCGTAAATCAGCCCGTCTCGTGACGGCTGGCATTTAATTATTACTACTCTCCACTAGGTACAGTACCCTTTCGTACGAGTCCCGTTTTGTCCGGTCGGCCTCATCTGGGTCTGAAAGCTCCTGAAACTCGGCGATATGCGAAGGCCCCACGTGTTCCGGAGAGGCAAATTTTTCTTTGAGAATGTCCAATGCCTCTTGCACGAGCTTGTTTCCCTTTAACAATTGCATTTGTTCCACAATTTTCTTGATCCCACCAGGGAAATATCGCAGGCAATAATAGATGTCATAAGGATCTTTCGGTTTCAGGCGATCGCGCATGGCCATGGCCTTCATCACGATGAAAGGCACAATCGCGGCAATGGGAATAGTCACTTCATCTATTGCACCATTGGGCAACGTTCCCGTTATCGTGACGCGAACGGGTTCATCAAAAGCAAGGTCGGCACCCCGTGCTTTACGGGGACGGATATCCTGTATCTTTTGCGTTCTGCGTTCTTTACCCGTACCGCCGTATTCACCTGAGAGCAAATCCACTTGGACGGAGACGTTCTTGCCATCCATCATAATTTCTCGCCGATAAATGAATGGCTGCTCCCTATCTCTTTGATAATGGTGACTGGTCAGCAAAGTGTGTAACGTTTGATAGCTTGGTTCATCGAACCGGCGATGATCCAAAGCCAGATCAACGTCGGTTGTTCCGACGTGGGGTTCCTCCGTCTCTTTGATCAGATATCTTGGTACCATTCCTCCGATGACGACGATGCTATCGCGATATTCCCCGAGGATATGAATGAGTTCCAACAGCACCGATTCGGCTGCCTTCACCGCAAATTTCGGATAATCAACTTTTGTCACTGCCATGAAGGTTTTATCACCTGATCCAACAAGGCCCCGGCTGCTTCTTCACCTCTTGCCTTTTCATCTTTCAGGTCAAAATAACACTGTATGGCCGACGCGACGGTTTGTCCTTCCATGGTGCGCGTTCCATAATAAACCCCTTCGTCGTAAGGAGAAATAATTTTGACGTTCGCACCGGAAGTCACGGATTTAAAAGGCAAGTCCCCGAGATTGCTTGTCTTCACGTTATCCATGTAAACCATGACCGTTTTGTACGTGGTAACCGGAGCATAACGCGACGCACCTGAAAAACCGGTGAAGGCATATAGGATCTGCCTTTGACTGCAAAAGTCCGCGATCGTTGCTTCAATCTCGCCTACGGATCTCATGTCATAAAATTCATATACGGTACTCCGATTCGGCTGGTAGTTGGCCAGCCAGGAATCAAGCAGTTGCAGGGGAGAGGTCAATTTGATCCCTCGTTTTTGATCCTGTATCCATTCACGCTCCAGAAGGAGCTTGCGAACATTGGAAACTTGGCCGAGGCTGACCTTCACCGTTTCAGCGAGATCCGCTGTCGACCATTGGCGTTCCGGTTTATCTAATAAGGCACGCAGGATTCGCTCGGCTTTGGGTTTGAACAACGATTTCAGTTCGCTTTTCCCACGAAAACGATTGGGATTTCCCTTTATTTCCATAAAGATCGAATCGAAGGGCAGCCAGCAATTGCCAACAAAATCGATATAACCGATTCCGCTTTCCTTACAGATTGTTGCTGAGGCATCGGAGATATACGGCGCGACAAATACGCCATAGGTACCGGGCCGGTTTAACCGAAGTGCAATTAATGAATGCACTGCAGCACGTGCTAGACGTGGCTGGCCGGACGAACCGACTTCAACCAATAAGGTCTTTCTATCGTTCTGCTTTCGGAACGAGACAAGGAGGTCGGCTCTGGATTTTTCCGTCAAGGGTTCCGCATGGACCTGAATATCCGCCAACTCCGGGATTCGCTGTAAGACCGACAAAACGGCCTTTCTCGCTTCTTCAATTCTTATTTGTTCTTTTATCATTGTAATACCTATATTCAACAAATGTTGAAAGTATCATTATCAGTGAAATTATGATGTAAGAACACCCCATGTTTTGGTGGTATATAATTATAACTTGTTGTTTATATTTGAAATAATATACTAAAATCCAAGATGATGAACAATAGTTTTCGTCAGTGAAATTATTTGCAATAATTATATCAATACTAATATAAATAGCGAAAATGGAAAAAAAGACAACCATAAAAAAACAACGTCAAGCCGAAACGAGGCGTAAATCATCCGCTGATATCAGGGAACGGGTTGCGCTGATGACGGCCTTGCGGGAGCACATACAACAACGTACCGGCACACAGGCCGAAAAAGCTGACGTACTTGGCATCACCCAGCCTCGTCTGAACGACTTGCTTAAGAGTCGAGTCGAAAAATTCAGCCTCGATGCCCTTGTGTTACTGGCCCAAAAAGCCGGTCTGCGTGTAAACGTGAACATACAGCCCGTGCAGGTCCTGCCGAAACCAAGCTCAATAAATCGGCGTCTTACTACCGTACCCTCGACGTTTGCCCCTCAACCGAGCGAACTGGGCCAGTTGAATTCTGAGCAAGGCACGAGCCTGCTCCTGAGGTTATTGCGATGTGAGGCCATCGCCAACGGGCTTAGCCACAAAGACGTGGTGTTGTCATCAAATACCAACGCACCGGACGGCGGCATCGATGCAAAGGTAGACAATTCACCGAAGTCCAATGCCTTATTAGCCAAAGGCAGTACCTATTATCAGATCAAAACAGGATCAGGGTTCAAGCCCTGGCAAACCGGCGACTTGAAAAAAGAATTATTCGGCAAATCGAATGCCGCCCCGTCAAGGGAACGCCTGGGTCATGCAATAAAAATCTGTCTTGAGCAGGATGGAACGTATGCCTTCGTCACCTTGGGTCATGATTTGCTGCCCCATCAACACGATGTGGCAGTCACTCGATTGACCGAATTATTTCAGGCCTGCGGTTATGTCCAGCCAAAAGTCGCCGTGTATGGGCAAGGCCAGGTAGCTGGCGAATTGGACAAATATCCTTCTCTTTGCCTTGATCTGATTGGACTTGACGACGGCGGTTTTCAGTCGGTCGAGGGATGGAGGAAAAATGACGCCCAAATGCGAGTTGCACTGCAACTCGGCAGTGAACAGGAGAAATTAATCAAGGAAATAAGAGCGGCTCTCCACGAAAATGCTGTTCAACACATCCGCGTCATCGGTGAACCGGGTATCGGAAAGACCCGTCTCGTACTTGAAGCGGTGTCTGATGATCATATCGCCCCCTCGGTCGTCTACGTGCCACGCGGGGAAGAATTCCAAAAAAGTAAACTGTTTAAGGAACTGCTCAAACCTGACAGATACTATTCCATTATATTGGTGATTGATGACTGTGAAGATGGTGACAGAACTTCCATCTGGTCGGTCCTGAAGGGTCGTAACAGGATTAAATTAATCACGATCGATCATGGTCCTGATGAAACCCATGATAACGCCATGCGGGTGTATCATTGCCCACCACTTGCAGAAGAGCAAATCAAAAATATCCTATTCGGCTATCTTCAACAAAATGCCGATCTGCATAATTGGGCAGAGTGGTGCAGCGGCTCTCCACGAGTCGCCCATCTCGTTGGCGAAAATCTGAAAAGTAATCCTGACCATGTCCTGAAATCCCCTGCTGACGTTCCCATCTGGGATCGTTTTATCGTCGGACATAAAGAAATGGATAGCCGGGAGGCCGAGCAACATCGGATCGTCTTACGCTACATCGCCCTTTTTCACCGCTTCGGTTTTGAATCGCCGGTCAGTGAAGAAGGTGAATTTATATGCAGTCTCGTTAACGAAACCGACTCAACGATGACTTGGGGCAGATTTCAAGAGATTGTTCAACATTACCGGGCTAAACGGATATTACAGGGTAGCCATACGTTATTTATTGTGCCAAAGGCCTTGCACGTGTATCTGTGGGTGGATTTTTGGAATAACTACGGCCGAGGATTTCCATTTCAGGCATTCATGGAACGAATCCCACCCGGCATGAAACGCTGGTTTTTGCAATTGTTTATTTACGCACATGGGGTACGGCCAGCGCAAGATGTGGTTGACAAAATATTATCCACGACGGGTCCCTTCTCCGATCATAATTTTCTTGTATCGGAAACCGGATTGCGATTTCTGAACTATCTATCGGAGGCAGATCCGGCGGGTACATTGGCGTTGCTGGAACGCACCGTCAAAACATGGTCGCATGAACAACTTTATGCATGGCATGCGGGTCGCCAGGATGTTGTCGGGGCTTTGGAAAAGATAGCCGCGTGGGATGAGTCCTTTGCGCGGGCGGTAAGCGTGTTAATCCCAATGGCGCTGGCGGAGAATGCAGGGTATTCGAATAACTCCAAAGGGCTCTTGCTCAGCTTGTTCAATGTCGGGCTGGGGTGGGCAGCGACCCAGGCGGCGCCATCCAAACGGCTTCCTATCCTGAAAGATCTGGTCAGGAGCAACGATGTCGGTCGCCGCGTCCTTGGATTGGAAATGTGTCAACAATGGCTGAAAACCGAGGGTGCCTTCAGGATAGTTGGCGCAGAATATCAGGGTCTGAAACCAACTATCGAATTCTGGCGTCCGAAGACATACGGTGAGGTCTTTGATTATTGGCGGAAGGTTTTACGCTTTCTGCGTGTTGAAATGAAAGGGTTCAGTACAGCCGATCGGGATCGGGCCGCTGAAGTATTTATCACCGCTGCCCAGGATATTGTGCATTTTATGCGAATCGAGGCGATGGCCGATGAAATTATGGATATACTGTTTGAACTTGCTGAAGATAAGGAGGTCAATCGAAAATCGCTTATCCGGTTTGTCATTCGAGCCCTCTGGCGAAATAGTGATAACTCGGATAATACAAATACCATACTTGGCAGAATCCGGCAATTGGATAAGGTGTTGACTGGCACGTCACTCTGGGAGCGAACCGAACGTTACGTCCTGTATAGCACTTGGCAAGAGGATCGGAGGTTTCATGGAGGAGAAAGTAAGGAATCAAAATTGCCCGATAAACGAGTACGGGACTTGGCCGGGGAATACATGAGAGACTTTACGGTATTTTCCGAACATCTACCAAAACTGGCTAGAGCATCAGGGTATCGACTGCCGGAGTTGGGAGTCGAATGTGGAAAACTGGCAGAATCTAAATTCGATGAGGAATTATTGAAACATATCGAATCGGGTCATGCCGATATCAATGCGTCCTTCGTGAGTGGGTACTTCGGTGGTCTGCGTCGTCGGGATGGCAAGCGGTGGGAAACGTTATTGCACCATTTATTACATAATCACGTGACCCGGAAAATCGCCATTGCTTGTATTGGGCGCTCAGATTTTACCGAATCTTTGTTGCGCGAGATGTTGATCCTGTTAAAGGAAGGAGAAATTGATTCAACGGCTTTTGACGACTTTGCATTCAGACAAGACAGGGACAAGATATCGGATCACTTGTTTCAGGAGATCATTGCCACACTGCTGCGACGTCCTGATAAGACTTCTGCTAACGTCTGCACACAGCTTATATATAATTTTTACTTTGTCGAAGAGGCTTCTGATGATTTTCCCGAAGAGTTGGTGTTTGAAGTTCTCACTATACTTTCCGAAACTGCTGACCTCATGGCTATGTATTACGGGAATGAGATAGCGAAAGGGTTCATAAAAAAACATCCAACGCGAAGCGTGGATTTGCTGAACGAAATATTGAGAAATATGAGACGAATTTCTCATCATGGTGACACAAGTTTTGTTGCAGAAATCGCGGATAAGATCGTGTTTGATTGTCCGTGCGAAGCATGGAAGGTTATATCGGAGATTCTAGTATCAAAACCAGATGACCGTCGTACAGTGATTCACTGGCTTGCTGATACCGGTTTCGAAGACATGCCAAAACCAAGTGCAGCCAATTACCTGCCGGCGGAAAAGGTGTTGAGATGGCTCAAGGAAGATCCGGAGAAGCGGCAATGGCTGATTCTGGAAATCTTACCCAAAACCCTGGACCAAGAAGCCGGTGGCAAGCTGACGTGTTTATTTATCGAAAAATTTTGTGATGACGACCGTGTAGCATACAGTCTATTTGGACATTTTTATTCGGGTGGATGGACCGGACCTGAAAGCAATTACCTTTCAAGAAAACGTGATGCCGCAAGGCAATGGTTGAAAGAAATTTCATCAGTGAAGATCCAATTGTGGTTAGGGAAATATATAGATCATTTAAATGGTCTGATTGAGGATGCACAAATTCGGGAAGAGCGTGAATTTTAGAGTAAACGGAAAATAGATGACACAGCCGGATATTATCCAGTCGATACTCAAAGACAGCAATTATCATCTCGACCTGTTCTTTCCTGATGAAATTGCATCCTTACAGAAGAGACTCTCTATCAAAACCACCAGGGGCAAGGAAACCGCTTTTGTGACCTGCATCGTTCGGGATAAGGAGATTCAGTTAAAACCGGAAGAAATCGTTCGGCAGCTTTATGCTGCACGGCTTATCAAGAAGTACGGATATCCCAAGAAACGGCTTGCCTTTGAATATCCAGTGAATTTCGGCAGGGAGAAGAAAAGTGCGGATATTGTCATTTTCGATAAAGACCGTTCGGACACCGCCTATATCATCGTCGAGCTAAAGAAACCCAAACTCAAAGACGGGAAAAATCAACTTCGTTCCTATTGCAATGCTACCGGCGCTCCCATTGGTGTATGGACGAACGGTGAGAAGATCTCCCATTACCACCGCAAAGCCCCGAACTATTTCGAAGACATCACCGCCGTTCCCAAGGTAACGCAAGGCCTCAAGGACATACTCAGCGAACGGTTTACACTGAAAGAACTGGTTATCAAGGACAAACTCGCCAATGAGCGAAAATCTCTGAAAGACATCATCCTGGAAATGGAAGATGAAGTACTGGCAAACGCCGGCGTTGATGTATTCGAGGAAGTTTTCAAACTTATCTTTACCAAGCTCTATGATGAATATCTAAGCCGTGATGACAAAAACCTTCTCAACTACTTCCTGAAACAGGTTACCAAGACCGCCGTACATGAACCTGCGCCCCCTAGTTATCTCGGCGGTTCGGATTATGGGGCGCTCAAGGAGGCTGTCAGCAGTATTGGCGATCATGATTTTAGAGTCATGGAATTCAGAAATACCGGACAAACAGACACCGAACTGAAAAACAAGATTCAAGACTTGTTCAATCAAGCCAAAGAACAATGGAAGGGAGTATTTCCCGAAAGCTCAACCTTCGAGCTTTCTGACAGTCATTTGGCCGTTTGCGTCTCCAGCTTGCAAGACGTGAAGTTGTTTAACTCCAATCTGCTGGTCGTGGATGAAGCATTTGAATATCTGGTCAACAAATCCGCCAAGGGAGAAAAAGGGCAATATTTCACGCCGCGTCACATCATTGATATGTGTGTGCAAATGCTGAATCCCAAATCCGGCGAATATATGATTGATACGGCCTCCGGCAGTTGCGGATTTCCCGTGCATACCATTTTCAAACTGACGGGCCATTTATTCACCAATGAAGAAATCTCGAAAGATGACAAACAGAATGTTCTCAAGGTGTTCGGCATTGACTTCGACGAAAAGACGGTCAGGGTGGCCCGCACCTTGAACCTGATTGCCGGAGATGGGGAAACCAATGTGCTGCATTTGAACACGCTGGATTATGACCGATGGGGCGACAAAACTGATAAAGACAAAAAGTGGATCAACACCTATGGCAATGGCTTTCAAAGGCTGGAAAAGCTGAGAGCCGAAAAAGGTCAAAACAAGAAGTTCAACTTTGACGTGCTGATGGCCAATCCGCCTTTTGCTGGAGACATCAAGGAAAGCCGCATCTTGCATCAATACGAACTTGGCTTCAAAGCTGATGGCAAAAAGGCACAAAGCAAGGTCGGGCGTGATATTTTATTTATCGAGCGAAATCTGGATTTTCTAAAGCCTGGTGGACGCATGGCAATCGTGCTGCCGCAAGGGCGCTTCAACAACACATCCGACAAGCATATACGCGAATTTATCGCAGGGCGGGGCCGTATCCTTGCGGTGGTCGGGTTGCACGGTAACACCTTCAAACCCCACACCGGTACCAAAACCAGTGTCTTGTTTGTGCAGAAGTGGGATGAGAAGCTTTGTCCCAAAGTCAGTGACTACCCGATCTTCTTTGCTGTCTCCCAAAAAGGAGGCAAAGACAATTCCGGCGATTACGTCTATCTGAAAAACGACAATGGTCAAGACAAATTGGATGCAAACGGGCATCTGATCGTTGACCATGATTTACACAACCACGTAGGTGAATTACCGGACGGCATCGCGGAAGCCTTCATAGAATGGGCGAAGGGTGAAAATTTGAGCTTTTGGAGGGATGAACCATGCAATCAATAAAATCAATTGATGTATCTGTCTTGCCGGAATGGGCGCGTCAGGAAGTCTATGATTTCTTTCTGTTCATGAAGCAGCGTATCGAACATCAACGGGAATTATTAAATGCCAGCGAATGTGCTTTGCTCAGCGAAGACAGTCTGGCGGAAGATTGGAATAAATCAGAAGAAGACGAGGCATGGAAAACTGTTCAGTAGGAGATATTGCGCTGGTCCGTTGAAGGAGTGAGGATGCAGGTCACCATTGCACATCTTTCAGAAGCTAATAAGAACGAGCGAATTGACTCGCAATTTTTTCTGCCTGAGTTTGTAGATAGTTTTAATACAGTTGCCAATGCCCCATATTCAATGTTGTCTGACATTGCTCATGTCACGGACGGAAACCACGTAAAAATAGCAGAAAATTTTGATGACTCGGAGGGTATAAGGTATTTGCGGGGGCAGGATTTAGGCACTGACATGATGCTCCATGATCGAAACATCGTGCACATACCAGAATCCTGTTTTAAAGCTTTAAAGCGGTCACACATTTTTAAGGATGACATACTTATTACAATCGTTGGTGCGAATACCGGTCTCGTCGGGCTGGTGTATGAGCCGTCCGAAAAACTGGTAGCGAATTGTAAACTGGGTATTGCAAGAGTAGAAATAAGCAAAATAATCCCTGGTTATCTATACGCATTTCTCATTGGTCGATATGGTCAGCATCAAATCTTGCGGTCAATAAGAGGCGGGGGGCAGACCGGCTTAATATTGCCTGATATACGCCAGCTTAGAATTGCACGATTATCGAGTGACTTTGAATCGAGAATAAATGACGTATCATTTTATGGGCACTCAAAGGCTATGGAATCGAAGCGCGTTTATGGCAATGCCCAAAACATCCTTCTCTCCGAACTCGGCTTGACTGATTGGCAACCCAAGCGCCAGCTAACCTTTGTCAAGAATTATTCCGATACGGAACAAGCCGAACGCATTGACGCAGAATACTTTCAGCCGAAATATGAGGAAATCGCCAACACCATTAAAGCCTACAAAGGTGGTTGGGATACGCTGGGGAATCTGGTTGCTTTGAGCGACAAAAATTATAAACCTAAGGACAAACGGCAATATAAATATATCGAACTCGCAAATATCACCGGCAACGGAGAGATTGCTGATTGCATGGTGGAAGAAGGACAAAACCTGCCGAGTAGAGCAAGGCGTAAAGTAAAAACTGGGGATCTGATTGTTTCGTCAATCGAGGGATCGTTATCCAGTATCGCTTTGATTGACAAGGAATATAACCACGCGCTTTGTTCAACGGGCTTTCATGTCATCAATTCAAAAAACTATAGTTCAGAAACCCTGTTGGTATTGCTCAAGAGCGTTGTTGGACAACTGCAACTAAAAAATGGGTGCAGTGGAACAATTCTCACGGCCATAAACAAGGATGAGTTTGGTAAGATTTTCCTGCCAATTATCTCTACAAAGAAACAAACTCAAATTCAGGAAAAAGTCATAGAATCCTTTAACCTGCGCAAGCAATCGAAATACCTGCTAGAGCGCGCCAAACGAGCCGTGGAAGTGGCTATCGAACAAGACGAGAAAACGGCCAGTGGGTGGCTGGAAAATGAAACCAAAGAAAGACAAATATCATAGCGTGCTGTGTTCAGAGAGAAATTCTGCTGTGCTTCATCGTTGTCGGTGAATTTGGTCGTTATCTGAATGTTGGAGGGTTTCATGCAGGGTTTTTGCGAGCTTTGCAAAAATTATTCTCAATTAGAGGAAAGCCACTTTATTCCAAAGTTTATTGGAAAGTGGGTCAAAAAAACCTCTATCACAAGTTTTCTCAGGAATTTAGATGATATGTCCAAGCGTGTTCAGGACACTGCAAAGGAATATTGGTTATGCGGTGACTGCGAGGATCTTTTTTCGGGATGGGAAACTAAGTTTGCTAATGAGATTTTTTTCCCATTTGTAGAAAAGGGGGAGTCGGTAGCGAATTATGGCGAGTGGATGTCTAAATTTTGTGCGTCCATTTCATGGCGGACTCTGACATATACTAGAAGCCAAAAACTAAATGAAGGTAGATCCAAGGAGTATTATGAAGCCCTTAATTCTGCTGAAAAACATCTCGCTAATTATGTCCTCGGAAAAATCGATAATCTCAATCAATATGAACAACATGTCTTTCCATTACCGGAAATAGACTCCACTACGTATGATGGACTTCCTCCTAATATCAACAGATATTTCTTAAGAACATTGCAAATGGGAGTCATTGGAGATTTTACTGATCTAACTGATTTATTTGTATATACAAAAGTCCCTTCATTCATAATATTGGGTTGTATCAAGGCCAAAGATCTCCCGAAAATGCGGTCAAGTCGCATTGCGCTTAAATCTGGAACGATCAGCCCTAGGAAATATTGGTGGCCAAGCGGCTTTGCGAAATATGTACTCGAACAAGCTGACACAGTTAATCATAGCTTTAACAATATGCCACAAGAGCATATAGATAAAATTGAAAAGGCTATCGCAGATAATCCGGAGAAAGCCGCCAACTCTAAGTTGATCGAAGCTTTCCTTCATGACTATGCGTTATTTGAGGATAAGGTATTCAAATAACAAGTCAACTGGCTGGCTGCGTGATATTGGTTACTTCAATCAAGTGTTGGAGAGAAACATTTTACGATGACGGAGGTTTCGGTAGGCTCATCTCATGAACCTTGGAAACAAACTGACGATAGCCTTGGTCCAGATGTCTTGTGGGGCTGTTCCCCAGGAGAACCTTGGCTCGACCGTTGCGAAAGTCGAAGAAGCCGCACGGCGTGGGGCCAAGGTTGTCTGTTTGCCGGAACTGTTTCGTTCGCAATATTTTTGCCAAACGGAAGATGCGGCGTTGTTTGATTTGGCCGAGTCGGTTCCCGGGCCTTCGACCGAGGCGTTGGGTGAGGTGGCGGGTCAGTTCAACGTGGTGATTATCGTGCCGGTTTTTGAACGACGGACGGCCGGGATCTATCACAATTCGGTGGTTGTGGTTGACGGCGACGGATCCATTGCCGGCCTGTACCGCAAGATGCATATTCCCGATGATCCGGCGTACTACGAGAAGTTTTATTTCACTCCTGGAGACAGGGGCTTTCAGGCGATTCAAACGAGTGCGGGTAAAATTGGCACCCTCATCTGTTGGGACCAATGGTATCCCGAAGCCGCGCGGCTCACGACGTTGCAGGGGGCAGAGATGTTGTTCTACCCCACTGCCATCGGGTGGCATCCATCGGAAAAAGCACAGGAAGGCGAGTTACAACGGAGTGCCTGGCAGACCATTCAACGCAGTCACGCGATTGCGAACGGCGTGTTTGTCGCCGCGGTGAACCGCGTGGGGCATGAGAAACCAGATGCAGGCGGAGACGGCATCGAATTTTGGGGGAGTTCGTTCCTGTGCGACCCGTTCGGCACGGTCATGGCTGAGGCGTCGATCGACAAGGAAGAGATTCTTCTCGCCGAAGTGAACGTCAGCCGGGTTGAGGAAGTCCGGCGCAATTGGCCGTTTCTCCGGGACCGCCGGGTCGATGCGTATGGCGGCCTCACGAAGAGGTTCTTTGACCAGAGCGATGATGGCGAGTGTTAGAAAAAATCCTCCGGACCTCTCACCCCGTAGTCCTCTCCCTTCCGAAAAGAAGGCAGCGAATCACGCCCCTGCTCAAGCAGGGTTTCGCATGCCCGCGGAATGGGAGCCGCATGAGGCAACGTGGCTGGGGTGGCCCCATAACGTCTCGGATTGGCCAGGGAAACTGGCCGCCATTCACTGGGTCTATGGGGAGATCGTTCGGAAGTTGGCGGAAGGAGAACGGGTCCGTATTCTCGTGCAGTCCCGGACTCATGAGGATCGTGCGCGGAGCGTGTTGACACGGGCCGGAGCCGGTCTTTCCGCTATCGAGTTTTTTCGGATTGCAACGGATCGCGGGTGGACTCGCGACTTCGGTCCGATGTTTGTGACGCGGGACCGGCCGGTTTCGGAAATGGCTATCGCACGGTTCCGCTTCACCGCGTGGGCTCGTTATCCTGATTGGAAAAAGGACGATCGGGTGCCGGGGAAGCTGGCTTCCCGGTTGAAATGCCGCTTGTTTCCCGTCATGCACAATGGGCGGAACGTGGTTCTTGAAGGGGGCAGCATCGACGTGAACGGGACCGGGACCCTGTTGACCACCGAGGAATGTCTGCTGGACCGCGCCGTTCAGGTGCGTAACCCGGGGTTTCTGGCTGCGGACTATGAGGCGGTGTTCAAACAATCTCTGGGTGTCACCAACGTGGTCTGGTTGAACAAAGGCATTGCCGGGGACGATACCCATGGGCACGTGGATGACGTGTGTCGTTTCGTGAATCCGACGACGGTGGTGTTGTGTCAGGAACGGGACGTCCGTGACGCCAATCACCGCGGGTTGGCTGAAAACCGGGAGCGCCTGGAAAACGCGACGTTGGAGAATGGAACAAAAATCGAGGTGGTGCCGTTACCCATGCCGGCCCCGCTGTCCTTTCACGGCCGGCGGCTTCCCGCCAGCTACGCCAATTTTTATATTGCGAATACGGCAATCCTGGTCCCCACGTTCAACGATCCCAATGACCGGATAGCCCTGGGCATTTTGAACGAACTGTTTCAGGATCGCCAGGTTGTCGGGATCCACGCGGTCGATCTGGCGTGGGGGTTCGGGACGTTGCATTGTCTGACTCGGCAACAACCAGCCTTGCCCACAGGGTAAACAGTTTTCTCTTCGCCATGTCTGAACCATTCACACTGCCGTCTCCGCTTCGCCTCGGATGGATCGGGACGGGTGTCATGGGAACGGCCATGGCCGGGCATCTGCTGGCCCAGGGCCATGCGCTCACCATTTTTTCACGAACGAGATCGAAAGCCGAAGAACTGCTTCAACGAGGGGCGCGATGGGCGGATTCGCCCGCACGAGTAGCCGATGAGTCCGACGCAGTCTTCACGATGGTGGGGTTTCCCCGGGACGTGTCCGACGTCTACCTGGGCGAATCAGGCCTCGTGCATCAGGCTCGAACCGGAATGGTGTTTGTGGATATGACGACCGCGCCTCCGAGTCTGGCCGGAACCATAGCCGAAACCGTCACGGCCCGTGGCGCGCATTTTCTGGATGCTCCGGTTTCGGGCGGGGATACGGGGGCACGCAACGCCTCGTTGTCCATCATGGTGGGCGGAGAAGCCCGCGTCATGGAAATGGTCAGGCCGCTGTTTGAATGCTTGGGCCGGACGATCGTGCATCAGGGTGAGACGGGTGCCGGCCAGCACGCCAAGCTCTGCAATCAGATTACGATCGCGGGAACGATGATCGGGGTCTGCGAGTCGTTGTTGTACGGCTACCGCGCGGGGTTGGATCTGGAAACCATGCTGCAATCCATCCGGGGCGGTGCCGCGGCGTGTTGGACGTTGGACAACCTGGCCCCCCGAATCCTGGCTCGAAACTTCGCCCCCGGGTTTTTCGTCGAACATTTCGTGAAGGATATGGGCATGGCTCTGGAGGAAAGCAGGCGCATGGGGCTGGTCCTGCCCGGACTTGCATTGATCCATCAACTCTATCTTGCCGTTCAGGCGCATGGGCACGGACGCTCCGGCACGCATGCCTTGATGGTGGCATTGGAGGAATTGTCGAACGTGCGCGTGAGCGCAACACCGGCCAAGTTTTATCAATAGCACCCTCTTTCCGATGCACACCGTTGATGATCTCAAAAAGATCCTCGCCCGGATCGATGGCCGGGGCTACAAGGCCTACAAGGACTTGCAGGGGGCCTACGCGTATCCCTGGTTCACGTTATTCATCGACCACGTACAAGGCGACCCTTTTGCGTCCCCTTCCAGGATTCGAGTTCGGGTCCCCGCTACCATCGCCAAGCTCCCGCCCGGTCTTTTTTCCAGTCGCGTTCGACGAGTGGCGTTGCAGGATTTTTTGATCCGGCAAGTCGATCATGCGATTCGTCAAGTGTGTCGGGGCAACCGGGGGATCGGGAAAAGCGGGCTTATGGCGATCGACGTGGGCGGCCAGGAAGTGTTGGAGCGGACGGCGTTGGTGGTGACGCCACAGTGGGTCGAAGCTCGCTTGTCGCTCGGCCTGCCGGCGCACGGCCGCACCATCCTGGGCCGGCAAGCCGAAGCCATGCTCTGTCAGGAATTGCCGGAAATTTCAGAACGGGCCTTGAAGTGGATGTCCGTGGATCAGGAACGCGCACGCACTTTTGTCGATTGCGTGGACAATCAGGAATCGATCCGCGCCCGATTGGACGATTTGGGATTGGTGGCCTTCATCGCTGACGGGGCGATTCTGCCGAGGAGCAGTGGGGCGTCCGATCGTCCGCTTTCACGTGAACGGGCCCAACCGTTTCTCGCTCCCGCTTCATTACATGTGTCGATTCCCATCCTGCATCCGGTTTTTCGGGACGGCAGACTCACGCGCTCGTTGACGGGTTTCGGAATTCCCAAAGGCGTCACGTTGATCGCAGGAGGCGGATATCACGGCAAGTCTACGGTCCTGCGAGCTTTGGAGCGCGGGGTGTATCCTCACGTGCCGGAAGATGGACGGGAGTACGTGGTGACAACGGAACGGGCCGTCAAAATTCGCGCCGAGGATGGACGCCACGTCGAACGGGTGGACATCAGCAGGTTTATCAAAAATCTTCCTTATGGACAGGATACCGCAAAATTTTCAACGGACAATGCAAGCGGGAGCACCAGTCAGGCCGCCTCGATTATCGAGGCCGTCGAAGTCGGGGCCACCGCGCTGTTGTTGGACGAGGATACCTCCGCGACGAATTTCATGGTCAGGGACGCCCGCATGCAGGCATTGGTTCACAAAGAGCGTGAGCCTATCACGCCCTTCGTGGACCGCGTTCGTGAATTATATGAACGGCATGGGGTTTCCACGGTATTGGTGATGGGAGGCTGTGGCGATTATTTCGACGTGGCCGACACCGTTGTCGCGATGCAGGACTATCAGCCGCTCGACGTAACGAAAGAAGCCCAACGAATCGCGCGGGAATTCCTGACCAAACGGGAAATCGAAACAACGTCGCCGTTATCCGGAGTTACGCCCAGGGTTCCCCTGTGGGAGAGTCTCGATTCTTCCCGCGGAAAACGCGAGGTAAAAATCGAGGCCAGGTCCGTGGATGCCATTGCCTATGGGCATGAGGTGATTGATGTGAGCGGCGTGGAACAACTCGTGGACCTCAGCCAAACCCGGGCGATAGGGTATGCGCTGCATCTCGCGTCCCGCCGTTCGATGAAGGGGGGCTTGCAGGCGGTCGTCCAAGGTCTGGCCGAACTCTTTGACGACGCCGGTTTGGACGGACTCGATCCCTATCACCAGGGCGAACGACACCCCGGCAATTTTGCCAGGCCTCGAGCCTTTGAAATCGCCGCGGCCCTGAACCGGCTGCGCGCGCTTCGGATCAGGGAAGAGGAGCGCCGTTTTCCAAGAGCCTGACTTCCTTATTTTTCACTTCCTCGATTTCATGTAATATCCCTATATTTCGTTATCTTGACGTTGTTTGTTGGTTTGCCTTACGCTCTATTCAATAAAGGAGAAAGACGGTGGAACTTCACGAACTCGTTCTTGAAATGAAGCAGCTTGAACGGCGACTCACGCTCTACGAAGAAAAATACGGCATTCTCAGCCAGGACTTTTACGATCTCTTAAGGGCAGGGAGACTATCGCAATACGACGAGTTCGACGAAACCCGAATGGACTTCAGCCGCTGGAAAGGCATTTACGAAACGTGGCATCGCCGCAAGACAGCCTATAGCGAGCAAATCCAACAAGGCGATCCGGCAGACGCTTTGCGTGTCCAACCTGCTTATTGAGATGGCCGAAAATTCTCTCGGGTCTCTTGCCGAGTATAGTCATTTCGTTACTGAAACCCTGAATCGTCCTTCCATTCTCCAATCAACGATTCGCGTTTGGTCGACCAGCCCTTACACGGGAACCGCCGAGGGAGAGGCAACTTTCTCCAATGGGCTTCGCCTTCGGATGCGGGAAGAATTGGATTTTGCAGATGGTCTGATTACGTCGTATGGCTACGAAGTGTATCGAGGAACAGAACGCCTGTATTGGTACGATGATTTTCCTCATCCCGATGAATCCTCACTTGCAACTACTTTTCCTCACCACAAGCACGTTCCGCCTGACATCAAACACAATCGTATTCCCGTTGACTACCTGCAATTTGCTAAGCCGAATTTGCTTGCCATTGTTAATGAAATTGAAGCGTTCGATTTCGGTTGAAATGCCTATTTTGCACTGGCTGATATGAGACGAAGGTATCCGGCCGACTTGGATGTTGCGCCAAACGCGTGCGTCACGGTATGTAGTGAGAAGGGTAGGTCTGGTGAGTGCAGCGTCACCCGAGCGCCAGTATTTTTTCATATCAGTGATAGGAAGTGATCACGTATGCGACCGGGTTTTGCCGTTGATATCGATAACGTCGTGGCTCAGGCCGAACAGGAAGTTCAGCGTATTTTTCATGAATTGACCGGCAAGGCGTGGCCTTCCGAAACGTATGCCAGTGCCGGCGGGCTCGATACGAGTAATCTGGCTCCGGACCTGATCGAACGGATTTTCGATTACTTTCATGAGCACAGCATCCCAACGCTTCCGTTGGTTCCGGGTGCCCGACGCGTGTTGCAGCAACTCCAGGAAGAGTATCGGATCGTCCTGATCACGGCGCGACGACCAACGGCGCGGCCGCAAACCCTGGCCTGGCTGGAAGAACACGGCATCCCGTTTGATGAACTCCATCACGCGAAGGACAAGCCTGAAGTGGCGGAAGGCATTGTCCTGGCCGTGGACGATCATCCCGAGCACGTGAATGATTATTTGGAACAGGGCGTCCGCGTCTTTCTGATGGATCAACCCTGGAACCGAACGTTTTCGCCTCCTGGCATAACCAGGGTGTCCGGCTGGGATGAGTTATGGAAAAAACTCGGTATGAGTTCGCCCCCGGCCTGCTGAAGAAACTGAATCCTTTGCCCCGGCCCCGGAGAGCCTTCTTATGGCTATCGCTACAGTGACGTTTCGACGTTGCCTCGTGAATATTCACGAAGCCAGGAGTGATGAAGGTCACGCCGGTTCACGAATCTTTTTTGATCTGAATATCGAAGGACGAGAATTTATCGACGTGTATGCGGACGTGCGGGTGAACACGGAAGGGGACGCGGCGCTCTGCGTGACGTCCCCGCGGGGCTACGACGGGCCGTTGAACCTTCAGGTATTTCAAGGCCTTGTCGAGTTTTACTACCGGCAAGTCACGGGAGGCAGCCTGGACGGGCTTGGCCTGATGCTGCAGGATTGGATGATCGAACAGGAAATGGTCGTGCAGTTTGAAACCTGATTTCTTTCAACTCTTGTCGAGTGCCTGTTCAATATCCTGAACGATTTGGGCTGACAATGGCTTCAGGCCCGGTCGATAACGGGCAATCACCTCTCCTTGTCGATTCACCAGAAATTTCTGAAAGTTCCACTCGATCTCGCCGGGGAACGGGCTTTGCCTGGTCAGGTAGTGGTAGAGGGGGTGCATATCCTCCCCCTTGACACTGATTTTACTGAATAAGGGAAACTCCAAAGCGTATTTGGTGTAACAAAAGGATTTGATCTCCTCGTTGGTGCCGGGTTCCTGTTTCCCGAAATTATTCGCCGGAAACGCCAGAATTTCCAGCCCCTGTTCCCGATACTGTTCATACAACGTTTGCAAGCCTTCATATTGAGGCGTATTGCCGCACATACTGGCGGTATTGACCAGGAGCAGGACTTTCCCTGTAAAAGTGTTCAGGGCAAGGGGCTTCCCGTCAATATCGTTCAACGTGAAAGCATACACGGGAGCCGTGGCATCGCCACCGGTGGAGGTTTCGGCCGAGTACCCTGGGTTACAGGCTCCGAACGTGAGGATCAACAGGACTCCGGCCGCGTAGCCGGTCAGCAAGGTGAGAAGGAAATATCGTTTCATGAGCGACTCCTTTCCCCGGTGAGCTCCCCGATTAAAAGCGTCGGGGAACAAGCGTCGGAGGCCCTGTTTCAGGTGCCCACAGCGGCTCTTATCCGACAAAAAGAATAAACATATTGTACTGCGAAATGAGAAAAGTTGCCAATCAATAAAGGGGCATTTCCGCCCGTTCTTCTTCGGCACTTCCTGGCCAACTGGCCGGTCTGTTCCTATGCAAATCCGGAATGATTGTTCCATTTCGATTTGAACCATCCGTTTCAATTCCAGGAATTGACAATTACTTGAAATTGCTTATACTTTCCCGAAATTTTGCCCGTTACCGGCATACATGGTAACGACTTGGCTGTCGATAGAGTTCCCATACAACAACGAAATTGAAATATTTGAATCCTGCGTTCATGAAATTCGGTGTCGTTTGGAAGGATGTCAGGGCGAAGAATCCTTGTGCGCCAATGGGTAGTATCGTTTGTGGTGGCAATGACATCAAAGTTTAAAACGAACCACCTGATGTTTCCATTGCTGTTGATTGCAATGGGCGTGTCATCGGTTCTGCCCGGTGCGACAGAACAGTCAACCGGCGAGCAGGAAATTACTTCCGAATCTGCGCACGGGGCATTGGGGGAGGGCAACCGGTTTCCCTCTGCCGCCACCTGTAAAACATGTCATGAGGATCATTACCGTGAATGGTCGGTATCCCCGCACGCCTATGCTCAGATGAGTCCCGTGTTCAATGCCATGCAGGGCACCATCCTCAAGCGAACCAATGGAACCAATGGGGATTTTTGTATTCGTTGCCACACCCAAGTGGGGATGAACCGTAGAGAGCCTTTATTCATGAGCAACGTTGACCGGCATCCGGTTTCTCGAGAGGGTGTGACCTGTATTGTCTGTCACCGGATCAATCAAGCGTATGGGAAAGAAAGTGGCCGGATGAAGATAGTGGAAGGCGACCTGTTCGAACCGGTTTACGGCCCGACGGGGAACAAGGAACTCCGTCGCGTGATCGAAAGTGGCGAATACCAGGTCAACACCGAACGGGGCAAACCGGGCCGGGCCATCCATACCGACGTGAAGAAATTTTTCCGATTCGTGACCCCTGGGTTCTGTGGCGTGTGCCACGACGTCAATTTGCTCAATGGATTCCGTCTGGAGGAAGCCTTCAGTGAGTATAAGACGTCGCCGTCTGCGAAGGAAGGCGTCACCTGCCAGGATTGTCACATGGGGACGGAGCCAGGGCGACCGTCCGGCTACGCCGTGGCGCCTGCCGCCCGGATCGGAGACGCCGAGACCAAGCCGCGAAAACGCACCAATCATATGTTCCCCGGGCCGGATCATTCGGTGGTCCATCCGGGGATCTTTCCGCACAACCCGGATGCTGCGAAGGCCGCTACCATTCGGGAGTGGCTGACGTTTGATTATGAGGCCGGGTGGGGGACGAATGAGTTTGAAGACGCGGTTCCTGACAACGCGGTGTTCCCCGAGCGATGGAATTCCGTTGATGAACGATATGAAGCTCGTGAAATTCTGGACCAACAATTTGCCTTATTGGACGAATATCTGGCTCAGCGAAAACGGTTGCTGCAGACAGGATTTACGCTCGGCGAAGTCGTGACCGAACGAGCCGATGAACAAGGAATCCGGTTTCAGGTGCAGGTGCGGAGTGGCACCACCGGCCATGGCGTGCCAACCGGTTTTGACGCAGAGCGCGTCGTCTACTTGCAGGTGACGGTGGCGGACCGCGATGGAACGGTCATCTTCAAGTCCGGCGACGTGGACCCCAACGGCGATCTTCGTGATTCGCATTCACTGTACGTTCACAATGGTGAACTGCCGTTGGACCCGTACCTGTTCAACCTGCAATCGAAATTTGTCATCCGGAACTTCCGTGGCAGTGAGAGCGAACGGGTCATTCCGGTCAATCCTTCATTTGATCCGTTGCCGTTTATACGTCCGCTCACGCAGTCAAGCGTTCTGCTGGGACGTCCGGTGAACGTGAGAAAACACAGGAGCAGCATTGAACCGAACGGGAGTCGGTGGGCGTTGTATGAGATACCGGGTACCCAATTAACGGGTAGAGGACCCTATGTCGCCACGATCAAGCTGATTCTCGGTATGGTGCCGGTCAATCTGATCGATGATATCAAGGAGGTTGGGTTCGATTATGGAATGAGTCCCCGTGACGTGGCCGAGGGGGTGTTGGAGGGACACGTGACGTTATGGGAGCGCGACGTGGTCTTTGACGTTTCCTCAAAGGATCGTACACCCGGCCAATGATGAGAAGATTCAGTTTTTCCACCGGCATGGTCCTGGCGTTGCTGATGGGGTTTTCACCTGTATGGGCCGGCTCAGAAGGGCAAGGCGAGGCAGGAGAACGATTCGTGGAGATGGAATCAGAAAGCCGGTTGTCTGATATTCCTCTTCCGCTTCAAGTGGAAGACGTGCCGGAACGTCCAACGCTTCTTCTGGAATTGGGGGAACCGTTTCTTGGAACCGGGTCGTTTGGTCCGGAAGTCGAACTACCCACCGGCGCGGTGTGGCGCCCGGCCCTCTGGGTATTCGGGACGCACCGGATGGCCGTGCAGACCGTCGATGACGGCGCGACGCGCATTTCTGAATGGGCACACCGTCTCGATCTGTTCGCCAATCTCAAATTGTCGGCCTCGGAGCGCCTGTTGATCGGATTGCGCCCCCTGGATCGTGAGAACCGTTTTACCGGCGTGTCGTTCGAGCCTGATGGAGACTTTCAGGACGAATTCAACGCGGTGGTCAGGACGGCATTCTTTGAAGGAGACCTGGGAGAGATTGTTCCGGCTCTTGATCGTGAGGAGACCGGGATGCTCGACGTTGGGTTTTCGATCGGCCGGCAAGCGGTGCTTTTTCAGGATGGCATCCTGATCAATAGCGGGGGGCTGGGCAATCCTGACGCCGTTTCGCTGGTCCGGAACAACCTGCAACTGCCGGGTACGTCGAACGTACGGATCAGTGCCTTCTATGCGTGGGACAACGTGTACCGGGACGATAACCAACTCGACCGGGATGCCCAACTCTTCGGCCTGTTTACGGAAACGGACTTTCCCGTGACGACGGTCGATCTGGACCTTGTCTACCTCGAAGCGGGGGCGGACACGGGCGATGCCTTGTTTGCCGGGCTCCGAGGCGTTCAGCGTATTGGGCCTTTCAATACCACGTTGACCCTCAATGCCTCGTTTCCAACAACGCGCGAAACGCCGAAAACCAGCCGCGGCACTTTGGTATTCAATGAAATTTCCTGGACCCCGCCGCACACCCAGGACTTCCTCTACCTCAATACGTTTTGGGGAATCGGAGAATTTTCCTCGGCTATTCGTGGGCCTGAAACCGGTGGCCCGCTCGGGCGAACAGGGATTTTGTTTGCCGCTGTGGGATTGGGCCGGTATGGGGCCGCACTGGGTAATCAGGCCGACAATGCCGCCGGAGGCAGTCTCGGGTATCAGGCATTTTTCAACCGGACTCGCCAACAGCTTATTGTTGAGTTGGGAGGTCGGAAGAATACGAACAATCAGGCCGACAACGGGGGCGCCTATGCCGCCGGGCTTCGGTATCAACACGCCATCGGTCGTCATGTTGTGGCCCAGGTCGATGCCTTTGGAGCGGTGGAGGAAGGACGCGATCCGTCCTATGGCGCGCGTCTCGAATGGCTCACGAAATTTTGAGGATGATGGAAGTGTTGCTGGGAGCGGGCACGGGTTGCCGGTACGCTTGTGACGGGCTATCGACGTCTCGTCGTCGATAGGGGCAAAGACTGATCCGGGAGGGGAAGGATGGAGTGGGTGATACAGGGAATCGGGAGCGGCATCGTCGCGGCGGGCCTGTTTCGCCTCGCCTGGTTGCTCGCCGGGGTATGGCGCCGGATCCGGTACAGAAAGCAGCAGCGTTGCTTTGCCCGTGAAGCGTTCTGCCGTCGCGTGCAGACGGCGAAGTCTCGGCATCTGGACCGCAAGCGTACAGAGTCAGCCGTCACGCCTGCGGGTTCAGGTATTGAAGTCGTCTTTGTCAGGTCGGGCAAGACGTGCACGTGGGACCCGAGCATGGGCTCATTATTGGAACTGGCAAAAAGAAATAATGTCCATGTGCCCGTTGGATGTCGCGCCGGCAAGTGTGGGAGATGTCTGACGGCCATCAAGTCCGGAGCCGTCTCATATGTGACGTCCTTTCAGAATAGACCGGCGTCCGGCTGGTGCGTACTGTGCTCTTCCATTCCAACCGGCACGCTGATTCTGGATGCGTAGTCATTGTTGCGTGCATTCACGGGAGTGAACGTGAATGCCCTTGCAGAATCATTTCAAGAACTGGTGGATTGATGAACCGCGTCAATACCGCGATCGGGTTGGTTGTGGTGTGGTTCAGTCTCATGCCGGGATTCGTGGTTTTCTCCAATGGTGAGCTTGAGGCCAAAGAGCTTTCCGGGAACGATCTTCTGAACATTGTGGGACCGGATGAATGTGGCGAATGTCACAAAGCGGAGGTGCACGTCTGGAGAGAAACCATGCACTCCCAAACCTTTAACATCCTCACGCGCAAGAAGCGGGCCAAGGAGATTGCCGGTAACATGGGAATCAAACGCGTGAAAAAGGCCGAAGCCTGTGTGACCTGTCATTTCACGTCCGGCTATAGAAAGAACAAGGTGAAAGCCATTGCCGGTATCTCCTGCGAGTCCTGCCATGGTCCGGCAAAGGCCTGGCTCAAGGTCCATGGTGATTACGGCGGAAAGAACGTGACCCGTGAACAGGAGACGCCCAAGCATAAGGCCGGGCGTCTTGCCGCAATCAGGGACGCCGGCATGATTCGTCCCGGGAATCTGTATCGTCTTGCGGCAAACTGCTATCAATGTCACGTCGTGTCCAACGAAAAATTGGTGAACGTTGGAGGGCATGGACCCGGGGATGACGACTTTGAACTGGTGTCGTGGTCCCTGGGTGAAGTCCGCCACAAATTTCTCCGTTCTGAAGGGAAAAAGAATGAAGAAGTGTCCCGGGAGCGTCAACGGATGCTCTACGTTGTGGGGAAAGCTCTCGATCTGGAGTACGGTCTTCGTGCCCTTGCCAAGGTGACGAAAAAAGGGAAGTATGCAACCGCGACGATGACGCGCGTCCAACGCGTCGTGAATAAACTTCTGGCGATCTATCGGTTGAGTCCTATCCCGGAAGTCAAGAAAATTCTGAAAATCATCCGGGGCATCGATCGGAAGCATCGCAAGGAAGTTCTCTTGGCGGCAGCCAACGCGGTTGCCGTGACGACTCAAAGGCTTGCCGGCACCCGTGACGGCAGCCAATTGAGTGCCCTGGATCGAATCATCCCACAGGCGGAGCAATACAAAGGCAAACCCGGAGGACCGCCGGAACAGGTGGCCGGGCACGATCTTTTGTCCCTTGTCGGTCGGCTGAACCGGTGATGACGTTTGTGTCACGACATTGGGTCGCCATCGCGGCCTGGAGCGTACTTATCCTTCTCCTCGCCTGCCTCTACACCGCATCAGTTGTTTCACCCTACCGGACCACGTTTCTCTCGGGATGGCTCCTCTTTGTCTTCTTCCTCGTCCTGATCATGTACAACCTTCGCAATCGACCCCCTTTTTTCAGGTTGGGAGCGTCCATTGATTGGTTCCAGCTTCACGTGTCTGCCGGTCTGCTGACCTTTGTGCTTTTTGTCCTGCATATTGGACTGCGCGTTCCCAATGGTCTTTTGGAAGTGACGCTGACGCTGTTGTATGCGGCGTGTGCCGTCAGCGGGATCGTTGGGCTCATCCTGTTATACGTGCTGTCCCGGCGGCTCGCGATGGGTGGAGAGGCGGTGAGCTTTGAACGAATTCCCATCATGCGAGAGCGTCTTCGTGAGAAAATTGAAGACGTCGTTGAGCGTACCGTTTCAGAAGACCATTCGACGGTTTTTGCGGATTTCCATGAGCGGCAACTGGCTTCTTTTCTCGACGGACCACGGAACTATTGGAGCCATCTCTTCGGTGCCGCCAGTTCCGGTCGTGCGCTGCTCACCGATCTTGGGGCTTTGGATCGCGACTTAGGGGAGAAGGAACGGGAAAGAGCAGAAGAGTTACGAGTCCTGATCCACGTCAAGGATGACCTTGACTATCAGCAAACACTCCAGGGAACGCTCAAATACTGGTTGTTTATCCACGTCCCCGTGGCCTATAGCCTCCTGATTCTCTCGTTCGTTCACGCGATCGTGATATCGGTTTATACAACGGGATAGCCTATGCGCTTGCAGGACGATGGATTCCGTGAGGGGCACGTTGCCCGGCCCACCGGGAATTGGGTGTGTGGACGGGCGACGGAAGAGCTGGCCTGTTCGAACGGACCCGACGAGAAGGGACGCTGCAGGGTGACGATGGAATGCGTCCCGGTGCGGGAAGGAGCACGGTGGCATTGTTCTCGAATCCCAGGTGGACCATGTGAAGATGGTCCCTTGCCGGACGGAACCTGTTGCCGGTCCGTTCCCGCGTGCCAGCCGATTCTCAGCCTCCTGGCCGTGCGACGCAGGATCACGTTTTGGCTTTCCATGGTCATGGTTGGTCTCTCGCTGCTCTTTCTCTCCGGTCCAAAAGGATCGGCCTTCTTTTCTCCCGGAGAACTGACGTTCGGACATGGAGCCTCAGCCGGAGCTTGTGCGGACTGTCATGCTGCCCCGCATGGAGGCCTTGTGGACCTGGTGTTTGCGTTGGGTGCGTCGGGAACGGGACAGGAGAACAGCAAGTTGTGTCTGACGTGTCATTATCTCGGAGACCATGCGTTGGAGGCTCACGGTCGTCCCCCCAAGGAATTGTCTGCCGTCACGGAACGTTTGAACCGGACTCCTCCGTCCACTGACGTGCCGTTGTTTCGAGTTCTTTCGTCCTGGATGCCGGATTTAATGGAAACGGGAAAAGAGCGATTGGCTTGCGCAACGTGTCACGGGGAGCATCGAGGGAAAGATTTCGACCTGGTCGCGATGGACGTGCAACAGTGCCAAACCTGTCATACGAGGGCATTCTCGGATTTGGCCAATGGGCACCCGCCGTTTTCGGGCTACCCATACAAGCGGCGTACACGGATAGCCTTTGATCACGCTTCCCATATCGGGAAACATTTTCTTGGCGAATTCAAGAAAGATGCTCCGATAACGTGTACCGCTTGTCATAGTCCTGATGATGACGGTCAAACCATGCGAACGGGCACCTTTGAGACGGCTTGTGCAAGCTGTCACGCAGGGCAGATCGTTGGCATCGGTCGCTCGGGCGCAAAGGGGCTTGCGTTCTTGCGGTTACCGGGATTGGACCTGGAGGCGCTACAAGAACATGGCGTCTCCGTTGGCGAGTGGCCGGCCGATGCCAACGTCGAAGAGGGGCTCACGCCTTTCATGGAGTTGTTGCTGGGAACGGATCCCGCCTTGACAGAAGATCTGGCCATCCTGTCAGGGTTTGATGATTTCACGGATTTGTCGGATGCCACGGATGAAGAAATCGCAGCCGTAGGCAGAATGGTCTGGGCCGTGAAGAGACTGGTTTACAACTTGGTGATGAAAGGGCAACGGGAGATTGTGAATCGGCTTCAGGCGACAACGGACCTCGATACCCGGAAATTTGCGGACTTGGTTGGTCAACTGCCGGCCGAGGTCATTCATGCCGCACAGCAACAATGGTTGCCCCATTTAGCGATGGAGTTGTCCGGTTCAGAAGCCGGAGAGACGGTGGTGCGGCTTGAAGAGCATGAAGGTGAACAGGAGATCCGAATAGACCGGGAACGTGAAAAGAAGATGGTAAGCGGGGGCTGGTATCGTCAGGATTCGGATTTTGTCTTGCTCTATCGTCCATCCGGACATGCCGATCCGTTCCTGTGTGCATGGTTGAATCTCACCGCTCGATCAACGGAAACAAAACATGGGCGTTCAGCCGAGGCGATTTTCACAACCTTGGCAAATCCCAAAGCCCCCGGACAGTGCATGAAGTGTCACAGTGTCGATGCACAAGCCGGTCAACGGAAACGGATTCATTGGTCTGCAGCGCGTCCGGTTCCCCATGAACGGAAGGTGACGCGCTTTACCCATGAGGTCCATTTCAGTTTGCTGGAGGATAAAGGCTGTCTCACGTGTCATACGCTTAACCCTGAAGCCGAGGTCATGGAATCATTCAAGGATGGCGATCCATTGACGTTTACAAGCAGCTTCCGAGCCATGCAGAAAACCGTTTGTACGACGTGTCATACGTCGGAACGGGCGGAAGACACATGTCTCACGTGTCACAACTACCACCTGGGAACGGTGTCTCCGGTCCTCTCAAAAGCCCCCCTGACGGTATCGTCCCCGTAATCAATGAGAAGGCAGGGATGACACACATTTCGGGAACCGGTATGATCGTACTATAAGGCTCTCAGGAGCGATCTATCCGTTCAGAGGGGATCATCGCGTGCCGCCCGACCCATCCCTGAAAAATTCCAAACGCCGCGAACTCATGATGGCCAGTGTGCCCCCGGTCCGGGACCCGGTGTGTGGAATGATGGTGGATCCGCTGTCCGCCGCGGGCACGTACGACTACGCAGGAACGACGTATTATTTCTGCCATCCCCGGTGTGAGGAACGGTTTCGGAGTGATTCGGACGGGTATCTGCGCGGCAAGTACACGCAGGCCATGGAGGGTGCGCCGGCCTCGCCGGGGACCGACTATATCTGCCCGATGTGTCCCGACGTGGTGTCGGAGACACCCGCAGCCTGCCCGTTCTGTGGCATGGCGCTTGAGCCGCGGACGGTGACGGCAGACGACGAGGCCAATCCCGAACTGGTGGACATGACCCGCCGGTTTTGGACCGGGCTGGTTCTGGCGTTGCCCGTGCTGGTGCTGGCCATGGCTCACGTGATTCCCGGCCAGCCCTTGCATGACGTCCTTGCTCCCCGATGGTCCAATTGGTTGCAGTTTGTCCTGGCCACGCCCGTGGTGGGCTGGGTGGGGTGGCCGTTCTTTCAGCGCGGGTGGGCCTCCATCGTCAATCGCCGCCTGAACATGTTTACCCTCATCGCCATGGGCACCGGAGCGGCCTATCTCTCGAGCGCCGCGGCAACGATTGTGCCCGGCCTGTTCCCGGAAGCCTTCCGCAACCCGGCCGGTGACGTCCCCGTGTACTTCGAAGCCGCAGCGATCATCATCGTCCTGGTGGCCTTGGGCCAGGTTTTGGAACTTCGGGCACGGCGTCGCACCACGGGGGCGCTCAAAGCCCTTCTCGGATTGGCGCCCAAGACTGCAAGGGTCGTGTGGAACGACAACCGGGAAGAGGAGATTCCGTTGGACCAGGTCCATGCCGGTCAGCGTCTGCGAGTTCGTCCCGGAGAAAAGGTCGCCGTGGATGGGGAGATCCTCGAAGGCTCAACCTCGGTGGATGAATCCATGGTCACGGGCGAAGCCATTCCGATTGAAAAGCGGCCGGGGGATTGGGTGATCGGGGGCACGATCAATGGAACCGGCACCGTGTTGATGGAAGCCGGACGCGTCGGCCAGGAAACCATACTGGCGCAGATCGTCAGCATGGTGAGCGAGGCGCAACGCAGTCGCGCACCCATCCAGCGGGTGGCCGACGTCGTGGCCGGGTATTTTGTCCCGGTCGTGGTGTTGGGGGCGGCCGTGACGTTTGGCGTGTGGGCGAGTATCGGGCCGGAGCCTAGCCTGGCGTATGCCCTGATCAACGCCGTGGCCGTGCTGATCATCGCCTGCCCCTGTGCGCTCGGGTTGGCCACGCCCATGTCCGTTATGGTCGGCATGGGACGCGGCGCCATTGCGGGCGTTCTCATTAAAAATGCCGAAGCCCTTGAACGATTGAACAAGGTGACCATGCTGGTGGTGGACAAGACCGGCACGTTGACGGAAGGGAAGCCCGTTCTGCGGTCGGTCGTTCCTGCACAGGGATTCAGTGAGGCGGGGCTGCTCCAATTGGCGGCCAGCGTCGAACGAGTCAGCGAACACCCCTTGGCCTCGGCCATCGTGGCCGGGGCACAGGCGCGGGGATTTGCGCTCAGTGGGGTTGAAGAATTTCGTTCGCAGACAGGTGAAGGCGTCGAAGGTCGGGTGGATGGGAAGGTCGTGGCATTGGGTAATCGATCATTTCTCGAACGGGACATGGGCCTGCCGTCGAAACAATTGCTGGAACTTCACAAACAAGGTGAGGCTCTTTGTGAAGAAGGGCAAACCGTGGTGTTGGTGGCGGTCGACGGGCAGCCGGCCGGTCTCATCGGCGTCGTCGATCCGGTCAAGCCCACGACGGCCAAGGCGGTGGACGTCCTGAAACGCGAAGGTCTCAACATCGTCATGGTCACGGGCGATCATCGACTGACCGCCGAAGCCGTGGGGCGGCAACTCGGGTTGCAACACGTTCAGGCCGAGGTCCTTCCCGAACACAAACACCAGATCGTGAAACGCTTCCAGAAGAACGGTCACGTGGTGGCCATGGCCGGAGACGGCATCAACGATGCCCCGGCCCTTGCCGAGGCCGACGTGGGCATTGCCATGGGAACGGGCACTGACGTGGCGATGGAAAGTGCGGGCATTACCCTGGTGAAAGGCGACCTTCTGGGCGTGGCCCGTGCCCGGACCCTCAGCAAGGCCATGATGAAGAATATCAGGCAAAACCTTTTCTTCGCGTTTGTTTATAATTCGCTGGGGGTGCCTATTGCCGCGGGTGTCCTCTATCCATTCTTTGGGCTTCTCCTGAGCCCCATCGTCGCCAGCGTCGCCATGACGTTCAGTTCGGTGTCGGTCATCGCCAATGCGTTACGGCTCAGACGATTGAGGTTGTAACGATTCCCTTGGAGTCATTTCCATCGTGAGCGTGCATGTTTGATCAGATAGGCCGCGGGTACCAGGCTTTCCTGGTCCGGTTGGTGGATGCCTGCCGGCGGACGGCCATGTGGGTCGTGATCGGAGTCCTCGCCGCCACGGGCCTGTCCGCCGTGTATACTGCGAAGAACCTGACACTTGATACGGACCCCGTCCATTTATTGGATCCGAACTTGCCCTTCAGGCAATTGCAACGGGACTTCTACGCCGCGTTTCCGCAACTCGACGATCTGATCCTGGTCGTCGTGGACCAGGGTTCCGCGGAGCGCAGGCGCGATGCGGTTCATGAATTGGCCGGGCTTCTGGAACAACGCCCTTCATTGTTCGAATCGGTGTATCAACCTCAACAGGACGAATTTTTCGACAAGTACGGTCTGCTGTATTTCGACGTGGAGGAACTCTGGAGATTGGATGAACGTCTTGCTGAATGGTCTCCGTTCCTGGGGACGCTTGTGCAGGATCCCAGCCTGCGCGGATTCTTTTCCATCCTTACCCTGGCATTGGAAGAGGAGCCCACGCCCGAGCAGCAGAAGGTCCTGGCCGATGCGTTTACCCTCTTGAGCGAAGCCATCGACGCGCAACGGCTCGGGGCGCCTCCAACATCGTCCTGGAAGCAGACCATGCTCGAAGACGTGACGGGTAAAGGCGATCCGTCGCGCGGGTTTTTGCTGGCGAAAGCGCGGCTGGACTATTCGAGCTTGGAAGCGGCCGATGGTCCGCTGGAATTCCTTCGCCGGCAGGATGCCGAGCTTGAAGAGCGGTTCGACGTCCGAATCCGGCTGACGGGTCCCATTCCGATCGAAGCGGAAGAGCGGGAGACGGTTGCCCGGGGCATCGGGTTGGCCGCGGGGTTGTCGCTGGTCCTGGTGTCGTTCGTATTGATTGCCGGGCTTCGCTCCCTGCGGCTCGTGGGGGCGATGCTGTGTACGCTGGTGGCGGGTTTATTGTGGACGGCCTTCTTCGTGGTCGTAGCCATCGGCTCCCTGAACTTCATTTCCGCATCCGTGCCAGTGTTGTTCATCGGGCTTGGGGTGGATTTCGGGATCCAGTTCGGGCTGCGGTATCGTGAAGAGCTTCACCGCGTCGGCGATCACGAGGCAGCCCTACGGCGTGCGGTCGCCGGGGTCGGTGGGGCTCTGACGCTCGCGGCGGTGGCCGCGGCCCTGAGTTTTTTCTCCTTCCTTCCCACGTCATATCGAGGGTTTGCGGAAATGGGGCTCATTGCCGGGGTCGGCATGTTTATCGCCCTCTTTGCGAACCTCACGTTGTTCCCGGCGCTACTGACCGTATTCACGCTTTCCCGATCCCGCCTTGAGAGTCCCACGAAAATCACGGAAGAGCCTCCACGGGAAGATCCGGTGCCGGGT
Organism: Nitrospira sp.; assembly: GCA_011523385.1. Lineage (GTDB taxonomy): Bacteria > Nitrospirota > Nitrospiria > Nitrospirales > UBA8639 > Bin75. The sequence continues at coordinate 5,862 of WTGX01000007.1, read as the reverse complement.
GCGGTTATCCGCTACCGGCGGGTGATCCTCGGGCTTCTGGTCCCCGCGACGATCGTCGCGGCCACCGCGGTGCCACGGTTGCCGTTCGATTTCAACGCCTTGCACCTTCGGGATCCGTCCACCGAAAGCGTGTCCACCTTTCAGGAATTACTGGAAGACCCGGACACCTCTCCCTACGTCATCCAGGTGTTGGCCGAGAATCTCCCGGCCGCCGATGCCTTGGCGAATCGAATCCGGACGGTGCCGGAAGTCGACCGGGTCCTCACGCTGTCCAGTTTCGTGCCCGGCGACCAGGAAGAAAAGTTGGCTATTATCGACGAAATGGCGTTGGTGCTGGAACCCGTCCTTATCCCGCAGCAAGCTATCGAGCCGCCCGGCGACGACGAAGAAGTGCGGGCCATGCAGGAGTTTCGCGCTGCCCTCGACGCGCAGGCATCTGCTAACCGGCAGGGTGAACTGGCCCGGAACCTGGAGACCCTCGGGCAGGCGATCGACGGCCTGTTGGACGACGCGCGTGGATCGACCCGTTTCGTACCTGACCTTCGCGCGCGGCTGTTGGGCGAGTTCCCGCAGTGGCTCGAACGATTGAGAAAACTGCTGTTGCCGGATGAGATCACGCCGGCGACGTTGCCGCGAAGTCTGACGAGTCACTATTCGGCGCAAGACGGCCGGACCAGGGTGGAGGTCTTTCCCGCTGAGAACGTCGAGGGAAACCGGGCGCTCAGCCGGTTTGTGACCAGCGTGCGGCAACACGCGCCCGGGGCGATCGGGTCGCCCGTGAGCATTCTGGAAGGCGGACAAACCGTCATCGACGCTTGCGTGCAAGCGACCGTCCTGGCCGTCGCGCTGTCCGCCCTGCTGCTGTTCGTGGTCTTGCGACGACTGGGCGAAACCCTTTTCGTCCTTTTGCCGCTGCTCCTGACGCTGCTGTTCACGGTAGCGACGTGCCTGGCGCTGGACATTCCCCTGAATTTGGCCAACGTGGTCGCCCTGCCCCTGGTGCTTGGGCTGGGGATCGCTTTCGGCATCTACCTGATCCTGCGGAGACGGGAAGCCGGCTCGCGTTCCATCGTTCGGGTCCTGCGGAGCAGCACGTCCCAAGCCGTGCTCTTCAGCGCCCTGACCACGATGGCGTCCTTCGGCGCGCTCGGGTTCTCGCCTCATCCGGGCATGGCCAGTCTTGGTGTCCTGCTGGTGGTGGTGCTGATCCTGGCCCTGGTCTGCGCCCTGGTGATCCTTCCGGCGCTCCTGGCCGAAATCGAGCAGTGGGGTACGGGCCCCGGCCACTAACGTAGGGGTTCTTCCATTTGAGGATAGTCAAGGGGATCGTCAATCAGGAAGTTTTCATCGATGGGAGGATTGCCGTCGTAGATCAGGAATCTCCGATGGTGCCGGTATGCTTCGCGCGTAAAGAGATACGGTTCGACCGCGGTTGCGTCCCGAAACGTGACGGCCTCGTCCACGCCCGCCCGATAGTCGATGAACCCCAGGAGGGCCACGGGGACCACGTATGGATTGGGCACATAGAACAGGATGTTGGTGACGGCAGTGACGCCTAAATTCGGAAGATCTCTCACGGTGCTGGGCCCGATGAACGGTAGCACCAGATAGGTGCTCTCCTTCATCCCCCACACGGCAAGGGTTTGCCCGAAGTCTTCCTCGTGGGCTTCGAGCCCAAGAGGCGTAGCCATGTCCCAAATCCCCAGGAATCCGAACGTCGTGTTCACGAGAAACCGGCCCAAGTCCTCGATTCCCTGGGTCCCCTTGCCCTGAAGAAAATCATTCAGGATCACGTTGGGGTACACCACGTTATCGAAGAAATTGGCGACGCTGTTCCGGATGGGCCGTGGCGTGTACGAAACGTAAGCCTGGGTCGCCGGTTTGGCGACCCAGCTATCGGCGATGTCATTGACCCCGTGTATTCGGCGATTCACCGACTCGAACGGATCGTAATCCGATGCCTCGGTATCGGTTGGCGTGGTCGCGCATCCCGTCAGCACGGTGAATACCAACCAGCCGACTGCCACACTCAGTATGGCGGCATTCGCGTGCGTTTTGTCGATGGCCTTCGTCATGCTTCTCGTTGAGCCGCCGGAGATTCGGGACGCTTAGAGTCCATTTGCGTTCTTGTCGATTTGGTTTTTCAGGCGTTCGATGAGGGTCGGGAACCCGTCTTTTCGCAGAATGCTCCCGTATTCGGCGCGTTTCAAGGCCATGTCGCTGACGCCGTTGACGCTGACACTGATGATTTTCCATTGGTCGTGAACCTGATGCAGGATATAGCTGAAGGTGATTTTCTCGCCGTCGGATTTCACAAAGTGGCTGGTGACCAGTTTGCGATTTCCTCTTTTCAAGGACGTTTCTGAAAAAATGGTGAACTGCTCTCCGCCATAGTCCTTGAACCGTCCCGCATACATGGAGATGCTCAGGTCTTTGAAGGTCTCGATAAAGGCCGAACGTTGGTTTGCATCGAGCTCTTTCCAATGTCTTCCGACGACCAGCCGGGCGATCGTGTCGAGGTCGTGTGTTTTTTCAACCGCAGGAGAGATGCTTTGATAGCGGCCCGTGTAGCCGAGATCGTGTCCTTTTTTCATAATGGTCATGATCGATTCCTGAAGTTCGGTGACGACGTGGGTTGCCTCGCCGGCGAACGCGTTGACGCCGCATCCCCATACGACCAGGAATGCCACGACACCTATCAGGGGCTTTCTTGAGAGATCAATCATGGGGCGTCTTTGGGTGCCGGTTTGAACGGTTTTGGCCAGATCAATGCCGAACGAAGAAGTACCAGATTGCGTTTTGTCCCGGCAAGCGAAAGAATGCGAGCTCGCACATGAAGAAAAACGCGGCTGTTTTGGTCACGAAGTTCCGGGGATGATGCGGAACCGGATTTCGTCCGAATGCGTGTAGGCCGATAGTTCACTGCCGACGTATAACCCGCACCGGTGGAGTCCGGGTGTCCATCCTGATTCAGGCTGGGTGATGATGAAGTATCCGGTCTGGTCGCCCATGTTCATGATGACCTGGTCCCGGGCCAACGGTATCTGGTTCGCGTTCGATTTTGGCGTCTCGAGAAAACATTCCACGCTGAGCGGCATCTCGTCATAGGAGGCGGTTACGAGCCCGAACATCAGATAAATTTCTTCCCGGGTATTCGGAAACGTGTCGTGCGGCTCAATCGGGATAAACTCATGGGTGCCGGTGGGGCGATCGTCACGCATGACGCGGTTGGCCGGAATGACGTAGCGAAACATGCTGAAATCGGCATCTCGTCCCATCAGGGATGCCCTCGCGTAGATCTGTTGTGCGGGATTCAGCCGTTCCGTCGCTATCTTGTGATACAGTTCTTCTTCGGTCATCGGGACCGGGGCGTTGGGATCGACGGCGGGAAGCAACGGATTCTGTTTCGGTATCTCATCCGCGGGAATGTGTTCCTTCACCCGTTTGAGCCACATGGCGATGGTTTTCGTGTTCAGCACCCTGAGGTCGGCCTTGGGCGGGACCTCCTTGGTCTGTTCATCGAATTCGAGGGCGGCGTCATAAAGGATTTCAAAATAGGCGAGGGCTTCCGTCCATTTTTCCATCTTCATCAGGCAGCGGCCGATCCGGAAAAACGCGTCTGCGTAGACTTCGTCAGATGGGTCCATCCCCGACATGCTTTCAAAGACCTTGATGGCTTCTTCGCACCGGTCGAGACCCAGTAAGGTCATCCCCAGTTCATGGACGGCGGTGTAATCGCCGGGTTTGAGAGCCAGGATTTTCCGATAGACCGGCTCGGCTTCCGCATAGCGACCCGCGTCGAAGAGCCTCCATGCGTCCGCGCGAATGGCGGACCATGCCTTGCGCTCTTCAGCGGACCCTCCCGGGCTCAGGACCGGCTCGAAGCGCCGGCCCCGCTCTTTGGTGGCTCCATAGATCACCTCTCTCAGGCTGTGGGCGGCCGCTTCTTCGGGAGAACCGGGTTCGACGATTCGCAGCACGTGTTCAACTTCGTCCCGTGCCCCGCGGCCCTCCAGGACGTCCAGCTTGGCCCGGGCAAGTGCCAACCGCCACCCCACCATGTCCGGGATCATAGCCACGGCTTTTTTATACCACTCCAGGGATTCCTCCAGGCGATCGACTTTTCGGAGTTCCTGCGCCAGCCTGAGTGCGACAATAGGATTTTTCACATCCAGTTGCGCGATTCGTTGAAATTCGGCTATGGCCTGATCCTGTTGTCCCGCCCGGAGTAACACGCTCCATTTGGCCCAGCGGACTTCCAAGGATTCCGGGTGTTCGTCGAGTATCACATCATAGGCTTCGACGGCTTCCTGGTGGCGACGGGACGCCGTGGCTAGAATGTCGCCCCGCAATTTTTGCAACCTGACGGCGTTCGGATGAGTTTCAAGCCCGGGACCCAGGATGTGCAACGCCTCGCTGGGGTTGCCGTCGAGCCACTCGGCTTCAGCAAGTTCAGCGATCTCTTCGATCGCTTCGTCTCGTTGCCCGGCGGCGAACGTCTGCGTCGTGGCAGCCCAGAGAAGCATGATACAGAGCATGATCGTGAGGCAGCACTCGAAAGATTTTGTGACAGAACGTTTATTCATGAAAGAAAGCCTGCTCCACGCAGGACGAAGATTTTTGCACGAGCCGTCTCTATTTAATGTACCATAGCGAAAAGAAACGTGAAAAGAAGAGGTGAGGGGGGGGCGAGGAGTTCTGTCGTCCCCCTGATAAGGGGGATTGAGGGGGTTGTCTTTCACCATGAAACGGATGTTGTGCGCTTTATTTGCATTCTGTGTCTGGTTGCCGGGTGGTTTATCTGTCTCGACCGGTCAGGCTGTGGAGCCTGAACGGGAATTCCGCACTTCACTGGCCATGGACGTGTTTCTCAAGAAACCCGCGGGACGGATCTATGAAATTCATGTTCATCTGACCAACAACAACCCGGAACCCATAACCGTGAATCTCCGGGACTTGCCCTGGCTTCCCCCGAATGATGCCGGGTGGCTTTCGGCGTTTCGAATGGACGCTCAGCACAGTCCTATTCAGCAGGACTCGTTTCCGGGTAAGTTCGGGTCGCAAGGCATCCGCCTGGTCCCGGGCGAGTCTGTTCAAGGCAAGCTGGTCTTGAACCAGCGGATGCCGACCCTGTTGGAGGACGTCAGGCTATTCGGTGTCCGGCTTGAATGGGCGTGTGTCCATCCTTCTTTACACCTGGTGTGCAAACGGGATGCTCCCCGTACCATGCTCATCCCGAAAGACGATCCCGGCGAACCGGACGTCTATGCCGTGGATGAACCGGCTTGCAGGCGTTTGGAAGACGCGATCGGTTTCATCGAGGTTCCTCAAGGCCATGAGTTGCTCTTTCTCCTCACCAATGAATCCGTCATGGCCGACCTGGAACAGTTGCAAGCCTTGCTCTATCAGGTCGATGACTACGTCCGGCAGTGCCGCCCGACGTGGACGAACAGTTGGGCTGTCGATTTTTTTGCGGAAGAGCGGATCGCGGGCTTTCTCAGGGATCAAGAGGGCAGGCGATACTTTGAAAAAGGACGCTGGCAGCGGGCCAATATCGGTCAGTACTCCAGCCAGATCCGGACGTTATACCGATTCCCGTGGAGCAGGAAGAAAGCCGATGCCGTGTATCTGTCGGTGTACCGCGAGCAGGTGGGAAGCCGATAGATGGTATGAAAACAGTCCAGCCCGGTCTCACCTCCCCCTACCAGGTGCGGGTCAGACTCAGGGCAACGCCCTGCACGGGCGTGGTCCGGGCCGCCTCCCGGTGCGTAGCCGTCAGATCCAGACTCACCGCCGTGGTCCTAGTGGGCAGCAGGCGCCAGCCAAGCGCCAGATCCCGGCTGGCCGGGGCCCAGCCATACG
>WTGX01000033.1 GCA_011523385.1 Nitrospira sp. | reverse complement strand
AACTATAACGGTCCTAAGGTAGCGAAATTCCTTGTCGGGTAAGTTCCGACCTGCATGAATGGCATAACGATTGGAGCGCTGTCTCGGGGAGTGACTCAGCGAACTTGTGGTTCCGGTGAAGACGCCGGGTGCCCGCAACTAGACGGAAAGACCCTGTGCACCTTTACTACAACTTGACATTGGGTGTTGGGCGACTATGTGTAGGATAGGTGGGAGACGGTGAAGCGGGGGCGCTAGTTCCCGTGGAGTCATCCTTGAAATACCACCCTTATTTTTCCGACATTCTAACCTGGCTCTGTCATCCAGGGCAGGGACAGTGTCTGGTGGGTAGTTTGACTGGGGCGGTCGCCTCCCAAAGAGTAACGGAGGCGCCCAAAGGTTCCCTCAGGCTGGTCGGCAATCAGCCGTCGAGTGTAAAGACAAAAGGGAGCTTGACTGCGAGACGGACGCGTCGAGCAGGGACGAAAGTCGGGCTTAGTGATCCGGTGGTCCTGGGTGGAAGGGCCATCGCTCAACGGATAAAAGGTACGCCGGGGATAACAGGCTGATCTCCCCCAAGAGTTCACATCGACGGGGAGGTTTGGCACCTCGATGTCGACTCATCGCATCCTGGGGCTGAAGCGGGTCCCAAGGGTCGGGCTGTTCGCCCGTTAAAGCGGTACGAGAGTTGGGTTCAGAACGTCGTGAGACAGTTCGGTCCCTATCTGTTGTGGGCGTAGGAGATTTGAGAGGGTCTGTCTCTAGTACGAGAGGATTGAGATGGACGGACCTCTAGTGTGCCGGTTGTCGCGCCAGCGGCAGCGCCGGGTAGCTATGTCCGGTTTGGATAACCGCTGAAAGCATCTAAGCGGGAAGCCAGCCTCAAGATAAGATCTCCCGGAGGGTAACCTCCCTAAAGGCTACTCGTAGACGACGAGTTTGATAGGCTGGATGTGGAAGAGCTGTAAGGCTTGAAGCTAACCAGTACTAATCGGCCGTGCGACTTAACATCAATTTACTTCTGATAGACATGACCTCTCACGAATGGGATGTCAATGACGGGAAAGATGAGAGATGCCGTCACGCACCTCGTTTCTCGTCCCGTCATGGACTTTCGAGAGGACACAGGTCATCACATTCCCGGTGACCATGCCGGAGGGGCCACACCCGTTCCCATCCCGAACACGGAAGTTAAGCCCTCCAGGGCCGATGATACTGCAGCCGCGAGGCTGTGGGAAAGTAGGGCGTTGCCGGGTTCTTTTGAATCGAAGCCCACGGGTGTGAATCCGTGGGCTTTTCTTTTGGCCCTCGTTTGGACGGAGCGCCATCGGGATTACGCCGCGCATTGCACCGATGAAAAAGGGTAGTCTTCGGACACCCAGGTTTGTTACTCTTGGAGAACCGATTATTGAGTATCCGGCTCAAGTGACCCTATAAGACTGCATGAGACAAATTACCTTTGGGACCTCAGGGTGGCGCGCCGTTCTGGGAGAAGAATTTACGTTTCAGAGCGTCCGCATCGTCGCTCAAGCCATCGTCCACGTCCTGAAACAAGAAAAAATCGGACACCGCGGTCTGATTATCGGCTACGATGCCAGGTTTCTTGGTGAAAAATTTGCCAGAGTCGCGGCTGAGGTGTTTGCAGGCCACGGCATGTCGGTGTTCCTGTGTGACCGGGAAACACCCACTCCAACCATTGCGTACCACGTGCTCCAGCAAAACCTGGCCGGCGGGTTGAATATTTCCGCCAGCCACAACCCCCCTGAATACAACGGGATCAAGTTTACACCGGAGTGGGGCGGTCCCGCGCTTCCTGAAACCACCCGCGCCATCGAACAACGGCTGGTGCATCTGTTGCACGGGGAGCACGTCAAATGGCTCCCGTGGGAAAAGGCCCAGCGAACGCAAATGGTGCAACTCTTTGATCCGTGCCCCGGTTATTTGGCTGCGCTGGGGAAGCATATTGACGTGGACGCGATCCGCGAGGCCGACCTGCGTGTGGTCATGGATCCTCTGTACGGAACGTCGCGCGGTTATCTTGATGCGTTCCTCAGAAATGCCGGGGCGAAAATGGCGGTCCTGCACTATTGGCGCGACCCCTATTTCGGGGGACTCCGTCCTGAACCCACGCGAGAGACGACGGCGGAACTGCAAGAAACGGTGAAAGGGGGGAAAGCCCATATCGGGTTGGCCACCGACGGCGACGCCGATCGATTCGGTATCGTGGACCGGGACGGCAGTTTTATCGATGCCAACATCATTTTGGCGTTACTGGTGGATTATCTGGCGACGACCAGATGTTGGACGGGAGACATAGGACGATCCGTTGCCACCACGCATCTGATCGATCGCGTGGCCCACAAGCACGGATTGGGCGTGCGGGAAACCCCCGTCGGGTTCAAACATCTCGGGGAACTCTTGGCCAAGGACGAGATCCGCATGGGCGGCGAAGAAAGTGCGGGTCTGTCGATTCAGGGGCACGTGCCGGAAAAGGACGGGATTCTGGCCTGCCTGCTGGTAACGGAGATGATTGCCCGAACCAGGAAGACGCTCGGAGAACTCAGAAAAGACTTGTTACAACGAGTGGGCTCCGTCTTCTCGACGCGCCATGACCAACCCCTTACGGACACGATGCAGGACAATTTGCTCAAGGTTCAGAAGTTCCCGCCTGACGATCTTGCCGGGAAATCCGTTCAGCAGATCAATACCCTGGATGGATGCAAGTTCGTGTTGGAAGACGGGAGTTGGTTTCTTTTCCGTCTTTCCGGGACTGAACCTTTGGTGCGCTGTTATGCAGAAGCGTCGACTCGTGAAGAAATGGAGGCGCTGATGGCAGCCGGCCAAAACCTCGTGCATCACGGCCCCTCAAAGAGCAGTTGAGGCGTAAGCGGTCCTGAACCTTCACACGTGCTCCTTCCCCAATACATGGACAAGGAATTGACGGTGGCCGTGGAATTGGCTCGACGAGCGGGCCAAGCTGTGATGGACGTGTATGCCACCGAATTTGCCGTGGCGTCCAAAGGTCGCAACGATCCCGTGACCGAGGCCGACCGGCAAGCAAACGACTTCATTGTGACGGGCTTGAAGGAGGCGTTCCCCCAGGACACCGTGGTGGCGGAGGAGAGCCCTCCCCCTGACGATCTCCTGGCCTCGGGTCGTGTCTGGTACGTGGACCCGCTGGACGGCACAAAAGAATTTATCGCCAGAAACGGAGAGTTCTCGGTGATGATCGGACTCGCCGTCAACGGGCAAGCGCAACTCGGTGTGGTCTATCGCCCGGAGGGAGACGTGCTGTATGCTGGAGACTTGGGACGTGAGGCGTGGATGGAACAGAGGGGCATCCGGTCAGCCTTGGTGATCAAGGAACAGGCCGGAAGACCGCTCACCTTGGCGGTTTCCCGGTCGCATCGACATCCCATGGTCGAAGAGATTAGCCGGGCTCTCGGCGTCGGCAACGAAATTCCATCGGGCAGCGTGGGATTGAAGATCGGCCTGATTGCGAGAGGAGAAGCCGACGTGTACCTGGAGCCGGGTCCCTATACCAAACTCTGGGATTCCTGTGCCCCGGAGGCGATCCTCCGGGCCGCGGGCGGAGCCTTTACCACCATCCTGGGCCAGCCCTTGGTCTATGGGCAGCGCGTGTCCCCGAGGGCTTCAGTCAAGGATCAACTCGCCAACACGCACGGCCTGCTGGCCAGCAACGGCTTCTGTCACGAACGCGTGGTGCAAGCCCTGAAACCGGTCGTAGAAGAACTGGGCCTGAAGCCACGGGAAACGTGAGCAACCCGGGCTAAAGTTGCGCGCACACGGCTTTCACTTCGGTGTATAAGTCAATGGCTTCGTGGCCCATCTCCCTGCCCCAGCCCGATTGCTTGTATCCCCCGAAGGGCAGGGCGGCATCCAGGATGTTATGGCAGTTGATCCAGACCGTTCCGGCCCGCAGCCGGGCGGCAATACGATGGGCCTTGCTCACGTCTCTGGTCCAAACGGCGGCCGCTAACCCGTAAATGCTGCTATTGGCCTTTTCCAGCACGTCTTCAAGATCGGTAAAGGGTTCCGCGCACACCACGGGTCCGAAAATTTCCTCCTGAACGACCTTCATGTGTTGCGTGGTGTTCACGAGCACGGTCGGCTCGACAAAATAGCCCTTGTCACCATAGCGGTTCCCTCCGACGACGGCCTGGGCGCCGTCATTCAACCCGGATTCCACGTACCCCAGGACGCGTTGTTGTTGTTCATCGGAGACCAGGGGACCCATGTGGGTGGTCGTATCCATACCGGGTCCCAGTTTGATCTGTTTGGCTTGATCAGCCAGCCCCGCGAGCACGTTGTCGAAGATCTTTTTCTCGGCGTAGAGCCGCGAGCCGGCACAGCAACATTGTCCATGGTTGAAGAAAATGGCATTGGACACCCCGGGGATCGCCGAAGCCAGGTCGGCATCGGGTAACACCACGCTGGGAGATTTGCCTCCCAATTCCAGCGTCACTTTTTTCAGGTTACCGGCGGCGGCTTGGACGATCGAGCGGCCGACTTCCGTCGATCCCGTAAAGGCGACCTTGTCGACGCCGGGGTGCGCGGCGAGAGCGGCTCCGGCCGTTTCCCCGAAGCCGGTCACGATATTCAGGACCCCGTCCGGAACTCCGGCTTCACAAGCCAACTCTCCCAACAAGAGGGCGGAGAGCGGGGTTTGCTCGGCGGGCTTCAGGACGACGGTACAACCTGCCGCCAGGGCAGGGCCCAACTTCCACGCCGCCATGAGTAGCGGAAAATTCCAGGGAATGATCTGTCCGACGACGCCGATGGGTTCCCGCAAGGTATAGGCATGGAACTGAGCCCCCGGCGCATACGGGACTGAAATGGGAATCGTGTTGCCCTCTATTTTCGTAGCCCAGCCCGCCATGTACCGGAACAGGTCAATGGCCATTGGGATGTCGGCGACCCGTGCGACGGTCAACGGTTTGCCGTTGTCAAGAGACTCCAATTGCGCAAATTCTTCCGCGCGCTGCTCCATGAGATCGGCCAATCTCCACAGGAGTTTTCCGCGTTCTGACGGGGTCAGTGTGCGCCACGGTCCCTGCTCAAATGCTTGCCGCGCCGCCTTGACTGCGCGATCGATATCTTCCTTTTGACCATCGGGTACTTGGCACAACACGTCACCCGTGGCCGGATTAAAGACGGGAAACGTTTGTTCGGATACAGCATCACCCCATTTTCCACCAATCAGGATTTTCCGCGGTGCGGACAAAAATTCTTGAGTCAGGGGAGTCATCTCTGTCGTGGCAGCAATCATCTTCTTTCTCCTCCAAGGGTTCTTGGTTCTAATAGAACGAGTACTATAGCATGCATCATAGAACTATGATGTCTACGCACCCACGGAGGATTCGCGCGCTCACTGATGCTCGCCCTCCGATAACGCCTCCCTCCCGAACCGCTCGATGGCTTCCAGGGTCTCGCGCACGTCGTCCCAGGTCGTGGTATGGTTCATGATGCAGAGCCTGAGCGAAAACGTCTTGCGAAGCCTCGTCGACGACATGAACGCGGGGTCCTCCCAAAAGACGCGGGCGAGTACGTTCCGGTTGATCTTTTCCAGGGCTTCCTCATCCAGGGCGGCGGTCTTGGGGTTGACCCGGAAACAAATGATTCCCAGGGACGCGGGGTTCAACATCTCCAGGATCGGGCTGGCCCCGATGTACTCCTCGGCTTGGGCGGCCAATTCCATTCCGTTCGACACGGCTCTCCGGAATGCGGCCATACCGAACGTCTGAACCGACATCCAGATCTTCAAGGCCCGGACTGAGCGGCTCAGTTGCAGTCCACGATCCGAGAAGTTCGGATGATTCGCGCCCCATATCGTATCCTGCAGCATATCATGCGGAATCACGAATGCGTTTTCGAGGGTCCTTTGGTCCTTCACCAGGAGGCAGCCTGCCTCGTACGGCTGGAAGAACCATTTGTGCGCGTCCAGCCCGATCGAATCTGCACGCTCGATCCCCTGTAAGAGTGCTTTCCCACGCTCGGTCACGATGGCGAAGCCGCCGTACGCCGCGTCGACGTGCAGCCAGATGCGTTCCGCCTCGCAATAGTCCGCCATGGCTTCCAGCGGATCGATGGCCCCCGTACTGCCCGCTCCGGCGTTGGCGCAGACCGCGATGGGATTGAACCCGGCGGCGCGATCCTCGGCCACGGCGCGGGCGAGCGCTTCCACGTCCAGGCGGAAGCGTTCATCGCACGGAATCTTGCGAATGCACTCCGGTCGCACGCCGATGATCCTGGCTGCGCGGACTTGCGCACTGTGACTCTGGTCGCTCATGTACACGGTCGCGCGCTCGGGGTGGCCCGCGCTTTCCCGTGCCGCGACGAAGGCGTCGAGGCTGGCTGCCGAGCCCCCGCTCGTCAACAGCCCGCCCGCGTTCTCCGGATAGCCAATCCAGCGCCGGATCCAGTCGATGACGACCAGTTCGAGTTGGCTCGGACCGCTTGCGACGAGCCACGTGCATTGGTTGACGTTGTAGCCGGCGGCCATGAAGTCGGCCAGCACTCCGGGCCACGTGGGTGCCGACGGGATGAATGCGAATTGACGGGGGTGATCGAGCCGTAGCGTGAACGGGAGGATCTCGCGGGCGGCTCGTTCCAGGATCTCCGCTGCCGGCTGGCCGTGCTCAGGCGGATCCTCCATGAACTGGTCTGCAAGGATCTGCTGGAAATCGCCTTCCCAAGCGCTTTCCTGAGGCAGAGCCTCGATTCGCTCCACAAGTATCTCAGCCGCCCTGCGTGCGAGATCGAGCATGTGTTCGGGTACCATCCGGAGACCGTCGTGCGATTCACTGCTCCCTTTTCTACCAGGCTCATTCTTCAGCGACATCGTTTCTCCTAATCCCCCGGAGTGTTCAGCTAGGTCCTTGTCTTGGCGCTGTAACGTCGAACTCACGTGAACAATGCGCGAAGCGAGGCAAGACGCCCTCTCGCTTCGAACCTCGATGAAGAGGCCCACGATACCTGATCGTGTTGCATGTGACAATAAGAAACAAGCAGGCGAGTCATGTGGTCCACCAGACCTTCTTTCTTCCGCGGCAAAGCCGCTACCTGAAAATTGACAGTGTCCGGAGAATACTTTAACGTTCAACGCATTGATCAATCAGACTGGTGAGTTATGGACGTGTGCGATGCCTAACGAATTCACGGCGATTATCGAACAAGATGAGGAATGGTTTATTGCGGATTGCCCGGAAATTCCCGGAGCGAATGGACAAGGCAAAACAAAAGAAGAAGCAAGAAGCAGTCTTGCTGATGCTATTGCCCTCATTTTGCAAGATCGTCGCGAAGATGCCCTCCGAGGAACCCCACCTGAAGCGATTCGAGATAGTTAGTACAACATCTCTCATTTTTTGAATTTTTTATACGGGGTTTCGCCCCTGCAAGAGGAGGTCCTTTTGTTTTGGGTTTTGACTCATGATGTGAACCACTTTATACTCATAGGTATGAGTAAGCGACTGCAAGTGATCCTCGACGACAAGGAAATGCGTGACATTCAACGGACCGCCAAACGGCAGCAGATGACGGTGGCGGAATGGGTGCGGCAAGCCTTACGTGCCGCGCAACGCCAGGTGCCGCTGACCGACACCAAAAAGAAGCTGGGAGTGGTTCGCGCGGCGGCCCGGCATGATTTTCCGACCGGCGACATCGATCAGATGCTTCGAGAAATCGAACAAGGGTATCAGGTCAAGATGCCTTCATGATTTTTATCGACTCCAACGTTCCGATGTACCTGGTTGGAGCGGCGCATCCCAACAAAGAGTTCGCCCAACGGGTCTTGGAAACCTACATTGCTCATGATGAGCGGCTGGTTACGGACGTGGAGGTCTTACAAGAAATCCTTCATCGGTACGTCGCCGTCGCCAGGCGTGAGGCCATTCTTCCGGCGTTTGAGGCCTTGACGGGTATTGTGGATGAAGTCTTTCCCGTCGATCGACGGGACGTCGAGCGTGCGAAAGACATCGTGCTTTCCACCGAACGGTTGTCTGCCCGAGACGCACTCCATCTTGCCGTGATGGCGCGTCATGGCATTAAGCGGATCATCAGTTTCGATGCAGGATTTGACGCATTCCCCGGCATTACTCGCTTGACCGACAGCCACTTTGGCTAATTCCGGTGTGACGGGGTTTCATCGAACTTTCCAAAGTGTCTGGTCCGTCGGTCCTCTTTTCTTGACGGGTTTTCATTCCGGTTCCTAGAATGCCTTTCTTTCGGTTTGTAGAAGGAGAATCAACGCAGCATGCGCGATGACGTGGTGGTCATAGGAGGGGGGCTGGCGGGGTCTGAAGCGGCATGGCAGGCCGCGGAGCGCGGCGCCCGGGTCACGCTGTACGAGATGCGACCCAAGCAAGGGACCGCGGCACACAAGACGGATCAGTTGGCGGAAATCGTGTGCTCGAATTCGTTGGGCTCCGCTGATCCTCTCAGCGCGCCGGGCATTTTGAAGGAAGAGATGCGCCTCCTGAATTCGCTGGTCATCCGGGCGGCGGAAGCGGCCCGCGTGCCCGCCGGGGCGGCGCTGGCCGTGGACCGCGAGATCTTTGCGCGCGAAATCACCCGGACACTGGAATCTCACCCGAATATCCGGATCATTCGAGAAGAGATTCGAGAGATCCCCGCGGACGCCCTGTGCATCGTGGCCACGGGGCCCTTGACGTCCGAGAGCCTGGCGCAGGCCTTGACCGCGCTCACCCACAAAACGAACCTGGCGTTTTTCGACGCGATTTCCCCGATCATCGATGCCGAGTCCATTGACATGGGCAAGGTGTTCCGGGCGTCACGCTATGAAAAAGGCGGCGCGGATTATCTGAATTGTCCGATGGATGAAGAAACCTATTCGGCCTTTTACGAGGCGCTGATGGCTGCGGACAAGGTGCAACCGAAGGATTTTGAAAAGGTTCCCTACTTTGAAGGCTGTCTCCCCATCGAGGCCATGGCGGAACGTGGAAAACAGACGTTGACCTTCGGCCCGATGAAGCCGGTCGGGCTGGTTGATCCGCGCACCGGCGTCCGGCCGCACGCGGTACTCCAGTTACGTGCGGAAAATCGCCATGGTTCGTGTTATAACATGGTGGGGTTTCAAACCAAGCTGACCTATCCGGAGCAAAAACGTGTGTTCCGGATGATTCCGGGCCTTGAACGGGCGGTGTTTCTCCGCTATGGAAGCGTACATCGGAACACCTTTGTGAACTCCCCTGCCGTGTTGCGCAACACGTTGCAACTGAAGGCGTCCGAAACCACGTGGCTGGCGGGCTGTATCGTCGGGGTGGAAGGCTACGTCGAATGTGCCGCCACCGGCGGCCTGGCGGGCATCAACGCCGGGCGGGCGTTGGCTGATCTGCCGTTGGCGACGCCTCCCTTGGCCACGGCACATGGGGCCTTGCTGCATTATATTACGACCAGCGACGCCAAGCATTTCCAGCCCATGAATACGAACTTCGGCTTGTTCCCGCCCCTTCCCGTGAACGTGCGGGACAAAGAACACAAGCGTCGCATGATCCACGAACGGGCCCTTGAAGAGTGGCAAACATGGAAACGGCAATCCGCGCTTTCCTGACGCATCTCGACGTGGAGCGAGGCGCGTCCCGGGAAACGATTCGCAGTTATCAATCGGACCTGCGACAATTCGTGGCCTTTCTGAAGACCGTCACGGATGCGCTGCCGGAGCCGGCCGCGATCGATGCGTCGCTGGTTCGCCGGTTTCTGGTGTGGTTGGCCGAGCGACAGGATAAAAAGTCATCGCAGGCGCGGAAGCTTGCGACGCTGCGCAGCCTCTTCAAATTTTTGCACCGCCGCGGGAAGGTTCCGAGCAATCCCGTGGCGAACGTTCGTTCTCCACGGCTGGGGCAACGCTTGCCCCGGGTCCTCACGAAAGACGAGGCGGAGCGGATGATCGAGTCTCCCGGTGCCGATGAAGGGACTGCCACCGTCCGGGATCAAGCTATTCTGGAAACACTTTATTCGACGGGTGCGCGGGTGAGCGAGTTGGTGGGGGTGAATTGGAGCGATCTGAGTCTTGATGAAGGGATGGTGCGGTTGAAAGGCAAAGGCAAAAAGGAACGCCTTGTGCCGGTCGGGCTGGTGGCGGTCGAGGCGATCCGGGATTATCTTGCGGTGACACCGGTTCGGGCGAATCCGGCCACGGACAAGGACGCGGCCCCGTCCCTCAAAGTGAAGCCGGCGGATGGCCCGGTGTTTCGCAACAATCGGGGCGGTCGATTGTCGGTAAGAAGCGTGGAGCGGATCGTCCGGCGTTACGCCGACCGCTTGCAGGTGGGGACCGTGACCCCGCATACTTTTCGGCATTCCTATGCCACGCATTTATTGGACGAGGGTGCCGACCTCCGGGTCATCCAGGAAATGCTCGGACACGCGTCGTTGGCCACCACCCAGAAATACACACACTTGGCCACCGATCAGTTGATGAAAGTGTACGATCAAGCCCATCCGCGGTCAGGAAACGTGAAGGCGGGAAAGACCGCAACCCCGAGGAAGTCTCCATGAAGATCCGGTCCACGACGATTCTGTCCGTTCGTCGAAACGGAACCGTGGCCATGGGCTGCGACGGCCAGGTGACGGTCGGGACGACCGTGATGAAAGCGAACGCCCGCAAGGTCCGCCGTCTCCATCACGATCAGGTCGTTGCGGGCTTTGCCGGAGCCACGGCGGACGCCTTTACCTTATTTGAAAAATTCGAGGAGAAATTGGAAGAATATCGAGGCAATCTGACCAGAGCCGCCGTCGAGTTGGCCAAAGACTGGCGGACGGATCGCGTGTTGCGCCGCCTCGAAGCACTGTTGGCCGTCGCGGACTTGGATCGGTCCTTTCTCATTTCCGGCACGGGTGACGTCGTGGAACCGGAAGACGGGATCCTCGCCATCGGGTCGGGCGGACCGTATGCGCTGGCTGCGGCTCGCGCGCTGATGGACCATTCTTCCTTGACGCCGCTGGAAATCGTCGACAAAGCCATGCGCATTGCCGGCGGCATTGATATCTACACGAATCACGAGATCGTGATCGAAGAACTGAAGGCACCCTCATGAATCCCGACGCCCCGGCGGTGAAACTCGATAGCTTGTCTCCTCGCGAAATCGTCGAAGTCCTCGACCGGTACGTGATCGGACAACGCGACGCCAAACGGATGGTGGCCATCGCCTTGCGAAATCGATGGCGCCGCCAGCAACTCAGCCCGGAACTGCGTGAAGAAATTTTCCCGAAGAACATCGTCATGATCGGGCCGACGGGCGTGGGCAAGACGGAAATTTCCCGGCGCTTGGCGAAACTGGCCGACGCCCCGTTCATCAAAGTCGAAGCGTCGAAGTTTACCGAAGTGGGGTACGTGGGGCGCGACGTGGAATCGATCATCCGTGACCTGACCGAACAGTCGGTCAACCTGGTGAAGAGTTCGTCGCTTCAGCGAGTCGAACGGAAAGCCGAAGACATGGCTGAAGATCGCGTGCTCGATTTGTTGCTTCCTCCGGGTACGTCTCGAACCGCGGAGGGGCAGGAGAATGGGCCGGGGCAACCGACGTCGGGTGACACCACGCGACAAAAGCTACGCAAGCAATTACGGGAAGGCGGGCTGGATAACCGGACTGTGGAAATCGAAATCAAGGAGCGCGGGCTGCCCGTCGGGATTATCTCCAACGTCGGAGGCATGGAAGAACTGGAAAATCATTTGCGCGACATGCTTGGCGGGTTGATGCCCGGCAAGAAGAAAAACCGGGTCATGAAAATTCCCGACGCCCTGAAATATTTTGCACAGGAGGAAGCGCAGAAACTGATTGACATGGACGAGGTGACGCGCGACGCCATCGAACGGGTCGAGCAATCCGGCATCGTCTTTTTGGATGAAATCGATAAAATCGCGGGCCGGGAGAAACACATGGGGCCCGACGTGTCACGGGAAGGCGTGCAACGGGATTTGCTGCCGATTGTCGAAGGAGCGACCGTCAATACGAAATACGGGCCGGTGAAGACCGACCATATTCTGTTTATTGCCGCCGGAGCGTTTCACGTGGCCAAGCCGACTGATCTGATTCCCGAGTTGCAGGGCCGGTTCCCCATTCGAGTCGAGTTGGAACCCTTGACCAAAGGCGACTTGGTGCGCATTTTGACGGAACCCAGAAACGCCCTGGTGAAACAATATCAGGCCTTGATGAAAACCGAAGACATCACGCTGGACTTTACGAAGGAAGGCATTGACGCCATTGCGGCTATTGCCGTGGAGGTCAACGATCGCACGGAAAACATCGGCGCGCGCAGGCTCTTTACGATTGTCGAGCGATTGCTCGAGGAAGTCTCCTTCGAGGCGCAGGAACTGGAAGAGAAAAAAGTGGTGATCGACGCGCCTTACGTGCACGAGCATTTGAAGGAGATCGTCAAGGACCAGGACCTGAGCCGGTACATCCTGTGAGCAACCCCCTCTCCCCTCTGGTGGGAGAGGGCTGGGGTGAGGGGAAAGGAAAGAAGACCTGGATATTCCCGCTAACGACTGCGGGAATGACAAGTGATTGTCCCATGAACAGACTGATCAAGAAAGCGGACGTCCTCGTCGAAGCGTTGCCCTACATCCGGACGTTTGCGGGAAAGACCATCGTCATCAAATACGGCGGGAAAGCCATGGTCGAGGATGAACTGAAGGACGGCTTTGCCGAAGACGTGGTGCTGATGAAATACGTCGGCCTCAATCCCGTGATCGTGCATGGGGGAGGCCCGCAGATCGATCAAATGCTGGCCCGGCTGGGCATGAAGCCGACCTTCAGACGAGGCGTCCGGGTCACCGATCAAGCCACCATGGACGTGGTCGAAATGGTCCTGGGCGGAAAGATCAACAAGGAAATCGTAACGATGCTCAATCAACACGGGGGGAAGGCCGTCGGCATCACCGGAAAGGACGCGCAATTCATCGTGTGCAAACCGTTTTCCGCGAAAGCCTGGGCACAGGGGTTGAGCCACGAGACCCAGGGTCAGGCGGATGAAGAGTACGGCTTCGTGGGAGAGGTCGATCACATCGAGCCGCAGATCATCACGAAACTGCAGCAGGAGAATCTGATCCCGGTCATCGCTCCCATCGGTGTCGATCGCAAAGGCAAACCGCATAATATCAACGCGGACCTGGTGGCCGGTGCCGTGGCCGGTGCATTGAAAGCGGAAAAACTGTTGATGCTCACCGACGTGCGAGGCATTCGCGGTGCCAACAACCGGCACCTGCCCACGGTCTCCAGAAAAGACGTCGAACGCATGGTGAAGAAAGGCACGATCAGTGAAGGCATGTTGCCCAAAGTGCGGGCGTGCTTGACCGGAATCGAGGCCGGTGTGCGAAAGGCCCATATTATTGACGGCCGGGTTGAGCATGCCATTTTATTGGAAATTTTCACGGACAAGGGAATCGGCACGGAGATTGTGGCGTAAATCTACCCCCTCTCCCCGACGGACAACCACAGGGGGTTGTCCCTACGATGAAAAAGACATCATTGTCCCGTAGGGGACGGCCTCTGTGCCGTCCCGAAGCTCTCACGACATGAAACTCACGAAATCGCAATCCGAGCGGAAGAATCGTGCCGCCGTGCCGCCGCCGGACCGGAAAACCGTGCTGCTGCTGGTTCATCTGCAGAACGACTTTTGTCCGGGCGGAGCCTTGCCGGTTCCCGAGGGGGATCACGTCATCCCCGTGGCCAATGACTGGATCAGATTTTTTGCCGCGCAGGGGTACGGGATTGTCGCCACGCGGGATTGGCATCCGCCGGACCACTGTTCATTTCAGCAACAGGGCGGACCCTGGCCGCCGCATTGCGTGCAGGGGTCATTGGGGTCCCAGTTCCATCCGGATTTGAAAATGCCGCCCGGCACGTTGATCGTGTCCGGGGCCACCAACCCCAAAAAGGAAGCCTATTCCGGGTTTGATGGGACGACGTTGGACGAACGCCTCGAAGATCTGGGGGCGCAGACCCTGTACGTGCTCGGGCTGGCCACGGACTATTGCGTCAAGCAAACGGTCCTGGATGCCTGCCGGCTGGGCTTTCGCGTCGTGGTTCTTAGTGACGGCGTGCGCGGGATCGACGTGGAACCCGGAGATGCCGAGCGAGCCCTTAAGGCCATGCAGGAAGCCGGCGCCATCGTCGCCCATTCGGCAGATTTAGGGGGACTTACGCATTTAACTTGAGGACTCATCGTCCTTCTGCTACGCTCTCGTGATGATCAGAACCAGTTTCATCCTGATCCTGCTTGTCGTTGTGCTAATCGGCGGTCCACCAATGATCGTGTCGGCGGAGAATGGGCTTAGTGGGATTAGTGGTGGGATTGCAGGCCTACTAAAGGCACAGAAGGCACAGAAGGAAGCGCGACGCGAGATTCGCCAGCAACGAGCCGACGCCCAAGCCGAAGTCCTGTTCTGGTTTCGCACTCATCCCACCGAACGCGTTTTGCCCAAAAAGGAAGTCGATCGGATGTTGAAAAGTGGAGGCTACTATCCGGCCGCAGTAGAGGGCCTAACAGGAAGCAGGAACCCGTTTTTTGTAGACTCACCACGAGTCGAATAATATAACCGGCTCTCAGATTAAGTTCTTAAATCCCAAATTTGGATGCTCACGTTTATGCCCGTTCCACAAAAATTCAAAGTTGGTCTTTAGCGGCCACAAAAAATCTGAGGTGAGAATGCATAGATGGTCACCTTGAAGTGGCAGCGTTTCGAAAGTTTTCTCAAGCTTCGTAAAGATTTTCGGTCAAAACCGTGTATCTACCTTCAAACTGATCCAGAAGAAAAAATACTCAGGGTTGGGGAAAGTGTTGACCTTTGGAATCGATACAAGGGTGGAACTGCTTTTGCTATAGAGGCAGCCATGCATGGGTCTGGCAATCTGTTTTTTGCTGCGGAAGCTCCGGAAGATAAAGACGAAAGAGAGCAATTAGAGGCAACAATGATATATGAGCTTCAGCCGGAGTATTGTAATCAACACAAACAATATCCTCCATCGAGGTCTGTAGAATATGTTCATGAAGGTGAAAAGGCGAAGGGGCTTCTCTGACCCGTCCCCCTTTTGGTGGCGGACTAAATTGAGCTAAATTAAACTTTCCCCAGAAGATTAATACATACACCCTTTACGAGTTGAAGGTTTTATTAAGCCACTCCTTGATTCGAGTCCGCTCAAGTCGCGTTTTAAGTTCTTCTAGGCTTATTTCTATCGTAAAAACATCCCCATTTATGCACTCCACTTGGCAGGTAGTACTAACCTGCATAGCCACAATTATGTGGACAGGATTCAACAACAAATTGAGACCTGCAGTCGTTTTAAAACGTTCGAAATTCACTTTTTCCTCCTCGGCAATCACTCTTTCACATCCCATAAAGTAAATCGATGTAATTGTGAAATCACCGAACAGGTCTTCTACCCCATCGTTCATTTCATACTCATGGGGGACGTTTGGTAAGGAAAAAATGCTTTCCCACAAACCTTACGCATCGCGCAGTTCGACCCAGGCGGGCGTATGATCGGAAGGCTTCTCTTTGCCGCGGGGGCCTTTGTCCACCCCGGAGGCGACCAGCCGGTCGGCCGCCTGCGGAGAGAGGAGCAGGTGGTCGATTCGTAACCCCTGATCCTTATTCCAGCACCCGGCTTGGTAATCCCAAAACGTGTATACGCCCGCATGCGGGTGTCGCGCGCGAAGTGCATCCGTGAGGCCCAGATAACACAAGGTCTGAAACCGGGCGCGGGTCTCGGGGTGACAGAGCGCGTCATTGGCAAACCCCTCGGGATCGTACACGTCCGAGTCCGTGGGACACACGTTGTAATCGCCGCCCAACACCAACGGCTCCTCATAGGCCAGCAGGGTGCGCACGTGGGCGATCAAGCGGTCCATCCATGCCAGCTTGTAGGAAAATTTGTCCGTGTCGACGGGATTACCGTTCGGCAGATACAGCGACGCGACGCGGAGGGATCCGGTAATGGCTTCGAGGTACCGGGCCTGTTCATCGGTCGAATCGCCGGGTAACGCCCGCTGTTCCACCTCAATGGGCTGTTTCGCGAGAATCCCCACACCGTTGAAGGTTTTCTGCCCGACGAGCGCGACGTGGTAGCCCACGTCTTCGATCTCGGCGTGGGGGAACCGCTCCTCCGTGGATTTCAATTCCTGAAGCAACAGGACGTCCGGGCCCACCTCTCTCAGGTACGCCGTCACGTGCGGCAGCCGGACGTTGATGGAGTTCACGTTCCACGTGGCAATCTTCATGCCACGAGATTCTAAAGCGTTTGCTTGATGTGTAGCAAAGAGATCGAGAAAAGAAAGGGCTGGCAGTAAGAAAGTATGAAGTGGTCAACTCAAGTAGAAGTCTTGCATTGGTGTTTTATGATGCGTATCCTGTCCGTATGGCGATGATGCTCTCCAAGACCTATGAGGCCCTGAAGGCCGCCGGGGCGCCTGACGACAAAGCGCGCGAGGCGGCCGAAGAGATTGCCGGGTTTGAGAACAGACTCATCAGTATTGACAATCGGCTCTCTCGGTTGGAAGCCCAGTTCTCCATGCTGCAATGGATGGTGGGCATCACGATGGCCGCTACCCTCGCCGTTCTTTGGCGCGTGTTCGCGGTTTGATCCTCACGACAGCTACCTGCCATAACTGGGGATCTTCTCTATCAAATCCTCGTCGTACGGGGGCGAAACTCTGCGCTCTCAATGGGCGTCGCCCCACGAATGACCCTGTCCTACGTCAACCGTCAGCGGCACTGACAGGTGAAGCGCGGGCAGGCACGCTGATTCCATGACGGTCTTCACCACCCCGGCCGCCTGATCCACGACCGCTTCGTCGACTTCAAAAAGCAATTCATCGTGGACTGTCAACAGCATGCAGGCATGCGTGTCGAGGCCGTGTTTTGTCAATGCCGGGGGTACGCGAATCATGGCGCGTTTCAGCACGTCCGCGGCCGTGCCCTGGATCGGGGCGTTGATCGCCGCGCGTTCGGCAAAATTGCGCCGTGCCGCGTTTTTGTCGTGGATGCCCGGCACGTGGCACCGGCGCCCGAAGAGCGTTTCGACGTATCCATGTTCACGACAGAACTGCTTGGTCCGGGTCATGTAGTCCTGGATACCCGGGTACCGTTTGAAATAGGCTTTCATGTACGTTGCGGCCTCTTCGTTGGCAATGCCCAATTGGCGGCTCAGCCCGAACGCGCTGATTCCGTAGATGATGCCGAAATTAATGGCCTTGGCTTGACGCCGCATCGCCGAATCCACCGTGCCGGCATCAACGCCGAATATCTGGGCTGCGGTCAGGGCATGAATATCCAGGCCGTCGTGGAACGCGCGTTTCAACGCGTCGATCCCGGCGACGTGGGCCAGGAGCCGCAACTCGATTTGGGAGTAGTCCAAGGACAGCAGGATGCGTCCGGGTTCGGCCACGAACGCGTGGCGGATTTTTCGGCCGTCTTCGGTCCGGATGGGGATATTTTGCAGGTTGGGGTTCGTGGAAGACAGGCGGCCGGTGGACGCCGCGGCCATGGCAAAGGAGGTGTGCACGCGACCCGTGCGCGGGTTGATCTGTTCGACCAGGGCGTCGGTATAGGTGCTCTTGAGTTTGTCGAGCTGTCGCCATTCCAGCACCGTGGATGGCAGTTCGTGTCCCTCGGCGGCCAGCGATTCCAGCACGTCGGCGCCGGTGGCATAAGCGCCGGATTTCCCCTTGTGCCCGCCCTCCAGGCGCAGTTCGTCGAACAGGACCTCACCGAGTTGCTTCGGGGAGCCCACGTTGAATTCGCGACCGGCGAGCCGGTACACGTCCTGCTCCAATGTATGTTGGCGTTCTGCGAATTCCCGGCTGAGTTGTTCCAGTTTTTCCCGGTCCACGCGGATGCCGTCAGTTTCCATGTCGGCCAGGACCGGCATCAGGGGCCGTTCCAGGGTCTCGTAGGGCGTCACCATGCGTTCGGCCAGCAGGCGGGGTTTGAGGAACCGGTGGAGCCGCAAGGTCACGTCCGCGTCTTCCGCGGCATAGGCCAGGGCCCGGTCCAAGGGAATCAGGTCAAAGGTCACTTGTGATTTTCCCGTGCCGGTCACGTCCTTGAACGGAATCGTCCGATGGTCCAAATGCAGCGCGGCCAACTCGTCCATGCCGTGGCCATGATTGCCTCCATCCAGCACGTAGGACATCAGCATGGTGTCGTCCAAAGGCGAAACGGCGACGTTGTATCGTCGCAGCACCACCATGTCGTATTTCAGGTTATGACCGATTTTCAGCACCGAGGGATCGGCCATGAGCGGCCGCAGGAGATCCAAGGCCGCGTCGAGCGGAATTTGTTCGAGCGGTTCCGGTTGGGGAGAGGGTGGCTGCTCACCGGAGGACGGCAAAACATCCTGTTCAGGGGGCGGCTCGGGAAGCCGGTGGGCCAGCGGGATGTAGCATGCATGGCCGGGTTGCACGCACAAGGATATGCCCACCAGGTCCGCGAGGCTTTCATCCAGCGAGGTGGTTTCCGTATCGAGCGCCACGGCTCCGGCGTAGCGCGCCCGGGTTACCCAGTCCTGCAGGACTTCAACGGATTGGACCAGTTCATAGCGGGTGACGGCAGGAGCTTCGCCGGTCAGGGGCGTGTCTTCCCCGGAGGCCAGCCGGTGTTGAACCTTGGCCATGACCGACCTGAAGCCCTGTTCCTCGAGGAATGCCAGCAATTGGGCGGGGTCCGGGTCCTGGCGTCGCAACTCGGATACGGTCACGTCCGTCGGCACGTCATCCCGCAGACGAACCAGTTCGCGGGAAAGCCTGGCTTGCCCGGCGAACGCGATAAGGTTTTGACGTCGCTTCGGTTGTGTGATTTCAGACGTCCGTGCGAGCAGGGAATCCAGGTCGCCGTAGGCTTGAATGAGTTGGGCCGCGGTTTTCACGCCGATGCCCGGGACCCCCGGGACGTTGTCCGTGGAATCACCGGCCAGGGCTTGCACGTCCACGACCTGCTCCGGACCCACGCCGAATTTTTCCTTCACCTCGTCCGGGCCGATCCTCCGGTTTTTGAGGGCGTCGAACATGCTCACCCGGTCGGACACCAATTGCATCAGGTCCTTGTCCGAGGACACGATCATGACGTCGAACCCTTCCGCCCGCGCGCGTCGTGCATAGGTGGCGATCAGGTCGTCCGCTTCGAACCCGGGCCGTTCGATACATTCCACATTGAACGCCCGGGTGGCGTCTCGTACCAACGGAAACTGGGGGATCAGTTCGTCGGGCGGGTCGGGGCGATTGGCTTTGTACTCGGGAAATATCTCGTTTCGAAAGGACTCCCGGGCCGAATCGAAAAGCACAGCCACGTGCGAGGCCTGCAGGTCGTCCAGCAGTTTGAGCAACATGTTGGTAAACCCGAGGACGGCGTTCACGGGTGTCCCGTCCGCTCGGGTCATTATCGGCAGTGCGTGGAACGCCCGGAACAGGAACCCGGACCCGTCCACCAGACACAGGTGCCGGTCGGGAGCGTCTCGGGATTCTGGCGTCATGATTGTCAGCCTGGCTCTTGCGTTGCCTTCGTCAGGAGGAGCACCGTATACAACGGATGGGCGTCGGCTCGGCAACGGTCGTGGATGCCGGTGGCCTCGGCGATCCGCCATTCTATCAATCCAATGAGGAAGAATGCAGCTAAAGCGCTCGAATCGGGCCGCCTTTTTATTGACTGTTCGGGGAAACAGGCTTATCATTTTATTAAGAGAAACTTTTTAAAAAAGAGGCAGGTGATGGGGTAGCTTCCTGGACAGCCTGTGGCAGGCAAGATCGAGACAAAGCCCTTTGGACCGTGAACGATCCAAAGGGCTTTTTTAGTTTTCTTTTCTGATCACGAAACCGGATCCTTTCCGCACGTGAACGGTCGAGGGATTCGACGAGGTCGGAAAGCCGTCAGCTCGGTCTCTCGATATGGGGCGCAGTGCGGGGAGGGGAAAGTCATTATGGGCTTTTTCATCAAGGAGGGGCATCATGACTGAACCAAAAACTGCTGCAATGTTTGGCTCCAAACCGGGAAACGGGCGCGTGTTGTTGATCGAGGATGATCCCGGTATTTGCGCAGAGATGCGTGCCACCCTGGAGACCGCGGGATTCGACGTGTTGGAGGCCGACACGGAAGACCGGGCCATCGACGTGGTCAAGGAAGGCGAAAATCCGTTGTTGCTTGACGTGGTGATTACGGATATCGACAAGAAGTTGGGTGTCGGTTCCCTGAATTATTTTAAATCCCAATTCCCGCACATTCCTTTGATCGCCTTGACCGGCATGCTCGAAGGAGAGGTTTCCGGTTCTTCGGCCATTCGGATCGGCATCGTAGGGGCGGGGAAAGGCGGGCGGGCGTTGCTCGACGTGTTCCTTCATCTCCCGGACGCGCAGGTGGTGGGCATCACGGACAAAGATCCCGAGGCCACCGGCTTACGGTTCGCGCAGGAATTTGAAATCCCGGTGGTGCCTGAGCCGATGAACCTGATCCGCGACGAACACGTGGATCTGCTGATCGACGTCACCGGTGATCCGGCCATGGAGGCGGTCATCGTCGAGAACAAGCATGACCTGGTCGAAGTGCTCGGCGGAGCGGCCTCCAAACTCTTGTGGATGCTGATTCAACGGGAACGGGACATGCAATCCTACGTGCTTCGCTCCGAAAAGTTGGCGGGGATGATTCGTGACGGGGTGAAGGATTTCCTCATGAAACCAATCGGCAAGGATAGGTTGGTGAAGGCGGTTTTCTCGGCCGTGGCGCAACACGAATTGAGTCGATTGTGAAGAGATCCGGCGATCATGGGCCCGGGCCGTGGCAGGGCCCGGGCCGGCGGTTACAGGTTCGTCTTGATGGTGTGCCCGGGTGCGAGGGTGTGGGCTTGGCCCTTGACGGACACCTGAATCGGGGCCGTAAGACCCGGGCGTGAGGTTAGCTGAAAGGTGTCCTGGGTCACGGTCACATCCAGGGAGTGCCCGCGATACCTCACCCGGAGATGAAGCGCTTCGACTTTCGGTGGAAGGCAGGGATTGAAACACAGCGTGCCGTCCCTGCTTTCCCATCCCGTATAGGCGCGCTGCATCAGATCCACTGTCCCGGCCATGGCTCCCGTGTGGATGCCTTCCGCGGTGGTGCCGGCTTGCAGATCAGACACGTCCACGCCCAACGCATCCTTGAACAGTTCCCAGGCCAGTTCCGGGTCGGATCTCGTCATAACCCAGGCATGCACCACCCGGCTGAGGGAGGACCCGTGGGCCGTCCGTTTCGAGTAATACTCAACGTTCCGTGACATGGTGTCCGTCCGGAAGGCATAGCCCAGCCGCTCGAACAGGTCACGCAGCTCCTCCGGCGAAAACAGGTAAAAGAGCATCAGCACGTCGGCCTGTTTGGAGAGTTTGTACCGGTTCGTGGAGTCCCCTTCGGCTTCCAGGATTCGGTCCAGCCGGTGGATGTCCCCGTATTTCTGCCGGTAGCGTCCCCACTCAAATTCCGCCAATGCCTCATACCCTTCGAATTGACTGATGATCCCCTCGTCGTGAAACGGCACGAACATCTTCCGGCTGATGTCTTCCCACAAGGCGACCTCGGTGGGGCTGACGTGCAGGAGGTCCCGAACTTCGGTACGGGTTGACGCCGCGAGCCGGTCCAGGAGCTCCAAGGCCCGGCATAGAATCCATACGACCATGACGTTGGTATAGGCGTTGTTGTTCAACCCGGGGGTTTCGGAATCCGGATACTGATCGTGGTATTCATCGGGTCCCATCACCCGTAAAATCTCATAGCGTTCCTTGTCGGGATTATATGATGTGGCGCTGACCCAAAACCTGGCGATCTCCAGGAACATTTCCGCGCCCTGTGTGGAAAGAAACTCCCAGTCGTCGGTGGCTTCGACGTACTCCCAGATATTATAGGCAATGGCCGCGTTCACATGGCGTTGAAGCGTGCTCAGGTCCGGGATCCATCGGCCGGATTTGGGGTTCAGGTGCAGGACTTGGCTTTCTTCGCGGCCGTTGCTGCCGCTTTGCCAGGGATACATGGCCCCGCTGAATCCGGTCTGGGCCGCATTTCGTCTGGCCTGTTCGAGGCGTCGATGCCGGTACAACAACAGCGCCTTCGTCAGGGCAGGGAATCGCAGGTTCAACACCGGGAAAATATACAGTTCGTCCCAGAAAATGTGTCCACGATACGCCTCGCCGTGCCACCCCCGCGCAGGGACGCCCGCGTCCAATTCGACCGTATGCGACGAGACCGTTTGCAACAGGTGAAAGAGGTGCAACCGTAGCGTGAGCTGGGAGTCTTCGTCACCTTGCAGGCCCAAGTCACACTGCTGCCAGACCTGATTCCAGCGTTGAGTATGCGAGCGGAGCAAATCCTCGAACCTGCCGGCATGCACGAGGGCATCGCGGGCCTCTTCTCCGCATTCGGATATACCGTGATCGCGTGAGGTGTACAACGACGCGATTTTTTCAATGGTCAGGGGCTGGCCTTCCGTCATGGGAATCGTACATTCCTGGCCAATGTAGTCCCGTTCCTGCACCGGGGTCCTGGGCAGGTCCGTCCAGGCCGTATCCGGAAAGCACCCAGTGCGCGCGGCTTGGGCGATGCGGACTTTCGATTGAGTCGTCTCCGTACACAGAAAGATCCCGTCGTGGCTGAACGCGGAGGCTTCGAGGGGAGATAAGTGGCGGTTGTTCAGAGCCGCGTAGCGCGGCACGCCGGTGTTGCGAACCCGGCCGTCGAGGCCGGTATGGATCTCCAATGGGCCGGACCAATTGTCAGGGGTGATTACGATCTCCAACCCGGCGAGATGCGGATCACCCAAATGGACGAACCGGCGGCTGTTCACCGTGGTCTTTCGCCCTTCGCGGTCCTGAAATTGATACGAACGATGCAGGACTCCGGCCTTCAGGTCCAAGGTCTGTTGGTACGAGAGCAGATCAACGGCCTGAATGTTGAACCACTCCTCGCCGGGATGGCGAAAGGTGAGGACCAACCAATTCGGCAGGTTCACGAGATCTTCGTTCTCGATCGTCCGGCCTTCGATCCCGGTCTGCAACCGGTTGTATCCGCCGGCCAGGTATGTCCCCGGGTAATGCGTGGCATCGGCGTGGGCTTCGGGAGCCGCTCCGCGGGTGGCAAAGTAACCGTTCCCCAGCGTACAGAGGGCTTCGCGCAGGCGTTCCTTCGCGGGATCGAATCCGTCGTAGATCAATGCCCAGTCGCTCATGGCGTGCGGCTTTCCAGGTGACGACTCAATCGCATGAGAAATTCTTTCACCTCGCGGGGGTCTTGTAATGAAAAAGAAGCAGACGAAAAGCGCGAGCCGTGTTCCACCACGATCCCCACGCCACGCTCCACCAACTCACGAAACGCGTGTTCGTCCGTCAGGTCGTCGCCGAGATACATGGGCTGGTATTGGCACTCCTTCCATTTCAGACCCTCCAGCAACCACAACAGGGCTTTCCCTTTGTCCCAGTCGAGTTGCGGTTGCATTTCAAAGACCATCTTGCCTGCCGAGCGCCGGAGATCGGGAGATTCGGCCATGGCCCGGGTGACGGCCTCTTCGACCCTGGAGACCTCACCGGGATCGACCAGGCGATAGTGCACGGCGATGGAGAATTTTTTTCGCTCGATCAGGGTGCCGGCAACGGGTTCGAGGAGAGGCCGCAGCATGGCCTCCGCGTGATCGAGGGCCTTGGAAAACTGCGTTCCGACTTCATGGGACAGGGCGAAGTGTTCCGGCCCGGCAATGTCAAACCCATGGCTGCCGGCGTAGATCAGCGAGTTCAGGTTGACGAGATCCGTGACGTCCTTGCGGTCCCGGCCGCTGATGATTCCGACCGGACATTGATGACTCAACGCGTCAAGCACGTCCCGCACGTCCTGCGCCAACACGGCCAGGTCGGGACGGTCCACAATCGGCGTCAGGGTGCCGTCGTAATCGAGAAACACCACCACAGGTTGTGGACCCATCCGTGCCAGCACGTCGTCGAATCGATCGAGCGCGGACGGCAGGGCCGTGGCGCTGCGCCACGTGATTCCGGCTTCGTCTTGGACGACGAGTTCTTCCAAATCCGGGACGACCACGTCGCCGCCGTGGGCGTGCAGGGCTTCGGCCTGGCCGACGCGATCAAGGCCCACGACCAGGCCGAAACATCCGACCCGGCCGGCTTCCACCCCGGCCAACGCGTCTTCACACACCACGGCTCGTTGAGGCAGCACCTCCAAACATTCGGCGGCTCTCAAGAAGGTGTCGGGGTGCGGTTTCCCGCGCAGGCCCAAGGCGCGGGCATCGCGGCCATCCACCATCACCTCGAACAGGTCCGTCACCCCCGCGGCTTGCACGATGACTCGGCCGTTTTCGCTGGCCGTGACCACGGCGGTTTTTTTGCCCAGTGACTTGAGCAGTCGCATGAGCGCAACAGTCGAGGGAAAGACCTCCACTCCGTTCTCGTGCAGGGCTTTCAGGAACTGGACGTTCTTGCGATTTCCCAGCCCGCAAATGGTCTCCTGCTCCGGCGGGTCCGAGGGGTCGCCATGGGGCAGCGTGATGCCGCGGGAGGCCAGAAAACCGGTCACGCCGTCGTACCTGGGTTTGCCGTCCACGTAGGCGCAATAATCATTGACGGGGTCGAAGGCGTGAAACGGCTCCCCGGTTTGCGTCCGGAGATACTCATCAAACAGGTGTTTCCACGCGGCCGCATGAACCGACGCGGTCCTGGTGATGACCCCGTCAAGGTCGAAAATCGCGGCGTCGAAACTGCTCAACTCCAAGATGGGTTGATCCGTCATGTCGCAAAAATAATCCCTTTACCGGCTCTATCGTGAAAGTGTACCGAGAGAGGGCTACAAAACGATGCTGAAACCGTGAGCTCTGGGTTACGTTGACTCTTTTTTCATTGATACGAAAATAAGTACTCGCCCGCGAATTCCCGCG
Organism: Nitrospira sp.; assembly: GCA_011523385.1. Lineage (GTDB taxonomy): Bacteria > Nitrospirota > Nitrospiria > Nitrospirales > UBA8639 > Bin75. Next base: position 43,371 of record WTGX01000033.1, on the reverse strand, counting down.
CACGCGGGAATCCAGTGTCGTTATTCTTTTGCATTATTTGTAGCCGCGCGATCCCTGCTCGAAGGCAGGGACATGCCTTATCGCGCCGTTTCCTGTTGGCCGCATAAGGCATGTCCCGGGCTTTGACCCGGGATGCGGCCGCTACAACTGAATGAATAAACGCAGACAATTAACGCGGGCCATAGACAAAGCCTTACGTGGCGGCGTGAGCCTATCCTATTTCCCCGGCCATTTCCAGTTTTCAATTTGAGGCGAATCTCCCGGTCTTTTCCGATCCATCTTTCTTGCGGTTGCGTCGGCTGACGCCGCTGTTTTCTTGCAATGACGGGTGCGTCTGCGTATGCTCAATCGTACGCTAGGATGGCGCAGGTCACGGTATGTCGGAACAACAAAAAATAGACGCAGCCCGCAAGGAAATTGATCGGTTGGACGATGAGATCCTGCGGCTCCTCAATGAGCGCTCCGGTCACGTCATCACGATCGGCAAGGCCAAACGGCAGGCGGCCCCTGATGCCCTGCTGCACACCGCGGGACGGGAGGCCTTCGTGGTGGAACGTCTGTTACATCAGAACACCGGCCCCTTTCCCAACGAGGCAATTCGCCCGGTGTACCGGGAAATTATGTCCGCCTCATTGTCGTTGGAAGGCGCGCAGACCATCGCGTACCTGGGACCTTCTGCCACGTTTACGCATTTGGCGGCCCTGGGAAAATTCGGCGACTCCGCCCAATACGTGCCGGTCAACGGGATTCAGGAAGTGTTTGACGCCGTGGAACGCGAGCGCGCGATCTATGGGGTCGTACCGATCGAAAACTCGACCGAAGGCGTGGTGAATCATACCCTCGACATGTTTATCGACTCGAACCTGATGATCTACGGGGAAGTCCTGCTGGAAATATCCCATCATCTCATGTCGAAGAGCGAGCGGATCGAGGACATCGAGAAGATCTATTCCCATTCGCACGCCTTGGCGCAGTGCCGGAATTGGCTGAAGACCCACGTGGCCGCGGTGCCGCTGGTGGAATCCCCAAGCACCTCCCGGGCGGCCGAACGGTGCCTGGAGGAACCGCGCGCCGCGGCCATTGCTTCCGAACTGGCGGCGAACATGTACGGCCTGCACGTGTTGAAATCGCGTATCGAGGACAACATCAACAACTGCACGCGATTCCTCGTGTTGTGCCGGCATGGCGCCGAACCCACGGGAAAGGACAAGACGTCCGTCATGCTGTCGGTGAAGGACAGGGCCGGGGCGCTCTATGACCTGTTGCGGCCCTTTGCCTCCAACGGCATCAGCATGACCAAAATCGAGTCGCGACCCTCGCGTCGCAAGGCCTGGGAATATATCTTTTTTGTCGATTTTGAAGGACATATGCAAGAAGACCGGATCCGCCGGACCATCGAGGAACTGAAAGGCCGGTGTTTGTTCATGAAAGTGCTTGGCTCGTATCCCGCCCATTCCTGAAAAAGTCGATGTTCAGTAATTCGTTGACGGAATAAGAGGCTGACCACGCCATATTTGTCATTCCCGCGGAAACGGGAATCCAGAGTCGTATTCTCCCGAACGTAGGGAAAAGAAAAGACACTGGATTCCCGATTAAAAATGTCGGGAATGACAGAGGGGAGAAGTTGCGAATGCCTATCCGAATACATCCCGACATAGCCGGACTCGTTCCGTATTCACCGGGGAAACCCCTTGATGAATTGGAGCGGGAATTGGGCATCGGCGGCGCCGTGAAGCTCGCGTCCAATGAAAACCCGCTTGGCCCCTCCCCCGAGGCGCTCGCGGCATTGGATGAGGGAAAGGCAACTCTGCATCTTTATCCGGACGGCGGGGCGCATCATCTCACCCGGGCCCTGGCCGACCGGTGGAAAGTGTCCGGCGATCAGGTCGTCGTGGGCAACGGGTCCGATGAAATCATCAGCCTGCTGGTCAAGACGTTCATGTCCCCGGGCGAAGAAGCCGTGATGGCGAACCACACCTTCGTCATGTATAAGCTCGCCGTGACCGGCGGGCACGGGGTCTGCGTGGAAGTCCCCTTGAACGAGTGGCGTCACGATCTTCCGGCCATGGCGCGGGCGGTGACCGGTCGCACGCGATTGGTATTCGTGTGCAATCCCAACAATCCCACGGGCACCATGGTGACCCGCGATGAAGTCCGGGAATTCATGGCCTCGATCCCGGATCACGTGATCGTGGTGTTCGATGAAGCCTATTATGAATACGTCCGGGACCCGCACTATCCCGACACGCTTGAGTACGTTCGACAAAACCGGCCGGTGGTAGCGTTGAGGACGTTTTCCAAGATTTACGGGCTGGCGGGATTGCGGATCGGATACGGACTCACGACGCCGGAGATCGCCGGGTATCTGCATCGCGTGCGCAACCCCTTCAACGCCAACACCCTGGCGCAAGTCGCGGCGCGGGCCGCGTTGGGTGACGAACGGCACGTGGCCGCCAGCCGGGCGCTCAATGAAGCGGAGATGGTATCAGTGGGCAACGGGCTTCGAGCCTTGGGATTGGCGCCCATTCCCAGCCAGGCCAACTTTCTCTATTTCGATACGCACCGCGACGGACGTGCCGTGTTCGACCGGCTTCTTCAAGAAGGCGTCATCGTTCGCCACATTGTCGGTTCGATGCTTCGCGTGACGATCGGGCGGCCGGAGGAAAACCGTCGATTTCTGACGGCCCTGGGCCGTGTGCTGGAGACACTGCCGAAGGAGAAGGATTTCCGATGATTATCGTATTCAAGCCGACTGCCACGGAAGCGGATATCGATCACGTGACGGATCGACTCCGGGATCTGGGCCTGAAATCGCAGATGTCCCGTGGCGAGGAGCGCACCATCATCGGGGTGATCGGCGACGAACGTCTGTTGGACAACCAACCGCTCACGGTGTTCCCCGGCGTGGAAAGCGTGACGCCCATTCTGACGCCGTGGAAACTGGTGGGCCGCGAATTTCAACCTCAGAACTCGACGATCGTGGTGGATCGGGTCACGGTGGGCGGCAACCGGTTGGTGGTGATGGCCGGCCCCTGTGCCGTTGAGAAATTGGAAGTGACCGTCGGGATTGCGCATGACGTCAAAGCCGCCGGGGCCACGATCCTGCGGGGCGGTGCGTACAAACCGCGAACCTCTCCTTATTCGTTTCAAGGTCTTGGCCGGGAAGGACTGGATTTTCTGGTTGAAGCGAAGCAGCAGACGGGGATGCCCGTGGTCAGCGAAATTTTGGATCCCCGTGATACGGACGTGTTCCTGGAAAAAGCCGACGTGATTCAGATCGGGGCCCGGAACATGCAGAACTTCGAATTGCTCAAGGAAGTCGGGGCCTATGACAAGCCGGTCCTCTTGAAACGAGGGCTGTCCGCCACGGTCAAGGAATTTTTATTGTCCGCCGAATACATCGTCTCCCGCGGCAATCGCAACGTGATGTTGTGTGAACGCGGCATCCGCACCTTCGAAACCCAGTATCGGAATACGTTGGATCTGGCTGCGGTGCCTACGTTGAAAGAACTCTCGCATTTGCCGGTGATCGTGGATCCCAGTCATGCGACGGGCAAATGGAACCTGGTGGCTCCCATGGCCAAGGCAGCCGTGGCGGCGGGTGCCGACGGGCTTCTGATCGAGGTCCATTCGAATCCGGAATGCGCCCTCTGCGATGGCGAGGAATCGCTCAAACCCGGCCGGTTCAAGGAATTGATGGACGAGTTGAAGGTCCTCGCGCGCGCCGTAGGACGAGAATTGTAACCCGCCGTTTCCCCTCCTTTGTAAGGAGGGGTGAAGGGGAGGTAGAGACGGCGGAGGCGAAACCCCTTGCCGCATGGTCAGCGGCTCTACCCCACCTGACCTCCCCTTACAAAGGGGAGGTAACGAGACAACCATGACCGTCCATTTCAAACAAGTCGCGATTGTCGGAGTCGGGTTGATCGGGGGCTCCATGGGGATGATACTGAAGCGTGAGGGGCTGGCCGATCGCGTCGTCGGCGTGGGCCGAAGTCTGGCCAATCTGGAATTGGCCGTGCAACGCGGGGCCATCGATGCGTTTGAACGTGATCCCAAGGCAGCGATGCCGGGGACGGAGTTGGTCATTCTCGCCACGCCCGTGGAAAGTTACGCCGGGCATCTCAAGGAGTGGGGACACCTCCTGGAGCCCGGAACGATCGTCAGCGACGTGGGAAGCGTCAAGGGCCCCCTGGTGGGACAGGTGGAATCACTGGTTCCGGCCGGCGTGCATTTTGTGGGTGCGCATCCCATCGCCGGAAAGGAATCGTCCGGGGTCGGGGAAGGGTCCGTCGATTTGTTTGCCAATGCCCTGTGTCTGGTCACGCCGACGGCGAACACCGATCCCCGGACCCTCCGCATGGTGCAGCACGTCTGGGAAACCATGGGAAGCATCGTTCGGTCGATCGATCCGTTTGTGCACGATTGGATCCTGGGAGCGGTCAGCCACCTGCCTCATATGGCAGCCTTCGCACTCATGAACGCCTTGACGGATCTTCAGGAACGGGGCGAAGCGGATTTACTGGACTATGCCGGCGGCGGCTTGCGGGATACGACCCGAATTGCGGCCGCGTCTCCGGAAATGTGGCGCGATATTTTTCTGTGGAACGCTGACAATCTTCTGACGATGACCGAAGCCATGGAAAAACACTTGCAACACTTCAAGGCGTTGATCCAAGCCAAGGACGGTCCAGGCTTGGAGCGCGAAATCGCCAAGGCGCGGGAAGCGCGGCAGCGGCTGAAATGAGTACGCTCACGATTACGCCACAAGGACCCTTGCGCGGGACGATTCGGGTGCCCGGTGACAAATCCATCACCCATCGGGCCTTGCTTGCGAGCGCCTTGGCCGAAGGTTCCGCCACGATTACAGGCTATTGTCGAGGAGAAGATTGCCTTAATACCCTCCATGCCTTGCAGGTGTTGGGCATCAACATCGAAGTCGAAACGAATCAGGTCCGGGTCTGGGGCAAGGGGTTGAACGGGTTGGCCGAGCCTGCGCAGCCGTTGGATTGCGGCAATTCCGGGACGGGCCTTCGCCTGCTGGCGGGAGTGCTGGCCGGCCAACCGTTTTTTTCAGTCCTGACGGGTGACGACTCGTTACGCCGCCGCCCCATGGGGCGGATCGTCAACCCCCTGCGCATGATGGGCGCGGCCATCCAGGGCAGAAAAGGGGGCGAATTGGCGCCGATGGCCATCCAGGGAGGAGCCTTACGGGGCATCGAATATCAATCGCCGGTCTCGAGTGCGCAGATCAAGTCGGCGGTCCTCTTTGCGGGCCTGTTCGCCGAGGGAGAAACGCGGTTTTCCGAGCCCTTGCAATCGCGGGACCATACCGAGCGGATGTTCAGGTATCTGGGGATTCCGCTCGAAACCGACGGATGTCGCGTCGTCCTGAAGGGACGTCCCGCCTATGTGGCCAAGGATCTGTCGATTCCCGGCGACCTGTCCGCGGCTGCCTTCTTTCTCGTAGGTGCGACCCTGGTTCCCGACTCCGAGGTCCGGATCGACAATGTCGGCCTCAATCCGGCCAGGACGGGGCTATTGGATATTCTCGTCGAAATGGGCGCTGATATCAGGATCGTCAACCCCAGGGAAGAGGCCGGTGAGCCGGTGGGGGATCTGGTGGCCCGCACGGCCCCACTACGCGGGGTGACCATCGAAGCCGCACGCGTCCCCAAAATGATCGACGAATTTCCCATTTTTTGCGTGGCCGCGGCGCTGGCCCAAGGCCGGACCGTGGTGACGGGTGCCGAAGAGTTGCGCGTCAAGGAAACCGACCGGATCCAGGCCATGGCCGCGGAACTCGCCACGCTCAACGTCCCCGTTCAGGAAACCCCGGACGGATTCATTCTCCAGGGAGGTGCCTCCATCAAGGGCGGAACCTGCACGAGCCATGGCGACCATCGCGTAGCCATGGCCATGGCCATGGCCGCTTTGACCGGCGACGCGCCAACGACTATTCTCGACACCGGCTGCATTGCGACCTCCTTTCCGGATTTTCATGACAACCTGTTGGAATTATTGACAATTTCACATTGAATTCTATAATAATGTCCTTTTCCGGGGACCGTGGAGACATTTGCCCAAAGGCGAGGCTTCCTCATCACGATTGATGGCCCTGCCGGGGCGGGGAAAAGTACGACGGCGCGGGCGTTGGCGTCGCGTTTGGGGTACGCCTATCTGGACACGGGCGCCCTTTACCGCGCGGTCGCCTGGGTGGTCCGACGAGCAGGGATAGATTGCGCCGACGTCGAGGCCATGGAGACGCTGTTGTCCTCAGTGGATTTTCACGTGTCTCTCGACGAGGGGGTGACGCGAACTTTTATCGACAAGAAGGAAATCACCGGGCAATTGCGTTCACCCGAGATCAGCCGGTTGGCGTCGACCGTGGCGGCGCTACCGTACGTGCGCGACCGGTTGTTACCGATTCAGGCACGGTTTAGCCGTGAGGGCGGAATCGTGGCTGAAGGCCGGGACATGGGAACCCGGGTGTTTCCCGAAGCGGACGTGAAATTTTTTCTCGAGGCGGACCTCGAGACACGGACGGCTCGCCGGCACCGGGAAGCGGTGCGCGACGGTCATCCCGAAACACAGCCGGACACCCGGCGGGCCATTGAGGAACGGGATGCCAACGATCGATCGCGAGCAACCGCGCCGTTGAAACCGGCCGGTGACGCGGTCGTGATCGATTCCTCGTCCTTGACGGTTGAGCAGGTGGTGGAACGTATGCTGGCGTGGATTCCGGGTCACTCGTGAATACCGTGGTCTATGGAATCCTGTGGATTCTCACTCGCGTGGTCGGCCGCGTGTTCCTTCATTATCGGACGCGGGGCGCGGAACACGTCCCGGCTGCGGGTGGGGTGTTGTTGGCGGCGAATCACGCGAGTTACGCGGATATTCCGTTATTGGGTTGCGGGGTCCGGCGCCGTCTCTTTTATCTGGGACGGGCCAATTTGTTTTCCTGGCCCCTGGCGGGTCGCATCCTTCGCTGGCTCGGGTGGATTCCGTTGAAGACCGAGCGCTGGGATCGTCAGGCATTCGGGTCAGCGGCGGAGTTGCTCAAGGCGGGCAAGGCCGTGGTCATTTTTCCGGAAGGGACGCGAACCCCGGACGGCATGCTCCAGCCGGGGAAACCGGGAATCGGGCGGCTGGTGGCCCAAGCCCGATGTCCCGTCGTGCCGGTCTATCTCAGAGGGACGTATCAGGTGCTCCCGGCCGGGGCGTCATGGCTGAGGCGGCATCCCGTGGAAGTGTCGTTTGGGGAGTCGATGGATTTTCAAGAGGAATGTCGACAATACCAGGGCAAGGAATTGTATCAACGGATCAGTCAGATGGTAATGGCTCGGATTGCCGAATTGCGCGGCGTGGATCATTCGGCAGTACCGACAACATGAACCCGAGAGAGATTGAGCCTCCGCGTCGGTTCCGGCTCGATCCCCGTAACAACGGTTGCCGGGAGGCGATCGTGTAGGGGCGGACCCCGTGTCCGCCCGAGGAATGAGGAATCATAAATGAGCACGGACGTCGTTGAAGAAATGGACCGCGGGGTACTGGAAGCCCTGTATGAAGAAAGCTTTAAAAATTGCGAAGAAGGCACGATCACGGAAGGCCGGGTCGTGGTCATTCAAAAAGACCGGGTGATCGTGGACATCGGGTATAAATCCGAAGGCATCATTTCGACGAACCAGTTTATGCCTGACGAACTGAACACGTTGGCCATCGGTGACCGCATCCAGGTGTACATTGAGCAGCGTGAAGACGCGGAAGGGAATTTGCTCCTCTCCAAGGAAAAAGCCGACAAGATGAAAATCTGGGATGAACTGGAAGTCGCGCATCAGGAGGAGCGGGAAGTCCAAGGGAAAGTGGTCTCGCGCATAAAAGGCGGCATGATGGTGGATATCGGGGTCAAAGCCTTTTTGCCCGGTTCGCAAATCGACCTGACGCCCGTCCGTGATCTGGATGGCCTGGTCGGTAAGACCTTCCCGTTTAAAATCATCAAAATTAATCATCGCCGCGGCAACGTGGTGATTTCCCGCAGGGCCCTCTTGGAAGAAACGCGTGACAAGCGGCGGCAAACCACGCTCTCGACCCTCGCCGAGGGGCAACTGCTGGAAGGCACCGTGAAAAATATCACCGACTACGGCGCGTTTCTGGATTTGGGCGGCATCGACGGCCTGCTGCACATCACCGACATTTCTTGGGGACGGGTCGGCCATCCCTCCGATATGTTCGCCGTTGGGGACCGGTTGGAAGTGCTCGTGCTCAAGTACGACCGCGAGTCCGGACGAATATCCTTGGGGCTCAAGCAGAAGACCGTCGATCCCTGGATGAACATCGCCTCCAAATACCCCGAGGGGTCGCGGGTGAGCGGCAAGGTCGTCAGCCTGACCGATTATGGCGCGTTCGTGGAACTGGAGCCGGGCGTAGAAGGGCTCGTCCACGTCTCGGAAATGTCCTGGACGCATGAAGTGCGCCATCCATCACGGGTGGTCGCGGTGGGAGACGCCATCGACGCGCAAGTGCTGCACGTGGACCAGCAAGGTCGCAAGATTTCGCTCGGCATGAAACAGACCGCACCGAATCCGTGGGACGTCATTCAAGCCCGCTACCCGGTGGGCACGCAAATCGAGGGGAAAGTCAAGAGCGTCACGGACTTCGGGGCCTTCGTGGGATTGGACGAAGGCATCGACGGCCTGATTCATATTTCGGACATGTCGTGGACCAGACACGTCAAGCATCCTTCGGAATTGTTCAAGAAAGGGCAACGGGTGGCCGCGGTCATTTTGCGCATCGACAAAGAGAAAGAGCGGTTGTCGCTGGGCTACAAGCAGCTCACGGCAGACCCGTGGGAAGCGGACATCCCGGCGCGGTATCAGGTGGGCAGCGTCGCGACCGGGACGGTTTCCAAGATCGCGGATTTCGGTGTGTTCGTCGAACTGGATGGGGACGTAGAGGGGTTGATCCACGTCAGTGAAGTCGGGCCGGACGGGGCGAATAAGCTGGAGGAGAACTTTGCCATAGGCCGGAACGTGACCACGAAGATCGTCAAAGTCGATTGTGAAGAACGGAAAATTGCATTGAGCGTGAAAGACTGTCCGCAGGGACCGGGGAGCCAGGCAACCGAGACGGCCAGCGATCCGGGCAACGCGGGCCGGGAGCCCGATGTAGGGGCGGACCTGCGTGTCAGCCCTGATCAGGATCAGGACATCTCGGCTTCCGCGGAACCGGCGTAGAGGCTGATCGCCGGGCAGGCAGGCATGGCGAACGATATCCCTTCAAGAAAATCTCCTTCCAAGTGGCGGCGGGTCCTCTGGATCGTAGTCGTTGCCGGGACGTTAGCTGTGGCGGGGAATGCGTTGTTGCCGGAACTCGCCACAGTCGGCAAGGAGCGCATCGCGCTCGTCAGGATCGAAGGCCCCATTCTGGATTCGCGATCCACCGTGGATGAGTTGGAATCGTATGGCCATGATCCACTCGTCAAGGCCATTGTCATTCGGATCGATTCTCCGGGCGGCGGGGTTGCGGCCTCTCAAGAGATTTACAATGCGGTCAAACGGGTGCGGGCGGAAAAGCAAAAAACGGTCGTGGCTTCCATGGGGACGGTGGCGGCGTCCGGCGGGTATTATATCGCAGTAGCCTCCGACCGTATCCTGGCCAATCCCGGAACCCTCACGGGCAGTATCGGCGTGATTATGCAATTGGCCAATTTTGAAGAACTCATGGACAAAATCGGCGTAAAAAATTTCGTCATCAAGAGCGGACGGTATAAGGACGTGGGGTCTCCGTTTCGCATGATGGGTGAAGAGGATCGGAAGCTGTTGCAATCGGTCATGGACGATGCTCATCGTCAGTTTATCGAGGCCGTGGCCGAAGGGCGCGCGCTGGACGTCGACGACGTTGAAGCCTTGGCCGATGGGCGGGTGTTGACCGGGCAGCAGGCCAAAGACGTGCTTCTCGTCGATGATCTGGGAGACCTGAAAGACGCCGTCAAACTGGCGGCGAGAATGACCGGGATAAAAGGCTCTCCGGCGGTGATCGAGACGACACCGGAATTTTCATTCCGGGATTGGCTGGTAGGGTCCTTGTTCGGCGACACGCCCGCGTTGCCGCTTCAAACGGGCATAAACCTCATGTATTTCATGGCGCTGTAGGCAACCGGCGGAAGCCCCCATCCCCGCCTGTTCCCCACCTCGCCCAGATCTCTCAGCCTGTTGTAGCTGCGGCATCCCGGGTCAAAGCCCGGGACATGCCTTATGCCGCCGGGAGAGACCGTCAAGCGAAGAAAGCGCCATGAGATGGCGCGGCTACAACTTCCTGTTCCCCTCCTTTGTAAGGAGGGGTAAGGGGAGGTAGAAGAGGTGGGCAGGCCGCGTGGGGTAGGCGTTGCCGGTGCTCCACGAACGCAAAGGACGTCAGGCAAGTCGATCAAGGAGAGGAGTCATGACCAAGACACACCTGATTGAGAAAGTGGCGGAAAAAGCCAAGACCCTCAGCCGCCGTGACGCGGAAAAGGTGGTGAATGGTATTTTCGACTCCATCCGTGACGCCTTGAAGCGAGGTGAGAAAACGGAGATTCGCGGGTTTGGTAGTTTCCGGTTGCGCATCAGACGCACCAAGGACGGGCGGAACCCGAAAACCGGAGAGACCGTATCCGTGCCTGAAAAACGCATGCCGTTCTTTAAGGCGGGTAAAGAGGTCAAGGAATTACTCAACGAAGAAAGGCCGTCGCATGAGCAATCCTGACCCAACGTTGACGGCGCCGGCCTGGACCCCTGAAGCCCTTGCGCGGCTTGAGCGCGCGCCGGTCTTTTTACGGGGCATGGTCAGACGCCTGGCGGAAAAGAAGGCCCGTGAATTGGGGGAACACGAGATCACCGCGGAAATGTTGGACCGGTTCAAGCGACAGATGATGGGGAGCATGGGCGGGGAAGCGGGGATGGCCGAAGCGGCCGATCAGATGGCTCAAGGGAAATTGCCCTGGACCGCGGAAGCCAGCAAACGGTTGGAAAGCGTGCCGGAGTTCATGCGAGGCATGATCAAGCAAATTACCGAAGAGGTGGCGCGGGAACGGGGACACTTGGAAGTCAACGTGGAACTGTTCGAAAAAGTCGAAGCCATGGGGGAGCAGGCCGAGGCCCGGGTCGCGCCCGTGGCATGGACCGAAGGGGCACAGGCGATGCTCCGGGAAAAAGTGAAGGATTCGCCACCCATCGCCCTGGAATTCGTCACGGATATGCTGAAGCGGGACGCGGAAGACCTGGCGCGGGAAGCCGGCCTGACCACGATTGATGAAGAAACGCTGTTCAAGATGTGGGAGGCGCCGCAGGAAACCGTGGCGTGGACGGACGAAGCCTGGAAACGGTTGCTCACCTCCCCGGATTTTGTGCGCAGCGGGATTCGCAAGGCCGCGGAGCGGCGAGCCAGAAAACTCGGGTTGCGGGAAATCGATTCCGAACACCTGACCACGTTCCGGAACGAAGCCATGATGAAAGCCGTCAAGCGGATCAGAAGTTTCGGATACCAGGAATTGACCTTCGACGCCTTCGACGACGCGTTGGTGAAAGTCAAACGCTTGAAAGGGAACAGCCAGGCCGAGCAGCGCCTTGAAGAAATCCGCGACTTCATGACCAAAGAGAAACCCGAAGTCGGCGTGCTCGGTGAAGAACTCATGGACCGCTTCCGCAAGTATCTCAAGGGCGAAGGCAAGCTCTAGCCTAGTGCGGACCGGGCGGCTTCTCTCGCGAGTTGATCCACAAGCTCGTTATACATGGCGCCGGAATGGGCTTGCACTTTGTGCCACGTGAGGGTCATTCCCAAGGCCCGGACCCGTTCCGCGTACGCCCGGGTAAAGGGCGTCCTGGTCTTCCACGTGCCTTCCACCCAACTGGCCAGGCCCTCGTAGTCGAAATGGATCGCGGCCGTTGCAATGCCCTGTTCCCGGCACCACTCGAGCGCCCGCAAGACCGCCTGGATTTCTCCGGCCACGTTTCGATGCCGGCGCGCCTCAACCGGCACGTCGTTCCCACTCGCCCGGTGGAGTTCCCGTTGGCCGTCGAGGATCACGTAGGCCCAGCCGAAGAGCAGGCGGCCATGGCCGTTCGGCAGACAGGACCCATCGACCCAAACGTGTATGGCATCATTTGTCGGAAAGGTCCCGGTCGGTGGAAGGCCGGTCGTCGCCTCGGCATGGGATTCTCCCATAAACGACAAGGCTTGAGCTTTCGTTGGAAAGGCTTTGTAAACGGCTCCGGGAAACCCTCTGACTTGCTCTTCACACGAGGGCCAGGTCGTATAGACCCCGGGCTGGCGTCCCTTACGCACGGCGTAGAACTTCACGGCGCTTATTCACCTTTGAGGCGTTTCACGCGTTCCAGGACGAACCGGATTCGTTTGGCTTCCCTGGGGATGCCTTCGACCAGGGCAAGATAGGTCTCGTATTCTTCAATCGCGCGCCGGGTGTCGGTCTGTTCCAGACTCTGTGCCAAATTGAACCGTGCTTCGGCATAGTTCGGGGCTAGGACGAGTGCCCGTTTAAAGAGTTCGATGGCGCGGGACGTCTGGCGCTGTTCGTCCAGGACCCGGCCGAGATTGCTGATGATCGCCGGAGAATTGGGGCGAAGCGAGAGGGCCTGCTCCAGTTCGCGTTGCGCGTCGGCCAGTTGGTCCTGATCCCGAAGCGCAAGGCCCAGTCGATGGTGGGCTTCGGCTAAACGAGCCTCGTCCTTCAGCCCGTGTTGAATGGATCGCCGGTAGGCTTCAACGGCAATCGCCGGCCGGGCGGTTCCGCAAGACCCGAATAACGCGGCTTCCCCTCGTGCGAATTGCTGACGTCCCAGGAAATCATCGCTCGTCTCCGCCTCGGGTGAGGGCTCTCCCGTCGTCGTGGAACGGCTTCGGTTGAGATCCGGCAGAAAGGTTTCATGATAACTTGACAGGAGTTGCTCGTATGGATCGATCGCCAGGGAAGCCACGAGTAACGTCGGGTCTCCCTCGCTCTCCAGCACCATGTATTGGGTTGTGCTGGTGTAATCCCCGGTCCGGTACAGGACCGCGGAGCGCGCGCCCTCACGGGAAAGGAGCTGCGTGGGGTCGATATAAAACGTGGACGACGGGCGGAGTTCGGATAAGGTTTGCCGTAGCACGGGATACGCCTTTAAGGAGAGTCCTTGGTTGTAACGAAACACGGCCCCGACCAGGCGCTGCTCATCATTGAAAAAGTAAAACCGGTCGTGGTCGGGCTGCCCGCTTTGCGCCGAACGTTGGAGCTGTTCTCCGGAGCCCCAGGGCACCTGTTCATAGCGGAGGTCCTGCCAGTGTTTGACAACACTCTCCTTGGCGTCGCACAGGTGCGACGCGCCCAACAGTTCGAGATCACTCGCCGAAGGAGGGAGCAGGGGGTCGAGACTCGGTGCCGGCGTGGGTCCACAAGCCGTCAGCAGGCCCAACCACAAGGTAAACGTCCATGCCCCCGGCGGGTTCACTACTGAGCGGGTGGGGAAAGATCTCAATCTCGACCTGTGTCGTTCAGTGAAGAATGAAGAAATGGTGGGCGATACTGGTATCGAACCAGTGGCCTCTTCCGTGTGAGGGAAGCGCTCTCCCACTGAGCTAATCGCCCCCAAGGCAAGTCTATCATAGCCCGTTGATTCCTGACAATGAACCACGCGCTTGTGAACCTGTTCACGAAGGCGTTGACAGCATATGGGTTTGCCCACATAGGATAACAGGGCTGTGTGGGGTGGCAAGGTGATGGACGATTTCGAGAGACAATCTGTCGGGAATCCACGTCCGGCAAAGCACGTTCCGACGAGCGGCGTTCCGTTTTGGTTAAAGCTGCTTCAAGACGGCTTTCTCGTATGGGTCCTGCTCGGAGCCGCCTGGGGTTGGTTCATGCCGGGTCCCGCGGCCTCAGGGAAAATCTGGATTCCCGAAGCCCTGGCTGCCGTGATGCTCGCGATGGGACTGACGCTGACGCACCGGGACGTGCTCACCTTGCGTCAAGGAGGCCGGATGTTGCTGCTGGGCGTGGCCTTGCAGTACGTGGTGATGCCACTGGGTGCATGGGGCATCGCGACAATCCTGGGTTTGCCGAAACTCCTGGCGCTCGGTGTGATCTTGGTCGGGGCCTGTCCCGGGGGAACGGCCTCGAACGTGGTGGCCTACCTCGCCCGAGGCGACGTGGCGTTATCCGTGGGTATGACGACGGTCTCGACGTTGCTCAGCCCGCTCTTGACGCCCCTGTGGATTTGGCTCCTCGCCTCCACGTGGTTGGCCATTGATCCGCTCCCGCTTTTATGGACGGTCGCGAAGATTGTATTGTTGCCCGTGGCTGCGGGCATGTTTCTTCGCCGCGTATGGCAACCGAGTTCCTGGTTTTTTGAAGGCATTCTGCCGCTCGCGTCAATGTTCATGATCGCATGGATCGTCGGGGTCATCGTCGGGTTGAATCACGATCAACTTCACGTGGCCGGTTTGATCGTGCTGGCCGTGGTCCTGCATAACGCGCTGGGTTTAACGCTCGGGTATTGGGGGCCTCGACTGGGGAACGTTTCGCCTCGCCTTTGCCGGACCGTGGCCCTTGAAGTCGGCATGCAGAATTCCGGGCTGGCCGTGGCCTTGGCCCTGGCCCATTTTGGTCCGGCCGCTGCTGTGCCCGGCGCGGTCTTCAGCATTTGGCACAATGTCACCGGGCCCCTCTTGGCCACGATCTGGCGCAGGGCACGACCGGATGAGTCTCGTTAGCTGAACACCATATCGGTCATTCTTGTATGTGTTCACTCATTTCCTATGCATTCAGTGGCAAGACGTGAAGGAAGAACCGTTTCGAGGTCTTTTGTCAGCCTATGTGGTGAACGCCGACAGTTGCGCAACCCAAGCTTTCGAAGACATGATAAGAAAATACCGGCAGTCAACGCGGGGGAACAGACGAAAATTCTGATTGCCCAAGACATGTCCATTCAAGAGTTGTGCACGTGCGGAAACTCGAAACACTGAACTTTGACAACACCTACGCCCGTCTGCCCGAGGTCTTCTTTGAACGGGTCATGCCCACGGGCTTTGAAACCTCGCATCTGGTCAGTTTCAATCCTTCGGCCGCGGCCCTGATCGACCTGGACCCGGATGAAGCCAAGCGCCCGGAGTTCCACGAGGCGATGGGCGGCAAACTCCTCCTGCCGGGCAGCGATCCCATTGCCATGCTCTATGCCGGCCACCAGTTCGGTCACTACGTGTCACCGCTGGGCGACGGCCGGGCGATCCTGTTGGGCGAAGTGCGCAATCGGCGGGGCGAAAAATGGGACCTGCACCTGAAGGGGGCGGGGCTGACGCGCTTTTCACGGGACGGCGACGGCCGGGCGGTGCTTCGTTCGACGATCCGGGAGTACCTGTGCGGTGAGGCCATGCACGGCTTGGGCATCCCGACGACCCGCTCCCTGTGTCTCATCGGTAGCGACGAAGCCGTGCTTCGGGAGAGCGTGGAGACCGGCGCGATGCTTGTGCGCATGGCCCCGAGCCACGTCCGGTTCGGGACGTTTGAAGTCTTCTTTTATCGCCGTCAGTTCGAGCACCTCAAGACCCTCGCCGATTACGTGCTTACCGGACATTTCCCGCATCTCGTTGGTGGCCCGGCTCCCTACGCTCAACTGTTGCGCGAGGTGGCCGAACGGACGGGCAGGCTGATTGCCCAATGGCAGGCCGTGGGTTGGGCGCACGGAGTCATGAATACCGACAACATGTCGATCCTGGGGCTGACCCTCGACTACGGGCCCTATGGCTTCATGGATGATTTCAACCCCGGGTTCATTCCCAATCATTCCGACCGTCATGGCCGGTATTCGTTTCAGAACCAGCCCGATATCGGGTATTGGAACGTCCGTGCGATTGCGCAGGCCCTCTCCCCCCTGATGGAGGAAGCCGACGTGCTTGGGGCCCCTGAAATCTATGAAGCCACCATGCAGCAGACCTATGCGGACTTGATGCAGTCCAAGTTGGGGCTGAAAGAAGTCCGCGAAGGAGACGACAAACTTCGGCGCGACGTGCTCGCGCTCCTGCATAGCAACCACGTGGACTACACGAATTTTTTTCGGGCGCTCGGGTCCTTCAACCGGGACGACCCCACGGCGAACGAACATCTGCGGGACCGGTTCCTCGACCGGGACGGATTCGACTGGTGGGCGGACCGGTATCGCGCGCGGCTCAAAGCCGAGCACAGCGTGGACGCCGACCGCAAAGCGCGCATGGATGCCTGTAATCCCAAATACGTGTTGAGGAATTATCTCGTCCAGGTCGCAATTGAACGGGCAGCCCTGCACCGGGATTATTCCGAGATCGACCGCCTGCGGGAATTGCTGCGTCACCCGTTCGATGATCAACCCGAGATGCACGAGTATGCCGCCCCGCCGCCGGACTGGGGCAAGGAGATCGTAGTGAGTTGCTCGTCGTAACCGAGGGAACCGCCCGTCTTCTGTCATTCTGAGCCGCAGGCGAAGAATCTCTCCCTCAAACATCGAACCCTTCGATAAGCAGATCCTTCACTTCGTTCAGGATGACCAATCCGGTGGCCTGATGCGACTCCTACCCCCAGTGGCGTCCACAAAAGAAAAATTGTTATCCTTGAGTCGTCCGGGAGGGCCGCGAACCACAATGATACGAGGCATTCTGTTGTTACTCCTGATCATGGTCGTACTGCTCGGACCGCAGTTGTGGACGAAATGGGTCTTCAACAAATATCGCGGCTCTCGTGAGGACTACGCGGGGACGGGCGGTGAACTGGCCCGGCATTTGCTCGATCGGTTCGAGATGTCGCACGTGCGGGTCGAGACCACGGAACTCGGGGACCACTATGACCCGCAGGCCAAGGTGGTCCGGCTGCTCCCGGATCATTACAACGGCAAGTCGTTGACCGCGGTGACGGTCGCGGCGCACGAGGTGGGACACGCCATTCAGGATCGCACCGGGTACGGGCCGCTGCACGAACGCACAAAGCTCATCAGGTTGGCGCAAGGCGCGGAAAAGGCCGGGTCCTTCGTCATGCTTGGGATTCCCATCGTCGCCGGGCTGACCCGTTCACCGGCCGGCGGCTTGCTGGTATTGCTGGCGGGGCTCGCCGTGATGTCGATGGGGGCGTTGGTGCATCTCGTGACCCTGCCCGTGGAATGGGACGCCAGCTTTCGCCGGGCACTTCCGATCCTCGAACAGGGTCACTATATTCCGCCGAAGGACATGGAAGGGGCGCGAACCATCCTGACGGCTGCCGCGCTCACCTACGTCGCGGCGTCCCTGGGCGGGTTGCTGAACGTCTGGCGATGGATCATGCTCCTGCGACGGTGAACTTTGATGGACTTTGACGTTATCGGCGAAATCACTGATATTGAAACCATTGCAAGTGGCTCAGCCATTCGAGAAGTAAAGAGATTGCGGAAGGCTTATGGACAGGGTCGATGGAGAAAGTTAAAAGGAATTGCGAAAATTCGCTTGAACGATGGTACAATATGCGAAGCTGAACTCCATTGGTATGAAGCCCACGCTATTGGGAAGCAGGAAATCAAACTTAAGCGACTGTTGGAGTCATTCTGATTATGAATGAAGGGAATGGAAATTTTCGCTTTGTCGTGTGCGTCAACAACAGTGACTATCCTGCTTCGCTCGAAGTGCGGAAGCTTTATCACACGGTCGAAGATAAAGAAGCCGAACGCCACAACTTCCTCCGTGTGGTGGATGAATCCGGAGAGGACTATTTATACCCGGCTCATTACTTTATGGCCTTACCCCTTCCCGGCGAAGTCGAAGAAGCCTTGACCAACCTGCCTGCCTGACTCCCGCTTCGATCTTTAGACTATCCACTGATACGAATCGAGGGTTATGCTGCCATGCTGGCGGGTCATAAGGAGAAAATTGTCTTTTGGTGTTTCAGTCCTTGAAGAATCAAAAAATACCAATGTTTAACAGAGACTGTCTGTTCAGTTCTGCCAGAACTTCTGTTTTCCTTTGTTGCTTATTGGCCACTCAGTTTTCTCAGCGCCGCTTCCGCCGGGGTTTCCAGCTTCTTTTCTCGATTGCACTCAATACACGACGGGACGGTGTTGCCCCTGGTGGATTTTCCGCCGCGGGCCAGCGGCACGACATGGTCCATGGACAGTTGGTCCGCCTGAAACGAGTTGCCGCAGTAGTAGCAGCGCCCGTTGTGGAGTTGCTGTTTCCACCAAGGCGTCCGTTTGAGCGCGCGGGCTTTGTCCCGCTCCTTGCGAATCCGTTTGGCGGTTTCGGGGTCAGGGTCGATTTCGAAGTAGGGTTGGAGGGCCATTCCCGTGAGTTTAAAGGAGTTGCCGGAAATTTTCACGTGTGTGCCCGAGCCGCTAGTCCAAGGCCAGTGTCAGGCATTTGGCGGAACCGCCGGATTTGAGGAATTGGTCCAGGTCGAGAGGGTGAGGCGTGTAGCCGCGATCTTTGAGTATGGCCATGGTTTCCGGACATCCCGACGGCAGCACCACGTGAGACCCGATACACACGGCGTTGCACGCAAACCGCGCGGCTTCGGCATGAGACACGACGATACGTCGCCGTTCGTCCACGCGGTCCGCAATCGTGGCTTGGGCGTAGGCGTCGAATGCCGGAGGATAGTACAGCAATTCGCCGTTGCTGAGCGGGCAAAAGCAGGTGTCCAGGTGATAGAACCGGCTCGTGACCAGTTCCAGCGGCAATATTTCTTTGCCGTAGACGTCGCTTAACACCCGATGGGCTTTGATGTCGCTGCGTTGCCTGTACCCCCCGAACCAGGTATCGGAGAAGCCCAGCAGGTCTCCCGCTCCTTCAAAATAGCAGTCCTTGTCCAGGAGGATCACGCGGTATCCGTGTTCCCTGAACCACCGCGCGAAGTGTTCCTCTTCTCCACGGCGTTCCTGGTGCCGGAACCGGCTGATGACGGCCGTGCCGTCATGCACCACCCCGGCATTGGCGGTGAACACCAGGTCGGGCAGGCCTGCGACCGGCATCATCCGTTCGAGTTTGGCACCGGCGTCTTCTTCCAGGATGCGGGTGAGGGTTCGCCATTGGGCCTGGCTTGCGTCCTTGTCCGCGGCGTTGGAGACACGCATCCACGGGTTGATTTCGTAGTGAATCCCGAAATGATCCGGCGGGCAAACCAGCAGGCGGCTCATAGAACTACCCATGCCACCCGAGTGCCTGCGCCAATTGTCGAAGGAAGGAAGCCGCATCCATCACGAGGCCGATGGATTGGAAGCTGCCGCGGTCGCTGAGCTTGGTCGGCACCGCCGGGTTGATATCCACGCACACGGTCGGAACGTTTGCCGGCAGGCAGTTTCCGGTGGCAATGGCGTGCAGCGTCGTCGCCACCAGTAACGCGAGCCCAACGCCAGGGAGTGCGGCGCGCATGGCGCTTTGGGCGTGCCTCGTATCCGTGATGACGTCGGGCAGCGGTCCGTCGTCGCGAATGCTGCCCGCCAACACCATGGCCACGTGTTGACGCACGCAGGAGGCGATAACCCCGTCTTGAATCAGTCCGGATTCCACTGCGCGTTGGAGGCTCCCGGCGTTCCGGACGCGATTGATGGTGCGCAGGTGATGTTCGTGCCCATGAGGGACGGCGCACCCGGCGCGCAGACCGTAACCCAGGGACGTGCCGAACAGGCTGGCTTCCATGTCGTGCGCGGCCAGGGCGTTTCCGCAAAACAGCACGTGAATGAAGCCGGAATCGATCAACCACGACAAGGCCTCCCTGCCTCCTGCGTGGATGATGGCCGGGCCACCGACGAACAACACCTTGGTGCCGAGGTCGGGGTCGCAGGCAGCCTCGCCGGACATGTGTGCCTTCTGCCGGTTGTCGCGTATCATCCGCATGCGTTTGGCCACGTCCGCGATCATCGGATGATGCGGCCGTTCCGACGACACGTCCGCCGCCATGAAGGCGAACGCGTCCCGTTCTTTAGGCCGCTCCAAAGGGAAGACCCGGACGCCGGTTCGTCCCGTGACGATGAGGTCTCCGGCTTCCACCTCGGCCATGGGTACGGCGCGGGCCCTCGGCGGATCCAACGTCACGCGAATGGCGAGGTCCATTTCGATCGCGTCCACGTCGAGCCATTGGCCGTTAAAACGGATTTGCGTCTTCAGGTGCGAAGTCGCATAAAACGCATCCGGCAACACGCCGTCTTTCGGCGCGGGCTCTACGGTGCAATCAACGGCGTGTTCGATCACGGCCCCATGCGGTTGGACGGCGTGCAGGATGGCCGCCAGCCGCTGCGGGGAGTCGGCATGCACGGCGATCGTGGCCGAAGAGGCGTCCTCTCGCGTGGCGCCGACGTGCATCCGGTTGATGGTGAAGGTGCCGTTTCTCCGGAGAATCGTGTCGAGCACCTTCGCCAGGATGAGCGAATCGATGATGTGGCCCTCGAGGGTCACGGTTTCAGTCGCCATGGTTTTATTGTACACCCATGATGCAGGGACAACCCCCTGTGGTTGTCCGTCGGAGATGGCGCACGGTTCCTGTGGGACGGCACCCTTCGGCTTCGCTCCGGGCAGGCTCCGGCCGTCCCTGCGGGCAGGGCAGGGGAAGCAAAATGCCTTTAGCGGGGACTCGGGAGTGTGTATACTGTCAGCATGTCTCAGAGGGAATCATGGAAACGGGTCCTTTGGTTTACAGCTTTGGCGGTGGCGCTTTGCATGGGAGGTATGAGTTGGGCTGCGGTCGGGAACGGCGTGTTCCAAGGATTCCTTCACCATATCGCCCGGCAGATTGACCGGGACAAAGTTGATTTTGCAGTCGCGGAATCCTGCACCTCCTGGTTCTATGAGCAATTGAAAAAACCGGTTCGCCCTGACGTGAAACAGCTTTCTTTCGTCACGGAAGAAGACCGCTCCCATGCGTGTGCCGGTCGATACCCCGGCATCAATGAAGCGCGTCAGGCCTTTGCGCACAGCCAATCCACGCTCTCGTTGAGCCTGACGTTTTATCAGTTGGCTTTGGTGGCCGATCGTGACGATGATGAGCGCTATGACGCGGGCGAGTTACAGGATATCCTGGCGTCCCTGAAAGTGGCGCTGTTGCCGGGCGACCATCTTCAACTCCTTGCGAAGCTGACGGGGAAATTCGACGACGTTCGTGAGGCGGTCGAATTCACGATTCTCACCGATAGCATGCAGGCGTTGTACAGCAAGGGATACCGGTTCACCGATGCGGATCAGGCCGCGATGGGTCGCGTGACGGGCGAGTCCTGAAGCAGCAGGAACCTTCCTCAAGACATTCGTTCGACTGCTTCCCTGGACCGACTCCGTACGGTCTGATCCCAGTCCTCCTTCATCGTATATTCCAATTTGGTTTTGGCTTCCGTGGCGCGCATGCGTCCCAGGGCCAATGCCGCGCAGCCCCGCACGTACGCGTGGTCGTCTTCCAACGCCTTGATCAACAGGGGAATGCTTTCCCTGTGTTGCACGACGCCCAGGTAACTGGCCGCCATGCCCCGGAAGCGGTGCTGTTTGTCGCCCAGGGACCGTTTGAACGTATACAGGAACACCTCGGCCATGTCTGCGGCGACACTTTCCAGCCCTTCCAGTTGAAACTCGTTCAGTTCAATCAGTTGGCTCGCGAGATCGAACCGTTTGCGTGGCGCCTTTTCGTTGGAAAATTGTTTGAGGAGCCCGTCTCGCCGATTTTTCTTGTGTTTCGCACGCTTGATCTTTCGGACGTTTACCCATGCGAGGAGGGTGACGGCGACGACCAGAAACAGGACGGGGACGACTTCATCGACGATAAAGTCCTGAGTGTCGAAGTCCAAATGGTTCCAGATCCAGATCCCGCCGACGATCAGGATGATCAGGGCCAAGGCCATGGTGACGTTGGCTTGTCCCCGTTGATTGGTAAGATGAGATGAAGGCGCGTCGATGGCCATGACGCCAAGTCACGAACCCTACCCGATTGCCCGGCGGAAGGCTTTCGCCCCGCCGTACAGGCATACGGCGTCGAAGATGGCCAGGATCACGAACGCCATCCCGACTTGGGGAATGGCCGCGTCCCATCCCGTAATGATAAGCGGGCGGACGGCGTCGATGACCCAGGTCATCGGATTCACCATGGCGACCACCTGCATCCATCCCGGCATGGCTGACAGGGGCACGAGCGCCGAACTGAGAAAAATCATGGGCAGGGACAGAAAGCCCAGCATAGAAAAGAAATCTCCGTGGCTTTTGACGGAAAACGCCAGGGCCATGGAGATGGCGGTCAGTCCCACGCCGAACAGCATCCCGATCACCAGGATCACGGCGATGCCCGGCAGTCCGGTTTCGAGGCGCACGCCGAAGACGAACGCGATGCTCAGAATGACCAGGATCTGCATGCCGGTAATGGCCATCACGAAGAGGTACCGACTCAGGATCACGGATGACCGGTGAATGGGCGTGGACATCATGCGTTCCAGGAATCCGTTCTCCTTGTCGAACAACAGATCGACGCCGCCGGCCAGCCCGTTGTTGAGCACCGTCATGATGACCACGCCGCCCGCCAGGAAACTCATGTAATTCGGGGCCTGCAGAATTTGGACGTTCGCGGCGTGTTGAAAGAGGCTGCCGAAGAAGATCAGCCAGAACAGCATGGGCTGGACCAGGGTGAACAGCATGCTGAACTTCTCCCGGCTGAGCCGGCGCACCCACCGCATCGTCAGGGCGAGCACTTCCTGTCTGTAGTGTCGGAATGTCATAATTCGGCGCTGGGCTATTCCTCCACCGCGTCCGGGGTCCCGCCCCGTAATCCGTGCCCGGTGTGGGCGACGAACACGTCATCGAGTCGGGGCCGATGGTATTCGATCCCATCCAGGCTGCAATCGAGGCGTTGGGCCACTTCGATCACCGCGGGCAGGGATTTTTCCGGAGATTCCACGAGAATATCCAGCCCGGCGGGGTTGAGGCGCACGTCTCGGACCAGGGGTAAAGCCATGACTCCTTCACGCAGGCGAGGCAGTTTATCCGTTTCGTGTTCCTTGATCGTCACCGATAGGCTGTCGCCCCCCAGCCCGGTCTTCAATTCCAGAGGCGACCCGATGACCCGAATGGTCCCGCCATCGATAATCGCCAGTCGATCGCACAGTTGATCGGCTTCTTCCAGGTAATTGGTCGTCATGACGATGGTGATGCCGTTTTCACGGAGTTGCCGGATATAGTCCCATATCTTGAGCCGGCTTTGGACGTCCAGCCCCAGGGTCGGTTCATCCAAAAACACGATCTTGGGATTGGGGAGCAACCCGCAGGCAATATCCAGTTTGCGTTTCATGCCCCCGGAATAGGTCTTGGCCACGCGGTCCGCGTGCTCTTCGAGATTGACGAGCTTCAACAGTTCGTCGATCCGCGCGTTGGTTTCCGTCCGGGAGAGATGGTAGAGTCCCCCCAACAATTCGAGGTGCTCGCGACCGGTCAGAAACCGGTCGACGGCGCGTTCCTGCGGCACGTAGCCGATCAGGCTCCTGACGGTATCCGCCTCCCTGACGACGTCGTGCCCCAGTACCGTTGCCGTGCCGGTGGACGGGGGCAGCACGGTGATCAGCATTCGCAGGGTCGTGCTTTTCCCGGCGCCGTTGGGGCCCAGGAGTCCGAAGATTTCGCCGGCGTGCACCGTGAACGACAGGTCCTTGACGGCCGTCACCGGGCCAAAGGTTTTTCCCAAACGTGCGACGTCGATCACCACGGCGGGATCCATCATCCCCACCCTGATAATTGAGTTTCACCGTCGAGTTTGAACTTCAGGAAGTCGATCAAGCGGCGGGCTTGTTGGTGCAGGTTTTCGGCTTCGAGCAGGAACTGTTTTTCCAGTGGCGTCAAGTCCAGGCATGAGGATAGCCCGTTGACAAGGACGCGATCCGTCATGGCTTCATCGGTTATAAGCTCGCAGAGTTTATCGGCCTTCCGGGATTGAAGGTAACGCATCGCCAACGCGGTGAGGGTGGTGCGTACGGATCCTTCGGCTTCGCTCAGGACAGGCCCTTCGGCAATCGTTTGAAACGGCTCACTCGGTCCCAGCGTGATTTTGGCCTTGCGATACCGGGCGTCAAAATATTCCTCTTGAATCGTATAACGATACAAGCCTTGCAGGATCAGGTTTGACCGGCCATCCTGTAGCGGCTCGATATGGGTCATGCGACCGACGCATCCCAGGGAAAAGATCGGGGGATTGCCGTAATACTGACTCTCCCATCCCTGTTTGAACAATGCCATACCGATGCAGGAACCTTCACGGCTGGCATCGGCCACCATTTCCCGGTAGCGTGGCTCGAAAATATGCAGGGGCAAATAGGTATCCGGAAACAGGACGACGTTTGGAAGCGGAAAGATCGGGATGATCTCAGGAACCGGAAAGGCCTTTGAAGAAGGCGTGTCATTTACTGCAGGCATGCGGTACGATAGCCGACGCTCAAAATTCCTGTCAACGTGATGGTTTCGTGGGATTGTTTGATGAAGAATGAATCGTCTCTCTTGAAAAGGCGATCTTATGGGGTGATGGGACTTGTTTGTGCACTGCTAATTTTTCTCCCTCTCCCCCTGAGAGAGGGCCGGGGTGAGAGGGA
This sequence comes from Nitrospira sp., assembly GCA_011523385.1. Classification (GTDB taxonomy): domain Bacteria; phylum Nitrospirota; class Nitrospiria; order Nitrospirales; family UBA8639; genus Bin75. Next base: position 18,814 of record WTGX01000033.1, on the reverse strand, counting down.
ACGTCCTTCTCTTACTGAAGGTCTCACGGGTGTCGCACCTGCCTTCGTCTCATCGGACACCCTGGTCCCGGCACGGCCGGGGTACGTCTATGCGTTCCCCCGCGATCACGGTTCCCATGACGACTACGGCCTGGAGTGGTGGTACTTCACCGGTCACCTCTATGATCAATCGGCGAGACGGTTCGGCTATGAAGTCACATTTTTCCGCAAGGCCATCGATGACGTGCGCGTTCGCGAACACCCTTCCCGCTGGGCGTTGCGGCATCTGTATTTCGCGCACCTGGCCTTGACCGACGTGGAAGAGGGCACCTTTTCCTTTTCCGAAAAATTAAGTCGCGCGGCTTTTGGGAAAGCCGGTGCCGATCCCGGGCGGATGAAGGTTTGGATCGACCGCTGGAACCTGGAACCCGTGACCGAAGAGCATCGGCAGTTGCGTCTCACGGCCCACGATGCCGGACTCGGGGTGGACCTGACGCTCACCCTGAACAAGCCACCCGTGATCCACGGCCTGGAAGGGATCAGTCGCAAGGGCGCCGGCCCCGGCCAGGCGTCGCATTATTATTCACTCACGCGTCTGGCGACACGGGGCACCGTCAGGGTCCGGGGCGAACCGTTCGAGGTCACCGGGATCAGTTGGATGGATCATGAGTTCGGGTCCGGCGGCTTGGACGAGGATCAAGTCGGGTGGGATTGGTTCAGCGTGCAATTTGATTCGAACGTCGAATTCATGCTGTATCTCTTGCGGAAACGGGACGGGTCCCATGATCCGGCGTCCAGCGGGACGTTGATCCTTCCGGACGGCACGAGCCGGCACCTGACGCGCGCGGACTTCGTGGTTCGAACGACGGATCGATGGATCAGTCCACACAACCGTGCGCAGTACCCGGCGAAATGGATTGTGAAGGTCCCGTCCATCCCGCTCGAGGTCACGATCGCGCCGGTGCTGCCCGATCAGGAACTGCGGACCGAAAACAGTACCCGGGTGACGTATTGGGAAGGAGCCGTGGACGTACGCGGTCATTACCGGAATGCGCCCGTCACCGGGACCGGATACGTGGAACTCACCGGATACGCGAATCCGTTGGAATTCGATTATCGTTCACGCAAGCACCACCTGAGCCGATGAAAACCGTCGTTCGACGCACCGTCGTCTTTTCGATCTTGCTGAGCCTCCTGTTGGGATGCACCCAGCGTAGCGATCGAGTGGTCGCGGTCGTCATTCATCCGGCCAAATCGAAGTTGATGTACGTGGCGACGGAGGAAGCCGTGTATAAGACCAGGGACGGGGGACAGTCGTGGAAGCGGTTGTCGGAGGGGTTGACCCGCGTTCGGGTCATGAACCTGGTCATCGATCCGAGGCTCCCGGCGAACGTGTTTGCCGGGACGCTGGCCGACGGGGTGTACAAGAGTCCCGACGGCGGGCGACGTTGGCTCCCACGCAATGCTGGCATTCAGAAAGGGACGATCTCGGCCAACGTGAATGAACTGGTTTTCGATCCGCTGGACTCGCAAGTCCTGTACGCGGCCACGACCGTGGGGGTGTTCCAAACGAAGGACGCCGGCCAGTCCTGGACCGAACGCATGCGAGGCATGACCGAAATCAATTTTATCGTGGCGCTGGCCGTGGACCCGAGCCGTCCCAATATCCTCTACGCGGGGACGAGCGGCGGCGTCTATCGCAGCTTTGATGGAGCTGACCACTGGACAAAGGCCAATAACGGGCTTGTGCCCGACGATGCCAAAATGGCGTCCATGGCCTTGGGCGTCAATCGTTTGTTGATCGATCCTGCCGATCCGGACGTGGTCTACGCGGGGACGACCCAAGGCGTGTTCAAGACGCTCAATAAAGGGGAGGCATGGTCGAGACTCGCGACCGGACTCGGAGAACTCTACGTGAGCAGTCTGGTATTGGAACCGGGAAACGGGCAACACCTCTACATGGGGACCAGCGCGGGCATCTTTCAAAGCCGGGACAGCGGGCAAACGTGGAATGCCACGAACGAAGGGTTGGCCAACCTGAATATTCGGGCGATTGCCATGGACCCGAGCGATTCACGGGTCCTGTATGCGGGTACGAACGGCAGCGGCCTCTTTCGCAGTCAGGATGGCGGCGAGTCCTGGAACCACATCCCCTTGACGGCCAAGGCTCAGGAATGATGGAATTTTTCCGCGCATCAGTTACCGAGAGGTAACAATGGAAGGAAATGCCAACGTTCTATCCCGCATCTTTGAACGAAGGTCGATTTTCGTATTTCTCGCGAGCTTTGTGTCAACAAAACAGAAATAATGCCATGAATGGCACAGAATAATTGACATTATTTAACTTTATGTCAAATAATAGATGTTTTTTGTCAACCCGCATAGGCTGAATTGACCATTGCGTTACGAAAACTACACGTCTGATGATCAATTTATGACCGACAGTTTATTTGCATAAAGTACAACATATTGTTTTTATTGAAATATAATTGAATTTTGAAGATAGTGAGACCGCCAGGTACCATGGTGTCGAAGCTTTTGATAACCAGGGGTACGGTCGTAGTCCATTCGTGCTACCGAATGGAAACATCAGGGAAGACTGAGCATTATGTATAAAGCATATTTCTTTTTATTTTCATATACTTATAAGACTTATGCGGTATCGTTCACAATGGCCCGAAAATTGCTAGAATCTACGTGTTATTAATGGCAGTCAGCCTGAAGTCAAGGCAGAGGATCAACGGAATGATGAAGCAAGGGTCAGGAAAGGAGGTGGTTGGACAAAAGTTTTCCCCAACAGGGGTGTTTTTCATTAATCCATTCCACGTTAGGCCGACCGGCCTTTACACGAGGAGGTTTCACAATGTTTCTTTCTAGACGTCAATTTTTAAAAGTGACCACCGGGACGGTGGCGGCAGTGGCGTTGGCGGATAAAGCCTTGGCCTTGACCGCGCTGCAACCGGTTGTCGAAGTGGGCAACCCGCTGGGCGAGTATCCGGATCGCGCCTGGGAGCGGGTGTACCACGATCAGTATCGCTATGATTCGTCGTTTACGTGGGTCTGCTCCCCGAACGACACTCACGCCTGCCGCATCCGTTCCTTCGTGCGTAACGGTGTGGTCATGCGGGTCGAGCAAAACTACGACCACCAAACTTACGAAGACCTCTACGGCAACCGCGGAACGTTTGCTCACAACCCGCGGATGTGCTTGAAGGGGTACACGATGCATCGCCGGGTGTATGGGCCCTATCGGTTGAAAGGCCCCTTGATGCGCCGTGGTTGGAAGGCCTGGATGGATGCCGGTAGCCCGGAATTCACCCCGGACGTCATGAATAAATTCAAATTCACTTCGCGGTACCTGGACGACATGTTGCGGGTAAGCTGGGATACGGCCTTTACGTACCTGGCCAAAGCCATGGTCATTATCGCGGAGCGGTACAGCGGCGAAGCCGGTGCCCGTCGATTGCGGGAACAAGGCTATCCGCCGGAAATGATCGAAATGACCAAGGGTTCCGGCGTGCGGACCATGAAGTTCCGCGCGGGGATGCCCATCCTGGGCGTGATCGGCAAGATGTCCGTCACCCGGATGAACGGTGGCTGCGGCGCATTGCTCGACCACTACATTCGGAAAGTGAAACCTGCCCAGGCCCAAGGTGGCCGGTACTGGTCGAACTACACCTGGCACGGTGACCAAAACCCAGCGCATCCGTTCTGGTCCGGGGTGCAAACCTCTGACATCGACATGAGCGACATGCGGTTCGCGAAGTTGAACACAAGCTGGGGCAAAAACTTCGTCGAAAACAAAATGCCGGAAGCGCACTGGAAGCTCGAAAGCATCGAGCGTGGCGCGCGGGTGGTCGTGATCACGCCGGAGTACAACCCGACGGCGTATCGTGCCGACTACTGGATTCCGGTTCGACCGGAAACGGACGCGGCGTTGTTCCTGGGTGCCTGTAAGATCATGTTCGACGAGAACATGCACGACCATGATTTCTGCTCGGCCTACACGGACATGCCGATTCTGGTTCGTACGGATACCCTGCAATATCTGGATCCGCGCGACGTGATCAAGGGCTATAAATTGCCGGACTTCTCCAAAACCTATTCAGGGAAAGTGCAAACCCTGAATCCGGCGAAAATTGCCCGCCTCGGCGGTTTCATGGTGTGGGACATCAATAAGAACCAAGCCGTGCCGATTCACCGTGAATTGGTGGGCTGGCACTATCGGAACAGCGGTATCGAGGCAGCGTTGAACGGGACCTTCCGGGTGAAGTTGCTGAACGGCCGGGAAGTCGACGTGGCGCCGATCTTCCAGTTGTATCAAGTCCACTTGCAGGACTACGACCTGGATACGGTCCACCAGATCAACCGGGCCCCGAAGGACCTGATCGTCCGCTGGGCCAGAGATTCAGGTACCATCAAACCGGCAACGATTCACAACGGGGAAGGAACGAACCACTACTTCCACCAAACCATCATTGCGCGTGGCGCGGCGATGGTGTTGATCATCGCCGGGAACGTCGGGAAGTTCGGGACCGGGCAGCATACCTGGGCCGGGAACTACAAAGCGGGGATCTGGAATGCCACCCCGTGGTCCGGCGGTGGTTTGGGCACGCACACCGCGGAGAATCCGTTCAAGATCACGACGGACCCGAACGCACACGGTAAAGAAGTGCACGTGCGTGGCTACTACTATGGTGAAGAGGTGGCCTACTGGAACCATGGGGACACGGCGTTGATCGTGAACACGCCGAAGTATGGGCGCCGGGTGTTTACCGGAAAAACGCACATGCCGACCCCGACCAAGTTCCGGTGGGTGGCGAACGTCAACGTGTTGAACAACGCCAAACACCACTATGACATGGTCAAGAACGTGGACCCGCACATCGAATGTATCGTCACCCAGGATATCGAGATGACCTCGGACGTGAACCACGCGGACGTGGCCATGGGTGTGAATACGTGGATGGAGTTCACGTATCCCGAACATACGGCGACGGTGTCGAATCCGTGGTTCCAGGTGTGGAAAGGGGGCATCCGGCCCTTGTATGACACCAGAAACGACCTGGATACGACCGCCGGCGTGGCCGCCAAATTGACCAACATGACGGGCGATGGGCGGTTCCGGGATTACTTCAAGTTCGTCTATGACAACCGGGTGGACGTGTACGTGCAACGGTTGTTGGACGCCAGTTGTACGGGGTACGGGTACAGCGTTGACACCATGCTCAAGTCCGAAAAGGGCTGGATGGTGCTGTGCCGGACGTATCCACGGCAACCGTTCTGGGAAGAGACGAACGAATCGAAGCCGCAATGGACGCGGACTGGCCGGTATGAAAACTACCGGACGGAGCCGGAAGCCATTGAGTACGGTGAAAACTTCATTTCGCACCGGGAAGGGACGGAAGCCACTCCATACCTGCCGAACGCGATTATGACGACGAACCCGTACGTACGGCCGGATGACTACGGTATTCCTATCACGGCGCAGCACCATGACGACAAGACGGTGCGGAACATTGCGTTGCCGTGGCAGGAAATCAAACGGTACTCCAACCCGCTGTGGGAGAAGGGGTATCAATTCTACTGCGTGACGCCGAAGACGCGGCATCGTGTACACAGCCAATGGTCAGTGAACGACTGGGTGCAGATGTATGAATCGAACTTCGGTGACGCGTATCGGATGGATAAACGGACACCGGGCGTGGGTGAGCATCAATTACACATGAACCCACAAGCGGCGAAAGACCGGGGCATCAACGACGGTGACTACGTGTACGTTGACGGCAATCCGGTTGATCGACCGTACCGCGGATGGAAGCCGAGTGACCCGTACTACAAAGTGGCTCGGTTGATGATCCGGTCGAAGTACAACCCGGCGTTCCCGTATCACGTGACGATGGCGAAGCACGCTCCGTACGTGGCAACCGCGAAATCCGTGAAGGGTCACGAAACCCGGCCGGATGGACGGGCCATCGCGATGGATACGGGTTATCAATCCAACTTCCGGTATGGGGCGCAACAGTCCTTCACCCGTGACTGGTTGATGCCGATGCACCAAACCGACTCGCTGCCGGGTAAACACGCAGTGGGCTGGAAGTTCAAATTCGGCTATCAGGTGGACAACCATGCGGTCAACACCACTCCGAAAGAATGTCTGATGCGGATCACCAAAGCAGAGGACGGTGGTATCGGCGGCAGGGGTCCATGGGAGCCAGTCCGGACCGGGTTTACGCCTGGGCAGGAAAATGAGTTCATGATCAAGTGGCTCAAAGGCGACCACATTAAGATCAAGGTGTAACATCAGGATCAAATGTGGATTTTTAGCAATTGAACTAACCTATGGTTCAAAGAAACGGAGGAAACCATGCCAGAAGTCTATAATTGGCAATTAGGGCGGAAGATGCTGTATCCCTACGAGGAACGGCATCCAAAGTGGCAATTCGCCTTTGTGTTCAACATCAATCGCTGCTTGGCCTGTCAGACCTGTTCCATGGCGGATAAATCCACCTGGTTGTTCTCGAAGGGCCAGGAGTACATGTGGTGGAACAACGTGGAAACGAAGCCGTATGGCGGATATCCACAGTTCTATGACGTGAAAATCACGCAGTTGATTGAGCAAGTGAACCCAGGCGGACAGGTGTGGAACGTGCGGGTCGGCCGCAAACACCATGCGCCGTATGGGGTGTTCGAAGGAATGACCATTTTCGATGCCGGGGCCAAAGTCGGCCAGGCCGCGATCGGGTACATTCCGACGGACCAGGAATGGCGTTTTGTCAACATTTATGAAGACACGGCCACGTCAATGCGCGCCATCGTGGAAGGCATTGATAAGACCGGGTTTACCAAGGAAGAACCATGGCGGATGACCGGCAGCAGCTTGCCGGAACATGAAACCTACTTCTTCTATCTTCAACGCATTTGCAACCATTGCACCTACCCGGGTTGTTTGGCTGCGTGCCCGCGGAAGGCCATCTATAAGAGGCCTGAAGACGGGATCGTGCTGATCGACCAGAACCGGTGCCGTGGGTACAAGAAGTGCGTGGAGCAATGTCCATTCAAAAAGCCAATGTATCGGGGGACGACTCGGGTCACCGAGAAGTGCATCGCTTGCTATCCGCGGGTCGAGGGGAAAGATCCTCTGACCGGCGGCGAGCCGATGGAAACCCGGTGTATGGCGGCCTGTGTGGGTAAGATTCGCTTGCAGAACCTCGTCAAGATCGGCGAGGACGGACTGTGGGCGGAAGATCGGTGGAACCCCCTGTACTACACCATCCGGGTGGAACAGGTGGCGTTGCCGCTGTACCCGCAATGGGGCACCGAGCCGAACGGGTTTTACATTCCCCCGCGGCAATCGCCCCGTGGCTACATCCGGCAAATGTTCGGGCCGGGCGTGGACAATGCGATCGAGAAGTACTTGGTGCCGAGCCGGGAACTGTTAGCCGTCCTCCAGCTCTGGAGAGCGAGCCAACAGATCGTCTTCCGGTACGACATCATTCCTGGACCGAAAGTGTTCGAAACCCAAATTCACGGGCGGAAGTTCGAGATGTACAACGACACCGTCCTTGGGTTCAACAAGTCCGGGAAGGAAGCCGTGCGGCAGCAAGTCGAAGAGCCGATTTACATTCGGCCAGCCGAACGCGCTACCTGGCTGTAAGAGCCTGGTAGGGTACGAAAAAAGCCGGAGGTTTTCGGACCTCCGGCTTTTTTTTTTGAAAAACCCCGGACCGCGGGGAGAAATCGCGAAAGAATTTACTGAGATTCCTTCTCGAAATGGTGTATCCTAAAGGAACATTTGTGCTGTTATCCAAAAACCGCACGCGATACCGAAGTATGGAAAAAACCGGCATAGAGCACATAACAACCGTAGGGGACGGCCCCGAGCCTGCCCTGAGCTTGTCGAAGGGTGCCGTCCCTCCTTCTCCTCCTGACCCCGTTCCTGTTTCAGCTCAGGCCATTCCCTTTTGGGAACTCCTGGAGACCGGGAAAGTGCCTGACGAATATCTCAAGACGGAATACGTCACTCAACAATTTGTCGAACGGTTGGTGCATTACGTCTTGAGCATTCCCTCGAAATCCATTTCCATCCCCCAGCTTTCGGCCATTCTCGAGCAAATTGACGCCCGTCAACAGATATTCTTTTTCAAGCGTTTAAAGGAAACGAGTCCTCACAGTTTAAAGGAGTTTGCTCCGCTGTATTACGGCGTTATGGCAGAATTTCATCCGTTATTGTTTACCTGACCCTTGGTCCGGCGACCCCTGTGTTAGGAAAACGTAGGAGGAACAATGAACTCAACTTTACATCGAGCGATTTCAAGCTTTTACAACCTGATTTATGAAGCACAGGCGTTTTCCACGACCATGGCCAGAATCGATTCGGCTGACCATGACCGGTATTTGGGGCGAGTGGAGGGGCTCAATTGGGTCCTGGACCGGTGTCAGGAGTTTGAAGACGTGGACCAGAATCTCACCACGCCCTCCCTTCACAAACTGCTGGGTGACGTCAAATCCGATCTTGACCATGAATTATCCGTCCAACGACGCGAAAAGGGCAGAAGGGCTGACGGCCGGGAAGAAGCGCTCATCTTCGTGACTGATTACCTCACGAGTTTGATCACGGCCACGGAAATCGAATCGGCCAAAAGCCCGGTCTGACGTGGTTCATGGTGCCGGCGTTCCCGGGAATGCCCCTTCTCCATCATAGAGGACGGCCGGGCCTGTCCTGAGCTTGTCGAAGGATGCCGTCCTGACAGAGGCCTTCATGTTTGCCGCCGACCGATTCAAGTCACGCTGGATACGAGAGTGGATTATTTTCGCCGTCTGCCTCGGCTTGGGCGGACATATTGCTCTCGGCCTCTTACTGCACGCTCCGGACCAATGGCCGGCTAGCAGTTTGTGGCTGTATGGCTTGTTATTCGCGCTTTCGGTCTACGTGTGCGTCCAGTTGTTGCGCTCGGTGTGGTGGTTGTGGAGGGGAGAGCGAGCTGCCGATTCGCAGGAATAAGCCTGACCCCGCTTTCTACGCGACCGTAGGTCCGGCTTAGAGGATGCCCTCGGTCGGGAGCCCTTCCTCAACGAGCATGATCGGAATCATCTCCCTGACCGGATAGGTCACCTTTTTATCGCTTCGGATCAACCCGCCATCGAGGGGTTCTTTGACCGGGTTCCCACCCGCATTCTGCACTTCCCCATTCGCAATTTTTCGGTTCAGGACATGGAGAGAGGCGGCATCCAGAAGCGTCACCGCCTGCTTGGTTTCCGGGCAACATAAAATCTCCAGAAGCGCCGGGTCCAACGGCATCGCCGGGGCTGACTCGCTGTCAGGACTCATGAATCGATTTCCGTTTGCGCAGTTGTTTTCCACTCCCGTCTTTCATACACTAGTCAATACGTTAATGGATTGCAAGACGAATCATGAGTAGTGGGCGTGGAGACGGGATGAATGGATAAACACAGCCGACTTCATCAACTCAAACGATATTTCATCGCGGGATTATTTGTCGTGGTCCCGGCTTGGGGAACCTTCCTGATTCTGTCCGCCTTGTTCGTGACGCTGGATGGCCTGTGGGAGGATCTGCTGGGACCCGTGATGACGTTTGAAATTCCGGGAGCGGGGATTACGCTGTTGCTCCTCCTCATTTTGGGGGCGGGAATGCTGGGGACTCGGCTCGTCGGCCAGCGATTCGTGAAACGGGTGGACGAATTGTTTGAACGGATTCCATTGGTGAGAAGTATCTATTACACCCTCAAGGGGATGACCGACGTGTTTCAATTCCGGGAACGGTTCGGCCAAAGTACCGTGGTCGTGTTTCCGTTTCCCCGTACGGGCCTGTGGGCGATCGGATTTCTGATGGGCACCGCGCCCGGGATGCTCCAAATTGCCAAAGACGATTCACTCAGCATGGTGTTTGTGCCGACGGCCATTCACCCCTTTACGGGCTACTTGGCGTTCGTAGGGGCATCGAAGATCCACCGCGTCAAGCTGCGTCCCGAAGAGGCCATGAAATTGGAATTCTCCGCGGGGCTCTATCGACCGCCCCAAGGCTGGCTGGCAGCCGAACCTCCCCGAAGGAGCCTGCCCTGAGCGTAGTCGAAGGGTTCGACCGCTTCCCCAGGCCTGTTACAGAAAAAGCCTCTACTTTTCGACATAGAAGGCAGGGCCGCTTCTTCTCTTCCCCTCCTTTGTAAGGAGGGGTTAGGGGAGGTAGAGATTGAGGCAGTCGTGCAGGAGACAAATTCCCGGATTCCCGCTAACGCGGTATCTCAACTCCTCCCATGAACCAGTCAGACTTCCATATCCGGTTGGCCGAACCCCGTGACCTCGAGTCGTTAGTCACGTTCAACCTGGCTCTCGCCCGGGAAACGGAGGGCAGGCAATTGGACCGGACCCTGCTCCAGGCCGGCGTGGAATCGCTACTGGCCGACGCCTCCAAAGGCTTTTACGTGGTGATGGAGCACCGGCCCTCCGGGCAGACGATCGGGCAGATGCTGATCACCTTCGAATGGAGCGATTGGCGGAATGCGGTCTTCTGGTGGCTGCAAAGCGTGTACGTCCAAAAGGAATGGCGGCGACGCGGCGTATTCAAACAGTTGTACGACTACGTCTTGCGGGAAGGCAAACGCCAAGGCAACGTGGCTGGCATCCGTCTCTACGTGGAACAGGACAACACCGTAGCCCAAGGGGTGTATAAACAAGCCGGCCTCTCAACGGCACCCTACAAAATGTTTGAAACCGATTTCATCCTGCCGTCCAGACCGGGTGAATAAACGGGCATCCACCCCCTCTCCCCATCGTGGGAGAGGGTTGGGGTGAGGGGGAAGAAAGGTCGGGGTTCACCTCCTTCCGTCATTCCAGACCAGATCGGGAATCCAGCGTCTTTGCAGTCAGGGTAGGTCGGGTCAGCGCAGCCCTTCGACTTCGCTTCCTTCGACTTCGCTCAGGACAGGCAGGACAGGCGTAACCCGACAACGAATATGTCATTCCGAGCGAAGCGAGGAATCTGCTTCTGATAGGCGCTCGTTGTTTAAACATTACAAAATGTAAAAAACTTTACAAAGTTTAAATATTGTACAATTTATCGCAAACTTTAAAAAAATAAAAAAGTTAAAGAAGTGTAAAAAAGTAAAAAATGATGCCAAACTTCAAGGATGGACAAAGGTGTTGAGATGCGGTGCCAAGTCCGGTTTGAGTAAACACGACCGGATCTGACGGAGACGTATGAATGAAGGTGTGCCTTTAAACGAACGACACCTTAGAGCAGTTTGACGAGCGCAACGATCAGCGTGCCTTGGGCAACCATCGCCGTCACCATCCATTTCAGCAGGTCGACCTTAGAGGCTTCGATTTTGGCCTCCAGGCCAGCCTTGACCGTCTCAATTTTGGCCTCCAGGTCGGCCTTGACTGTTTGCAGATCGACCTTGGTGGCCAGGTTGCTGTTGAGCAGTTGGACCTGCTCCTTCGCAAGGGCCTCGGCCTGTTGTTCCGTAAAGCCGCTTTCGGTCAGGTTTTTGACAAATCGATGAGTATCAAAGGCGATCGCTTCACTCATGCCATGATTCTAGTCCGCGCCATGAGCAAATGCAATGCCTTGACTACGTCCATTCACTATGACACTTTGACCTGACTGATCTCCCAGCCCCTCTGAGCCATACGCCGGTCGGCGAGCAACGAATCGGCTTCGTCAAACACGAGAAAAGCCTCCTGGCTGTGTGCCTCGGCAAAGGCTCCGGCAATGTTCTTTTCCGTGCCCCCGACCCACATGGAAAGCAGATCGGATGCCCGTTTCTGCATGATTTCCAAGTCCAGGCGCTCGGCGAGGTAGCGGATCATGAGATGGAGGAAACAACGGCCGTTGTTTCCATCTATCAGGGTGTTTCCGGTGGACAATCGTGCGGACCCGCTGTTAGACTTTTGGGAACCCCATGCAATTCCACGTAGCCATAGCGCGTGAGTCGGGCGCGGAGCAGGCGGCGCAGGCGTTAATCGCCTCCGTCCGTGAGGCGTTCGGCCCGACCTCCCCTGATCTGGTCTGTCTGTTTTTCTCACCGCATTATGCTAAGACCGCACGTGAATTGGTCGAGACACTCCACCGGCAATTGGCCCCACGAGTGATGGTGGGCTGTATGGGCGACGGCGTGATCGGACCAGCCGAGGAATACGAGAATACATCGGTCGTGACCTTGTGGGCGGCTCAACTGCCTGAAGTGCGGATCGTCCCCTTTCATTTGACGTTCCACGAAAAGGAATCCCAATCCTCTTATACCTTTGAGGGGTGGCCTCAGGAATTGGAATCACTGTCTGAGCGGCCCACGTTCCTGGTGTTTGCCGATCCCTTTTCCACGCCGATAGAAGACGTGTTTGAAACCATGGAGGCACGCTGCCCGGGTGCGCCCGCGATCGGGGGCGTTGCCAGCGGGGGCACGGACCTGGGTGAAAATCGATTGGTGTTCAACGGCGGGATCGTGCAGGAAGGCCTCGTCGGAGTGGCCCTGTGGGGACCTGTGTGGATTCGGACCCTGGTATCCCAGGGTTGCCAACCCATCGGGGAACGTTACGTGGTGACCAAGGCTGAACGAAATATCATGTATGAGTTGGGCGGCGTGCCGACTCTCGAACGGCTCCAGGAGACACTCGAACGCTTGGGACCGGAACGGGGGAAACAGGTTGCCATGGCCGTGCAGGTCGGCGTGGCGTTTGATGAGCAACGCGAGGAATTTGGCCGGGGAGATTTTCTCATTCGTGGATTGTTGGGGGCGGACCAACGCTCCGGGGGCGTGGCGATTTCCGACATCGTGAAGGAAGGGCAGACGATTCAATTTCACGTGAGGGACCCGGCCGCCGCCAGTGAAGATTTCAATTTATTGCTGGCGCAGGATCGCCTGGACTTCCCGAAATCTCCTTTCAAGGGGGCCTTGTTGTTCAGTTGCAACGGCCGGGGCCGGCGATTTTTCGCCGAACCCAACCATGATATTGCGGCCCTCCAGCGACGGGCCGACGGGATTCCGGTTGCGGGGTTTTTTGCCGCCGGCGAGATCGGGCCGGTAGGCGGGAAAAACTTCATTCACGGATATACCGCGAGTGTGGCGTTGTTTGCCGAGCCGGTTCCGGACAGATAAGAACGCGGATGTCGGATGACGCTACGCCTGTCCTGCCTGTCCTGAGCGAAGTCGAAGGAAGCGTAGTCGAAGGGTAAGGAGGGGTAAGGGGAGGTAGAGGCATTTTCGGGTCCGACTTCGCATTGCTCGCACTCATGAAACAGACCTCCCTGCATGAGGCCCACGTGGCCCGGAAGGCCAAAATCGTGGATTTTGCCGGCTGGGCCATGCCCCTCCAGTATTCAGGCGTCCTCGATGAGTATCATACGGTCCGCACCTCCGCGGGTCTGTTTGACGTGAGTCACATGGGGCGCCTGCACGTCGAGGGTCCCGGGGCCTTGTCGTTCCTTCAGCGAGTGACCACCAATGACGTGCAACGGGTCGAGCCCATGACATCCCAGTACTCGATGATCTGCAACCACGAGGGGGGTGTTAAAGACGATATTTTCCTGTACCGGTTGGGCGCGGATGAGTTTCTCCTGTGTGTGAATGCGTCGAATCTCGACAAGATCAGAGATTGGCTGTTCCAACAGCAGGACGAGGAACAGGGGGAGCTTCGCATCGAGGATCAATCGGCAGATCTGGCCCAACTGGCGCTGCAAGGGCCTGCCTCGAAGTCGCTGTTGCAGGCGCACGTGGACTCACCGCTCGACGGGCTGAAGCCGCGACAATGTCTGCGAGAGACGGTCAACGGCGTCGAGTGTCTGATTACGCGGACCGGCTATACCGGAGAGCTCGGGTATGAATTGTACGTGCCGGCGACGCAGGTTCGCCTCGTGTGGGATCGACTGATGCAGGCTGGAGAGGAGCGCGGCCTGAAGCCCGCGGGGTTGGGCGCGCGGGATCTGCTGCGGCTCGACATGGGGTATTTGTTGTACGGCAACGACCTGACCGAAGCGACCACTCCTATCGAAGCCAATGCCAAATGGGTCGTGAGTTTTGCCAAGGGCGCCTTCATCGGCGAACCCGTGCTCAAACAACAGGTCCAAGAAGGACCGTCACGACGCCTGGTGGCATTCGAATTATTGGAAAAAGCCGTGCCCCGTCACGACATGAGATTGTTCGCACAGGACAAACCGGTCGGGACGGTGACCAGCGGAAACCTGTCTCCCGTCCTGCAGAAAGGCATTGGTCTGGGGTACGTGGATCCCGCCTATGCCGAGGCCGGTACGGTCTTCGACGTCGAGATTCGAGCCAGGCGAATACCCGCCCGGGTAGTCGCCCTTCCCTTTTATAAAAAGCCCAAGCCGTCGTCGTAGGCATCCTCTTCGTCCCATGAATGCAGGGCATGGTTCACGATGAAGAAACCGATCTATAAGGGAAAAATCATTGATCTGTCCGTGGAAACAGTGACCCTGCCGAACGGGGTCACGGCCGACCTTGAGGTCATCACCCATCCGGGGGCCGCGGCCGTCGTGCCGATGAAAGACGACCGGACGGTGATCATGGTCCGGCAATATCGTCATGCCGTCGGACGCTTCATCTATGAAATCCCCGCGGGCAAGCTGCATCCCGGCGAGGACCCCGGGGCTTGCGCGGCCCGGGAAGTGGAAGAAGAAACCGGCTACAAGGTCGGGCGGTTGGAACCGGTGCTGAGCTTTTTGACCACGCCGGGCTTTACCAACGAAATCATTCACATTTTCGTGGGGACGGAACTCTCTCCGGGCACGCAAAACCTGGGTGCGGATGAAGTCCTGGGAATCGTCGAAATGCCGCTGGCCCAAGCCATCGATCGTATCAAGGACGGCATGATCCAGGATGCCAAGACCATCATCGGCCTCCAAGCGGTTTGTCTCAAGCTGAAGAGCTAAAGAGACTTGTCGTGGCGCACTGAGGCATCCATTGTTGACCCAAAGAATGGCCCTTGTAAGTTCCTCTTTGACGAAAATCTCTCACCGCGTCTTGTCGGTCTTCTTGCGACCACCTTTCCTGGTTCTACTCATGTCCGCGACGTGGGTCTGGCTCAAGCTGACGATGTGGCTGTTCCAGAAGCTGTCATTCCGAAGCTTGCCCTGAACGAAGTGAAGGGCCTGGCGAGGAATCTCGTTGTTTCAGCCGCCGAACGCGAGTAAAAGCAGATCCTTCGCTAGGTCCTTCGCTTAGTTCCTTCGCTTCGCTCAGGACAAGCAGGACAAGCTCAGGATGACCACTGGCGCGTGTTCTTACGGATGATACCTCCTCAACCCACCGACTAAAATTGTCAACGCCTGTCCTGAGCGTAGTCGAAGGAAGCGAAGTCGAAGGGCTCATCGACCTACCTCGGCTTCTGAAGTGTTGTCGAGGGATTCCGGTCCCGATAATCCAGAATGATCGTTTCGCTAAGTTATCTGGTCTTAACACCTGAATTTTGCTACCATTTTAAGTCCGTATCGGTCTTCGGGATGGATCCTCGAATTACGAGCACAAACAATGATCCTCTCTTTGCTGATTTCCAGCAGAAGCCGTGCCGAATGGCGGCGTGGGTTCGTCCGCACTGTCGCGGGACCTTATCCCGCAACACCTGGATGCGCGCTCTCGCCCTCGGGCGATGACGGCGGCGGTCATTTCCCTGTCCGCGCCCGAGACAAGCCGTGCCGTGCGCCTCCTTGGCGCCGGCGTTCCGTGGCGCTCTCCCCGTCACGATCTGACCGGCGAACATCGGCTCCGGCGTCCGCCGGATTTCACGCCGCCGCAGGCGCTTCGTGGCGCGCCGGTGTCCTGCGCCTGTGTCTGGCTGGATTTCTGGCCCTCGGCCTGGCCGCCGGCGCCGCGGCGCAGACCGCCAACCCGGCGATCGTGCTGTCGCCGTCGCCGGTGCAGGTGGACGAGGGCGACAGCGCGAGCTACACGGTGAAGCTGGCGACGCA
The DNA here is from genome assembly GCA_011523385.1 of Nitrospira sp. Lineage (GTDB taxonomy): Bacteria > Nitrospirota > Nitrospiria > Nitrospirales > UBA8639 > Bin75. Next base: position 2,894 of record WTGX01000033.1, on the reverse strand, counting down.
GCCGTCGGATTCGGTGACGGTGACCATCAACGTTACAGGTCAGTCGGGCAGAGAGGGCAACCAATGGCGGTCTCCACCCCACTTCAATCTCGATAAGACGAGCCTGACGTTCAATCCGAGCGGGGCGAATCTCTGGAGCACGGCGCAGACGGTGACGGTGAGCATAGGCGAGGACGATCAGACCGCCAACTGGTCCGCACATTTGCTCCACACCGCATCGGGGGGCGGCTACGGGTCGGTGACGGCGAGGCAGCGAGTACTGATCCGGGACGACGACGCGCCGAACCAAGGGACAATCACCATTACCGCCGTGTCCTCGGAAGTGACAGAGGGCGAGCGGGCGCAGTTCATCGTGCACCTTAATCCCGCGCCGAAGTCAGCACTACCAAACCCACAAGTTAGCATTACCTGGGTTGGCAACTTTGGCATAACGGGGGGTATTAGCGGGCTCAGCGTCGCAAACAGGGCGACCGTGCTGTTCGCTGTTCAGACCGAGGACGACAACGTTAGAGAGGCGGACGGTTCGGTCACGGCGACGCCCGCTTTCCAGTCTTTCCCTGGCTACCGGATCGGTTCGCCCGGTTCCGCCACGGTCGTGGTCAAGGACAACGATGGCGGCGGCCCCGTTGTGCCGACGGTCTCGATCGCGGGCGGCGCGGCGGTTGCCGAGGGCAACGACGCGACCTTCACGGTTACGGCGACGCCGCCGCCTACGGCCGCCCTGACGGTCAAGCTGTTTGTCGGAGGCAAGGGGAACTTCGTCGCCGCCGGCGATCTGGGCGTGAAGAACGTGAGGGTGGGAACCGGCGGGAGCGCGACGTATAAGGTTCCGACGGTGGACGACGGCGTGAACGAGCCGAACGGCTCGGTGAAGGTGTCGCTGTCGTCCGGGCCGGGCTACCGTATAGCGGCAGCGCCCGCCAATGAGGCCGAAGTGGCGGTGAGCGACAACGACGAGACGGCGGCGATCGTGCTGTCGCGGGAGACGCTGACGGTGGCGGAGGGCGGGGAGGCGGAGTACACGGTGAAGCTGGCGTCGCAGCCGACGACGAACGTCACGGTGGCGATCACGGGCCACGCGAGCACGGACCTGACGGTGACCCCGGCGAGCCTGACGTTCAGTCCGAGCGGGTCGAATCTCTGGAGCACGGCGCAGACGGTGACGGTCGAGGCGGGCGAGGACGCGGACGCGGCGAACGACGCGGCGACGCTCACGCACAGGGCCTCGGGCGGCGACTACGCGGCGGTGACGGCGGGACTGGGCGTGACGACGACGGACGACGAGACGGCGGAAATCCTGCTCTCGAAGGAAACCCTCACGGTGGACGAGGGGGACGACGAGACGTACACGGTGAAGCTGGCGTCGGAGCCGACGGCGACGGTGACGGTGGCGATCACGGGCCACGCGGACACGGACCTGACGGTGACCCCGGCGAGCCTGACGTTCAGTCCGAGCGGAACGAATCTCTGGAGCACGGCGCAGACGGTGACGGTCGAGGCGGGCGCGGACGACGACGTGACGAACGACGCGGCGACGCTCACGCACACGGCGTCGGGCGGCGACTACGCGGGCGAGAAGGCGGACCTCGCGGTGACGACGACGGACGAAGACGTGGCCGGGATCGTGCTGTCGCCCACCTCGCTGACGGTGGCCGAGGGGGACGACGAGACGTACACGGTGAAGCTGGCGTCGCAGCCGACGGCTTCGGTGGCGGTGGATCTCTTTCAGTCGGACCCCGACCTGAGGGTGCGCCCGGCGAGCCTGATCTTCAATCGGAGCGGAACGAATCTCTGGAGCACGGCGCGGACGGTGACGGTCGAGGCGCGCGAGGACGACGACGCCGTGAACGACAAGGTGAGTATCTCGCACCAGGCCGCGGGCGGCAACTACCAGGGGCTGGTGGTGAGGTTGCCGGTGACGGTGACGGACGACGAGACGGCGGAGATCGTGCTATCGGCGGCCTCGCTCACGGTGGCGGAGGGGGACGACGAGACGTACACGGTGAAGCTGGCGTCGCAGCCGACGGCGACGGTGACGGTGGCGATCACGGGCCACGCGAGCACGGACCTGACGCCGAGTCCGGCGAGCCTGACGTTCAATCCGAGCGGGTCGAATCTCTGGAGCACGGCGCAGACGGTGACGGTCGAGGCGGGCGAGGACGACGACGCGGTCAACGACCCGGCGACGCTCTCGCACAGGGCCTCGGGCGGCGACTACGACGGGCTGAGGGTGGACCTCGGGGTGACGACGACGGACGACGAGACGGCGGAGATTGTGCTGTCGCGGGAGACGCTGACGGTGGCCGAGGGCGACGACGCGGAGTACACGGTGAAGCTGGCGTCCGAGCCGACGGCGAGCGTGACGGTGGCGATCACGGGCCACGCGGACACGGACCTCACGCCTTCCCCGGCGAGCCTGACGTTCAACCCGAGCGGGTCGAAACTCTGGAGCACGGCGCAGACGGTGACGGTCGAGGCGGACGAGGACGACGACGCGTCCAACGAAGCGGCGACGCTGCTGCACACGGCCTCGGGCGGGGACTACGCGGCGCTGACGGCGAGCCTGGCGGTGACGACGACCGACGACGACGAGCTGTCGGTCGAGATCGGCGGGGTGCCCGCGAAGATCAAGACGCGGACCCGGCTCGACGTGACGTTCACGTGGTCGGAGGCCGTGACGGGGTTCACGACCACGGACGTGACGGTGAGCGGCGGGGCGAAGGGGACATTCACCGGGAGCGGGACGAGCTACACGTTGCAGGTCACGCCGAACAGCGGGGAGACCGTGGTGGTGACGGTGGCGAAGGACGCGGCCACTCTCCGCGGCGGCAACACCGGCCCGGCCTCGGCGGTCTCGGCGACCGCGACGTGGGACGCGACGGCCCCGACGGTCG
>WTGX01000034.1 GCA_011523385.1 Nitrospira sp. | reverse complement strand
GCCCCCAACCCCCCCTGCCCCCCTTGTCAGGGGGGTGAGATGGGTGTGAGATAGATGCGCAAAATCGCGTTGTGGCTCATCGTCGTCTACCAGAAAGTCGTGTCTCCGTATTTGGGGCCGCAGTGCCGCTTTGACCCGACCTGCTCACGCTATACCAGTGAAGCGATCACCCGTCATGGCCTGCTACGAGGCGTCTTTCTGGGGATCTGTCGACTTCTGAAGTGCCATCCCTTCCATCCGGGCGGGATTGACCCTGTTCCCTGATCGGCCGGCATGGAAAGACGCATCCTCCTCTTCCTTCTTATTTCGTTCGCCATCATTTTCGGCTTCGACTTTGTCCTGAAAGAGCTGGGACTAGTGCCGGAACCGCCACCCGTTGAGGAGGGGCAAGAGGCCGCTCCTCAGGGGGAAGCACCTCTCACTTCCACCGAAGGTATCCAGGACGCCTCATCCGAGGTGCGTGGCCCTGGTGACGAATCGGCACACCCTCACCCCAGCTCTCTCCCGTCAAGGGAGAGGGAGCTCGTGGAAGAAGTGGAGACTCCGCTGTACCGGGTCGCGTTCACGAACCGGGGCGCGCAGATTCAAAGCTGGAAACTGAACCAGTATCTCACCCAGGACGAAGACGATCCCCAACCCATCGAGTTCGTGTACCCGGAAGGACATTTTGCCGGCCCGCTGTCCTTGGAGGTTGCAGATCCGGCCGTCAACGCCATGCTCCGCGAGGGCCTGTTTGAAGTGAGCCGGGACTTTGAAACGCTCGACGACGTCCATCCCACGGGCCACATGACCTTTTCCTACCGGAACGATGAAAACGACCTCCTGGTGGAAAAGGAATTCACCTTTACGCATGACTCCTACCTGGTCGACGTGGCCATTCGCGTCGCAGGCCTGGAGGATGCCGTTGGGGTGTTGTTGGGTACCAATTTTGGAGTGGTGGAATGGGGCCAAGGGTTTATCGGCGCCCTGGGACCGGCGTGGATGATTGACGGTACGTTGGAAAAGGAATCCCCGGACCCCGAAATCCGGCGTTCCGGTGACGTTCGCTGGGCGGCACTTCAAGACAAATATTTTATCAGCGTCATGATTCCCCAGGGAGCCCAAGGGGTCTTTGCGAAAACGGAAACGGAACACGTGGTGACCTCGGGCGTGGAGTTTCCGGTTGACGCCGAAGGGAGCCGGATCGCGTTTCAACTCTATGCCGGGCCCAAGCAATTCGATCTCATGCGATCGTTGGGCCACGACCTGGAAGACACGATCGATTTCGGCTGGTTCATTTACGGGAGTTGGAGCATCGTGAAAGCGGTGGCCAAGCCGCTGTTCTACGTGCTGCGATTCGTCCATGACTACACCCAGAATTACGGCGTTGCGATCATTCTTTTAACCTGCGGCATCAAGCTGTTGTTCGTGCCCCTGCAATACAAGAGCTACAAATCCATGCAGGGTATGCAGAAAATTCAACCCAAGATCCAGGCCGTGCAGGCCAAGTTCAAAGACGACCGGGAACGCCTCAACCGCGAGCTGATGAAATTATACAAAGAACACAAGGTCAATCCGGTCGGCGGGTGTTTGCCGATGCTGTTGCAGATGCCGGTCTTCATCTCGCTGTTCAATATTCTGTATATGACCGTGGACCTTCGGAGAGCCCCATTCGCGCTGTGGATTACGGATCTGTCGATCCCGGACCCGTATTACGTGTTTCCGATCCTGATGGGCGCGTCGATGGTGCTCCAGCAGAAAATCATGCCCACCACCATGGATCCCACCCAAGCCAAAATGATGTTGTTGCTGCCGGTCTTTCTGACGTTTCTCTTTTTGAACTTCCCCGCCGGGCTGGTGATCTATTGGCTGACCAACAACGTGTTGACGATCCTGCAACAGGTGGTCACGGATCGATTTTTTCTAAAACCCGCGACCGCCGGTGGACCGGCGCCGGCGAATGACGACTCCTCGACCAAATCCGAAAATGGAGAGCCGTCCAAAAAGAAAAAGGGGAAACCCTCACCCTAACCCCCGGATCGCGTCCGGGGCAGGCTCTCTCGCAAAGGGAGAGGGAACTATGGAGTATGCACCAACCGCGGTGAATAGATCATTCTCCGATGGAACACTCCGTTGACGATACCATTTGTGCGATCGCGACGCCCGTGGGAGAAGGGGGAATCGGCATCGTCCGGATCAGCGGTGCTCACGCCGTTGACGTGGCTTCTCACGTCGTTCGTCCCCGCAACAAGCAACCCCTGCAACAACTGGAAAGTCACCGCCTGTATCTGAGCGACGTGCTGTATCCAAAATCCCCTCTCCCCCAGGGTGAGGGTCCCACTTCCCTCTCCCCTCGGCGGGAGAGGGCCAGGGTGAGGGGGAAGACTGAGGATCCGACTCAGGATGAAGAAAAAGGCCGGGCCATCGACGAAGCCCTGGTCGTCATCATGCGCAAGCCGCGTTCATATACGGGTGAAGACGTGGTGGAAATTCAGACCCACGGCGGGGCCTGGATCCTGCAGGCCACCTGCCACGGCCTGATCCGGCACGGGGCCAGGCTGGCGCAACCCGGAGAGTTTACCAAGCGGGCGTTTCTCAACGGCCGGTTGGATCTCACCCAGGCCGAGGCGGTGCTGGATACGATTCAGGCAACGACCTCGCGGAGCCTGCAAGCCGCTCAATCCCTGTTGCGCGGGTCCCTTTCAACAGAAATCGAAACGCTCCGGGAACGCCTCATTCGAGTGCTGGCGCACGTGGAAGCCGGGATGGACTTTGCCGAAGAGGATATTGCCTTCATTCAAGCGGCTGAAGTGCAACAGGCCTTGACGGACACACGACGGGCCGTGGAGCAATTGATCGCGTCCTATGAGGAAGGCCGCCTGATTCGGGAAGGCATCAAGGTCGCCATCATCGGCCGGCCCAACGTGGGCAAATCAAGCCTGCTCAATGCGCTGCTGAAACTGGATCGCGCGATCGTGTCGGATCAACCCGGGACGACCCGCGACGTGATCGACGAATCACTGAACGTCCGGGGAATTCCCCTGCGCTTACTGGATACGGCTGGCCTGCGACCAACGCAGGACACAATCGAGGGAGAAGGCATTCGTCGAACAGAGGACGCGATTGCCGAGGCCGACGTGTTGCTGCTCGTGCTCGACGGTGCCGAGGGCGTGACGGACGAAGACCACGCCGTATTCGAAACGTATGGCTCGCAAAGACACCTGCTCGTGATGAATAAAATGGACCTCCCCGAATCCCAATCGTTTTCCCCTCTCTCTCTGGGAGAGGGCCAGGGTGAGGGTCCCGCTTCCCTCTCCCCTTGGTGGGAGAGGGCCAGGGTGAGGGCGAAGGAAGAAGCGCCAGAGTTTGTAAAAGTATCCGCCAAAACAGGCGAAGGCCTTGATCAATTGACGTCGCTCATTCACAGTATCTGCCTCAAAGAAGGCTTGGAGGCGACCCCGTCCGTGCTGGTGACGCGCCTGCGACACAAGGCCAGCCTGGAACAGGCGCACCGCTCCCTGGAAGAGGCCATGCGTTCGCTAGAACGAAAAGAATCCGGAGAATGTGTGGCCCTGGACATCCGGGCCGCGCTCGATGCATTGGGAGAAATCACCGGCGCGGTCAGCACCGAGGACATCCTGGACCGCATATTTCAGGATTTCTGCATCGGGAAGTAATAGGATTTATATGCTTGTTCGCACGTCGTGTGTAAGTCCCCATGCATTGACAGTATAGCCTCATGATACTACTATGGAATCAGCGAAGTAGAATAGTTTCCGTCTTCTCCATGTTGTAGCTGCGGCATCTTATGCCGCGATTTTCCTGGCCGCATGAGCTGCGGCAGCCACTTCCTGAATGCATGAAAACTCCTGTTTTGGCATGGGAATATGGGCCAGTTAGATTGTGGTGAAATTTCATAATGCTGTTTAACGAACAAAAGACCGCGCAGATGGCCGTCTATTTTCTTAAACAACAAGGCGGCAAGATGAACAAGCTGAAGCTCATGAAGCTCTTGTATTTGGCAGAGCGGGAGTCACTCCTTCGCCATGGGATGTCCATGACCGGCGATTATGTTGTCTCGATGGACCACGGAATGGTGTTATCGAAGACCCTTGATCTTGCCAGAGAGACCGCCATTGATGCGCACCAGGATGGGTGGTACGCCATGATCGCTCGTAACGGCCAGTACGACCTTGAGCTGACATCATCTTCTCACGATACCGAGCTGGACGAGTTAAGCCAAGCCGACCGAGGTATTCTGAAAGATATTTGGGATCGTTTTGGACACATGGACCAATGGACGATCAGAAATCACACGCACACGCTTCCAGAATGGAAAAATCCTCATGGCACGTCGATTTCAGTCCCTCCTAAAGAATTGTTAAAAATTCTTGGCTACTCAGAAAACGAGGCCGAAAAATTAAGTAAACAGAGAGAGAAAGAAGAAATGGTTGATGAAACGTTTCAATCACTCTAACCATGTTTTTGCCTTTCCGACGTGCCACTTTTCTCATCCCCTCCGGTCCTGACGAAGACCTCTCGAGAAAACACTTATTTGTTGTCCTCACCGATCCCTATACTCGTGAAGGAAAGAAAGTTAGAGAAGTCTTGCTTGTCAGTTTTTCAAGTCTGCGAGTTCACCATGACCCTTCTTGTATACTCAAACCAGGCGATCATCCATTTTTTCACCACGATAGTTTTGTTGACTACAGTCGTGCGAGGATTGAAGAAGCGGCAAAACTCAGTCAATTTCAGCAACGAGAGCCTGTAACCGAAGAAGTTTTTAAAAGAATTTGCCAAGGTCTTGAATCGTCCCCGCATACAACACCTAAGATCCTCGCATTTTACAAGGAGGCCTCTGGTCTCTGATGCGATCAGACCTCTTTCATGTCTACAGATTTGCGTCTGGTGAAAAAATGGTGAGTCGAGAGATAGGAGACCGATGAAACAAACGACAATCATCCTGATCGCGCTCGGAACCTTCATCACGGGAAACCCCAGCGCCCGTGCGGAGAGTGATAATCCGTTCGGTTTCGAGACGAACAAACATCCCCTGGAGTATGAGTATTGTAAGAAAGAGCCTGGATCAAAACTGGCGGATCTAAAAGTGCAATTCTGGCTTGTAACTAACGATGCGTGCTTGAGGAAAATTGACGAAAAAGCGAACCGTGCATTTTGAGAGGTTGGGGCACTTCCGACCTCCTCCTGCGTCATTCCTGCGAAAGCAGGAATCCAGAAAATTAAAATGACAAAAAAACAACCGGCGGTCTATATATTGGCAAGCAAGCGTAACGGCACTCTCTATACAGGAGTTACCGCCGATTTGCTCGGTCGCGTGTGGCAGCATAAAAATGACGCCATAGAAGGCTTCACCAAAAAATACAGCGTGAATAAATTGGTCTATTTTGAGCAACACGAGACTATGCCATCGGCCATCGAACGAGAGAAACAGATCAAAAAATGGAAGCAGGAGCTTATAGAAGAGCAGAATCCTACTTGGAAGGATTTATATGAAGAGGCTATTTGACTGGGGCCTGCTATTGCAGGCATCTCCCGTGCTGACTATCGTCTCCACACCAAGGGATGAAAGGAAAGAGAAAAACCCTGGATTCCTGCTTCCGCAGGAATGACGGATTAAGTAATTATACCCATGTCAGTTGAACGTGACATCATCGTCATCGGCGGCGGGCATGCCGGGTGCGAGGCCGCGCTGGCTGCGGCCAGGATGGGGTGCCGGGTGCTTCTGCTGACCATCGATCAGGACAAAATCGCGCACATGCCGTGTAATCCCGCGGTGGGCGGAATCGGCAAGGGGCATCTGGTCAAGGAGATCGATGCGCTGGGCGGGGAAATCGGCCGCAACACGGATAAAGCGGGCATTCAGTTCCGCATGCTGAATACGAGGAAAGGCCCGGCGGTGCGGGCCACGCGCGTGCAGTGCGATAAGGCCTTGTATCGTAAGGCCATGCAGGATACGCTGGCGCACCAGGCCAACCTTGAAATCGTGTCAGGTACGGCCAATCTCCTGTTGACAAAAGGCGGCGCGATCCGCGGGGTGGTGACGGATTCCGGGGAGACCGTCCACGCCAAGGCGGTCATTATCACGTCCGGCACGTTCTTGAAGGGGTTGATCCATATCGGCATGAGCCATATGCCCGGCGGCCGGGCCGGCGAGGCACCGGCCGAGCACCTTTCGGATTGCATGAGAGATTTCGGCTTTGAAGTGGGTCGCCTGAAGACCGGCACGCCTCCGCGCCTGCACCGGGATACGATCGATTTCAGTGTCATGGGCGAACAGCCAGGCGACGTGCCGCCGCGCCCGTTTTCATTGCGGACGTCGCGCATCACGAATCCGCAAATCTCCTGTCACCTCACGTATACCAATGAACAAACGCACGACATCATCCGCCACAACCTGGACCGGTCTCCGATGTACATGGGAGTGATCGATTCCACCGGGCCGCGGTATTGCCCGTCGATTGAGGACAAGGTCGTCCGGTTTCAGGATAAGACCCAGCATCAGATCTTTGTGGAACCCGAGGAACTGGATTCCCCGTCGTTTTATCCCAACGGCATTTCGACCAGTCTGCCGGTGGACGTGCAGGCCGCCATCCTCAAGACCATCCCCGGCCTCGACCGCGCGACCATGCTGAAGCCCGGGTATGCAATCGAATACGACTACTTTCCGCCATACCAGCTCCATCAAACCCTCGAAACCAAGAACGTGAAGGGGTTGTACCATGCCGGCCAGATCAACGGGACCTCGGGGTATGAGGAGGCCGCGGCGCAGGGCATCATGGCCGGGATCAATGCGGCCCTGCAGGTCAAGGGGGAACCGCCGCTGATCCTGGATCGATCCCAGGCTTATATCGGCGTGTTGATCGACGATCTCATCACGAAGGACGCCAGGGAGCCGTACCGGATGTTCACCTCGCGGGCGGAGTACCGGCTCCTGTTGCGCGAGGACAACGCCGATCAGCGGCTGATGGAAACAGGACACCGGCTGGGCCTGGTGTCTGACGATTTGTATGAAAAATATCAAGAAAAACAACGTGTTGTGCAGAATGAAACTCGTCGCCTGTCGCAGACCAGGCTCCCTTGGACCACGGAACAGGCAGAGCGGTGGACCCAAATAGAGCCCAAATTGCCCGATCCCGGCGCCACGCTGGCGCAATTGCTCAAACGGCCGGAACTGACCTACGCCCGTTTGATGGAGATCGCCGGAGAAGCGGACCTGGCAACCACGGAAATCGGCGAACTTGTTGAAATTGCAATAAAATATGACGGGTATATCAAACGGCAACTCGAACAGATTGAGAAATTTCAGAAGCTGGAAGGGAAAATCATTCCCGCGACCTTCCGGTATGACCGGGTAACCGGGTTTTCAAACGAGGTTGCCGAAAAGCTGTCAAAAGTCAGACCCGCCACCGTGGGGCAGGCTTCGAGAATTTCCGGCATGACGCCCGCCGCCATTTCGTTGTTGCTTGTGGCCCTGGAACGGTCCCAGCGGTCGGCGAGCGTCGCCTAGATATTCAGATCGTTGCCTGCAAGCCCCCTTCCAATCCGTCATTCCCGACAGCTTTCATCGGGAATCCAGGGTCTTTCGCTTCACGAACGCAGGAAAAAACAAAGACTCTGGATCCTCGATTAAGAATGTCGAGGATGACAAAGAAGGGAAAAAGCAGATTCCTTCCTTCGACAGGCTCAGGACAGGCGTTGACAATTCACCCTCACCCCAGCCCTCTCCCAATGGGAGAGGGAGAGAGAATGTTCCACATGGAACAATGATGAAAACCGAACAACTTGAAGAACTCTTTCGGAAAGGATTTGCGGCCATCGGAATGGCCTGTGACCAGGCAACGATCGATCAATTTGTGTTTTATTTACAAGAAGTTGTGAAATGGAATGAGAAGACAAACCTCACCGGGCATAAAAAGGAAGAGGAAATGATCGGGAACCTGTTTATGGACTCTCTGGCCTGTTCCAGGGCTCTTCCCTCGGACACGGTCTGTTCGATATTGGATATCGGAACCGGCGCCGGGTTTCCAGGGATTCCCATCGGCATCGTCTTTCCGCAACACAACGTCACCCTGCTCGAACCGAATTTGAAGAAGGTGGCGTTTCTGCATCATATTATCGGTTCGCTGGGCTTGAAGAACGTTCGCGTGGAACCGTACCGGATCGAAGAATTTTCGAAGCAACCGGAATATCATGGAAAATTCGATTGGGTGTTCACGAAGGCATTGAGATTCGATGTCTGTTTGGCCTATGTTACACCGGTGCTGGCAAAGTCTGGGAGGTGTGTGTTTTGCCGGGCCGAATCTCTGCTCCAGAACCGCCTGCCGAAAGGGTTTTCCGTGGTCAATGAAATGCCTTACGAATTGCCGTTCGGGTTGGGGAAAAGGATCCTCAGTGTTATAGGTTCTGTATAACGGAGCGCCGGTTTCCGTGAAATGTTCCACGTGGAACATCGTGACGGGAGAATACCGCCAATGGATAAAATCGTCGCCGTAGCCAATCAAAAAGGCGGGGTCGGAAAAACAACGACGTCCATAAACCTTGCGGCCGCGCTGGCGCTGAGCGAACAGAAGGTCCTGTTGGTTGATATTGACCCGCAGGCCAATGCCACCAGCGGCGTGGGTGTCGAAGGGCCGGCGCACACGCTGTATGATTGTCTGTTCAAAGGCATTCCAGTCACCGATTCGATTATGGCTACTGCCATTGCGCAGTTGGACCTTTTACCGTCAGGGCCGGATCTTGCCGGAGCGGAACTCGAATTGGCCGAGGTGGCGCAACGGGAGGAACGCTTGAAGCGTATGCTCTCAACCATTCGGAATCAGTATGATTTCATCATTCTGGATTGCCCGCCGGCCCTGGGACTCCTGACGGTGAATGCGCTGACGGCAGCACAATCGGTGTTGATCCCGGTTCAATGTGAATACTATGCCATGGAAGGCTTGGGAAGGCTGATGTCCACGATCGAGAGAGTACGCGGCAACTTCAACCAGGCCTTGTCGGTCGAAGGGATCCTCTTGACGATGTGTGACGCCAGGCTCACCCTCTCCCGGCAGGTCTCGGAGGAAGTCAGAAAATTTTTCCCGGATAAAGTGTATCGATCAGTCATTCCGAGAAACGTGGCATTGGCCGAAGCCCCGAGTTATGGACGCCCGGGGCTGCTCTACAATTCGGCGTCGATTGGCGCCAAGGCCTATATGGATTTTGCAAAGGAGCTGTTGGCAAATGGAAAAGAAAGCACTGGGTAAAGGCCTCGCGGCCCTTTTGCCGGAGGGCGAAGCCAAGGAGAGCGGGCAATCGATTCACATGATTCCCCTGGCGCAAATCGTGCCTAACAAAAATCAGCCCAGGAAAACGTTTGTGGAAGAAGATCTCAGGGAATTGCTGGAATCCGTCAAGCGGCACGGGATCCTTCAGCCTGTCCTGGTACGGCGAAAGAGCGAAGATCGCTATGAACTCATCGCAGGAGAACGGCGGTTCCGGGCAGCCGCCATGGCGCAACTGCCTGCAGTACCCGCAGTAATCCGAAAATCGAATGATGAAGAATCTACGATTTTATCCCTAATTGAAAATATTCAGAGAAGCAATTTGAATCCGGTTGAAGAGGCCAAGGCCTATCGCCAACTGATGGACGAACTGGGGACGACCCAGGAAGCCGTGGCCGAGCGGGTGGGGCGCGACCGGGCGTCGGTCGCCAATATCTGTCGAGTTCTTTCCTTGCCCAAGGAGGCGCAGGGCATGGTGGCTTCTGGTCAATTGACATTGGGTCACGCAAAGGTCATTCTGAGCATAAAAAATGCCGAAGACCGCTTGACCCTGGCGAAGCGAATTCTTCGCGACCAGCTTTCCGTCAGGCAGGTCGAGCAATTGGTTAAAAAAGGGTCCGGCAAGGCGAGGTCCCGGCGAACGGCTGGACAATCCCTCCATGCCGACGTGGAAGATCGCCTCCGAAAACATTTGGGAACGAAAGTCGTGATTCGCTCGAAACAGCAGAAGGGTGAAGTGATTCTCAGCTACTATTCCCAGGAGGATTTGACGAGAATTGTCGACGTGATTCTATCATAACCATCCAACAGGACCTTGGTAGGGGGGTCCTGGTACAGAGAGGGTATTCTTATGTGGGGGACATCCGACCAAAATGACAAAAAATGGGAAACGATTATGGAGGAAGGCTCCTATACGTTTCTTGGAAAAGGTGTGGACTTCAAAGGAAAAGCCAAATTAGACGGCAGTGTCCGAATCGACGGCCAGTTCGACGGCCAGATTTTTTCGCAGGATACCTTGGTGATTGGTGAACAGGGAATCGTGAAAGGCGAGATCGCCTGTGAAACTCTTATCTGTAGCGGAAAGGTTGAAGGAAATGTTGTTGCTTCCCAAAAAGTCCAATTACTGAAACCGGCCGTGCTGATCGGCAGCATTCGCACCCCCTCTTTTTCCGTGGAAGAGGGAGTCCTGTACCAGGGCATGTGCGATATGGGTGCCAGCGGAATAGATGTCGTCCCCTCGCCATCGGCCGAGGTCGAAAAGGTCCAGCATGGTGTCTGAGCCCACTGAGGTCAACACAGCCGGCCCCGTCATGTCCAAACCAACAGTCCTTCTCGGGATGAGCGGAGGCGTCGATAGCTCAGTCGCCGCGTTACTGCTGACGGAGCAGGGCTATGACGTGCAAGGGGTGACGCTGCAAGTGTGGGAACCTGAAGATGCAGACGCGGTGGTCACGAAAAAATGGGAAGAACGGGGCTGTTGCAAAGTCGGCCTGGCCCGGCACGTGGCGCGGCGATTAGGCATTCCGCATGAAGTGGTCGATACCCGGGAGACCTTTCGCAAAAACGTCGTGGACGATTTTATTGACGGCTATTTGGGTGGGACCACCCCCAATCCGTGCGTACGATGCAATGAACGGGTGAAGTTCGGGATGTTGTACCAACTGGCGAAAGCCCGCGGGATCGACTTTGTGGCGTCCGGGCATTATGCCCGGGTGTTACCGGTCGATGAGGGGACCGGTCTGTTTCGCGGCGCCGATAGCAAAAAGGAGCAATCCTATTTTTTGTACAGGCTCCCTGCGACCTGGCTTCCCCATATCCTGTTTCCCGTGGGGCATCTTCAGAAAACCGAGGTGTGGGCGCGTGCGGAAGAACTGGACCTGCCGGCCGATGAAATGAAAGAAAGCCAGGAAATCTGTTTTGTCACCCAAGGCGATTATCGCACGTTCTTGACCGCGGAAGCGCCGCAGGCACTCCGGCCTGGCCCTTTCCTCGATCCTGAAGGCCGGACAATCGGAGAGCATCGCGGCATTGCCTTTTATACGCCCGGGCAACGGAAGGGGTTGGGGATTGCACGCGGCGAACGCCTCTACGTCAAGGAAGTAAACCCTGAAACCAACGCGGTCGTCCTGGGACGGGCGGAAGACCTGTCCCGGCAAACCTGCACGGTTCAGGATGTGAATTGGTTGACCGATGTCTTGCCCGAAACCCTGGATCACGTGGCCATCAAATACCGGTATGCGTCCCCGGCAGTCTCCGGCCGGGTTCGGCAGCACACGACGGGCACCCTCTCCATAGAATTCCAGGAACCACAACAAGCCCTCAGCCCCGGCCAATCGCTAGTCCTCTATCAAGGCGACCGTGTGCTGGGCGGCGGGATCATCCAACCATTCGAGCGTCACGGGATTTCGTCGGTAGTACGCGAAATTCCAGAAAGTTCCAACCCTACCTGCGCCTGAAAGTTTCTTCTCCAGGCTAAAGGAACCTCTGATTTATTGCACTATCGGGCGTATGGCTGCGTTGTGTCCTCGCTCAACCCTCACCTATCTCTATGATAAGCCTCGGGTTTCGCTCCGGGACGCCTTGCCCTACATCCCGCTATCACAATAAACATGTCCTCGACGTTCTTAATCGGGGATCAGAGGTTCCTAAAGATCGAACACCAGTTCCGGCACCACCACCTCCCAGGCGTCGCATTTCGCCCCGTCTCTGTACAGCGGTGCCGATGTGTCGCGGATCCAGACCACGATAGCGGAAACCGTCGCGGAGTGGCACCGCGTCCCTGGTGGGAGTCGGAAGGCGTTGGCAAGCCTCCCAACCACCATTCCCGATTGGTTCAGCAATTCCCACCGTCCCTCTTCGTTTACTCTCGCCTTCAACGGATCGTCTGGTGACAGGGCGGCAATGGCACGATGCACCGGATGGTCGGCGCCGTGACGACCCGCGAAACCCAGATCAATTTCTTTCAGACCGGGCCGCCGATATTGGCGGGCAAGTTCCGGCGTTGCAGGAGGGAGTTCGGCGGGTTGGCGCCGCAGCACCGCGGGGAGGCTCATCAAGGTATCCTGGAATGAGTGCGACCCCGGAAAGCATACGAGGGAGAGGGTTTGTCGTGCGCGGGTCATGGCTACATAATAGAGCCGTCGCGGGGCGTCCGGGTCCTCGTCGGGACCGACGCGCTCCCAGCCTCCGTCGAGCACGGCCACGTGGTCGAACTCCAATCCCTTGGCGCGGTGCGCAGTCAACAGCAGTAGCCCGTGCTGGCGCCGCCGTATCTCCCGCCCCCACTCGGCCAGCCACTCGATGAAGTGGTCCACCGGCATTTCCGCACCGCCGGTTTCCAATTCGTGCTCGTCCACAGCTTCCCGCAGCAGTTCGATCCAGGGACCCCGGGAACCTGCATCCACCCAAGCGCGGAGAGCTGCGCCGTCCACCAAGCGGGTCTTGCGTCCACGCAGCCATTCAACAAGCGTCCGGGTTTCACGCAGGCGCCAGAATCTCGGAATGTCTTCGTTTGCCATCTGCATCGGGATACCGTGGACTTCGCAGAATGCACGCACCGGGTCCAGATACTTCCATTCGCGTGCGATCACCGCACACGTGGACCAGTCCCAGTCTGGCGAAAGGGTGGCGAGGCGCTGCAACTCCATCATCGCAACCCGCGCTTGCGAGATCGAATCCTGCTGCGCCGGTAGAACCTGCACCCGCCCCTGAGCGATCGGGTCCAGTTCCCGCCAAGCGCCACCGGACGAATCTTTCGCGCGTGCCCGGTTGATGCGGATGGGATGCCCGGTCTTCATCCGTTGCTGTGCCGGTTCGATCAATGCGTTGGCTGCTGAAATAATGTGTCCGGTGGAACGGTAGTTGTCGATCAGATAGGTGGGTTTCGGCCCGTAGTCTGCTTCGAAACGACGGATGAACTCCACCGAAGCGCCATTGAAAGCGTAGATATTCTGATCATCGTCGCCTACTGCGAAGAGGGTAAGCTTGCGATCCTCATCCTTTAGGGTGCGTCCGGCCAAGGCCGAGATCAACTCGTATTGGTCCGCACCGATGTCTTGGTATTCGTCTACGAGTATCCAGCGGAAACCCGCAAGAAGCCGTTCCCGCTGATCGTCTGCCTCCTCCGGTTCCAGCCCATCGCCGCGCAACAGCGCCACTGCTTGACGCAACACCTCCCGGAATGCCTGGTCGTCAAGCTGCCGCCTTTCTCGTTCTTGAAAACTGACGCCGGCCAGTCGCATGGCCAGACCGTGACAGGTGAGCACGGTTACCCTGCGAGCGTCGTTGCCGATCAAGTCCCCGAGGCGCCGCCGGATCTCGACCGCCGCGTGCCGGTTGTAGGCCAGGGCCAGAATGCCGCGTGGGTTTTCGCGCCTTGCACGCACCAGGTAGGCGATACGATGCACCAGCACACGGGTTTTGCCGGAGCCGGGACCGGCCAGTATCAGCACGTTTGTCTGCTCCCGATTATCCGCGACGATGGGCTGCTGGACGGGATTTTTCAGGCTCTCGACAATGGCCCGCCACGATTCCGGAGTGGTCTGCCGTTCGATCTCCTTGTACCGGTCCGGCAGCCAGCGGCGAAGGAAATGCTCTTCCTTCAGGCTGAAGTAGTCCATGACCAGACGCAGGGAGTCGGCCATGGCGTTGAGACCCCGCCGCGCAAATTCCACCATTACGTGGATCTGCTTCACCTGGCCCTGGTAGTGGAGTTTGAGCGGCTCGAAATCTGCTGCGGCGAAACCGCGTCTTGGCGTCTCCTGCACGAGACGGATGGTCATGGCCGAGCGGAATACCGTCAGCCCCTTGTGAAGGCGAATGATATCCTGATCGTGTAACCAGAGGAGGGCATGGTTCAGCAGTTTCTCCGGATTCCGGACGCTGCTCTTCAGAATGATGTCGGACATGAGCGCGTCCAGGAGTTTGCCATGGGTGGTTTCGGCCAGCAGGTCCGTGCCCCGGGTCATAGGCGGCAGGCAGTCGAGCAAGTGATCCAGGAGGAGCTTTGCCCCTTCGCGTCGCCGTGCCGCGATCTCTTTCAACGCCGACCATTCGCGCTGTAGCGTCACCCGCACCGTCTCCGCGTCCTGCTGTCGCACCTCAAGGCTACCGGTGCCGCTCCCCTCGCTCCGGCTGTCATGGGCGATGCTCCGGAGAATGCGCCAAAGCTTTTCCGGCAGCGGATCGGTCATCCCCGCATCTCGCAAAGTTTGCGCGGCGACCCGCAAATGCAGGGTGGACGTATTTCCCTTGCTCATGTCGGGCGCCGCTTGGCGAAGGTGCTCGATCAGGGCAATCTCCAATTCCACCGCCTCATTAAAGCGTTTCTGCGAACTGCGCACTACTCCCTCGTGGACAAAGGCGGTCAGCACAGTATCATTGCTGGCGATGCCCAGTAGCTCCAAGTCATGCAGGGCGCCGCGTACCTCTTCAGGGCTCAAGCCCGAGACCCCCATCAACTCGTCGGTGGAGATGCCTTCATCCGGGTCCGCGTCGATCAGGGTCTCGGCGATGGTCAGCAATTTGTGCCGATAGACGTCCGCCATGTCATTTCCATCCAGCTTGGCGCGCGCCTCCTCTACGGAGTTCACCTTCAAAGACGAAGGAAATACCTGCACCCGGTTTTCATGCCGGTTCAGCAGTCCCGCCTCCTCCAGCCAGGCGATGGCGGTTCGCACGCGAGTATCGTCGGTGGCCGA
Organism: Nitrospira sp.; assembly: GCA_011523385.1. Lineage (GTDB taxonomy): Bacteria > Nitrospirota > Nitrospiria > Nitrospirales > UBA8639 > Bin75. Next base: position 54,507 of record WTGX01000034.1, on the reverse strand, counting down.
GTCACGCTCAAACACTTTCTCCTCGTCCTCTACGAGGATCTCGCCCGCAGTGGCCACGACCTCACCGTCCAGACGCCTCTTCCGGTCCAGGTTGCGTAGCGCCCGCAGCACGCCTTGGATCTCCCGCCGGGTCAACCGTGAGCGCGCCGACATGCCGAATTGTCTCTCCACGTCGTCTGTGGCATAGAGCAGCACACAGCGGGCCGTTTGCGAGTCGCGCCCGGCCCGGCCCGCCTCCTGCAGGTAATTTTCCAGCGATCCCGGGATGTCAGCGTGAAGCACCAGCCGCACGTCCGGCTTGTCGATGCCCATGCCGAAGGCATTGGTGGCCACAATCACGCGGAGTCCGCCGTCGATGAAGCGTTGCTGGACGTTCTTTTTGGTCTCGGGTGGCAGCTTGGCGTGGAAGTAGTCAGCCGCGACGTCCTTCATCTGCAGAAACTCCGCCACCTCTTCGGCCTGCCGGCGAGTTGCACAGTAGACGATGGCGCCTCCGGGGATGTCCGGTGGCAGGTCAGACATGAGTATCTGGTGGAGGTGGGTAAGTTTCTCCCCTCCCGTCGTCGGCACCACCAGGAAATGCAGGTTCGTGCGCTGGGCACCGCCGTCGAAGACCTTCAGTTCGATACGAAGTTCATCCCGGAAGTGCTGCCGGATGTCCTCCTTGACCTCAGGCTTGGCGGTCGCGGTCAGGCACAACACCGGCGGAAACGGCCCCGCCCCGGCGCTTTCGCGTATGAAGCGTCCCACGTAGCGGTAATCTGGCCGAAAGTCGTGCCCCCACTTTGAGAGGCAATGAGCCTCGTCCAGCACCCAGGCCCCGATCTCGCGCTGATTCAGCACCCGGACCAGGGACCAGTTGCGGAGCTGCTCCGGCGAGACGATGAGAATACCCGCGTCCCCGAGTCGGACCCGGTCGAGCGCCTCGGCCCGCTCGGGCATTGACAGCAGCCCGTTGATGGCGACGCACGACCCGATGCCGTGGGCTTCCAGACCGGCTACCTGATCTGCCATGAGCGCGACCAGGGGCGAGATCACCACCGTCAGCGCGCCGGTCTTGTCGTAGCGTGACAAGGCCGGGATCTGGTAGCAGAGCGACTTGCCTGTGCCAGTGGGCAGAATCCCCAGCACGTGTTCCCCGGCCATTGCCGCCTCGACGATGGCCTGCTGCATGGGGCGGCCGTCCTCGTCTGCCGGTTCCTGGCGGAAATCGGCAAAGCCAAACCAACGCTTAAGTTCCTTACAGGCGTTGTGTCTCTCCTGACACCACTCGCATGAGGACTCGCCGCAAGCGGTGTCCCGTAGCCGGCGAACCAGTTCTCCCGCCTCCGGGAGCTGGTGGCGTACCCAGGGGGGCATGACCGAATTGCCTCCGGATACCGACAGCCACGCCAGCGCATAGGCCAGGGCCCAACCATGGCAGGCCGTGTCTGTCAGGATTTCGCGGCCTTGTGTCAGACAGGCGCTGCCCTTTAGCCGGTTCCTGATTGCCGTGTGCGTCTCGGCGTCCGACGGCCGTTGCGACTGCCGCAGGGTAGAGAAAAAGGTCCCGAAACCAGCTTTTTCATTCTCTGAGAAGGCGTTGTTCTCACTCTCCGCCGTGGTGAGCCAGTGCCAAGCCAGTAGAAGATCCGGTGCGTCCCGCGTGATGTCTTGCAAGGCGCGCCACTGGTCATGGAAGACTTCCAGCGTGAGACGGGCATCGAGCTCCGGGTCGTTCAATCGCCCTCGCTTCAGTTGTCCGTCCTGATAATGTTTGACAAGGTGGTGATAAGGATGGCGGGGAAAGGCAAGGGGGTTCAGTTTCAGCGTATCCACCGCCGGCAGCGTCAACAGCCGGAGGTCCGATTTCGCCGCAGTCAGATGGAGCAGATCAAAGGCGATCAGGTTATGCCCGAGCAGAAAGTCCGCGTCAGCAGCGAAGTCGTCGAGCTTCGCCAATGCCGCCGTCAAGTTTCCGCCGCGGAAGATCAAGGGGTGATCGCTATCCGGACGCACCGCGGCGAAGGCATGAATGCGGTGGCCCCGAACACCGACTTCAAGGTCCAATGAGAGGCAGCGGGGAGAAAAACTTGCAATTGGCATTTGCCACCAGGGTTACGCTACCCTATACTGCAGTTGTTCCTTGTGTCAGGTAGAGATCATTGCTGCGAAAGTGCAAGTATTCTTGATAAAATAGGCGAGAGTGAATTGGCTAAAAAGGCTGTCATCTTATGAGTGCCATTGTCAAAGAAGTGTACGATGCCTTCAGAGAGGCTGGCGTGAGTGAGGAAAAGTCCGCTGAGGCTGCCAAAGCTATTGCTGATTTTGGCACACGCTTCGCTAAACTCGAGACGGAACCCTTGAAGCTCAGGGCTGATCTCCTGGTTTTAAAATGGATGGTTGGACTGGTTATTGCCGCTGAGGTATTGCCCCTTCTGAAAACGCTTTTCGCATAGTCGCCGTGAACCATTCACCCAGGCGGGTAGGTCGGGTTAGCCTTCGGCGTACCCCGACAGCCTTGCTGCCCGGTTCCATCTCCTAGCCAAGCACCATCTGGTGCCGGAAGCCCTGTTGCAAAAAGTGCCCTCCTTGCGAGAATAACAACTTGTTGTTATTCTTGTCATCATGCAGCTAAGCCCGCATTATCACAGCCTATCCCGACTTTCTCGAGTGGCTCCGCCGCCTCTAATCCGTCTTCAGGTAGGCACAAACCGGACCCTCGGTTGACACCCGGATTTTCCACATGATAGCGTGACTCGTTTTTTGCGCGACCAGCGCAAACACCGGGGTTTTGCCTTTTTCTTCACAACTGATTCACCATGAAAAATGCCATAGCACGGCGGTATGCCCAGGCGTTTTTTCGCTTGGTACGCCAGGAGGACCTGACGGCTGCCCAGGACGGGTTGCATGCCTTGTCTCTGGCGTTGAAGGACTCTGCGGCGTTCAAGCACGTGCTGGCTTCGCCGGTGTTTACCCTGGATGAAAAACTCCAAGTCCTCACCGCATTGTGTGAACGGACGAACTGCCCACCGATCATGGGCCGGTTCTGCGAACAGTTGCTGAAGAAGAACCGGATCGCGTTCCTGCCGGAAATAGCCGAGGCCTTCAAAGCGCTGATGATCCGGCAGGGCGGCAAGCAACAGATTGTCGTGGTCTCGGCGAGACCCGTCGACGACTCCATGAAACAGGATATTCTTGCTCAGTTAGGCGCTACGGCCAAGGGGGATGTGGATGTCGATTTTCAATCCGACCCGTCCTTGCTCGCGGGCGTGCAAATAAAAATCGGGAGTAAAGTCTATGACGGGACGGTCAGGGGCCGGCTCCACAAGATGCGGGCTCAATTGGTAAAGGGGTAAGGCATGCAGATCAAGGCGGAAGAAATCAGTTCAATCATTCAGGATAAGATCAAAGGCTTCGATCAGCGTGTCGATGTGACGGAGACCGGCTACGTGATTCAGGTGGGTGACGGCATTGCCAAAGTCTATGGTCTCGAAGGCGCCATGGCCGGAGAATTGCTGGAGTTTCCCGGGGACGTGTTCGGGGTGGCGCTGAATCTGGAAGAAGACAGCGTCGGCGCCGTGTTGATGGGATCGGACACCGGCATCAAAGAAGGCGACCCGGTCAAACGCACGGGGCGTATTGCCGAAGTTCCGGTGGGCGACGCGCTCATCGGGCGCGTGGTTGATGCGATGGGGCAACCCATCGACGGGAAAGGCCCGGTGCAAACCTCGGAGACCCGGTTGATTGAAGTGCGGGCCCCCGGCGTGGTGGAACGTCAGTCCGTCAGCGAGCCGTTACAAACGGGGTTGAAGGCGATTGACGCCATGATCCCCATCGGCCGCGGGCAACGGGAGTTGATCATCGGCGACCGGCAAACCGGCAAGACGGCGATTGCCGTGGATACCATCATCAATCAGAAAGGGCTCGACGTTTTTTGCATCTACGTCGCGATCGGCCAGAAACGGTCAACGGTGGCCCGCGTCGTCAAGACGCTCGAAGACCATGGCGCCATGGCCTACACCACCGTGGTCTCGGCCACGGCCAGTGACGCGGCGCCGCTCCAGTTCTTTTCGCCCTATGCCGGGGTGGCGATGGGTGAGTACTTCCGGGACAACGGGAAGCATGCGCTTATTATCTATGACGACCTGTCCAAGCACGCGGTGGCCTATCGGCAATTGTCCCTGTTGCTCCGCCGGCCTCCGGGCCGCGAGGCGTTTCCCGGCGACGTGTTCTTCCTGCACTCCCGGTTGTTGGAGCGAGCCGCCAAATTGAGCGAAGAGAATGGCGCGGGGAGTCTGACCGCGCTGCCCATTATCGAAACGCAGGCCGGCGACGTGTCGGCCTATATTCCCACCAACGTCATTTCCATTACCGACGGGCAAATATACTTGGCCGGCGACCTGTTCTATTCCGGCATTCGCCCGGCTATCAACGTGGGGTTGTCGGTGTCCCGCGTGGGTGGGGCGGCCCAGATCAAAACCATGAAACAGGTCGCGGGTACTCTACGACTCGATTTGGCGCAATATCGGGAAATGGCCGCGTTCGCGCAATTCGGCAGTGAACTGGACAAGGCGACTCAGGCCCAGTTGGCTCGAGGCGCGCGCATGGTGGAGTTGCTCAAACAGGAACAGTACAAACCCATGCCGGTGGCGGATCAGGTGCTGTCGATTTTTGCTGGAGTCAACGGGTTTGTCGATGACGTACCCGTAAACAAGGTGCGTGAATTTGAAGAAGGCCTGTTGGCGTTCATCAAGGAACGGCATCCTCAACTGCGGGAAGGCGTCGTGACCAAAAAGAAGATCGACGATGAGTTGGGCGGGCAGCTCAAGCAGGCCATTTCCGAATACAAACAGACGAAACAATTCTGATCGAACCCACGGTCCATGCCAAGTTTACAGAGCCTCAGACGGAAGATCGCTTCCGTCAAAAATACCCAGAAAATCACGAAGGCGATGAAAATGGTCGCGGCGGCCAAGCTCAAGCGGGCCCAGGACCGTATTCTCTCATCCCGGCCGTACGCGCATCAGCTTCGGGACGTGGTGCGGCATCTTGCGGAACGGGCGAGCCCGATCTCGCATTCCCTGTTACGCAAACACGAAGGCCACAAGACCGAACTGCTCGTGATCACGAGTGACCGCGGACTGTGCGGGGCGTTTAATGCCAACATTCTCCGGCAGGCCACGGAGTTTTTGAGGGAACACGCGGAGCAGGGCGAGCAGGTGAGCGTGTCCGCGGCCGGGAGAAAAGGCTGTGATTTTTTCCGGCGGCGCACGTGGACGATCCGGCAGGAATGGCCGGGCATCTTCGATCGCTTGAGTTTCGAACATGCCCTGGACATGGGGCAGGATATCATTCAACACTACAACGACGGCACGTTCGACCAACTCTATGTGGTCTACAACGAATTCAAATCCGTGATGCAGCAACGCGTGGTGGTCGAGAAACTGTTACCGATCGAATCCTTGGATGAAGAAGCCGGCGAGGCATCTGCCAAGGCCGTGGGCGCTTATTTATTCGAGCCGGACGAGCACGAGTTGCTCGAAACCCTTCTTCCGAAACATTTCCAGGTCCAGGCGTTTCGCGTGTTGCTGGAATCGGCGGCCGCGGAACAGGCCGCGAGGATGACCGCGATGGATGGCGCGACCCGGAACGCGGGAGAACTGATTCAGAAAGTCACGTTGTTTTACAATAAAACCCGGCAGGCCGCGATTACGAAAGAATTGATGGATATCGTCGGCGGAGCGGAAGCCTTGAAGTAGAGATGGCGTTCGTCAGAAAGGGAATCAACAGGTGAGTACGGAAACAGGAAAAGTCATTCAGGTCATCGGCCCCGTGGTCGACGTGGAGTTCCCTCCCGGGCATCTCCCGAACATCTTTAACGCGCTCAAGATCACACGCGACGGCGACGGCGAAGCCGGGGGCACGGAACTCACCATGGAAGTCGCCCAGCACTTGGGCGAGAACCGGGCGCGTGCCGTGGCGATGTCCTCCACGGACGGCTTGGTGCGCGGGTTGGAAGTCCGGGATACGGGTGAGCCCATCTCGGTGCCCGTGGGCCGTGAGACGCTGGGCCGGGTGGTCAACGTGTTGGGGGATCCGGTGGACGGGTTCGGTCCGGTATCCGCCAAGAAGACCTATTCCATTCACCGGTCGGCTCCGCCCCTCGAAGAGCAGGAAACCAGGACCGAGGTACTGGAAACCGGCATCAAAGTGGTTGACCTGTTGGAGCCCTACGCCAAAGGCGGCAAAGTGGGCCTGTTCGGCGGCGCCGGGGTAGGGAAAACCGTGATCATCATGGAGCTGATCAACAACATTGCCCTGCATCACGGCGGCTTTTCCGTGTTTGCGGGTGTGGGAGAGCGCACGCGTGAAGGCAATGACCTGTGGCACGAAATGCAGGATTCCAAAGTCATCGATCCTTCCGACTTCACCAAGTCGAAAGCCGCGTTGGTATACGGACAGATGAACGAACCGCCGGGCGCGCGGCTCCGGGTCGGGCTCACCGGGTTGACCATTGCCGAATATTTCCGGGACGAGGAAAACCAGGACGTGCTCCTGTTCATCGACAACATTTTCCGGTTCACGCAAGCCGGCTCGGAAGTATCGGCCCTGTTGGGCCGCATGCCGTCGGCCGTGGGCTATCAGCCGACCCTGGGGACGGAGATGGGAACGCTGCAAGAACGGATTACCTCGACCAAGAAAGGGTCCATCACCTCGGTGCAGGCGATTTACGTGCCGGCCGACGACCTCACGGACCCGGCGCCCGCCACCGCGTTCGCGCACTTGGACGCCACGACCGTGCTGTCCCGGCAATTGGCGGAGTTGGGCATTTACCCGGCGGTGGACCCACTCGATTCCACCTCGAGGATTCTGGACCCTCACGTCCTCGGGGAAGAGCACTATAACGTCGTGCAACAGGTCCAGGGGACCTTGCAGCGATATAAGGACTTACAAGACATCATCGCCATTCTCGGGATGGACGAGTTGTCCGAAGAGGACAAACAGATCGTCGCGCGTGCGCGCAAGCTGCAACGCTTCCTGTCCCAGCCGTTCCACGTGGCCGAAGCCTTCACGGGCACGCCGGGGAAATACGTGAAACTCAAGGACACTGTCCGCAGCTTCAAGGAAATCGTCGAGGGCAAGCATGACGATTTGCCGGAGCAGGCGTTTTACATGGTGGGACCGATCGAGGAAGCCATCGAGAAGGCGGAGAAACTGAAACAATAATGGCGGAGACAGGTCACACCGTGCCCTCGGGCAAACTGCTGTTGGAAGTCGTGACACCGGACAAACTCCTGGTGAGTGAATACGTGGACCAGGTCTCCGCGCCAGGAACGGAAGGCGACTTCGGCGTGTTGCCGGGCCATTGTCATTTTCTGACGACGCTTCGGATCGGCGAACTGCACTACCGGATGGGCGAAGCCGAGCATTACATGTCGGTGCTGTGGGGATTCGTGGACGTGACGCCCCGTAAGGTCACCGTCTTGGCTGAGATCGCCGAGAAAGCCGAAGATATCGACGTTGACCGGGCCCACGCCGCCGTGGTCAAAGCCGAAGAACGTCTTGAGCGCGGCGGGCTCCCGTCGGAAGTCGAAGAGGCCCGGGTGAGTCTGGAAAAAGCGCGCCTGCGCCAAAAAGTGGCCGAGCGCCGCAAGAAGCAAGGGCGCGCGTAACCGGTTCGTCCCGGATGCGGCCATGCCGTACGTTGACACGCGGACGGAGATTGTCGTTTCGCCTGGCGAAGGCCCGAAGCGCCTCGACCATTTCCTGGCCAACCGTGATCCGGATTTCTCCCGAACCATTCTCCGGCGACTGATCCTCGACGGCCACGTCACCGTCGACGGGCAGCCCACCAAGCCCAGTCACAAAATCAGGCCAGGCGACGTCATCGTGCTCCGGGTCCCCAGGGCGGAACCGCTCGACATTCAGCCCGAGCCCATTCCCCTTGAAATTCTCTATGAAGATGACGCACTGTTGGTCTTGAATAAACAGGCCGGCCTGGTGGTCCATCCGGCTCCCGGCAATTGGTCGGGCACCCTGGTCAATGCCCTGTTGTACCATTTCCAAACCGGGACTGGGTCGTTTTCCACCATCGGCGGCAAGGAACGGCCGGGGATGGTGCACCGGCTGGACAAGAACACCACGGGCATCATGGTCGTGGCCAAACAGGATCGAGCCCATGCGGGATTGGTCGATCAGTTCAAGCGGCATACCATAGACCGGGTCTACGAAGCCTTGATCTGGGGCGTCCCGAAAAAGGCTCAGGGGATGATCGACGTCGCCATCGGGCGGGATGCCAAGGACCGGAAAAAATTTTCCGGGCGCACGACCCGGCCCAAGGCGTCGGCCACAAAATACCGCGTGACGGAACGGTTTGAAAAACTGGCGGCGCACGTAGAACTCTTTCCCCAAACCGGCCGGACCCATCAACTGCGCGTGCATTTGTCGGCGATCGGGTGTCCGATTCTGGGCGATCCGACGTATGGCGGGAAGAAGGTCACTGCGGTCCGCGACGTGGTCATTCCTCGGGTCATGTTGCACGCGAAGGTGCTTGGCTTTCTCCACCCGGTCTCGCAACAGGCCATGAATTTTGTGGCCCCTCTGCCAGCCGATATGATGGAGGTGATCAGCCAGTTCCGAAGACCTCCCTCTCCCCATTCCCGCATTAAGCGGGAAATAGGGAGAGGGCCAGGGTGAGGGGGGATGGTATGACTCCACGAAAAGAAATGGACACCGCACAAGTGCTGGATGCCTTCGGCGAACTCATCGCCGCGTTGGCCGCGTTGGCCGCACAGGTACCGGCCACGTCGTTCAGCGCGATTCCCGGAGGGATCCGTCCGACCGAAGAAGCCATCGAGAAATATGAAACGGCTGTCTACCGGTTCCGGGATCAGGCGGGACCGCCGTATAGGGTCCTTTACGTCTTTTACGTGGATTCGCTCGAGGCCTTTGAAGCCGGCCGGATCTTCGATGCCGTTCCGCCCCTGCTCCAGGTGATCGAGCGGTTGGTGGATCTGCACAAAGAAGAAAAAGTCTGTTTCAATTCCGCGGAGCAGGACCGCATTCGCGAGTTTCAACGACGCCTGGAAAAAATTCTCCCGGAAGCCAGCAAGCCCGAAGTGGATCTTCCAACCCCCGAGACCTACTGACCCGCCCCAAAGCGGTCATTCCTGCGAAAGCAGGAATCCAGCGTCTTTCCCTTCCTCTCTTAGATCCACAATGATAGGGTTATCGGCAGCCGTCGTTGGAGGTCTCACGGGTTGACAGCCCATTGAAAATAGGTGAAAAAGACGATCCGACGCGCCCGTAGCTCAATGGATAGAGCATCAGACTTCGGATCTGAGGGTTGGGGGTTCGACTCCCTCCGGGCGCGCCATGTTTGGGGGGCATCGGCAAGCCATGGGCGCTGGCCGCCGCAAAGGAAGATGACATGAGTGACTTGCTGACATGGCTGCCCCTCATCATTTCGATTGTCATCGTTGTTCTGCTCAGTCTCATCCGCTGGAAAGTCTCGGCCCGTAGCGGAGAAAAAACAGAGGAAATCATACGGCAAGAAATCCGCGCAAGCCGGGACGAGGCCATGCAAAGTGCCCGTAGTCTTCGAGAAGAAGTCACCGCCGCGCAGAAAAACGCAAACGATACCGTCATGAAGGTCATCGGCGAGATGAACAAATCTCAAAGGGACAGCCTTGCCGCAATCGAGCAGAGAGTCATGGCGCTGAGTGAGACGAATGAAACCAGACTCGGGGGACTTCGTGACACGCTGGATTCGAAAATGAAAGCGCTGCAGGAAAGTAACGACCGGAAACTGGACCAAATCCGGCAAACGGTGGATGAAAAATTACAGAGTACACTGGAGAAACGATTGGGTGAATCGTTTCAAATCGTCAGCGAGCGGTTGGAAGCTGTGCAACGCGGCCTCGGCGAAATGCAAAATCTTGCGACGGGCGTGGGCGACCTCAAACGGGTCCTGACGAACGTCAAGGCGCGGGGGACGTGGGGGGAAGTCCAACTCGGGACCATTCTGGAACAACTGCTGACCCCCGACCAGTATGAGAAAAACGTCAAGGTCCGCCCCGCGTCCGGTGAACTCGTCGAATTTGCCATCCGTCTTCCCGGGACAGGCAGTGAGGCGAACACGAACGTCTGGTTACCCATTGACGCGAAATTTCCGCAGGAAGATTACCAACGTCTCGTCCAGGCCAGTGAAGCCGCCGACACGAATGCGGTCGAGCAATCGCTGAAAGCCTTGACCCGTGCGATCGAGAATGCAGCCCGGGACATATCGGAAAAATACATCGAGCCACCGGCCACGACTGATTTCGCCATCCTGTTTTTACCCACTGAAGGCCTGTATGCGGAAGCGCTCAGGCAGCCGGGCTTGCTTGAAAAACTGCAAGACACCTATCGTGTCGTCATCGCCGGTCCGACAACCTTATCCGCCATCCTGAACAGTTTGCGCATGGGCTTCCGGACATTGGCCATCGAAAAACGATCCAGCGAAGTCTGGCAGGTTCTTGCGGCGGTCAAGACGGAATTCGGCAAATTCGGAGACGTATTGGACAAGGTTAAGAGACAATTGGAAACGGCGTCCGGCACCATTGACGAAACCGGAGTCCGCACCAGGGCCATGGAGCGAAAACTCCGCGACGTCGAAGCCCTGCCGGAGGAAGAATCGAGCAAACTCTTGAAACTAGAGTGAAAACGTTGAGGGTAGGGGGTTCGAGTCGCTCCGGGCGCGTCAAACCACTATCGCCAACATCATGAAAGAAATAAGGTTCACTTTCATGGTGGCTATTATGAGTTACGTAAGTTGGAACGTGACTCGGCTTTCAATGGAAAGCGTTCCGGGTGCTCGATAATTTCTTGCGATAAATCAACGTCAAGATCTGGCCAATAGAAGTGCCCCGGGGATTGCTCTTCAACATTAATAATCGACCTCACCGGTTGTTCTTGAAACCATGGAAAATCTTCATAAGACAGGTAGAGCTCTTTGTCATGTGCCAAAAGCCACAAGCCGTGGGTTGATATGTTTGTCACCTCAACGGCCGAAGTGTGTTTGCCACGCGCTGATAAGCTCATCGTAGTGCCTCTCTATAAGTGACTCAATATCGTGAATTTGCCTTCGACTATAGCGAGAGTTTCTAGCCAATTTCTGGATCAAGCCAGAATTTCGCTTCTCCGTCGCTTGATGAGACATGGACATGCCGCCGTTCTTCTTCACGCGAGAAGAAAAAAAACCGGTATCCTCTTTCTCGAAATACCGTTGGACTCATCGTGCTTTGTTCATATTCTCAATAACGAGAAGGGCCTCATAGGTATTTGGTAAATGCTCAAGCTCGCTCCACCAATAGGGTGGATCAGTAGGCGTTCGGGGATTCCATTTCCGTTCGTCGTACCGGGAAAGCGGGCTGAACCCGGTTTTTATTTGCAACGTGTTTTTCTGGATGGCACAACCACGAAGATCGAAACAGTGCTGCCGGATTTCGCAAAGCATGTCCAGCACGGCGGACGGCGGATGACAATTTCCGATATACACGGTTCCGGGTACGGCTCTGGTCACCACCAAAGCCGCAATGGGATTCGGGGTTGCGCATCCGATTTTTGATGATCCCTTGGTTGCAAGGCGAAATTTCTGTACCAAGGCAGTGGCAATGCCTTGTCTCCGGTAGAGTGGCAAGACCGCCATTGACTCGATCCAGGCGATTCTTCCGCTCATGGAAGGGATCTCTTTCCCAAAGAGATACCCGATTCCTGATTGTTCATCACCGGCGATGAAGAGCAGATCCGTCGAGGCTAACCTTTCGGCCATGGACTTTGGGCCAAGACGGTACGGTTTTCCGTCCGGTCTATGGCCAAAGCTCTCGTTAAAAATTTTGGAAACCAGCCCGGTTACAGTTACATTTCGAGCGGCTTCCTGACCGGCGAACCTCGTAATCTTTTGAGAAATTGGCGGTGTCGGGCGAGCGGATTCTCTTTCCCAAAGGGTTTGACTTTGTCCATGGACTGAGGGAAGGGGAGGCATGTGGTCAGCAGGACAGAACAGAAATGACTTGCAAATTTATACTTGATTGTTCCGGCAATGACAAGAAAAATTGCCATTACATCCACTTGCCGTTGTCTTTTTAATTGAAAAAGGAGCCCCGATGGATCTCATAGAGAAACCCATGGATATCACCATCTACCCTCCTGAAGTCCAAGGGACCGGCGCGTTCGATGGAGGGCGGATCACGGAGATCAAGCCTCTCGGGTTTCCCGACGAAAGTCCTAGCGTTCCTCATACGGGCCCCCTGTTTTACTGGGCCTGGGCCACGGCCAAGGGGTATGGGAAAATAGGACTTCATCCTCATCGGGCTTTTGAAATCATGAGCTATGCCCTCGAAGGAGAAATCGGCCATTACGACACCATGGGCAATCGAAGCCGGGTGAAAGCCGGCGGCGCGCAGGTGATGCAAACGGGGTCAGGCGTCTCGCATGAAGAGGAAACGGTCAGCGATCACAATGAATTCTTTCAGATCTGGTTCGAGCCGAACCTGAAAGAAACCGTCCACCACACACCGACGTATGCCGAGTTTCGACATGAAGATTTTCCCGTTGAGGTTCGTGACGGGGTGACCCTGAAACACGTCATCGGGAACGGCGCGCCGGTCTCGCTCGTAGCGGAAGCGGCGATGCAGGATATTCTCATTCCATCCGGCCATGGATACCGGCGAGAACTTTCCACGAACCGCACATTGGCCACGGTGGTGATCAATGGAGAAGGCACGCTGAGCGATGAAACCGGTTCAGAAACACATAAGCTTGCGCCAAGATATTTTGCAGTCGTCCATGCCGGGAAGAACGGCTCGCTGGTAATCCAAGCGGGGGGGGCCATGCCCCTGCGTATCGCCATGATCGAGGTTCCGGCAGAGGTGGATTACGCACTATACAGAGAACGCTATCCTGCTTATTGACAAGGCAACCTCTTCTGCTATGATGACGGCAGTTACGGGCAATGGAGGGAGCCTTGAGTTTCGTCCTCAACACCTTTTCGTTCTTGATCTGGGGCGCGCTGGTGATGTGGATGTGCGCGGGCTTCACCATGCTCGAGTCCGGGTCCGTCCGCACCAAGAACGCCTCCGTCATCTGTCTGAAAAACATCGGCCTGTACGCAATTGCGGGCCTCGCCTATTTCGTGGTCGGCTACAACCTGATGTACGTGGACGTCGGGTCGTGGGTAGGCTCCTTCAAATTCCTCTACGGTCCTTCCGCTGCAGAAATCGCCCTGCTCAAGGGCGATGCCTCCATGGAAAAAGCAGTCGTCGAGAACGACTACGCCGTCATGTCGGACTGGTTTTTCCAGATGGTGTTCGTGGCGACCACGGCCTCCATCGTGTCCGGCGCGCTGGCCGAACGGGTGAAACTCTGGTCGTTCTTCCTGTTTACGTTGCTCCTTACCGCGTTCATCTATCCCATCGTCGGCGCCTGGACATGGGGTGGCGGCTGGCTCAATCAGATGGGGTTCAAGGACTTTGCCGGTTCGACTATCGTCCATTCCACCGGCGGGTGGGCGGCCTTGGCCGGGGCGATTGTCATCGGGCCGAGACTCAGGAAGTTCCGGGCGGACGGCACCGTCAAGTCCACGCCTCCGTCGAACGTCCCCGCAGTGACCCTCGGAGTGTTCATCCTTTGGCTGGGCTGGTTCGGGTTCAACGGAGGTTCGCAACTCGCGCTGGCGGGGGTGAGCGATGCCGTGGCTATCAGCATGATCCTGGTGAATACGAATCTGGCGGCGGCGGCTGGGGTGATGGCGGCGATCTCCGTGTCCAAACCCATTTTGGGCCGGTACGATCTGTTTGCGGGCCTCAACGGGGCGATTGCCGGGTTGGTATCGATTACCGCGGGACCGGATATTGTCGAGCCACACTGGGCGATTCTCATCGGTGCCGTGGGCGGGGTGCTGTGTACGGCGGGAATCAAGCTATTGGAAATCGTGAAGGTTGACGACGTCGTCGGGGCGGTGCCGGCGCATCTCGTGGCCGGGATATGGGGCACCATGGCCGTGTGTATTGCGGCCGGTGGTAAGGTGGAGGTCCAACTCCTGGGGATCGTGGCGGTCGGCGCGTTTGTGTTTATCACCTCGTGGGTTTTGTGGCTGGTCATCGACATGACCATCAGGGCGCGGGTCTCGACGCACGTGGAGGAACTCGGTCAGGACGTGGCGGAGTTGGGCATTGAGGCGTATCCCGAATTTCTGGTGATTCCCGATCCCGATGATCTCGATGAGCTCAAGCCAAAGAAAGAGAAGCCTCTCCTGGAGAAATGAGAGCAGGCCGCTCCTCATTCTTTTTTCGATTGGCTCGTTGAGGAAACCCGGCGCAACCCCTTTCCCCCTCCTTCCATGGATTTGTTCGACATCCTCGCCATCGTCCTTACGCTGACGGCCGGATTCTCGTATCTCAACCACAAGTTCATTCGATTACCCGTCACCATCTCATTGCCGGCCGGTGCGGAGCGCGACGTCATCCTGACCCTGACTTACGTCGTGGTGGTGTTTTCCATCGTGGTCCAAGGCCTGACCATGGAAAAGCTCGTGAAATACCTCATCCCACGTTGAGTGAAAGAAACAAATTCTCTCACACAAAGATCGACCTGTAGGAGGGAGTCGTTGAAGCAGCCTGCCCTGCCTGTTGTAAGGTGACAGGCGACACGTTATACTCTCGTTGTGATCGCCTCGTTCAAGCACCGCGGCCTGAAAGCCCTCTACGAGGACCGGACGGCGCGGCGAGTCGCGCCCGAACATGTCGGGAAACTTCGGGATATTTTGGCCGCGCTGGATCGAAGCCGCGAACCCAATGGTATGGATTTGCCGGGATTTCAACTGCACGCATTGAGAGGCGCGATGAAAGGCTACTTTGCCGTCACGGTGTCGGGGAACTGGCGCGTGATCTTTCGCTTTAAGGATGGATCGGCGGTCGACGTCGATTACGTTGACTATCACTGAAGAGGTACAAACTATGGCCATGCACAATCCCCCCCATCCGGGAGGCATCGTAAGACGACAGTGCCTCGAACCGCTCGGCTTATCCGTCACACGGGCTGCGGAGGGTCTCGGCGTCACGCGTCAAACCCTCTCCGATCTCGTCAATGAGAACGCCGGCGTGTCTATCGACATGGCGATTCGTCTGTCCAAGGCGTTCGGCTCCACCCCGGAAACGTGGCTCGGTATGCAGATGGCCTATGATCTCTGGCAGGCCCGCGACCGCGTCGATCAGATCGCGGTTAAGCAGTTCGAGGTGGCGTGAAGGACGCCGCTCAACAGAGAAAGCCGCACTTGGATATCGGTTCCAGCTATCCGGAAGATGATTTGTCCAGCAAGGTGTTGACAAGCCGTTGCGCGTGAGGCGAGGCTTCAAACACTTTCTCGGGATTCAATTGGCCAAGAATAGCGAACGAGTGTCGGCCTTTGTGGTACTCACCCTTTGGCTTGCATTGGCAGGTCGCCATGCGCAGGCCGTTATTGATGTCGTCTTTTGGAATGCCTTCGACATCTGGCCGAGCCGGAAGACCTCCCTCGTTGAAGCCGGTGCCGAAAAACTCGGCTAATGCTACCTTATCAGCCATAAACCAGGCTTCCATGCACTGAACCATCAGATGGGCATTATCGTCCGTGGCGCCTGGAGGTTTGTCCCAGTTGTCACAATTTTTCAGGTGGAGCCACGGTATGTCCTTAACCACCGGCCCCTCGCTATCGACCAACAGAACGAAAAAGTCGTCTTTCGTGGCCTTAGTCAAGGCTGTACGGAATTTGTCGTAGGCTTCTTGTCTGGCGCCACAGGAAATGACTCGTGGCATCTGTCCGGCCAATTCAGTCTTGCGGAAAAAGGTGCTGAAACCCGCACGACATTTTGCTCTCAATTCCCACCCGTCTCCGCCTCCTTCCACGTAGACCTTCACGTTCACCATCGATTCCCTCCAAGTTCGCCGGAGGTCCACAGATCTCCAAGCCGATAACGTTCGAGCCAATGGGCAAGGTCATCCTTGTCCAGACGTTTCAAAATGGTCTGTACTTTTTGCTTCTCGCAGATGACGACGCTTTCCGGCGTATCGGTTAGGGCGTCGATGATCACGTCCGAATGAGTGGTGACGATTAACTGACATCGTTCAGAGGCTTCTCGCAGCAACTCGGCGAGACCAGGGAGAATGTCGGGATGGAGGCCCAATTCCGGTTCCTCGATACAAACGAGCGGCGTCGGCGTTGGATGGCAGAGAATGGCAAGCAAGCAGAGGTAGCGGAGCGTGCCGTCTGACAGCCGAGTGGCAGGGACGATGATCTTGCCTTCATCGAGGAAAACCTGGACGGTGCCGCCTTCAATGCTTACGTCGAGGTCGTTGATGCCCTCGTAGAGCTGACGCAATGCTTTTAAAAGTTGACTTTTGGCTTGCGGCTCTCGTTTCAGACGGTTCAGAACCAAACCGAGGTTACTTCCATCTTCCATGAGAAAGTCATTGGGAAGGTCGGGCTTTTGGGGCAACCGCGGCGTTGTGTTCCGGCCGAAGGACCATTCCCGGTAGCTACGTATTTGGCCAAACTGATTCCCGATGTAGGTGAGTTCGGGATAATGATCGGGATCCTTGCGTTGAGCGAAGATGGATTGCTCCCGATCGATATCCTCGGGGCGTAAATCACGTTGGCCCTCATCCTTGTAGTTCAGGACGGCACGACCGTTCTTCATCTCGTAATAGAAGTATGGCTCTGAGTGACCGGGGTCGGCGCGTTCGTTTTGTAATCGCTCTTCAGTCAAATCGAACCATTGACCTTTCTCAGCAAAGCCGAGGCAGTATCGGAGTGCCTGGCCTTTCGGATAATACAGAATCGCCTCGATTTGAGCTGATCTGGCCTTCGGCTCTCCCCGCCAGATCCAGTCGCGGACTCCGCCACCTTCGCGAATAGGAGTGAGCAGGTTCTTGGGGGCAGCCTGTAACAGTCCGATGACTTCAATGAGATTCGACTTGCCGGATCCGTTCGGACCGATCAGCACGTTCAAGGGCTTGAGTTCAAGCTCTTGCGTGTCAGGACCGAACGAGAGCACGTTGGTCAATTTGATGGATTGAATGAGCATGACGCTTTCCTCTCACCTTGAGAACCGGATGAAGGGCAATCGGAGACATTCCGCAACGGAGACAGTTTCGACGTGGGATAACCCTATTGACACGTTCTCCACATGTCAATCCAAAGAGCCGAATCCCACTTTCCCATCCTTGAGGTTGCGTTCGCGAGAGTGGGGATTGAGGCGATTTTCCGGCTTGATGTTGGGTCGTCCTTAGCGCGTGTTGTGAGAGGCTGCTTGCTCGAGACGCTCGGCCAGCCAGACTTTAATGATGGATTGGCGCGTCACGCCGAGCCGGCCGGCTTCCTTGTCCAGCGAATCGATCATCCAAACGGGAAAATCAACGTTGACTCTTTTCTGTCCTTGCAGAGGTCTGCGGGCTTTTGATACATCCAACGCATGAGAGACGTCTTTACCTCTATCAAAGTCTGAATCAAATTTCTTGGCTTTCATAGATCAATACCTCCTCTGCGCGAGACCGGCGAACGGAAATAATTCGAATACGGCCTCCTCTAGGCGTGACAACGGCTGACCAGTGTTTGCCCCTGATGCGTCCTATGACTAAAAACCTTGTTTCGTCCTCCGTTTTTGCTCGGACTTCAACGACACCGGGATCCTTCCACAGAGCCTGGGCTTGACCGAAATCAATCCCATGTTTTTTCAGATTAATCTGACTTTTCCGTTTGTCGAACTCAAAATCAGACATGGTATAGAAATTATATCATTATTGGTGTTAGTGCAAGGATTGGCGTTTGGGGCTTGAACCCATTCTGAGGCAAGCATTTTAGGCAACGAGAGCCATGGACACGCACACCATCCATTTGAGCCTCGCGATCTTGGCTGCGGGGTTTTGGGTGCCGGCTGGCATCTGGCTCATGAGTAAGCGGCACGCGCTCACGGTGCTGGCGTCTGTATCGGTTAAAGACGAGGACGCACTCCCCGCAGTGTCCGTTGTGATCCCGGCCCGCAACGAAGAACGAAACCTGGAACATGCGCTGCAATCGGTCTTGGCTTTGGACTATCCGGACCTGGAGATCATTGTGGTCAATGACCGATCAACCGACGCCACCGGGGCGATACTTGCCAGGATGTTGGGACGGGATGCCCGGCTCGCCGTGGTGACGATTGAAAGCCTGCCGGCCGGTTGGATCGGGAAGCCATACGCGTTACACACGGGAGCCCAACACGCTCAAGGCGAATACATCCTCTTCACCGACGCGGATATCGTGTTTCACCCATCCGCGCTCAGAAAAGCCGTGGCGCACGCGCAGGCGAACGGGTTCGATCACGTGACCCTGATTCCGGAAGGCACCATGCCCGGGAGTTTCCTGACGACGGTGTCGGCTACCTTCGGGATGTTCATGTTCATCATCTTCAAGCCGTGGAAAGCCCGAGATCCGCAGAGCCGGCGCTACATGGGCATTGGGGCGTTTAACCTGATCCGGACGTCAGTCTACCGCGTTCTGGGCGGCCATGGGCCGGTGGCCCTGCGGCCGGACGACGATCTGAAATTCGGAAAGCTGGTGAAAGACGACGGCTACAGGCAGGACGTGCTGAACGGGAGGGGAATGGTCTCGGTGGAATGGTACCGGTCGGTCGCGGAACTCATCGACGGCCTCATGAAGAACATGTTTGCGGGAATGAGGTACGACGTCTCTTTGGTGATTGCGGCGACACTGGCTGCCTTGGTTATGCACATCTGGCCGTGGATCGGGGTCTGGGTGACCGGGGGGTGGCCTCAGGCCGGGTACGCCGTGACGATCGCCATGATGATCGTCAGCTTTGGAGTCACCATGGGGCCATTCGGGGTGAAATTTTGGCAGGGCCTGTTACTTCCCCTCGCGATTGGCCTGTTGGTCTATATCCAATGCCGTTCGGCGGTATTGGCGCTCTGGCGGGGAGGTATCGTCTGGCGCGGCACCTTTTATGAATTACGCCAACTGAAAACAAAGACCAAGCCTGAGTAGTTCTTCATATGTTACAAACTTTAAAAAATATGACAAAAAATAAAATATTTAAAAATGTTAAAATATATTGCAAATTTTAAAAAATTGGCGGTCTTGGCCAAGGGTTGGCGCTCCGTTTCAGCCCGGGTGTATACTGTGGATATGAATGGCCCGTCGAAAAACCGAAGAATGCAGCAACGCAATAAAGTCATGAAATACTCCGCACTGGGCATGCTGGTGGTGCTCCTTACCGCCTCCTGGGTCGGCGCCGTGTCGGTACCGTTCAGGATTCAAATGGAATCGTGGTCGCCGTACTTCGCCCCGGTCACCGCCACGGTGACGGCTGGCAACCCGATTCGGTGGGAGAATCCCACCGGCTCGCATCACACGATTACGCATGACGGATGCCGGGGAAGCGGTGCCTGCGCCTTCGATTCCGGGTCCATCGGGCCGGATGGCGTGTTTGAACTGGCTCAACTGCCACCCGGACAGTATCC
This sequence comes from Nitrospira sp., assembly GCA_011523385.1. Lineage (GTDB taxonomy): Bacteria > Nitrospirota > Nitrospiria > Nitrospirales > UBA8639 > Bin75. The sequence continues at coordinate 34,992 of WTGX01000034.1, read as the reverse complement.
CTACCACTGCATGCTGCATCCGATCATGCGTGGGACGCTGGTCATTGTGGATGCGGATCGTCCCTCGGAAATCTAACCCCTCGACGTTCTCAAAATCCGCCAATGCCACTTAAAGAGAACCCGCAAATCGTGTACGGGAAAAATCCGGTGCAGGACTCTTGACTCCGGCACACGTGGTTATATTATGAAACAGGATGAAAACCCCGGAAATGGGAATAGAGAAAACGATGGACGCGATGGTTGAGCTGGGACAACTTCGGAAAACATTCGGGCCGATCGTCGCGGTGGACGAGGTGTCGTTCACGGTCGGTCGCGGCGAGGTGCTGGGGTTTTTGGGGCCCAACGGCGCGGGAAAATCCACAACCATGAAAATGATTACGGGATTTCTGACCCCGACCGGAGGCACCGTCAAGGTCAACGGCTTCGACATGCGGGAACAGCCGCTCGAAGCGAAAAGAAGCCTGGGATATTTGCCGGAAGGAGCTCCTGCCTATGAGGAGATGACGCCGCTGAGTTTTCTGCTGTTCGTCGGTGAAATGCGTGGGTTTCGGGGAAAGGAGTTGCATCGCCGGGTGGCGGAGACCATGGCAAACGTGAATCTGGAGGGGGTGGCATATCAGCCCATCGACACCCTCTCCAAGGGATTCAAACGGCGGGTGGGCCTGGCCCAGGCTATTTTGCATGATCCGTCCGTGTTGATTCTCGACGAACCGACCGACGGGCTTGATCCCAACCAAAAACATGAAGTGCGCGGGCTCATCAAAACCATGGCGCGAGAAAAGGCCATTATCCTGTCCACGCACGTGTTGGAAGAGGTTCATGCGGTGTGTACCCGTGCGATGATCATCGCCAAGGGCAAGGTGATCACCGACGGAACGCCGGCGGAGTTGGAGGCCCGGTCCCGGTATCACAATGCGGTGCTCCTTCGATTGCGGGGGCCGCTCCCCGATGGGGTGCAGGCGACACTGGAAGGGGTGCCCGGCGTTGAGCGGGTCGAGGCCCTCGACGGAACCGCGCCGGAATATCGGATCCTTCCCAAGGACGGGCAACCCATCATCGGAGCCGTCAGCCAGTGCGTACATCGGCAGAACTGGGACGTGGTGGAGTTGTCCGTGGAACACGGGCACCTGGACGAAGTATTTCGCTCGTTGACCATGCCCGCCCAGGCCCTCACGTAGAAAAAGCTCGGCAGGAACGGACTGCGGAAAGGACCGGCAAGATAACAGGACATGGGCAGGATCGGCGTCATTTTCAAACGGGAATTGACCGGGTACTTCGCCACCCCGATTGCCGCGGTGTTCATCATCATTTTTCTGATGCTGGCCGGGGCCTTTACTTTCTACCTGGGAGATTTCTTTGCCCGTGGCCAGGCGGATCTCATTCCCTTTTTCGACTTTCACCCATGGCTCTATCTGGTTCTGATCCCGGCCCTGGCCATGCGGCTCTGGGCTGAGGAGCGGCGCGGGGGGACCATCGAATTGCTGTTCACGCTACCCGTGACCTTATGGGAAGCCGTGATCGGCAAGTTTCTGGCCGCTTGGTGTTTTACCGGCATTGCGTTGGCGCTCACCTTTCCCATGTGGGTGACCGTGAATATCCTGGGAGAGCCGGACAACGGGGTCATCCTGGCAAGCTACCTCGGCAGCTTTTTGATGGCAGGCGGTTTTATGGCGATCGGTTCATGCATGTCGGCCCTCACCAAGAACCAAGTCATTGCCTTTGTGATCAGCGTGGCCGTCGGGTTGGGGTTCGTCCTCAGCGGCTTTTCCATGGTGCTGGATCTGTTCAGCGGGTGGGCCCCGCGATTCGTGGTGGAACTCATCAGCTCGTTCAGTTTCCTGACACACTTCAACGCCCTGAGTCGCGGGGTCGTCGACCTGCGCGACCTGGTGTATTTCCTTTCGCTCATCGGCTTTTGGCTGTTTGCCACGGCACTCATGCTGGAATGGAAGAAAGCGGAATAAAGGATCCATGAACACCAGGCTTCTGACAGGAAGTGGACTGGCTATTGCGGTGGTCCTGTTCTTCACGGTGAACGTCCTGAGTCACGTGGCGTTTCGGTCGGCCCGTATCGATCTCACGGAACAACGCCTCTATACCCTGTCCGAGGGCAGCAAAAACATCATGCAGGGGCTCGACGAGCCGGTGACCCTGCGGTTTTACCTGTCGAAGAAGCTGGTGGTGGAACTGGCTGGCATTCGGGGCTATACCAGCCGGGTGCTGGAACTGTTGCAGGAATATGAGCAAGCTGCCGGTGGCAACCTGGTCCTGCACGTCATCGATCCTGAACCTTTTTCTGAAGAAGAGGACCGTGCAGTCGGGTATGGACTCCAAGGCGTGCCGATCGATCAGGGCAACGCGCAGTTCTATTTCGGACTCGTGGGCACCAATGCGACGGACGACCGGGAACTCATTCCGTTCTTTCAACAGAGCCGTGAGGAATTTCTGGAATACGACCTCACCAAACTCGTGTACCGGTTGGCCAATCCCAAACAGAAAGTCGTAGGCCTGTTGAGTACCCTGCCCTTGGACGGTGGCCCGCAAATGCCTTTTTCACAGGCCGCAGGCGGAGGACAGCCCTGGATGATCATGGACAGCATCAGGGAGGTTATGGAAGTCAAGGTCCTGGACAAGGCCGTCAACGACGTCCCCGAAGACCTGGACGTGCTCATGGTGGTGCATCCCAAGCGGCTGGGCGAAACGACCCTCTATGCCATCGACCAGTTCGTGTTGCGCGGTGGCCGCACCGTAGTCTTCGTGGATCCCCACAGTGAAGCCGACCGCGTGTTGCCCAATGCCCAAAACCCCATGGGCATGCAAGGCCCGCGCAGTTCCGATCTGGACCGGGTCTTCGACGCCTGGGGAATCGAACTGGTTGAAGAAAGAGTGGTCGCCGATCTCCCCTTGGCCAAACGAGTCAACTTCCAAAAACAGGATCGGATGGCGGTCGCGGACTACCCCGTGTGGATCGACCTGACGCCACGGCAGTTGAACGCCGAGGACGTCGTAACCGCCAAGCTCCCGAATCTCACCATGGCCTCGGCCGGGCTCCTGCGCAAAAAAGAAGACAGCGCGACCGAGTGGACACCCCTGGTTCAAACCGATGACCAGGCCATGCAAATCGACGCCGCCCGCTTGCAGTTCATGCCTGACGTCGAAGGGATCCTGCGAGACTATCAGCCGGGAAACGAAACACTCGTGCTAGCCGCCCGCCTGACCGGCAAGGTGAAAACAGCCTTTCCCGACGGTCGTCCGCCCGCGGAGGAAACGGACGAACCAAAGGAACCGGAGACTGCCAAGAACGACAAGCAAACCGAACAACGCTCGCACGTGGCCGAATCCGCGGAGCCGATCAACGTCATCGTGGTGGCGGACACCGACATGCTACAGGACCGGTTTTGGGTCCAATCCCAAAACTTTCTGGGACAGCGGATCGGAATCCCTACCGCCGCGAACAACGATTTCGTCACCAATGCCTTGGACAACCTGACCGGCAGTCACGACCTGATCAGCGTCAGGAACCGGGGAAACTTCGCGCGCCCCTTCACGCTGGTCAGGGCCATCCAACAGGAAGCCGAAGCGCGGTACCGGCAAAAAGAACAAGCCCTGCAGCAGCGCCTGAAAGACACCGAACGCAAAATCCAGGACCTGCAGAGACGCAAAGAAGACCAGACCACCATCATTCTGAGCCCCGAACAACAAGCCGCGCTGGAAGGCTTCCGACAGGATTTGGTGGCAACCAGAAAAGCCCTGCGCAACGTTCAGCACGAATTGCAGAAAAACATCGATAGCCTCGAAGCCCTCGTGAAGTTTCTGAATATCGGCCTGATGCCGCTGGTGATCGCCGTGGGCAGTGTCGTGCTCGGCGCTTGGAATATGCGCCGCCGCCAGCGTAGTTCATGAACCGGGACCTGAAGTCGGCACAAACCCATGAAGCTCAAGACCCTCAGCATGCTGGCCATCATCGCTGCCGTCCTGATCATCGTGGCGGTGTTCATGGCCGAACAACAAGAACCCGGCGCCCCGGCGATGGGCCAACCCGTCTTCCCGGAACTGAAGACCGTGATCAACGACGTCACGGAGCTGAGCGTGGATACGCAAAGCGGCACCATCACGCTTCACCGGCGGGAAGATATATGGCGCGTCAAGGAAAAATATGACTACCCGGCCGACCTTGCAACCGTGCGGGAAACGCTTATCGGCCTCGCGGAACTCACGACACTCGAACCCAAAACCCGGAAACCGGAACTCTACGAGAAGCTGGGGTTGCAGGACGTGGAAGCCGAAGGCTCGTTATCCACGGGCATCACCCTCAAGGATGCGGGAGGGAAAACCCTGGCCGAGGTCATTCTCGGGAACAATCGACCGGCCAAGGGAAAAAGCGGCCACAAGGAAATCTTTATCCGCAAGCCGGGAGATCCGCAGACTTGGCTGGCCGAGGGCGGACTCACGGTCGAGAAGAATCCGGGTCAATGGTTGAACAAAGAACTCGTTCAGATCGAAACAAAACGAGTGAGGCGCCTGACCGTGACCCACCCGGACAGGACCCGGCTGGTCGTGAAGAAAGCCAAGCCCGCGGATCTCGACTATCAAGTGGCCGACCTGCCGGAAGGTTTGGAAATAGAGTCACAATTCACCGTGAACAACATCGTGTCCACGGTCACCTCCCTTTCGTTGGACGACGTCAAGCCGCAGAACGAAGTCCCGCTCGACGCGCAACCGGTCGTGACCGCGGTGTTCCAAACCTTCGATGGCCTCGAAGGGACCGTGCAATTGCTTCGACAGGACGACAAGGATTACGTGACGGTCTCGGCAGCTTTCAATGCCGAGCTGATCTGGAAATCGGAGCCGGAAAAAGAACCCGCACCGGAAGGAGAATCAGAACCTCAAGGCGGCGAACAAGCGGAACAAGAGGCTCGGGACAAAAAAGACGCTGCCAAACCAGAGCAACCCAAGATCAAGCCGCAAGCCGAAGTCAAAGCCGAAATCGAAGCCCTGAACAAACGGGTCGGGGCCTGGGTATACGTCATCCCCAAATTCCGCGCCGACACCCTCCTCAAAAAACCCCAAGATCTCCTCAAGACATCCGACTGATAAGAGACACCTCTCTTCTCTCTTTTGCTTTCGTAGCCGAGGCATCCCCGTTTGGAGACAGGGGCATGCCTTATGGTGATGGTTTCACTGAGGCATGACACGCCGTTCCATTCCGGGGCCAGCACGAAGCACAGCGCAAAGAGCGTTTTCATCGGAATCTCCTTTCGTGAAATCGCTGTCAAATTACCTACATAAGCCCACCGATAAAACCCCCATCGCACGGAACAATCCCGTAAGGAACGATCTTTCAACGAACCCATAATCGCAATGACTCTCTCGGGCGTATCAAACATTCAAGGGCATTTCACAAAGATCCAGGCTCTTTTCCACATACAGTTTGACAAAGGGATCGATCGTAAGGATCACCAACGTCCAAGGACAATCCTTGGAACCAAGCTGATGAAGAATAGGTTTTCGAAGATGGCTGGCAATCTCATGCAAGTCTCCATCCAAGATCAAGAGCGATGGACGCGTAATAATGGCACGAGCGAGTAAAATTCTGAGTCGTTGCCCGGGCGTGAAGTCTCTTCCGCCTTCCTTCGAGACAGTTGCCAGCCCATCAGGCAACGCTTCGAGGTCTTCCTCCAATTGCGCAGCGCGTAACGCCCATATCAAATCCTCCGACTGCACGCCTGAACGACCCATGGTAATATTGTCGGCGATAGATCCTTCAAACAAAGTGAGATTCTGTTCAAATACGATACTTCGCTGTCCGTTAATCTGGTCGGTGGAGAGACTTCGTAGATCGACGCCATTATACCGCACGGCTCCCGACGGCGGTTGTAGTAACCCGGCCAACACCAACGATAGACGATGACCTGTCGATGGCGTTGGACAGATCAACGCCCATTTTTCTCCTGGCAGGGCTTCAAAGTGGACGTCTTGGGCAGGCGACCCTGAGTGCGCCCAACCCAGTTGGCTGCACGTCAGATGCAAGCCGCCCTCGTGGGATTCAGGCATTGACAAGCTCGATCCATCCAGGAACTTGTCTTGAGGTAATGACAACAAATAACGCAATTCCGCTAAAGCTGCAAAAAAATAAAACACGATATACGCGCGTTTCGTAACCGAATCAAAGTTGAGGAGCAAACTTGCGACGACCACTTCTGCCGCCACGAGTTGCCCGACGGTCAATTCCCCTTGACTGACCAACCAGCCCGCAATTCCCAGCAGTTCCGCGTGCAGGATCACTTGAAGGGTCAATGACCCAATGTATTGACGAACCAAAATACGAAACCGGGATTGACGTGCTTGCACATAGGTCGATGCTAATCGATCAACGTTTCGCATGATGAGGTTAGAGGAATTGACGGTTTTGAAATGTAAAAAATTGTTGGCAACCTCTTGAAACCAATTAAACACATCATATTTGGCTCCGGACATCTGAAGTGTCGTTTGGAGCCCGCCCCTGCCAAGAATGCAGATGAGGATCATTGCCCCAAGCAGCTCGACATCATAAAATACAAAATAGGGGTGATAGATTGCCAGCAAGGCCATTCCGATAACCCCTCCCACCAGCACATTGATAAAATCGACAAAAAAGCTCGACAGCGCTCGTTGGAGAAATACGGTTTCAAAAAACCGACTGACGGCCTCAGACTTAAATGTCTCCTTCTGATATCGCGGTAATCTTTGAGCTAAGATGAGGGCCACATGAACGAAGACCCGTCGTTCGAGAATGTCCATCGCATAAAATTGCAAGACTCGAAAAAACCCCACAAAGACTAAAATCACGGCCATGATTCCGACAATCGTGACGACCATCACTAGAGAGACCGAAAAGGCAAAGGTATTCACCAATTCTTGAACGGTGAGGGGAATAATGAGAGAAAACACGCCTACCACAACGGCATAGGTAAGCATGACGAGGAAAATGGGGCGCTCTTGTCTTAAGAACAGGCCTAACGAAGCCAAGTGTTCTCGAAGGGAAAAAACGGGGTGATTCATGCCTGGACTATGAGCCCTTCTCTCCTTCCTGTTGAATGCCGGCGATCGATGGGGCCTTGATCCACCCACCAGTAGCCCATCGATACAGCGCGCGCGCTTTCTGATAGTCGGCCATGGCCCTAATCCATCCTTCAGCCGCGGCAAGAACATTGCGTTCCCGCAGGTTCACAAGAAGTAAACTCGTCGCACCAAGTCTGAATCGAGTACGTTCGCCCCTTTCTAATTTCTGTGCCAGTTTAAGCGCTTGTTGCGAAACCTCAACACGATCCTGCGCGCGCATGATGGCTGATCGCGCATTCGCCACATCCATAGCCACCTGCTGCAGGCGATAACGTTGCAGAAACTTGAGGCGTTGAGCCTTGCCCTCCATCTGAAGTAGGTCGCCGCGAGCCCCTCGTTGAAGAAACGGAAAGCTCAACTGAACCCCAAACCGGTACCCAAGGCCTAGGACGAATTCGCCGGGTTTCCTCGAAGGCTGAGCTTCGGCGGTCAAATTTGGGAGAAAATTATTTTCGGCCACTTCCAAGTCGACATGATTGAACTCGGCTTCCAAATGGACGAGCCGGACTTCCGGACGGATGGTCAGAGCTCGCTGTTGCGCTTGTTCGATTTGCTTAAACGCCTGCTCTGACAAGATGGAAGGAAAAGGTGGAGCCGTGAGATGTTCAGGGACGAGCAAATCGTCATCTTTCCATAAGAACAATGCGAGCTTATATTGCTCTTCATCCACTCGACGTTCGGCTTTAATCAGCCGCTCTCGACGTCGCTGAACTTCCTGATTCGCCTCAACCACGTCAAACTGCGCTCGCGCTCCGGCCTTAGCCTGTTTCGACAATTGCAAGGCACGAGCTTCGGCCACGGCCACGGCCTTTTTTTGTAATTCCATGAGTTTTCGGGTCGCCACCCAACTCCAATATTGTGTCGCGGCTCCAAGGTACAAATCTTGTCGGGCTAGCTGAATTTCCAATTCCGCTTGTTTATCGGCCAGCGAGGATTTCTGCAATTCCGCGTGAGCTGGGTTTGTGATCAACCCTCGAAGGAGAGGAAACACGATACCCAACAGCGGCTGATTCGAGGTATTGATATCAAAATCTGCAACTTCCACGTCCCCTATGCCCGCTCGAAATCCGGCAAACCCTTTGATGCCCCACGGGTGCCGCATTTCCACAAACGTGTCATTGAATCCCACATTTGTCGTCTTCCCATCCTTCACGAGTCGTTCCAACTCCCAATCGTTGACGAGATTCGGTTCAAACTTTCCCAGTGCTTTCAGCAACTTCCCGCTGGCCACCAGTTTCTGTGTCTGACTCCCCCGAAGGAGTGGATGGTCCTCTTCCACTCGTGTCAACACGGTTTGCAACGTCAGCATGGAAGGCGATGAGTTCTCTGCCGCTGTTGGTGTGGATTCCCGTGCCCAGAGGGAAGTCCCGGGACAGATCGCCAGCATCCCCACCATCACAAGTTGTAGAAGTTTCAATGGTTGTAGAAGTTTCATGGCTGCCTCTTTCGCGACGATACGCTCGTTTGTTTATCTACCCGCTCGTCCGATCGTTGGGATAAACACGTCCTTCAAACTTTTTTCGGCTGATCCATAATCCGACGGAAACAAGTTAAACCGACGCCAAATTTCATACCACAGCGGAACACGATTTAAGATGACCCAGCCCATCACTTGCGCTCCCTGTCGAATATTGACATGAGAAGGCCAGTTTCGCCCTTCAGTATCAGGCACTACCCACAGCCGGAATTGGCCATTGGTGGACGCCGATTGATCGACAACTTGAATTCGGCCGTCATACGTACCGACCATGGATTCCGGCCATGCCGGGAGAGGGATTGCCGGGATTCCCTGGAACAGTAATCGAACGGGACGCCCTGGCCTTAACAAAGGGGCATCAATGGCATGGGCCCACATTTCAACGGCTGGCGTGGCACTGAGAGGCACAATCGTAAACAACAGATCCCCGGGATGTACGATTTCACCAGAACCGATCCGCGTCAGACGGACAACCGTGCCGTCAAGCGGGGCAAGGACGCGGCTGGCGATACGTCTCTGAAGCGCATTGGATCGAGTCAATTCCAAATCCGCCAAAGCCTTCGAAGCCTCGGCGGCCTCACCTAGCGCCGAAGCCCGCTGTACCCTTGTCTCTAGTTGACGTTGCACCAATTCCGCATCGACGCGTTCACGATTGTGCGCCAAAGCGCGCCGTGCTTGTTGAGCTTCACGAAGCGAGGCCCAGGCCGCCTTCACGTCCGCCTTGGCTGCCGTTGCCGCTTGAATGGCAAGTTCAAGGTCACGTCGAGAGAGTAACCCCTCAGCTTCCAGGATACGTGACCGGTCGAGGTTTAACAAAGCAGTCTCCTTAGCGACGTTGGCTGCGGTCACACGTTGCTTTGCGCTTTGCACCTTATTGTCTGCTTCGGCAACTCTTGCCTGGGCCGAAGCCGTAGCGGCCTGCGTCAAGGTCGTCATTTCTTCCAGGCGTTCAGCCAGAATTTTTGCCCGCTCTCCAGCGGCCTGTCGCCGCTGTTTCAAAGCCTCGCGAGATTGATCCAATCGTTGAAGGAGATCCTCCGCCATGAATTGAGGATTCACGTCTTCCAGTTCCAGGACCAAGTCCCCTTTCTGAACCGTGCGCCCTTCGTTTACGTGCCAAGTGCGAATGCGCCCATTGATCTGCGCGTGAATCTCTTGAGGTCGCTCCGTAGGAGAATACGCCGAGAGTTGGCCCTGAACGGTCACCGTTTGCGTCCATGGCACAAAGCACACAATCGCGACCAAGACAATGGACAGCACAAGGGCTGATCGTGACCATCCGTACAATCGTCTAGGAATTCTGACCAATGTTCGGGATTGGAGCCGCTGGTCTTCAAGGCGAGACGGCACCGCAATGGGTCGCGTGACTTCGTCGGATTTCATTGCTCGATGTGCCATGCACAGGCTAGCCCCTTTCCTCGTTTCGGGCGCCAAGTGATGTCATTAGATAAATTAGTTAAGAATAATTACGAAATAAGTTCTGCTATTATTTACGAAATAAGCCCTACTATCATACCAGATAGATTGTGATATTGTCTTGAATATTAACTTTAGGTAACAAGTTCCCCAGATTGGCTGAACGGATCGCCGGGATATCGCGGACGGTCTTGCCGGGCCTGAGAGCCCTGACGCGGGCCTCGGTGAGAGTGACCTTAGGCATGGTTATCCACCCGGTTCAAGTTGAAACCTGGTGCAAAGCGTTGCACAGGCTGTCCTCTGAAAAGTAAAGTGCTTAAACAAGAGATACCAGTGGTTTAGCATCGGAGGTGTGGCGCGTCTCCGGCCTGACGTTGCGACAGCCCGCAGGCGGCCTCGTCATCCTCGGCGTGTGATGTATGATCAGACCCGGACCAGGCAAAGCGCGAAAACAGGTTGAACAATCCCATACGGCGTTGCGAAAACCAGAGCCCGCAGCCATATGGCAGCCGGACGAACCGGTGGAGGAGGAGCCGCTGCCGCAGATCGGACTTCTGTTCGCGGCAAACCGGGCGTGGGCGAAGCACCTGAAGGAGACCGATCCAGACTACTTTAAGAACCTCGCCAAACAGCAGAAACCGGAGATCCTCTGGATCGGCTGCGCCGACAGCCGGGTGCCTGCTAACCAGATCATCGACCTGCCCCCCGGCAAAGTGTTCGTTCACCGCAACATCGCCAATGTGGTCGTCCATTCCGATCTGAACTGCCTCTCTGTCCTGCAGTATGCGGTGGAGGTGCTGGCGGTTCGGCACGTCATCCTCTGCGGTCACTACGGCTGTGGCGGTATCCGCGACTCCCTGGCCAAGCCGGAGCACGGTCTGATCGACAACTGGCTCAACCACATCCGCAATGTTCAGCGGCTTCACCGCGCCGAACTTGATTCCCTGGAAGGCGAGGCGCGTGTACGACGACTGTGCGAACTGAACGTGATCGAGCAGATCTGCAACGTGGCCAACACAACCATTGTGCGCGACGCCTGGGCGGCCGGCGCGGGCCCGGACATTCACGGCTGGATCTACAGCATTGACGACGGACTTCTTCGGTCGCTTTGCTTGTGGGTCCGCAACGACACCGCCCCCTTCATCGTTCACGAGGCGGGATTGTAAATATTCACTCCTTTGTCGACGGAATCAGTGAAAACAGCCACTTTTGTTTGTTGTTTCTTCACAAGGGGTCCGAGATTTGTACACTTTGATTGTGCCAGGCGTCCTGGAGTTCTTGATATACCTGCATCAATCGGGAATCTTCAAGCCGGTAGGCCAGGGAGATCAGGATCAACCCGAAGAGCAGGACCAGGATGCCGAGGCCTCCCACGCCCAAGGCCAGGGCCCAGCCGCTTGCTGAATGGAATCCGCCGTCGATCCCGAACGTGACCAGAAAGACCACGGTGCCGATCGCCACGAGTCCCAGCCAGATCAGGGTGAGCAGCCCCGACGACCACGGCACCCGTTTGGTCAGGTGCAGTTCCACGTCGTCGCCGGTGTCATGAAGCGTGATGGTGCCTTTGAGCGGCCACGCCGTGCGGAATCGCATGGAGAATAACTGGTACGAGGGGCGAAGCGAAATGACTTCCTGCGCGTCGAACCAGCGAGCGACGCCGTGGGGCAGGGCAATGGTATCGTGCTTTCCGAATCGCTTGATCAGGGACTGACGGGAGAGAGTGTCGAGGCGGTCACGCCGGCGGGCGATGCCGAACCCGTATTGCGCGGCAAAGGGCCGGAGGCTGGTGAATTGATACCAGTCCCCGATAAGCAGCAGTACAAACAGGATACTTCCGAAGATTCCGGCCAGGAGCATGGTGCACGCACCATAGCACAACAGACCCCGATCCTGTGAAGCCGTCCTTTCCGATGCTGGTTGCCGATAACGTGATCCATGACGGTCGTAACAGACGTTATTTGACTTTGTTCGCGAGGCTTCGCTACGATGCCCCTGCGGGGTGGAGCAGTCTGGTAGCTCGTTGGGCTCAATACCGTGAGGAGTGATCCGCTGGTTGCTCGAAACATTTGCAACCCCTCCCAACAATCAATGGGCTGTGCAGGGGGAAACTTCTGTACGATCACCTGTCAAATTCGGGGAAGCCGGTAGCGGGGTAACCCCGAGCCAAGCTGGCGGAGCCGTCGCGCTCCGGCAGAAGGTGTAGAGACTTGACGGCAGGCATCCTAACGGCGGCGAAGCCGGTCCGAGGATGAAGAGAAAGTCCGGACCACAAACTGGATTCATCAGGCAGCGAAAGCTGTAGTGGCGCGCATAACCCAAAGGTCGAGGGTTCAAATCCCTCCCCCGCAACCAACACGCTCTTCAGTCTGACGGGATCGTCCTCTCGGGACGGTCCCATTTTTTTGTCCTGAACATGACCGTGACGGTTCATGGGATCGGCTGGGATCATCCGTGCTATTTCGCCTGGTCGCACCGGGGAGAAGTTTCTTATAGAATACCGGAAGCTGCTGTCTCAGGTGTTCTTGAGAAACGCGCGGGGAGGGAGGAGTGGTCAACGTCCGCTGGTTGTGGGTTCCCCTGGTTGGAGCGAGCGTGTTTCTGGCTCTGCCGGGCAATGAGACCATTGGTGAGGTACTGGGCGACGTGGTGGGGCACTTTTTCTCGGCTGCCTTGGTGGCCGTGGTTCCGGTCGTCGGGTATCGCCTGATTTACAAAGACATCGGCGAAAAGGAAATCACCTACATCTTCGCGGCATCTTGGGCCTATCTCGTGATCTCGCAGCTATTCAAGTTGTAGACGCCCTCCCGTGAGGTTCGTCCCTTCCAAGACGCGCACAACGATCGTTGTGCGGGGCGGATTTTTACATGGTTATCGGTCAGGAAAAACGGCGCAGAGAACTGGCGAGTCCCATGCGGGAAAGACCGTAGATGAGCCACTTTGACGGGTCGAAATTGTACCACTTGGGGCCGTTCCGATAATCACTCTGATACATGTGATGATAGTTGTGGTACCCCTCTCCGAAGGTGATGAGCGAGACCCACCAACTGTCACGACTGGAATCGGAGTCTCCATGCGGTTGGGCGCCCCACAGGTGGCAAATGGAATTGATGCAAAACGTGGAATTGAGGACGAAAAAGGTTCGCCCGACTCCGGCCAGCAGGAAACAGCCCAATCCCTCGATCCAGCCGCCGTACACGAATCCCACCACAAAGGGCAGCGCCAGGCCGGACAGAACAATCGGGATATAATACCGGTTTTGCCACACCACCACGGGGTCCTGCTTCAGCTTGGTGGCATATTTATCGTCTTTATGGGGATCCTTCCAGAAGAGCCATCCACAATGGCTGTACCAGAATCCCAATTGCGCATTATACGGATCCTCTTCCTCGTCGCACCGCGCGTGATGGCGTATGTGATCCGCCGCCCATTTGAGTCCGGAATTTTGTAACGCCCAGCCCCCGGCGATCAAAAACGCGCCCTTCACCCAATCGGGGCACGTAAAACTTCGATGGGCCAATAAACGGTGATATCCCACGGTGATGCCAAGGCCCGTGATGATGTACAGGAGCCCGAACATGGTCCACGCCAGCCATGAATAATCATAGAAATAGGCGTAAGTGGGCAGTCCCACGATGGCCCCGGCCGTGACGGCGCAGAACATCGATAGGGTCAAGTGATCAGTGGCCCGCGGGATGGGAGCGGCTGCTTTTGTATCGGTCAGAGTCGACATGGCGTTCATATCCATTGAGTGATCGGTCTAGTCAGGTTTGAGAACAAACCGGCATTCCAAATTTTGAAGAATTGTTCAAAGGGAGGGTGCTGCCCTTCACGCACTTCCGGATTCTTCTTCTCGATAGCTCTAATGAAGCAGCACTCGAAAAGGCAAGTTTCCTAAGGATACCTGCCGAACGGCCGATTGTAAAGGTTTAAACGAGTCAGAGTGCCTCGAGTTTGACGGGTTTCTGCGAAACGGGCTTTTCGCGAAATTTCTTGATTTCCGTCGTCGCGGCTTTGAACGCGGAGCGAATGGCTTCCTCGAAACTCTTGGCTTCTTTCCGTGCAGTCACGGTATGACGTGGAGGAAGATTCAGCACGATCAGCGCTTCGGCGTTATCGTCTCCCTTTTTATGGTGTGGGTTTTTGGTCAACGTGATTCGGGCGTGAGTGATGCTGTCGTACTCGGTTTGCAGTGTGGTTATCCGGTCTTGGATTTCCTGTTTCCATCTCGGCGTCATACCGACGTTCCGGCTGTCAATTTTTAAATCCATCGGCCTCCTCCTTGCCCGGGTCCATCGCGATCACGAGGTTTAGAGACACCAATTACAAAATATTATCTCACGAATGCTCTCGTCTTGTCATGAGAGATTGTGTGCCGGAAGGATGAAAAATCGTCACGAACGTGAAAAATCATGTCATTTCAATCTTGTGTGACCCAAGCCACGTGAGGTACCATCGACTCCTATTGCTTTAAGGAGGCGTCATGGATAAAACCAAAGGGTCCGTTAAGGAGAAAAGCGGCGCGCTCGATCAGAATATCGATCGGTTTCGTCAGCAAATTGCGAGCCTGAAGACGTTTGTGATGGGAGGCTCATCCACGCAATCATCCATCGAAGAATTTGACTTGACCATGGAGGAACTCATTGCCGAAGTGTTGGGCAGTTCTTCGAGTATGTTGGAGGCCTATGAATATGCGCAGTTGGGAGAAGCGGGAGGACTCGTCAATATATCGGATGAAGCTCCGGAAGGGGCGGGTCTGGATAATGAACGGGAAGCCCTGCGACAACGGCTACGGGTATTGGAAAGCTGCGTCGCGGATTTGGAGGCCCGGAGGGCTCAGGCCAGTGCCGGTCAACGCTCTCAGACGACGGGCGGCCCCACCGTGAGCGAATTTATGTCCCGGTCTATGCGCTCCGTCCCGCACGATGCCACGCTGCGGGAAGCCGGAGAATCCTTGCAAAAGTGGAAAATCGGCTCGCTGTTGGTCGAAGGCGGCGATGACTTCATCGGAAGTA
The DNA here is from genome assembly GCA_011523385.1 of Nitrospira sp. GTDB lineage: Bacteria > Nitrospirota > Nitrospiria > Nitrospirales > UBA8639 > Bin75. Next base: position 19,986 of record WTGX01000034.1, on the reverse strand, counting down.
TTACGGAAACCGAATTGAGCCGGGAAGTGGTCGCCAACGGGGTCGATCCCGCGACAACGACCGTCAAAACCTGCATGCGGGAACCGCTTATCACGATCGAAAGCAGTGAGTCGGTGGTGGCGGCCGTGCAGCTCATGAAAGAAAAAGCGACCCGTCACGTGTGCGTGACGGAAAGCGGTAAAATCATCGGCCTGATTTCCGTGTCGGATATTCTGCGCTACTACTCCGGGGTGGCCTGACGCCAGATCCACCCCGGGGCGTGCTACTTCCTCTCCTCGCGTGTTGCTTCGAGCATGCCGACGACCTCGGCGGGGTCAAACGGGTCGTCTGAGTGAAGCCTCAGAGTCGAGACTCGTTCGTCCGGCACGAGCGGTTCCTGGTCCCGCTCCTGTTGTTCCAGCACGGACAGGTCGGCTTCCGAGACGTCATCCGACGCGACGGCTCTAGCCGCGATCCTTTCGCGAAGAGTGGCCGGCTTGGCCTGCACGTCCAGTATCAGGAAGGGGACGTTTAGCGAGGCCGCCAGCTTTCCGAACGCATCACGATGCTGCCGCTTCAAAAAGGTCGCATCCACGATGACCGGATATCCGAACAGCAGAAGTTGCCGCGCAAGGGCTTGCAGGCGGTCATAGGTCTTTCGCGTCGTTTCCGTTCCATACACGGCTTCCTTGATTTCCCCGGAACTCCAATCCGACGGTGATAATCCGAACAGGCGTTTCCGTTCGATGTCAGACCGGAGACGGATGGCGCCCGTCTGTTCCAGCAACGTTTCCGAGACGGTCGATTTCCCGGTTCTGGTTACTCCGTGCATGATGACAAGCCACGGTGCTTGAGTTTCGGTCAAGGATTGGGCAGCCGAGAGATACCGGATGAAATCGTCCGCGTGGGACGAAATCCGCTGCCCGCGGACCTGGGCGAAAGCGAGTGCAGCGACCTTCACCCGGACGAGGGCCCGGTAGACTTCGTAAAAGGGGAGAAGTCCCAGGCCTTCATAGTCCCCCGTGAATTCGAGGTAGCGATTCAGGAATCGTCTTGCCACTGCCGGCTGTCCTCTGGTCTGGAAATCCATCACCGTAAATGCCACGTCGTTGATGACGTCGATCCATCGCAGCCGTTCACTGAACTCAATGCCGTCGAATGCGATAATCCGGTCGTCTAGAAGCGCCAGATTGGCCAGGTGAAGATCGCCATGGCACTCTCGAATGAACCCGCTCACTTTGCGTTTTTCGAAAGCACCGGCATGGGCCGCGTAAAAGCCCGAGAGCCAGTGCCGAAGTTGTTCCAGGGATCGGTAATGTTCGGAAAAGCGGCCATCAGAGGGGATCTGTTCAAAGACTTCTGCGATGACTTGTGCTATCAATTCGGGACTTCCAAAGGACGTCTCCCGTTCCGCTCCGGCCGCGTTGTGATGAAAAGTTGCGATATCCCCGGCCAATCGGTCGATCTGATCCGGTCGAACTTGGGCCAGCACGTGATCCAAGGTGGCATCGGCCATGAACTGCCTCATTTTCACGGCGAATTCGAAGGGTTTCCCTTGTCCATTCAGCCGCGGGTGCTCGGGCGTTCCGGAAATCGGAAGCACGTCCACGTAGATATCCGGCGCCGACCGTTGGTTCAAGCGAATCTCCTCATGACAAAAAAATTGGCGTTGGGCGAGGGAAGAAAAGTCCACGAATCCAAAATCAACGGGTTTCTTAATCTTGTAAGCATAGGATCCCGTCAGCAGGACCCAGGAAATATGGGTTTCCCGAAGATCGAAATCGGTGACCGGATGGGGATAAAGAAGGGGGTCCTGCAGGGCCAGAAGGAGTGTGGGCAGCTCGTCGTGGTTCATGGTTCAAAAGCCACACAATCTTTCCCCAGAATCTGGGGATAACTTGGTTAAAATTTTTTTAGAATGCTTACTCCATGTCCGAATGATCAAAGAGCGAACAGATTGCACACTTTCATGCAGGGACTCTCCGCACTGGCCACCATGGTTTCCGTTTTCAGTTTTTCGTTGACGTGCGTCGTGGTGTTGTACCCTAACCTGTCTCGTTTCAAAAGTCGATGGAAAGGGGTTGTCTTCTATGCCGAACCCCTCGCGTGTCAGTCAGGGTCGACACCCGATCCCGTTTTTGCCGGCGCGACCAGGGTATTCAGACCGTCGTGACGTCGTATCGCAGTCCTTGTCGAGATGATTCGATCCAGCGTTGTCCAGTCGATCGGCGGACAATCAGGCTGGAAAAGCTGGTTCAGGGTCAATTGCAGAAATCTCGGCAGAAAAGGGTCCATGATGGTGGAGTCATGCAACACGTCGCCACCATCCTCGATCCGGAAGTGATTTTCGAAAAGCCGGCCGATGAACCTCGTCTCGTCATGAGGTTCGAGTTGCATCCTGAACCGGAACGCTCCGGCGTTGACCTCAATGTAACGATGGCAGATCAATTGGTCATACGGAACGAATGAAGCAAACTCGTAATGGCCCAGCATCGACGATCTGAGCACGAGTTTCGTTCCTGAAGGTAACACGGTCCGTTCTTCAAGTTCGGAGATGAATTGAACGGGATCGAAGGTCGCCCGCAGGTCAGACGGCGTGTCCCTGTACGTCGCCCACTCGTTTTCGCCGAGGAGCTGTTGAATAATCGTCAGAATATGCGACCATTCGTATCCAAGAACCCCGAAGTGCGAGTCGACAAACCGGCCCGCGTCAATGTCCGGCCGGCGATCCTTACTGAACTCGATCCGAATCAGGTCCGCGTGCTGAACGTCGTACCGCTTGAGGGCATGTACCATTTCCCTGACGGCGCGGGAATCGGCGTACTGCCTGTTGATCAGGACGCGCGCCTCACGCTGTTTCTTGAGAAGCGCCTGGAAGGCGTTGACTTCAAAACTCAGGCAAGCCGGTTTCTCCACGATGACCCGCGCGCGTGGATTCCTCGACAGCACCGTCTCAAGGCTCTGGAAGTGGCTTTCCGTAGGCGTACAAATGCACCAGACTTGAACGCGATTGAACTGGTCTCCGGGCACGTCATCCAACGTCGCGTAAGGCCCTGTTTCCCGGTTATCGGTCTCCCGAGGGTCAACAATCAGGAAACGGTCGCATAACGGGTCGAAGACCTGACGATAGATGCGACCCATCTTGCCGCAACCGACGATTCCGATGAGTTCAAAGTCCTTCTTCAAGGCAGCGTTACGTCCCGGTATGAGAATAGCCAATGGCGCTAACATTTGTCATTCTGAGCCGGAGGCGAAGAATCTCTCGGTCAACAACCGAACGCCCGGAAAAGCAGATTCTTCACTTCGTTCAGAATGACAATGATGGTGTCGTCAGCCTCTTACTCCGTCAACGAATCAGTGAACATTGAAAGTCTTGGCGGGTCGGGGTAGTTGGCGATCAATCTCATGAATCCTGTACCCGAACCCGGGACCGCTGATTGTCTTGAGGTCGAGACACCCGCCCACCCGTTGATACAAGCCCGGATGCACCCTGGCTTCGTGTGCGGACGCGTCGGGATAAAACTGCATGGAGTTGGTCTCGATGCCAATGCCGGGTGACGCATGCGCCCCGAGTTGAGCGTGTGCGATTTGCGCAAGCATGGGGTTGGTCAGGTCCTGGGTCAAGACCTCCAGGCCGTGGTGTTTCGCCCAACTGAGCGTCAAGAGCGCTTCCGTCTGGGTCTTACACGTTTTCACCACGACGCCCGAGTAACCGAGCGTGCTCGCTTTTTCCATCACACGCCAGTCATGGGCGCTTTCATCCAGGACGCAAGGCGCCCACTTGGCAACGGCGGACACGTCCGTCTCGCGTTCCAGCAGTTCCGGCGCGAACGGCTCTTCTATGTAGCAAAGCGCGTCCAGGACGTCGGACCGGTTCCGGCAAATGCGCTCGAACAGGTGTTCCACGTACATGGGGTCCGTCACCATCCCATTGAAGTCCACGCCCAACATCGTGACCCCGCGTGGCATCGAAACGTCGACCACGTTCATCACACGCCCATAATCCCACTCGAAATCGGTGCCGCTCAACTTGATTTTCAGACGACTCAACTGGTCTTTGCGTATCCATTCTTCCAGAGTCGCGGGAATCCCTTTTCCCGCTTCATCCGAAGCCGTCGCCTCTCCGGACAACGCGTCCAATCCCCCGACGGCATGCCATGCGGGAATCCTGCTTGCGCCGTACGAGAGAAAGTCGCTTGGGTACAGTCCTTTAAAGTCGGCCCCTCCAAGGTAGGCGGCTAAATCTTCGGGCATGTCAGAAGAGGAATAGCAGTCGTAGACCGGCCGGCCCGTGGCGTGGCCGTAGGCATCGTGAAGCGCGATATCGAAGGGCGCACAGCACATCAATGCCGCCAGGTAAGGCATTTGGCTGTCCGCGCTTTGCCGCGCATTGAACGAAACCAGCAACCCGGGCAACGCCTCGCGCAGAAATGCATATCCGAGCGCCAGCGGGTGTCCCCCTGCGTCGTACGCCGACCATGCCTCCAGCACCTCACGGCAGAATTGTCGTAAAGCCGCCTCGCGTTCCGGTAACGGAACGTCGCCGGGCCATGCCCATTGCGCGGAGAGCGGGGACTCCCCCCAACCTCGAAAGGACCCGCGAGAGTCTTCCTCCACTTCACACATCACACGGGCGCACGTGACCCGATCGAGCGTCTCCTTGCCGAACCGAAACGGCGCTTGTGCCCGGACGTCGATGAAGTAGAGCGCTGATCTGCTCGGACGAATCGCGACCATCATTCTGATCCGCTGGCTGTCATTGCCAGGATAGGAACGCGCAGGAATACATTTTCAGGACGCGCCATGGTAGCCGGTCCGCTTTGACCCATCAAGGCTGCTCTGATATTTTGCTCGACGTGCCGTGTTTCCGGGCGATGGCCGTGTTCCCATGCTCCTCCTCGCTTCGTGCCCCCGAAGGGGAAGCCTCATGCACAACGTCGATAACTGGAACAGGTTGTACCGGACGCAGGGACATGCCCTGCCGTGGTGCGTGGAGAAAATGCCGACCTGGTTTACGGAAGTCGTGAATTCAGGTTGGATGAGCCCGTGCAAGGCGTTGGACGTGGGATGTGGGGTTGGCAATTATGCGTTCCACCTCGCACAAAAAGGATACGAGATTTTGTGTATCGACCATTCCGAGACGGCGATCGCGCTTGCGAAAGAAAAAAACAGCCATCCGTCTTTACGATTCGTGGTCGAAAGCACGGAAAACCTGAGTGCCCTTGGTGAACAATTTGATTTGATCTATGACATCTCGTTACTCCATCATCTGGAACCTGGGAAAAGAGACGAATACGCGTTTCAATTGGCATCGCTTCTCAACTCCGGTGGAAAATTCATGCTGTGCGTGTTCTGTGACGATGAAGCGCGGTTTGGAAAGACCAACACGTTCATGAATCCGGTCACCGGAACCATCACCTCCCTTTTGTGGAAGGAAGAACTGGCGAGTACATTTGAACCGCATTTCACCTTCGACAAACTGGAAAAAGTCCCCTTCGACAACTACCTGCGCTATCTGTGTTTGATGAGAAAGCAATAACAAAAATCTCCTCTCCCTTGACGGGAGAGGATAAAGGTGAGGGTGATGTTTCGGCATTTCACGATTTGGATCATGGCTGCGCTGGCGATCCTGTCGATGGGGTCACGCGTCGCGGCTACAGAAACCCCGCCTCCGAGCCAGTTTTTGCACCAATCGATTCCCGTACTTGGGATGACACTGGACAAGACCAGGCAGCCCGTTGGAATCGTGACGTACGTGATGATTCACTTTCACCAACGGTCAGATCACGATGGGCTCAAGGTCCATTTTCGAAAAATCCCGGGCCGGTTCGGACCTCTTGCAAGAAAAGGCGTGGCGACCGCCATTGACCGCGTCGCAAGATCCGCGAATTTGCAGGATGACTCGTGGACCGTGGTTTTGACGTTCCCATACTCCGGGCTGACCTTGTACGGCGATAGCCTGTCGGCGATGGTGGCGTTAAGCGTTCTGGCTCTAGCCAAAAACGAGGCCATCGTATATGGTCGAACGCTCACCGGAAGGATTACGGAGGACGGCCACATCGGGAAAGTCGCCGGGATCCCGTATAAAATTTCAGCAGCGTATTCGGAACGCCTGGACCGGGTCCTGATTCCTGATGAGCAACATCCCGGTGATGGCGAATGGCGCACCCCTTTCCTCATGCACGTCTCACGCGTTGGGACGCTGGAAGAAGCCTATCAGGGCTTGACGGGCCGTTCCCTGTTTCCTAAGAAATCGTTGAGATAAGCTCCGGTTGTGCCTGGTTCCTGGTGTTCAATAAGTCGAATCTGCAGGCGGAGAAATTCGTGCTTGATGGTTCAGGTGAAAATGGAGGATTGCTTGTGGCAATCTTTGCGTTATCTGTCATTGCCTTGCTCGGTCTGTCATTCATGACGCCCGCAACCGGAATCAGCATGGAATTCGAACCCCTCGCGCATCCTTATCCCCGGCAAAGTGAACGGGACCACATGGTGAAGGCGCAACTCCTCACGCGCGGGATCAGCGACCGGGCCGTCGTCCGAGCCCTGCGGGAAGTGCCTCGTCATGAATTCGTGCCGGCCGAGGATGCAACCGAAGCCTATGACGATCACCCGGTGCCGATCGGATTCGGCCAAACCATTTCACAACCCTACATCGTGGCCTATATGACCGAAGCGCTGGGCCTGAACGGCGATGAACGTGTGTTGGAAATCGGTACGGGTTCGGGGTATCAAGCCGCCGTCTTGGCAAACCTGGGAGTGAATGTGTTCACCATTGAGATTGTCGAGGAACTCGCCCAACGCGCGCGCCACACCTTCGACAGGTTGGGCATTTCCCATATCACCAGCAGGGCGGGTGACGGGTATCAGGGTTGGCCGGAAGAGGCGCCCTTTGACGCGATCATTCTCACGGCGGCCCCGGAGCATATTCCCCAACCTTTGCTGGATCAGCTTGCGCCCGGGGGACGCATGATTCTGCCCCTGGGGAAGACATTGCAAAAACTGATCATTCTCACCAACACGTCGTCGGGAATCCAGCGCAAAGAGTTGTTGCCGGTCGCGTTCGTCCCGATGACGGGAGAAGCGGAGACTCGCTCGTCGAGCCGGTAGGGTTGTATAACCCCCTCTCCCCATCGTGGGAGAGGGTTGGGGTGAGGGGGCGCTCCAAACGAAAGGAAGTATGGCAATGAATAAGACGAACAAATCGGGCCGATTATCCGGCCTCAATCTCTGTCTTATGGGGGCGACGGTATTAGGTGTGACAGTAGGCGGCCTTGCTGAGGCCGAACGGCTACCAAGGGAAGCAGTGCTGCCCTTGGCATTGGCCCAACAAGCCGCGGCCGCAGGCTTGGCCAAATGTGAAGAAGGCGGGTACAAGGTCAGCGTCGCCATCGCCGACCGCGGAGGGAACCTGAAGGTCCTGTTGCGCGGCGATGGGGCAGGGCCGCATACCACGGACAGCAGCTTTCGGAAGGCCTATACCGCGGCGAGCTTGCGTCGTTCCACGCTGCACCTGGCCGAACTCATCACCAAGGTTCCCAGTATCCAGGCCTTGCGGGACATGAACGAAAAGATTCTTATCCTTGGCGGAGGTCTGCCGATTGAACTCGAAGGCGAAGTCGTGGGTGGGATCGGCGTCGGTGGTGCTCCGGGGGGGCACTTGGATGAAACTTGCGCCGCGGCAGGTCTCGCCAGTCTCGGCATACCGCAGGCGACAAAGCCTGCAAATAAGGGGCAGGACTGAGTGCGGTAGGTCGGGTTAGCCCTTCGACTACGCTCAGGACAGGCGTAGCGTAACCCGACATGAGACTTACGAGTGGCTCAGGCAATATGGAGAATCACCATGAAGGAAATTGCGCTGTCAGAAGTCAAAGACGACCTGTCGAAATACTTACGACTTGCTGAAAAAGAGAAAATCGTGATCACAAGGCACGGCAAACCGGCAGGCGTGTTGATCGGGTTTGAATCAGAAGATGAATGGTTCGATTATCGGCTGGAACGCGATCCTCGCTTTCTCCAACGCGTTGAAAAGGCCAGGCGAAGTCTACGAGCCGGACGTGGTGTCACGCTTGAAGATAGCGAGAAATAAAACTAGAATTGTCCTGATATGTCATCTTCTCGCTCCCCGCATCGTGACCCCAAGAGTCCCCAAAAGGTCGCCACTCGACGTCCCTCCAAGCGAAAATCGATAACACCCGTCTGGGCAGAAATCCTGAAGATCGCCAAGTCTATACCCGAACCCGACCTGCATAAGCTGCCAACGGATCTCGCTGCGAATCATGATCATATTCCAGACTACCCAACGGTAATCCGACCAGTTCTCTTCCAAGACGAGCATAATCTACTGGCATAGAGGCCCGTCCTTTTGTGAACCAGTTCCGCTTATCTCAGTGTTAAGAGCGACGAGCGACGCCAACCGGTTGTCTAAAGATCTCTTGCGCTCTTATTCTACTGCAACTACAAAAAGCGCAGAGAGAAGATATCAGAAAAGATAGAGGACAAGAATGTTGTCTTGCCTACAGCTTCGCGAATCGCCTTGAATTCGCCAGCCTTATTTTCCTGTTCTGGTGTCATAAGAATGGTTACTGCCCCTCACCGTCATCCGATAGTCAGGATCCCTGCGCCGTTGATCGTTCCGGCTTTGAGGGCTTGAAGGGCCTGGTTCGCTTCCTCCAGCCTGAAAGTTTGGGTATGGGTGCGAACGGGAATTTCCGCCGCGATGCGGAACAGGTCCAGCCCGTCCTGCCTCGTATTAGCCGTCACGCTTTGGAGAGACCGTTCATGGAACAGATCGCGGTCGTACACGAGCGACGGAACGTCAGACGAATAAATGCCTGCCATGGCGACCGTGCCGCCCCGGCCAAGGGCTTGCAGCGCATGAGGTACGAGGTGACCGACCGGCGCAAACACGATCGAGGCATGGAGCTTGACCGGCGGTGAATCGGTCGAATGTCCCACCCACGTTGCCCCCAGTTGTTCGGCGAGACGTTGATGAGCCTCCCGGTGTGAAAAGACATACACCGGACAGCCCCAGTGCCGCGCGATCTGAATCGTGATGTGCGCGGATGCGCCGAACCCGTACAGGCCCAATCGTTGTCCGGGCTTGAGCCGGCTCTGGCGTAACGCCCGGTACCCGATGATCCCCGCGCACAGGAGCGGCGCGGCTTCCGCGTCGGAAAATATCGAAGGAATGGGGTATGCAAAGCGTGCGGGCACCAGCGCATATTCCGCAAACCCGCCGTGCACGTGATAGCCCGAAAACGTGGCGTGCGTGCACAGGTTTTCACGTCCCGCTGTACAAAACTCACAGGTCCGGCACGTATTCTGGAGCCAGGCGATCCCCACTCGGTCACCGGGGTTGAGGGTGTTCACGTCGACTCCGAGTCGATCCACGACTCCGACCGTTTGATGGCCGGGAATAATGGGTCTCGTGGAAGGCGGCAACTCGGCTTCCACCACGTGCAAATCCGTCCGGCACACCCCGCACACGCGCACCTTCACTCGCACGTGGCCGGGTCCCGGTTCCGGCATGGGCACCTCCCGGAGGTGCAAGGGAGCCGTGCTCACGTCCCCATCATGGTCGAGAATCATCGCTTTCACGACAAGTCTCCTTCCCCGGCAGGTTTTTATCTCCCAAACCCACGACGCATGGACTATAATAGGCACGTATGAGAGTTCAAAAACAATATATTGCTTTAAAAAAGATGTCCAAGGAAGCCCCCCCCTTTGTTGACGGCTCACCGGCCGAACGGGTGTCCATGATCTGGGACTTGACGGCAGAGGTATGGAGCTTGACCGATCCGCAAGGTGTTGAACGACGACTACAAAGAGATGTTGCAAAGCTTATCCGCCCACGGGGTTAGATTTCTCGTGGTGGGCGCATATGCCATGGGAAGGGAAGAATCAAGACTGAACGCCTTGTGCCAAGGACGGGAAAATATCCGGCGCTATCCAAAAACAGTCTTGACTCCGTAGCAAAAGAGGCATAGGATTTTCTCCTGAAATTATTGGTCCAAACAAGAGGGGTCTACCATGAATGACCTCAGCCCACCGAAAGCGTAAGGCCCGTAGCGAGCGAAGGTTTCACCTTCTTCGGAATGCGGGCTCAAATCGTTGCCGAGAGGCGATACTTCCGGACCGTGCTTAGAAGCACACGGTCGGAACGACCAAGTAACAGCCGGAACAAGCAGAATTCCAGAAGAGAATTCTCCCTCGGGCAACGGCTCATCCTGAAGAAAAGAGGCCGCGCCACTAGCGGGTCAATAACAGTAGAAAAAATAAAGCGCATGATGCGCACGATTCACACGGGCCTGCTTTCTTGGGAAAGCAGGCCCGTGGTCGTATGAGACGAGTCAAGGGAAAATTGAAAAGCCGCACCTTGGTTTCTTCGCTTTTTCCTTTGCTGGCATAGCCCAGCCAAGAAATAAAGAGCTTTGGCCCACCACAGGAGGGTAGAAGAGAAGAATTACGTGATAAAAGAAGCCCATAAGATTGGGGCAGGACTCTATGTGATTTGGGGCCTCCTGCACCTGAAAGCGTCCTACGATGTCTCTATTGTAGCTGGCATGGTTCCGACTGAATTCGCTCTGGCCCAAGGAAGGATATTCCAAGACGCCTGGAACTTGGCTTTTCTGGGACTCTTTGCCATCGTGATTGCGCTCACTCTCAATTGGAAAAACGACGCTGTGGGCTATTGGCTGAACTTGGCTGTGGTAAGCGTGACCGATATAGGGTTTTTGCTTTTTATCGTTGGGCCAGGTCTTATCCCATTATTCCCTGGGATCGTCGGCCCTGTTGTGTGGATCTTGGCCCTAACATTCAGCACGGTTGGGTTTCGTCTGACAGCGAGTGGGTCAGCTTGAAGTCGCTCAATATTTTGATGACATGTAGTCAGGTTGGGCTCACGGTTTTTTGCCGAAAAGGAGGTCGTGATGTCGGATTCAATGAGTGGACAGGACACCAGTGTTAACGGGGCTCTGATACGGGTTGGGGCCATGTGCGGAATCATTGGCGCCATTCTGTTCATGGTTGCCAATATCGTTCATCCACGCTCGCCCAATATCCAGGTAACGGTCAACCAGATTGAGACAGTGGCCCAGAGTAACATTTGGGTCACAGACCACTTGCTCTTACTCCTTGGAGGCGTGCTTCTTCTGCCTGCCCTGATCGCCATTCAGCGTTCCATCCTCACTGGGCCTGGCGCAACGTGGGCATACTTGGGCTATGTCCTCGCTGTGGTGAGCACGAGTCTCTGGGTGGTTCTCATGGCCTTGGACGGGATAACTTCCAAGGTCGTTCATGCCGCGTGGGCCAGCGCACCTGAAGCAGAAAAGGCAATCGCCTTACGCGTGGCTGAAGCCATGGAGGAGATCGATGTCGGTCTTTTTAGCGTGTACATCATCGTCTTCTTCGGACTGACCTTTAGTCTGTTCGGACTGGCGGTAGCTAAGAGTGCCAGCTTTCCTCAGTGGTTAGGATGGGTGGCGGTGGTTTTAGGTATCGCTTCTTTCGTAGATGGCACCGTGCAAGCCTATATGGGCCTTTCAGTCTTAGTGACCAATGTTTTATTCGCAAGTTTCTCAAGTCTCCTGACCGTGTGGATTTTTATCATGGGAGTGTTAATGTGGCGAAAACAACGACATGCGTAGTGATTGCGAGAGACAATGAGCAATACCTTTTTCAAAGGCCACGGGTTGGGCAATGATTATATTGCCCTTGAGCCCGCACAGTTGACGTTCAAACTGACCGCCAAAACCATTCGGGCAATCTGTGATCGACATTGGGGGGTGGGGAGTGACGGGATCCTGGCCCTGGTGCCCTCCAAAAAGGCCGACTTCGGGTTGCGGATTTTCAACCCGGATGGGAGTGAAGCGGAAAAGTCGGGAAACGGCTTGCGCATTTTCGGCTGTTTCCTCTATGCCACGAAAAGGACGAAGCGCCGGTCTTTTTCAGTTGAAACCAAAGGTGGGCTCGTCCGCGTGGAATTGACGTTGGACGGGAAAGGGCGGGTGAACGGCGCAACCGTGGATATGGGGCGGGCCTCGTTCAGTCCGAGGGACTTGCCCTGCACCATCAAAGCCCCGGAGTTGATCATGCAACCGATCAAGGCCGTCGGGCAGTCCCTGCGATTCACAGGGGTGAGTGTCGGCAACCCGCACTGTGTGGTGTTCAGGGACCGGGGCGGGCCGTGGACGCGAGAGGATCTACTTCGCATGGGACCGGAATTGGAAACCCATCCCACCTTTCCCAAGCGCACGAACGTGCAACTGGCGTTTCCCACGGGCCCTCACGCCGTGTCCATTTTGATCTGGGAGCGGGGTGCCGGAGAGACGCAGGCGTCCGGCTCATCCGCCTGCGCGGTGGCCAGTGCGGGGGTTCGCTTGGGGTTGGTGAAAAGTCCGGTCAAGGTGCTGGCTCCCGGCGGCCGACTGGACATCACGGTGGATGCCCAGTACAGCCTGACCCTGAAAGGTCCCGTCACCGAGGTGTATCAGGGACGGTTCAGCGGAGCCTTGTTATCCGGCGTGCGGTAAGCCGTCGTCAAGACTCGTCTCCTACCGGGGGAATTGGGTTGACGGCGTGACGTTCCAACCCTCCCCGTTCAGTGACTCCATAAACTCCACCAGGTCTTTCTTTTCCTGCTCCGTCAACTTCAAGGGCTTGATTACCGGATCAAGCCGGGGATTCGGGATTCCGCCCTGATCGTAGAAATCGACCACCTCGCGCAAAGTCGCCAGGCTGCCGTCGTGCATGTAGGGTGCCGTTTTGGCGATTTCACGAAGAGTCGGCGTTTTGAACGCGCCCGTGTCTTCGGCCTTCTTCGTCACGGCCTGGCGACCGACGTCGCTCTCCTTTTTGTTCGAGCCGACCCCAAGGTTATGGTATTGCTCGTCCGTAAAATTGAATCCGAAATGACAGCGGAGACACTGTCCCTTCCCCAGGAACACACGAAGCCCGTTTTGGGCGTTGGCCGATAACGCCTGCTCCTCGTTTCCCATGGTGAAGCGGTCATAGGCGCTGTTCCCGGAAAGGAGGGTGCGTTGAAAACTGGCAATGGCTTTGCCGATCAGCTCAGTCGTAATGGCAGGCGAGCCGAAGGCCCGTTCAAATAAAGGGCCATAGCCGGCAATGCCCTTCACTTTGGCCACGAGTTCGTCGTGGTCCTTGAATCCATGCTCGATGGGGTTGGCGAATGGCCCAACGGATTGCTCCTCGAGCGTGGCTGCCCGCCCATCCCAAAATTGGGCCGAGCTGAAGACCCGGTTGATGGCCGTCGGAGCACTGCGTCCGCCTTTTTGTCCATGAATGCCCGCGGAGACCGGTTGCCCGTCCGTAAAGGCCAGGGACGGCATGTGACAGCTTGCACAGGCGATCGTATCATTTGCCGACAACCGTTTATCAAAGAAGAGCAGTTTCCCCAGTTCCACTTTTTCTGTGGTTAGGGGGTTGTCCTCGGGGATCACGAGGCTGTCTTTGTCCAATCCCAACGGGAGGGTCAGCTGAAAGGGAGCGTGCCCTGAGCCTGACGAAGAATCTGCCTGGGTCATGCCGGTCTGAATGCTGACAAAGAGCAGCAGGACTCCTGCGATCAGAACCCATCGAGGGCGAGAATCTTTGAGGACGTGGAGAAACCCCTTCTGTGCTTTGTTGCCGGTCATGTCGTGCCTCCTGTTTAGCGAATCATCGATGGCAATGGGGTGGCGCATTCTCTATCTTCATTAGAGGAACCTCTGATTTAATGCCCTATCGGGCGCAGGGCTGCGTTGTGTCCTCGCTCAACCCTCACCTATCTTTATGATAAGCCTCGGGTTTCGCTCCGGGACGCCTTGCCCTGCATCCCGCTATCACAATAAATCAGAGGTTCCTAGACAAGGTAGTCGCTACGGCGCGTACCGTTTCGGCAAACCGCGAGCCGTCGCAATCCGGTATTTTCGTTCGAGTTGAGAATTTAGTCAAAGCGATGTTGACAATTGCCTCAAGCTCCAGGAAGGCGGGGGCGTCCCCGACCTCAGTGGGAGCGGAACCGTGCTTTAATTTCCGTTTTATCAGCTATTGCGCTTCGTGAAAAATAACACCCAGCACGTAGCGCTGACCGGTCCTGACCGGACTGACCCCGTGCCGCATCGAAGCCCGGACGTATCCGCGCTTCCCCCGGACTGGCCGTTCATGAACGGGAAAGATAATGATGTCTCCCAAATCCGGATTGAACGCGGTCACGCGGGCCTGTTGTCGAGGCCGGTTTTCGACGAGCACGAATTCACCGCCTTCGAACTCTTGTCCTTTCCGGCTCAACATGACCATGGCTTGCAGGGGAAAGAGCGTTGGGCCATAGACGTCCCGGTGCAAACAATTGAAATCTCCGCCGTGATACCGGAGCAGCAAGGGAGTGGGTTGGATTTGTCCGTGGCGGCGACAGTCTTTGTGAAAGGCCGTGAGGGTTGCGGGGTATCGCGGGGAGCGGTTCAGACGGTCCATCATGCGGTTGGCAATGGGGGCCAGATGCGTATACAAGTGCGTTCGTATATGAGAAACCAGCGTCGGCAACGGATACGCAAAATACGAGTACTCTCCCTGTCCGAAATTATACCGGCCCATGACGATCCTGGATCGAAACCAGCGGTCGTCGTCGTAGAGGGTTCGCAGGGATCGACAAGCCGGGGATTGCACAACGCGCGGCAAATGGGCATGCCCACTCGTGAGGATCGAATGTTCGACACGAATCCAATCCACGGCATGAAAGTTCGGAAGGCCTGACGCGAGGTTTCGCTGCGATCTCATCATGGCGGTCAAACGTTCAATTCCCTTTTGGGGCAAGGTGGTTTGGGGTCTGGGGGTATTGGCGTCGCTCGGCCTCGCGCTTTGGATGCTCCTCCCCGGCATGGCTTCTCATTTTGTGGAACGCCAATTTGAAGCCTTCGGCTGCAAGCATGTCAACGTGGAGATCGAACGTCCCGGTTTGCGACGAACCGTCGATTGTAACGGTCGCCGCGGTTCTGGACTCTTAAGTAAGGAGTGAGATAGACTTCTGGTGACGGAAACGGTATTCGTGAACGCGGATTAACGGTCTTGAAAGGCCCACGATGATGGATTTCGGCATACACGTCGCTGAGGTATGGCAAACGGGCGTACTCGGGGTCAGCCTCGGTGCCGTCGTGACGGCCATTCTCGTGGTATTGGTCTTTCTGGGCCTGCGCCGCGTCTTTTTCCGGTTCGTGGTGTCCTCGCTCCGGACCGTGACCAGGAAGACCAAATCGGAACTGGATGACTTGGTGCTCCACGCCGTGGAAAAACCCCTGGAATTCGGGTTTGTGGTCGTGGGGTTCTACCTGGGCGGACAGATCCTTCCCATGTCCGCGGCCGCCAGTGACACGTTCGACACGTTCATCCGCTCCCTGATCTCGCTGACGTTGTTCTGGGTGCTGTTCCGGGCGATCGATCCCCTGTCTTCCCTCATGGATCGCGGGATCGCCATGCTGGGCAGCTCCAGCATGCGCGATACCATGAAGGGCTTCTTCGTGAAACTCGCCAAGTTCGTCGTGATCTGCCTGGGGATCGCGGCCGTGTTTCAGGAGTGGGGGTTCAACGTGGCGGCGCTGCTGGGCAGTTTGGGACTGATCGGCATGGCCGTCGCCTTGGGCGCGCGAGAGTTCATTGCAAATTTATTCGCGGGACTCACCATCTTCCTGGATCGAATGTTCGAGAAGGGCAACTGGATACGCACACCGGACGTGGACGGGGTCGTCGAGGACATCGGCTTTCGCGCCACCAAAATTCGACAATTCGACAAAGCCCTGGTGACCATTCCGAACTCGCGGTTGGCGGGAGAAGCGCTGGTGAATTTTTCCCGCATGACCAATCGAAGAATTTATTGGACCATCGGTGTCGAATATCGCACGACCCGGGACCAACTGCGTCTGATCGTTCACGATATGCTGGAATATTTGAAATCCCACCAGGACTTTGAAACGGATTCCGCACGAACCGAGACGTTTGTCTTCGTGGATGCCTTTGACGCCTCCAGTATCAATATCATGCTCTACTGTTTTACCAAAACCACGGAGTGGGGAGAATGGCTGGCCTGTAAGGAGCGTCTGGCCTACAAGGTCAAAGAAATTGTCGAAGGCCACGGCGCGGCGTTTGCATTCCCCTCGACCTCGCTCTACGTCGAAACGCTTCCATTCGGAAAACCCGAGACGTTCCCGCTTCCCGGTCAGGTCCGCCCGGAGCAAGTTCCCTCACGCCCCGCTTAAGGGCATGCCGTGCAGGCCGTTACTGGTAGCCCTGGCGCTGGTAGCATTCCAGGGCTTTGAGAAACGCGCGATTCGCCAGGTTGGCGGCTTTTGCCATATAGTACCGCTCCACGGTGTTGCAGTATCCGGTCTCCTCGGGTCGCTTGCACGGTTTCAACGGCCCGTCCGGATTGTCGGAGACGTCGCGGGCGATGAAGTCGGCGCTTTTTTCCACCCGGACCTGGTGTTGAATTTCCTTCCGAAGAAAGGCCATTTGCGCCTTGATCCCGTCGGCCCGCCGTATGGCCCGGGGGATGGACGCCTGCAAGACGGAGCGCATCGTGCGTTTGAATTCCTTGACGTGCACGCCTTTGAATAGCGCGTCCATTTCTTCGCTCAGGTGAGACAGGGTTTCAGGGCACTGTTCCTCGGCCTGCGCTGCCGGCGAGAACAAGGCCAGGGCCAAGACTCCCAAGCACATCGTCATTGAGAATAAACGTGTCATTGCTGGTTCATCCAACCTTCACTCTGCTAGAGTATACGGGTTATCGTTTTTCATCAATTCCCGTGAACACCTCTCATGGAACCCACAGCGATTCCGTGCAAAACGATTCTGAATCCCACGGGGGGATTCTTGGGTCAAGGGTTTACCCATACCATCAACCTGTATCGGGGTTGTGCGCTCGGCAACACGCTCTGCGGGGTGTATTGCTATGCGCAGTGGAATCCCTATCACGTGCGGGGACGGACGTGGGGACGGTTCCTGGACGTCAAGGCAGGAGCCGTGCAAGCCTATTGTGCGCAATATGACCGGCTGAAGGCCCCAGCTAATCCCAAGTCCATCAGGATTTTCATGTCCAGCGTCACCGAGCCCTATCCGCCCCAGGAACGGACCCTGCGATGCACGCGGGCGTTGCTTCAAGCCATGGTCGAGCGACCGCCGGATGTCCTGGCCATTCAATCGCATACGCCGTTGGTGGTCGAGGATCTTTCTCTTTTGCAACAACTTCAGCAACGGTGCGACGTGCGCGTGCACATTACGGTGGAAACGGATAAACCGAAATTGCCGGCTCCCTTTCCGAACCAGGCCTATTCGCCCCGTTCCCGGATTCAGGCCCTGCACGCCCTGCGAGCCGCGGGGTTGGATTCGGTGGCCACGGTGAGTCCCTTGTTGCCGCTGGACGATCCCCTGCGATTTGCCGGTGAGTTGGAGCAGGCCTGTACGCGGGTCATCCTGGATCATTACCTGCTCGGGGATGGGAGCAAAGAAGGGCAACGGACGAAGCAGACGGCGTTCCCACGGCTGTTACGGGAGGCGGGTTACGCCGAATGGACGACGCTAAAGAAATTTCACGAAATCGTGGAGGTGTTCCGTCGCGTCTTTGGGGGCCATGAGCGGGTGGGGGTGAGCCGGGAGGGGTTTACCCGGATCAGCAGCCCGGCCTCTCCGCCTGTGGCGCCGCGCGCGTGACGAGGATTCCAGGCCCCCGGCAATCACGGCCGGCCGGCGGCGCCTCACCACCGGGCACTGAGCTCTAACCGGAACCCGTGGTCGGGCTGTGTGCCGTCGGTCTCGCGCCGCGAGGCCGTGAGGTCGAACGCAAGAGCCGTCCCCGAGCCGATCGCCCGTGTCGGCCCGTCGCTTTGCGCCGATGCCGCCACGAGCCGCCAGCCGAGCGCATACTCCCGGGTGCCGGCGGCCAGGCCCAGGTTCACGTGCGGGCTGCTGGTGAAGCGGTCGTCAAAGGCCGGGAGGCCGTACGCGGCCTCGGCGGTCCAGCGGCTGGACAGGGCCCCCGCGGGGCCTTGGGCAAGGAGCGGAGTAGGCGCGAACAGCGCGGCCAGGCCGTCAGTGGCGCTGCCACCCCACTCCTGGCGCAACGCCAGTGACGGACCGCGGGTCGAAATCGGGTCCGGGTCGAAGAGGAGCGCCGCCGCAAATCCCTGGTCCTGGAACCCGTCCGCTTGGTGGGTGAGCAACGTCCGGCCGGTCACGTCGAGGTTGAGGCCGAGTTTCGGCTCGGTCCAAGCGAGGCCGCCGCCGAGTTCCACCCCAAAGCCGGTCTCGGCATCCCCGCCATCATGGCGGCCACCGACCTCCAGCTTCGGGGTGAGCGTGCCGCCATGGTCCATGGCCACGGCCCACCGACCGGTGAGGCCCAGCCGGAGCCGGGTTACGTCGGCATCCGAGTCCGCGAGGCTCGCGGTCTTCTCTGAGGTGGTGCGGGTCCACAGGGCATCCGAAGTCACCGCCACCATGGGGCCGCTGCCCTCGGTGGGGGCGAACAGGGTGCCCTGGCCGCCCGCGGCGGCCATCTGCCAGGCGGTGTCCGCCTGTATCACCTGACTGGAGTCGGGCGAAGGAGGAGCCGCGTTGGCGGCTCCGGTGGTTGACGTCACCGTCACCGAGCCGGCCCCGTAGCCGGCCGTCCCCCAGAGGCGGAGGCGGTCAGCGACTTGGACCGCGGCATAAGGCAGGACGCTGGTGAGGGTGGACTCGACCGAGCCGTTCGCGCGACGGCGGGAGCTCTGCTCGGGTGTGTCCCTGGGGTCGGCATAGGCGCCGGTGCCCGTGCTCTGCGTCAGCGCCAGGCCGACCAGCCAGTGCCCATGGGTATAGTCCGCGCCCAGCATGCCGGTGGTGACCTCGCCGTCGAGGTTGACCGTGTCGTCTTGTCCATCGAAGGTGGCCTGCGCCCCGCGCCCCCAGAGGGCAACACTTCCGCCATACGCGTTTGGCGCGCCGGTGAGAGAGAAGTGGCTGCCGAGCAGCAGGTCGCGCAGCGTCCGGCCCGGTCCAGCCTCGGTCAACGGAGACGCGGCGGGCGCCAGCATGGGGTCAAGGCCGAGTGCGCGGGCGGAGAGGGTCAGCGGCCCGGAGGGCCCCAAGAGCGGGGCATCCGCGGCGCCGGACACCGCGGTGAGCGCTTGGCCGGCCACGGTGCCGTGGAGTCCGGGGGTGCGCGGCGCCGTTAGCCGTCCCGCAATCCCGTCGAGGGCCTGCTGCGCTACCGTCCGTCCGAAGCGGCCCAGCCACGCCTGCGGCATCGGGTCGGAGTTCACGATCGTGCCCACCGCCACCCCGTCCGCAATGGTCGCCCCTTGCGCATTGCGCAGCTCCACCTCAAAGGTCTCCGGGGCCTCGTCGATGAGGTCGTCGATGGTGAAGATGTCGATGGTTTGCCTGAGTACCCCAGGACGGAACCGGAGCATCCCCGAGCCGAACTCGAAGTCGTACCCGAACTTCGCCGTCCCCGCGAAGGTGTTCCACCGGACCCGCACCTCGTGCGGCGCCGGGGCCGACAGCTCCACTTGGAACGTGATCATGTCGCCTTCCCGGACCTGCGCGTCCTCGATGGAGAGGGTGACGGCGCTCGCCGCGTCGTCGTCGGCCACGGAGACCGAGGCGGCGTCCTTCGGCGCCGCGGCCACCGTGTAGCGGGTGTCCTTGCTGCCGTCGGCAGTCAGGGTGGCGGTCACTGTGCCGTTGGGCTCGTCCCGGTTGTCGTTGACCGTCGCCACGGTGAATGCGGCTTCGGTCTTGCCCTTGGGGATGGTCACCGTGGCCGCGCCCTCGTCATCGGCGGCCACCATGTCGCTGCCAGCGGCTTCCGACACGGTAAGGTTGACCGTCAGGTCCGCCCCCGGAACCCGGTTCGTGGTCACCGTGAAAGTCGCCCCCGTGCCCTCGGTGATGGACGCTGTCTTTGCTGTGATGGCAATCTCCGGCAGCGGCTCCAGGATGGCGAAGGCCACCGTGCCGGAGCCCGCGGCCCCGCCG